>NZ_JAZDCW010000009.1:0-215257 GCF_036323765.1 Streptomyces solitudinis
CCACACGGGAGGGTCTGTCCAGTAAACGGCCCTGTCCCACATTCGGTGGTGACGCAGAGTGGTTCTATCCGAGGAGGATGCGGTGGCGGAAGAGTGCGAAATCTGCTCGCCCGCGCATCTGGCGTGCGATGCGCTTAGTCTTGGTGTTGACGCCTTCGGTGGGGCCGTTGCTGTACGGGAGTGTGAGCGCGGCGACCACGGCGTCGTGGTCACGCTACGACCCCTTACAACTCCGGAGTCAACGAAGGCCGCATCGCCGACGTCAAGCTGCAGAAACGGATCACGGCCGGACGTGCCAGCGTCTCTCTTCTCCGCCACCGCGTCGTCCTGATCGCCCACCTGCGCCGACGCTAACGGACCGGCCGACCGTTGCACCGCGATGTTCTCCGCCTACGAAAATCTTGCCAGAGCCGCGTTCACGTGTACGCCGACACCAGATAGTTCCAGGCCGGTTCCGACCGAGCCACGGGGGCTGTGGCGGGTAGAGATGCGGAAGTCGTCATGCTGGACCGACAATCTTGTCGTTGGTGTCGCGGCGCAGATGAGATGGTCGTGAGGCACTCCGAAGTGCTGGTTGAGCCATACTGCGGCGGAACTGAGACGGGACACGTCCTGAGCGCGCTACGAGTCCCGCTCGGTGGACAGCTGAACCTCCGGCTCCCCGTGCTGTAGAGAACTCCGCCCAACTCGGTGCGGCCCGAGACCGTGGCGCCGGAGCCCAGCCGCCGCGAGGAGCGCAACCCGCCATACTCTCCCTTCCAGAGTGGCCACTCACGCGTGGGTTCCCTGGATTCCAGCTCCAGTTCGCGACGAACCCGCTCGCTTTGCCCGGCGGCACTCCCGAACTCCAGGACCGCGGCGACCCTCTGCTCACACTGCGCCGGGAGATCCACGAGGAGGCCGCAGCCGACATCGGGGAACCGCTGTTCATCGGGCACCTTGCCGCCCACGACGAAACGTGCTCCCGCCTGCGGTACGCCGCCGCGCTCACCCGCCTGGGGCCTGCGCCTGTCGATCCGGCCACCGGCCGCACCTACATCCGCATCCTGGCCACACCCGAACAGACCCTGGAGCTCTTCGACTGGGGCGAGCCGGCCGCCGACCAGCTCACCGCCCTCCACCAAGCCCGCAACCGGCTCGGCATCCCCAAAGCCGTACGCCAGCCCATCACCGAACCGGCCCTCGACACGTTCGCCCTCTGACAGTCCCTGCCCGACCCCAGGAGGCCGGGCCCACCTCGAAGCGAGGACTCCCATGACCAGCTCATCGCCTGCTGCCGGCAAGCAGACCGCACCCACTGCGCCGCTGCCGACCGAGCCTGCCCACAGCCTGTCGCCGAACACCGCCTCCACCACCGGTCCCCAGATGCATGTCCGGACAGGGCACTGCGCGTGCGGCCACATTTCCTACCAGGTCAGCGGCATTCCGGACGACCCGCACCTGTGCTCCTGTGAGCGAGAAACTCGGGTGTCCGGCGGGCCCGCCGTGCTATGGGTGGGGTTCCCCAAGGACTCGCTGAGCTGGACTGGCTCCGGCGGCGAGCCGAAATGGTGGTACCCCTACCCCACCCTTCGCTGCGGCTTCTGTCCCGACTGCGGATCGCAGCTCGTGTCCATCGCCGACGACTCCGACATGGCCATGGTCACCGGGTTCAGCCTCGCTGACCAGAGCGGCATCGAACCACTGGGCCACTCCTTCCGCGAGCACGCCGTGCCGTGGATGCACATCACCCTCGTCCCGTCACCCGCACCGGATCCTGGGCCTGAGGCGCGTGCTACACGAGCAGGCCGGCGGGGGGATGGGACGCCGGCTGCGGCCGGATGACCTTCCTCAGTGCCCGGTTGATCCCGGGGTTGCGGCCGGGGACGTACGAGCGGATCGGCTCGTAGCCGCATGCGGCGTACAGGCCGAGGGCGGCGACGTTGCGCATGCCGGTTTCCAGCAGGATCTCGGTGGGGCCGCGGCCGAGCACGTCCTGTTCCAGAGCGGCGAGGATCCGGCGCCCGAGTCCCTGCCCGCGAGCGGCCGGCGCCACGTACATCCGCTTGATCTCGGCAGCCGAGGCGTTGAGAGTGCGCCAGCCGCCGCAGGCCAGTGCCGGTCCGTCCCCGAACCGGGCGACGAGGAACAGGCCGCTGGGGGCGTTGAATTCCGCCTCCTCGGTGGCTTCGGGGTCGTCGGCGGTGCCGTAGGTGGCCAGCTGCTCCTGGTGGAGGGCATGGGCGAGCGCGCGGGCGTCGGGGCTGCCGTAGGGGACGGCGGTGAGCGTCCATTCGGGGGCGGCTTGGAGCAGCGAGGTCATGGTGACGATAGTGCCGTGCGCAGGGCGTCGAGCGCATCACTGTGTCCGGCGGTGCGCAGTTGCCGACCGGCGGCTGTGCGGACTCGGGCGAGGAGGGTGCGGCATCGGATGGACTGGACCTGCGGGAGGGTGGTGGTCAGGGCGGTGAGCCGGTGCGCACGGCAGTTGGCGCCGGTCACCGGGGTGACGGCGAATCTGGACCTGGCCGACCTGTTCACCGCCGACGAGGAAGCACGAGCCCGCGCCCGGACGGAGCTGGAGCGGCTCGATGCCGCCGGGGTGATGCTGGGCGCCGGGTGGGTGCGGCTGCTGGGCCGCACCGTCCCGTGGGGCCGGTTGTTTCAGGCCATGCACGGTGGCGAGCTGCCGGAGGCCGAACTCCCGCTGCTGGTCGAGCTCCACCACCCCGACTGGCTCGAGCCCGCCGCGCTGAACGCGCTGGAGGTGCTGCTGGAGCGATGGCCCCGCCTGCGGCTGCTGGCCGACACCGCGCAACTGGCCGCTGCCGTACCGTCCGCAGGCCCAGGCGCGGATGCCGCGCTGCAGCGGGTTCTCGGGTTCGCCCGGGTCGTGCATCTGTCCGACGACGGCTTCGGACTGGACACGGCCGGGCACAGGATGGTCGCTGCGCGGGCCGCGCAACGGATCGCGGGCGGGCATGGCATCGAGCTCGCCGTGGAGTGGACCGGCCGGCGCCGCACCGCGCAGGCTTGCCTGGAGCGATACCGGTCCGCCTGCCGGTGGTGGGCCGAGTATGGTTCCACCTCCCCGGCGAGACCATAGAGTGTCCCTCCGGTCACGACAGGTTACAAGGAGGGGTCGTGTTGGACCCGGACGCGCACGCTGATCTCGCCTCGGTCCTCGCAGGCGCCTACGCCTTGCCCGCCGTGGTACTTCAGCGGCTGCCGATCGGCCAGGTCACCGTCAACTACCGTGCCCAGGCCGGGGATGAAGTGCTGTTCGTCAAGCGGTACCAGAACGGCGCGGACTTGGCGGCTGAGCAGCAGGCGGTCGACCAGGCCGCCCTGGCCGGCACGCACCAGGTCCCGGTGGCCAGGGTGCGGCGCTCGACCGACGGACGCAGCATCGTCTCCCAGGACCGCGTCGCGGTCTCCGTGTGGGAGTGGGTGTCCGGCACGGTCGTCGAGACCGGGCTGAACCCTGCCCAGCAGCGTGCCGCCGGCGCGGCGCTGGGCCGCATCCATGTGGCGTTCGCCGATCACCCGGCCGGGGCCGACCCGTCGTCGAAGCTCGACAAGTGGATGCACCCGGACATCGACAAACTGGAAGCCACCACCGTCAAGCTGCTGGGCATCGCGGGTGAGCGCGCGCAGCGCGACGCGTTCGACGAAGCCGCGCTTCGGACCCTGGCCGAGCGGCGCGCGGTGCTGCACCGCATCCCCGAACTCCTGGCCGGCCTTCCCCAGCTCACCTGTCAGGTCCTGCACGGCGACTACTCCGCGGTCAACCTGCTCTTCGACGGCGACACGCTGACCGCCGTGCTGGACTTCCTCCCCCCGGACCCGTTCCTGGTCGCCTACGAACTGGGCCGCATCGCCTTCGACCCGCGCGCCGTCGTCCTCAACGACGACTGGATCGCCGCCGGCGTGAACCTCGTGGCCGCCTACCTGGACACCAACCCCCACCTGCCGGCAGCCGACGTCACCGCGTGCGCCCGCGTGGCGCTGCTGCAGCTGATGACCAGCCTGTACGGGGTCAAGCAGCACTACCTGCGGCCGGGCCTCCTCCAAGACGACCTGGACCAGTTCTGGCTGCTGCGGCACGCAGCCGCCCACCGGCTGCTGGAGAACCTGGCCGACGTCGAAACCGCACTCGCCCAGGTGTCCCGCAGCCGCTGACCGTTCTCGGCCGACGGCCGGTGCCAGAGAGACAGGGAAGGCACGATGTCCACGACAGCCTTGCTGGCCGAGGGCGACTGGACGGTCCTGCGCGGACCGGTCGACTCCGCCGCGGTGATCGCCGCCGCTACCGCAGTTGCCGAGCGGCATCAGCTTCAGTGCCACCAGGCAGACCACAACGCGATCCACCTCGCCAGCCCCGACTCGCACTTCCTGGTGACGGTGCGGTGGAAGACACTGCCGCCCCAGGCGCCGCGCACGCTGGGCTTTCAGCTCCCTGCTCCGGCCGCCGTGGAGATCCTGATCGATCCCACCCCCGGCGCCGGCTGGCTCGCCGCCGAACTCCACGACGCACTGTCCGCCCGCGCCCTGCCCTACACCGACAGCGAACTGGACGGCATCCGGGCCGCCATGCCGCTGCTGGAGCGCTACAGCACTACTCCGCAGCAGGCTTTCGACGGCTGGGCGTTGCTCTTCCGCGACCACTACCTGGAACACAGCACCGGATTCGTCCTGGCGATGGAGCGGGCCGGCATCCCCGCCGAGTGGATCTTCACCTCGGCCGGGATCGACCGCGCCGGCACCGAGGGTGCGTGGCTGCTGCCAGCGGCCCCCGATGCTTCCGCCCGCGCCCTGCGTGATGCCCTGATCACCCACACCGGCGCCCAAGTCGCCGTGGCGATTGCGGACTTCGACGGCCGCGCCGACCGGCGGGGGGTCACCGTCCTTTCGATCGGCGCGGCGGGCGTGGCACCCCTGCGGATTACCGACCACGAGGGCAAGCGACAGGAAGAAGCGCTCACTGACCTGATCGCAGCCGCCGCCGGAATCATCCTCGGCCAGCGAGGCCGCGGGGCCCCGGCCGCGGTCCTACGCGGCATCTCCGACGAGGCCAGAGAGGAGGGCGGCGTGACGGCGATGCTCCACCACCGGCCGTGACGCTGCTGATCACCGGCGTAGTCGGGAGCAATATCGAGTCGGTCAAAGGACCGCCGTCCTCCGCGGTTGCCCGAAGGCCGCCCTGCGAAACCTGTACCCCTCGTCCACAGGGTCGGGAAGCGTGCCTCTCAGGTCAGCTCTACGGCGTTTCCGCTCAGGAACTCGCGGGCGCCGCGGAGCCGGGTGTGCAGCTTCTGCTGGGTGGCGCGGCTGTCGAGTCGTACGTCGAGCCCGCCGGGCAGTCCCGTATCGGAGCGGCGCGCCGAGGGCAGCCGGTCGGGGTCGAGGCCGTCGCGGCGGGCGATGAGCTCGCCCAGCTCGTAGCGGCTCAGGGCCTCCGGGCCAGCCAGGTGGAACACGCCGGAGGCTTCGGATCGAGTGATCTCCCACAGGGCGGCGGTCAGGTCTGCCACGTGTACGGGGCAGCGGATGTCGTCGGTGTACAAGGCGCCCTGCCGGATGCCGTCGGCCAGCGCGTGCACCAGCTGCTCGTGTTCGGAGCGGCCGTTGCCGATGATCAGTGAGGTGCGGGCGACGGCCGCGTGGGCGCACAGGAGGCGTACGGCGGTCTCGGCGGCCGCCTTCGCGGCCCCGTACGGGGTGAGCGGATCCGGTAGGCAGGACTCGTCGTACCAGTCGCGGCCCGTGCCGGAAAAGATCGCGTCGCTGGAGACGTGCACCAGGCGGATGCTGCGCTTGGCTGCGGCTTGGCCGAGGTGGATACCGCCTTCGGCGGTGACCGCCCAGTCCGCGCCGCCGCTCGTCGCGTTGATCACCGCGGCCGGAACCACTGTGTCGAGAACCTCCTCTAGACGGGCGGGGTCACGGAGGTCGAGGTGATGCCACGCCGCTCCGTCGTCGCTGCCGGGGCGGGAGTGGAAGGTGGTGGCCGGGCGCTGGCCCGCGGACACTGCCTGGCGTACCAGCTCGGCCCCCAGAAAGCCGCTGCCGCCGATGATCAGCACAGTCATGCCGCTGCACGTTACGGGCGACGGGTGCCGCCCAGAGCGGCTTTGGCGGGATCCGTTGATCCTCGGGCAACTCGGCTGAGTCGGGAGGAGGACGATTGGCGGCGGCCACGTCTTCGGGCTGGGCCCCGGCGCGGGACGCACGGGCGGGCGCTCTGTTCCTTGGGCCGGGCACGGTGGTGGGCGGGCAGGCGGTTGTCCGCGCACCGCCTCCCCGAGGCCGGCGCGCTCGCCCCGTTCGCTGACCGGTGTCCCGCACATCGCCCGCGGGGCGCCGCAGCGGGCGCTGGCCCACTACGGCGTCGACCGTGGGGCCCGCCCGGTACGCTCGGAGTCGTCCGCCTGGACGACTACTTCACCATCGTGGCGCCCGGCACCGCCCTCATCCACCGCTTCCTGCCAGCCGAGCTGCTCGTTGCGCTCCGGCTTCGCTGATCTTGGTCTCGGCATGGCGCGCCGCCCGTCGTGGTGAGGTCAGTGAAGAGGGCGGAGTGGCTCCGGCCGGGAGCGCGGTTATGGAGCCTGGCTCCCGCGCTCGGCTGTGGGAGCCAGCAGGCCCCAGGCGTAGGCCAGGCCCACGAGGTGGGCGTTGCTCCGGGCGCCCGTCCGGTGACGAAGGCTGGCGGCGTACGCCGTGAGAGCGGGCTTGAGACGCATCTCTGCGGGGAGGGTCGCCTCGGTGGAGACCTCGGCGAGCACGTGCAGGACCGCCAGGTCGAGCGCGGTGAAGGCAGGTGCGGCGATCTCGTCGGTCGACGGCGGGGGCAGGTGCCGTCCGGTGAGCAGGGCAGTGGCGCGGCCGGCTGAGGTGGTGCCACCAGCCCGGTGGCTGATGCCCAACAGGTGCTCGCGGATGGTGGGGACGGACACTCCGAGTTCGTCGGCCGTTTCCTGCACGGTGTCTCCGGCGAGGAGGCGTTTGCCGACGCGTAGTTGCGCGGGTGTGAGGGGCCGCGGTTGTCCGCCGCGTTGCTGTGTGCGGGAGGGCTGGCGTGTGCCGGGGCGGTCTGCGGAGAGCGAGGGGACTGCTGCGGTGGGCAGAGACTCGTAGAGCTGGTCGGGGGTGGTGTCACCGTGGCCTGGTGCGATCACCCAGCGCACGTCTTTGCCGGTGGTGATGTGGAGGGGCGGGATGCCGATCCTTGTGCCGGGGCGCAGGACCCGGACCCCGGGGCTCCACAGGCCGTGCTTGATCTTGCCGGGCGTCAGGAGGAACCACCAGATGCGGGTGATGTCGTTGGCGAGGATGGGCCCGGTGCGGCTTCCGAGGCGTCGGAGAGCTGGTGCGGCTATGTCGGCGCGCACCCGGACGGCGTCGAAGTAGCGGCCACATGCGATAGCGACGGTGCGGTCGTGCGGGATCCACGGGTGCGCGGGGCCCGGTGCGGCGAACGGCCAGGCGTGCGTGGGCGGGCCGGTCAGGCGATGCGCGGCGGTGGGGGGCAGTCGCGGTGGCTTTGTCATCGCTGGGTCGCTCCCTTTGATGCGGGGCTGTCGGTTGATGAGCCGGAGAGGGCGAGCGGGACCATGCAGCCGACGAGCGGCGTGAGCCGTGGATGGAGCTGGGACCGCAGTTCCAGGAGGGCGGCCTGGTCGCCGTCGGCGCCGGGTCCTGTTCCGCGGATCTCCCATCCCATGTGCCGCAGGCGGTCCAGGACGCGGGTGATGGGGTCGACGTTGAGGGGGTATCGGGCGGGTGCCTCTGCTCTGACGCAGGGCAGGTTGAGACGCGCGGCGTAGTCGGCAGCCCAGAGGGTGAGGAGCCGGATGGCGTTGTCCGGGCGTCCCGGGAGGGTGTGGACCTCGCGCAGAAGCAGGCTGGGGCCTGCGCCGTTGGTTCCCCAGCGCCGGAGGTCGGGGCGCGGGTCCAGGATCAGGCAGCTGAGCAGGTCCTCGTCTTCGAACAGCCCCACTGCTGCGCTCTGGGCGTCCCGGTAGAGCGCGGGGGTGTCCAGGCGGGCGGGGAGGGGCAGGCCGCGGCGGGTGAGCCAGCTGCGGCGGTCCTCGACGAGAGCGGCGGCTTCGTCCCGCTCGGCGTCGCTGGCCAGCGGCCGCACCAGGTAGACGGAAGCGTGAGTGGCCGGGGCGTCGGGCTCCAGCGCGGGATGCGGGTTCTGGCTCACTGGAAGTCTCCCTCGGAGACCGCTGCTTCCTGGGGGGCGGTGACCGGGGGCTGCGTGGCGGCTGTTCCTTCGCTGTTGAGGATGCCGTGGGTGTGGGCCAGGGCGACCAGATGCGTGGTGTCGGCGGCGCCCGCCCGGTGTGCGAGGTCGTTGGCGCGGTCGCGCAGGTGCCGTTGCGTCATGCCTGCGGCGCGGGCGATGTCGGCCGGGCGGGAGTGCTCGGCGATGGCGCGGATGAGCCGCTGGTCGTCTTCGTCCGCCTCGAAAGCCCCGCACCCCGCAGGGAGCGGGGGCGGGGACACCTGCGCGTGGCGGAGGAGGGTGTGAGCGAGGACCGGGCGGGAGGAGCGCTGCGGGCAGCGCAGGTTCTGGCGCATCGTGCGGATGTGGGACTTGACGGTGTCGTGGGCCAGCTGCTCCTTGCCGGCGATCTCGCTGTTGGTCAGTCCGCACACCAGGTGGGCGGCGATCCGCTTCTGGGCGGGGGTGATGGGGGTGATGGGGGCGGTCGTGGCGGTGGTCATCGAGGGTTCCTGGGTCGCGGAGGGCAGGGGCGCGGTTGCGCGCTTGTGCGGTTCGGTGAGGGGCGTGATCGGTGGAGCGGTGGTCATCTGGGGTCCCGGTCGCAGAGGAACTGGTGGTGGTCGGGGGCAGGGAGGGCGGGGCGGGCCGGGTGGGGCGGTGAGAGGGCCGCCCCGCCCGGTGTGCGATCGGGTCCGCCCTACGGCGCGGCCTCCAGCAGGACGGGCAGGGCGGTGACGTCGTTGCCGATGAAGGACCGCTGCGGTTCGAGGTCCTCGGGGCGGGCGGCCAGGGCGATCTGGGGGAACCGGTCGAACAGTGCCGGCAGCGCGACCTCGGCTTCGAGCCTGGCCAGCGGTGCGCCCAGGCAGTAGTGGATGCCGTGGCCGAAGGCCATGTGGTCCTTGTCGGCCCGGTCGATGCGGAAGGCCGCGGGGTCCTGGTGGATGTCGGGGTCGCGGCCGGGGGCGCCGAAGCCGATCAGGATGGCGTCGCCGGCCGCGATGGTGGCGTCCTCGCCGAGGTCGATGTCCTTGGTGGCGTAGCGCAGGGGGAGGTGCATGATCGGCGGGTGCAGCCGCAGGGCCTCCTCGATGACGTCGTGCCAGCGCGCCGGGTCGGCCAGCACGGTCGCCAGCTGGTCGGGGTGGGTGAGGAGCTCGCGCACGGCGGCGTTGATGAGGGCGACGGCGGTTTCGCTG
The DNA here is from genome assembly GCF_036323765.1 of Streptomyces solitudinis. Lineage (NCBI taxonomy): Bacteria > Bacillati > Actinomycetota > Actinomycetes > Kitasatosporales > Streptomycetaceae > Streptomyces > Streptomyces solitudinis. Next base: position 9,415 of record NZ_JAZDCW010000009.1, read on the forward strand.
CCGGCGCCGATCATCAGGATCAGGGTGGAGATCAGCTCGATGTGGCTGAGCCGGTCGCCGTCCTTCTCGTGGGCGGCCAGCAGCAGGCTGGTCATGTCCTCGCCCGGTGAGTCCCGCTTGATGTCGATGAGCGTCTGCATGGCCTGGTAGAGGTTGTGCTTGGTGGCTTCGGCTTCCTGTGCGGTGACGTCGGTGGCCAGGACGGAGTCGATGACACGGAGCATCTCGGGGCGCTGGTCGGCGGGTACGCCGAACAGGTCGCAGATCAGCCGGGTGGGCACCCGGTAGGAGAAGTGGGTGCGCAGGTCGAGGGGCACGCTGCGGTCCTGGCCGGCCAGGTTGTCCAGGAGGTCGGTGACGATGGCGTGGAGGACCGGGCGCATCGCTTCGACCCGGCCGGGGGTGAAGGCACGGCTGACCAGCTGGCGCAGGCGCTTGTGGTCGTCGCTGTCGGAGGTGAACATGCTGACGACGTCGACCCAGGCGTACAGCCACGGTATGGACCCGGGGGTGTGGGACGGCCACGACGTGCGGGCGTCCTTGGACACGTCGGGGTGGGTCAGGAGCCGTTTGGCGACGTCTCCGCGGGTGACCGACCAGGCCGTCACGTTGTCCGGCAGGCGGACCAGGACGGCGGGGCCAGCGCTTCGGAGTTCGTCGGCCTGGGTGAACAGGCGGCGGCCGCCGCTGCTGTCGAGGGTGACGGCCGGGGTGGTTGTGCTGGTCACGAGAAACCTCCTGCGTTGGCGGGAAGACGGTCGTGCGGCTTGGGGCGGAAGGTGACGGGCATCGACTGCGGGCACTGGTGGAAGGGTCCGTGGCGCAGTGGGGGTTCGGGGTTGTCGTCGCTCAGCGTCATGTCCCAGAGCTGGTCGAGGATCGTCTCGACGGCGGTCTGCACGATCGTGGTGGCCTGGGAGATCGCGGGGCAGCGGTGCGGGCCGGTGGACCAGGCGAGGTGGGCGCGGCTGTCGTAGCCGTGGTCTTGCGGCAGCGACGGGTCGGTGTTGGCGGCCGCGTGGGAGATCAGGATGGGGACGCGGCCCGGCAGGGGCACGCCGTGGAGGTGGGTGTCGCCGCGGGCGAAGTGGACGGAGAAGTTCGCCATCGGCGCGCGTTCCCACAGCGACTTCTCCAGGGCCCGGCGCACGGTGAGGGTGCCGGCGGCGAGACTGCCGGCGTGCTCGTCGTCGCGCAGGAGCAGGTGCAGGGTCCAGGCCGTGCAGGCGGCGACGGGGATGATGCCTGCGCCGACGGCGCAGAAGAGCTGGTTGAGTGCCTCTTCGTCGCTCAGCTTGGCCGCATGGTTGATCATCCAGGAGGTGAGGTCCTGGCCGGGCTGCGTACGGCGCAGCTGGATGAGCTCGAACAGCAGCCCCGCGAAGTCCTGGGCGCCCTGGGCCGCTTCGGGGCCGGCGCCGATGAGGTCCTGGCAGGCGCGCACCATCCGGTGGGTCATCTCGGGTGGGCAGCCCAGGAGTTCAGCGAAGACGAGCATGGGCACCACGTCGGCGAAGTCGCTCATCAGCTCGGCCCGGCCGGTGCCGATGACGCGGGCGATCAGCGACAGCGCGCTGCGCCGGGTGATGTCCCGCAGCCGGTGGGGGTCGATCCGGGCGATGCAGTCGTCCATGGCCCGGCGCAGGCGGACGTGCTCCTCGCCGTCGGTGTAGAGGACGGAGGGCCGCCAGCTCATCATGCCCAGGACCGGGCTGTCCTGGGGGATTTCACCGGCGGCCAGGGCCGCCCACAGGCGTGAGTCCTTGGAGTAGGTAGGGGCGTCGTTGAGCAGGGTGACGGCGGCGCGGTGCTGGGTGACGACCAGGGCGTGCACGTTCGGGGCGATCTCAGCCCAGCCGACCGGGCCCTGGGTGCGCAGTTGCTCGTAGACGGCGTTCGGGCGGGCGGCGAACGTGTCGCCGTGCAGCATGGGGCAGCCGCTGGCGGAGAGCGGGGGAGGCGTCGTCATGGGGCGGGCTCCAGGCTGGGGCGGGACAGCAGGTGGGAGACGAGTGCTATCAGTGGGGTCTTGGCCGACTCCCTGCGCCGCACGTCGCACATGACCAGGGGGGTGGACGAGTGCAGGTCCAGGGCCTGGCGCAGTTCGGCTTCGCCGTAGCGGGGGGAGTGGTCGAAGGTGTTGACCGCGACGACGTAGGGCAGGCCGGCTTCCTCCATGCGCTCCATGGCGTCCCAGGACTCGGTGACCCGGGCGGTGTCGACCAGGACCACGCCGCCCAGCGCGCCGTGCATCAGCTCGTCGATCATGAAGCTGAACCGGGGCTGGCCGGGGCCGCCGAACAGGTAGAGCACGATGTCGTCGGTCAGGGTGAGCCGGCCGAAGTCGAGCGCGACCGTGGTGGTGGTCTTGTCCGTCAGGCCGCGCAGGGTGTCGACCGTCTCACCGGCCCGCGTCATGCGTTCCTCGGTCGAGGCCGGCTCGATTTCGGACACGGCGCTGACGAGGGTGGTCTTGCCCACGGCGAACGGGCCGAGCACGAGGAGTTTGACGGACTGGTCGACCCCGGGCGCCAGGTAGCGGCCTTCAGAGCTTGTGGAGCGCATCGAGAATCCTCTCCAGCAGATGCCGGTCGTTCTGCTGAGCGGCGGGCACGGGGTTGCGGCTGAGGAGGTGGCCGCTGTCGACGAGCGAGGCGACGAGGACCTTGGTCACGGCGGCCGGAAGCTGCAGATCGGCGCTTACCTCGGCTACCGACAGCACACCGGGCAGGCAGTGCTGCATCAGCCGGTGGGAGTGAGCGTCCAGCCCGGCCAGGGGCTTGTCCGGGTCGGCGATCAGGAGCGTGGCCAGATCCAGGGTGCGACGGGTGGGTGCGGCCTTGCCCCCGGTGGGCGTGTAGGGCCGCACCATTCCGGCACGCCTGCGTCCGCGGGGCGTCACGAGGTCCTGGCGCGCGCGGACAGGGCGGGCGCCAGCCCCTTGATGGTCTTGATGGTCGCCGCGGACGCGACCGCCACCTCGGGTTCGGTCATCTCCGCGCGGATGGAGACGGCGAGCACCGAGTTGTGTCCGGCTCCGAAGATGAGAACGCACGCGTCTGGAAGGTCGATGATGATCTTGCGGGGGGCCGTGTCGGGGGGTGTCTGGGTGAACTGCGCGAGGCTGCGGCCCAGCGAGAAGAGGCTCGAGGAGCTGGCGGCGGCGGGGTCGGCCACGTCGCGGTGCAGCTCCTTGGAGTGGGCCAGCACCAGGCCGTCGGTGGTGAAGAGAACGGCGTGCAGGACGTCCTTCTCCTCGGTGAGACGGGTGAGGACCCAGGTCATGTCGTGGGTGTCGGCGGTGGGCTGCTGCTCAGGCATGGGGCTGGTCTCCTTCGAGGGTGTGCGTCTCGGTGTCGTGGATGGTCCGCCCCAGGTGGGCGAGGCCGGCGGAGAACGCATCGGGGTCATCCGCCGGCGCGGGCGCGCCGTCACGGGCGGGCTCCGCAGTACGGGCGGCTCGCCGGCGCCGCTGCGGCAGTCCTGCGGGGCCGGTGGTCTCCGCTGGCGGGGTGCGGCCGTCACCGGCGGGTGAGAGGGAGGCAGGGGTGAGGGGGGCCTGGGTGGTGAGGGCCATGGCCGCATGCCGTTCGGCTTGGATCTCCTCATCACTCGGGCCGTGCCCGAACAGCGCCCGCGGGACACGCAGGACAGCGCGGAGGCCGCCCAAGGGGGAGGTGCTGGTGACATCGGCGACGAAGCCGTACTCGCCGGCCAGACGGCCGATGACCGCGAACCCGAGCTGGCCGGAGTCCTGCACGTTGGTGACGTCCAGCACTTCCCGCTGCGCCAGCTGCCGGGTTGCCTCCTCGCGCTGGAAGGCGTTCATGTTCAGACCGCCGTCGTCGATGAAGAAGCAGAGCCCGGTCTGGACGACCTGGACCTCGACGTAGACCTTGCCCGAGGAGTACGCGGTGGCGTTGGACAGCAGCTCCGTGAGCGCGACGGTGACCGGCTCGACCACGCGTCCCTCCAGCCAGGTCTCCCCGGTGCCCGGCTCGTAGGTGTAGGAGACCCGCAGGTAGTCGCTGATCCGCCCCCGGGCCGATTCCACGACCTCGCGCACGGTGCAGTCCGCGCGCTGCAGACCGGGCCACGATCCGGTCAGGATCCGCGTGCGCTGGAGGGTGTGCAGAGCCTGGGTGACCAGGTGATCGAAGTTCATCAGGCTCTGGTGGTACGCGGTGCCGTCGGGGTGGCGCTCCATCTCCTGCAGGACGGACATCTGACAGCGGTGCAGACGGGTCTGCGCCTCGTCGATGATGTCCCGCACCGAGGACCTGGCCGCACGCCCGATCTGCTCGCGCGTGACGGACACGGCCTCCTGCAGCATCCGCCGGACAGCCTGATGAGCTAGGTCGACAGCGGTGCCGGCGAGCTGCTCCTGGCCAAGGCCCGGGACGGGCACACCGCGGTACCCGCGCGCCAGGACATCCACCAGGGCGGGCATCGTCCCCTCGGCGAAGTGCCGCACTTCCCTCTCCAGCGCGGCACCGTGGGCGGCGGCGGCATCACGCTGCTGCTCCGCGGCATCACGCTGCTGCTCCGCCCAGGCGCCCCGGACGGCCAGGGCCCGCTTGCTGCGGGTCTGCACGACGAGTCCTGCCGACGTGGCGACGAAACCGGCACCAAGCAGGGCAGTTACGGTCACCTGTGGATCGAGCATGGAGTGTCCTCACACGTGGGGGTCGGCTGTGCGCGGCAGGAGGCAACGGCGCGGCCGAGGCCGGCCGCGGAGCGGCGCCCGGCAGGCCGGGCAAAGGGCAGGGGCCGGCAGTACACGGCGGGAGCGTTCACCGCTCGGCTCACGCGGCCATCACCGGCACGGCCGCGGCCTTGCGCCGGTTGTGCAGCAGGACGGCGGTGTTCACCAGACCCAGCAGCGAATACGCCTGCGGGAAGTTCCCCAACTGCCGACCGGTCACCGGGTCGTACTCCTCGGCGAGCAGGCCCAGGTCGCTGCGCAGCGCCAGCAGCCGCTCGAACAGTTCCTCGGCCTCGGCCAGGCGGCCGGTGTGCGCGAGCGCGTCGACCAGCCAGAAGGAGCACAGCAAGAACGCACCCTCGCCGCCCGGGAGCCCGTCCCTTCCCACACTGGGGCCCTCCGTCAGATACCGGTGGACCAGGACCCCGTCGGGAGCCAGTTCCCGGCGGACGGCGTCGACCGTGCCGACCACGCGCGGGTCGTCGGCCGGCAGGAACCCGGTGTGCGGCAGCAGCAGCAGCGAGGCGTCCAGTTCCGCAGACCCGTACGCCTGCGTGAAGGTGTTGCGGGCCCGGTCGTAGGCCCGCTCACACACCTCGGCGTGAATCTCGTCGCGCAAGCGCACCAGCGCGTCCAGATCGGCGTCGAGCACGCCCTGCTCGACGAGGCGCACGGCACGGTCGACCGCGACCCAGCACATGATCTTGGAGTGGGTGAAGTGACGGCGCCCGCCGCGCACTTCCCAGATCCCGTCGTCGGGCTTGCGCCAGTGCTCGCGGACGTAGCCGACGAGCTTGAGGATCAGGCCCTCGGTGCTCTCGCACCGCGCGACGCCGTGCTCGTGGGCCAGGGCGAGCGTCTCGATGACCTCTCCAGGCACGTCCAGCTGCAGCTGCTCGACGGCCTCGTTGCCCACCCGGACCGGACTGGAGTCCTCGTAGCCGGGCAACCATCCCAGCAGCTGCTCCGGCATGTTCGGGTCGCCGTCCAGCCGGTACATGATCTGCAGATTGTGGACATCGCCCCCCAGCGTGCGCAGCAGCCACCGCCGCCACGCCACGGCCTCATCGCGGTAGCCGGTCCGCAGCAGCGCGGACAGGGTGACCGCGGCGTCCCGCAGCCACACGTAGCGGTAGTCCCAGTTGCGCACCCCGCCGAGCTCTTCGGGCAGGGAGGTGGTGGGGGCGGCGACGATTCCACCGGTCGGGGCGTGGGTGAGCGCCTTCAGCGTGATCAGGGAGCGGACGACGGCCTCGCGGTGGGGGCCGTCGTAGACCAGCTGCCCGACCCAGTCCTTCCAGAAGGAGCTCGTGGTGATCAGGGCGCCCTCCGCGTCGGGGACCTGCGGGGCCGGGCTGTGGGAGGGCTGCCAGCTCAAGGCGAAGGCCACGCATTCGCCGGCCGTGACGGTGAAGGCGTGGTGCACGACGCCGTCCTTCTCCCAGCCGGGAACCGACGTGTCGAGCCAGAGCGCGTCCGGCCCGGACATCGCAGCCGTACGCCCGCCCGTGTCGTGGATCCACGGCAGTCGCTTGCCGTAGCCGAAGCGCGGGGAGAGCCTCGACTGCATCTCCACCGCGCCGCTGACACCCTCGACAATGCGGATCACCTGCGGGGCGCGCCCCTTACGGGGCGGCATGAAGTCCAGGACGCGGACCGTGCCGGTGGCCGTGTCCCACTCGGTCTCGACGACGAGCGTCTCTCCCCGGTACCGGCGGCGGTCCGCGCCGGGGGCGGGCGCGCCCGCGGGGGTGGCGGGGCCGATTCGCCAGGACCCGTGTTCGTCCGTGCCGAGCAGGCCGGCGAACGTGGCGCCGGAGTCGAAGCGGGGCAGGCACATCCAGTCGATGCTGCCGTCGCGGGCAACCAGGGCAGCGGTCTGCATGTCGCCTATGAGCGCGTGGTCCTCGATGAGCGGGCGAGCGCTCTTGAGCTGGGGGGTCATGTGGTCCGTTCTCCGGTCGTGGCGAGTGCGGCGTAGGCGTGGGAGTGGTCAAGCCAGGTATGCACGGACAGCGGCTGGCTGAAGGCGACGCCAGGGGGCCGCCAGGCGGCGGTGGTCACGAGCCCGCGGTCTCCCGGCAACGTCCACGGGCCGAGGAGCATCGCAAGGGTCGTGCGGTTTCGGGGCCAGAAGGGGATCCCGGCCTCCCGGTAGAGCTCGGCCAGGTGCTGCATCTGCGTATCTGCAGCGAAGTCGCCGGTGGCGTGCGTGAGGGACAGCACGGACCCCGGCGGGAGGCGGGCATGCAGGGCCTGCAGGGTTGTGCGTGCGGTGTCGTCGTCGAGCCACGGAGGGACGTCGTGCAGCAGCACCGCGATCGGCCGGTCGTGGTCGAGGCGCCTGATCGGCGCAGCGGACAGGAGGGCGGTCACGTCGGTCAAGTCCGCCAGGAGCGAGGCGGTGCCCGTGCGCTCGGTCAGGCTCATGCGCGCGTGGGCTTCGACGACGGGGTCGCTGTCGACGTAGACGATGCGGCGCACCGCGTCCGGCACGTGCATGTGCTCGTCGTGCGGCAGGCCGCAGCCGAGGTCGATGGCCTGGTCGATGCCGAGCTCACGGGCGAGGTGACCAAGGACACGGGCCCCGTGGACGCGGTTGATACGCACACTGCCCCGCAGCCACTGCGCGACAGCCACGAGATCCCGGGCGAGCTCCCGGTCGGCGGCGTAGTTGTCGGTGCCGCCGTCCAGGAAGTCCTGCACCCGGGCGACCACCGGCCGCACGAAGTACTCCGGAGGAATCATGACCCGGTTCACGACGGCACCCCCGCCCTGTGCCGCGCGCAGGCGATACGGCGGATCGCCCCGTCGCTGGCACGGCGCGCGCTTCGTGCACGGCAGTCGAAGGCCTCCCGGTCAAGGACGAGAAGCCGGGTCATGGGAGCGTCGGCCGACGATTCGAGGAGGAGTGCAAGCAGCCGGGCGGCGGTCACGACGCAGCCCTCCGTTCCATCGCCTGGGCCGAGGCCACGATCAGGTCGTACGTCCTCTCGCGGCTGTACGCGGCGGACACGGCCTCCCGTAGCCCGGCGCTCATGATGTGCGCGGCGCCGGAACCGGTCTCGTAACCGAAGGAGATTCCCCGATTGGTCACCAGGCGGTGCCCATGGACGGTCACTTCGGCGGGAGAGCTGACCGTGTGAATGAACAGAGCCCGGTCCAGCGGCAGGACGCGGATGACCAGCCCCCCGCCGTCCGCCCTCTCAGCGCTCATGAGGTCGGCCAGATGACGGAGCTGGCCAGCTAACACCTCGGGGCCACCGAGCGGCCGGGCAAGCACGGCCTCATCCAGCAGGACGGTCCGCTGCTGCCCTCCAGCCCACTCCATGCGGTGCACCCACGGCGGCAGACCGAGTACCGGCTCATCCGGGTCCAGACCGTCCGCGGGATCAAGCACCACAGCCTGGTAGGCGGGGGTCCGCAGCCCAGCGGGGACCAGCGTGCAGAACTCGACGATGGTGCTCGCCATGCGCATTACCGCGATGTAACGGGCCGCCGCTTCGGACCCCGCCACGTCCGCCCAGTGGTCATGCGGGGCGCGTCGGGCGAAGCCCTGCTCCTCGCGCTCGCGGCGGACGTAGTTCTGCGGTGGCAGGTGCAGTGCCAGGTAGTCGGCATGCTCCCCCGTCACGCCGAAGTGGCGCAGCAGCGTCCTCAGCGCGCCGAGCGGGATGGAGGACTGGGCACGCTCCCACCGGCTGAGAGCCGAGACCGGCGCCCCCGCTACGCGCGCCGCGTCCTGCTGCGTGACGCCCTTCGCCTCACGCAGACCGCGCAGGTACACACCCGCCACGATCCGGGCAGGTGCCTGGGGCACTTCGGTGGGCGGCGGGAGGAGGTCAAACATGATGGTCCTTGCGTGGTGGGGCCGAAGGGTTCAGGACTGGTCGCGTGGCACAGATGACCGGGTGTCGGTGGACCCCGGCCGGGGCTGTCGGCTTGTTCTCTGTCCTCGGACGACGAGGACGGCCATAGCTCCGACGATCAGACCGATGATGATCAGCCCGGTGCTGGTCACCGCAGCCTCAGCACGGATTGGTCGGTCGTGACCGGCACCTCCGGCTGGGCGACGACCATGTCGTTACCGCTGCGCCGGAGGTGCCTGAGACGAAGGCGGCCTGCCGAGCTGGCCGGGCGGGCTGCGGCACCGGACAGGGCGCCGAAAACCGACGAGACGTAAGTGATCACGGCAACCTCTCCGTGGACGGCAGGGCGAAGGAGCTGCGAATAACGTTGCCGTTCCTCGGCGTACTCCGATAGCGAAATCGGACCCCACTTCTCCCCACTTCGACGACGCGGAGGACAGCGGAAACCCCCTTTCGCCTCCTGGAGAGGCGCGGACAATTGAGAAGAATCCGGGCACCCAGCCCGGCGTTGATGCCCTTCTGGGCGCCACCGCCACTGAAGAACGGCTTCGCCACCCCACTTCGCCCCACTTCCCTGGAAGTGCTTGACCGGAATTGCGGAGACGTGGTAAGCGCGATTTGCGCGGTCATTGAGATCTGCTTCTTGGTGTCCGCCCAGGTGAGGCGGCATCTGGAGCGCGGATCGGTGCCTCGCTGCTGTACGGGAGAATGAGTGGCGGCCCCTCTCCGGAACACTTCGGCGTGCGCAGATCACGCGCATATCGCCTCTTTGTTCCCGCTCCGGTTCCCTTGGTGCGTCTCTGTGCGCGCTGGAAGTGGGCTCGGTCGTCGGTGAAGTGGGGAGAAGTGGGGACGGGTTTCGCTATCACCCGCGCCATGACATGCGACACGGTGTTCAACAGGACGTCCCGTCCGTGCCCCGGGCATTGCGAATGCAGCGAGGAGTGATCCCCGTGCTTGGTCCCACCAGCACTGTCTTGCCATGCGTCCATGGACGCGACGGCGGTGGCGAGGTGACGCACGCTGCGATCGACCTCTACGACCTCGAAGCCCCGCAAAGAGCCGCTCGGCACATAGTTCGCACGACCCTCGCGGGGAAGGCCGACAGCGAATACACGGACGACGTGGTTCTGGTGGCTGACGAACTGGTGGGCAACGCCGTCGAGCACGCTGGAGCCGCGCTCGACATCTCCCTCGCTGTGTACGACTGGGGAGTGGCAGTCCAGGTGCGGGACGGCGGCGAAGACATCACGGCGGTGCCGGGGACGCCCCCGTCCGCTGATGAATACGACGAAGGCGGGAGAGGCCTGTTTCTGGTGGACATACTGGCGAGTGCCTGGGGGGCCCAGCGCGACAAGAAGGGGAAGCGGGTCATCGCGATCTTCCTCTACCCGACGGGAGTTGCTGACCGATGACACTGAGCGATCTCGCGCCCCGCCGGCTGGCCCCGGACCTGACGGTGCGACCGCTGGGCATCAGCAGCGGAACCTCCCGCTGGGCACCGAGCGCCTCCCAGCCCCAGGACGCACGGCTACTCGACGGGCTGCGGCGCGCTCTGAACGCTGGCGGCGACGATGACGGAGTGCAGTTGCTCGACACAGCCGACAGCCACCGGTGCGGTCACGCCGAACGGCTGGTCGGCAAGGTCCTCAAGGAGCACCCGGGCCACAGGGCCCAGGTCGCGAGCAAGGTCGGCCGGGTGCAGGGTTCCGCTCCGCACCCCTACGCCGGCCCGCGGGTCCGCCACCAGCTTGAACAGACCCTGGAGAACCTGTACCTGGACCAGTTGGCCCTCTACACCCTGGAGTCCTACGACTTCGGGTTTGGCGACCGATATCTTGACCCGGTCGTCGAGCAGCTGCGGGCTCTGCGCGATCTCGGCCAGATCCGCGCTATCGGGCTGCGAAGTCCGGGATCTCGCTCCTCGGAACGCTCAATCCGACGTTTCCTGGACCTGTTCGACCGGATCCGCCCCGATGTGCTCTGGACACAGGCGAGCGGGTTGCTGCCGCTGGTCGATCTCGGGGGAGGCGAAGACCTCGGCGCCTTCGCGGTGCGCCACGGCGTCGGTCTGGTGATCGCCTCGCCGCTGGCCCACGGGGTGCTCGCGGGGGGCCGTGTGGAGCGTGCTCTGGCCGCGTGGCCGGGCACAGCGGTCGACCGTGGGGCGGTAGCGTCAGCAGTCGCCCACGGTCTGGCACCGCTGGGCGGTCGGTTCGGTTCGTCTCCGCAGGATCTGGCCCGGGTGGCTTTGCGGTCCATCCTTCAGCGTGTGCACAGCGCCGTGCTGGTGCTCGGCCTCGGAGACGAGCAGCAGCACCGGCACGACCATGGTCTCCTCGGCCGCCCCCTGTCCGAGCAGGAACTCGCCTTCGCCGAAGCGGTGTTCGCCCGCGTGCGGAGCGGGCTGTTCAAGCCCGAGGAGCGTGCTCCATCCGTGGAGGCCATCGTGTGATCGTCCGAGGAGCCGGCCTCGTTTAGAGAGTGGCTCCGTCGCGGAGGTAGCGCGGGACTCCGTCGTCCAGGACCTGAAGGGCGTTGACGGCCCGTGCTCGCTGGCGCTTTGGCAACAACGGCAGCGCTTCCGGGATCTCGAAGAAGCGGTGCTCAGAGATCTCCTCGTCGACCGGCTTGAGCCCGGCAACCTGCTCGGGTGACAGGACACCGGCGTCGAAGACGAACCCGAGGAGGTCGTCCCATGGGCCGTGGGGCCCGACCCAGTCGACGCACAGGAACCGCAGGTCGGCGACCGCGAGATTGAGCTCTTCCCTGAGTTCGCGTCGAAGGGCGTCCTCGGGGGCCTCGTTCTCTTCGGCCATGCCACCGGGCAGATCCCAGCCCGACTTGTAGGTCGGATTCACCAGAAGCAGCCTCCCGGCGTGATCCCGGATCAGCGCGTCCGCGGCGGCACGCTTCCGGGCCTGCCGGGCATTGCCCTCGGCAAGGTACGCCTCACGTCGGGGATCGCCTGGCATGGGTGCATCTTTCACTGCGGACCTTCCGGGAGCGCGAGACTGCCGAGCAGCAATTTGCGGTGCTGTGCCGTGGAGGTCATCCGCAAGAGGAGTTCGCGGACCTCCGGAATCTGTTGGTAAGGACCGAAATCAGCCTGTAGTAAGGCGAGTTGGCGGCTAAGCCGTAGAGACGTCACCGACTGGCTGGCGTTCAGCAGTTCCGTGCCGACCGAGCACGCCGCGTCGGGATGCCCTTGCGCGAGGAGGATTCGCGCCAACGTGACCTGCCCGAACGCTCGGCTGCGGACCCGGCTCGCATCGCGCAGCGCCAAGGCGTGCTTCGCTTCCTTGGCTGCCGCTTTGAGCGCGCCGAGATCCAGGAGGGCGGAGGCTGCCTCGCTGGCGAGCGCTGCTTCGTCGAACGGAGCTACCCATCTGGACGTCGGCTCCGTCCGTGCGAGAGCCAGGGCCTCGCGTGCCGTCTCGAGCGCGCGCTGCGCCTCGGGCTCGGTATTGAGCTGCGCCAGCGCTCGGGCCTCCATGGCGTGGAGGCGGGCCGTGAGGGTCGGTACCTGCGGGCCGTCCGCGAGGCGTGCGAGCCCGCTGCGGGCGAGATCGGCCGCGGTGTCGACCTGATCGGTCTGTAGGGCCAGGTGGCTCATGCCGGCCATCACGTTCGCGCCCGCCGTCACGTCGGTCAGGCTCTGCGACAGCCGACGGGCGCGGTCGAAGTGGCCGGACGCCAGGTCGTCTCGGCCAGCGTCGTGGGCCATCCAGGCTGCCATCTCGGTGAGGACGACCGCCGCGCCGAAGGTGATCTCGCTGTCTTCACCGTTGTCCGCTGCGCTGAAGAGGGCCGGGGCGATGACCGTTTTGAGGTAGTGCACCACAGACCGGTACACGTGCCCGCCGCCGAGCTGGCGGTCAGCGAGGCGGAACGACTCCATGGCGGCGAGGTGGGGCGACATCGAGCCGCTCCCCGCCGTGGCAGCCGTAGGTGTAGCCTCCGGCTCCAGCGGGCCGAAGAGCTGTTCGGCCGGTTCGCCGAACAAGTGCTCCAGGACACGGCACGTCGTCGGTCGCGGGAGGCCCTTGATGTCTCCGGCCATCCAGCGGTCCCAAGTCGACCGTGCGACGTACACGGAGGCGAGGGAGGCGTTGCCGTCGAGCTGGGCAACCTCCTTGGCCGCCCGCTGGAAGTGGACCGTGAACGTCTCGAAGACGCGCATGCGGTGGGTCTCGACCACCTCTGGGAAGCGGATCGCCCTGGGCATCGTCACCCTCGCCTTCAGCTGCCTGTGCCGAAGCCGAGCTGGGGTACGTCGTACAGGTCCGCGCTGCGCCGGCGCATCAGAGCAGGCCCGTCGGAGTCGCCGACGACTTCGACGATGGGGATCTCGCAGATGAACTGCACCGTCGCGCCGAGCAGGTGCGATACCCGCCCTTCGGCCGACTTCGCCTTGAGGCCGGCAGCGACGTGGATGTGCGGGGTCAGGCAGTTCTTCTCGGGATCCCAGGCGAGCGTCCCGCCGCCGAGCGCTTCGAGCGCCTCGACGGTGATCTCCTCCCACAAGGGGGCCTCGGGGTCGGCGAGAGGTCCGCACGAGCCCACCAGCCGGGCCGCTCGGAGGCCGCCGATGAACGTTGGGATGTACCCGGCCCGGATGCCCTGGTCCGCGCAGAATTGCGTGAGGCTCTCCAGGAAGTCTTCCCCGTGGTCGAGGGCGAGCACGAACTGCCTGCCGGTGCGGACCTGGGCGAATCGCATGGCGGATGTCCTTTGTGCTGGTCGGTGGCGGATCAGGAGCGGTCGAGGAACGCCTTCGCGATCTCCGTGCGCGGCGTGTCGGCTGCCAGCAGGGCGGCGAGAAGCAGACGGGCCTTGTACGGGTCGAGGGTTCCCGCCCCGATCAGGCCACGGGCAAACAGGTCGCTCTCGGAGCCGGCGAATCCGTAAGTCGAGGTCAGGATGGGGCCGGTACCGATGCGGGAGGCGAGAACGACCGGCATCGCGGCCGCCAGGGCCTCCAGCCGACTGCACCAGCTCTCGGGGACATGTCCGACGCCGAAGGCGGCGACCACGAGGCCGGAGACCTCGCCCTCCAGGCCCTTCAGCAGCGTCCCGCTGCTACCCAGGGACGCAGTGACGATCTCCACCTGCGGCAGTTCACCGACGGGTAGCGGCAGGGGAGCGACCGGTTTCGGCAACTGGTGGAACCGCGCCGCCCCTTCCACCACGTGGCCGAGCGGCCCGGTGTTCGGCGATCCGAATGCTCCCGGGCTGGTCGTGTGCGTCTTCCGCACGTGGCGGGCAGCATGAATCTCGTCGCCTAGGACCACGAGGACCCCGGCGCCCCGGGCATCTGCACTCCTTGCGGTCTGCACGGCGGCCAGTAGGTTCGCCGGACCGTCGGCTCCGGCCGACGCGGCATTGCGCATCGCGCCGGTGAAGACCACCGGCATCGCGCCCTGGTAGTGGAGGTCGGTCAGGTACGAGGTCTCCTCAAGGGTGTCGGTGCCCTGCGTCACCACCACCCCGACGAAGCCCTCTCGTATGGCCCTGCTGATCCGCTCCACGAGGCTGACGATGTCGCTGGTCGCCAGGGAGGCTCCGGGCAGCTGCCGGAAGTCTTCCACTGTGACCTCATCGGTGCCCTGAAGGCCGGGAACGGCGCCCACCAGGTCGGAGCCGGTCAGCGTCGGCGCGACGCCGGGGGTCGCTGCGGTGCGCGTCATGGCGATGGTGCCGCCGAGGGTGAGCACCAGGACGGTGCGGTTCGGGGCACGGTCTGCGGAGAACACGGAGGGCCTTTCGGACGGGGTAGTTGCGCGGACGGCAGTCATCGGGGCTAGCCGAGCTTGCCGAGGAAGAGCAGGGTCTCATCCAGCGCATCCACGGTGAGCAGACGACTGCGAGGCCGAACGAGGCCGGCCACGCCGTACTCGCCCAGAGCGTGGCAGCGGGCGGTCAACCAGTTCCAGTCCAGGCCCAGGTAGTCCGCGAGCGACCGCAGGCGGCTCGCCGGGTCCGCGCCTACGAGCACGTCGGCTCCCTGCGCGTCGGCGAACACGGTGGCGTAGGAACGCAGCTCTCCGCGGGACGACGTGCTTCGGGCCGCCCACAGTGCACCGCCTGGCGCCCGGACCCAGTTGGCCACGACGGCCCGTTGACCGGGAACCAGGGCTACCCCGTCCACCTCCGAGTACTCCGTCTTCGGCACTACCTTCACACGGATCCCGCAGCGCTCCATCAGGGCGATCGCCAGCAGCAGCAAGACCCGCTCGTACTTCTCCGAGCGCGCCACATCGGCCTCGGGTAGACAGAACACCCGGACGGTCTGCGCTGTCGCTCCGTGGAAGCGCTCAAGTGCTTGCAGGTACTCCAGCTTGTGCCTGAAGAACAGCCAGCAGGCTGCCTCTTCGCCGGTCTGCTCACGAGTCCAGAAGATCGGGACTTCCCCCGCGTCCGTCAGTTCTTGCCGGATGTGCCGGGCGCAGAACGCCGATCCCATCCAACTACTGCCGACGGTCGACAGGTCAACGAGCAGCTGGCTGGGCGCCGAGCGGGGCATGGACAGGTAGGTGTCGAGAAGGTTCTGTTCGGCGTCGAGCGCCTGATCATCGGACAAGAGGCCGTCATCGAGCTGGGTGAGCGCCCAGAGAATGCCGTAGGAGAGGTCGTCCAAGAGGTAGGCCGAGGGGATCGACGTCGGCCCGGTGACAGGCGGTCCGGGAAGAGCGGGCCTGCGAGCGCCCGCGGCGTCGCGGACGTACACGTTGACGTCGTCCTGACCTTCCTCGACGCCGACAAGGAAACCGCGGCGGGCCGGCCGTAAGAACCGTTCCAGGTCTCGTAGTCCGTCAGGGTCCAGCCCGTGCACGCTTGCTTCCCCACCTAGTCTGGTGACGGGAAGAAGATGGATGGCGGCGCTGGTGCCGTCCAGGCGCTGCTGTCCGGAGATCTCCCAGATCCCAGCAGGCCCGCCGACGGGGAGCATCAAGGTGGACGTGGGCCAGCGCGAGCCGATCCGCTCAGCCACCGACTCCAACGCTGCCGTCGGCTTGCTCGTTTCGGGCGCGAGGTTGAACAGCTCCTCGACAGTGTGTCCGAGCATGCGCTCCAGGATCTGAGCAGCCTCGCCGCGGGGACGACCGGACCATGTGCCCGACGCCCACCGGTCGAACGTAGTGCGCCCAACGCTGGCCGTGGCCAGTCGGCGGTTGCCGGTCTCGCGCGCGAGCTCACGACCAGAAGCTGCGAAGTGGACGCAGAACACCTCCCACCCGAGAAGGGCCCGGTCTTTCAGTAGGAGGCTGAACAGCGTCCGGCGCATCGCGGAAGCTCCTCCCTGGGCAGGTGTACGGGCAGCGGAGCGCCTCCACGCGTGGCGACGGGCGCTGCACACTTCGTGACCCTGGCTAGGATGCTCCCTAGGGCAAGTCCTTAGCAATATGGTCGAGCAAATTGCTCGACCATATTGCTTGTAGGTCCCGTGCCGAGCCGTCAGACTGGCCACCATGCCAGAAGCGAAGACGCCGTGGTCGTTGACCCTCAGCGAAGTCGGCCTGCGCCTTGAAGAGCTGCGCGAACGCCGCGGCCTCACCCAGGGTGACGTCGCCAACCACGAAGTGCTGCGCTGCCGCGGTATCAAAATCGACAAGAGCGGGCTGAGCAGGCTGGAGCGCGGACAGCGCCGCCGCGTCGCCCGCGACCTCGTTGAGGCGTTGCTCGAGGTCTACCAAGCCAATGTCACGGAACGCTCCGAGATCTTGGACCTCCTGGGCGCGGACACCACCCCCGCTGGCCGACCGCGCCCCGCTCTCTGGCGGCGTAACGCTCACCTCCTGGGCCCCATGCAGTTCGAGGGCTTCTTGAAGATGGAGCGCCGGGCTACCGCGCTGTCGAACTACGAGCGCGACTTCTGGCCGGGCCTCTTTCAGATCGAGGACTACGCCTACAGCGTCATCGCTCAGATGAGGCCGGATCTGCGCCCCTCCGAGGTCAAGGCACTCGTCAACGTTCGCATGGATCGACAGCAGCAGGTTCGGCAAGGCGCACTCTCAGAATTCCGCGCCCTGGTGGACGAGCGAGTCCTCCGTGCAGCCGTCGACGACCGAGCGGTGGCGCGGCGGCAGCTGGAGCGCAGCCTGGAGGAGTCCGAGGACTCCCGCAACACCGTCCGCATTTTGCCGGAGGCAGTCGGACTACATCCGGGGGCCGCAGGCCCGTTCGTCACCATGGCCTTCCCCGAGGCCGCCCGCCAGGTCGTGTGGGTGGAGACGATGGTCAGTTCGCTGTACTTCGACAGGGAAGAAGATGTGCAGCGCTACACAGCGGCTTTCACCATCCTGTGGGAGCGGGCGCTGGACCCCGACGAGACGCGCACGCGCCTCAAGAAACGGATCAAGGAGCTAGAACAGTGACAGAAAAGCCGGACCCGTCCGCATTCGACCTCACATCGGTCGAATGGTCGGTGTCCACGTACAGCGGCGGCGGCGGAAACTGCGTGCGGGTCGCCGTCGTGAACGGGTACGTCCTGATCGGAGACTCGCAAAACCCCGATCGCCTGCCCCACGTCTACACCCCGGCCGAGGCCAAGGCGTGGCTGCTCGGCGCGAAGGATACGGACTTCGACTTCATCCTCGATCTGTGACTCTGCCCTGAACCAGTACACGACAACGGGCCGGCCCAACGGCAGATGGGCCGGCCCGAGCGTTCCTGCCCAATGCCGAAGCCGGTGGCACAAGCATCTCGTCCGATGCTATAGGCGCAGCTCGTCATACCGAAGGCTCGGTCTTCACCTCTACTCGGGATAGCGCCTCCGTTTGCAAGGGGTGGTCTCCCGATGATCGAGCACCTCGTAACTGCGGTAGAGACATCCGCCGTTCCGATTGAGCCGCACTTCACCGTCCCGATCCGGGGGGGGGACGGCAATGTGCACGTCCAGGAGCGAAGGGGTCGGTGTCGGCTGTCCAGGCCTCGGAGAACTCAGCGTCGGCGAAGGCGGCGGCCAGTCCGCTGACCTGGGCGAGGCGGATGACCTCGTCGGGCTACATGCCGAGGTTCTTCTCGAACCAGTCGAAGTTCTTCCGCCCCTGCACGAGTTGGAGGACCGTCTCGGACAGGCCTTCGATGGAGCGCACGCCGCGGGCGGCGTTGTGGCGGATGGTGGCGGCCTGGCGGTCTTCCAGAGCCTCGCGGTCGGTGTTGCTGATGGTGATCGGCAGGAGCCGTGCCCGGTTCGGCTCGGCGAGGACGCGCACTGCGTGGCTGGCGGCGTCGCCAGTGAGGAGGGCGCGCAGGGAAGTGATCGTCCAGCGTCGTGGACGTCGACGGCAGGACGAGCGCACCGTCGGGAAGTGCCGCCTGGGAGCCGGGGGCAAGCCACAGGCCGTCGAGGTCTTGGACGACGCGGGCACGGCGGTGACCACGAGCCGCCAGCCTGGAACCGCGCCGGGGGCCGTGCCGGGGATGTCGGCCGGGACGGACCGCACGGCGGCGCGCTCGGCGGTGCGGCGGGTGGGCCCGCGCTGCCCTTGGAGGGAACTGCTGGCCGTCCTCTACGGCGATGGCGGCGGCTTCTTCCTCCCCGCCGCGCGTCCCATAAAGGAGTGACCGGGGCCCGCGACGGGGTGCGGAGGCCCGCGCCCCGTTCGGCACCTGCCGACTCAGCTCCTGCTTTCGAGCTTCTCAGCGACCGGGCCTGCCGCGATGCCGTAACGGACTGAGTCCTCCGTGCCGTCGCCGTAGCGGGCTGGGTCCGGTACCTGCTGAGGCGCGTGGAGGCCCAACTGTTCCAGGACCCCGGTGGACCAGCCGCTGGGGCGGCGGTACAGCCAGTCGGCGGTGACATCTGCAGGAGTGCGGTCGTCGGCTGAACAGACCGGCCCGGTCGGCCGCAGATTCACCCTTGCGGCTGGCTGGCGTAGGTCTGCGCCTGCTTTCGCCACAGGGTGGCGTACTCGCCGTCGGCGGCGAGGAGGGAGTCGTGGGTGCCCTCTTCCAGGAGGCGTCCGCTGTCCAGGACGATGATGCGGTCTGCGGCGCGGGTGGAGCCGAGGCGGTGGGTGATCAGGATGACGGTGCGACCTTCGCTGAGGGTGCGGATGCGGTCGTAGACGGCTTCCTCCGCGCGGGGGTCGAGGGCGGAGGTCGGCTCGTCGCAGATGAGGACGGGTGCGTCCTTGCGGTGGAAGGCCCGGGCGCCGGCCAGGCGCTGCCATTGGCCGCCGGACAGGTCGCGTCCGCCCCACTGGGAGGGGGCGAGGTTGGTGTCGAGGCCGTCGGACAGGCGGGCGATGACGTCGTCGGCGCCGGAGGCGCGGGCTGCGGCCATCACGGTCTCGTCGTCACCGTCGCCTTGGCCGAGGGTGATGTTGTCGCGGGCGGTGACCTGCCAGCGGGCGATGTCCTGGGGCAGCAGCGCGAGACGCGACCACACCTGTTCGGGGTCGGCTGTGGTCAGATCCACGTCGTCCCAGGTGACGGTGCCGGTGGTGGGGGTGTAGAGGCCGGCGAGGAGTTTGGCGAGGGTGGATTTGCCCGCGCCGTTCGCGCCCACGATCGCCAGGACCTCGCCGCGGCGCACGGTGACGCTGATGTCCTCAAGGACGGGCAGCTCGCTGCCGGGGTAGCGGAAGGTGATGTTGTGCGCGGCGATGGCGGCCGGCCGGTCGGGTACCGGGACGGGCGTGGTGGGCAGCTCGGCGCGGTGTTCGGCGTCGGTGAGGAAGGTGGACCAGTCGCCGAGGTAGAGGCCGGTCTTGTAGGTGGAGTTGATGCCGGTGACCAGCTGGCCCAGGAGGAGGCGGCAGGTCTGGACGGCGATGAACGCGGTGCCCGCTGCGGCCGCCGGGATGTGCCCGCCGAGCACGAGGGTGAGCAGGGCGCCGTAGACGACGAGGGCGGCGCCTCCGGCCAGGGTGTCGCCGAGGAGCTGGTAGCGGGCGGTGGTGCGGCCGATGCGGGCGGCGTGCGCGGTGAGCCGGTCGGTGACGGCGGTGAATTGTCCGAGGAGCCAGCTGCGCATGGTGTTGGCCCGCACGTCGAGGGCGGTGGCGCGGCCGGCGGTGCAGTAGATGAGGTTGTGGCGCAGGCGGCGGTCGGCCAGGGTGTGCCGCTCGGCGAGGTGGGCGGCGCGTGCGCCGCGGACGGCGGCCGCGCCCCGGGGGATCACGGCGAGCAGCAGGAGCGGGAGCAGGAGGGGGTGGAGGGCGGTGAGGATGCCGGCGGCGGCGAGCAGGCTGAGGAGGGCCGCGGTCAGGGCGGTGAGGGCGTCGATCATCAGGTGGGCGTCCTTGGAGGCCCGGTTGGCGGCTTCGCTGTGGTCGCACCAGGCCGGGTCGTCGTAGGAGGCGAGCGGGACGCGGGTGGCCGCGTTGAGGTAGCGCAGTTCGGCGATCGCATCGACGCGTGGGCCGATGCGGGCTGTGACGGCCAGGGTGGCGGCGGCGACCAGGGAGCGGCCGACGGCGGCGCCGGTGATCAGGACGAGAGAGGGCAGCGCCGTCTGGATGCGCTCGGCAGTCGGCCCGGCGGCCAGTAGGGGTGCGAGGGCACCGCGGATGGCGTAGAGGCCGAGCGCGGTGATGACGCCGGTGGCCAGCTGCAGAAGGGCGGTGAGCAGGACGGCGCGGCGGTCGGCGTCCCAGGCCAGGCGGAGCGCGGTCGCGGCCAGGGCGGGCAGGCGCCGGGCGATGGTGGTGAAGTCGTCGGCGAGGGCGTTGTCGTGCCGCTCGGCGCTGACCGTGTACTGCGGGATGGGCTCCCCGCCGGTGGGGCGCCGGCGCGGCCACGGCCGCCGTAGCCGTCGCCGCCCCGTGGCGGAGGTCGTGAGGGTCTGTCGGGTGGCGCTGCGGTGCGCGGTGTCTGTCACATCCTGGGCAACGCCTCACCCATACGGGTGGTTGTGGTGGCGAAGGGTGGCGAATCTCAGTTCGAGCGTTCCACCTGGAGAGCGGGGACGTAGGGCCAGACCCGGTCGGTCTCGTCCTGACCGATGATCGCGGTGCCGGCCTCGGTCCAGGCGTGAGCCCCTTGAGGGATGAAGCGGGCTCCGAGCACCCACCGTACGCGGTGCCCGGTGAGCGCGGCTGCGAAGTGTGTGGCCAGGGACTCTTCCAGGCAGGCGGCGCGGCCGGGCCAGAGGCGGGCGGCGCGGCGTACGGCGCAGAAGGCGGTCTCTGCCTCCTGGGGCAGGGCGGCGCGTCCGGGCAGGAGGGTCGCCGCGCGGGCGCTGGCGATGGCGAAGCGGATGGGCAGGAGGCGGAGCAGGAGGATCGCCAGGAACAGTCCGGCGTGCCCGGCCAGGCGGTGGGCGGCGCTGACGGGGACGGGGGTGGCGAACCGGATTTCGGTGCGGCTGGCCTGCGCGGAGAGGGCTACGGGGTGGAGCAGGTCAGCGCGCTCGAGGTCGTCGGCGAGCGCGGTGAGGTCGGAGCGGACCTGGGCGGGGTCGGCGCCCTTGCTGCGCCAGTAGGCGGTGAGGTCGTCGATGGCCGTGGCCGGGGCGACGCCGTCGGTCATCTTCTGCCACAGGCGGGCGCCGACCGGATCGAGGAAGAGCCACTGGCCGCGCCCGGCGCGGATGTCCACCAGTGCGGTGCCGTCCGGGCTGGTTGCGGCGTAGACGCCGCTGCGCGCGCTCATCGGATGACGTTCTGTGTGCGGGCGGTGGTCGTCTCCCACCACGTGGTGCGGGCGGTGGACAGCGTGGCGAGCCACAGCTCGGTCACGATCAGGGCGTGTAGCGCGGCCAGGGGCGCGGGTTCACCGCGTGCGGCGCTGTCGAGGGAGGCCAGGGCCTTCGAGCGGTCGAGCAGACCGGCCTGGGCGAGGAGGGAGCGGCCGAGGATGCGGCGCAGGACGGGGGCGTTGGCGCGCAGTCCGGTGAACAGGCTGCTGGTGAAGGCGGTCTTGGTGCGCCTGTGCAGCAGGTAGTCGGGGACGTGGCCGGGGAAGGCGGCGCGGGCCAGGGGCTTGAAGTCGCCGGGCTGGGTGCGTGCGTAGCCGGGGATCGCGTGACAGGCGTTCACGACGGGGTTGTCCAGGAGCGGGGCGTGGACGGGCAAGCCCCATTGCTGGCGGCTGATCTGGTCGAAGGTGGCGTGGCCGTCGCCCATCAGTTCCAGGGCGAGCCGCTCGTGGAGGGCGCCGGGGGTGGTGTCCGGCCGGGCGGTCTGTGCGCGGGCGGTGACCAGGTCGGCGACCGCCGCCCGGCCGGTGCGCGTGAGCCAGGCTGCGGCGGAGCCGCTTCCGCACCAGGTGAGCAACTGCGCGACCGGTGTCCCGGGGCCACGCTGGGCGGTGTGCTCGGGTCCGGCGTTGATCGTGTCCGCCAGGGCGGCAAGCGCCTGCGGGTAGCGGGTGCGCTGCGTGCGGGCGGCCTGTTCGAGCACCGGCCACAGGGCGGCGCGGCGTGTGCGGACGAGCGTCGCTGTGCGGCGCAGTGCCTCCATGCGGTGCCCCGCCCGGTACTGGTCGATGGCCATGGTCGGGACCGCGTCCAGGACGTCGTCGCCGCCGCGGCCGGTCAGGTGTGCACGGGAGCCGTGAGCGGTGGCCGGGGCGAGTTGCGCGGCCTTGATGGCCAGCAGGCCGAGCGTGAACGAGGGGGTATCGGTGAATGGCAGGACGGCCGGGTCCTCCAGGCCGTCGAAGTGCTGCACGCCGGCCCGGGCGCCGTGGATCTTCGTATGGGTGATCTGCGGGTGGTCGTGGGCGATGCGCTCGGCGTAGCGCATATCGTCCTGTTCGCTCATGCGCGCGTCGGTATAGGTGACGGCCAGCAGCGGCCCGCGGGTGGCGGCCAGGGTGGTGACGGTGCCGCTGTCGACGCCTCCGGAGAGATCCGAGGAGATCGGGCCCGAACTGGTGGCCCGCCGGCCGACGGCGGTGGTGATGGTCTCGCGCACCGCCGTGGCGCCTTCCTCGATGGACGTCCTGGCCGTGAGAGCCGGTACGGCTTCGGTCCGCGGCTGCCGTCCGGGCGCCAGAACGAGGACATGGCCGGGCGGAACGCGGCGCACCGTGCGGAAGTGGCTGTCGGCGGCCAGGACGTCGACGCCTCGCACCATGAACATGCTTAGCAGCACGGCGAAGTTGGGCTGGGCCTTGGCGAACGCGGCCAGTGGGGCAGCCGCCGTCGCCCACAGCACACCCTCACGGACCCGGATCCAGTACACGGTGACCGTCCCGGCCCGGTCACCGGCGATACGCAGCCCGGTACGGTCGCGCACGACAGTGAGGAAGGAGCCGGGCAGACGCGTCGCCTGCGCCCATGCTCCGCGCTCGGCGTCTGCGCGTGCCGCGGAGAGCTCCTCCCGGGTGGCCAGGCAGCATCCGATCGCCAGCACCTCGGCCTGGCCGTTGCGGTCCGAGCAGCGGCGGACCTCGCCCGGCTCGAACCCGGTCGTCCAGATGCGCGCCGGCCCCTCGTTGAGAGCATCCCGGGCTCCCCGGGGGCGCCAGTCGTTCCCGGCCCAGCTTCCGCGTCCTGTGTCGCATGTTCCGGCAATGAACCGCATCGTGGCCACCCCGATCCGCTTGTCCTGACTGGTCTGCTGGTGCTGTTCAGCCCGTGAGCGCCCGGCTCGCCGGCCGTCGGCCGACGCTCCGGGCGCTCACTCACCGGCTCACGCCCCGCTGGGGGCGCTGCGTCACTGGTAGTACTGGGTGTCGTCCGCGTCGTTGGTGCCCGCGGAGCCGAGGGTGGTGCCGGTGACGCTGCCCAGCTCGCTCAGCACAGGCGCGGTGTAGGTCTCGTTGTCGGCGGTCGTGGCGGTGGTGTCCATGAAGTACCTCCGGTAGTCGTCGCGCTTCGGATGTCCTCCGGCGGTACGGGGTGTCTGGCATCTCCCGTACGGCCTCTCGAGCTCCTCTATGACACCGCGCGCCAACCCCGCGTAACAGAGCAGAAGTTGGGGACTTTGTAGAACCCGAACTGGGACGGAACTGGTATGCGACTGGGAGGTAGCGAGGTCAGCGGGCGTCCAGGAGTTCGCAGACGGCGCGGTGGTAGACCGCGTACACCTGCGGGAGCTCGGCGAGGCTGGCGCGCTCGTCGATCCCATGCAGACCCTGGTAGGGGACGCCGAATCCGGCGGTCGACGGGATGCCTCCTGCCTGCCCGGCCAGCAGGTTGCCGATGTTGGACGGGCCGGCGGTCTTGGCGTGCACCGTCATGCCCAGGGAGGCGGCGGCACCCATCAGCGCGGCGGCGGGCTGCTCGTGCGGCTGCAACTGGAACGGCGGCCAGCTGGCGACCGGCGTGATGCGGGTGGGGGCGGGGCCGGGCAGCTCGGCGTCGAGCTCGGCGGCGGCCTTGCGGACCAGCGTCTCAGCGTCGTGGGCGTCGAAGGCCGGAGTCGTGCGCACGTCGACGTTCAGGTCGCACCGGTCCGCTGCCACGGAGAACCCTTCGCCGCCGTGGATCGCGGTGACCGACAGCTTCGGCGGCAACCCGAACGCCGCGTCCGCCGCCGGGAGGCCAGGCAGGTCGGCGGTGTCCAGGAGCTGGACCAGGCGCGCGGCACGGGAAACGGCGCCCAGGACGCTCCGACTGGAACCGGAGTGCCCGGACTCAGCGGACACCGTGAGGGTCGCACGCCACAGACCCCGGCCGCCGACGACGACGTCATCCATGCCGGGGTAACCGATCATCACGCCCGCCGGGACGGCGGCTTCCGGGTCAGCGAGGTAGGCGCGGGCCCCGCCGAAGCCGCCGGTGTGTTCGTCGACGTCCAGGAGGACCGCCAAGCCACCACGCAGCCTTGTGACGTGGGGCAGCAGGTCGGCAGCGATGTGGCAGAACGCCGAAGCCGCGAGCTTGGAGTCGGCAGCCCCCCGGCCCCGCAGAAACCCCTCGACGATGTCTCCGGCCGTCGGCGGGAACGTCCACGCGTCCTCGTCGCCGAAGGAGGCGGTGTCCACGCAGGCGTCCAAAGTCCACCACGGGCCCGGCCGCCCGCCAGCGACCTCGACCAGCAGCCCCACCAGCTGGCCCGCCTCGTCGCGCAGGCGCCGGTTCGGCAGAGCACGCCTGGTCAGCCAGTCCTCCAGGACGGTGAGGACCGGTGCGTAGTCGTCGATTCCCCCGCGGCTGGGCCTGCGGATCAGCTCCTGGGCCAGCTCAATCACGGACGCCGACCGCGCAGCGGCATGGGCCACCAAGTCCTTCATAACGCTTCTCCCCGTCCTGGCGTCGCGCCGTGCCGGACCGGCAGCGCGCGAACGGCCTCCAACGTCTCCACCGGCCGCGCGGACGCGCACGCCTCCCGCCCATGCTGCACCAGACCTACCGCAGCCTCACGGCCCAACAACACCCCGCAATCGAACCCCTCAGCCCCATGAAAGCTCGGCAGCGGGACCACGGCCGCACTCTCCGACGCCACGAAGTAGCGTTCCATCGCCTCCAGCGGCTCGACGAGCCCGATGTGAAGCGTCTTGACACCGTTACGGCGCTCACCGGGGTCGCGCAGCGCCAGCAGCCGCACCAAGTGCTCGGACAACCCGCGGTGACGTGGCGGCCCGTACAGCACCCGGTAGTGCACCAGATCAGGCTGCTGCGCCACGGCCGTCTCAATCGCCGCCAGGTACGCCTTCTCCCGGCTGCGGGACCCTGTGACCACCAGGTGCTCACGCGCGCCGGCCACCACCTCGACCATGGCCTCGACGAGATCGGTGTACCGGGTGAGCACCCGCATGACCACATCGGTGCCGGTGGCCTCCAGAGCACTGGCGGAATCACGCCCGTCCTGGTGGGCGAAGAGCACCTCCGAGCGTTCCCGGTAGAGCTGGCACAGCGCCCGGCGGTTCTTCGCCCCGGTGCGCTTGCGCCCCGACTCCCATGCGCTGAGAAGACTCGCGTCCGTCGCGCCACCGGTGATCTCGTTCAGCTGATCAGCCGCTTCCTCTTGCGTCAGATTCTGTGCCAGCCGGGCTCGCTTGAGCGCCGAATCCGTCATAGCCGATCCGGTCACCGTTCCCCCAGGGGTGTACTTGGACGGCGGGCAGCCCGCCATAGCTTGCCTATCAGCGCGTGCCGAGTTGCCGAGTCGTGGCTACGCCGTGCTGCGGGTCGCAGCTCTGGTCGCGTTGCGCCCCTGCAGTGGCCTCGCACGTAGGGCAGGTGCGCTGCAGCCAGTACCTGCGGGGGAACTGCGCCTGAAGCACGCCGAGCTTGTCGCCGTCGGCGAGCCGCTCCCGGGCGCCGCGCAGTAGCTCTGCTTCCTCCGGGCTGACTGGCACATTCCCTGCCGACTGGGAGATGAACCGCAGCAGAACTCGAATGTCCCTGTCCTCAAAGTCCTCATGCCAGAGAGCGAGCTGGTCAGAAACAACTCAAAGTGACATAAACGAAATCACGAGACACTGAACCTCTTTCATCCTGTGCTGGCGGGTGAAATGGGCTGGTCAGCGGGTGCGGTGACGAGGCAGGGCCCCTCGTCGTTGGCGTGGTGATTCCACTCAACACACCGGCGACCGAAGGGCCCTGTTGGTTCCGTATCCTGCCACGCTCGACGTCCCGCACGAACTCGTCGAGCATGTCTCGTGGCTGCTGTACGAGCACCGCCGGACCCGCAACACCCGCTGGCGCAAGCTCGGCTGCTTCGACCAGGCACTGCTCACGCTGGTCCACCTACGCAAGAACGAGACGTTCGCCCAGCTCGGCGCCGGGTTCGGGATATCGCAGGCCACCGCCTGGCGGTACGTCGACGAAGCCCTGGAGGCGCTGGCTGCCTGGGCTCCCGGCCTTCATGAAGCCCTCACCGGTCTCGGTGAGGGCGACCATGTCATCGTTGACGGCACTCTTCCCCATCGACCGCGTCCGCGCGGATGAGCCGTACTACTCGATGAAACACCGCAAGCACGGCATGCACGTGCAGGTCATCGCCCGCCCCGACGGCACCCCGCTGTGGTTCTCCCGCGCGACACCGGGCCGCACCCACGACCTGACCGCGGCCCGGGCCCACGGCATCGTGCAGGCCTGCCTCACCCGGCAGATCCTTGTCCTGGCCGACCGCGCCTACCAGGGCGCCGGCGCCACCTTCCGCACCCCCTACTACCACCACAGCGAACAACCCGAGCACTACCAGCAGTTCAACCGCGACCACGCACGACTGAGAGCCCCCGGCGAACGCGCCTTCGCCCGACTCAAGTCCTGGCACATCATGCGCAGAGCACGCTGCTCGACCCGCCGCATCAGCCGCACCGTCCAAGCCGTCTACGTACTACTGACCTGCGACTATTCAGGATGAAAGAGGTTCACTGAGCGTTTTCAGAGTGGCCACCGGCCGGGTGACGGGGCGGCCTCCCGCAACGCACGAGGCTCCTGTGCCGTTGAGAGAGGTGTTCGACGTCTCAACTCATCAGCACAGGAGCCTCGTTGGTTCCCTATCCTGCCGCACTCGACCTCCCGCAGGCCCCGGTCGAGTGGGTAACCATGCTCATCGTCACCCGTGAGGGTGACCGCCGCTGCAAGCTCCCGCCGCACCAGCGTGCCCTCGTCGGCTTGGTCTACCTTCACCGGCACGACACGCTCGCGCAGATCGCCGCCGGTTTCGGCATATCCGTCGGCACTGCCCACACCTACGTCGCCGCCGTCGTCGGCCATCCGTCCCGCCGGACGCCCGGGCTGCTGCGGGTCCTGCGGGAAACGAATCCCGATCACGTCCTGCTCGACGGAACGCTCGCCGAATGCGACCGGGTCGGTGACAGCCAGGCCGACTTCTCCCAGAAGCACCGCCGCCACGGCGTGAACGTGCAGGTCATTGCCGACCCTGCGGGGAAGCTGCTGTGGATCTCGCCCGCGCTGCCCGGCCGCACCCACGACCTGACCGCGGCCCGCACCCACCGCATCATCCGGATCTGCGAACGCCAGGGCGTACCCGTCCTCGCCGACCGCGCCTACATCGGGGCCGGCTCATGGGTGACCACGCCGATCAGGCGTCTTCCGCACCAGGACCTCACCACGACCCAGCGGACGATCAACCGGGCCCTGTCAGCGGCACGAGCACCGGTCGAACGAAGCGTCGGCGAGACTGAAGTCCTGGCGCGTCTTCCGCAGAGCCTGCTGCAGCCCCAACCGCATGACGGTCATGGCCGCTGCCATCCTCACCCTTGAGCGTCAACGCTGAAAAGGATCGGTGGGAGGCCCTTGATGCCTGGATCCGTGAACAGGAACGCTCAGACTCCCGCTCTACTGCGGTTGAACTCGGGATGTCGTGCTGCTGGTCAGGCGGGTCGGATGGTCAGGCCGGTCTCGGTGAGGTGGCCGTCGATGAGGTTGCTGCGGTACTGGATGTGCCGTAGGCCGCTCCGGACTGTGCGGATGAGGTGCTCTGGTGTGGAGAAAGCGACGTTGGAGAGCCAGCCGCGCCGCAGGAGGGACCAGACGCCTTCGACGGGGTTGAGGTCGGGTGCGTAGGGCGGCAGGTAGTGGATGGTCAGCCAGTCCCGGGTTTCGGCGAACTCCCGCAGACCTGCGGCTTTGTGGACGTTGAGGTTGTCCCAGACGAGGATGATCGGGCCGCCGAGTTGTTGGTGGGCGGCGACCAGCAGGTCCCGGTAGTCACGCCAGGAGAAGCTTTTGCGCCCGTCGCGCCGGCCGTCGTCCCGTCGTGGTCGGTAGATCAGCCGGGATCGGTGGCCGGGTTTGTAGCAGGTCAGCGCGGCTATGGATATGCGTCTGCGGGAACGGCCCCGGCCCCGGACCACCGGGGCGCGGCCTCGTGGTGACCATGTCTTGGCGTGCGGCGGCGTCATGGAGAAGCCGGCTTCGTCCTCGAAGACCAGCCAGGCCCCACGGGCCGCCGCTAACCTTCCGCGCGGGGCCACACCTCCTTGACCCATCCCGCGACCGCATCATCGTTCCGCTCCATGGCACGACGGGCCGGGACCTGGCAGGACCAGCCGTTACGCACCAACAGCTTCCGCACGCCCTGGATCGTGTACGTCAGATGGAAGCGTCGGCCGATCACCGTCTTCACGCGGTTCAGCGTCCAGCGCTGGTCCTCCCAGCCATGCGCGGCCGGCCCCTTGGCCAGCTCCGCCCCAGCTGAGCGAACTGCTGATCGCTCAGCCTCGGCAGCGACGCCGGCCCCTGCGACCGCAGGGATCGCGGGCCGCCCTCGGCCCACGCGTGACGCCATCGCTGGACCGAGCGGACACTGACCCGCAGATCTCTGGCGATCACCGGTACTGCCCTCGCCCCGGGCGAACCGCTCGGCCGCCTGGAGCCGTAACTCTTCGCGGAACTGCTGCCGTTCGGCGGTCAGCCCGCCCCCTTGTGGATACCGCATGACTCCGGTGATACCGCAGCCACCGGCCAGCCGTCGCCCCCTACGACACCACGCGTTCAACCTCAGTAACTCTGCTTTGAGCCCGCTGAGTGCACCTCCGCAGCGACGCAGGAACGCCGGTTCCTGACGACTCGAATATCGGTGCGCACCATTCACGCCATTTCTAAAGGAAACCAGCTTGGCCGGCTACATCGAGGACCGTTGGATCAAGAAAAAGAAGGACCCCGTCACCGGGAGAAGAGAGAAGACCGCTCGCTACGGTAAGGGAAAGCGGTACAAGGTTGCTGGCATACCTGGAGTGCGGGACCGATCCTTCGATGTGCTTGAGGACGCCAAGGCATGGCTTCGCAGGGCAGCCACGGACGAGGAGCGAGGCGAGTTCGTAGACCCGCGCGACGGGTCCATCACGCTGGCCGACTACATCGCGACGCACTGGGCGCCAGGGCGAGGAGGAGCCCCGAAAACCCAGGACAGTCAAGAGCGTAAAACGCGTCTCCATATAGTCCCGCAGCTGGGCCAGCTTCCGCTCAGGAGCATCGCCGCAACGGATCTGCGCGCCTTCATAACCAAGTTGGAGTCGACAGTCTCGTCAGTCGACTACCAGCGTGGCATCCTGTCCGAGCTTTCCTCCATTCTGGAAGCGGCCGTCGACGACAAGCGCCTTGCACGCAACCCTATGCGCGTGAAGTCTGTGCGGTGGCCCAAGTCGCCGCGGGAGCGGCGCGATGCGTGGTCGATGGCTACGGCACTGCGAGTTCGCGATGCCATCAGCGAGCGGAACAGGATCGCCGTCGTAGTCGGTCTGGGGTGTGGACTTCGCCAGGGCGGGGTGTTCGGGCTGAGTCCGGAGGACATCGACTATGAACGCGGCATGCTTCACGTGCGGCGCCGGGTGCAGGCGATTCACGGAAGGCTGTACTTCGCCCTGCCGAAGGGGAAGAAGATCCGCACGGTGGACCTGCCCCCCTCGGTAGCCGAGGAAGTCATGCGTCACATCGAAGCGTTCCCGCCGGTACAGGTGGAGCTGCCGTGGGGGAAGCCGGAGGGGGAGAGGAAGAAGTTCTCCCTGCTGCTCACCACACGCTTCGGCAACGCCGTCGCGGTGAACACATGGAACACCTATACGTGGAAGCCAGCCTTGGCCAAGGCTGGCGTCATCCCGCCACGTGCCGAGGGGGCGAAAGCCTGGCAGTGGGCGGCGGCCCCGAAGGATGGTTTCCACGTGCTTCGGCACACCTACGCCCTCGATCATGCTGGAAGCCGGACAATCCGTCGTGACCCTGGTCCGAGGGCTCGGACACTCCTCGCCGGCGATCACCCTCGGTTACTATGCTCACTGCATGCCGGAAGCTGGCAGCAAGGGGCGCGGCACCCTCGACGGTCTGCTGGGGGAGCGGGGGACCGGCTCGCCAGCCGAAACTCCCCCGACGCTCCCCGGCGCCGTTGACCGGTGATTCCTGCCTCTACGCTCCGGGGGAGTCGTCCGTGGATCGTAAGGCTGAAGAGATGGGTGGCCTGGGAACGTGTTGGAAGAGGTCGTAGCGACCCGCTATGTCACGCCTTTGCGTGAGGGTGGCTCGCTCCCCGGGATCGTCGAGGCGGACGATCTGGGCACCTACGTCATGAAGTTCACCGGCGCGGGGCAGGGCCGCAAGACCCTCGTCGCCGAGGTGATCTGCGGCCGGCTCGCCCAGCGCCTCGGGCTGCGGGTGCCCGCCTTGGTGCGGATGCGGCTCGATCCGGTCATCGGCCGCAGCGAGCCGGACGAGGAGGTGCAGGAGCTGCTGAAGGCCAGCGGCGGGCTGAACCTCGGCATGGACTACCTGCCGGGGTCGATCGGCTTCGATCCGCTGGCCTACCGGGTGGACGCGGCCGAGGCCGGCCGGGTGGTGTGGTTCGACGCGCTCGTGGGCAACGTGGACCGGTCCTGGCGCAACCCCAACCTGCTCGTCTGGCACGGGGACCTGTGGCTCATCGACCACGGCGCCACCATAATCTGGCACCACAACTGGCCCACCGCCGCCACCGCCGCCGCCCGCGGCTACGACGCGTCCGACCACGTGCTCGCCCCCTTCGGGCCCGATGTCGCCGCGGCCGCCGCAGAGCTGGCGCCCCGGGTCACCCGCGAGATGCTGGGCGCATGCGCCGCGGAGGTGCCGGACGTGTGGCTGGCGGACGAGCCGGGCTTCGCCTCGCCGGACGAGGTGCGCCGGGCCTACACCGACGCCCTCGCGGCGCGGGCCCCGTCGATCCACGAGCGCGTCACCCTCGGGGAGCCGAGCACCGACCGGCCCTCGCAGGCACCGGGCTGGCTCACCGGCCGGACGGAGGCGGTCCGGTGAGCGGGGCGACGGCGGACCGCGACGTCTTCGAGTACGCGCTGCTGCGCGTCGTCCCCCGCGTCGAACGGGGCGAGCGGATCAACGCGGGTGTGCTGGTGTACTGCCGCGCCCGTGCCTTCTTGTGCGCCCGCACCGCGCTGGACGAGGACCGGCTGCGCGCGCTCGACCCGGCCGTGGACGTGGCCGGGGTGCGGGCGGCGCTGCGGGCGGTGGAGGACGTCTGCCGGGGCGGTTCCGGCGCGGGGCAGGCGGCCTCCGACGACGCCGGGCGGCGGTTCCGGTGGCTGATCGCGCCGCGCAGCACCGTGGTGCAGCCGGGACCGGTGCACACCGGGCTCACGGCCGACCCGCGGGCGGAGGCGGAACGGCTGCTCGACGTGATGGTCCGCGCGCCCCGCCCCCTCCCTGTCCCGGCCCCGGCACCGCGGACGTGACCAGGGCAACCGTTGACAGTCGTCGGACGGGCTTCTAGCGTCACGTCTGCCGAAGATACTAAGCGGTTGCTCACCCACCAGGACGAGGAGAACCAGCATGCCCAGCACTGAGCAGCGTGTCGCGGTCGTGACGGGCGCAGCCCGCGGGATCGGCGCGGCCACGGCCGTCCGGCTGGCCGAGGAGGGCCGCGCCGTCGCCGTGCTCGACCTCGACGAGGCCGCCTGTGCGGAGACGGTCGGCACGATCACCGCGGCGGGCGGCCGCGCGCTGGCCGTCGGCTGCGACGTCTCCGACGCCGAGCAGGTCGACGCGGCGGTCGCCAGGATCAGCGGCGAACTGGGCGCGCCGGTGATCCTCGTCAACAACGCCGGGGTCCTGCGCGACAACCTGCTGTTCAAGATGAGCGAGTCGGACTGGGACACCGTCATGAACGTGCACCTGCGCGGTGCCTTCCTGATGGCCCGGGCCTGCCAGAAGCACATGGTGGACGCGGGCTTCGGCCGGATCGTCAACCTCTCCTCCAGCTCGGCGCTCGGCAACCGCGGCCAGGCCAACTACTCCGCCGCCAAGGCCGGCCTGCAGGGGCTGACCAAGACGCTCGCCAAGGAGCTGGGCAAGTTCGGCGTCACGGCCAACGCCGTTGCCCCGGGCTTCATCGCGACCGACATGACGGCGGCGACCGCCTCCCGGGTGGGCATGGACTTCGAGGACTTCAAGGCCGCCGCGGCCACCCAGATCCCGGTCCAGCGCGTGGGCCGGCCCGAGGACGTCGCCGGAGCCGTCGCCTACTTCACCGGCGAGGACAACGGCTTCGTCTCCGGCCAGGTCCTGTACGTGGCCGGCGGGCCGCTCGACTGACCCGGCCGCCCATACGGACGAGAAAGGCAGAGGGACGATGACAGTGCAGGACAGTGGCCGGGTGGCCCTGGTGACCGGTGGCAGCCGCGGCATCGGCTACGGCATCGCGCAGGCGCTGGTCGCGCGCGGCGACCGGGTGTGCGTCACCGGGCGCAACGAGGGCCCGCTGAAGGAGGCCGTCGCCTCGCTGGGCGCCGACCGGGCCATGTACGTGGCCGGGAAGGCCCACGACGAGGCGCACCAGGCCGAGGCCGTGGAACGCGTGATGGCCGCCTGGGGCCGCGTCGACCACCTGGTCAACAACGCCGGGACCAACCCCGTCTTCGGTCCCATCGCCGAACTCGACCTGGGGGTCGTGCGCAAGGTCTTCGAGACGAACGTCGTCTCGGCGCTCGGCTTCGCCCAGCGCACCTGGGCCGCCTGGCAGCGCGACCACGGCGGGAGCGTCGTCAACATCGCCTCCGTCGCGGGACTCCAGGCGTCCCCGTTCGTCGGGGCGTACGGCGTCAGCAAGGCGGCGATGGTCAACCTCACCCAGCAGCTCGCACACGAGCTGTCGCCCGGCGTGCGGGTCAACGCCATCGCCCCGGCGGTGGTCAAGACGAAGTTCGCCACGGCCCTCTACGAAGGCCGTGAGGAGGAGGTGCTGGCCCGGTACCCGATGGGCCGCCTCGGCGTGCCCGAGGACATCGGTGGCGCGGCGGCGTTCCTCACCTCCGAGGACTCCGGCTGGATCACCGGCCAGACGCTCGTCGTCGACGGGGGCCTCTTCCTCAACGCGGGCGTCGCCTGACCCGCCGGCTGTGCTCCGTCCCGCCCGCCGGGCGTGACGGGCCACCCGTCCGGCGGCGGTCGCGGACCCCCGCTTCCGGGCGTCCGCGACCGCCCGGAAGCGGCCCGCGGCCCGCCGCCGTCCTTCCCGCCCCGTCACGTTCCCGGCCGGTTCCGTGACGACCGCCGGACGCGCGGCGAAGATGGTTGATCTGTCCATGCAGAACCGGCGGGGGCTGCGGTAGGGTCTGCGCTGTCACAGGCCCGCGGGTTCCCTCCACCGCACCGGTGCGCTCTGCGCGGGGCCGAGCCGGGCGCCCGCGCGCCGCTCGGTCCGTGAACACCTCCCACGCACGGCGTCCCGCGACGGCCCCGTTGAACGAGGAGCGTGCACGTGGTCAGCCGGATCAGCCCTCTCAGAACCATGGCGATGCTGTCCGTGACGGCCGTGCTCGCCGGCTGTACCGCGCTGCCGGGGGACGACGGGGACGAGGGCGGGACGATCGTCGTCGGCACCACCAGCGCGCCGACCATGCTCGACCCGGCCGGTGCCTGGGACGGCTCCTGGGAGCTGTACCGCAACGTCTACCAGACGCTGCTGCACTTCCCGAACTCCAGTGGCACCCCGGAGCCCGACGCGGCCCGCGCCTGCGAGTTCACCGACAACGCCAGCCAGGTGTACCGCTGCACGCTCAAGGACGGACTGACGTTCTCCGGCGGCAACCCGCTGGACGCGCGGGCCGTCAAGTACTCCATCGACCGGACGCTGAACATCGACGCGCCCTCCGGGCCCGCGCAGCTCCTCGCCTCGCTCGACCGCGTGGAGACCAGCGGCGCCGACACCGTCGTCTTCCACCTCAAGGAGTCCAACGCCACGTTCCCGCTCGTCCTCGCCACCCCCGCCGCCTCGCTGGTGGACCCCGAGACGTACCCGGCGGACCGGCTGCTGGAGGGCGCGGAGATATCCGGGTCCGGGCCGTACCGCCTCGCGGCGTACGCACCGGGCGAGTCGGCGGAGCTGGTGCGCAACGAGAGCTACCAGGGCGCGGCGCACCTGAAGAACGACGCGGTGACGATCCGCTACTTCAAGGACTCGGCGAGCATGGTGCGGGCGCTGGAGGACGAGGAGGTCGACCTCAGCTTCCGCGGCCTCACCCCCGAGCAGATCTCCGCCTTCCGGGGCGGGCAGGCGGGGAACGACAACCTCACCCTCCACGAGGCCGTCGGCACCGAGGTGCGCTACCTCGTCTTCAACCCCGCCCACCCCGGCGCCGACGAACCGGCCGTGCGACGGGCCGTCGCCCAGCTCATCGACCGCAAGGCGCTCGTGCGGGAGGTGTACCAGCGCACCGCCGAGCCGCTGTACTCCACGGTTCCCGGCGGCATCACCGGACACACCAGCGCGTACTTCGACGCGTACGGGGAGCCCAGTCAGAGCAAGGCCGAACAGCTACTCGCGGAGGCGGGCGTGAGCACCCCCGTGCCGCTGAAGCTCTGGTACACCACCGACCGCTACGGCACGAGCACCCGCGCCGAGTTCGAGGAGATCCAGCGCCAGCTCAACGACTCGGGCCTCTTCGAGGTGCAGATCGAGGGCCAGGAGTGGAAGACCTTCCACGAGGGCTACAGCACCGGCAAGTACGGCGCGTTCGGCCGCGGCTGGTTCCCCGACTTCCCCGACGCGGACAACTACATCGGTCCCTTCGTGGGCACCAGGAACTCGCTGGGCGTGCCCTACGAGAACCCCGAACTGACCGGCACCCTGCTGCCGCAGTCCCGCCGGCTCAGCGACCGCGCGGCCGCGGGGAACATGCTGAAGGAGGCCCAGCGCGTCATCGCCGAGGACGCGCGGCTGCTGCCGCTGTGGCAGGGCCGGGTCTACATCGCGGCGCACGAGGAGATCGCCGGGATCGAATGGACCATCGACGCGTCGACGATCATGCGGATGTGGGAACTGCACCGCAAGTCGAGCTGGTGAGACGGCTGTCAGTGGGCACCGGTACCTTCGACGGCGTCTGACGGGACCGTCAGCGCAGGCGAGCGCACCGGAGGGGTGACGACGTGAACGGCATGCTGCCCGCTTCCTGGCAGGACGTACTCGGCGCGGAGCTGGAGAAGCCCTACTTCAGGGAACTGACCGCCTTCGTCGAGGAGGAGCGGGCGCGCGGGCCCGTCTACCCGCCGCGCGACGAGGTGTTCGCGGCCCTGGAGGCCACACCGTACGACCGGGTCAGGGTCCTCGTGCTCGGCCAGGATCCGTACCACGGCGCCGGGCAGGGACACGGGCTGTGCTTCTCGGTGCGGCCGGGCGTGCGCGTCCCGCCCTCCCTGCGCAACATCTTCAAGGAGCTGAACGACGAGCTGGGCTGCCCGGTCCCGGACAACGGCTACCTGATGCCGTGGGCCGAGCAGGGCGTGCTGCTGCTGAACGCGGTGCTGACGGTCCGGGCGGGCGAGGCCAACTCGCACAAGAACAAGGGCTGGGAGCAGTTCACCGACGCCGTCATACAGGCGGTCGACGCCCGGCCGGACCCGGTGGTGTTCGTGCTGTGGGGGAACTACGCGCAGAAGAAGCTGCGGCTCATCGACACCGCGCGGCACGCCGTCGTCCACGGGGCGCACCCCTCGCCGCTGTCGGCGAAGAAGTTCTTCGGCTCCCGGCCCTTCACCCAGATCAACCGCGCCGTCGAAGCCCAGGGGCACCCGCCCGTCGACTGGTGCATTCCCGGCCTGGCGGACTGAACGCCTGCCCCGCATCACGGCGGCGGGCGGCTAGCGTCGGACGCGCGGCCGCCCCCGCGGCGCCCGCGCACGCCCGGCATCCCCACCGTCAGCCAGGAGGAGCACGTGACCGAGCAGCAGGAGTCGTCCGGGGAGGCGATGACGACGCGGATCGGTCAGGCCGTCATCCTCCTCCACGGCGGGGACCGGGAGGAGGCCCGCAACCGCCTCACGGACCTGTGGAGGGAGCTGGGCGAGGACGGTGACCTCTTCCACCGGCTGACCGTCGCCCACTACATGGCCGACACCCAGGAGGACGCGCACGACGAACTCGCGTGGGACCTGCGGGCGCTGGCGGCGGCCGACGCCCTGACCACGGACGAGGTCGCCCGGGAGGGCAACGCCCTCGCCGTGCGCGCCCTCTACCCGTCGCTCTACCTCAACCTGTCGGCGGCCTACCTGAAGGTCGCCGACACGGTGGCGGCCCGGCAGGAACTCGACCGGTGCCGGGCCTGCCTGGGGGAGCTGGACGACGACGCCTACGGGGCGGGCGTCCGCGCCGCGGCCGACCGCATGGAGCGGCGCCTGGCCGAGGCGTCCGGCCCGACGGCGCCGCGCGGTCCTCACCCGCCGTAGACGTCCCGGCACAGCCGGGCCAGCTCGCCGCCGGGGCTCCAGCCGCCGTACGCCTCACCCAGCTCGCAGGCGCCCCGGCCCCGGGCGGCCGTCGCCACCGGGTCCGGCAGCGGGACGGGCGGGGCCTGCTGCGGCAGGCGGCGCCCGGCGGGCGGCGGCTCGGGAGACGGGGACGGAGCAGGGCGCGGACCGGGCCCGCCGGCGGCCGGCGGGATACGGGGAGCCAGGGCCGCCGGCGGTTGCCTGCGCCGGGGCTCGGTGATCGTCTCCCGCGCGGCCGACGGGGTGAGCGCGGGAGGGCTCGCGGGGCGGACCGGCGCGGGTGTGGCCGCCGGCGGGTGGTCCCGCTCGGCGGCGGGCACCGAGACGCAGCCGGACGCTCCGGCGAGCGCGGCCGCGGCCAGCAGCAGGGTTCGGGTGGTGCGTCGCACCCGGCCACTGTGCCGCAGCGCGCGGCGGACGGTAACTCCCCGCAGGAGTGACGGCCGGACCGCGCCGCCGTCCGCGTATGCTGCCGGGGTCCCGCAGGGGCAGCCGTAGCGGACGAGGCGAGGAGCATGCAGTGAGGGTCGGCGTCATCGGTCTTGGGGACATCGCCCAGAAGGCCTACCTGCCCGTGATCGCCGCCCAGCCGGGTGTCGAGCCGCACCTGCACACCCGCACCCCGGCCACGCTCCAGCGCACCGGCGACACCTGGCGCGTGCCGCGGCAGCACCGCCACGCCGACCTGGACTCCCTGCTCGGCGCCGGGCTGGACGCCGCGTTCGTACACGCGCCGACCGAGGTCCACCCCGAGCTGGTCACCCGCCTGCTCCAGGCCAAGGTGCCCACGTACGTCGACAAGCCGCTGGCCTACGACCTCACGGACGCGCGGCGGCTCGTGGCCCTCGCGCGCGAGGGCGGCGTCAGTCTCGCCGTCGGCTTCAACCGGCGCCACGCCCCCGGCTACGTCCAGTGCCTGGACCACCCGCGCGACCTCGTCCTGCTGCAGAAGAACCGCGTCGGGCTGCCCGAGGAGCCGCGCCCGATGGTCTACGACGACTTCATCCACGTCGTCGACACGCTCCGCTTCCTCGCGCCCGAGCCGTATGACCGGGTCGATGTCCGGGCCCGGGTGCGCGACGGGCTGCTGCACCACGTCGTGCTCCAGCTCTCGGGCCCCTCCTGCACAGCGCTGGGGATCATGAACCGGCTCTCCGGATCGGCCGAGGAGATCCTGGAGGTCTCCGGCCAGGACAGCAAGCGCGAGGTGCGCAACCTGGCCGAGGTCGTCGACCACAAGGGCCAGCCCAGCGTGCGGCGCCGGGGCGACTGGGTGCCGGTGGCCCGCCAGCGCGGCATCGAGCAGGCGGCGCTCGCCTTCCTGGACGCCGTGCGCACCGGCCGCACGCTCGACGCCCGGGACGCGCTGCTGACCCACGAGCTGTGCGAACAGGTCGTCACCTCCGTGCTCGCGTCCGCCGCCTGACGGCCGCCGCCCGCGCGGCGGCCGTCAGGCGCCGTCAGTGACCCGCCTGGCTGCCCGCCAGGGGGTCGATGACGCCGACCTGGATGAGCACCAGCAGCACGATGCCCAGTGCCACCCGGTAGCCGACGAACGGCAGGAAGCTCCGGGTGGAGATGAACTTCATGAACCACGCGATCACCGCGTAGCCGACGAGGCCGCTGACCAGCGTGGCGAAGAGGGTCGGCAGCCAGGAGACGTGACTGCCGTCCTCGCCGATCTCGGTCAGCTCGTAGACGCCGGAGGCCAGCACGGCGGGGATGGCCAGCAGGAAGGAGTAGCGGGCCGCCGCCGCACGGTTGTAGCCGAGGAACAGCCCGCCCGTGATGGTGGAGCCCGAGCGGGACATGCCGGGGATGAGCGCCAGGGCCTGGCAGAAGCCGTAGAGGATGCCGTCGCGGACCGTCAGGTCCTCCAGCTCCTTGCCGTGCCGCGTGGCCCGGTGCCGTCCGCCGGTCTCCGCCCGCCGGGCGGCGTTGGCCGCCAGGCGGTCCGCCACCCCGAGCACGATGCCGAGCGCGATGAGGCTGAACGCGATGAGCCGCAGGTCCCTGAAGGGCCCGGCGATGTAGTCCTTGAGCGTCAGGCCCAGCACGGCGATCGGGATGGTGCCGACGATCACCAGCCAGCCCATCTTGGCGTCGAAGTCCCGGCGCGCCGCCTTGTCGACGAGCGAGCGTGACCAGGCGCTGAGGATGCGCGTGATGTCCTTGCGGAAGTAGATGAGGACGGCGACCTCGGTGCCGATCTGGACGACGGCCGTGAACGCGGCCCCCGGGTCCGGCCATCCGGCGGCGACCGCCGTGAGGCGCAGATGGGCGCTGGAGGAAATCGGCAGGAATTCGGTGAGCCCCTGGACGATCCCGAGGATGAGTGATTCGAACCAGGTCATGTCGGGATGCGCTCGTCCTTGTGGTCGGGTGGGCGGACAGGAAAGTGATGCTACGGCGTGCGCACAGCGCGGCGGACGTCAGCCCACCGCAGCGGCGGGCACGGGCGGCGCGGGTGCGCGCAGCCGGTGACGTCGGCGCCAGGCCAGCGCCACCGTGCCCACGCCGGTGACGGCGAGGAACGCGGAGGCCGCCAGGAAGGCCGGTGACGTCGGGTCGGCCGCCCGGCTGCCCGCCACCGCGTAGGCGGCGGTGTGCGGCAGCCCGCCGACGGCGGTGCCCGTGACGATGGCCGGCCAGCGCATCCGGGACACCGACGCCGCGTAGTTCGACGCCGCGAACGGCACCCCGGGCAGCAGCCGCAGGACCAGGACCGCGCGGAAGCCGTCCCGGCTCAGCAGCCGGTCGGCCGCCGCGAGCCGGCGGTTGCGCAGCAGGGGGCGCAGCGCCTCTCGCCCCAGCAGCCGGCCGAGCCCGAAGGAGAGCGCGGCGCCCAGCACCGTGCCCGCCAGGGCCGCCGCGGTCCCGGCCGCAGCACCGAACAGCAGGCCGGCGGCGAGGGTCAGGACCGGGCGCGGCACGAAGGCCGACGTGCACACGCCGTAGGCCGCGGCGAAGGCGGTCGCCGCCACCACGGTGGGCAGCCCGTCGGCCCACGGGCCGGTGAACAGCCGCTGCGGCTCGTACACCACCGCGGCCGCCGAGCCCGCCGCGACCAGCGCCAGCAGCAGTCCCAGCCGCAGCCACGGGCGGGCGGCGGCCAGGACGGAGCGGCGGACGGCCGGCGCTGCGGGCCGGGCCGGTGCGACCGGCGCGGCCGGTGCTGAGGAGGGCCGGACCGGAAGGGCGGACGGGGGAGGGGCGGGCACCGGGGGAGGGTAACCGACCAAGGTGAAGCGGCGGGGTCCGTACGGTGACGCGGGCCCCAACCGGGGGGTGCCGGGCGCCCCCCGCGGCCCCCGGTGGGCACGGGCCCGCACAATGGGACGGTGCACGAACCCCTGCCGGTGAGCCGCGCCGTCACCTTCGGCACCGCCCGGCTGCTGCCCGACGTGGACCGTCGGCGCGCCTGGCTGCTGACCGTCGACGGCGCGCCCCAGTCCTACGTCGACCTCGCCGAACCCACCCACCTGGAATTCGAGTACACCCGCCGCATCGCGCACGTCATCGACACCGCGCGGCCTCCCGGCCCGCTGGACGTGCTCCACCTCGGCGGCGGCGCGCTCACCCTGCCCCGGTACACCGCGGCGACCCGCCCCGGGTCGCGGCAGCACGTCGCGGAGCTGGACGCGGCCCTGCTCGCCCTGGTGGCGAAGGAACTGCCGATGCCCGAGGGCAGCGGCGTGACGGTGTCCGCGGGAGACGCCCGGGAGGCGCTGGAGGCGGCGGCGCCGGCCGGTGCCGACCTCGTCGTCGCCGACGTGTTCGGCGGCGCGCGGGTGCCCGCGCACCTGACCACCGTCGCCTGCGGCCGGGCCGCCGCCCGCGCCCTGCGGCCGCACGGCGTGTACGTGGTGAACCTGGCCGACGGGACGCCCTTCGGCTTCCTGCGCTCCCAGCTCGCCACGCTCGCCGCCGTCTTCCCCGAACTGTGCCTCCTCGCGGAACCCGCCGTGCTGCGCGGGCGCCGCTTCGGCAACGTGGTGGTGGCCGCCTCACGGGCGCCGCTGCCGACCGCGGAGCTGGCCCGCCGGGCCGCCGCCGACGCGTTCCCCGCCCGCGTCGTCCACGGGCGGGCCCTGCACCGGATGACCGGTGACGCGCAGCCGGTTCAGGACGCGTCGGCCGTGCCGTCGCCGGAGCCGCCCGCGGGGGCCTTCAGCATCGGCTGAGCCGGGTCCGGCGCCACGGCGGCGTCCGCCACCGGCGCCGCCGGCGCCCCCTCCCGGCGCCGCAGCCGGCGCACCTCCGGCACGCACAGCACGGCGGCCGTGAGGACGACGATCAGGGCCGAGCAGCCCCACAGGGCGGTGTCCCGGCCGACGGCGCCGGCGACCGGCCCGGCCAGCGCCGTGGCGAAGGGGACCAGGGCCAGCGAACCCAGCCAGTCGTAGGAGGCCACCCGGGAGAACTTCTCCTCCGGGATCTCCTGGTGCAGCGCCAGCATCCACGTCACGGCGAAGACCTCCACCGCCAGCCCGCTGCCGAACATCACCGCCGTCAGCACCGGCGCTTCCACAGCGGCGGCCAGGGCGGCCGACGGCAGGGCGAGCGGGAAGACGCACAGCACCCCGGTCAGCAGGATGCGCCGCGGCTTCCAGCGCGTCATGACCAGCGCGCCGAGCACCGTGCCCGCGCCGAAGGCGGCCAGGGCCAGCCCCCAGGGCCGGGCGCCGCCCAGGTGCTCCTCGGCCACCAGCGGCCCGTACACCGCCTCGGCCGCCGCGACCACGGAGTTGACGACGGCGAACTGGAGCACCACGGCCCACAGCCAGCGCCGTCCGGCCACCTCCCGCCAGCCCTCGCGCAGATCGCGCAGCAGCCCGGCGGTGGCCTCGCGCACCGGTATCCCACTCACGTCCAGGAAGGCCCGCAGCGCTCCGGCCAGCGCGAAGGCGGCGGCGTCGGCGGCGAGCACCCAGCCGGGCCCGACGGCGGCGACCAGCGCGCCGCCGAGGGCGGCCCCGCCGATCCCGGCGCCGTTCATGCCCATGCGGAACACCGCGAAGGCCCGGCTCGCCTGCTCGCCGGTCACCGAGGCCAGCACCATGCCCTCGGCCGCGGGGGCGAAGAACGCCTGCCCGGTCCCGCCGAGCGCCGCGAGCACCGCCATCTGCCACAGCTGGGCCTGCCCGGTCAGGACGAGGACGGCGAAGAGGGCCTGCGAGACGCAGTTGAGCACGTTGGCCGCCACCATGACGCGGTGGCGGGGGAAGCGGTCGGCGACGGCGCCGCCGACCAGCAGGAAGGCGACGAGCGGGACGGTGCGCGCCGCGGCGACCAGGCCCACGTCGGTGGCGCTGCCGCCGGCCTCCAGCACGGCGAACGCCGACGCGATCAGCGCACCGGAGCCGCCCAGTCCGGTGATGACGGCGGCGGCGGTGAGCAGGACGTAGTTGCGGCCCGCCCAGGCGGGGCGGCGCGGCCCGGTCCCGCTCGCGGTGGGCCGCGCCGCCGGTGTCATTCCTCTTCGCCGTAGGGGCGCAGGCTCTTCATCATCGTGTCGATGGTCTTCTGGTCCACCTCGTCGGGGACGCCGGCGTCACTGATGAGGACCCACAGCCGCAGGTCGCGGGAGGCGTCGAGCCAGGAGACGGCCACCGCCTTGCCGTCGGCGACGCACTTGTTCGCCTTCTCCACCCCGGTCATCGCGGCGGTGGCGACGTGCCCCTTGATGCCGTGGTCGCTGGTGAACGGCTCGGCCTCCGTCCACGTGAGCTTGTCCCTGTCCTCGTCGTGACGGTAGAAGACGAAGTTCTGGGCCGCGCTGAGCGCCGCCTCGCTGGTGTTCTTGGCGCCCTGCGCCCCCTTGGTGCCGACGGTCGCCCGCGAGTACGTACCGCCGTCGGAGTCCTCGCACCAGCCTTCCTCAAGGAAGGCCGGGGCGCTCATGGCCACCTGGGGCGTGGCGAACATGGCGTCCTCGTCCTGTTTCTCGCCCCACCCGACGATGGTGTCCTGGCTGGCCAGCTCCCAGCCCTTCGGCACGTCGAAGGCGCTGTGGTGCTTGGGATTGACCACGACCTGCCAGCCGTCCACCACCGGTTCCGGGCCGGGCTCGTCCTCGCCGCTGCCGCGCGGGCTGTCCGGGTCCCGGTGACCGCCGGGCTCCTCCGAGGGGTCGGCCGCGGCCTCCTTCGGGTCCTGCGGCGCGGAGGCGCTGGCGC
Source organism: Streptomyces solitudinis (assembly GCF_036323765.1). Lineage (NCBI taxonomy): Bacteria > Bacillati > Actinomycetota > Actinomycetes > Kitasatosporales > Streptomycetaceae > Streptomyces > Streptomyces solitudinis. The sequence continues at coordinate 52,228 of NZ_JAZDCW010000009.1, forward strand.
TGGGGGCGCCCCCGCCGGCCGGGGACGCCCCGTCCGGGTCGTCACCGAGCAGCACCACACCGGTCACGACGGCCGCGGCGACGACGGCGACGGACACCGCGATGGCGATGACGGTGTTGCGCCTGGCGTTCTTCCGCCCGCCGCCGGGCGGGCCCGGCGCGCCGGGGGCGCCCCACGGGCCGGGCCCCGGCTGCGGGTGCCCCTGCTGCCCCGGCTGCTGGTACGGGTTGGGCTGCTGGAACCCCGGCTGCTGGTAGCCGGGAGGCTGCTGCCCCGGCTGCTGGTAGGGGTTCGGCTGCTGGTATCCCGGCTGCTGGTACGGGTTCGGGTCCTGCGGATTCTGGCCGCCCCCGGGCTGCTGCTGTCCTGGCCACATAAGCCCGCACTCTACGAGCGGTCCGGGGGCCGGGCCACGGCCGCCCCCGTTTTGATACGCGGCAGCGACAACCGGCCGCCGCGCGGAGGACCGGGAGCCGCAAGCTACCGACTGGTAATGTGCGGCCATGTCAGCGAACCAGCCGTCGATCGGCGAGATGATGGCGGCCACCGTGCCGATGGCCCGCACCCTGCGCCTGGAGTTCGGCGAGACCACGCCCGGACACGCCGTGGTCCGGCTGCCCGACCAGAGCGAGTACCACAACCACGTCGGAGGCCCGCACGCCGGCGCGATGTTCACCCTCGCGGAGTCCGCCAGCGGCGCCGTCGTCCTGGCCGCCTTCGGCGACCAGCTCTCCCGCGCTGTGCCGCTCGCCGTCCGCGCCGAGATCGGCTACCGCAAACTCGCCATGGGGGCGGTGACCGCCACCGCGCGGCTCGGGCGCCCGGCCGCGGACGTCATCGCGCAGCTCGACGCCGGGGAGCGCCCCGAGTTCCCGGTCGAGGTCACCATCACCCGACAGGACGGCGCCGTCACCGGCGAGATGACGATCACGTGGACCCTGCGCCCGAAGGACTGACCACGGCGGCGGACTACCGGACCGTTCGCTACGGTGCCGGTGGACGCGGCTCCCGACACAGGTGAGGAGATGCCATGACCGAGGCGTTGATCGAGTGCGTGGGCGGCAGGGAACCCGACGTCGCCGGACAGGCGTACACCGCGCCGACATCCGTCGTGGTGGGGGACGTGCGGATCGCACCCGGCGCCAGTGTCTGGTACCACGCGGTGCTGCGCGGCGACATGGGCACCATCACGGTGGGGCCGGACAGCAACGTGCAGGACAACTGCACGGTGCACGTGGACCCCGGCTTCGACGTCCTGATCGGCGCCCGGGTGTCGGTCGGGCACAACACCGTGCTGCACGGCTGCACCGTCGGCGACGACGTGCTCGTGGGCATGGGCGCCACCGTGCTCAACGGCGCCGTGATCGGCGCGGGTTCGCTGGTGGCCGCGCAGGCCCTCGTGCCGCAGGGCATGACGGTGCCGCCCGGCTCGCTGGTCGCCGGCGTCCCGGCCCGCGTGAAGCGGCAGCTGACCGACGAGGAACGCGAGCACATCCGGCTCAACGCGGCCGCCTACAAAGAGCTGGCGAAGACGCACCGCGCCGCCGCGGACGGCCGGGAAGCGGGCTGAGATGCTCCGTCAGGCCGCCGGCGTCCTGCTCTCGAAGGCGGTCCACCGCACCTGGCGCCGCGTCCAGCAGGCCGGTGCCGTCACGGCCGGACGGCCCGGCCCCTACACGTTCCGCCGCATCGGCACCGGCACCCGGCTGGCGTTCCCGCAGGGCACCGTCTTCGGCACGCCCTGGATCGAACTGGGCGACCACTGCGTCATCGGCGCCGACGTCACCCTGACGGCGGGCATGATGCCGGGCCTCGACCTCGGCGCCGACACCGTGCTGCGGCTGGGCGACGGCGTGGTCCTGGGCCGCGGCAGCCACGTCATCGCGGACACCACCGTGACCGTGGGCGACGACGTGTTCTTCGGCCCCTACTGCTACGTCACCTCCACCAACCACTCCTACGACGACCCGCACCAGCCCGTCGGCAAGCAGTGGCCGCGCTCGGCGCCGGTGGAGATCGGCTCCGGAAGCTGGCTGGGGCACGGCGCGGTGGTCCTCCCCGGCGCCCGGCTCGGCCGCAACGTGGTCGTGGCCGCCGGTTCGGTGGTGCGCGGGGAGGTGCCCGACCACGCCGTCGTCGCAGGCGCTCCCGCCCGCGTCGTGCGGCGCTGGGACGCGACGGCGGGCTGGCAGCCCCCGCTGCGCACCCCGCCGCCCGTCCCCGTCCCCGAAGGCGTCACCGCGCAGCAGCTCCTGGCGCTGTCCGCCCTCACCGAGACCGGTGACGGAGGAGCGCCCCAGCCGGAGCCCGGGGAGCGGGACGGCGGGCGGTGAGCGGGCGGACGCCGCTCACAGCAGGGGGATCTCGATCGCCGGGCAGCGGTCCATGACCATCTCCACCCCGGCGGCCCTCGTGCGCGCGTAGGCCGCCTCGTCCACCACACCGAGCTGGAACCACACGGCCTTCGCGCCCACCGCCACAGCCTCGTCCGCCACGGCCCCGGCCAGGCCCGAGTTGACGAACACGTCGACCACGTCCACGGGGAACGGGATGTCCGCCAGCGAGGCGTAACCGTGCTCTCCGTGCACCGTCTCGGCCTTGGGGTGGACGGGCACCACACGCTTGCCGAACCGCTGCAGCACCCCGGCGACGCCGTAGGCCGCCCGTGCCGTGTTGTTCGACAGCCCCACCACCGCCCAGGTGTCGCCCGTCCCGGTCAGAATCCGTCGTACGGCGCTCTCGTCCGCCCGCAGTGCGTCATCCATGCCCGCGACAACCGGTGTGCCCGCCACCGCATTCCCCGCTTAGGGTGGCGGGATGCGGGAGCGGTACGTGACGGTGGCGGCGGCGGGTGTGCACGAGAGCGAGGTCAGCCGGTCGCGGTTCCTGTGCGCGCTGGCCCCCGCGGCCGACGAGGCGGCGGCGCAGGCGGTGCTCGCCCGTGTCCGCGCCGGGCACCCGGCCGCCTCCCACCACTGCTACGCGTACGTCATCGGCGCCGACGCCGACGTGCAGAAGTCCTCCGACGACGGGGAGCCCGGCGGCACCGCGGGGCAGCCCATGCTCCAGATGCTGCTGCGCCGGGACGTCCGGTACGCCGTCGCCGTCGTCACCCGCTACTTCGGCGGCACGAAACTGGGCGCCGGCGGGCTGATCCGCGCCTACGGCGGCGCCGTCGGGGCCGCGCTGGACGCCGTCGGCACCGTCACCCGGCAGCGGTTGCGGCTCGCCACGCTCACCGTCGGGCACGACCGCGCGGGACGGCTGGGACACGACCTGCGGGCCACGGGACGCGACGTGCGCGCGGTCCGGTACGGGGCGGAGGTGGCCTTCGACCTCGGCCTGCCCACCGCCGACGTGGCGGACTTCCGCGCGTGGGTGGCCGACGCCACGGCGGGCACCGCCCGGCTGGAACTGCACGGCGACGGCTACGGCCCCGCCCCCTCCTGACCGCCCTTGCCAGACGGCCGCGCCGCGGCACGTGCGTAGGCTGGGGGCCATGACCGAAGCCACAGACACCCTGCGCCGGCTGGGCGAGGGGAAGTACCTCCTGGTCACCACCTTCCGACGGAGCGGGAAGCCGGTGCCGACCCCGGTGTGGGCGGCACGGGACGGGGACGCGCTGACGGTGTGGACGGGGGCCGGGTCGGGGAAGGTCAAGCGCATCCGCAACCGCGCCGACGTCCTGCTCGCCCCCTGCGACGTCCGGGGCCGGGCCACGGGCGACGCGGTGCCGGGGCGCGCGAAGATCCTGGACGCCGGGGGCACGCGGCGCTGCCGCACGCTGATCGCCCGCAAGTACGGCCTCATCGGACGGCTCACGCTCGCGGGAAGCAGGCTGCGCCGCGGCGCCGACGGCACCGTCGGACTGCGCATCACCCTCACCGATGCCTGAGCCGCTCCGCCCCCGGAACCCGCCACTGGGCCCGCGCGAAGGCGCCCTTCGCACGGGGCAGCCCGCGGGCCGCGCCCGGCCAGCGGTTAGGGTCGGGCCGGGCGAGGTCCCGCGCCGTCGGGCCCCGGGTGAACCGGGCGCCTGACGCGGGACGGGGAAGGGGAGACATGCAGGTTGGGGTGGCGCGTTGAGGTTCCTGCACACGTCCGACTGGCACCTGGGCCGCGGACTGCACCGCGTGAGCCTCCTCGCGGCGCAGGAGGCGTTCGTCGACCACCTGGTGCGCACCGTGCGGAGCGAGCGCGTGGAGGCGGTGCTCGTGGCCGGTGACGTCTACGACCGCGCCGTGCCCCCGCTCCCCGCCGTCGAACTGTTCGACGAGGCCCTGCACCGGCTCGCCGCCCTCGGCGTGCCCACGGTCATGATCTCGGGAAACCACGACTCGCCCCGCCGGCTGGGCGTCGGCTCCCGGCTGCTGCACCGCGCCGGCGTCCACCTGCGCACCGACCCGGCGGGCTGCGGCACACCGGTGCTGCTCGCCGACGCCCACGGGCCCGTCGCCTGCTACGGGCTGCCCTACCTGGAACCGGCGCTCGTCAGGGACGAGCTGGGCGCCGCGCGCACCGCGCACGCCGACGTGCTGGGCGCCGCGATGGGACGGGTCCGCGCCGACCTGGCCGCCCGGCCCGCCGCCACCCGTTCCGTCGTCCTGGCCCACGCCTTCGTGACCGGCGGGCGGCCCTGCGACAGCGAGCGGGACATCACCGTCGGCGGCGCCGCGGCCGTCCCCGCGAGCGTCTTCGACGGCGTCGACTATGTGGCGCTCGGCCACCTGCACGGCTGCCAGCGCATCACCGGCCGGGTGCGCTACTCCGGCTCGCCGCTGGCCTACTCCTTCTCCGAGGCGGCACACCGCAAGTCGATGTGGCTGGTCGACCTCGACGCCGGCGGCGGCGTGCACGCCGAACGCCTCGACTGCCCGGTGCCGCGCCCCCTGGCCCGTCTGCGCGGCCGGCTGGCGGACCTGCTGGAGGACCCGGCCCTGGAGGCGCACACCGGCTCCTGGGTGGAGGCGACCCTCACCGACGCGGCCCGTCCCGCGGACCCGATGGCCCGGCTCGCCGCCCGTTTCCCGCATGCCCTCAGCCTCCTCTTCGACCCCGAGGAGCGGCCCGGCGGGCCCGGCCGCTCCTATGCCGAGCGGCTGCGCGGGCGCACCGACCGGGAGATCGCCGAGGACTTCGTCACCCACGTGCGCGCCGGGCGCGGCCCGGACGAGGACGAGCGGCACGTCCTGCGGGACGCGTTCGACAGCGTCCGCGTCACCGGCGCCCGTACCGAGGGGGCCGCGTGAGACTGCACCGGCTCACCGTCACCGCGTTCGGCCCCTTCGCCGCCTCCCAGCACGTCGACTTCGACGCCCTCAGCTCCGCCGGACTGTTCCTGCTGCACGGCGCCACCGGCGCGGGCAAGACCTCCGTGCTGGACGCCGTCTGCTACGCCCTCTACGACGGGGTGCCCGGTGCCCGGCAGAGCCAGGGCCGCGGCGGGCTGCGCAGCACCCACGCCGCCGCGGGCACCCGCACCGAGGTCGTCCTCGAACTCACTGTCGGCGGACGCCGTCTCGAAGTCACCCGCAGGCCCGAGCACGTGCGGCCCAAGCGGCGCGGCCAGGGCACGACCACGGACAAGGCCCAGTCGCTCCTGCGCGAGTACGACGCGGCCACCGGCCGGTGGCGGGCGCTCAGCCGTTCCCAGCAGGAGATCGGGCAGGAACTCGGCGAGCTGCTCGGCATGAGCCGCGAGCAGTTCTGCCAGGTCGTGCTGCTCCCGCAGGGAGAGTTCGCCCGCTTCCTGCGCGCCGGGGCCGAGGAGCGTGCCCACCTGCTCGGGCGCCTCTTCGACACCGGACGCTTCCGGGCCGTCGAGCAGCACCTCGCCGACCGCCGCGCCACCGCCCAGCAGCGGCTGCGCGAGTCCGACGAGACGCTGCTGGCCCTGGCCCACCGCATGCGGCAGGCCGCCGGGGACGACGCCCCCCCCGGTGCGGCGCCGGGCGACGGGTCGCCGGGCGACCCGGGGCTGCCCGACGCCGTCCTGGCCTGGGCGGCACAGGCCCGCAGCACCGCCAGGGAACGGGCCACGACCGCCGCGCTGGCCGTGCGCGCCGCCGAGGACGCCCACCGGGCCGCCGAGCGGCGGCTGGCGGCCGAGCAGGAGCGGGCCGCGCTCCAGCAGCGCCACGACGAGGCCCGGCAGCGGGCGCGGGCGCTCACCGCGCGGGCGGCCGAGCGCGCCGAGGTCCGCGAACGGCTCGACCGGGCCCGCGCGGCCGGCGCCGTGGCACCCGCGCTGGACCTGCGGGCGACCGCGGAGGCCGAGCAGCGCCGGGCCGCGACCGCCGAACAGGCCGCCCGCGCGGCACTGCCCGACGACCTCGCCCGCGCCTCGCCCGGCCACCTCACCGAGCGGGAACACGCGGTGCGGCAGCGGCGCGGAGCGCTGGACGCCGCCCGCCGGGCCGAGGAGCGTGCCACGGCCCTCGCCCGCGAACTGGCCGCCATGGAACGCGACACGGCGGCCGACGAGGACGTGCTGCGGGAGGCGGAGGAGTGGCTGGAGCGCTGGCCCGCGCGCCGCGCCGGGCACCGGCGCCGCGTCGAGGACGCCCAGGGGGCCGCCACCCGTGCCGAGCAGCTCGCCGGACGGCTGGCCCCCGCCCAGGGCCGGCTCGCCGCCGCCCGGGAACGGGAGCGGCTGGCCGCACGGCGCACGGAACTGGCGGCGGCGCTCACCGGGGCCAGGGAACGTGCGGCGGCGGCCCGCACGGACTGGCTCGACGTGCGGGAGCGGCGCCTGGCGGGCATCGCCGCCGAACTCGCCGCCGTCCTGGAACCGGGCCGTCCCTGCGCTGTCTGCGGATCACCGGAGCACCCGCGCAAGGCCCCCCTGACCGCCGGGCACGTGGACGGCGCCGCCGAGGAGGCCGCGCTGAGCGCCCACCAGGACGCCGAGACCGCCCGCGAGCAGGCCGAGCGCGCCCTGCAACGGGTGGAGGAGGCGGCCGCGGCCGCCGCGAAGGAGGCGGGCACGGCGAGTGTGGCCGACTGCGCGGCGGACGTCGAGGACCTGGAGAAGGCCCTCGACGGCGCTCGCAGGGAAGCCGCCACCGCCCACGCGGCACGGGAGGCCCTGGACCAGGCCGAGCGGGAGCACGGCCGGCGCCTGGACGCCCAGCGCGAGGCGGGGCGGCGCGCGGCCGCCCGCGTCTCCCGGCGTGAGGCGCTGCGCCACGAACAGGCCGCACGGCTGGCGGAGGTCGCCGAGGCCAGGGGCGGGGCGGCGAGCGTCGCCGAGCGTGCCGCCGCGCTGGACGGGCTGGCCGCCGCGCTCAGGAGCGCGGCCGAGAGCGCCGGGCGGGCGGAGGCCGCCGCCCGCCACCTCAAGCAGGCCGACGACCACCTCGCCGACGCCGCCTGGCGGGCGGGGTTCCCCACCCCGCGCGAGGCCGCCGAGGCGCTCCTGGACGACGGCCGCGTCCGTGAGCTGCAACGCCGGCTGGACGACTGGCAGGTGGAGGAGGCCGCCGTCGCCGCCGAGCTGGCGGACGCCCGGGTGCGGGACGCGGCCGAGGAGCCGCCCGCCGACGTGGACGGTGCGCGGCAGGCCGCGGCGGCGGCCACCGCGCGGCGCCGGGCCGCCGACGCCGCCGACGCCGCCGCCCGCACCATGTGCGCCGAGCTGGACCGGCTCTCCGTCCGGGCCGCCGAGGCCGCCCGCGCCTCCGCTCCCCGCCGCGCGGAGCACGACCGCGTCAGCCGCCTCGCGTCCCTCACCGCCGGAACCTCGGCGGAGAACGAGCGGAAGATGCGCCTGGAGTCGTACGTGCTGGCCGCGCGGCTGGAACAGGTCGCCGCCGCGGCCGGCGCCCGCCTCCAGCGGATGTCCACCGGCCGCTACACCCTCGTCCACTCCGACGACCGGGCGGGCCGCGGTGCCCGCTCCGGCCTCGGGCTGCACGTCGTCGACGCCTGGACGGGCCGGGAACGGGACACCGCGACCCTCTCGGGCGGCGAGACCTTCTTCGCCTCGCTCGCCCTCGCCCTCGGCCTCGCCGACGTGGTGGGCGACGAGGCGGGCGGCACGCGGCTGGACACCCTGTTCATCGACGAGGGTTTCGGCAGCCTGGACGAGCAGACCCTCGACGAGGTGCTGGAGGTGCTCGACTCGCTGCGGGAGCGGGACCGCTGCGTGGGAATCGTCAGCCACGTGGCGGACCTGCGGCAGCGGGTGCCCGTCCAGCTGGAGGTGGTCAAGCACCGCACCGGCTCGCTGCTGCGCCACCACACCGGCGCCGTCCCGGCCGCCGGCTGACGCCCCGGAGCGGCGCCCGTTACAGGGCGGCCAGTTCGGCGGCCAGGTCGTCCAGGCCGAGGGAGCCCTGGGAGAGCGCCGCCATGTGCCAGGCCCTGGCGTCGAACGCCGCCCCCCGCGCCGCGCGGGCGGCCTCCCGGCCGCGCAGCCAGACCCGCTCGCCCAGCTTGTAGCCGATCGCCTGCCCCGGCATGCCCAGGTAGCGGACCAGCTCGCTGTCCACGAAGTCGGCGGGGCGCCCGCTGTGCCGCCCGAAGAACTCCTGGGCGAGCGCCGGGGTCCAGCGCTCCTCGGGGTGGAACGGCGAGTCGGCGGGGATGGGCAGCTCCAGGTGCATGCCGATGTCCACGATGACGCGGGTGGAGCGCATCATCTGGGCGTCCAGGTACCCCAGGCGCCGCTCGGGTCCGGTCAGGAAGCCCAGCTCGTCCATCAGGCGCTCCGCGTACAGCGCCCAGCCCTCCGCGTTCGCGCTCACCATGCCGACCGACGTCTGGTAGCGGGAGAGGTCATCGGCGACGTGCACCCACTGCGCGAGCTGGAGGTGGTGGCCCGGCACCCCCTCGTGGTACCAGGTGGTGACCAGGTCGTAGACGGGGAACCGGGTCTCGCCCATGGTCGGCAGCCAGGTCCGCCCCGGCCGGGAGAAGTCGAGCGAGGGCGCGGTGTAGTACGGAGCGGCGGCACCCCCCGGCGGGGCGATCATCGACTCCACCCGCCGGACCCGTTCGGCCAGGTCGAAGTGCGTGCCGTCCAGGGCCGCGATGGCCTCGTCCATCAGGGACTGGAGCCACACGCGCACCTCCTCGGTGCCCTCGACCGCCTCGCCGTGGGTGTCCAGGTGGCGCAGCACGTCCCAGGGAGTGGCCGCGTCCGGCAGGATCTTCGCCGCCTCCGTCCGCATCTCCGCGTGGATGCGGTGGTACTCGGCCCAGCCGTAGGCGTACGCCTCCTCCAGGTCCGGGTCGGTGCCGTTCCAGTAGCGCGCCCAGCCGGCGTAGCGCTCCCGCCCCACGATGTCCGGCGTCCCCTCGACGGCCGGCGCGTACACCTCGCGCAGCCAGCGGCGCAGCCCGTCCACCGCCTCCGTCGCCACCGCCGCGGCGGCGTCCAGCTCCGTGCGCAGCGCCGCCGGCCCCCCGGCGGCGAAGGCGGCGAACCAGCTTCCGGGGCCCGTCGCGCCCGTCCACTCCGCGAGCTGCCCGATCACCGTGGCCACCTGGCGCGGCCCGGCCGGCAGCCGCTTGTCCAGGCCCGCCGCCAGCGACGCCCGGTAGCCCTCCAGCGCGGCCGGGACCGCCCGCAGCCGCCGGGCGACGGCGGCCCAGTCGTCCTCGGTGGCGGTGGGCGTGATGGTGAAGGCCGACCGCACCGCGTGGACGGGGGAGCGCAGGTTGCTCACCGCCCGCAGGCCCTCCCCGGCGTCGTGGACGTGCAGGTGCGCGGTCAGCCGCTCCCGCAGCAGCCGGGCGCAGCGCCGCTCGGACGGAACGTCGGCGCCGGGCAGCGACTCGGCACCGGACAGCCGGGCGAGGGTCGCGCGCTGGAGCGCCGCCACGGCTTCCTGCCCGTCGGGCGAGAAGTCGGGCAGCCGGTCGTGGCTCCCGGGGACGCCCAGATAGGTGCCTGCGATGGGATCGAGTGCGACGAGGGCGTCGACGTAGGCGTCGGCGATCTGGCGGGGGAGCGAAGCCGCTCGCGTGGTCTCGGACATGCGTGCCATCCTGCAACGCAAGACCCCCGGCCGTCACCGGCGCCCCGCCCGCCCGGTGCGTGGCCCCGCGCGGGGCGGGCCTACTGCCCGGGCGGGCCTTCGGGCGCCGGGGCCTCGGGAGGCAGGAGCGGGCCGCAGGACCACTGCTGGAAGATCAGCCGCGTCTCCACCCGCGCCACCTCCCTGCGGGAGGTGAACTCGTCCAGGACCAGCCGTTGCAGGTCGGCCGTGCCGGTCACGGCCACATGCACCAGGTAGTCGTCCGGGCCGGTCAGGTGGAACAGCGCCCGGGACTCCGGCAGGGTCCTGATCCGTTCGACGAAGGGACCGATCAGCTCCCGCCGGTGCGGCCGCACCTGTACCGACAGCAGCGCCTCCAGGGAGCGGCCGAGCTTGGCCGGATCCAGCCGCAGCGCGTGACCGAGGATGAGCCCGCCCCGGCGCAGCCGCGCCACCCGGTCCAGGCACGTGGACGGGGCGAGCCCCACCGCGGCGGCGAGGTCGCGGTACGTCGCCCGGGCGTCGTTCTGGAGGAGCCGCAGAATCTCCAGATCGACCGGATCGAGACGGACGGAATCGGCCATGGGCCGAACGTAGCACGGGGTTTTCCCGCTACGGCCCGGTAGCTGTTCAGCATGCGGATATGGAGACCACACGTCACGCGACGGGATCGCCCGCCCACGAGGACCCGGCCGCCGCCCCGGGCGCGCTGGCCACCCACGCCGTGCACGCCGGGCGCGAGGACCTCGCGGCCCTGGGCCTGCACGCCGCCCCGCTGGACCTGTCCACGACCTATCCCAGCCACGACAGCCGCGCGGAGGCCGCCCGGCTGGACGACTTCGCCGCAACCGGCGCCCAGCTGGAGGGGCCACCCGTCTACGCGCGGCTGGACAACCCGACCGTCGCCCGCTTCGAGCGTGCGCTGGCCCGGCTGGAGGGGACCGGGGCCGCCGTCGCCTTCGCCAGCGGCATGGCGGCGCTGACCGCCGTCCTGCTGGCCAGGGGGGCGGGCGGGCTGCGGCACGTGGTGGGGGTCCGCCCGCTGTACGGCTGCAGCGACCACCTGCTCGGCAGCGGACTGCTGGGCACCGAGGTGACCTGGACGAACGCCGCGGGCATCGCCGGCGCCGTCCGTCCCGACACCGGACTGGTCATGGTGGAGACCCCGGCCAACCCCACGCTCGCCGAAGTGGACCTGGCGGCCGTCGCCCGGGCCTGCGGCGAGGTGCCGCTGCTGGTGGACAACACCTTCGCCACGCCCGTGCTCCAGCGCCCGGCCGCCCACGGCGCGCGCCTGGTGCTGCACAGTGCCACCAAGTACCTGGGCGGGCACGGCGACGTGCTGGGCGGCGTCGTCGCCTGCGACGAGGATTTCGCGCGCGAACTGCGCCGCGTCCGCTTCGCCACCGGCGGGGTGCTGCACCCGCTGGCCGGCTACCTGCTGCTGCGGGGGCTGTCCACGCTGCCGGTGCGGATGCGCGCCCAGTCGGCGACCGCGGCCGAACTGGCCCGGCGGCTGGCCGCCGACCCGCGCGTGGAGCGGGTGCACTACCCGCGGCTGGGCGGCGCGATGGTCTCCTTCGAGGTGAGCGGCGACCCGCACGAGGTGATCGCCGGGGTGCGCCTGATCACCCCGGCGGTCAGCCTCGGCAGCGTCGACACCCTCATCCAGCATCCGGGCTCGATCAGCCACCGGATCGTCCACGAGGAGGACCGGCGCACCGGCGGCATCAGCGAACGGCTGCTGCGGATGTCGGTCGGCCTGGAGGACGTGGAGGACCTGTGGCGCGACCTCGACGCGGCCCTCGGTACCCTCAGTGCCCGTCGGCGGGAGCAGCGGCAGCCGCAGCGGCAAGCGGCGCGCTGAGCACCATGGTGCCCTCCTCGATCTGGTAGTCGAGCGGCAGGCCGAGGCCGCGCATGGTGGCGACCATGCCCGTGTTGACGGCCCGGGTGACGGCGTAGACGCTCTCGCACCGGGCCTCCACCGCCAGCGCCACCAGCCGCCGCAGCAGCTCGGCGCCGATGCCGCGGCGCTGCCACTCGTCCTCCACGAGGAGGGCCACCTCCGTCTCCTCGCCGTCCCACAGCAGGTGGCCCAGGGCCACGAGCCGGCCGGAGGCCGTCTCCACCGCGAGCGTGCGCCCGAAGCGCGGGGACAGCAGGTGCGACAGGTAGCGGTCGGCGTCCTGGACGGGGCCGTGGTAGCGCAGCGTGAGCGTGCGCTCCGAGCAGCGCAGGTGCATCGCCCGCGCGGCCTCCAGATCCTCAGGGCCGGCGCGGCGGACCGTGATGGCGTCGCCCTCCGGGAGCGTCAGCACGTCCCGGCGGGCCGGCATCCGCGGGCCCAGGCGCGCGTCCAGCTCCACCAGGGCGCGGGCGCGGGCGAACTCCGTCGGGGTGAACGGCAGGTGCGGACGCTGCACGACGAGCGTCCCGCCCGCCGGGTCCGGCAGCCGCAGCACCGTCTCCTCCAGCACGCCCTCCGGCCCGGCCGGCTCGTCCCGCGTCCCGCTCGCCGGGGCGGCGGGGACCGAACGGATCGTGCAGCGGCCCAGCAGCTCGCGCAGGGCCAGCGGGAGTTCGGCCGTGTCGAGCGCGGTCCGGGTGGCGAGGGACAGGATGCGGGCGGGCGCGTCCACCAGGTCGTGCGCGTCGGCCCGCTCCAGCCAGGTGTTCGTGCCGCCGCCCTGCGCGGCGAGCGCGGTGAGCCGCCGCGGCTCCAGCTCCAGCGGGGCCCGCAGCAGGAACTCGTCCACCGTGGCGCCGCCCAGCGGGTGCGTCTGGAGCGCGAGGATGTCCACGCGCCGGACCGCCAGCGCGGTGCACAGGGCGGCCAGCGCGCCCGGCTCGTCGCGCACGGTGGTGCGCATCCGCCACAGCACCGTGTCCGTGGTCCCCTCCTGACCCGTCCGGGGCCCGGGTGCCGTGGCGGGGCCCGTATCGGGCGGCGGTCCGTGGCGCCGACGCTGGGTCCACCAGGCGTTGACCCCGGCGGTGGTCAGCAGGACGGCGGCCGAACCGAGGAGCAGGACCGGCCCCTGGGGGCTGTTCACGGTGGTTTTGGCGAGGGTGTCGGCCACGGTGACGGCGGTGAACACGGCCGCCAGTTCGACGAGGTCGCGGCGCCAGTGGTGGCGGCGCAGCGCGCCCTTGCGGAGGGCGCCCGGCCGCCTTCCGGCGGCGGATGCGGTGGCATCGGTGCAGTCAGGCATACGGACACCCTCCGGTACGGGTGTTGCCTGGTCACGAACGCTCTGTGACCGATGAGTTAAGGGTGCTTCTGACGGTTTGGAAGCCTTTTCAGCCATGTGAGCCATTCCAGCGTTGACGCTTCGACTGCCGCCCGCCTCTGCGGGGGCGGTGCGACCGCTTCGGCGGGGTGCCTGCACCAACGCCCACCCACGCTGCATGGTTCCCTGCGGGCACAGTGCGACCACCCTTCCGCGCGGCAGCGGGCCCGCCTCCGGCACCTGGCGTGCGCAGCCGGGAAGCGCGGCCCGTTGCCGAATCGTAATGCGCCGCGTGAAGACGGGGAACACGGCCGTCGGCCATCCGGTACCGGCGGCCGATACCGGCCGTCCGCCGCTCCCGCAGCCCGGGGCGGAACCCCGCGCGGCCCCGCCGGCCGCCGGTACCGGAGGTGGACCCCCAGGTCGGCCGCGCGTCGGCGGCCGCCGTTCCGCGACGGCCGGTTCACCCGTCCGGCCCGGCGGCGGATCACCCCCGGGGGCACCCGTTGCGCCGGGCGGCGGGCGCCGGAGCCCCGGCCCCGCAGGGCCCCCGCCCGTCCCCTCCGCGCGGCGTGCCGGGGACGACCCGGGCCTCCGGCACCGGCACGGCGGGCAGGTCTCAGAGCCCGCCCGCCACCCGCAGCACGGCGCCGGAGGTGTAGGACGCCTCCGGTGACAGCAGCCAGGCCACCGCCCCGGCGACCTCGTCCGGCTCCCCGGGCCGCCGCATCGGCACGCGTTCCCCAACGCGCCAGGGGCGCTGCGGGTCGCCCATCGCCGCGTGGATGCCGGTGACGACCGTCCCCGGCTGCACCGAGTTGACCCGCACCCCGTCCTCGGCCAGCTCCTTGGCCAGGCCCACCGTCAGGGCGTCCACGGCCGCCTTGCTGGCCGCGTAGTGCACGTACTCACCCGGACCGCCCAGGGTGGCGGCCACCGAGGAGATGTTCACGATCGCGCCGCCCCGGCCGCCGTGCCGCGTGGACATCGCCAGGGCCGCGCGGCGGGCGCAGTACAGGGCACCCAGCACGTTGACCTCGACCACGCGGCGCATGTGCTCCGTCGGCGTCTCGGTGAACCGGCCCAGCGGTCCGGTGACGCCCGCGTTGTTCACCAGGCCGGTGACCGGCCCCAGCCGTTCGGCCACCGTGCCGAACAGGGCCTCGACCTGCGTCTCGCAGGCCGTGTCCACCTGGACGGCCACGGCCTCCCCGCCCGCGGCCCGCACGGTCGCCACCGTCCGCTCGGCGGCGTCCGCAGCCCGCTCGTACCCCACTCCCACGTGGTGGCCGGCCGCGGCCAGCCGCACGGCAACCGCCGCTCCGATGCCTCGGCTGCCGCCCGTGACCACCGTGACCTGCTGTGTCATGCCTCGCCCTCCCGCCCCGCCTCCCTGCGGCCGGGGCGCCACGACGCTATCCCACGCGGGGCGCCGGCGCGGCGCGGACCGGGATTGGTCTTGACCAAGGGGAGGAGCCGTCCTAGCCTCACGGGAGGCATACGCAACAAGCTTTAAAAAACAATCGCGCGAAATCACCCCGGGAAACACGGCGACTGCGGAGGCAAGGGTGGGGACCACACCGGTGGAGACGGTTCCGGAGCCGAAGTACTGGCACCTCAAGACGGTGCTGTCCGAGGCGCTCGACTCGGAGTTCGCCGTCGGCCAGGTCCTGCCGAACGAGCGGGAACTGGCCGCGCGGTACGGCGTGGCACGGGCCACGCTGCGCCAGGCGCTCGAACAGCTCGAACTCGAGGGCCGGCTGCACCGCCGCAGGGGGGTGGGCACGACGGTCGCCCCGCCGCGCATGGGCGTGGACGTCGCGCCGGAGGCCGGGGCCCGGCCCGGCGCACCCGGCGACGCCTGGCGGACGGAGGGCTGCGCGCTGCTCGCGCCCGGCGCGCTCCCGGCCGCCGTCGCGCGGCTGCTGGACGGCGCCGAGGGGCCCGTCCACGCGGTGCGCCGCCTGCGGACGGAGCTGGGCCAGCCGGTCGCCACCGAGGTGCTGTACATGCCCGCCGCGCTCGCCGGGGAGCCGGCGGGCACCGGGGCGGCGCGCGGGAGCGCCGTCCTGCGCGCCCTGCACCGGCTGGGGCCGGACGGGCAGGACCGCTCGGTGGAGCTGGGATCCGTCCCCGCGGAGGACGCCCGCCGCCTCGACCGGCTGCCGGGCGCCCCCGTCCTCGTCGTCACCACCCGCTACCTGGCCCGCGGTGCGACGGTCGCGGTGTCCGCCGCCACGTACCGCGCGGACACCTGTCGTCTCACCTTCGGCGACTGCGGTGCCATGGACCTGCTCGCCGGCTGACGGCCCGGCCGCCCGCGCCGGCGGCCGTCAGCCGCGCCGGACGCCCCCGCGCCGGCGGCGGCCGGCGGCGTCGTTCAGCCCATGGCCTCCTGCACGGAGAACAACTGGTCCTCCACGTGGTCGAGCGCCACGCGCAGGGCTCCGGTGGCCACGGCCGCCTCGCCGAGCAGGGACAGCGTCACCCGCGGCGGCCGCAGGCAGTAGCGCGCCAGTTCGGCCCGCAGGGGCGCGAGCGCCCCGTCCAGTCCGGCGGCCCAGCCGCCGATCACGACGAGTTCCGGGTCCAGCGCGAGCACCAGGGCCGCCACGTCGTGCACCAGCCGCTGGATGTAGCGGTCGACGGCCCGGCGCGCCTGCTCGTCCCCCTCCTTGGCCTCGCGGAACACCCGGGCCACGGCGGCCTCGTCCAGCGGGTGCAGCGGTTCGCCCGTGGTGGACAGCAGCCGCTCGGGGAAGGACTCGCGGCCCAGCAGGTGCAGGGCGCCGATCTCCCCGGCCGCGCCGCCGTACCCGCGGTGCAGCCGTCCGCCGATCAGCGATCCGGCGCCGGGGCTGAGCCCGGCCAGCACCATGACGGCGTCCTCGCAGCCCCTCGCCGCGCCCTTCCACCGTTCGGCGAGGATGGCGGCGTTGGCGTCGTTCTCCACCAGCACCGGGCAGCGGAAGGAGCGGCGCAGCCGCTCACCCAGCGGCAGCCCCGTCCAGCCGGGCAGCGCGGTGCACAGGCGCACGCTGCCGTCCGCGTGGACGATGCCGGGGCTCCCGACGCCGACCGCCCGCAGCGTGGAGCGGGCCACCTCCGAGCGGCGCAGCAGGTCGGAGACGGCGGCCCGGACGCGCTCCAGCCGCTCGTCGGCACCGGCCTCCTCGGACACGGGGCGCTCGGAGGCGCCCACCAGCCGGCCGGTGAGGTCGGACAGGACGGCGGAGACCCGGTGGGGTCCGATCTCCAGGCCCAGCAGGTGCCCGGCCTCGGCGCGGAAGCGGAACCGCCGGGCGGGCCGCCCCTGGCGCCGGGCCGGGGACGTCCCGGCGGCGGCCTCGGCCGCCAGCCCGGACTCCACGAGCCCTTCCACCACGCCCTCGACGGTGGGGCGGGACAGGCCCGTGAGGCCGGTCAGGTCGGTGAGCGTGGGGGAGCCGTCGGCTCCGCGCAACGCGCGCAGTACGACCGCCGAGTTGATCCTCCGCAGCAGCGAGGGGTCCCCGCCGGTGAGCCTCCCCACGATCGCCTCCCTGTGCCGTGCGCGTGGGCGGATCGTATCCACTGGCACGGACGAGGGCGAACAGCAGTACGGTGCCGCGCCGCCGCAGGGGGCGGGGCGGCCCGGAGCGGGTCAGGTGCGGCGCACGATGCGTCCGGCCACGAGGTGGCCGAGGAAGAGGTAGACCACGGCCGCGAGGCCGTAGCCGAAGACGACCCGGAGCCATTCCGCGTCGAAGGTGAACAGGTCGTGGGACCAGCCGGCCAGCCAGCCCGCCACGTCCCGGACGAAGATCACCAGGTCGTTGGTGCGGTTGGCGTCCAGCAGGTACATCAGGATCCACAGGCCCAGGATGAAGGCCGCGAGGTCGGCGACAGCGGTCACGACCCGGGCGGCGCCTACGGAGCGTCGGTGTGTGGGCATGACCATCTCGTTGCCGCTTGTGCGCGTGTGAAACCCCCGTTCCGCCGGGAGCGCGTCCGCGGGACGTGCCCCGGCGTCCGGGCGCCGCGCTACAGGATGGCTCCCGGACGGTAGGCGGCGGCCTCCGGGTGCTCGCGCGTGACCTCCTCGATCCGGGCCACCACCCCGGCCACCTGCGCCCCGGCGGCTCCGGTGAAGGACAGCCGGTCGGCCATCAGCGCGTCCAGGCCCGCCCGGTCCAGCGGGATGCGGGTGTCGGCGGCGAGGCGGTCCAGCAGCTCGTTGCGTTCGGCCCCCGCCCGCAGCGCCAGCGCCGAGGCCACCGCGTGCTCCTTGATCACCTCGTGCGCCACCTCCCGGCCCACCCCGGCCCGGACGGCGGCCATCAGCACCTTCGTCGTGGCCAGGAAGGGCAGGTAGCGGTCCAGCTCGCGGGAGACGACGGCGGGAAAGGCCCCGAACTCGTCCAGCACCGTCAGGAAGGTCTCCAGCAGCCCGTCGAAGGCGAAGAACGCGTCCGGCAGCGCGACCCGGCGCACCACCGAACACGACACGTCGCCCTCGTTCCACTGGTCGCCCGCCAGCTCACCGGCCATCGAGGCGTAGCCGCGCAGGATGACGGCGAGGCCGTTCACCCGCTCGCAGGACCGCGTGTTCATCTTGTGCGGCATGGCGGAGGAACCGACCTGGCCCTCCTTGAAGCCCTCGGTCACCAGTTCCTGGCCGGCCATCAGCCGGATCGTCTTCGCCAGCGACGAGGGCGCGCCGGCGAGCTGCACGAGCGTGCTCACCACGTCGTAGTCCAGCGACCGGGGGTAGACCTGGCCGACCGAGGTCAGAGTGCGGGCGAAGCCCAGGTGGTGCGCCACGCGGCGCTCGAGCTCCGCCAGTCCGGCCGGGTCCCCGCCCAGCAGGTCGAGCATGTCCTGCGCCGTGCCGACGGGGCCCTTGACGCCGCGCAGCGGGTAGCGGGAGAGCAGGTCCTCCAGCCGGGCGTACCCGGCCAGCAGTTCGTCCGCGGCGGTGGCGAAGCGCTTGCCCAGCGTCGTGGCCTGGGCGGCGACGTTGTGCGAGCGCCCGGCCATCACCAGCGCCGCGTGCTCGCCCGCCAGCTCGCCGAGCCGGGCCAGCAGCGCCACCGTGCGGTCGCGCACCAGCTCCAGGGAGAGCCGGATCTGCAACTGCTCGACGTTCTCCGTGAGGTCCCGGGAGGTCATGCCCTTGTGCACCTGCTCGTGCCCGGCCAGCGCGTTGAACTCCTCGATCCGCGCCTTCACGTCGTGCCGGGTGACCCGCTCCCGCCGCGCGATCGACGCCAGGTCGACGTCCTCCAGCACCCGCTCGTAGTCGGTGACGGCCTGCTCGGGCACGTCGATGCCCAGGTCCTTCTGCGCCCGCAGCACGGCGAGCCACAGCCGCCGCTCCAGCGTCACCTTGTACTCGGGGGACCACAGGAGGGCGAGCTGCGCCGAGGCGTAGCGGCCGGCCAGGACGTTCGGGATGCGCGGCTTGTCTGTCACGGTGCCGGATTCTACGGGGTGTCCTCGCAGGCCAGCGGGGCGAGGTCCGGGCGCTTGGGGCTCAGCCCGTCGCCGGAGGACCGCCCGGTCAGCCGCCGGACGACCCACGGCCCCAGGTGCTCGCGGGCGAAGCGCAGGTCCGCCCGGCGCCGGTCGTACCAGACCACCGGCGCGACGGCGGGCAGCGGCTCGTCCCAGTCGAACGCCGCGGGGAGGCCCAGGCGCTGCCGGACGGCCTCGGCCACCCGCCGGTGGCCCTCGGCCGTCAGGTGCAGCCGGTCGTCCGCCCACATCCGCGGGTCGCCGAGCGCCCGTGACCGGTACAGGTCCACGACGAGGGCGCCGTGCCGGGCGGCGAGCGCGTCGACGAAGGAGAAGAGCTGCTCCATGCGCGGCCGGTAGCGCTCCAGCACCGGGCCGCTCCGTCCGGGGCTGCGCATGAGGACGAGCTGCCCGCAGGAGGGGGCCAGCTTCCCCACCGACTCCTCCAGCAGCCCGCGGACGCGGCCCATGTCGCAGGACGGCCGCAGCACGTCGTTCAGCCCGCCCACCAGGGTGACCAGGTCGGCGCCCATGGACGCCGCCCGGTCCACCTGCTCGTCGGCGATCTGCCCGATGAGCTTGCCCCGCACGGCCAGGTTGGCGTAGCGGAACCCGTCCTGGCCCGCGGCCAGCTGCTCCGCGAGGCGGTCGGCCCAGCCGCGGTAGGCGCCGTGCGCGCCGACGTCCGACATGCCCTCGGTGAAGGAGT
The DNA here is from genome assembly GCF_036323765.1 of Streptomyces solitudinis. NCBI lineage: Bacteria > Bacillati > Actinomycetota > Actinomycetes > Kitasatosporales > Streptomycetaceae > Streptomyces > Streptomyces solitudinis. The sequence goes on from NZ_JAZDCW010000009.1 coordinate 71,649, forward strand.
CGCCGAGCGCGACGAAACTGCTGATCTGCGGTGTGGTGTCCATGGCCGGGCCATCGTAACCGGTTGCCCAGGTCAACGACTGTTCGGACCGCCACTCCCGGGGGACGCGTCCGGCGGCGCGCCGGACTCCGGCGGGGTGCGGCCCACCAGCTCGCGCAGGACGTCCTCCATCGTCACCAGTCCGGCCGCCCGCCCGTCGCCGCCGATGACGGCGGCCAGGTGCGTCCCGCTGCCCCGCATCGCGCCCAGCACGTCGTCCAGCGGGGTCTGTGCCCGCACCCGTGCGATGGGCCGCAGCGCCGACGCCGGGAACGGCGCGTCGCGGACGGCGGCGTCCAGCGCGTCCTTCACGTGCAGGTAGCCCAGAGCCTTGCCGCCTCCGTCCACGACGGGGAAGCGCGAGTACCCCGAGACCGCGCACAGCCGCTCCAGCCCGTCCGGCGTCACCCCCGCCGGGGCCGACACCACCCGCGCGGTGGGCCGCACCACCTCGGCCACCGGACGGCGGCCCAGCTCCAGGGCGTCCCGCAGCCGGGCCGTGGCCCGCTCCTCCAGTAGCCCCGCCTCACTGGAGTCCGCCACGATCCGGGCCAGCTCGTCGTCGGAGAACGTCGACTCCACCTCGCTGCGCGGCTCCACCCGCAGCAGCCGCAGCAGCGCGTTCGCCAGGGAGTTGACCGAGAAGATCACCGGGCGCAGTCCCCGGGTGAGCGCGGCCAGCGGCGGCCCCAGCAGCAGCGCGGTGCGCTCCGGCTCCGCCAGCGCGATGTTCTTGGGCACCATCTCGCCGAACAGCATGTGCAGGTAGGTGAAGAAGGCCAGCGCCAGGACGAAGGAGACGGTGTGGGCGAGCGCGCCGGAGACCCCGACGGCCAGCAGGACGGGGGCCAGCAGGTGCTCGACGGCCGGTTCGGCGACGATGCCCATGATGAGCGTGGTCAGCGTGATGCCGAGCTGCGCCGTCGCCATGAGCTGCGCCAGGTGCTCCAGCGCCCACAGCACCCGCACGGCCCGCCGGTCGCCCTGCTCGGCGCGCGGTTCGATCTGGCTGCGGCGCACCGAGATCAGCGAGAACTCGGCGCCGACGAAGAGGGCGTTGCACGAGATCATCAGTACCCCGATGACCAGTTGCAGGACGGTCACCGGCCGGCCTCCCCGGGGCCGCCGGGCGGGCCGGACGCCGCCCGCGGGCCGCGCAGCCGCAGCCGGGCGGCCCGGCGGCCGTCCGCGTTGGCGACCTCCACCCGCCAGCCCGCCACGTCCACGCGGTCCCCGCGTGCGGGGATGCGGCCCAGTTCCGTGGCCACCAGCCCCGCCAGCGTCTCGTAGGGCCCCTCGGGAAGCCGCAGCCCGATGTCCTCCAGCTGGTCGGCGCGGACCGCGCCGTCGGCGTCGAACACCGGCCGCCCGCCGGGGTCGGTGCCCGCCGCCAGCAGACCGGGCACGGCCTGCGGATCGTGCTCGTCGCGCACCTCTCCGACGACTTCCTCGATGATGTCCTCCAGCGTGAGCACCCCCGCGGTGCCCCCGTACTCGTCGATGACGACGGCCATGCTGCGCCGCTCCGAGAGCACGTCCAGCAGGCGGTCCACCGTCAGCGACTCCGGCACCAGCAGCGGCTCGCGCAGCAGGCCCCCCAGCGGCCGCCGGGGCCGGGCGGCGGCGGGCACGGCCACGACGTCCTTGATGTGGACGACGCCGACCACCGTGTCGAGGCTGTCGCGGTAGACGGGGAACCGGGACAGGCCGGTGGCACGGCTGGCGCTGACGACGTCCTCGGCCGTGGCCCGCATGTCCAGCGCGTGCACCTGCACGCGGGGCGTCATCACGTTCTCGGCCGTCAGCTCGGCCAGCCGCAGGGTGCGGACGAACAGATCGGCGCTGTCCGCCTCCAGCACGCCCTCCTTCGCCGAGTGCCGGGCCAGCGCGACCAGCTCCTGCGGGGAACGGGCCGAGGCCAGCTCCTCGGTGGGCTGGAGGCCCAGCCGGCGCAGGGTGCGGTTGGCGGTGTTGTTCAGGTGCCGGATCAGCGGCCGGAACGCCGCGGAGAAGACCCGCTGGGCGGGGCCGACCCGCCTGGCGACCGGGAGGGGACGGGAGATGGCCCAGTTCTTCGGCACCAGCTCACCGATCACCATCAGCACCACCGTGGACAGGCCCGTGCCCAGGGCCAGCGCCACCGACGGCGTGAGCGAGGCGGGCAGTCCCGCGCCGCGGAGCGGCCCCGCCAGGAGCGTGGCCACCGACGGCTCGGCGAGCATGCCGATGAGCAGGCTGGTGAGGGTGATGCCGAGCTGGGCGCCGGAGAGCTGGAACGTCAGCGACCGCACCGCACTCAGCGCTCCGGCCGCGCCCGGCTGCCCCTGGGCCGCGGCCTCCTCCAGCGCGCCGCGCTCCACCGTCGTCAGGGAGAACTCCGCGGCGACGAACACGCCGCAGGCCAGGGTGAGCAGGACGGCCGCGCCCAGCAGGAGCAGCTCCGTCATCGGGCCGCCCCCGTCACGGGTGCGGGCCCTGCGGAGCGGTGCGGTCGGCCTCGGACGCCGTCGGGCTGGCCCATGGACGGACGCTGGTCCCTTTCGTCGCTTTCGCGGACAGGTACGTTCAGCGTACGCGATCACCGCCGGACGGGCCCGGGCGGCGACGGCCGTCGCGCCGACCCCGGGCCCTGCGGCTCACAGGTGCTTGACCCAGCGGCCCCACTGCGGCTCGCGGGCGTACCCGGCCGAGCCCCAGGCGCGGTGGGCGACCGTGTTGCCCTCCAGCACCATGGCGTCGCCGCGTCGGCCGCCCAGCTCAGCGAAGCGCTTCTCGGCCGCCGCCAGCAGCGCGGTGGAGACCCCCTGCCGCCGGTGGGCGGGGTGCACGGCCAGCCGGTACAGATGGCAGCGCCAGCCGTCGAAACCCGCGATGACGGTGCCCACCAGCGCGCCGTCCCGCTCGGCGAGCAGCAGGGCCTCCGGATCGCGCAGGACCAGGGCGCTCACGCCGTCCCGGTCGTCGGAGATGCTGACGCCCTCGGCCGCCACCCGCCAGAAGTCCAGCACCGCCGCGGCGTCCGCGAGCCGCGCGGTCCGTATCCGCACGTCGTTCATACCCGTATCCCAGCACCCTCGCGGTGCCCTGTCGAGGCGGGGGCCGGGCCGGGCGGTGCGAAGCCGCGGCCGCCGAGCCGCTCCGCGAGCCAGCCGGGAGCCGCCGCCCGGAACCGCGCGCCGTCCAGCCGGGCGGCGCCCTGCGGCAGCAGCCCCGCCAGCGGGGCCCCGGCCGCCCGGGGCAGATCGGTGAGGTTGCAGCGCGCCGCCAGGTCCGGAACGGCGGGCCAGCTCCCGACGACGACACCGGGACAGGCCAGGCCCCGCGCGCGCAGCGCCTCGGCCGTCAGGGCGGTGGTGTTCAGCGTGCCCAGGCCCGCGGCGGCCACCAGCACGACGGGCGCCCCCAGCAGCCGGGCGGCGTCCGCGAGTGTGGACCCCTCCGCGTCGAAGCGGACCAGCAGGCCGCCCGCCCCCTCCACCAGCACCAGGTCGTGACCGGCCGCCAGCTCCCGCGCGGCCCCGGCGACGTCGGCGGGACGCACGTACGGCAGGCCCGCGCGGCGCGCGGCCGTCTCCGGGGCCAGCGGTTCGGGGTAGCGCGCCAGTTCCACGCCGGTGACCGAGGGGCCGGCCAGCCGCACGACCTCGGCGACGTCGCCGGGCTCGTCCGGCGCGACACCGGTCTGCGCGGGCTTGAGCACCGCCACCCGGCGCCCCGCCGCCACGGCCGCGGCGGCCAGCGCCGCCACGGCCACCGTCTTGCCGACCTCCGTCCCGGTCCCGGTCACGCACCAGACGCTCACCGGCCGCGTCCCGCCGCCGCCGCGGCGCACACCGCCGCACCGATGCGCGCCACGTCCTCGTCGCCCGTGACGTAGGGGGGCATCGTGTAGACGAGGTCGCGGAACGGGCGCAGCCACACCCCGTGTTCCACCGCCGCCCGCGTCGCCGCGGCCATGTCCACCTCGCGGTCCAGTTCGACGACGCCGATGGCGCCGAGCACCCGCACGTCGCGCACGCCCGGCGCGCCCTCGGCCGCCGCCAGCGACTCCCGCAGCCCCGCCTCGATGCGCTTGACCTCACCGGCCCAGTCCTGGGCGAGCAGAAGTCCCAGCGAGGCGTCGGCGACGGCGGCGGCCAGCGGGTTGCCCATGAAGGTCGGCCCGTGGGCGAGCACCGGCACCTCGCCCTCCGCGATGCCCCGGGCGACCTCGCCCGTGCACAGCGTCGCCGCCAGCGTCAGGTAACCGCCGGTCAGCGCCTTGCCGACGCACAGCACGTCCGGGCTCACCCCCGCGTGTCCGGCCGCGAACAGCGCGCCCGTGCGTCCGAACCCGGTGGCGATCTCGTCCAGCACGAGCAGGACACCGTGCGCGTCGCAGGCCTCGCGCAGCACCCGCAGGTAGGCGGGGGAGTGGAACCGCATGCCGCCCGCCCCCTGCACGACCGGCTCGACGATCACCGCCGCCAGTTCGTCGGCGTGCCGGGCGATCAGCTCCCGCAGCCGCCGCGCGTACGCCTCGTCGGGCCCGGCGTCGAAACCGTCCGGCGGCCGGGGGGCGAAGACCTGCCGGGGCAGCGCTCCCGACCACAGGTGGTGCATGCCGCCGTCCGGGTCGCACACGGACATCGGCTGCCAGGTGTCCCCGTGGTAGCCGCCGCGCCAGGTGAGCAGCCGCCGCTTGTCCGGACGGCCCACCGAACGCCAGTACTGGAGGCACATCTTGACGGCCACCTCGACCGACACCGACCCGGAGTCGGCCAGGAAGACGTGCTCCAGACCCTCGGGTGTGATGTCCACCAGCCGCTTGGCCAGCCGCACGGCGGGTTCGTGGGTGAGCCCGCCGAACATCACGTGGCTCATCCGCTCAAGCTGCCCGCGCGCCGCCTCGTTGAGCACCGGGTGGTTGTAGCCGTGGATGGCCGACCACCACGACGACATGCCGTCCACCAGCTCCCGGTGCCCGGCCACCGGTTCGGCCAGCCGCAGCCGGACGCCCGTCGCCGAGGCGACGGGCAGCGGCTCCTGGCGGCCCGGCATCGGACCGTAGGGGTGCCACACGTGCCGCCGGTCCAGGTCGAGCAGCTCGGAGGTGGTCAGCGGCTCAGGCATTGGGCGGCAGCTCCGTGCCCGCGCCCCGGCGCCGTACCGCGACCAGGTCCGTGCGCGCCGGCCCGCCCGGCGCCTGACCGGCCACGGGGGCGCCCGGCCCGCCCGGCGCGGCCTGGGTGGTCGTCCCGGCCCGCGCCTCCCGGCGGGCCTGCGGCACGGCGTCCCGCGCACCGCCGGTCTCCCCGCACGGCCCGCAGCCGCCGTCCGCGGACGTGCCGCAGCCGGGGGCCGCCGCGTCCGCCTCCCGCCGGTGCTGCGGCAGCGTGGTGGTGCCGGCACCCTCCACCTCGAAGCCCGCGTCCGCGATCATGTCGAGGTCGGCCTGCCCGGCCTGCCCCTCGCTCGTCAGGTAGTCGCCCAGGAAGATGGAGTTGGCCAGGTGCAGGGCGAGGGGCTGGAGGGAGCGCAGGTGCACCTCGCGCCCGCCCGCGAGACGTACCTCGGCGTCCGGGCAGACGAAGCGGACCATGGCCAGGATGCGCAGCGCCCGCTGCGGGGTGAGGTTCCACTCCGAGGCCAGCGGCGTGCCCTCGAAGGGGATCAGGAAGTTCACCGGCACCGAGTCCGGGTCCAGCTCGCGCAGGGAGAAGGCGACGTCGACGAGGTCGGCGTCGCTCTCGCCCATGCCCGCGATGAGTCCCGAGCACGCCGACATCCCCGCCGCCTGGGCCTGCCGCACGGTGTCGACGCGGTCGGCGTAGGTGTGCGTGGTGGTGATGCCGCCGTACGTGGCCTCGGAGGTGTTGAGGTTGTGGTTGTAGGCGTCGGCGCCCGCGCCGCGCAGCCGGGCCGCCTGACCTTCCGACAGCAGCCCGAGGCAGGCGCAGACCTCCACGTCCTCGTGCTCCCGCTTGATGGCGGCGATCGTGTCCGAGACCCGGTCCACGTCGCGGTCGGTCGGCCCCCGGCCGCTGGCGACCAGGCACACCCGCTTGGCGCCGCCGGCCAGCCCCGCGCGGGCCGCCTGCGCGGCCTCGTCGGGCTTGAGCCAGGTGTACTTCAGGATCTCGGCCTTCGACCCCAGCCGCTGCGAGCAGTACGAACAGTCCTCGGGGCACAGGCCGGACTTGAGGTTGACCAGGTAGTTCAGTTTCACCCGCCGCCCGAACCAGTGGCGCCGCACCCGGCCGGCCGCGGCCACCACGTCGAGCAGTTCGTCATCCGAGGTCGCCAGCACCGCGAGCGCCTCATCGCGCGTCGGCAGCTCGCGCCGCAGCCCCTTGTCCACCAGCGTGTTCAGCAGGTCCATGGCGCGCATCCTCGCTCACGGACGAGGTCTTGGCCAAGGACGGGACACACAACAAGGGTCATTGGACGGTGTGTGGATCGCCACACACCGTACACGGCGGGGCACCGCTAGGTTCTAGGGGGCGCCGCCCGGCGCACCGACGCAGGAGGGACCGCCGCCCATGACCGCACGTCCGTTCGGCTGGCTCGACGCGGCCCGCGAGCAGCGCCGTCGCGCCGGCCTCGTCCGCTCCCTGCGCCCCCGGCCCGCCGTCTCACCCCTGCTGGACCTGGCGGGGAACGACTACCTGGGCTTCGCCCGCGACGCGCGCGTCACCGCCGCGGCGGCCGAGGCCGCCCACCGCTGGGGCGCGGGCGCGACGGGGTCGCGCCTGGTGACCGGTACCACCCGGCTGCACGCCCGTCTGGAGGCCGAACTCGCGGACTTCTGCGGCACGCAGGGCGCCCTCGTCTTCTCCTCCGGTTACGCCGCCAACCTCGCCGCCGTCACCGCCCTGGCCCCCGGCGGCGCTCTCGTGGTCTCGGACGCGGACAACCACGCCTCCCTGATCGACGGCTGCCGCCTCGCCCGCGCCGGGACCACCGTGGTACCGCACGCCGACCCCGCCGCCGTCGCCAAGGCGCTGGCGGGCCACCCGGGCCCCGCGCTCGCCGTCACCGACGCCGTCTTCTCGGTGGACGGCGACGCCGCCCCGCTGGGGGCGCTCGCGGACGTCTGCCGCGGCGCGGGCGCCGGTCTGCTGGTGGACGACGCGCACGGGCTGGGCGTGCTCGGCGACGGCGGCCGGGGCGCCCTGACGGCGGCCGGGCTGGCCGGAGCCGCCGACGTGGTCGCCACCGTCACGCTGTCGAAGGCGCTGGGCAGCCAGGGCGGTGCCGTCACCGCACCGGCCGCGGTCATCGAGCACCTGACGAACACCGCGCGGACCTTCATCTTCGACACCGGCCTCGCGCCCGCCGCGGCCGGGGCCGCCCTGGAAGCCCTGCGCCTGCTCCGCGCCGAACCGCGGCGCGCCGAGCGGGTCCGTGAGATCGCCCTGACCCTGCACGCGCGGCTGACGGCGGCCGGTCTGACGGCGGTCCGGCCGGACGCCGCGGTGGTCTCCGTGCGGGCACCCTCGCCGGAGGCGGCCGTGCGCTGGGCCGCCGACTGCCGTGCCGCGGGCCTCGCGGTGGGCTGCTTCCGCCCGCCCTCCGTGCCCGACGGCGTCTCCCGGCTGCGGCTGACGGCCCGCGCCGACCTCACCGGAGCCGACCTCGACCAGGCGGTGCGCACCGTCGTCGCCACGGCCCCCGCGGCGCCCTGAGACCGACCGCGGCCCCTCCCGGCCGACGGCGTACGGGGCATACCTCCCCAAAACCACCCTGGTGCCGCACAGTTCACCGCATCGGGGGACAGTCACCCGCAGATCCCGGGGAACCGCAGCGGCACACCCGTCCGGATGACAGGCTGACGCCCGAAGCCATCCGCAGGCGGCTCCGCCCCCCATGCCCCCCGCACCCGGAGCCTGCCCCCGCGGTGGGAAAGGGACAGCGTCGCATGGCAGATTGTCAGGAAGCATCCATCACCCTGCCGAGCGCTCCGGCCTCGGTGGCGGCGGCGCGCCGGTACGTCGTGGACGCCCTCGCCGACTGGGGAGCGCCCGAGGGCGCCGACGTCGTCACCACCGTCCGGCTCATCGTCTCGGAGCTGGTCACGAACGCCGTGCTGCACACCTCCGGGCTGTCGCCCACCTTCACCGTCGGGGTGCGGCTGGAACGGGAGGAGGTGCTGTGCGTCGGCGTCACCGACAGCCACCCCCGCCGTCCCCGCCGGCTGCCCGCCGCCGTCCAGCAGGACAACGGGCGCGGGCTGGTCATCGTGCGCTCACTGACCGCCGAGTCCGGGGGCCGGTTCACGGTGGTCCCCGCGGGGAACGGCGGCAAGACCGTGTGGGTCACCCTGCCGTGGCGGCACCCCCGCCACCCCTGAGCCCCGCACCCGGCGCGCGCCCGTCCCCCCACCGGCACGCCACGGCGCCCGTCCGTCCCGCGCCTCCGCCCTGGTACGCGCCCGGTACGCGGAGGCGTCCCGTCACGGTACGTCCCGGTTCCCCGCGTCCGGCTGCCGCGCCGCCGTGTGGCCGTTCGCCCGCGCGTGGGTGTGCCGCACCCGCCACGGGACGGCGATCCACAGCGCGGCGCAGGCCGCCAGGGTGGCCGCCCCCACCGCGACGCCGTAGCCACGGCCCAGGACGAAGTCCACCACGAGCAGCACCGCGCCGGTCAGCGCCAGGCCCAGCACGGCCAGCCCGGTCGCCGCCAGCTTCGCCGACACCTCCACGACCCGCCGCTTGGCCCCCCGGCGGAACAGCGCGCGGTGCACCACGGCGGGCGCGGTGAACAGCATCGCCGTCAGCGCCGAGAGCAGGAGGGTGATGACGTAGGTGCCGCGCTGGACGTCGTCCAGCTCCGGGAAGCGGGGCGTGAAGGCCAGCGTCAGCAGGAAGGCGAACAGGATCTGCACCCCCGTCTGGATGACCCGCAGCTCCTGCAGCAGCTCCACGAAGTTGCGGTCGTCGCGTTCCAGCGGGGTCTCGTTCCGGGTCGGACGGTGCGGCTCCATATCCGAACGTATGACCGCTGGGACTGGAGTTAGGCGTCCCGGCGCGCCTGCGGACGGCTGTCCGGGTCCGGGGGAAAGGCGGCCGTTGCGCCGACCGGCCGTACCCGGCTGCTCCGACCGGCTGTGATGGGCGCACCGCCCGCCGGTACAGCGGCGGGCGCCGGGCACGGAGGCTAGACAGGAGCCATGCAGACCTTCCTGCCGTACCCGGACTTCTCGGCCACCGCCCTCGTGCTGGACGCCCGCCGCCTGGGCAAGCAGCGCGTCGAGACGATCCAGGTGCTGCGCGGCCTCACGGTGCCCGGCTACGGCTGGCGCCGCCACCCGGCCGTGCTGATGTGGACGGGCTACGAGGAGGCGCTCGTGCGGTACGGCCTGGAGATGTGCCGGGTCTGGTGCGCGGCCGGACGGCAGGACACCTGCGCGACGACCCTCGCCACCGACCTCGCGGCGGGCACGGGCCGCACGGCCGTGCGCAGCCAGGAGGAGCTGGCGGGAGACGGCGCGCTGCCGCGCTGGCTGGGCGACGCCGCGTTCCACCGCAGCCACCAGTCGGCGCTGGTGCGCAAGGACCCCGGCTTCTACCGCGAGCACTTCCCCGCCGTGCCCGACGACCTGCCGTACGTGTGGCCGGGCCCGGACCGGGAACGGCCGTGACGCCGTGACCGGCTTGCGCCGGTCAGTCGCCCGTGGTGTTCACCACGCCCAGCGTGGCCAGGCCCAGCACGATCCAGGCGAACCACACCCAGCCGCTGCCGCCCAGCGCCACCGTGTACGCCGTCACCAGGACCAGGGTGACCACCGTGGTCACCGTCATGGCCTTCGCGGCCGAGGGCATCGCCGCCACCTCCTCGCGCGGGTCGGGCGGGCGCCGGCTGCTCCGGCGCCCGCACCCATGGTCCCCCGCCGGGCGGGCGGGCGCTACCGGCTGCGGGCCCGCAGGGACGCCAGGTAGGCGTTGTACTCCGCCAGCTCCCGGTCGCCGTCGCGGTCGGCGGCCCGGTCCTGGCGGCGGGCCTGCCGCTGTTCGGAGGCGTACCACTGGAAGACCAGGGCGATCAGCACCAGCACGGACGGGATCTCGCTGAACGCCCACGCGATGCCGCCCGCCGCGTGCTGGTCGCCGAGCGCCGTCACGCCCAGCGAGGCCGGCGGGTCCGCGTAGGTGCCGACCATGGGTTCGGAGGCCATCATCAGCGCGATGCCGAAGAAGGCGTGGAAGGGCATGCCCGCGAACAGCTCCAGCATCCGCATGACGTAACCCGGCCGGTGCGGGCCGGGGTCCACCCCCATGATCGGCCAGAAGAAGACGAGGCCCACCGCCAGGAAGTGCGTCATCATCACGATGTGCCCGGGGCGGGAGGCCATCAGGAAGTCGAACAGCGGGGTGAAGTACAGCCCGTACAGGCTGGCGATGAACAGCGGGATGGTGAACACCGGGTGCGAGATGATCCGCACGTACCGGCTCTGGAGCACCCGCACCAGCAGTTCGCGCGGCCCCGTCCTGCCGCGCCCGGCCGCGGGCAGGGCGCGCAGCGCCAGGGTCACCGGGGCACCGAGCAGCAGCAGGATCGGCGACAGCATGCTGATCACCATGTGCTGCACCATGTGGACGCTGAACAGCACCATGCCGTACGTGTTGAGCGCGGTGCACATCACCAGCGCGATGGTCAGCACCCCGGCGGCGAAGGCCGCGGCGCGGTGCGGCGGCCAGGAGTCCCCGCGCCGCCGCAGCCGGACCACGCCCCACGCGTAGAGCAGCAGCGCCAGCACGCACCCGGCCAGGAAGACCGGTTCCCCGGTGAGAGCGAGCCCGCGGCCGAGGGTGAACGGCGGCAGGTCCGCCGTCATGCCGTGTCCGCCGTGATCCATCCGCAACGCTCCCCATTCGCACCGATTGCCCGCACCAGAGTAGAACCGCCCCCGGCCGCGGCTGCGGGCGGGGGCGGGCGTGGCGGGACGGCGGCCGGAGCGGCCGGACGGCCCCGGGCGGCCCCGGGCGGGACGGCCCGGCCTAGGCGGGCTGGGTCGCCGCCGCGATCCGCTCCGCGCGCAGCGCCTCGTACCAGCGGTCGTCCACCGGCGGCAGCGCGTTGACGTCCAGCGCCAGCTTCACCATCAGGTCGGCGATCAGCGGGTTGCGCGCGAGCACCGGCCCGTGCATGTAGGTGCCGAAGACGGTTCCGTTCCAGGCGCCCTCGGTGCCGTCACCCGTGCCGTTGCCCTGGCCCAGGCGCACGCGGGCCAGCGGGCGCGCGGCCGGTCCCAGCCGTGTGATGCCCTGGTGGTTCTCGAAGCCGGTGAGCTGCGGCAGCCGCAGCGTCTCGTCCATGTCCGCCAGCACGTCACCGACGCACCGCTCGCCGGCGCCGCGCTCGCTGGTGACGTCCAGCAGGCCGAGCCCGGCCTGCCGCTGCCCCTGGTCGTTGACGAACTCGTGGCCGAGGATCTGGTACCCGGCGCACACCGAGAAGACGATCGCGCCGTTGGACACGGCCCGCTGGAGGCCGCCGTCGCGCACCAGCCGCTCCGCCGCCAGCCGCTGGGGGCGGTCCTCGCCGCCGCCGATGAGGTAGATGTCACCCGAGGTGGGCACCGGCTCGTCGGAGCGCACGTCGACGCGCTGCACACCCAGGCCGCGCTGCTGCGCCCGGCGCTCGACCACCAGGACGTTGCCCTGGTCGCCGTAGGTGCTCAGCAGGTCGGGGTAGACCCACACGACCCGCAGCTGGTTGTCACTCATGTTCGTTTCCCCTCTCGCGCACGGCGTCAGTTGCCCACGACGCGGCGCAGGTCCTGGAAGGCCGTGTAGTTGGCGATCGCCTCGATCCGCCCCGGCGGGCACCTGCGCACGGCCTCCTCGGCGCTCTCGCAGACCTGGAAGTCCACGCCCGCCACCTCCAGCCGCACCGCCAGGTCCAGCCGCCGGTCACCGATCACGCAGATCGGGTGCCCGGCCAGCCGTCCGTAGTCCACGTCCCACAGCCAGGAGGTGTCGGTGCCGTCGGCGCCGCGCGCGTTGACGGCGAGGATCACCGGCGCGGGGGGCGCGTCGATCAGGGAGAACGTCTCCAGCCAGCCCGCCGGGTTCTTCGCGAGCAGCAGCCTGATCTCCCGGCCCTCGTAGGAGACGACGTCGTAGCGTCCGGCCACGGCGGTGACCGCGTACATGCGCTCCAGGGCCGTCTGGGGCGGTACGCCGAAGGCGGCGGCCACCGCGGCCGAGGTCGTCGCGTTGGCCTTGTTGGCGCGCCCGGGCAGCCGCAGCCTGATCGGCCAGGCCGAGCCGTGCGGGTCCAGCACGTGGTCGCCGGAGAGCGCCCAGGTGGGCGTCGGGCGTCGGAAGCCGCACTCGCCGCAGAACCAGTCGTCCCCCGGGCGCTGCATGACGCCGCCGCAGGACGGGCACGACCAGGCGTCGTCCTTCCACTCCTGCCCGGCGGCCACCCAGACCACGTTCGGTGAGGACGAGGCCGCCCACACCACCAGCGGGTCGTCGGCGTTGGCGATGATCACGGCCTTGGAGCCGGAGAGCCCCTCGCGCCACCGCTCGGCCAGCATCCTGGTCTCGGCGGCCCGGTCGAGCTGGTCGCGGGAGAGGTTGAGCAGCGCGATGGCCTTCGGCGTCACGTCGCGCGCGACGGTGGCGAGGTACTTCTCGTCGACCTCGATCACGCCGAAGCGCGCCCGTGAACCACCCGCCAGCGCCGAGGTGATGCCCGCCGGCATGTTGGCGCCGAGCGCGTTGGAGACGACGTCCTCGGGCGCGTCCCGCAGCGCCTCGGCGATCAGCCGGGTGGTGGTCGTCTTGCCGTTGGTCGCGGAGACGAGGATGACGTCCAGGTGGGCGGCCAGCCGTGCCAGCAGGTCGGGATCGAGTTTCAGGGCAACGCGGCCGCCGATGACCGAGCCGCTCCCGCGGCCCGCCGCCCGTGACACCGCCGCCGCGGCCTTTCCTGCCGTCACTGCCAGCCTGGCGCGCGGCGACAGCGGCTCCGTGTTGCCCGACATCGTGGTGGGTCCTCCTTGCGCTTCGGTCACAGTGCAGCCTACCGAGATCACCGGGCCGCTCCCGCACCGCACCGGTTCCCGGGCGGGCCCGGCGCCGTAGGGTGGCGGTCATGCGACGCCGCGCCATCCCCGGTGGTTCCGGCCGGGTCCGCCCCCTCAGCCTCTTCGGCGACCCGGTCCTGCACGCGCCCTGCGCCGAGGTCTCCGGCTTCGGGGCGCCGCTGGCCCGCCTGGTCGAGGACCTGTTCGCCACCATGTACGCCGCCCGGGGCGTCGGCCTGGCGGCCAATCAGATCGGCGTCGGCCTGCGCGTCTTCGTGTACGACTGCCCCGACGACGAGGACGTGCGGCACGTCGGGCACCTCGTCAACCCGCGCCTGGTGCACACCGGTGGTGTGGCGCTGCGGGGGCCCGAGGGCTGCCTGTCGCTGCCCGGCCTGGAGGCGGGCACGGTCCGCGCGGACCACGCGGTGGTCGAGGGGTACCGGGCCGACGGCACCGCCGTGCGCGTCCAGGGCGGCGGGTTCTTCGCGCGGTGCCTCCAGCACGAGTGCGACCACCTGGCCGGGACGGTGTACGCGGACCGCCTCGGCGGGCTGCGCCGCCGCCGTCTGCTGTGGTCCGCCCGCCGCGCGGGGTGGGCCCGCGCGGCCCCGCGCTGAGGCCGCGCGACGACGCTCCGGTCAGAACCGCGGGCCGCCCAGCCGGTCCCCGGCCGCGGCCAGGCGGCCCCACAGCAGGTCGGCGAGGTGCCGGACCAGCTGCTGGCGCGAGCAGGGCCGGTCGGCCAGCCACCAGTCGCCCGCGGCGTGCATCATGCCGACGATGCCGTGCCCCCACACGCGGGCCAGTTCCGCGCTGTCGGGCCCGAGGTCGACGCGGTCGTCGATGACCTTGGCCAGCTCCTCGCCCAGCCGGCGCAGCAGCGGCGCGGTGTGCTGGCCGGCGGTGACGCCCTGCTCGTCGCGCGCGCCGCCCTCGGCCGGGTGCATCAGGAAGCGGTACACCTGCGGGCGGGCCTCGATGGCGGCCAGGTAGGTGTCCAGGGTGGACTCCACCCGCTCCCGCCGGTCGGCCGGGGCGTCCAGCGCGGCTCGCAGGGAGTCGAGGAGGGCGTCGGTGTGCCGCACCGCGAGCGCGCGGTACAGGCCGCCCTTGTCGCCGAAGTGCCGGTAGAGGATGGGCTTGGTGATGCCCGCCTCGGCGGCGATGGCGTTCATGGAGGCTTCGGGGCCTTCCCGCATCACCACCCGGTTGGCGGCCTCCAGCAGTTCCTCGCGTCTGCGTGCGGAGGCACCGCCGCGCTGGCCGTCCTGGCTTGTCGTCTCCAAGGCGTAACTCCCGCCGGTACTCGTGCGCTGCCCGCGCAACGTAACACCCGGACGGCGCGGGCCACCGGCGGCCGGGGGAGTTGACACGGCCTACCGGCGAGTAACAGACTGGGTTACCGCTAGTAACAATGTCCTGGAGGGCCCGCCATGACCGAGTTCGCACTCGACCTCAACGACGACCAGAAGGCCGTGCGGGAGTGGATCCACGGCTTCGCCGCCGACGTGATGCGCCCCGCCGCCGCCGAGTGGGACGAACGCGAGGAGACGCCCTGGCCCATCATCCAGGAGGCCGCCAAGATAGGACTGTACTCCCTGGACTTCTACGCCCAGCAGTTCTTCGACCCCACCGGCCTCGGCATCCCCATGGCCATGGAGGAGCTGTTCTGGGGCGACGCCGGCCTGGCCCTGTCGATCGTCGGCACCGGACTGGCCGCCGTCGGCGTCCTGGCCAACGGCACCGAGGAGCAGGTGGGCACCTGGATACCGCAGATGTACGGGGACGTGAGCGACGTGAAGGTCGCCGCCTTCTGCTCCTCCGAACCCGACGCGGGCTCCGACGTCTCCGCCATGCGCACCCGCGCCGTCTACGACCAGGCCAAGGACGAGTGGGTGCTCAACGGCACGAAGACCTGGGCCACCAACGGCGGCATCGCCAACGTGCACGTCGTCGTCGCCGTCGTCGACCCCGAACTGGGCGCCCGCGGCCACGCCTCCTTCATCATCCCGCCCGGCACCCCGGGCCTGAGCCAGGGCCAGAAGTTCAAGAAGCACGGCATCCGGGCCTCGCACACCGCCGAGGTCGTGCTGGAGGACGTCCGGGTGCCGGGAAGCTGCCTGCTGGGCGGCAAGGAGAAGCTCGACGAGCGGCTAGCCCGTGCCCGGGAGGGCGGCAAGCGCACCGGCGGCAACGCCGCCATGGCCACCTTCGAGGCGTCCCGCCCGGCCGTGGGCGCGCAGGCCGTCGGCATCGCGCGGGCCGCCTACGAGACGGCGCTCGACTACGCAAGGACGCGCGTGCAGTTCGGCCGTCCCATCATCGACAACCAGGGCGTGGCCTTCCAGCTCGCCGACATGCGCACCCAGATCGACGCCGCCCGCCTGCTGGTGTGGCGCGCCTCGTGGATGGCCGCCACCCGCCGCCCGTTCACCTCGGCCGAGGGCTCGATGTCCAAGCTGTTCGCCGGGGAGACCGCCAAGGCGGTGACGGCGCAGGCCATGCAGATCCTCGGCGGCAACGGCTACACCCGGGAGTACCCGGTCGAGCGCATGCACCGCGACGCGGCGATCTACACCGTCTTCGAGGGCACCAGCGAGATCCAGCGCCTGGTCATCGCCCGCACGCTGTCGGGCATGACCATCCGCTGACCCGCGCCGCCGCCGCGGGCCACGCCCCGCGCTTCCGCCCGGCCGCCGGGCGGAAGCCGGTGCGGCGGCGCCCGGCGGCCGGGCGGGGCGGAGACGGGGTCAGGACTGCGCCGGTGCGGGCTCCGGACCCTCCCCGGACCGTGGCGCACCGGCTTCCTCGGCGCCCTCCGGGCTCTGCGCACCCCCGGCGCCGCCGTGCCCGTCGTCCACCAGTGTCCGTTCGTCGAACGGCAGCCTCCCGGCGAGCACGTCGCCCGCCCGGGCCCGGTCGATCTCCCTGGTCCAGGTGCCGACGAGCACGGTCGCCACCGCGTTGCCCGCGAAGTTCGTCAGGGCCCGCGCCTCGCTCATGAAGCGGTCGATGCCGACGATCAGGCCGACACCGTCCACCAGTTCCGGGCGGTGGGACTGGAGGCCGCCGGCCAGCGTGGCCAGCCCCGCGCCGGTCACCCCGGCCGCGCCCTTCGAAGCGATGATCATGAAGACGAGCAGGGAGACCTGCTGGCCCAGGGACAGCGGGTCGCCCATCGCCTCCGCGATGAACAGGGAGGCCATGGTCAGGTAGATGGCCGTGCCGTCGAGGTTGAAGGAGTAGCCGGTCGGCACGGTGATCCCCACCACCGGCCTGCTCACCCCCAGGTGCTCCATCTTGGCGATGAGCCGGGGCAGCGCCGACTCCGAGGAGGAGGTGGACAGGATCAGCAGGAACTCCCGGCCGAGGTACTTCAGCAGTGTGAACACGTTCAGCCCGGCGACCACACGCAGCAGCAGGCCCAGGACGACGAACACGAACAGCGCGCAGGTCGCGTAGAAGCCGGTCATGATGACGGCCAGCGAGGTCAGCGCGTCCACGCCCGTCTCGCCCACGACGGCGGCGATCGCGCCGAACGCGCCCGCCGGCGCCAGCCACATGATCATCGCCAGCACGCGGAAGACCAGCCGCTGGAGGTGCCCGATACCCCGCAGCACCGGTTCACCGGCGGGGCCCATGGCCTGGAGCGCGAAGCCCACCAGCAGGGCGACGAGCAGGGCCTGCAGCACCTCGCCGCCGGTCAGCGCGGAGACGAGGGTGGTCGGGATGACGCCCAGCAGGAAGTCGGTGGTCGACCCGGCGGAGTCCCCGGCCTGCGCCGCTCCGGCGTCCCGGGTCGCCTCCGTCACCTGGAGCCCGGAGCCCGGGTCCAGGAGGTTCCCCACGAGCAGGCCGATGGCCAGGGCCACCGTGGACATCACCAGGAAGTAGCCGAGGGCCAGGCCGCCCACGGCGCCGACCTTCGCGGCCTTGCGCACCGAGCCGATCCCCAGCACGATCGTGCAGAAGATCACCGGAGAGATCATCATCTTGATCAGGGCGACGAAGCCGGTCCCGAGCGGCTTCAGCCCGACGGCGACGCCGGGCGCGGCGAAACCGAGCGTGATGCCCAGCAGGACGGCCGCGATCACCGCGATGTACAGGTAGTGGGTGCGGTCGCGCCGCTTCGGCGGCGGCACCGACGGGTGTCCCGTCCGTGACGGGTGGGGCGGCGGAGTCTGCCCGGTCACGCTGGTCTCCTCCCTGGGGCGGCGGGTGCGGCTCACGGCCGCACCCGCGGGGTGCCGCCACTCTTCACCGCCGCGCGGGAGGGGTCACGCTTGTGTTCATTTCGTTCACGGCACACGCCGCCGGCGGCGGTTGGACGGCCGCCCCCGCGGGTGCCGTCCACCGCCGCCGGCGCGGCCCGCCCGGTGGCGGCTCAGCCCGCCCGGCCGCCGCTCACACGGCGGGCGCCGGACACCTGTCCCCGCTGGAGCGCCGCCTTGACGAGGGCGAAGACCGCCCCGTGCAGCGCGGCGGCCGTCAGCACCTCGCGCCAGCTGCGGTCCAGGTCGGTGGCGTCCGGAGCGTCCGTGTCCTTGCTGACGACCTTCCACACCCGCTTGAACAGGGCCCCGGCCACCACACCGCCGACGGCGCCCACCAGCAGGCTGATCACCCGGTTGATCACCTTCATCGCGGCTCAGCCCCTTCCGCAGCGCTTGCCCAGCACCACCGCCAGCAGCACCACCACGGCACCCGCCGCGATCAGCGGTCCGGGATGGCGGCGGCCCCGCTCGGCCGCCGCCGAGGCGACGTGCCGCGCCTGCGCCGTGGCCTCGGCGGCCTTCACCTGCGCCTGCGCCTTGGCCTCCGCCGCCTTCGCCTGGGCCTGCGCCTTCACGTCGGTCTTGGCGGCCAGCTCGGCCACGGTGTCCCCGAGCCGGCCGCGTGTCTCCGCCACCTGCGCGCGCAGCCGCTCCTGGTCGGAGGAGCCCGCTGAATCCCTGCTCACCGGTGGGCCCTCCCCTTGATCTCCTCGATGTCGGTCCTGACGCTGCCGATGGCCTGCTCCGGTTTGGCCGGGGTCGCCCGGCCGAGCTGCTTGCGTCCGGCCAGGGCCAGGACGCCCGTGACCGCCAGCAGCACCACGCCGATGATCAGCGCGGACGCCCAGAGCGGCAGGGCCAGCGCCACTGCGGCGATCGCGGCCGTCACGAGGGCGGCCAGGGCCAGGAAGCCCACCACGGCCGCCCCGCCGAACATGCCGCCGCCGAGCCCGGCCCGCTTGCCCTTCTCCGACAGCTCCGCCTGCGCCAGCCGCATCTCCTGGCGCACCAGCTCGGAGAGCTGCTGTGACGCCCGTTCGACCAGCTCGCCCACCGATGACTCGGGGGTTTCGGCCGGTCGGCGGCGCACAGATCCGATCATGCCGTCCACCTCGCTTTCTCGTTGAACCGAGCGGGTTCCCGCAGCGCGCCGGGTTACGCCCCCATCGCCGTCATCCGGCCGGAGCCAGGCGGGGGAGCGCAGGCCGCGCCGTCCGGGCCCTTGTGGCAGCGGCGGGCCCAGGCCCAAGCTCGGACCATGGACCTGGAGCTGCGCCACTTGAAGATCATCAGGGCGATCGCTGAGGCCGGAAGCCTCACGAAGGCCGCCTCGGTGCTCGGGCTCGCCCAGCCCGCCCTGAGCGCGCAGCTCAAGCGGGTGGAGCGGATGCTGGGCGGCCGGCTCTTCGAGCGGGGACGCCACGGGGTACGGCCGACCCCGCTGGGCGAACTCGTGCTGCACCGCACCCGGGTGGTGCTCCCCGCCGTCACCGAACTCCAGGAGGAGGCCGTGCGGTTCGCCCATGCCTTCGCCGGGGCCCCGCGCTTCCGCCTCGGCGGCACGCACGGACCGCTGCTGGGCGGACTGGTGGACCGGCTCGCCACCGCCCACCCCGGTGTCCCGGTGACGACGTACACCTCCTGGTCGGAGCGTGAGGTCGCCCAGGGCGTGGGGGAGGGGCGGCTGGACTTCGCCCTCATCGGCACCTGCGGGGAGAGCCCGCCGCCGGCCACCGACCGGCTCACCTGGCGGGAGGTGGGCACCGACCCGGTGTTCGTCATGCTCGCCCACGACCACCCGCTGGCCGCCCGGCGGCAGATCTCCCTGGCCGACCTCGCGCACGCCTCCTGGACGGACGTCCCCGGCGACGGCTGCTTCGCCGACTGCTTCGCCGCCGCCTGCGCCAGAGCGGGCTTCACCCCGGCCTCCGTCTACGAGACGGACACCGCTTCCTGCGTCCACCTCGTGCAGGTCGGACGGGCCGTGGGGCTGTGCCGGGCGACGTTCCCGCCGACCCCGGGGCTGGTCACCCGGCCGCTGGCGGGGGCGCCGCTGAGCTGGCGTCACCTCATCGGCTGGCACCCCGGGGCGCCGTCCGCCGGCCTGGCCACCACCGTGCTGGGGCACGCCCGCGAGGCACACGCCGAGGCCGTCGCGCGCAACACCGACTACGCCGCCTGGCTCGTCGGCCACCCCGGGTTCGGCCCCGCGCACCCGGCGGCCGTCTGACGCCCCGGGGGTCCGCCGCCGCGCGGCCTCCCGGGGCGCGGCGGCGCCTTCCATAACACCGGGGCAGGGGCCGGCTGATCACTCCTGCATTTGACGTGCTCACGGCTACGGTTTCGCTCACCCGAAACCAAGGAGACACCCATGCTCCACAGATACGTCAAGGGCGCGTGTTCGGCCGCCCTCGTGGTCGGTGCCCTCGTCGTCGCCGGACACCCGGCGGCGGCGGCCGGCCCCGCCCCCGTCGCCGCTCCGGCACCCCCGGCAGCCGACCCGCAGCTGCTCGACGCCCTCCAGCGCGACCTCGGCCTCACCCGGGACGAGGCCGTCGGACGCCTGGCCGCCGAGAGCCGGGCCGGGGCCACCGCCGACACCCTGCGCTCCACCCTCGCCGGCAGCTTCGCCGGGGCCTGGGTGCACGGCGACGCCGCCACGCTCACCGTCGCCACCACCGACACCGCCGAGGCGGACCTGATCACCGCGGCGGGCGCCCGCGCCCGCGTCGTCCCGCACGCGCTCACCGAGCTCGACGCGGCCAAGGCGGCGCTCGACCGGGCCGCGACCCGCCAGGCTCCCCAGGCGGCGCGCGTCTGGTACGTGGACGTCACGGCCAACCAGGTCGTCGTGCACTCCCCGAAGCCGGAACAGGCCCGCGCCTTCGTCACCGCCAGCGGCGTGGACGGCGACCTGGTCCGCGTCGTCAGGTCGGCCGAGCAGCCGCGTCCGCTGTACGACCTGCGCGGCGGGGACGCCTACTACATGGGCAGCGGCGGCCGCTGCTCGGTCGGTTTCCCCGTCACCCGCGGTACCCAGCAGGGCTTCGCCACCGCCGGGCACTGCGGCCGGACCGGCACGTCGACGTCCGGCTACAACCAGGCCGCCCAGGGGACGTTCCAGGGCTCGTCCTTCCCCGGCAACGACTACGCCTGGGTCGCCACCAACAGCAGCTGGACCGCCACCCCCTACGTCAAGGGCAGCGGCGGCCAGAACATCCAGGTGGCCGGTTCCACCCAGGCGCCGGTGGGCGCGTCGATCTGCCGTTCCGGCTCCACCACGGGCTGGCACTGCGGGACGATCCAGCAGCACAACACCAGCGTCACCTACCCCGAGGGAACCATCACCGGTGTGACCCGGACCTCGGTGTGCGCCGAGCCCGGTGACTCCGGCGGCGCCTACATCTCCGGCAGCCAGGCGCAGGGCGTCACCTCCGGCGGCTCCGGCAACTGCCGCACCGGCGGGACGACGTACCACCAGCCCCTCAACGAGATCCTCCAGGCGTACGGCCTGACCCTGAAGACCACCACCGGCCCGGGCGACCCCGGTGACCCGGGCGACCCGGGCGACCCCGGTGAGCCGGGCGGCACCTGGGCCGCGGGCACCGACTACCGGGCGGGCGACCAGGTGACCTACGGGTCCGCCACCTACCGCTGCCTGCAGGGCCACCGGTCGATGACCGGCTGGGAACCGCCCAACGTTCCGGCCCTCTGGCAGCGCGTCTGACGCGGTTCCGCTTACGGCCCCGCGGCTCGGGGGGCGTGAACGGCCGGGACCATGTGGGGATGTGCTCCGGCCGTTCACGGCGGACGCGGGGCGGGGGCGGGCGGGTCAGTCCCGGAGACGGGCCTGCACCCGCCCGTCCTCGATCCGCGTCTCGAAGGCCGGCTGCGGCGCCGTCGCCGGGCCCTGGACGTTCCAGCCGTCCTCCAGCCGGAACCTGCTGCCGTGCCACGGGCACTGGAGGCAGCCGTCCACCACCTCGCCCTGCGACAGCGGGCCGCCCAGGTGGCTGCACTGCTCCACCAGGACCCGCACCGTCTCCTCGCTCTCCCGCACCACCACCACGGCCACCTCGCCGGCCCGCCGCAGGACGGCCTCCCCCACGGGGAAGTCCCCCAGCTCACCGAGGTCGTGCCAGTCGCCGCCCGCCCGCGCGGCCAGCCCCTCCGCGTGGTTGGCGCCCGCGGACTGCCGGTAGGCGAGGTGCCCCCCGAGCGCGCCGCTGGCCCCCACCGCGGTCAGCCCGGCGAAACCGAGCGCCCGTCCCAGCCCGTGCCGTCCGGCGCAGCGCGCCGCGAACGACCCCGCGTACAGCCCGACGGCCGCCACGTTGCCCACGGCGTGCACCAGTCCCACGCGCTGCTGGCGCGGCCTCAGCTCCGCCCAGTCCACCCAGCCGGCCACGGCCGCGGGGCCGGCGCCGGCCAGGCCGAGCGCCACCAGGGCCCGCGCGCCGCGCCGGTGGCCGGGCAGGACGTCCAGCGCCGCCGCCGACAGCCATGCCCCGACGGGCAGCTGCACCATCAGCGGGTGCAGCGGATGCCCCAGCCACCGCCCGTGCAGCGCGTCCCGCGCCCCGCCGAGCGGCAGCTTCCCGATCCAGTCGCGCAGCGGTGCCGCCGCCGCGTCCAGCCGCGTGTCGTGCTCCAGCCGGTCGACGGCGGACAGCACCCGGCCCGGCCCCTGGCCCGGCAGAACCCGTCGCACACTCCGTACCGCTTTTCCGTACGCGTCGTCAGTCGCCATGGGGCGCCGGGTTCCCGCCCGGAACGGGCGGCAAACGGCCGGAGGGCCCGCCGCCGGGGGGACACGCCGGCCGCTGTGCGATACTCGGCGACGCTTGTCGCACCACGCACGGGGGAAACACCATGAGGCTTCTGATGGGCCTGCTCGCCGCGGTCGTCATCATCGCGCTGATCGCCGCCGTCATCCGGGCGCGCCGTCGCACGGCCGGCCGCGCGGCTCCGCCGGCTCCGCCCCGCGACCCCTTCGCCGCGGAGGACAGCGCCGCCGGCGACCCGCGGACGCTGAAGGCCGGCGACATGGTCGAGTACCTCGGCGAACGGCTGTTCGTGCGCGGGTCCCTGCGGCTCACCGAGGGCGGCTACACCTGGTCCGAGCACTTCTTGGACGCCATGGACGGCACCGAGGGGGGCCGCCGCTGGCTGTCCGTGGAGGAGGACCCGACGCTGGAGGTCGTGCTCTGGACCGAGCACCGCGGCACCGACCTCACTCCGAGCCGTGCCACGCTGGTCGTCGAGGGCGTCACCTACCACCGCACCGAGCACGGCACCGCCTCCTACCGCTCGGAGGGCACCACGGGGCTCGGCGAGACCGGACGCGTGGAGTACGCCGACTTCGACGGTCCCGGCGGGCGCAGCCTCGCCTTCGAACGCTTCGTCGGCGCGCAGGGCCGCGGCACCTGGGAGGCGTCCCTCGGCGAACGCGTGCCCGACGGCACCCTGACGATCTACCCGGGCAGCGGCGTGTGAGCGGCATACGGCTCGCCGCCCCCTACCTCGACACCAGCGCCGACCAGCTCTCCTTCACCCTCGACCAGCCGGCCCGTCCCGCACTGGCGGTGCGGGACGTCCCGGCGGGGGAGACCACCGTCCAGCTCAGGCTGCTGGGCGCCTCCCACCAGGTGTTCGCCGGACCGGTGCGCGAGACCGTCGCCTGCCTGCCGGGCACGGCGGGCGGACTGCCCCCGGCCGTCGAACAGGAGGTGGAGGGCTGGAACTACCGGTTCACCGCGCGCGTCCTGCACTACCGGCGAGCCGAGTTCGCCGACCGGGTGGCCGCGCTCCGGGAGCGGCTGGAAGGGCGGCGCGAAGCACTGTGCGGGGTCTTCCCCGGTTCACCCGACGCGGTCACCGCGCTCGCCGTGGAACGGCGGGGCGCCGCACTGGACTGGCGCACCTGGCACACCTACCCGCAGAGCCGCCAGATCGTGGCGACGCACACCCGGCTGGAGGCACGATGAAGCACACCACCCGACTCGCGCTCACGACCGCGCTTGCCGCGGCGCTGGTGGCGGGGTGTTCCAGTGGCGGCCCCAACGAGGTCCCGCGCAGCTGGATCGCCGACCGCTACGCCGGCTCCGGCGACGACTACATCGCCGCGGGCTCCAGCCCGGGGGCGGTGGCCAACAAGATCGACGACCACCGCTCCGCCCACGACCGCACCCGCAGCGGCGACCGGGTCTTCCTGCGCTACCGCGACGACATCGTCGCGATCAGCCCCTACCGGGGAGCCGGCAGCCGCATCGAGATCGACGACTACCGTGACGGTCACCGGCGCTGGCACTCCCACGTCGCGCACGTGTGGCCGGCCCCGGGCAGCAGCGGCAACGGCTTCCGGGGCGGCGGCCCCGGCTCCGGCAAGTAACCCCCCACCCACGGCTCGCCGCGTCACCCCGGCCGGCCGAGCACCACCCACCCCTGGAAGGCAGAACGTGACAGAGATCATGGAGTCGGCCGGCGTCGCCCTGCTGTACGGACTGGTCGGATTCGTCGTCATGGCGGTCGGCTTCGTCGCGCTGGACCTGGTCACGCCCGGCAAGCTCGTGCAAGTCGTGTGGACCGAGCGCAACCGCGGCGCCGCCGTCGTCCTCACCGGGCAGACCCTTGGCATCGGCCTGGTCATCGCGCAGGCCATCGGCGCGAGCGAGTCCCAGCTGGGTCTTGGCTACGGCCTGGTCAGCACCCTGCTCTACGGTCTGGCCGGCGTGCTGGTGATGACCTTCGTCTTCGCCATGGTCGGGCTCGTCACCCCCGGCAAGATGGGCTCCTCCGTCCTCCAGGACGAGGGCGACCGTCCCCACCCCGCCGCCTGGGTACAGGGCGCGATGTACGTCGGCACGGCCTTCATGGTCGGTGCCGCGCTGACCTGAGCACCGGCGTGAGCGCCCGGCCCCCCGCGGCTCCGTCGCGCCTGCCGCGGTTCCTGCTGCTGTTCGCCGTGTTCCTGTGCGCGGCGTGCGGCCTGGTCTACGAGCTGGCGCTGACCGCGCTGGGCAGCTACCTCATCGGCAACTCGGTACTCCAGACGTCCATCGTCCTGTCCGTCATGGTGTTCGCCATGGGGGTGGGCTCGCTGGCCGCCAAACCGCTGCGGCGCCGCGCCGTGGGCGCGTTCGCCCTGGTCGAGGGCCTCCTCGCCCTCGTCGGCGGCCTGTCCGTGCTCACCCTGTACGTCGCCTTCGCCTGGCTGAAGATCTACACCCCGGCGATGGTGGTGATCGCGTTCGTCGTCGGGGTCCTCATCGGTGCGGAGATCCCGCTGCTGATGACGATGCTCCAGCGCATCCGGCAGCAGGAGGCGGGCGGCGCGGTGGCCGACATGTTCGCCGTGGACTACATCGGTGCCCTCGTCGGCGGGCTGTGCTTCCCGCTGCTCCTCCTGCCGACCTTCGGCCAGCTCAAGGGCGCCCTGGTGATCGGCGTGGTCAACGCCGTCGCCGGGGTCCTGCTGGTGCTGTGGATCTTCCGCCACCAGACCCGGCGCGCCGTGCAGGGCGCCCTGCTGGCCGGAGTGACGGCCGTCCTCGGCATCCTCGGCGGGGCCTACGCGCTCGCCGACGACATCGAGGTCACCGCCCGCCAGCAGCTGTACCGGGACCCGATCGTGCGCACCGAGCGCACGCCCTACCAGGAGATCGTCGTCACCCGTGCCGCCGCCTTCACGGGCGAGGCCGACCTGCGGCTGTTCCTCAACGGCGACCTCCAGTTCTCCTCCGTCGACGAGTACCGCTACCACGAGGCCCTCGCCCACCCGGCCCTGGCGGGCGACCGCTCCTCGGTGCTCATCCTCGGCGGCGGCGACGGGCTGGCCCTGCGCGAGGTGCTGCGCTACGACGACGTCGAGGAGGTCACGCTCGTCGACCTCGACCCCGCCATGACGCGCCTCGCCCGTTCCTACCGGCCGCTGCGCGAACTGAACGGCGACGCGCTGGCCGACCCCCGGGTGCGGGTGGTCAACGCCGACGCCTTCACCTGGCTGCGGGACGTCCCCGGCCGCTACGGCGCCGTGATCATCGACTTCCCCGATCCGGACACCGCCGCGATGGCAAAGCTCTACTCGGTGGAGTTCTACCACCTGCTCACCAAGGCGCTGGACCCGGAGGCCCGGGTGGTCGTCCAGGCCGGCTCCCCGTTCTTCGCGCCGAAGGCGTACTGGTCCATCGAGGCGGGCATCCGCGAGGCCGGCTACGCCACCACCCCTTACCACGTGGACGTGCCCAGCTTCGGCGACTGGGGTTTCGTCATCGCCACGCGGGAGGAGTCCACGCCCCGGCTGCGCCTGGCCGCGGAGGCGCCGGCGCTGCGCTTCCTGGACGAGGACGTGCTGCGGGCCGCCACCGTCTTCCCCCGTGACCGCCGGGCCGCCGACGTGCGCGCCAGCACGCTCATGGACCCGGCGGTCCTGGAGTACACCCGCCACGAGTGGGAGAACTACTGACGGCGCGCGCTCACCCGGCCCCGTACCAGACCGTGGTGACGTTGCAGAACTCCTTGATGCCGTGCCCGGCCAGCTCGCGCCCGTAGCCGGAGCGCTTCGTGCCGCCGAACGGCATCCCCGGGTGCGAGGCGGTCATGCCGTTGAAGTACACTCCGCCCGCCTGGAGGTCGGCCACCAGCCGCTCCTGCTCGGCCGGCTCACGGGTCCACGCGTTCGAGCTGAGTCCGAACGGGGTGTCGTTCGCCAGCGCCACGGCCTCCTCCAGATCCGCCGCCCGGTAGAGCGTGGCGACGGGCCCGAACGCCTCCTCGTGGTGGATGCGCATGTCCGCGGTGACGTCCGCCAGCACCGTCGGCTCGTAGAACCAGCCGCGCTCCGGCTGCTTTGGCCGCCGCCCGCCGCACAGCACCGTCGCCCCGCGCCGCACGGCGTCCTCGACCAGCTCCTCGACGTCGGCCCGGCCCTGCTCGCTGGAGAGCGGGCCGACGTCCGTGTCCTGCGCCGTCGGGTCGCCCACCCGCAGGGCCGCCATCCGTTCGGTGAAGCGGGCGCTGAACGCGTCGTAGACGTCCTGGTGGACGATGAACCGCTTCGCGGCGATGCAGGACTGTCCGGCGTTCTGCACCCGGGCGGTCACGGCGGTGGCCGCCGCGCCCTCCAGGTCGGCCGAGGGCAGCACCAGGAACGGGTCGCTCCCGCCCAGCTCCAGCACCGTCTTCATGATCTCGTCCCCGGCGATCGAGGCGACCGAGCGGCCCGCGGGCTCGCTGCCGGTGAGCGTCGCGGCGGCGACGCGCCCGTCGCGCAGGACGCCCTCGATCTCGGCGGAGCCGACCAGCAGCGTCTGGAAGCAGCCCCGCGGGTACCCGGCCCGGCTGAACAGCTCCTCCAGGTAGAGCGCGGTCTGCGGCACGTTCGACGCGTGCTTGAGCAGACCGACGTTGCCCGCCATGAGCGCCGGGGCGGCGAACCGGATCACCTGCCAGAGCGGGAAGTTCCACGGGCATGACGGCGAGCACCACGCCGAGCGGCCGGTAGCGCACGAACGCCCGCGCGCCGCCGGAGTCCTCGACGTCGGACGGGTCCGGGTGCTCGTCGGCCAGCAGGGCCTCGGCGCGCGCCGCGTACCAGCGCATCGTCTTCACGCACTTGGCCACCTCCGCCCCCGCCGCGCCCAGCGGCTTGCCCATCTCCGTGGTAATGGTGCGGGCGACGGAGTCCTGCTCCTCCTCCAGCAGACCGGCGGCCCGCTCCAGCAGGCGCGCCCGTTCGCCGAACCCGGTGCGGCGGTAGACGTCGAACGCCCGGGACGCCTCGGCGATCCGCTGCTGGAGCTCCTCGGCGCTCAGCGGATCGAAGGTCTTCAAGGTCTCACCGGTGGCCGGGTTCACCGTGGCGATGGCCATGGTCACTCGCCTCCTTCAGCGGTCGCGGGCCCCGGCGTGCCCCGGGGTCCACTCCCGGGTACCCACATACGCCGTGACCGTGCCCCTGCGGAGCCCGGTCACCTCACCCGGCGCCCGTCTCCAGCCACGCGCCGACCTCGGAGCCGTCGTGCCTCAGCTCGGCGCCCATCGAGGAGAGCACCCGCAGGGCCGCGGTGTTGTCCGCCGTCGTTCGGGCCCGAAGCCGTCCGGCTCCGTCCGCCGCAGCCGCCTCCCGCAGCAGGCCCAGCACCGCCGTGCCCACCCCCGCGCCCCGCACCGACCGCCCCAGCCACAGCCCCGCCTCCACCGGGCGCCCGGTCTCCGGCGGCGGGCACAGCCGGGCGGCCCCGACGACGCGCCCGGCCAGCACGACGGGGTACGTCCGCTCCACCGGTTCCGCGGCCAGCGACCTCGACCGGTGGAAGGCGGTGAAGGCCGCGCGCCGTGCGGTGCTCCAGCCCGGCGGCCCCGGCACGGGCGGCATGACCTCCGGTGGCTCCGCGTCGGCGACCGCCGCCCGCAGCAGCTCCCGCAGCAGCGCCTCGTCCAGCCGGCGCAGCTCGATTCCGCTCCCCATGCCCGCATCCTGCCAGCCCGGCGTCCGTGGGCGCCGCCGCCTGGTCCGCCCGCGTGCGGCCGGTCCGCCCGCGGTGGCCGCCGGATGGGCACCCAGCCGCCACGGGATGTTCACGCCAGGCAGTCGGCGGCATGCCACGCTCAACTGACCGGTTCACGTCAACTCGCCCTCCGGCCGGGACCCCGCGTGTCCCGTGGCCGGGCGGGCGCACCCGAAGGGACGCCCCCATGCCCGTCCTGCGCAGACCCCGGCTGGCCCTGGCCACCGCGCTCGCCGGTGCCGCCGCCCTCGCGGCCACCGCGCTGCCCGCCCCGGCCACCGCCTCGCTGCCCACCGCGCCGCCGTCCACGGCCGAAGCGGCAGCCGGCTACTACGACGCCGCCGAGGGCAAGAGCGGCGCGGCGCTCAAGGCGGCCCTGCACGGCATCGTCCGCGACCAGGCGAAGCTCTCCTACTCCCAGGTCTGGGGCGCCCTGCGCGAAACCGACGAGGCCCCGGGCGACCCGTCCAGCGTCGTCCTGCTGTACTCGGGGGAGTCCCGCGGCAAGTACGACAACGGCGGTTCCGTCGGCGACTGGAACCGCGAGCACGTCTGGGCGAAGTCCCACGGCGGCTTCGGCACGTCCACCGGGCCGGGCACGGACCTGCACCACCTGCGCCCCACCGACGTGACCGTCAACAGCATCCGCGGCAACAAGGACTTCGACCAGGGTGGCGGAACGGTTCGCCAGGCGCCCGGCAACTACACCGACGGCGACAGCTTCGAGCCCCGCGACGCCGTCAAGGGCGACGTCGCACGCATGATCTTCTACATGGCCGTGCGCTACGAGGGCGGCGACGGCCACGCCGACCTGGAGCTGAACAACGCGGTCGGCAACGGGTCGGCGCCGTACATGGGGCGCCTGTCGGTGCTCAGGCAGTGGCACGAGCAGGACCCGCCGGACGCGTTCGAGCGGCGGCGCAACGACGTGATCCACGACCGCTTCCAGCACAACCGCAACCCGTTCGTCGACCGCCCCGAGTGGGTGGACGCGATCTGGCGCTGACCCCCCCGGCGCGCCCCGTCCGTCCGCGCCGCCACCGCGCCCGGCGGCCGGGGCGCGGGCGGACGGCGCGGACGGGACGGATGGTGCGGCCGGGGCGCGGGCGGACCGGCTGGCCCGATCCTTGCGCGTCGTGGCCCTGCGGCCACTCGTCGACCGTCCCGGCGTCCGCGAGGCTGAGCGGCGTGACGCAGACCGCCTCCTCCCGGCCCGTGCCCGGCCGCCCGCACGACCCCCCG
Source organism: Streptomyces solitudinis (assembly GCF_036323765.1). NCBI lineage: Bacteria > Bacillati > Actinomycetota > Actinomycetes > Kitasatosporales > Streptomycetaceae > Streptomyces > Streptomyces solitudinis. The sequence goes on from NZ_JAZDCW010000009.1 coordinate 100,733, forward strand.
CCGGCCACGCCGCGCCCCCGGGTCCACCGTGCCTGGTGGGTGGCGCTCGTGTGCTTCGTCGCGCTCGTCGGCGCGGCCGGTTTCCGCGCCACGCCGAGCGTCTTCATCGACCCGCTGCAACGCGAGTTCGGCTGGTCGCACGGGACCATCTCGGCCGCCGTCTCCCTCAACGTGCTGCTCTACGGCCTCACCGCGCCGTTCGCCTCCGCCCTGATGGAGCGGTACGGCATCCGCCGGGTGGTCTCCTGCGCGCTGCTCCTCGTCGCCGCCGGAAGCGGGCTGACCGTCTTCATGGAGGCGTCCTGGCAGCTCCTGCTCTGCTGGGGCGTCCTCGTCGGGCTCGGCACCGGCTCCATGGCGCTCGCGTTCGCCGCCACCGTCACCCACCGCTGGTTCGTCCGGCGGCAGGGCCTGGTCAGCGGCGTGCTGACGGCCGGTGGTGCCGCGGGGCAGCTCGTCTTCCTGCCCCTGATCGCCCTGCTCGTGCAGGGACCGGGCTGGCGGGCGGCCTCCCTGGTCGTCTGCGGCGCCGCACTCGCCGTCGTGCCCCTGGTGGCCTGGCTGCTGCGCGACCGTCCGGAGGACGTCGGGCTGCTGCCCTACGGCGCGGACGAGCACTACCGCCCTCCCGAGCCCGCACCCGCGGGCGCCGCCCGCCGCGCGCTCGGCGCCCTGGCCGGGGCCGCCCGCACCCGCGTGTTCTGGCTCCTCGCCGGCACCTTCGCCATCTGCGGCGCCTCCACGAACGGCCTGGTCGGCACCCACTTCGTGCCGGCCGCCCACGACCACGGCATGTCGGTGCCGGCCGCCGCCTCCCTGCTGGCCGTCATCGGTGTCTTCGACCTGGCCGGCACCATCGCCTCGGGCTGGTTCACCGACCGGTTCGACGCACGGCGGCTGCTCGCCGTCTACTACGCGCTGCGCGGGCTGTCCCTGCTGTTCCTGCCGCTGCTGTTCACCGACAGCGTGCAGCCGCCCATGGTGTTCTTCATCGTCTTCTACGGCCTCGACTGGGTGGCGACCGTACCGCCCACCATCGCGCTGTGCCGGGCCCACTTCGGCGCGGAAGGGGCCATCGTCTTCGGCTGGGTGCTGGCCTCCCACCAGGCGGGCGCCGCGATCGTCGCCTTCCTCGCGGGGCTGGCGCGGGACGCCTTCGGTTCCTACGACGTCGCCTGGGTCGCCTCCGGCGCGCTGTGCGCGGCGGCGGCGCTGATGGCGCTCGTCATCCGCGCCCGGCCGCAGGGGGCGGCACGGGCCGCCGGCCGGGCGGCGGCCCCGGGCTGACGGCGCGTCCGGCGGACCGGGGCCGCGGCCGTCATCCCCGGCGGCCCCCGCGGCGGCGCTCCGTGAGCCGCCGCACGGTGAACACCACCAGCAGGGCCGCCACCACCACCAGCACGGCCGTCGAGAACGTGCCGACGTACCTCTCGACCACGGTCCACTGGTCACCGAGCCAGTACCCGGCCAGGATCAGCACCGCGTTCCACAGGAAGCTGCCCGCGGTGGTCAGCAGCAGGAACAGCGGGACCGGCATCCGCTCCACACCCGCGGGCACCGAGATCAGCGAGCGGAACACCGGGACCATGCGGCCGAAGAAGACGGCCTTCCTGCCGTGCCGGGCGAACCACGCCTCGGTGCGTTCCAGGTCCGAGGTCTTCACCAGCGGCAGCCGGGCCCACAGCAGGTACACGCGGCGGCGCCCGTAGACGGCGCCGATCCCGTAGAGGGCCAGGGCCCCGACCACCGACCCGAGCGTCGTCCACCACAGGGCCGCGGCCAGGCTGAGGACGCCCTGGCCCGCCGCGAACCCGGTCATCGGCAGGATCACCTCGCTCGGCAGCGGGGGGAACAGGTTCTCCAGCGCGATGGCCAGCCCCGCTCCGGGGCCGCCCAGCGTCTCGATCACGCTGGTGACCCATCCCGCGATGCCGCCGTTCGGACCCTGTGCCGCGGCGAACCGCAGACCAGCCATGCACAACCTCTGTCTCGGGGGGGGTACGGACGTGTAAGGACGGTGCCCGGCACGCTACCCGTCCCGCGCCGCTCCAGTCCGGGCAGGGGGAGCGGGGCGGTTTGGGCAAGGGCGAGCGGGGCACCCCGCACGCTGTGACCAGGGACGCTACCGCAGACGGCTGGACGATGGGGGTGGAGGAGGAGTTCCTCCTCGCCGACCCGGCGTCGGGCGGCCCCGCACCCGGCGCGGACGCCGTCCTGCGCCGCGCCGCGCGCGAGCCCGCCCCGGACGCGGGACCGGGCACGGGCGTCAAGGCGGAACTGTGCACCACCCAGGTCGAGGCCGCCAGCGGCGTGTGCACCACGCTGGACGCCCTGCACGCGGACCTGGCCGCGTCCCGCGCCCGGCTGGCGGGCGCGGCCCGTGAGCTGGGCCTGGCCCTGCTCGCCTGCGGGTCGCCCGCGCTGCCCGGTGAGCGGCCGCGGCTGACCCCGGGGGAGCGGTTCACGCGCGTCGCCGGCCTCTACGCCGACGTCGCCGGGGACTACCAGGTCTGCGGCTGCCACGTCCACGTCGGGGTCGCCGACCGCGACACCGCCGTCGCCGTCACCGGCCACCTGCACCCCTGGCTGCCCAGCCTGCTGGCCCTGTCGGCGAACTCACCGCTGGCCGAGGGCCGCGACCGGGGCTTCGCGAGCTGGCGCATGATGGAGCAGGCCCGCTTCCCCGGCTCCGGAGCCGCCCCGCAGTTCCCCGACGCGGCCGCCCACGACGCCGCCGTGCGGTCCCTGGTGGACGCCGGGGTGCTGGTCGACGACCGCATGACGTTCTGGCTGGCCCGCCCCTCCCCGTGGCTGCCGACCGTCGAGTTCCGGATCGCGGACACCGTTCCCACCGCCGCCGAAGCCGTGCTCCAGGCCGCGCTCAGCCGTGCCCTGGTCCGGCGGGCCCTGGCCGACATCGCGGCGGGGCGGCCACAGCCCCCGCTCGATCCGCAGCTCTCCTCCGCCTGCGTGTGGTCCGCCGCCCGGTACGGGCTCGCGGGCGACGGCGTCGACCCGTTCACCGGGCGGCGCACACCCGCCACCGCGCTGCTCCAGGCCCTGCTCGACCACGTCGCCCCGCACCTCGCGGAGACCGGCGACGCCCCCACCGTCCAGCGGCTGCTGAAGGCCGTCCTCGCCCACGGCACCGGCGCGGAACGGCAGCGCCGGGCCTTCCGGCGCGGCGGACCGGCCGCCGTCGCCGCGTACCTGGCCGCACAGACCGAAGCGAAGGGACCCGACACCCCATGACCCCAGCGCCCCTCCCCGCGCCCCGAGGCGACCTGAGCGCCGCCGTGCTCGGCGTCCTGAGCGCGGGCGACCCGCCCGGACGGCTGCCCGCCCCGCCGCCCGGCACCGACCCCTACGGGGAGGACCTGCACCTGGCGCTGCACCTGTGCTATGAGCTGCACTACCAGGGCCTGGAGGGGGTACCGGACCGCTTCGAGTGGGACCCGGCGCTGCTGACCCTGCGCGCCGCCCTGGAGGACGTCTTCCTCACCGCTCTGCACGCGGACACGGCGGCCGGGGACGACGTGGACGCGGCCCTCGGCGAACTGCTGGTCGAGCCCGCCGAGGGCGGCGGCGTCGCCGGCTACCTCCTCGACGAGGGCCGTTGGTGGCAGATGCGCGAATACCTCACCCACCGCTCCGTCTACCACCTCAAGGAGGCCGACCCGCACGCCTGGGTCATCCCCCGGCTCGACGGCCAGGCCAAGGCGTCCCTGGTGGCCGTGGAGTTCGACGAGTTCGGCGGCGGCCACGGCGCGCGGGTGCACGCCCGGCTCTTCGCCGACGCCCTGACCGGCGCCGGACTCGACCCCGGCTACCTGCACCACCTGGACGACGTGCCCGCCCCGGCGATCGCCATCGTGAACATGATGTCGATGTTCGGGCTGCACCGGGCCCTGCGCGGTGCGCTGGTCGGGCACTTCGCGGCGGCGGAGATCTCCACCGCGCCCAGTGCCCGCAAGATGGCCAAGGCCCTGGAGCGCATGGAGGCGGCCGCGGCCTGCGCGCACTTCTTCACCGAGCACATCGAGGCCGACGCCGTCCACGAGCAGGTGATGCGCCGTGAGGTCCTGGGCGACCTGCTCGGGCGCGAGCCCGAACTCGCCGCCGACGTCGTCCTCGGCATCCGGGCCACCGAGCACCTTGAGGACCGCCTGGCGCACCACCTGCTCACCGCCTGGCGGCGGGGGACGACCTCCCTGCGCCGCCCGCTGGCGGATTCCCCGCCCACGGGCTGAGCGGGCCGGTAACCGTCCCGGGCGCTCAGCGCTCCCCGCCGCCTCCCCCGTGCCGCTCGTGCCCACCCGGCTCGGGCGGCACGGGGTCCCCGTGCGCCCGCTCCCGGTGTTCCCGCTCCACTTCGTCCCGCTCCCGGTGTTCCCGCTCCCCGTCCCGGCAGCCGCCGTTCGCGTCCGCCCCGTCGGCGGCGTCGCGGCGGGCGCGGCGTTCCCGGCGCCGGTGACTGGTGTCGCACCAGGGGTAGCGCCGGCTCCGGCGGCAGGTGCACACGGCCACCATGAACCGGTCGGAGCACACAAGCGTGCCGTCGGCAAGCCGCATCTCCACCGGTCCCTCCACCAGCACCGGCCCCTCGGGGTCGATCAGCACCCGGCGCCGGGGCGCGTCCGGCACCTCACGTCCGGTCGGCACGGATCACCACCAGTTCCTCCGTGCGCTGCCCCGGCTCGACGAACCCCTTGGCCTCCAGCCAGGCGGCGCGCTCGCGCATGACGGGGCCGAAGGGCTCGGTGGCACGGGCGACCACCGCCGCCTTGAGGTCCTGCTGGCGCAGCAGCGCCAGCGTCTGGTGCGTTCCGGAGACGGCCGAGTGGACCATCAGCAGCGTCCCGCCGCCGTCCAGCAACGGGGGAACCTGTGTGCACAGCCGGTCGATCACGGACCGGCCGCTGGGCCCGCCGTCCCAGCAGCGCGCCGCGCCCCCGCGCCGGGGGACCGGCCCGGGGGAGGGAACGTAGGGCGGGTTGGCGAGCACCACGTCGAACCGGCGCCCGCCGACGCCGTGCGCCAGGTCGCCGTGGCGCACGGTGAGCGGGAGCGCGCGCAGCCACGCGTTGACGCGCGCCGCGAGCACCGCCCGCCGCGCGCAGTCCAGGGCCACCACCTCACTGGCGCCCATCCGCAACGCGGCCATGCCGAGCACTCCGGTGCCCGCGCACAGGTCCAGCACGCGGGCGCCCGGCGCCAGGGCGGCTTCCTCAAGGGCCTGGCGCAGGAGCCAGGTGTCAGCTTGCGGGGCGTACACCCCAGGGGGCCTCAGCAGCAGCATGCCGCCCCGGGTACCGCACCGGAACCACCTCTAACACGGCAAATAACACCACAAACAACACCGTACGTACGCGGCGGCCGGCACCCCGGCCGGCAACGGCGCCGGCGCGGTGGGCACCAGCCGGGGTGCCCGCGCCGGGCCGGCCGTCACAGCCAGCCGGGGTCGGTGTCGGTGACGGTCGTGTCCATGGCTTCCAGCAGGTCGAACTGCGGGCCGGTCCGCGGCAGCTCGTGGCGCAGGAAGTACCGCGCGGCCTGCCGCTTGCCCCGGTGGAACGCGTCGTCGCGCTCGCCCGTGGCCAGGAACTGGCTCAGCCAGATCCACGCGACGACCACGTGGCCCACCGCCTCCAGGTACGTCGTGGCACCCGCCAGCGCCCGGTCGGCGTCACCCGTGCTCCACAGCCGTGCGGTCACCGCCTCGACACGGTCCCAGGCCGCCCGCACCAGCCCGCCCAGGCGCGCCGTCTCACCGCCGGCCCGTTCCGCGCGCGCCAGCGTGGCGCCGACCGCCTCGCCGAGGGCCCGCAGCCCGGCCCCGTCGTCCATGACGGCCTTGCGGCCCAGCAGGTCGAGGGCCTGGATGCCGTGGGTTCCCTCGTGGATGGGGTTGAGCCGGTTGTCCCGGTAGTGCTGCTCGACGTCGTACTCGCGGGTGTACCCGTACCCGCCGTGGATCTGAAGCGCGAGGCTGTTGGCCTCCAGGCACCACTGGGAGGGCCAGCTCTTGGTGACCGGCGTCAGCACGTCGAGCAGCAGCCGCGCCCGCGCCCGCTCGTGTTCGCCGGGCGCGGTGTGCTGCTCGTCCACCAGCCGCGCGCAGTACAGGACGAGGCCGAGCGCGCCCTCCACGTACGACTTCTGCGCGAGCAGCATGCGCCGGACGTCGGCGTGCTCGGTGATCGGGACCTGCGGCGCGGCGGGGTCCTTGGCGCCCAGCGGCCGCCCCTGGGGCCGGCTGCGGGCGTACTCCAGCGACTTCAGGTACCCGGTGTAGCCGAGGGCGGCCGCACCGGCGCCCACCCCGATGCGGGCGCCGTTCATCATGTGGAACATGTAGGCGAGCCCTCGGTGCGGCTCGCCGACGAGCTGCCCCACGGCGCCCGCCGCGCCGCCGGGGAGGTGCGCGCCCTCGCCGAAGTTGAGCGCCGCGTTCGTCGTGCCGCGGTAGCCCATCTTGTGGTTGAGCCCGGCCAGGACGACGTCGTTGCGTTCCCCCACGGTGCCGTCCGGCTCGACGAGGTACTTCGGCACGATGAACAGCGACAGGCCCTTCACCCCCGCGGGGCCGCCGGGGATGCGGGCCAGCACCAGGTGGACGATGTTCTCGCCCAGCTCGTGGTCGCCCCCGGAGATCCACATCTTGTTGCCGAACAGCCGGTAGGTGCCGTCGGGACGCGGTTCGGCGCGGGTGGCGACATCGGCCAGGGACGAACCGGCCTGCGGCTCCGACAGGCACATGGTGCCGAAGAACCGGCCCTCCAGCATGGGGCCGACGAAGGTGGCGACCTGCTCCGGTGAGGCGTGCGCGCACAGCAGCCTGGCGTTGCCCAGCGTGAGGAAGGGGTAGGCCGCGGTGGCGATGTTGGCCGCGTGGAACCACGCGAAGGAGGCGGTGGCCACCACGTGCGGCATCTGCATGCCCCCGTGTTCGTGGTCCATGGTCGCGCCCAGCAGCCCGGAGCGGGCGAAGGCTTCCAGCGCCTCGCCCACCTGGGGGATCGTGTGCACCCGGGTGCCGTCGAAGTGCGGTTCGTGCAGGTCGTTCTCGCGGTTGTGCGAGGCGAAGTAGCGGGCGGCGAGCTGGCTGCTCAGGTCCAGCACCGCGTCGAACGTCTCACGGGAGTGGTCGGCGTGGCGTTTCCTGCTCGTGAGGGACTCCGCGTCGAGCCAGGTGTAGAGCTGGAAGGCGAGGTCCTGGCGGGACAGGAGGGAAGCGGCGGACGGGGAGGAGGGCATGGCGAGGTCCGATCCCGAGGTGACTAAGCGCTCGCTTATTCTTCGCCCGCCGCGCGCTCCCTGTCAACGCGTCGCCGCGGGGGACCGGCGGATCACCGGCCCCCCGCGGCACCCGTCCCGGCTCAGCCGGTTGCGCACTCCGCGCCGTTGACGGTGAACTCCTCCGGTACGCCGTTGGCGCCGGACCAGGTCCCGGTGAACCCGAAGGCCGCCGAGGCCCCCGGCTCCAGCCGCCGGTTCCAGTCGGCCGCGGTCACGGTCACCCGCGCGCCCTCCTGCGTCGCCCGCGCGTTCCAGGCCTGGCCGATGCGCTGGCCGTCGGGGAAGGACCAGGCGGCCGTCCACCCGTCGACGGCCGTGTCGCCGGTGTTGCGCACCGTCACGTCCGCCTGGAAACCGCCCTGCCACTGGTTGGTGACGGTGTACGTCACGACGCACCCGGTCTCACCGGGCTCGCCCGGCTCGTCCGGATCGCCCGGCTCGTCGGGGTCACCGGGCTCGTCGGGGTCGCCCGGCTCCTGCGTGCCGGCGCTGTCCCCGTACTGCACGCCGCGCCCGTTGGTACCGACGTAGACCCGGCCGTAGACGCGGGGGTCGCCGGTGATCGTGGCTCCCGTCCAGCCCCACTGGTGGGCGTCGTCGTTGATGCGCACCCAGCTCGCGCCCGTGTCGTCGGACCGGTAGATGCCCCGCACCCCGCCGATCTTCGCGCTCGTGTACAGCGCCTGGTACGAGGCCCCCGGGGCGGCCTTGCCGAACCCGATGGTGTCGGCCTCCTCCACGCCCTCGATCCGCGTGAAGCTGCCGCCGCCGTCCGTGGAACGCCACAGGCCGTAGGTGCCGCCGTCCGTGCCGCCGGCCAGCCAGACGTGCCCCTCCTCGCCGGGCACCGCCTTGAACCGGACGCTGCCGCTGCCGGGCAGGCCCTCGGCGCCGGTCGCGGTGAACGTCGCACCGCCGTCCCGGCTCACGTAGAAGGTCCCGCCCGCGAAGCCGTAGAACGTGTCCGGGTCCACCCGGTCCGCCTCGACCCGCGCACCGGCCGGGATGCCCTCCGACGGCGTCCACGCGCTGCCGTAGCCGCTGGTGTGGTGCACGCCCGCGCCGTCCGGGCTCCACACGAACCCGCTCGCGTCCGCCGCCGCCGCGACGGTGCCGCCACCGCTGACCCCGGCAGGCTGGGCGCCCGCGAACCAGTTCGCGCCGTTGTCGGTGGAGAAGGCGATGTTCTGGCCGGTCTCGCTGGTGCCGACGCGCACCACGGTGCCGGGGGACGCCTCGGCGTAGTCCAGGCTGCTCGTGTTGCCCATGAACGGCGACTGGTACATCAGCTCCGGCACCTCGTCGAGGTCCGTGTGGCGGAACCCGCCGATGTCACCGAGCCCGCTCAGCAGCGTGGCGCCGGAGGGCGGGGCGATCAGGTCGTTGACCGCCGTCTCCTCCAGCCCCTTGATCATCGGCTCGATGGTGAACGTCTCGTCGGCGTCCCAGGCCGTCAGCTCTTCGGTGCCGTAGATCGTGGCGCCGGTGCCGTACATCATCCGGTCCGAGTCGAACGGGTCGATCTCCAGCGACTCGGTCATCCAGCCCAGCTTCGGGGCCGACTCCGGGGGAGCGGGGTTCCCCCCGAAGGACAGCCACGGCACCGAGGAGATGTCCATGGTGAACCGGTCCTCGCGGTTCGGGTAGGAGCTGTACCCCCACGCCGCCGTCCAGTCCTCACCGCTGTTGGTGCTGCGGTAGATCTGGGTGTCCGGCCACCAGGAGCTGTAGCCGGTGACCATCACCGTCCCCGGGTTCTGCCGGTCCACGGTCAGTCCGCTGTAGCCGAAGTAGGTGTCGGCCTCCGCCAGCGGGCTGATGTCCGTCCAGGTCCCGGTGTCCGTGGCGTAGCGCCACACCTCGCCCTTGGCGCCGTCGTACGGGCCGCCGGTGTCGCTCGTGGCCAGGTAGAGGTAGCCGTTCTCGGCGTCCAGGACGCCCTTGTGCGGCAGGTAGCCGGTCGGCTGCCCCGGCACGCGCTCCCAGGTGGCACCCGCGTCGGTCGAGCGGTAGACGTTGTTCTCCTTGTCCGCCACGCCGACGTAGAGCGTCCCCGTCCGGCCGTCCGGGCGGCGGGTGGACTCGTCGAAGGTCACCCAGACGACCCCGACCTCGTCGGTGAGGTAGTCGTTGTCGCTGTCCGGGTCCGGGACGTAGTTGCCCGGGTTGGGGAACGCGGTGACCTCCGACCAGGTGACGCCCGCGTCCGTGCTGCGCCACAGGCCGTGGCCGCTGGGGGCGCCGAGGTAGAGGACGCTGTTGTCGTGCGGGTCGATGGCCAGCCGCTCGCCCATGCCCCGGCCCGGCATGTTGCCGCCGAGCTTGAACGGCAGGTCGGTCTTGCGCCACGTGGCGCCGCGGTCGGCGGAGCGCAGGATGGCGCCGTTGCCGGGGTCCCAGCTGTTGGTGTAGTTCCCCACGGCCGCGTACACCCGGTCCGGGTCGACCGGGTCGGTGGCCAGGGACGCGACCCCGGTGTGCCCCCAGTTCTCCCAGCCGACGTGGTCCAGCAGGGGCACCCACTCCTGGGCGCCTTCGTTCCAGCGGTAGGCACCGCCGATGTCGGTCCTCGCGTAGACGAGGTCCTTCTCCGACCGGTTGAAGACGATGCCCGGCACGAAGCCGCCGCCGTCGATCCGGACGTTCTTCCACGTGTAGCTGTCGGCGGAGACCGCGGCAGGGGGGCCTGCCGCCGCCACCGACGCGGAGCCGCCCAGTAACCCGGCGGTGAGTGCCAGCGCGGCCAGCAGCGCGCCGACCGGTCGTGTTCTGCGCACGGTTCGTCCTTCCCGAGCATGCCCGGCCACGGGCAGGCGGGGCCGACCCGTGGGAGCGCTTCCATTGGTGTGCCCGGATGCTAGTAGTCGAACGCTGTTCGCAGAAGGGAGCAGGACGCACCCGAAAATCGGACGGACCCGGGTTGGGCCGGGCGGTTCGCAGAGCAGGATCGCGTCCACGGCGTCGGCGTCCGGCGAGTTCCCGCCCCCCCCGCGAGGGGTCACGTCGGCCGGTGCCACAACCAGGCGTGCCCCCGGCCGGTGCTGGCGCGTCCGCGCGGCGCCCCCCCCGGCCGGACGCGTCCGGCGACTGCCCCGGCGGCGCCCACCGCCGGTGACGTGCCGCCGGGCGCCGGGCGGCCGCACCCGCGCCGCCCTCCGGCGCCCGGGCCCGGCCGGGACCCCCGCGGCCCGCCGCGCGGCGGGGGAGAGGCCGCGGCCCTCCGTGTCCTGTGCGGCTCGCGCCCGCCGGATCCCCGCCTGAGCGCCACGTCGGGCGAGTTGCTGCGGAAACTGGCCGCGCAGCGGCTCGCCGCACGTGAGCACACGGCCGGCTTCCCGGCGGACCCACCGGTTCAGGGGTGGTGGAGGCCGGGGGTCCCCGGGGCGGTGTGGTCGTCGCAGACGAGCAGGAGGACCGCGGCGCGTTCCGCGCTCAGGGAGCGCATCTTGTGCGGCGTGGTGGCCTTGAGGTAGGCGCAGTCGCCCGGCGCGAGGCTGATGGAGCGGGAGGGGAGGAGGAGTTCCGCCTGGCCGGCGTGGACGAAGAGGAACTCCTCGCCGGGATGGTCCCTGAAGGGCACGGGACCGGCGTCGTGCGGGGGGTAGAGCATGAACGGGGTCATCCGCTTGGTGCTGGCCTGGAGGGCTATGCCCTCGTAGTGGGAGCCCGGTTCCCGGCCCGAGGTGAGGGGCTGCCGTTCCGCCGCACGGGTGACGGTGACGTCCGCGATGTGCTCCGCGTCGGAGAACAGCCGGTCGAGCGGGGTGTCCAGGGCGCGGGCGAGTGCCGCGCTGACGGCGATGGACGGGACGCTGTGGCCGCGTTCGACCTTGGACAGGTAGCTCTTGGTGACGCCGGCCCGCTCGGCGAGCGCCTCCAGTGTCATCAGCCGCTCCTTGCGCAACTGCCGTACCCGATTGATCACCGTTCTCCCTTTCCCGCGCCGCGCGGACCGCCCCCGGCCCGGCGGACGTCCCAGTATGTCGCCCCGTGCCGCCGCCCGGCTGGGCGCCTCCCGGGGGGCGGGCCCTTGCCATCGATGACACAAGGTGTCATATAGTGATTCTAGTTTCCTGGCGGTGCCGCCCCGGCGCGGCACCGCGGGGCACAGGTGCGCCGGAGACGCCGGCGCCCACCTTGGAGCAGACATGGCACACACCCTGCGAGAGACGAAGGACGTGCTCGTCGGCCGTGCGGAACGGCAGATGCGCGACCACTTCGGCGACGCGGAGCTGACCACCCGGCAGAAGCTCGCCCTCACCTGCCGCGCGCTGTCCGACGGCGGCCACGACTCCGGACTGGCCGGCCAGATCACCGCACGCGGGCGGGAACCGGGCACCTACTACACCCAGCGGCTCGGCCTCGGCTTCGACGAGATCACCGAGGACAACCTGCTGCTGGTGGACGAGGACCTCAGCGTCCTCGAAGGGGAGGGCATGCCCAACCCCGCCAACCGGTTCCACTCCTGGATCTACCGCGTCCGCGAGGACGTCAACTGCGTCATCCACACCCACGCCCTCCACACGGCGGCCCTCGCCATGCTGGAAGTCCCCCTCGTGGTCTCCCAGATGGACACCACGCCCCTGTACGACGACTGCGCCTTCCTCAAGGACTGGCCCGGCGTCCCGGTGGGCAACGAGGAGGGCGAGACCATCGCGGCGGCGCTCGGCGACAAGCGGGCCGTCCTCCTCGCGCACCACGGCCAGCTCGTCACCGGCGACACGGTCGAGGAGGCGTGCAACCTGGCCGTCCTCATCGAGCGCGCGGCCCGCCTCCAGCTCCTGGCCATGTCCGCGGGCACCGTCCAGCCGCTGCCCCCGGACCTCGCGCGGGAGGCACACGACTGGACGTCCACCGACCGGCGCAACAGGGCGAACTTCGCCTACTACGCACGCCGCGCCCTGCGCAACCACCCCGACTGCGTCACGAACGAGGTGCGGATCTGATGCCCGCTCCCGCCCTGAAGGGCGTCATCGCCTACCCCGTCACCCCCTTCTCGCCCGAGACCGGGGAAGCCGACCTCCCGGCACTGACCCGCCTGGTCGGCGACCTCGTCGAGGCCGGCAGCCACGCCGTCGCCCCGCTCGGCAGCACGGGCGAGAGCGCCTACCTGCGCGAGACCGAGTGGGACGCCGTCTGCGAGACGGCCCTGCACGCCGTAGCGGGCCGGGTGCCCACCGTGGTCGGCGTTTCCCACTGGAGCACGGAGACGACCGTGCGCCGCGCCCGGGTCGCCGCCCGGAGCGGGGCGAGTGCCGTCATGGTGCTGGCACAGACCTACTGGAAACTGACCGAGGACGAACTCGCGCGGCACTTCACCGCGGTCGCCGCGGCGACCGACCTGCCGGTGATGCTCTACAACAACCCCGGGACCAGCGGCGTCGACCTGCGTCCGGAGACCGTGGCGGCACTGGCCCGGAAGATCCCCAACCTGACGATGGTGAAGGAGAGCACGGGCGACGTCGCGCGCTTCCGCGCCCTGCTGGACCTGTCCGACGGGGCCCTGTCCGTCTACAACGGGAACAACCCCGTCGCCCTCGACGCGTTCCGGTCCGGCGCCGCCGGCTGGTGCACCGCCGCGCCCTGCCTGGTGCCGGACTGGTGCCTCGCGCTCCACGCCGCCGAGCGATCGGGCGAGCACGCGCACGCGGACGCGCTGCTGGAGGCGATGCTGCCGTTCCTGCGGTTCATCGTCGAACACGGCCTGCCCCGGGCGGTCAAGGCGGGACTGGAGCTACAGGACCGGCACGCCGGACCACCCCGTCCGCCGCTGCTCCCGCTGCCGCCCGCGCCGAGCGCACGGCTGCGGGAACTGCTCGACGGGCTCGCCCGGCACCCGCTGACCGGCGGCCGGGCAGCCGGCAGACCGGCTCCGGCCGTCTGAGCCCGCCCCTGCGGGGAGGCGTCCGGCACCGCACGGGGGGGGGGACGGGCGGGAAGGGGAGCCGTCCGTCGCCCCTCGGCGGCGAGGCCCCGCACTCCTGTCCGTCCCCCGTTCGAGTGAGACGGGGTGGTTCCGCCCGCCGCGGTACCGCCGTGCCCGTAGAACAGACCGCGCGGCCGCAGTGCCGCCTCACGCCCGGCAACGGCGTGAGCCGTGCCGCCCTGAGCGGCGAAGAACACCGGAGGCATCATGCTGGACCTTCGAGCGCCCCGCGCCCCTTGGGCCGAGGAGGCGACGGCGGACGCGTGGGCGGAGGTGTCGGAACTGATGCGCGCCGACGAGGCCCGCGTCACCGACGTCTCCGTCACCCCGGCGTCGACCGACCGTTTCCTCTACTTCTCGTTCCCCCTGTGACGCCCGGCGCCCTGGCGGGGGTGCCACCCGCGGCCGTTGCCAGGGCGCCGGAGCAGCGGCCGCGCGCCGGCCAGCGGCACGGCGGCCGTGCCCGAGCGGCGAAGGGCGGACGGTGACGGAGACGGGCGGTGCCCCGGCCCTGCGGTCCGGCCGTGCGGCGGTGGAGGAGCTGGCGGAACGTGTCGGCGCCGCCCTCGCCGAGGGCGGGACGCACCCGGTGTCGGGCGGTACGCAGGCACGCGCCGGTCAGGACCCGTCCGCGCTGGCGGCCGTACGGGTGCTGGGACCGGACCTGTTCGCACCCACCGCACTGGCCGGTGCACCCCCGCACCCCGCCGACCGTGCCGTGGCCGAGGAGGCGCTCCGCATCTTCCCCGCTCCGTCCGACGCCCTCCACGCGGTCTGGCGCGACACGGCGGTACACCGGCTCTGCGGCCGCCGCGTGCCGTCCCCGGCCAGCCCCCTCCGGGAGGAGGACACCTGGCGGCAGTACTCCGCCCACCTGGCCGCCGCGGCACCTCTGGCGCTTCCCGGTCTCGACACGCCCTTCACCGCCTCCGCGGCCGGGCGGGCCCCGGACGTGGCACGCGGCACCGTCCGCGCCATGCTGCGGGGCGACCACCCCACAGCGGCCCGGCTGGCCCGCTGGCTCGCCCTCACCGGCCCCGGGCGGAACGTCCCGGCTCTGGACCTGTGCGCCCTCCTCGACCACATCGACCTGCACACGCCCGGTGCGCGGACGGCCGTGGACACGGCTATCGCCCGCCGCCTGCTCTTCGCCCGGCCGGGCACCGTCGCGTGACGCTGCCCGAGCCGGGCCGTACGGCGGCCCGGCACCTGCTCACCGGCGCCCTGGACTGGCTCGGCGCCCACCTGCACCGGTGCACGCTGGACACCGGCGGGCGGGAGGAGCACGCCAGGAGCCACAAGCTGCTCGGCGAGACGGCCCTGCTCGCCCGCGTCGTGCTGCGCGGCCGCGCCGGGGGCCGGGAGGCCGCCCGCACGCTCCTGGAGCACGCCTGGAAGCAGTACGCCCTCGGCGACGTCCTGTACGAGCGGCAGCTCCGCCACCCCGCTGCCACCGATCCGCTGGAGGTGTACGCCTGCTTCCGGCCCGCCGGGTACCGGCACCTGCCCCTGGAAACCCTGCTCGGCCACCTGCACCACCGTGTCAGCCGCCAGGCGGCGGAACTGCGCCCGAACCGCCGCCTGGCGGTGCACAACGCCGCTCGCACGGTGGGCCTGCCGCCGGCTCAGGACGACCGGGCGCTGGCGGGGGCGACCTGGCTGGGCCGGCGGCCGGAGCCCTGGCTGATCGACTGGGACACCGCCTACACCGTGACGCACACCGTCTACCACCTCACCGACTGGGGATCGCGCCCGCACGCCCTGCCCCCACCGCTGCGGGACTACCTGCACCTGTGGCTCCCCGTCTGGCACGACGTGTGGCAGGAGGCGGCGGAATGGGACCTCGTCGGGGAACTGCTGGCGGTGGACGCCTGCCTGCCCGGCGGATGTCTGGGTTCCGAGGCGTGGACCGTGCTCGCCGCACAGCGGCACCACGACGGTCTGGTCCCTCGTGACGGACGGCCGGTCACGGGTCCGGCCGTCCACCGGTTCGAGCGGCACTTCCACGCGACCGCCGTGGCGGGTCTCGCCGCGGCCCTCGCCCTGTCCTGACTCCTCGTGTGAGGCGGGGCCCGACTCCGCGTCCGGAGCGGGCCGGGGGCCGCGACGGACGAGCCGGCGCACGCGGCGGTGCCACACCGCGGGCAGCGCCCCGCGCCCCGCCGGTCCACTGTCAGCCGCCGCCCGGGCCCGGCGTCACCCGGGCAGCAGGGTGAGCCCGAACGTGGCGAGGACCGGTGCCAGCGGCTGGTAGAAGCTGGTGCCGCCGGTCGGGCAGTTTCCGCTGCCGCCGAGCAGGAAGCCGACGGCCTGGCTGCCGACGAGGGCCGGAGCCCCCATGTCGATGGGGTGCGCGCACGTCGTGGCGCGGATCAGTCCGGTGATCACGCCGCCGGGGAAGACGACCGTCTGGTTGAGCCCGGTCACGGTTCCGCAGGTGAGTCCGCTGACCACGCTGGTGTGGCAGATGCTCTGCCCCAGGACGGGTGTCCGCATCCCTGTGAGGCCGATGATCCGTGTGCCCTGGCGGACGGCGGGCCGGGCGTCGACGCCGTCGCCGTACGAGATCACCGCGTAGACCCTCGACGTGTGGCTGGTGGCGCCCACGGGGGTGGTCAGCGCGGAGTCGCGGTACCACTGGGTGCCGACGGGGCCGCAGTCGGCCGGGATGATCCCGTGCTGCGCCCGCCCCCGGTAGGCGTTGAAGGAGAGCAGGCACCGGCCGGAGCGGCTGTACAGCATGTCACCGCCGTAGAGGGGCAGCGGTGCCGCGGCCCGTTCCGCGCCCGCGCCGGACGTGCCCGCGGCGGCGGGCGGCGCCGACACGGCCAGCAGGAGGGCCAGCGCTCCGGCCACCGCCGCCAGCAGCCCCCGCACCGGGCGCCACCACCGGGCGGGACGTAAGGGGAGCAGGGGCAGAGCTGATCGCGTGGGTCTCATCACGCCTCCGGGAAAGGGGAACGTCAGCCGGGGACCGCCCGGCCGGACTCTCCTCACCCATTGTGGAGACACCCGGCCCGGGGCAGAAGACCGGGCGGAGGACCAAATGCGGCGCGGTTGCGGCCCGTCCGCGAGCGGGACGCTTCCGCGCGGTACACGTTTCCATGAATCCAGGAAGTCGTGTACTTTCTCGGCATGCTGACTGTCGCTTCCGACATCGAGGTGCTGGCCCGCTTCGGCCGGGCGCTCGCCGACCCGGTCCGCTGCCGCCTCCTGCTCGCGCTGCGCGAGGCCCCGGCCTACCCGTCCGACCTCGCCGACGCCCTGGGCGTCTCCCGTACCCGGCTGTCCAACCACCTGACGTGCCTGCGGGACTGCGGCCTGGTCGTCGCCGCCCCCGAGGGCCGCCGCGTCCGCTACGAACTCGCCGACGAGCGCCTCGGCCACGCGCTCGACGATCTGCGCACCGCCGTCGTCGCGGTCGAGACCGACCGCGCCTGCCCGGACGCGCGGACGAAGGACTGCTGCTGAGATGACCGCTGTCTTTCTGGGCCCGTCCCCGGCCCGCCGTGACGCACTGGCCAGGCGCATACGGCTGCTGGTCGCGGCGACGATCGTCTACAACGTGTCCGAGGCGGTCGCCGCCATCACCGCGGGGACCCTGGCCTCCTCCACCGCGCTGATCGGCTTCGGCCTCGACTCGGTGATCGAGGTCTCATCGGCGGCCGCCGTCGCCTGGCAGTTCTCCGCCGCCGACCAGGCCGTCCGCGACACCCGCGAGGCGACCGCGCTGCGGATCATCGCCGTCTCCTTCTTCGCGCTGGCCGCCTACGTCACCCTCGACGCCGTCCGCGCCCTGTCCGGTGCCGCAGAGGCGGAGCACTCCACCGCGGGCATCGTGATCGCCGCCCTCTCCCTGCTGGTCATGCCGTTCCTGTCCGCCGCCCAGCGCAGGGCGGGCCGCGAACTCGGCTCGGCGAGCGCGGTGGCGGACTCCCAGCAGACCCTGCTGTGCACCTACCTGTCCGCCGTCCTCCTGGTGGGCCTCCTCGCCAACAGTCTCCTCGGCTGGGCCTGGGCCGATCCGGTCGCCGCCCTCGTCATCGCGGCCATCGCCGTCAGGGAGGGCCGCAACGCCTGGCAGGGCCGGGGCTGCTGCGCCGTGCCCGCCGCGGTGCCGGCGCCCCCCGCCGGAACCGGCGCGTGCGGCTGCCGCCCCGGTCGCACCTGCTGCTGACGCCCGCCCGGCCCCGCCGCCTGACGGGAGCCACCTGCTGGGCGGGGCGGTGCTCAGGCCGGGCGCGACGCACGGTCGGTGTCGCCGTAGCGGGTCCGCCACGTCACCGCTCCGGTTCCGCTGCGGCGCCCCATCCGACCGGGTTAACCGTGTGGCTAAACACATGGCTAAGGTCAGCCCTGCTACGGTCCGGCTGGAGGTGAAAGGCATGGCTTCCGAGGAAGAGCTGTTCGCGTCCGTGGACGCGCTGCTGGAGGAGGAGCCGCTGCCGCCCCCGGCGGAACGGGCCCGGCTGCGCGAGGCCGCGGGCATCACCCAGGCCCGCCTGGCGCAGGCCCTGAGGTCCACCACCCAGACGGTGAAGAACTGGGAGAACGGGCGTTCCGAGCCCAAGCCGCCGCGCCTGGAGGCGTACCAGCGGCTGCTGAGGGGCTGGGCGGCCAAGCATCCGCCGCGCGGTACCACCCCTGCGGCGGTCCCCGCCCCGCAGCCGGTTCCGGAAGCGGCCGGCCCGGGCGCGGCCGGCCCGAAGGCGGCCCCGAACGCGGCCTCCGACGCGGCCCCGGCGGCGGCGCCCGGCGGTCCGGCCGCGCCGCGGCCCCGGCGGGAGCGCCCGCCCGCCCGCCCGGCGCCGGCGCGCCGCCCAGCGGGAGAACGGGACGCGCAGCCCGCCGCCGATCCGCGGTTCCCGCACGGCCCGCTCGCCGTGCTGGACGGCGACGGACAGGCGTACGGCACGGGCGGCCTCGTACTGGACTGCCCGGCGACCACCGTCCCGGAGCTGGTGGCGTGGACGCTCGCCGAGTCCGGCCTCGGTGCCGCGCGGCTGCACCGCAACGGCCGCGACGCCGATCCGCTGATCGTGCTGACCGCGGCCGCGGCCGTGCGGCTCGGGCTGCCGGAGCGACTGGAGGGCCACGAGGAGCGCCGCTCGCTGCGCCTGCCGGACGACCACCCGGTGGTCCGGCAGATCACCGGGGCGGGGTGGAGGCTCACCCAGCGCGGCTTCGGCCCCTGGGCGCGCGTCTACCGCCCCGCCACGGCGGGACAGCGGCAGTGCGTGCAGTTCGCCGTCCTTGCCTGGGACGCCCTCGACGCCCGTTCCTGGCCGGGCGTCGCCGGGATGGAACCGGCCGACATCGCCCGGGTCCTCGGCGTCTACGCCCGGCGGGTCATCACCCCCCGCGGCTCCACGGCCGTCTCCGGGCTGGAGCTGATGACGAGTCTGCGCCCGCCGACGAGGGCCGTGCAGGACCGGGCGGCCGGGAACTGGGTGTCCGGCCACAATCCCGGCAGCCTCGGGACGGAACCGGTCGATCCCGCGCCGCCGGAGGCCACGCCCGAGCACCCTGTGGTCGTGGGCGGTGGCTGGACGGGCGGCTTCCTGGACGAGGAGGCGTACCAGTGGATGCGCGAGGTCGATCTGCTCTCCGACGAGGAGATGCTGCGGATGCCCTTCGCCGTGGGCCTGGACCTGAACACCGCGTTCCTCGCCGCCGCCGCCCGTCTGGTCGTCGGCCTGTCCGGACCGGAACACGTGCGGCGCCCGGTGTTCGACAAGAAGATTCCCGGCAGCTGGTACGTGGACCTCTCGCACGTCGAGCTGGACCCCCGGCTGCCCAGCCCGTTCACCCCATCGGGGAAGCGCCCGCAGGGCCCGGCCTGGTACCAGACGCACACCGTCGCCTACGCCCAGGAACTGGGCTACAACGTCGCCCCCGTCGAGGCGTTCCTGCGCCGGGAGACCGGGGCGTACCTGGACCCGTGGCACGACCGCCTCAAGGCGGCCTACCTCGACACCCTCGCCGACCTCGGCGTCACCAGGGACCTCGACGACCGCGCGTTCCTCGCGGCGATGGAGCGGCACCAGCAGGCCGATCCGGGCCTGGCCGCCGTCCTGTCCGCCATCAAGGCCACCGTCAAGGGCGGCGTGGGCAAGCTGCGCGAACGCCCCCAGGGACGTCACTACCGGGACGGCGAGCGGTGGCCGGCCCTGGAACGCCCGACCTGGCGCCCCGACATCCGGGCCGCCGTCATCTCCAAAGCGCGGGTCAACATGCACCGCAAGCTGCTCAACATGGCCAAGATGACCGGCCTGTACCCGCTGGCCGTGCTGTCCGACTGCGTCGTCTACCCCTCGCCGGGCCGCTCACCGCTGGACTTCCTGCCCTACAGCGCCTCCGGCAAGCCGCAGCCCGGCTCCTTCCGCCTCGGCCCCAGCCCGGGGCTGGCGAAGCTCGAAGGCGTCCAGGACATGCCCTGGGCGGTCGACCTGATGGAGCAGGGCTACAACCCCGCCCGGCACATCAAGGGCGGCGACGCCGTCCTCGAGGAGGGCGAGTAGCCGGTGGCAGCCGGCAACGGACACGACGTTCCGGCCCCATGACCGGGCCCCGACCCCGCAAGGGAGCTGAACCGCACGGTGGGAGAGATCGACGACGCGCTGGAGCGCGCCGACCGGGAGGCGTTCACCCGTCAGCCGCCCAAGACCCTCAAGGGCCAGATCGGGTTCCTGCTCAGGCAGATGAAGACCGCCAAGGCCGTCGCCGCGGAGATCGGGGTCACCGCCGACTCCGTCAACCGCTACCGGCGCGGCGCCCGCAAGCACCCGCCCGAGGACATCGCCGCCAGGATCGACGCCGCCGTACGTGCCCGCTGGCAGCCCCAGGTCCGCAAGCGCCGCCGGAAGCGCGCCGCCGCCACGACCGGCATCACCGTGGAGACGCGCGCCCGGTTCGGCTACACCGCACCGGTCGGCACGACCGACGACGGCCGCTTCCGCCGCCTGACCGTCCACCTCCCTCCCGCGTACGCGCGGCGCCTGTTCGACGCGCGTGAGCAGGGTGCCGGCGACCAGCAGCTGCGCGGCATCGTCGCCGAGGGCTTCAAGGAGGTGTACTTCCAGGACGGCGGAAGCCGTGCCATGGGCATCTCGGACGTGGCCATCAACGACATCGACTACCTGGACCTGGACTTCTGAGGACACGGGTCCGGACCCGACACACGCCAGAGCGCGGTGGCCGGCGCGCTGGCCTCACGGACCGGCGGCCCCGTCCCACAGTCCGGTGCTGTGGGCGCTGACGAGCGCGCTGATGCGGTCCAGGACCGCACCGGCCGGCTGCGGGGTGAGCCGTCGCCCGTCCCGCAGCCGGAGCGCCACGAGGCCGTCGGCGGTTTCCCTGGCGCCGATGACGGCCTGGTAGGGGACCCGGCGGGCCTCGCGGACGCGGGCGCCCGGGGTGCCGCGCTCCGGTCCGGTGACCGAGGCGCGCAGGCCGAGGCCGGAACACCGCTCCGCGGGGGCGGCGGCGTGCGGCAGTCCGGCGCCGGTGACCGGGAGGACCGCCAGCTGGGTGGGGGCCGGCCAGGCGGGGAAGGCGCCGCCGTGCTGTTCGACGAGATGGGCGACGGCCCGCTCCACACTGCCGATGACGCTGCGGTGGATCATGACCGGACGGTGCCTGGCACCGTCCGCGCCGGTGTACTGCAGGTTGAACCGCTCCGGCTGGTGGAAATCGACCTGGACGGTGGAGAGGGTGGATTCCCGGCCTGCCGCGTCGGTGACCTGGACGTCGATCTTGGGGCCGTAGGACGCGGCCTCCCCCTCGGCCGCTTCGTAGGGCGGGCCGCAGTGGTCGAGGACGTCGGCCAGCAGGGTGGTGGACCGCTGCCACATCTTTGGAGCATCCACGTACTTCCCGCCGGGGCCGGGGAGGGACAGCCGGTAGGGGGTCCGGCTGAGACCGAGCGCCTCGTGGGCCCGGCGACGTAACTTTCCAGGGCGTGCCGCACGGCCGCGCCGTCGGGCAGCCAGTACGGCAGTCCGGCGCCCATCAGCGGGTCGGTGTCGAACAGGTGCAGCTCACGGCCGAGCCTGCGGTGGTCGTGCACGGTGGTCATCGCGGTCTCATCGCTGGTGACGGAGCAAGTGACCGGGCCCATGACGAAGCCCCGGGGCACTTGCCCGGGGCTTCGGACGGTTCGTCAGCGCGCCGGGACTCCCTCCGGCGTCGTCGTCACAGCGGCGCGCATCAGCTTCATGCCGGTCACCGTAGCAAGGGCCCCGCGTCTCCTCCCTCCACCCGTTTTCCCCGAGGCGCGGATGCCCGCGGCTGCGACCACGTCGCAGCGGCTGTCGGGTCACTGGCACGTCGGCACTCGCCCCTGGTGCGGGGCACGCTGCCCCCCGTTGGAGGCTGCGGCAAGGCGCCGGTCAGGGCCCCGGCGGTCAGGTCGCAGGGCCACCGGGCTGCACGGACGGCGCGGAGTGCGCGGTCACGGCGAGTACGGCGAGGTCGTCCCGCAGCCGTTCGCCCCACCAGTCGCGGGCGTCGTCCAGCAGCGCGGTGACGAGGCTCTCCGCGGGGCGCGCCGGGTCGGCCGGGGGGAAGGAGGCGACGAGGGCGGCCAGGTCCTCCGGCTCCCGCTGGTCCCGGGCGCCGGCCCCTTCGGTGAAGCCGTCGGTGTAGAGCACCAGGGTGTCGCCGGGCCGCAGGTCCAGCTCGGTCACCGGATGGCGCGGCGCGTCCACCACGCCCAGCAACTGGCCGTGGACCTCCAGCGGCACGGCGCTGCCGTCCGCGCGGCGCAGCAGGGGCGCGGGGTGGCCGGCGCAGGCGATCCGCAGCCGGGCGGGGGCCGGGGAGGGGTCGAGCACGACGTAGATGAGGGTGCAGAAGGGGGCGCCCTCGCGGCACAGCGCGCTGTTGACCAGGCGCAGGACGTGTTCGGGGTCGCTGGCGTGCTGGGCGGCGGTCCACAGGGTGTGGCGGACGAGGCCGGTGATGGCCGCCGCGGCGGGTCCCTTGCCGCAGACGTCGCCCATGACCAGGACGTGGCGGCCGTCGGGGGCGGTGAAGGCGTCGTAGAAGTCCCCGCCGATGTGCAGGCCCTCACCGTAGGGGGCGTAACGGGCGGCGAGACCGAAACCGGGCAGGTCCGGCAGGCGGGGCGGGAGGAGGGGCCGCTCAAGGGCGCGGGTGGTCTCCTTCAGCCGGTCCAGGAGGCGGTGCTGCCGGGTGCCGACGGCTATCTGGTCGGCGAGGTTCTCCAGGGTGACCAGGGTGGACCCGGGCAGGGCCAGCCGGGTGGTGAGCGTCAGCGCGCCGATCAGTTCCTCGCCGGAGATGAGGGGGTAGCCGACGAACGAGCCGTGCCCGCGGCCCTCGCCGGGGAGGGCCGCGACGTCCAGGTGCGGGCGGCGTGCGGTGATGACCTGCTCGACGAGGTGACGCTGACCGCTCAGGCAGGGGGAGTCCCCGGCGGGTGCGTCGTCGCCGTCGGCGCAGACCGTGTGCGCGAGTTCGCCCTGGGCGTCCAGGGTCCAGATGCAGACGCGGTCGGCGCCCAGCCGCTCGGTGGCGGCGCGCACGCACCGGTGCAGGCGTTCGTTCAGTGCTCCGGAGGCCGTCATGGCGGCGGCGATCTCGGCGGTGAGCTGGGCGTGGCTGGTGCGTTCGGCGAGTTTGCGCTGGGCGTGCAGGCGGTCGGTGACGTCCTCGGCGAGCACGAGGGTGCGGCTGCGCCCTTCGGTGTCGGTGACCTGCTGGGCCGCTATCCGCAGGGCTTGGCTGGTGCCGTCGGGCCGCACGCGTTCGAAGACGGCGTCGGGCTCGGCGGCCCGGCCGGGTCCGTGGGCCGTCAGGTGCTGACGCAGCGCGGTCCGCTCGGCGGCGGGGAACAGGTCGGTCAGCGGCCGGTGCAGCGCTTCCGGCTCGGTCAGCTCCAGGGTGTCGGCGGCGCGCCGGTTCCAGGCGATCACCGCGTCCCCGTCCAGCATGAGCGTGCCGATCGGAGCCTGGTCCAGGAACTGCCCGAGCAGCCGTTCGCCCAGCTGACGGTCGATCGCGGCGCCCGTGGACAGTTGCCGCTGGGCCGCGGCCTGTGCCACGGCGTGGCTGCGGCGGTCCAGGAGCCGTCGCAGCAGGTCGCTCACCACCGCGGGCAGGTACGCCGCGCGTTCTTCCAGGACACGGCGCACGATGTCCGCGGGGAACAGGATCGGGAGCGTGGCGAGTTTCACCGAGGTGGCGGGCGTGACGGTCACGACGACGGCGAGGTCGGTGGAGTGGGGGCGCAGGGAGTGCACCAGGCCGACCGCCTCGGTGACCCGCCCCCCCAGCACCACCACCGTGGGCCGGCGCCCACCGGGTGTCCCCGCGGTGTACGCGAGGACGTCAGCGGCCGAGATCTCGACGGTCTCGGCGGGCCCGGCGGTTCCGGCCGTGGCGGCCAGCTCGTCCGCGACGGCCCGTGCCGCCGGGCCGGGCACGTCCACCAGCAGGATCAGGGGCGCGGCGGGGTTCATCCCTCGGCCCTCCGGCTCCGGTGACGCGCGTACCGCGGGACGGACGTGTGCTCCGGCGGGCAGCAAAGCGCCTGGTTCACCGCTCAGCCCTCCAGCAGGGGCTCGTCCAGCAGGGCCTTGCCGGTCCAGACGCGCAGGAGGTCGGTGGTCGGGGACATCACGTGCGCGGCGCGGGCGTCGCGCAGCATGCGGTGCAGGGCCGATTCCTGCCCGTAGCCGATGCCGCCGACCAGCGTCAGGGCGTCGTTGACGGTGGCCTCGGCGGCGTCGGCGACCTCGGCCTTGGCCGAGGCCAGGCCCGGCAGCGCTTCCGGCCCGCCGGTGTCCGCCTCGATGGCGGCGTGGTGGATCAGCCGCCGGGTGCGCTCCACCCGGGCCCACATGGTGCCCAGGCGGTGCTGGACGACCGGCTGGTGGGACGGCGGCCGTCCCGCGCGCGTCTCCCTGCGCCGCAGCAGGTACGCGCGGGCCTCCTCCAGGGCGGCGGCGGCCACCCCGAGGTAGGTACCGGCCATGGCCATCAGGAAGTAGGGGGCGACCACGTGGAAGACGTACCAGATCTCGTCGCCCTCCTCGCCCAGCAGGCACCAGTCGGCGATCTCCACCCCGGGCAGTTCCAGCCCGCGCGAGGCGTTGCCGCGCATGCCGAACCCCCGCCAGGGGTCGCCCCACCGCAGCCCCGGGGCACCGGCGTCGACCACCGCGCAGGAGAACTGGCCCGGCGGCGCTCCGGGCCCCGTCTCGACGGCGGAGAGTACGTAGGAGTCGGCGTGTCCGGCGTTGGTGACGAAGCTCTTGGCGCCGGTCAGGCGCAGCCGCCCGGGGCCGGGGCGTTCCATCCGGGTCTGGGGGAGCCAGAACTCGCCCCCGGTCATCGGCTCGGACAGCGCCAGCGTCGTCAGGTGCTCCCCGGCGGCGATGGGCTCAAGGTAGTGCGCGTGCTGCCGTCGGCTCGCCTTCGCGGCGATCACCGCCGAGCCCACGAGGTGCATGCCGAAGCAGATCGACGTCGACGCGCACGCCCGGCCCGTCGCCTCACCGACCTGCGCGACGGCCAGCAGCCCGTGCCCGGACCCGCCGGCCTCCCGCGGGACCACGAGCCCGCCCAGCCGGGACTGCAGAGCCTTCATGCCCGTGTCGGGCCACTTGTGCTCCTGGTCCACCGCTGCCGCCTCCGGGGCGAGGACCTCCTCGGCGATCTCCCGCGCCACGGACACCGCGGTTCCCAGTTCCATCCCCGTCACCGCTGCACTCCGCTCCATCGCATGACCCCGGTCTCGACGGGGACCGTTCCGTGCCAACCGTTTCCGGACGACAACGGCTCAGCCTAGCGGTACCGGCCGGGCGGCTTCGCGGGGAGCGTGCGCACCGCGCCGCGCGCACCGGAGGGCCGGGGGCGCGCGGTGCACGTGCGCCCCCGGCCGTCCCGGCGCGGGAGGCGCGGGGCGGAGCCGGCGGGGACGGGCAGGGGTCAGGGTTCGACCGTGCGCGGGATGCCCAGCGGGTTGGCGTCCCGCAGCTCGGGCGGCAGCAGCGCGTCGGGCCAGTCCTGGTAGGCGGTCGGCACCAGCCAGCGGTTGATCGCCGTCGCCCCGACGGAGGTGTGGGCGGACGCCGTGGTGGCGGGCCAGGGGCCGCCGTGGTGCATGGCCCAGCAGACGGCCACCCCGGTGGGCCAGCCGTTGTGGATCAGGCGGCCGACCCGCGGGCGCAGGAGGGCACCGATGCGCCCGGCCGCCTCCTGCTCGTCCCCGGCGGCGTGGACGGTGCCCGTGAGGCTGCCCGGCAGCCGGGTGAGGGCTGCCGCGAGCTCGTCCTCGGACGCGTAGGTGACCACGAGGCCCGCCGGTCCGAAGACCTCCTCCGTCAGTTCCCCGGGAGAGGCCGCCAGTTCGGCGGCGGTGCACCGCCACACCGTCGGCGGAACCGACCATGCGGTGTCGTCCGCCGATCCGGTGGCCAGCGGCGCGGCTTCGGGCGGCGGGGCCTGGGTGCGGGCCCGGTAGGCGTCCCGGATGCGGCCGGACAGCAGGGGGCCGCCGGTGGACCGTGTTACCTGCGTCCCGATCTCCTCCAGCAGGGGAGCCGCCTCCTGGGGCACGAACAGCAGCCCGGGGTTGGTGCAGAACTGGCCGGAGCCGAGGGTGAGCGACGCGGCGTAGCCCTGCGCCAGCTCTCCGGGCCGCCGGGCCGCCACGCCCGGCAGGACGACGACGGGGTTGACGCTGCCGAGTTCCCCGTAGAAGGGAACCGGCTCGGGCCGCCCCTGCGCCAGGTCGAACAGGGCCCGCCCGCCGCCGGGTGAGCCGGTGAACCCCACGGCCCGGACGGCGGGGTGCTGGACGAGCGCGGTTCCCGCGTCCCTGCCGTGGACGAGCCCGAGCAGCCCGTCGGGGGCGCCCGCCGCGCGCAGCGCGGTCCGCACGGTCGTGGCCACGGCCTGCGAGGTGCCCGGCTGGGCCTCGTGCGCCTTGACGACCACCGGGCAGCCCGCCGCCAGGGCGGAGGCGGTGTCACCGCCGACGACGGAGAAGGCGAAGGGGAAGTTGCTGGCGGAGAAGACGGCCACCGGGCCGACGGGGTAGAGCATCCGCCGTACGTCGGGGCGGTTGCGCGCCCGGTCGGCGGGGGAGAGGACGGCGCCGAGGTAGCGGCCGTCGCGCAGGACCCCGGCGAAGGCGCGCAGCTGGCCGCTGGTGCGGGCGACCTCGCCGGTCAGACGGGCCTCGCCCAGCGCGGTCTCCGCTTCGGCGACGGCCACCAGTTCGGCGGTGCGGGCGTCCAGCGCGTCCGCGACGGCGTCGAGCACCTCCGCGCGCCGTGTGCCCGGCTGCCCCGCCCAGGCGGCCGACGCCTCGCGGGCGGCGTCGACCGCCTGCCCGACGTCCCCGGCGTCACTGACCGGGACCGGGTCGCCGGTGGGCCGTCCGGTCCTCGGGTCGTAACCCTGGAGGTGGGTGCCTGCGGTCATGGGAAAGCTCCTGTCTTCGGTGGGTGCGGAACGCCGGCCGGCGGGGGCGGCGGCCCGCCGCGCACCGGCCGGGCGGTGGCGCGGGCCGCCGCGGGGGCGGCCCGGCGTCAGGCCAGCCGGATGACGTTCCACGAGAGCGGTTCGAGGGTGGTGCGCAGGGTGCCGTCCGCCACCGCCGTGCCGGTGGCGGCGTGCGGGGTGACGCGTCCGGGTTCGTCCAGGGTGTTGCGGGCCTCGGGATCGGCGTCGGCGAGGACGCTGTGTTCCACCAGGCGGGTGACGCCGGTGGCGCCCAGGGCCACGGTCAGCGGCAGCGCGCGGTCCTGGCTGCGGTTGACCGCGAAGACGGTCACCGCGCCGCTGGTGTCGTCCACCGTCGCGGTGGCGTGCAGCAGCGGCACCTCGCCGTAGCGGGCGGTCTCGTGGGCGGGGCCGTCCACGTGCACCTGGAGCACCCGGCCCCGTCCGTGCCGGGACGCCTGGGCGAAGGGGAAGAAGGTGCTCTGCCGCCAGGACGGCCCGCCGGGCTCGGTCATGATCGGCGCGATGACGTTGACCAGCTGGGCGAGGCAGGCGACGGTCACGCGGTCGGCGTGCCGCAGCAGCGCGATCAGCAGTGAGCCGAAGACGACGGCGTCGGTGACGGAGTAGTTGTCCTCCAGCAGCCGCGGTGCCTCCTCCCACTGCCCCGGCGCGGCGTCGTGGAAGCGCTTCTGGTACCACACGTTCCACTCGTCGAACGACAGGTTGATGCGCTTGTCGGACTTCAGCCGTGCGCCGACGTGGTCACAGGTGGCGACGACGTCCTCGATGAAGGTCTCCATGTCCACGGCCGAGGCGAGGAAGGAGTCGCGGTCGCCGTCGCTCTCCTCGTAGTACGCGTGCAGGGAGATGTAGTCCACGTGCTCGTAGGCGTGTTCGAGGACGGTGGCCTCCCACGCCGCGAAGGTGGGCATGGCGCGGTTGGAGCTGCCGCAGGCGACGAGTTCGAGGTCCGGGTCCATCTGCCGCATGGCCCTGGCCGTCTCGGTGGCGAGCCGGCCGTACTCGGCCGCCGTCTTGTGGCCCGTCTGCCAGGGGCCGTCCATCTCGTTGCCCAGGCACCACAGCCGGATGCCGTAGGGCTGCTCGTCGCCGTGGTCGATGCGCCGCTGGGACAGCTCGGTGCCGCCGGGGTGGTTGGCGTACTCCTGGAGTTCCAGAGCCTCGGCCACCCCCCTGGTGCCCAGGTTGACGGCCATCATCGGTTCCCCGTCCACCTTGCGGACGAAGTCGGCGAACTCCCGCAGGCCGAAGCGGTTGCTCTCGGTGGACCGCCAGGCGAGGTCGAGCCGGCGCGGACGTTCGGCCACCGGGCCGACGCTGTCCTCCCAGCGGAAGCCCGAGACGAAGTTCCCGCCCGGGTAGCGGATCGCGGTGACGCCCAGCTCGCGGATGAGGTCCAGGACGTCGGTGCGCAGTCCCGCGGCGTCGGCAGCGGGGTGGTCCGGTTCGTAGATGCCGGTGTAGACGCAGCGGCCCAGGTGCTCCACGAACGAGCCGAACAGCCGGGGGCTGACGGGGCCGACGGCGAAGGCCGGGTCCAGGGTGACGTGCGCGGGGGACAGGGGGTCGGGGGTCATGCTGACCTTTCGGTTGTCGGCGTGCGGTGGGTCAGGGACGCTGGGGCGGGGCTGCCTACTGCCCGGCGAGCCCCGTGTGGGCCACGCCGCGGACGATCTGGCGCTGGAAGAGGGCGAAGACGACGAGCAGCGGGAGCCCGGCGATCACCACGGAGGCCATGACCTGGGCGTAGCGGACGCCGTAGGTGGACTGGACGTTGACGAGCCCGACGGGCAGCGTCATCCCGGCCGGGTCGGTGGTGACGAGGAAGGGCCACAGGAAGTTGTTCCAGGTGCTGATGAAGGTGAAGATCGCCACCGCGGCGAGCACGGGCCGGGACAGCGGGAGCACGATCTGCCAGAACACCCGCCAGCGGCCCGCGCCGTCGACGAAGGCGGCCTCCTCCAGTTCGCGGGGTACGCCGTCGAAGAACTTGACCAGGATGAAGACCATGGCGGGCACGGCGACCTGCGGCAGGATCACGCCCCAGTAGGTGTCCACCAGGTTCAGCGCGACCATCTCGGCGAACAGCGGGGCGATGAGCACCTGCGGCGGGACCATGATCCCGGCCAGCACCAGGCCGTAGAGCGTCTTGCGGCCGCGGAAGTCGGTGCGGGAGAAGCCGTAGGCGGCCATCGCGCACAGGGTCACGGTCAGCAGCGTGGTCATGACGGAGGTGAAGGCGGAGTTGAACATCCACTGCCCCAGGTCGCCCGAGGCCCACACCTCCCCGTACGCGTCGAAGGTGACGGTGGAGCCGATCCACTCCAGGGGCGTCCGCGTGGTCTCGGCCGCCGGCTTCAGGGAGGTGGCCACGGCCCAGGCCAGCGGCAGCACCCAGGCGGTGGCCAGGACGAGGGCGACGGCCAGCAGGGTGAGGCGTCCGGGCGTCCAGCGGAGCCTGCGTCCGGCCTCGGTGGCGCGCGCCGCCCCGGCTGCCCGGCGGGGGCGGTGACGGGAGGCTGTGGTGGCCGTAGGGGTGTGGTCGGCGGCGGTCACCTGGCGTTCTCCTCTCTCCTGCGCCGGGTCAGCCGGAGCTGGACCAGGGAGACGATGACGATGAGGGCGAAGAAGACGTAGGAGACGGCGGAGGCGTAGCCGATGCGGTAGCCCGTGAAGCCGACGTCGTAGACGTACTGGAGGATCGGGCGGGTGGAGTCGTCGGGGCCGCCGCCGGTCATGATGTAGACCTGGTCGAAGATCTTCAGCGAGGCGAGCACCTGGAGCACCAGGACGACGCCGGTGGTGCGCCGCAGCATGGGCAGGGTGATGTGCCACAGCCGGTGCCACGGGCCCGCCCCGTCGATCTCGGCGGCCTCGTAGAGGTGCTGCGGGATGGCCTGGAGCGCGGCGAGGTAGAGCAGGAAGTTGAAGCCGACCGTCCACCACACGGTGGTGATGACGATGGAGAGCATCGCGTACCGCGGGTCGGTGAGCCAGCCGATCTCGGGGGTCAGCCCGAAGGAGGCCAGGAGCTGGTCGGCGAACCCGAAGTCCGAGGGGTAGATCACCCACAGCCACAGGAGTCCGACGACGCCGGAGGGCAGGAGGAAGGGGGCGAACCAGGAGAGCCGCCACAGCCACTGCACCACGCGGAGCTGGTGGGCGAGCAGCGCGAGGACGAGGCCGACGAGGACGAGCGGCACGGTGGACAGGACGGTGAACCAGACGGTGTTCCCCAGGGCGGACCACATGTCCGGGTCGCTCAGCGCCTCCGCGTAGTTGGCGAACCCGACGAGCTGCGCCCGGGTGCCGGCCACGTTGTCGTTGCCGAAGCTCATCCTCAGCCCGAGCAGGAGCGGCCAGACGAGGAACAGGCCGTACATCAGGAGGAAGGGCGCGGTGAACACCAGGCCGTGCTCGGTCCAGCGGCGGCGCACGGTGACGGGGCCGGTGGGCGGTGCGGCCTTCGTGACGGGGACGGGCGGGGCGGTGACGGTGGTGGTCATGCCGCTTCTCCGAAGGGGTTGGGCGTCTCCATCAGGTCGCGCAGCCGGCTCCTGGCCTCGGCCAGCGCTCCCTTGGGGGTGCGGGAACCGGTGAGGACGCCGGAGAAGACGCTGCCCAGTTCCAGCCAGAGCGGGGACGCGGACCCGGCGAACCAGACCGGCGGGTCGAGGACGACGTCGTCCACGACGCCCCGGTAGCGGGACTGCGGCGTCAGCTCCAGGTACGCGGGCTCGTCGAGGGTGGGCAGGTAGGCCGGGACGTGGCCGCCCCTGGCCCACTCGACGGTGTTCTTGAGCATCCACGCGACGAACTGGTGGGCGGCGCGGTGGGACTCACCACCGCGGTCGTCCTGGTGGGGGAGGACGAAGGAGTGGCAGTCCGCCTGCGCGGCGGCGGAGCCGAACAGGGCGGGGACGCGGGTCATGGAGAACGGCAGGCCGGAGGTGAGGAAGGTGGTGACCTCCCACTCGCCGTTGAGGTAGAACGCCGTCTCGCCGGCGTTGAAGACGCCGACGGCGCCGGGGTAGTCCACCCGCCTGACGGCGAGCCCTTCCCCGGTGAGCATCTGGAGGTACTCCAGGACGCGCAGGGCCTTGGTGTCGTCGAGGGTGATGCGGGTGCCGTCGTCGCTGACCAGCGTCCCGCCGGTCTGCGCGTAGAAGGTGGAGAAGAGCCGCCAGGGCCCGACCGTCCCGCCGCCCAGGGTCTCGAAGACGAGACCGGGCTGACCGGTGACCCTCGTGGCCGCGCGCAGGGCCGCCGTGAACGCTCCCGGGCCGTCGAGCGGTCGCAGCCCGCCCCGGCGGTCCGTCAGCCCGGCCTTCGCGCAGATGCCGGTGTTGTAGAACAGGGTCATCGGGTGGGTGTCCAGGGGGACGGCGTACTGCTCGCCGCCGACGCTGCCGCGGTTCCAGATGGCTTCGGGGAAGTCCTCCGGGTGGACGCCGTACTCGGCGAGCAGGGACGTGTCGAAGGGGTCCAGCAGGCGCCCGGGGGCGAAGCCGGGCAGCCGGGCCAGGTGCAGGACGGCGACCTCGGGGGCCCGGCCGCCCGCCCCGGCCATGCCGAGCTTGGTGTAGTACGGCGCGCCCCACTGGAGGGTGGAGGCTTCCAGGCCGACGCCGGGGTGGGCGGCACGATAGGCGTCCAGCATCGTCTGCATGTTGACGCCGTCACCGCCGCCGAAGAGGTGCCAGTAGCGGAGCCGGGTCTTTCCCGCGGCGAGCGTGGCGGACGCGGAGCAGCCCGCCGCCCCGTGGCCCGCCGCGCCCGTTGCGGCCAGCGCCCCCAGGGCGGCCAGCACCCGGCGGCGGCTCGGTGAGGAGTTCTGCATGGCGGTTCGCACCTCCTTCCAGAGTGATGTCCGAGATTACGAACAAGTGACGTAACTTCGAACGTGAACCTAGAACGGGGTCCGGGCGGCGTCAACGCCCCGGGCGGAATTCGTCGCACCGCTCCGCCCATTGACAGGCGCGGGCGGGCTGATTACGTTCTGCTCAAGATTTCGAACGTCTGACGATATATCGAACACGAAGGGAGCGGGCCGTGCGCATCACCGGGATCAGCACGCACGTCGTCGGTACACCCTGGCGCAACCTCACCTACGTACAGGTGCACACCGACGAGGGGCTCACCGGCGTCGGCGAGACGCGGATGCTCGGGCACACCGACGCGCTGACCGGCTACCTGCGGGAAGCCGAGGCCAACCACATCGCTGGTTCGGACCCCTTCGCGGTGGAGGACCTGGTCCGGCGCATGAAGTACGGGGACTACGGCCGGGCCGGGGAGATCGTCATGTCCGGCATCGCCTGCGTGGAGATGGCCTGCCTCGACATCAAGGGCAAGGCCCTCGGCGTCCCGGTCTGGCAGCTGCTCGGCGGCCGGGTCACCGACCGCGTCAAGGCGTACGCCAACGGCTGGTACACCGTCGAACGCACCCCCGAGGCGTTCCACCAGGCGGCCCGTACCGTCGTCGAGCGCGGCTACCGGGCCCTGAAACTGGACCCGTTCGGCACCGGCCACTACGAGCTGGACCGCGCCGCCACCGTGCACTCCCTCTCCCTGGTGGAGGCCGTCAGGGACGCCATCGGCCCGGACACCGAGCTGCTGCTGGAGATGCACGGCAGGTTCAGCCCGGCCACCGCGATCCGGCTCGCCGGGGAGCTGGAGCGCTACCAGCCGAGCTGGCTGGAGGAGCCGGTCCCGCCGGAGAACCTGAAGGCGCTCGCCAAGGTCGCCGAACGCGTGACGCTGCCCATCGCCACCGGCGAACGCATCCACGACCGCATCGAGTTCCGGGAGCTGTTCGAGTCGCAGGCCGCCGACATCCTGCAACCCGACGTCGGCCACCTCGGCGGCATCGGTGAGACCCGCAAACTCGCGGCGACCGCCGAGACGCACTACATGCTCATCGCGCCGCACAACGTCGGCGGCTCCGTGCTGACGGCGGCCTCGCTCCAGGTGGCGGGCTGCACCCCCAACTTCAAGATCCTGGAGCACTTCAACGACTTCGCCGACGCGGAGATCAAGAAGGTGGTGCGCGGCGCCCCGCAGGTCGTGGACGGGTACTTCACCCTGCCCGAGGGGCCGGGACTCGGAGTGGAGCTGGACACCGACGCGGCGGCGGAGTTCCCGCAGCAGCAGGCCCGCTTCGACCTGTGGGCTGAGGGCTGGGAGAAGCGGGCGCCGAAGAGCGGCAGCCGCTGATGGGACGACGGGTCGTACTGGACGCCCCGGGCCGGCACCGCGTCGAGACGCTGCCGGGGCCGGGCGCACCCGGCCCCGGCGAGGTACGCGTCAGCGTCGCCGCGGCCGGCGTCTGCGGCAGCGACCGCGAGCTGTACGACGGCACCCGCCCCGCGGGGTACGCCCGCTACCCGCTCACTCCCGGCCACGAGTGGTCCGGCACCGTGGCCGCCGTCGGCGCGGGCGTCGACCCGGCGCTGGTCGGGCGGAAGACCGTCGGCGAGGGCTTCCGCACCTGCCAGCTGTGCGAGCGCTGCCGCGGCGGCCAGACGTCCCTGTGCTCGGCCGGCTACGACGAGACGGGCTTCACCCAGCCGGGTGCCTTCGCCGACCACCTCGTGCTCCCGGCGCGGCTGCTGCACCTCCTCCCGGACGCCGCCGACCTGCGCGCCGCCGCCCTGCTGGAACCCGCAGCCGTGGTGGCGGCCGCCGCGCTCGCCGCCCGGGCCAGGCCAGGGGAGAGCGTGGCGGTTCTCGGCTGCGGCACGCTGGGGCTGCTCGCCGTCCAGCTCCTCGCCGCGTCCTCCCCGGCGGAACTGACCGCCGTCGACCCGCGGCCTGAGGCGCTGGCGCGGGCCGCCGCCTTCGGCGCCACGGCCACCGCGGCTCCGGACGACGGCCCCGGCGGCCGCTGCGACCTGGTCGTGGAGACCGCGGGCGCGCCCCGTTCCGCCGCGGACGCCGTACGGTACGCCCGGCGCGGTGGCCGGATCGTGCTGACGGGCATCCCCGGGCCCGGCGCCCAGGGCCTGGACCCGGCCGGCCTCGTCGTGCGGGCCCTCACCACGCACACCGTGTTCGGCGCCTCCCCGGCCGCCTGGGCCTACGCCGTCCGGGCGTTCACCAGCGGGCTGCTCAACCCGGAGCCGCTGATCACCCATGACCTCCCGCTGGAGCGGTACGCCGACGCGGTCGCTCTCGTCGGCGGCGCAGACCCGAGGGCCGGCAAGGTCCTGCTGCACCCCTGACCCCTGTCCCTACCGCATGAGGAGTTCCGTGTCCGCTGTCACCGGTCCCCCCGGCCCCCGCCGCCCCGGTGCCGCCGCGCTCGCCCGGCTCGGCCACCCCGTTCCCGCCCAGGACCCCGCAGACGCCTCCCCCCTGTCCTTCCCGGACGGAGGCACGTGGCGCACCGAGGTGCCCTCCGTCGAGGGTCCCGAGGCCCTGGCCGTCGTGCTGAAGGAGTCCGCCCGCCTGGACGTGCCCGTGCACCGCATCAGCCAGGGCAGCGGCGTGTGGATGCTCACCGACGACGAGATCACCGACATGGTCGAGTCGTGCGCCGCACGGGACATCGAGCTGTGCCTGTTCACCGGCCCGCGCGGCACCTGGGACATCGGCGCGGGCACCCGCACCGATTCCGGGGGAGCCGGGCTGCGCGCCCGCGGTCACGACGCGGTGGCGGGCTGTGTCGAGGACGCCCTGCGCGCCACCGCGCTCGGCGTGCGCTGCCTGCTGGTGGCCGACGAGGGTGTGCTGTGGCTGCTGCACCGCCTGCGCGTGTCCGGCGAGCTGCCCGCCGACACCACGTTCAAGCTCTCGGCGCTGGTGGGGCCGGTCAACCCGGCCGCGTACCAGGTGTGGGAGCGGCTCGGCGCGGACTCCGTGAACATCCCCTCGGACCTGACGCTGGAGCACATCACCGAGATCCGGCAGGCCGCCCGGGCCCCGATGGACCTCTACGTCGAGGCTCCGGACGACCTCGGCGGCTACGTGCGGATGTACGACGCCGCCGAGCTCATCCGCCGCGGTGCGCCGATCTACCTGAAGTTCGGTCTGAGCAAGGCGCCCGCCCTCTACCCGTACGGGGCGCAGCTGCGGGAGGCGACCCTGAGCACGGCCAGGGAGCGTGTCCGCCGCGGCCGCCTGGTGCTGGACCTGCTCGCGCGGCTGGGAGCCGACGGGGGCATGTCGCCCCTGGGCTCGCGCTCACCGGGCCGTCTCGGGCGCTTCCCCACGGAGGACTGAACCCGGCGAAGCGCCGCCCGGCCGCCCGCGGGCGGCCGGGCGGCCGCGGTGTCAGCGGGCGCCGAAGACGTGCACCGTCGTCGAACGGTAGGTCTGGCCGGGCCGCAGGACGGTCGGGGGGAACGAGGGCTGGTTGGGGGAGTCGGGGAAGTGCTGCGTCTCCAGGCAGAGCCCGTCGCCCTGCCGGTAGACGCGTCCCGAGGTCCCGGTCAGCGTGCCGTCGAGGAAGTTGCCGCTGTAGAACTGCACTCCGGGCTCGGTGGTCTCGATCCGCATCGTGCGGCCCGAGCCCGGGTCGTGCAGTGAGGCGGCGTGCCCGGGGGCGGAGGTGACGCCCTTGTCGAGGACGAAGTTGTGGTCGTAGCCCTGGCCGTGGAGCAGCTGTTCGTGCCCCGCGCGGAGGCCGGCTCCCACGCTCCTGCCGTGCCGGAAGTCGAACGGGCCGCCGGCGACGCGGGTGAGCCGGCCGGTGGGGATGAGGGTGTGGTCGACCGGCGTGTAGCGGGAGGCGGCGATCGTCAGCAGGTGGTCCTCGACGCTGCCGCTGCCTTCACCGGCCAGGTTGAAGTAGGTGTGGTTGGTGAGGTTGACGACGGTGGCGCGGTCGGTGGTGGCGGTGTAGTCGATCCGCAGGGCGCCCCGCGCGGTGAGCAGGTAGTCGGCCCGTACGGTCAGCGTGCCGGGGTAGCCCTCCTCCCCGTCCGCGCTGACGTACCGCAGGGTCAGACCGGTGGCGTCCCCCTTCCGGTACGGCTGGACGTCCCAGAGCCGTTTGTCGAAGCCCCGGTCGCCGCCGTGCAGGCTGTTCGGGCCGTCGTTGACCGGAAGGCGGTGCGTGTGGCCGTCCAGGGTGAACCTGCCGCCGGCGATCCGGTTGCCGTACCGCCCGATCAGCGCGCCGAAGTACGGGCTGTGCGCCACGTAGTCGGTCAGATCGCGGAAACCCAGCGCCACGTTCGCCCGCCTGCCGTGCCGGTCGGGCAGCTCCAGCGACTGCACGATGCCCCCGTAGGAGAGCACGCGCAGCCGGGTGCCGCCCCCGGTCACCGTCCAGCGGTCGACGGGGCGGCCGTCGGGCAGCGTGCCGAAGGGTTCCCGGTGGATCCGCCCGCGGTCCGCCCGCGGGGCGCCGTCCGCCGTGTGCGCCGGGCCGGCCGCGTGGGCCGGTGCCGTGCCGGTGGCCGCGGCGGCCACGCCCGCGGCACCCGCGGCCAGCACGCTCCGTCTGTCGGTCGTCATGGTGCCTCGCTCCTCGTGGGAAGGGGTGGGAGCGGCCGGACGCGTCTCACGAGCCGGCCTTGCGCTTGTTCCAGACGTCGAAGCCGACCGCGGCGAGCAGCACCAGCCCCTTGATGACCTGCTGGTAGTCCGTACCGATGCCGACATGCGACATGCCGTTGTTGAGCACGCCCAGCACCAGGCCGCCGATCACGGCGCCCAGGACCGTGCCGACGCCGCCGCTCATCGAGGCCCCGCCGATGAACGCCGCGGCGATGGCCTCCAGTTCGAACATGAGACCGGCCTGCGGGGTGGCGGCGTTCAGCCGGGCGGCGTAGACGCAGCCCGCGAGCGCGGCCAGCACCCCCATGTTGACGAAGACCAGGAAGGTCACCCGCTGGTCCCTGACGCCGGAGAGCTTGGCCGCGGCCTTGTTGCCGCCCAGGGCGTAGACGTGGCGGCCCACGACCGCGTTGCGCATGACGAAGCCCAGCCCGATCAGCAGGGCGCACAGGACCAGCAGCACCACCGGCACCCCGTGGTAGCTGGCCAGCGTCATCGTGAAGGCCACCACGGCGGCGGCGATCACCACGCACTTGAGCAGCCAGAGGCGGAAGGGCAGCACGTCCAGCGCGTAGGCGAGCTGGCGCCTGCGGGCCCGGTACTCCTGGACGAGGAGTACGGCGAGGACGATCAGCCCGATCAGCAGGGTGGGGTTGTGGTACTGGGTGTAGGGGCCCGCCTCGGGTATGAAGCCCTGCGCGACCTGCTGGAAGCCCCGGGGGAAGGGGGCGACGGAACGGCCTTCGAGGACGATCTGCGTGGCACCGCGGAAGAGCAGCATGCCGGCCAGCGTCACGATGAACGACGGGATGCCGACATAGGCGATCCAGAAGCCCTGCCAGGCGCCGGCCGCCGCCCCGATCAGCAGGGACAGCGTGAGGGCCAGCACCCAGGGCATGTCGTGCCGGACCATCATCACCGCCGCCACCGCGCCGACGAAGGCCGCCAGGGACCCGACGGACAGGTCGATGTGCCCGGAGATGATGACGATCATCATGCCCATGGCCAGGATGAGGATGTAGCTGTTCTGCTGGATCAGGTTGGAGACGTTGTTCGGCAGCAGCAGGGTGCCGTCCGTCCAGATCTGGAACAGCACGACGATCAGCCCCAGCGCCACGAGCATCCCGTACTGGCGCATGTTGCCGCGCAGCATGCCGAGCAGGACGGCACCGGCGGACCGCCGGCCGGACGGTGCGGGGGACGGCGGAGCGGGCGTGCCGGAGGTCGCGGTGGTCATGGCGGCTCTCAGTTCCTAGTCCATGGTCATGTGGCGCATGAGGACTTCCTGGGTGGCGTCCTCGCGGGCGATCTCACCGGTCAGCCGCCCGGCGGCCATGGTGTAGATCCGGTCGCACATCCCGAGGAGTTCGGGCAGTTCGGAGGAGATGAAGAGGACGGCCTTGCCCTGGGCGGCCAGTTGGCCGATGGCGGTGTAGATCTCGTACTTGGCGCTGACGTCGATGCCGCGGGTGGGCTCGTCCAGGATCAGCACCTCGGGGTCGGCGTTGACCCACTTGCTCAGCACCACCTTCTGCTGGTTGCCGCCGCTGAGCCGCTGGACCTGCTCCTGCAAGGAGGGCGTCTTGATGTTCATCGACCTGCGGTAGCGCCCGGCCACGCGCCGCTCCTCGTGCTCGTCGACGAGACCGCGCCGGGCGAGGCCGTCCAGGGAGGCCAGGGAGATGTTCCGGGTGACGCTGTCGATCAGGTTCAGTCCGTACGTCTTGCGGTCCTCGGTGACGTACGCGATGCCGTGCGCGACGGCCTCCGGCACCGTCCCGGTGCGCACCTCCCGGCCGTTCACGGCGACGCTGCCGCCCTCGTAGACCCCGTAGCTGCGGCCGAAGACGCTCATGGCCAGCTCGGTGCGTCCCGCGCCCATCAGCCCGGCGACCCCGACGATCTCCCCCCGGCGCACGTGCAGCGACACGTCGTCGACGACCCTGCGCCGCCGGTCGACCGGGTGCCGGACCGTCCAGCCGGTGACGGAGAGGGCCGGCTGTCCGGCGTCCTCGCCCTGGTAGCGGACGCGGTCGGGGAAGCGGTTTTCCAGGTCGCGGCCGACCATGCCGCGGATGATCCGGTTCTCGGACAGCTCGGCGGGGGCCTGCGGCGCCTCCCGGACGGCCAGGGTCTCCACGGTGCCGCCGTCCCGCAGGATGGTCACCGTGTCCGCGATGCGCCGGATCTCGCCCAGCTTGTGGGAGATGACGATGCAGGCGATGCCCTGGTCGCGCAGTTCCAGGATGAGGTCGAGGAGCCCCGCGCTGTCCTCGTCGTTGAGCGCGGCGGTCGGCTCGTCCAGGATGAGCAGCTTCACCTCCTTGGACAGCGCCTTGGCGATCTCCACGAGCTGCTGTTTGCCGATCCCGATGTCGGCGACCCGGGTCTGCGGCTTCTCCGGCAGCCCGACGCGCTCCAGCAGCCGTGCGGCGTGCCGCAGCGTGTCGTGCCAGCTGATCACGCCCCGCCGGGCGTGCTCGTTGCCGAGGAAGATGTTCTCGGCCAGGGAGAGGCGGGGGATGAGGGCCAGCTCCTGGTGGATGATGACGATGCCGCGCCGCTCGCTGGCCCGGACGTCCCGGAACGCCACCGTCTCGCCCTCGAAGCGGATCTCCCCTTCGTAACTGCCGTGCGGGTGCACCCCGCTGAGCACCTTCATCAGCGTCGACTTGCCCGCGCCGTTCTCGCCGCAGACCGCGTGGATCTCCTTCTCCCGCACCACGAGGTCGACACCGCGGAGTGCCCGCACCCCGGGGAAGGACTTGGTGATGCCGCGCATCTCCAGAACGGGCCCGGTCACCGCAGCTGCTCCTCGGTGTGGTAGCCCTCGTCGACCAGGAGCCGCACGTTGTCCTTGTCGATGCTGACGGGGTCCAGCAGGTAGGCGGGGACGACCTTCTTGCCGTTGTCGTAGGCGCTGGAGTCGTTGACCTCCGGCTTCTCGCCGGTGAGGACGGCGTCGCCCATCCGGACGGCCTGCTCGGCGAGTTCGCGGGTGTCCTTGAAGACGGTCTGGGTCTGCTGGCCGGCGATGATCGACTTGATGGACGCCAGTTCCGCGTCCTGGCCGGTGACCACGGGGAACGGCTGCTCCGCGGTGCCGTATCCGGCGCTCTTGAGGGCGGAGATGACACCGATCGAGATGCCGTCGTAGGGGGAGAGGACGGCGTCCACGTCGGTGGCTCCGTAGTGGGCGCTGACGAGGTCGTCCATCCGCTGCTGCGCCTTGCCGCCGTCCCAGCGCAGCGTGGTGGCCTGGTTCATCTCGGTCTGGCCGCTGCGGACGACGAGCTGACCGCTTGCCAGGTACGGGCGCAGCACCTTCATCGCGCCGTTCCAGAAGTACCGGGTGTTGTTGTCGTCCGGCGACCCGGCGAACAGCTCGATGGTGAACGTCTCGTCCTCGTGCCGGTCGAGCTGGAGCGCGTCGGCGATGTACCGGCCCTGCAGCTCGCCGACCCGCTCGTTGTCGAAGGACGCGTAGTAGTCGACGTGCTCGGTGCCCATGATGAGACGGTCGTAGGCGATGACGCGCACTCCCGCGTCCCTGGCCCTGGCCAGCACGCTGGTGAGCGACGATCCGTCGATGGCCGCGATGACCAGCAGCTCGTGGCCCTTGGTGATCATGTTCTCTATCTGGGCGACCTGGTTCTCCACCTTGTCGTCGCCGTACTGGAGGTCGGTGCGGTACCCGGCGGCCCGGAACCGTTCGGCCATGTTCCGGCCGTCGGCGATCCACCGCTCCGATGACTTGGTCGGCATCGCCAGGCCGACGGTGGCGCCCTTGCCGCCCTCGGGCTCGTACCGGCTGCCGCCCACGGCCTCCTGGCCACAGGCGGTGAGCGAGCCGACGAGAACGGTGACGGCAGCCATCACCGGCAACGGGGTCGCACGCCTGGGGGTGCGGTCGCGCATGGTCGTGGTTTCCTCTCCGGCGGGAGCGCACTGCTGCTCGGGGGCGGACGGGGGCAGTGCGGGTGAACCCAGCACGTGTTCAGGATTTCGAACATCGTCTGCGATTTTGAACAGATTACGAACGGGTGTCGCGACCGTCAAGAGACGTGACCAAGCCCGCTGCCGCCGCCGCGGTGCCGAACGCTCCGGCCCGCGGACCTGCCTGCCGTCCGGGGCGTCGGCTGTGATCCGGCATGCCGTGCGCAGAGCCGTGCGGCGGGCCCGGTGCGCGGTACCGGTGCGTGGTTCAGCCCGCGAAGGCCCGTCCGGGCAGGCCCTGGCCCACACCGGGCAGCACCAGCAGTGACCCCTCGTGCGGCCCGGGGCGGTCCAGGCCCACCCGGGCCGTGGACACGTACAGGTCGCCCAGCCCGCTCCCGCCGAAGGCACACGCCGTGGGGCGCCGCACCGGCAGTTCCACCACGCGGTCCAGCGTCCCCGCGGGCGTGTACCGGCGCAGCGCCCCGCCCTCCCACAGGGCGACCCAGACGCAGCCGTCGGCGTCCACGCACAGCCCGTCGGGGAACCCCGCGCCCTCCTCCACCACCGCCAGCGGCCTGCGGCCGGTGACGCGGGCGCCGTCCCCGGCGACGTCGAACACGTCGATGCGCCGCGTCGGGCTGTCCACGTAGTACATGAACCGGCCGTCCGGGCTCCAGCCGGTCCCGTTGCTGACGGTCACGTCCGGCAGCACCTGGCACACCGTGCCCCGCCCGTCGATCCGGCTCAGCGTGCCGCCGCCCTGACGCTCGTCGTAGCGCATGGTCCCGGCCCACAGGGCGCCGTCGGGTGCCACGGCCGCGTCGTTGCCGCGCCGCCCCTCGACCGGATCGTGCACGAGCCAGCGGAAGGAGCCGTCCGCTGCGTACAGCCCGACGCCGTCCCGCAGGTTGGCGACCAGTCCGCCGCCCGCACGCGGCTTGACGGCGCCGACGTGCTCCCCGGTGTCCAGGCTCGTGCGGCGGCCGGTCGCCGGTTCGAAGGTGTGCACCCGCGAGCCCAGGACGTCCACCCAGAGCAGCCGTCCGCCGTCGGCGTCCCAGGTCGGGCCCTCGCCGAGCGCCGCCCGCGCCGCGACGGCCGTCTCCACGCCGGTCACGGCCGGCCGCGGTGGCCGAGCCGGACGGACAGGTCCGCGGCGCCCTTCACGACCAGCTCCTCCAGCGCGCCGCGCCGCTCCTCGTTCCACCGGATGGACGGCACCGAGATGCTCATCGCCGCCACCACCGCCCCCGAGGAGTCCCGGACGGGCGCGGCGACGCAGTTGACGTCCGGATTCGACTCCCGTTCCTCCAGCGCCACGCCCCGCTCCCGGGCAAAGGCGAGCTGGCGGCGCAGTTCGTCCGGTGCCGTGACGCTCGCGTCCGTCATCGCGGCCATCGGCTCCTCCCGCGGCAGCCGCGCGTCCAGTTCGGCCTCGGGCAGCGAGGCCAGCAGCATCTTGCCGACGGAGGTGCAGTGCGCGGGCAGGCGCCGGCCGGCCGCCGACACCATCCGTACGGCGTGCGTGCTGTCCACCTTGGCGATGTAGATGACGTCCGTGCCCTCCAGGATGGCGACGTGCACCGTCTCCTCGCAGGTCTCGGCCACGGCACGCGCGACCTGCTGCCCCTCGGCGGCCAGGTCCAGGTGCTCGGCGTAGCGGCTGCCGAGCTGGTGGGCCCGCACCCCCAGCCGGTAGGTCCCCGGCCGGCCGGGGACCGGTTCCAGGTAGCGGCGTGCGGCGAGGGTGGACACCAGCTCGTGCACGGTGGTGCGGGGCAGCCCCAGCCTGCGGGTGATGTCCGGAGCCGTCATCGTTCCGGCGCCGTCCAGGAACAGTTCGAGAATGTCCAGAGCCCGCGTCACCGCCGGTACCAGCCGACCCACAGAACACCACCTCGTCGTTCGGGATGCCGGACCCTATCCGACACCCCGAACATCCTAGGTGTTCCGGCGCACCCCTGACAACGCCTGGCCCGCCCGCCCCCACCGGGGCGGGCGGGCACGGCGTTGTCAGGAAACCGAACGCGCGCGGTGCGTTGACCCGGGCGCCGCCGTGCCCGACACTCGGCACGACTCACCACCGAACAGTGTTCGACATACCGGTCAAGCCCGCTCGCGGGCCCGCCCAGCGGCATCCCGAGCCGCCTTCCAGCGACGGAGTCAGGCACCGTGAACCTTCCTCGGATACGCATCCGCAGACCTTTGCTGCGCACCGTGCTCCCCCTGCTCGGCGCGCTGCTCCTCGCCCTCACGGCAGCGGTCCCGGCCTCGGCCTACCCCGGCCCCGGCCACGTGACGGGGGACGTCCTCGTCCACGACCCGACGATGATCCGCACGGCCGACGGCTACGTGCTGTACTCCACCCACGGCGGACTGGAGGCCCGCACCTCCACCGACCGCGTCCACTTCCGGCGGGCCGGGTCCGCCTTCGCCACCCCGCCGTCCTGGTGGCGCACCTACTCGCCCACGAGCGACGTCTGGGCCCCCGACATCTCCCACCACGACGGCCGGTACCTGATGTACTACGCCGTCTCCAGCTTCGGCAGCAACCGGTCGGCCATCGGGCTGGCCACCAGCACCACCGGGCGGCCCGGGAGCTGGACCGACCAGGGCGTCGTCTACACCACCAGCACGTCCAGCGACCACAACGCCATCGACCCGTCGCTGCTCGTCGACGCGGACGGCCGCTGGTGGCTGAGCTTCGGCTCGTACTGGTCGGGCATCCACGCCATCCGCATCGATCCGGCGTCGGGCAAGCGGGCCGCCTGGGACACCACGCGCCGTCACCTGGCCACCCGTCCGGCGAGTCCGCACGCGGTGGAGGCCCCGCACATCATCCGGCACGGTTCCTTCTACTACCTGTTCGTCTCCTTCGACCGGTGCTGCGCGGGCACGTCCAGCACCTACAAGATCATGGTGGGGCGCTCGACCGAACCCACCGGTCCCTTCCGCGACCGCAACGGCACGCCGATGGTGAACGGCGGCGGCACACCGCTGCTGGAGACGCACGGCCGCGTCATCGGCCCCGGCGGCCAGAGCGTCCTGCACGACACCGACGGCGACCTGCTCGTCTACCACTACTACGACGGTGAGGACCGGGGGACGGCCAAGCTCGGCGTCAACCTCCTGGGCTGGGACGCGGCAGGCTGGCCCTACGCCTACTGACGCTCTCCGGGCGCCGCCCTCCCGCGGCTCCCGCGGGCGGCCCCTCCGGCGCCGGGGGCGG
This sequence comes from Streptomyces solitudinis, assembly GCF_036323765.1. Taxonomy (NCBI): domain Bacteria; kingdom Bacillati; phylum Actinomycetota; class Actinomycetes; order Kitasatosporales; family Streptomycetaceae; genus Streptomyces; species Streptomyces solitudinis. The sequence goes on from NZ_JAZDCW010000009.1 coordinate 144,127, forward strand.
GGCGGCCACGGCCTTCGACCGGCCCGTGGCCGCCCCGCAGGGCCCCGCACCCGTCGCCCGGCATGCCCGCGCTCCCACGTGGTAAGCGTGCGAGAGGGTCCGGAAGACCCACGGAGACGACCGCCGCCCAGCGTGGTGCTGAGCGTTCCGGGCCGGGCTCCCGCCCGGGGGCTGCCTGGTGCCGCGTCTGCCGGGCTGGCCCACCGCAGGAAGCGCGCACCGAAGGAGAGCCACCATGGAGATCGTCAACAAGCATCTGAACCCGGCCCAGGCCCCCCTGCTTGCGTCCAGTCCGACCGGTTACCTCCTGCTGGCCGCCGAGCTGGACCGCCGCCCCATGTTCCTGCCGGGCAGCAGGGCCAAGACCCGTCTCATCCAGGAGGTCAAGGGCCTGGCCGCCGACCTCGAACGCCACGACGCCGTCGAGCGGGCCACGGTGTTCCACGGCTTCGCCCACCTGGTCTTCGGCATCAACCACCGCCTCATGCGCCGAGCCGAGGCGCAGGGCGTCGAACGGGCCCGCTACGACCTGGTGGTGCTCGTCGAGACCGCCGACGCCGCCCAGGCCCGCACGCTGCGCGACGACACCACCTACCAGCGGCTCGTCCACCGGGTGGAGGCAACGGCCCGGCGGACCTTCGAAACCGCCACGGCCAACACGCGCTGCATGGGCGACGTCGAGCGCGAGCGGCGGGGCGTCTTCCTCTTCAACTTCTTCTACGCCCAGGACAACGAGGAACTCATCCCGGTGTGGGAGTACACGGCCGGGTGGTGGAACGTCAAGACCGACCTGGACAACTCCCACGTCCTGGAACCGCTCGACGACGAGCGGAAGGACTACGGGATCATCAACCACTGCCGCTGGGACCGCCTGCGGGACGTCGCCCCCCAGATGGTCTTCCGCCCGTCCTTCCGCCGCTTCGTCCTGGCCAACTTCACGGCCAACGGGATCTCCGCCCAACCCACTCTCTACCGGCTCGCCTGACCGCGGACCGGCCCGTCGCGGCCGGGCCCCCGCGTCGGCGGGACGCGCGGGCAGCGGGGGAGCGGGAGCCGTGTGCGGGGGAAGAGCCCGAGCGGGCGCCTCGTCGCTGCCCGCGTGACCGGCCTTCCCCCGCCACCGCGGCGCCCGCTCGCCTCACCCCCGGGAGGGCGGGCCGGGCTGTTACGGCGGCGTCACCAGCGCCGTCAGCGTCCGCCCGATCACCTGGGGCGCCTGGTCCACCCGGCCCGCCCCCAGCAGGTCCTTGAGCCGCAGGCTGGCCTGCCCGACCGCCGCTGCCCGCGGCCGCCGCCGCGCCCGGTACCGCGCGAGGGCGTGCGCGAGGGCCTGCGGCCCCGTCAGCACCTCGGCGAGCACCAGCACGTCCTCCAGGCACATCGCCGCGCCCTGCGCCAGCGTCGGCGGCATGACGTGCGCCGCGTCCCCCGCCAGCACCACCCGTCCCCGGTACCAGGCATCGGCCAGGTAGGCCTCGAAGGGCGTGAGGTGGATCCCGGCTCCGGCAAGGTGGCCGCGCACCTCTTCCCACACCGGTCCGCCGTACGCACCGGCCAGCTCCAGCATCCGCCGCGCGTACTCCTCGCGGGCCACCGGCCCCTGGGGCGCGTCCACCACGCACATCACGTAGGCGGTGTCCGCGCCCATCGGGGAGTACCCCGCGATGTGCGCCGGTCCGCCGTAGAACAGCTCGGTGCGCACCACCGCGGCCGGGCGCGGGACCAGCGCCCGCCACACCGCCCACCCCGTCGCCCGCGGCAGCCGCCCGGCGTCCACGCCGCTGCGCAGCGCGGACCGGGCACCGTCCGCCGCGACCACGACGTCGGCCTCCAGACTGCGCCCGTCCGGCAGGCGCACCGCCCCCTCCCCGCCGTCCGGGACCGCGGCCCGGGCGCCCCGGTGCAGCCGGACCCCGGCCCGCTCGGCCGCGTCGGCCAGGATCCGCTGGAGGCGGGGCCGGGTGATGCCCACCGTCGCGGGCAGCCCGGGCCCGCCGCTGCGCAGATCCGGCTGTTCGGCCACCACCGCCCCGTCCGGCCGCCGGATCACGATCGCGTCGAACGCCGTCCCCGCCCCGATCACCTCGTCCGCCAGCCCGGCGGCGTCCAGGACCCGCAGCGCGTTGCCGTGCAGCAGCAGGCCAGAACCCAGCGCCCCCATGTCCGCCCGGGCCTCCACCAGACGCACTTCCACGCCGCGCCGCGCGAGCAGCACCGCCGCGCACAGGCCCGTCGTGCCGCCGCCCACCACCACCGCGCTGTCGATCCCCATGGCGCCGCAGGTTACCGCCGGAAGCCCCGAACGGGTGGGCAGACCATACGACTGCCGCCGCTCCAGGAGCCTGCCGGGCGTCCCTCCGGCACACCTGGCACAGGCCACGTGTCCAGAACCGACGACTTCCTGCCAATTGCCGGCAACGGCCCTCCGCCGCCGCGAGGCCCCACTACACAGGAGGGCTGGGGCGCGGAGCCCCCGCACGGATGAGATGCCGGTTCCTGGCAGGAGGTCTGAACGGTTGCTGACCATCAACGTGGCTGTGCTGCTCGCGGTCATCGTCCTCGTCCGGCTGCGACGGCGCACGGAAGCCCGCAGCCGCTTCGACGAGAAGATGACCGTGGTCATCGTCCTGGCCCTGGGCGTCCTCATTGCCCCGACCTCAGCAGGCCAGAGCATCGCCGGCCTCCTGAGCCAGCTCGCGAGCGGTCTCACCGAGGCCGGCCGGTGAGCCCCCCCCCCCCGCAGGAGCCGGACGGCGGTGACCAGGCGTCCGCCCGCGCGACGGCGTAACCGAGGACCGAACAAGCGGCGGCACGACCCGGGCGGCCGGCTGGCCGTCCTGCTCCTGGCCGCGGCCGTGGGTCTCGGACTGGTGGTGGCCGCCGTCAACTGGCTGCTCGCCCACTGGTGGGTCCTCCCCGTCACCGGCACGCTCGTGGCGCTGGCCGGCACCGGCTGGTTCCATCAGCGCTGGCGGCGCCTCAGGCGCGAAGCGGCACGTGCCCGAAGCCTGCGGTACGCGCTGTCCCAGCTCGACGGCCTGCACCACACCCACTTCGAGGACGCGGTACGGGACCTGATGCGCCGTGACGGCTGCCGCGACGCGGTCCGAGTCGGCCGCGGCGGGGTCCTGGGTGCGGACGTGAAGGCCACCGATCCCTACGGGCGGCGCTGGGTGATCCAGTGCAAGCACCGGCGAGGCGGCCTCGCCGGTGCCGCCGTGGGCACGCCGGACCTCCAGGTCCTCAACGGCACCGCCCGCCAGGTTCACGGCGCGGACGTCGCGGTGATCGCGACGAACGGCCGGGTCACCGCACCGGCCGTCACCTTCGCCACGCAGCAGCGGCTGCACGTGGTCGACCGCCACACCCTGGCCGTGTGGGCGCCCGGTCCCACTCCCCTGTGGGAGCTGCTCCCAGAGCGAGTTGGACGACTTCCTCTGCTCGTCCACGACCACCGCACACGGCCATCACCGAGGAGCTGTGCACCTGGCTCATCGAGCGACTCCCCGGCTGATGACCTCGCGGGACCAGCGCGGCGCCACCCGGACGGGTGGCGCCCGACGGGGGAGGCGTCGCGGCCCGGCGCTGGCTGACCGGCGTCGCCGAACAGCTCGCCCACCGCTCGCTCCCGGCGCCACACTCCGGGCCCGGACGCCTGCCTGACCACCCGGCTCAGCTCCGTCGCGGGCGAAATCGGCTGGGCGGGAACCGGGATGAGCCTCCGCCCCGGGCTTCCCGGGCGTTCCGCCCCTGGCCCTGGTGCGGCCTGTCCCTGTGACCGGCGCGCCCCGGCTCCTGCGGGTCGGCGCCGCGGGGCGGCGGTGGCCCGGGCGGGGGCCGGACACAGCCGGACCGGCGTCCGCCGCCCGGTTGCTAGGATGTGCCGGCTCAGCCGGGTCCGCGTCGCATCGCGCGCCGCCGGGCACCGGACCGACGGACACACGACCGGGGCGGTGCCCCGAACCCGGAGCGAGGACCCATGCCGCAGCGCGCCGCGACCATCGTCGGCGGCGGGATCGGGGGACTCGCGGCGGCCATCGCCCTGCATCGCCGGGGCTGGCACGTCGAGGTGCTGGAACGGGCCCGGGAGTTCACCGAGATCGGCGCCGGCATCTCCCTGTGGCCGAACGCGCTGCGCGCGCTTGAGGGGCTCGGCCTGGGCGGCGCCGTCCGGGCACTCGGCGCGGTCGAGGCCGCCGGCGGGGTACGCGACCGGCAGGGCCGCTGGCTGTCCCGTACGGACAACGCGGAGCTGGCGCGCCGCTTCGGCCACCCCCTGGTGGTCCTGCACCGCGCGGACCTGCTGCGCGCGCTCGCCGAGGCGCTGCCCGCCGGCAGCCTGCGGCCGGACAGCGAGGTCTCCGCGGTCGACGGCAGCGGGCCCCGCCCGGTCGTTGGCCACCGTGGGGGCGAGTCCCGGCCGGACCTCGTGATCGGCGCCGACGGGCTGCGCAGCGCGGTCCGCCGCGCCCTGTGGCCGGACGCGGCCGGTCCTCGGTACGCCGGCTACACCGCTTGGCGCATGGTCACCGAGCCCCTCCCCGAGCCGCCCGCCGAGGGCGCGGCGACCTGGGGCTGCGGGGCCCGGTTCGGTTACACGGCGCTGCCCGGCGGGCGGATGTACTGCTTCGCGACCGCGTCGCTGCCCGCGGGAGCGGCCTCCGGCTCGTCCGAGTACGCCGAACTGCTGCGCCGGTTCGGGTCCTGGCCGGCTCCCATCCCCGCCCTCCTGGCCGCCGTCCCCGCGAAGACGGTCCTCCGGCACGACCTGTACGACCTGCCGCCGCTGCCCTCCTTCGTCCACGGCCGGGTCGCGCTGCTCGGCGACGCGGCCCACGCCATGACCCCCAATCTGGGCCAGGGCGCATGCCAGGCGCTTGAGGACGCGGTCACCCTCGCCCACTGCCTCGACGGCACCCCGGACGTGGCCGCCGCGCTCCGCTCGTACGACCTGCTGCGCCGCCCGAGAACGCAGGCCATCACGCGCCGCTCCGCCCGGCTCGGCGCGGTCGGCCAGCTGTCGTGGCCTCCGGCGGTGCTGCTGCGGAACACGGCCGCCCGGCTGATGCCGGCGCGGGCGGCGCTGCGTTCCATGACGCCGGTGCTGGGCTGGAGCGCGCCCGGTGACCGGGCCACCGCGAAGGGGAGCGAAGGCGACTGATGCCGGACTGGACGTACCACCCGCTGCGCGGTTCGGCCGCTGCCCTCCTCGGCCGGCGCCGGTCGCAGCGGACCGCACTGCGGCTGCTGGCCTCGATCGGCTCCCGTCCCGCCGGCGCGCGGCTGATCGCCCGGGGGTTCGGCCACCGCCACCCGCCGAAGCGGCTCGCCGGCGAGATCGCCGGCGAGCCCGTGACCGTCCGCCTCGGGATATCAGTCCCGCCCTCCCTCGCCCGCGAAGCGGTACGCGCCATGCCCCCGCTCGGGGCCGGTGTCGTCGAGGTGGCACCCGTGTCGGCGGCCGACGCGGAGACCGTGCGCGAGGCCGCCGCCGGCCGCTCCGTCCCGCTGGTGGTCCGCGCCTGCGACCCGGAGGCCGAGGCAGCTCTCCAGCCCCATGTCGACGGGTTCACCAGCGGCGACGATCCGCACGTGGTCCATGTGTCCGACCCGTCGGTCACCGCCGCGGCCACCGCGCTCAAGGAACCGGGCGCCGTCGTGCTCGCCCGGCCCGGGGTACTCGTCGCGGCCGGACCCGGCTGGTTCCAACGGGTCACCGAGGCGGCCACGCCCACCGCGCCCGCCCCGGTGCTGCGGGACGTCGGACGCGACCCCCGCCGCTGGCCCGCCTGGTGGTGGGCGCTGCTCGTCGGACTCGGCATGACGGGCGCCGGACTCGGCGCCGCAGCGATCACGCTCGGGCCGGTGCTGCTCTGGTACGACCGCGACTACCTCGGCATGACGCTGCACGAACTGCATGCCGCCAACCACCACCTCGTGCCCTTCCTCCAGCACGACCGGATCACCATGGCCGGCACGATGGCAGCGATCGGCGCCCTCTACACCGGCCTCGCCGTGGGCGGGATCAGACGCGGCTGGCCATGGGCCCGCGAGGTGTATCTGCTCTCGGGGGCGATCGGCTTCCCCACGTTGCTCTACTTCCTGGGCACCGGCTTCGTGGAACCCCTGCACACGGCCACCACCCTCGTGCTGTTCCCGATGTTCGTGGCCGCGGTCCGTCGGCCCCCGCACACGCCGCGATGGCGCCTGGCGCCCGAGGGGCCGGAGCGGGAGCGCCTGCGGTCGCTGGTGGGCCAGCTGCTGCTGATCGTCACCGGAGCGGGGCTGTTCGTCGGCGGAGCGGTGATCTCGGTGATCGGCCTGACCGGCGTCTTCGTGCCGACCGACCTGGCCTTCCTGGGTGCCAGCACCCAGACGCTCGAATCCGTCAACCCCCGGCTCGTGCCGTTCGTCGCCCACGACCGGGCGGGGTTCGGCGGCGCTCTGATGGCCGCCGCGGTGGCCATCACCCTGCTCAGCGCGTGGGGCTGGCGACGCGGTGAGGCGTGGGTGTTCTGGAGCCTGGCCGCGGCGGCGGCCGCCGGTTTCCTCCCGGCTGTCGCGGTGCACGGCGCGATCCACTACACCGACTTCCTCCACCTCGCGCCGGTCTACTTCGGCATCGCCACCACCGGCACCGGCCTGCTGCTCGCGCGTCCGTACCTCTGTGCCAAGACGTCGGCGGAGCCGGAGGACTGACGGCCGCCCCGCTGCCGCCTCCAGGGCCGATGTCCTGCCGCGCCCGTCAGAAGGTACGATCGTATGCTCCGGAATGTACGGTCGTACCCATGCCGACGACGGACTACTTCGCCGATGACCCGCGCACGAACCTGGAGCGCATGCAGGCGGGCGACCTCTACATCGCCGACGACCCGGAGATCGCCCGGCGCCAGCAGCACGCGGTGCGCCTGGCCGCCCGCTACCTGGCCGCCTACGCCGAGGACGCCGACGCCGCGCGGCCGCTCCTCGCGGAGCTGCTCGGCTCCCTGGGGGAGGAAGCCCACGTACGGCCGCCCCTGTACGTCGACTACGGCAGCAACATCACGATCGGCGCGCGCACCTTCGTCAACTGCAACCTGACCGCCCTCGACGTCGCCGCTGTCACCATCGGCGAGGACTGCCAGATCGGCCCCAGCGTCCAGCTGCTCACCCCGACCCATCCGCTGGAGCCCCAGCCCCGGCGCGACAAGCTGGAAGCGGCCAGGCCGATCACCATCGGCGACAACGTCTGGCTGGGCGGCGGCGCCATCGTGCTGCCCGGCGTGACCATCGGGAACAACTCCGTCATCGGCGCCGGCGCCGTCGTCACCAAGGACGTTCCCGCTGACGTCGTCGCCGTCGGGAACCCCGCCCGCACCGTCCGCACCCTCTGAAAGCACCGCCATGGCCACGGGACACGCCGACCCCCAGCGCCGCGAGCGCATCCTCGCCGCGACCCTCGACCTCATCGCCGACGAGGGAGTCGCCGGCATCTCCCACCGGAAGATCGCCGCCCGTGCCGGCGTTCCCCTGGGCTCGATGACCTACCACTTCAGCGGCATCGACCAGTTGCTGGCGCAGGCGTACCGCCGATTCACCGACCACATCGTCACGCTGTTCGACACGTATCTCAGCGCGCCGACCGACCGCGAGCAGGCCAGAGCCGCGGTGACCGACCTCATCCACGTCCTGTCCGAGGGCAGCCGGCGCGACCTCGTCCTCACCCAGGAGCTGTACACCCTCGCCGCCCGGCAGCCCGCCTACCGGGAACTCACGCACGCGTGGATGGCGCGCAGCCGCACCCACCTGGAGAAGCACTTCGCCCCGGACACCGCCCGCCAGCTCGACGCCCTCATCGAGGGACTGGCACTCCACCGAGCCCTCGCACAGGAACCCCACGACCGCGCCCTGACCCTCGAAGCCGTCACGCGCATCACCGCCGACGGCAGGCAGGCACCCTGACAGCCCGTGCGGCGCTGTCCTGACCACCGTGCCGCGCGGGCCCGGCGATCCGTTCCGTGGCCCACCGCCGTCGCTGCACCGGCCGGCCGGCAGACAACTCCGGTCCGGCAGTCGTGTCCACGGTCTCCGCTGGGCACAAGGAGAGCTGGGCCGGTTCAGCACCCGCCACGAGGAGGACCAGCTTGCGCACCTGGTCCTCCTCGTGGCGGTGCTGCCCTGGCCGACAGGTGCGGGGGCGGTGTGCCAACGAGAACGGGAGGTTCGGGTCTTGTTCGAGGACTTCGAGGCCAGGCGGGTCCAGACCGGTGAAGCGTCGGTGTTCGTTCGCCACGGCGGGGAGGGGCCGCCGGTGGTACTGCTGCACGGCCACCCCCGGACATCCGCGACCTGGCATCGCGTCGCCCCGCTCCTGGTCCGGCGCGGGTTCACCGTGGTCTGCCCGGATCTGCGGGGCTACGGCCGCTCCACCGGCCCGGCGCCCACCGCGGACCACGCCGGGTACTCCAAGCGGGCTGTCGCCGGCGACGTGGTCGAGGTGATGCGCTCCCTCGGCCACACCCGGTTCGCGCTCGCCGGACACGACCGCGGAGGCAGTGTCGCGCTGCGTCTCGCGCTCGATCATCCCGACGCGGTCTCGCGGGTGGCGCTGATCGACTGCCTGCCCCTCACCGAGCACCTGTCCCGCATCACGGCCGAGTTCGCCACGCAGTGGTGGCACTGGTTCTTCTTCGCCCAGCCGGACATCCCCGAGCGGGTCATCAACGCCGACCCGGACAGCTGGTACCGCGGCGACCCGCAGTTCATGGGGCAGGAGAACTACGACGAGTGGCGAGCGGCCACGAGGAACCCCGACGTGGTGCGGGCGATGCTGGAGGACTACCGGGCCGGCCTCACCGTCGACCGCCGGCACGAGGAGGACGACCGTGCCGCCGGGGCACGGATCAGGTGCCCGGCACTGATCCTGTGGTCGCTCCGGGACGACCTCGAAGAGCTGTACGGAAACCCGTTGAGGATCTGGCGGCCGTGGGCACCGGACGTACGGGGCCACGGCATCGACGCCGGGCACCACGTGGCCGAAGAGGCTCCAGAACCGCTCGCGTCCTCCCTTGCGGACTTCTTCACCGGACCACCCGGGCAGGCAGCCCCTGGACCGCGCTGATTCCCGCGGGCGGGCCCAGGCTTCCTGCTCCGAGTCAGGTCACTGGACTCCGGTGGCGCCGGTCACCACGCGCTGATGACCGGCGCGCCGGGCTCGTGCTGCCGCCATGCCTCGTTGAGGCGCGCGAGCCGGTCCGCGGCGGCGATGCCGCGCAGGGACGCGACCTTGCCATCGCTGACCTCGAACGTCACGACGCCCACGACCCGGCGGTCGACCACTGCGAGGACGGCCGGGGAGCCGTTGACCCACGCGATGTGTATCGCCGGCGAGCCGCCGCTTCGCCGGTGTCGGCTTGAAACCGGCCCGCACGTGGGAGGCGACCCGCTCGCGCGTCGTGTACCGCAACAGCCGCCTGGCCAGTCCGGCACCGTCCGAGACCGCCGTCACGTCGTCGGTGAGCAGCGCCACCAGCCGTTCGGTGCGTCCCGACGTGGCGGCAGCGAGGAACTCCTCGACGACCCGGCGCGCGGACGCGGGGTCGGCCTCACCGCCGCGGCGGCGCCCGGCGGCGACCCGGACGCGGGCCCGGTGGACATGCTGCTGGCTCGCGGACACGCTGATGTCGAGGATCCCGGCGATCTCGGTGTGGCGGTACGAGAACGCCTCGAACAGGACGTAGACCGCCCGCTCGACCGGCGAGAGGCACTCCAGCAGGGCCAGCACGGCCAAGGACACCGATTCACGCTGCTCGAAGGTGTCGGCCGGGCCGAGCATCGGGTCGCCGTCGAGGAGCGGCTCGGGCAGCCAGGCACCGGCAGCGCGCTCGTGACGCGCCCGCGCCGAGCGGAGCCGGTCCAGGCAGACATGGGTGACGACCTTGGTCAGCCACGCCTCCGGCACCTCGATACGCGCCCGGTCCGCGGTCTGCCAGCGCAGGAACGCGTCCTGTACGGCGTCCTCGGCGTCGGCCGCTGAGCCGAGCAGACGGTACGCGAGCGAGGCCAGCCGGCCCCGGCTGGCCTCGAACCGTTCGACGGCCGCGCTGTCCATGCGGATCACCCTAGGCAGTGGCGCTCACACCGGCGCGGACGGGCGAGGTCGCCAGGCGGCGCCTGCGCTGGGGCATGCCGAAGGCCGGGTGAGCGGCACCCCACCCGGCTCCCTTGAGCACACCCGACTTGAGCCGCGCGGCGGTCCGGCCGCCCAGGTACCAGGACCTCGGCCGGACGTCCCCGTCCACCAGCTGGAAGATCGCGTCCCGCCGCCCGAGGCTGACGTGGTTGCCGTGGTACTTCAGCGCGGTGACCGGGACCTCGCTGCCCGTCAGGCGCGCGATGATCGCGGCGGTCGCCTGCATGCTGGTGAACCCGGCCGAGGCGCAGGACATCGGCAGCGGCCGGCCACTCCCGCCGATCGCGTAGGCGCAGTCACCGATGGCGTAGACGTCCGGGTGCGAGACCGAGCGCATGGTGCGGTCGACGACGATCTGGCCGGTCCCGGCGACCTCCAGTCCGCTGGCGGCCGCGATGGGATGCACGGCGAACCCGGCCGACCACACGGTCACCTCGGCCGGGACGGACCTGCCGTCGACGGCGATGGCCCGTGCCGGCTCGACGGCTTCGATACCGGTGTGCTCGTGGACGGTGATGCCGAGCCGGCCGAAGGCCCGGTGCAGGTGACGGCGGGCCCGCGGGGAGAGCCAGGCACCCAGCTCGCCGCGGGCGGCCAGCGCGACCGAGAGGTCGGGCCGGGCCTCGGCGAACTCGGTGGCGGACTCGATGCCGGTCAGCCCCTCACCGATGACCAGCACGGTGCCGCCCCCGCCGAGGCTGGCCAGGCGCTCGCGAAGACGCAGCGCCGAGGACCGGCCGGTCACATCGAAGGCGTACTCGGCCACGCCGGGGACGCCGTGGCGGGCCACCGAACTGCCGAGCGCGTAGAGAAGCGTGTCGTAGGCGAGCTCGCCGCCGCCGTCCTCGCCGGTCACGGCGACGGTTCTGCGCCCGGGGTCGACGCCGGTGACGTGCGCCAGCCGCAGCCGCACCCCGGTGCCCGCGAACACGTCGGAGAGCCTGCGGAACGCGAGGTCCTGGCCGCTCGCGAGCTGGTGGAGCCGCATCCGCTCGACGAAATCGGGCCCGGCGTTCACGACGGTGATCTCGGTGTCGGCGGGGGAGAGCCGGCGGGCCAGGCTTCCGGCGGCGAAGGCCCCGGCGTATCCGGCGCCGAGTACGACGATGCGGTGCTTCATGGCGTTGCTCCTGTCTCGTTCGCGTGCCCTCTGAACGAGACGGCCCTCCGGTCACTGACAGGAGCCGGGTGTGACGCGGGTCACTGCGCCGAGGCGAGCGGCCGGGCCCCGGCCATGGTGGTGGGCCGCGCTCCTCGGGCCCTTTGCCGCGGGCGGAAACTCAGGTGGCCTCAGCACACCAGCTGGGTAGGGTCGGGCGATGCCCGAGCTGAAGCGGCTGCACGCTGCCCGTGCCCCGGCGGTGCTGGCCTTCGAACTGGCGAACCGTGTCTACTTCGCTGTCTCGGTCCCCGACCGTGGCGATGAGTACTACGACCAGTTCACCCACCGGTACGACGCCAAGGCCGGTTTCGTCCCGGCCGGTCCGGCCGGCCTCGGCGGCAAGCCGGGCACCTGGTACCAGCGTGCCCCGGCAGTCCAGCCGTAGAGCGTGATCCGGCCGGTGGACTGGCCACGGCAAAGCCGCGGCCACCGCTGCCGTGCCGCCGAAGACGGGCGGGGACGGCCGCGTCCTCTTCTGCCCGGCTCGGCACGGCAGCTGCACGGACATCACCCATGCCCGACCGTCGGGATGTGCCCGTCAGGCCCTTTACCGGGTGCCGCTTCAAGGGAGGATGGGGGGGAGAGAGCGGGTCTGCGTGGTGAAGTGTGGGCCTTTGACACCTCCGATAGCAGGGAGCGTTTCCTCCAATGACTAAACAGCCCGCACGCCCTGAGCGCAGCGGTCCCCATGCCGCCTCGGTCATGGATGTCTCGCCGCTCAAGCCTTCTCTCGTCAAAGCGGTGTTCCGGGACGTGACTGCGATGCACGTCTCTCGGTCGGCCGCGTGGGCCGCCGCGTCGGTGACGCGGACAGTGTTGACGGAGATCATCGACGGCGCGAGGAAAGCGGCGGCGACGGAGGCCAGGAAGAGGCTGGTTCCCGGGGACCTTCTCTCGGCGATCGACCGTAACGTCGAGCTCGAGGTGGGGAGCAAGTGGTACGAGCACAGCGCGACATTCCGCGGCCTGACCGGTGTCCTGTACGACGCCGAGGGCGTCATCGTGTCTTCTCGTAAGCGCAGCAGGTCACGCAAACCGAGTGCTGTGGTCGGCGCTCACAGGTTCGAGGCCGGGGTGAAGAAGCTGCTGCGGAGCCAGGGGGTGACGGCCGTCCCAGCGATGGTCCGCGACCTGGACGGAATCGCCAGCGTGTTCCTGACGGACCTCGCCCGGAACGCGGCCACAGTCGTCCGCGAGGGCGGGATCAAACGTTTCGGTACGGTCGCCCTGGTGATGTCGGGCGAACCGGCCCCACCCCCGTCCCTCAAGGACCCCCTGCGGGCCCTGTCCGCCCGCAGGGGGGACGGGCGGACCATCGGCAGGGACGACATCCTGGCCGCCACCACGATGCAGTTGTTCGGCGGCGACCTCAGGGAGCGAGCCCTCACCCAAGCACGTGAGGCGACACAGAACACGTCGGCCGGCTGAGCGGATGCCACCAACATCGCCGCCTGCACCGGAAAGGCGGGCAGCGGGAAGACAGCCGTGAAGAGGCCGGTGCCGCTGCCGTGCGGGTCGGTGCCGCCCGCGTGCGGCGCCCGGCCTCGCTACGGTGCTGGGGGCGCCCTGGATGCGCGCCTTGGAAGTTGCCGGCGGCCGAGCGGGAGTTCGCCCGCAACAAGGCGTGGATCGAGGGCGGCGCCTGCGCAGGCGGGGCACCCGCCACCCCGGGCGGTGACGGTGGCGTGGCGGCGGCAGCGGCCGGGGACGCCGAACTCATCGGTGGCCACCTCGGTGATTGTCAGGACGTGTAGCCATTGTTGGCAGACATCACGGGTGGCCGGTTCGAACAGCTCGGGGGCCGAGATTTCGGGCAGGGCCTGGTGTCCTTCCTCGATGTCCACGTGGCCTCGACATGCACGGCCTGTGCCCAGATGACGAGCTGTTCAGGGCTGATGAGTCCAGTGGCGGCCTTCTCCGTAGCGGTCACGGCGTGACTACGACGGAAGGTGACTGACGGTGCTGGTTCGCCATGGCGGGCATCTTGCATGAGCCCGGCGAGCTCACCATTCCAGTGCACGAGGTTCTCCAGCGAGGTCGTGCGCGGTAGGCAGGAAGGTGTCGAGCTTCTGATCGTCGATCATGGTCGTGTGGTGGGGGACGCGTCTTGTGCAGCGATGATCAGCGACCGGAGGATCACGGGTCTGTCGGCCAACGTGATCGCTGAACTCGTCACGGAACCGGGCCCGTTGTGGCACGGACGGCACCAGGCCAAGCTTGCGGCACGGCCGGGGAAGCGCGCTGTGGGCGCGGGTGCGAAGCACCGGCTGGTGTTCGTCGACCGGCTCCTGGCCACGCTCGTGCACCTCCGGCATGCCACCACGCACGACGTGCCCGCCTGCTGGTTCAGTGCCGACCGCTCCACCATCACTCGGGCCATCGCCCAGGTGCGGCCCCGGCTCGCCGGGCGAGGGTGCACCGTCAGCCCGGGCATGCGGCTGCGGACCCTGGCCGAGGTCATCGGCCACCTCGGTGTCGACGGGAAGACCGGGATCACCGACGGCACCGAGATTCGGGTCCGCCGGCCGGCAGCCGGGTGCGAGGACCGGGACAGGTTCATCTCCGGCAAGAACAAGCAGAACGCGGTCACGACCATGGTCGTCACGGACGGGGACGGCCGCGTGCTCTTCTGCAACCCGACCAAGCCCGGCGGCTGCGCGGACATCACCCACGCCCGCCAGTTAGGGCTGGTCAAGCTCTTGGCCGACGGACCCGCTGTGGAGATCCTTGCCGACGCGGCTACCAGGGCCTGGGCGCCCAGACCTGCGGCCGGGTGATGCAGGTCTCGACTGAGGGATCTTGAACGGGTGAGGGCCTTCCGGGTCCGGTGTGGATTGCGACGTCTACACCGACCAGAAGGGCCCTCGTGCCCCACCGTAATGCACCCCTGACCGAGACCGGGTACCTGCGGCTGGCCCGCTGTGTTGTCGAGGACGGCTGGCCTCTTCGCCGGGCCGCGGAACGCTTCCAGGTCTCACTGACGACCGCCCAGCGGTGGGCCGGTCGCTCACCGGGCTCGCCTGGCTCCGGCGAAACGCTCGGCAGCCCTGAGCCGTAACTCCTCGCGGAACTGCTGACGTTCGGCCGTCAGCCCGTCCCTTGTGGATACCGCGTGCATCGGGAATATTGCACGGGCGGCGAGCCGTCAGGCCCTAGGACTCCACGAATTCAACCTCAGTAAGCCCCGCCATCAGCGTGAGGGACAGCAAGAACTGGCAGACGAGCGCTCACCGTCGCCAGCCCCGCATTGCAGGCGTTTTCCGCTTTTGCGGCCGACCAGACCACGACCGCCCACGCAGCTACGGGAGCCTCGGCCGAGGTGTCCACATTGTTGTCGGTTCGCTGGATTCGCGCTCAAGTATGTGAACGCAATGGCCTTCTGATCGATAGTGCATCTCCGAGGTCATGTTTTTGCCGGTGTATGATGGAATACAAAATTATAATACTATTATTTCTTGTGCTCTATGAATACCGCTATGTGTTCTTGTATAACGGTGATGGTTCAGCCGCCCCCCAAAAAGAGCGGCTGCAAGGAGGTCACCGTGAAGACACCCGGACGAGTATTCACCACCGGTCTGTACGCCCTCGCGCTGAGCGCGACGATGATGGTCACCGGGGCGATCGCACCTGCGAGCGCCGCCCCGCTCAACACCAAGCTGGAGGCCCACCACAGCGGCAAGTGCCTGGACGTCGCGGATGCGAGCCAGGCCGACGGCGCGTTCGTCCAGCAGTGGGGGTGCTACACCACCGCTAACCAGAACTGGACCTTCACCTCACTGGACAACGGCTACTACAAGGTGAGTGCCGACCACAGCGGCAAGTGCCTGGACGTCGCGGATGCGAGCCAGGCCGACGGCGGGACGGTCCACCAGTGGCACTGCTACGACACCCCCAACCAGGAGTGGAAGATCGTCCAGCGCCCCAACGGATACTTCACGCTGGTCGCCCGTCACAGCGGCAAATGCCTGGAGGTCGCGGGAGGCAACATCTACAACGGCGCCGGTGTCGTCCAGCAGACGTGCAACGCCGACCGGCCGTACCAGGAGTGGCGCCTGCTGTGAGCCGCCGGCTGTGACCACACGCCGCGCGATGCACACGCACGGCCCCGACGTGCGCCATCGCGCGGCATCGTTTGTGGGCCTGATCGATACTCAGGCCGTCCCATCACTGGCCCGGGAAGACGAGACGGTGTCCGTCATCTTCTTAGAGTCGCTAACGCAATGAGACGAGTTGGTGCTGATCACCGTGTCGGTGTGAGTGTTTGGGTGTGGGTGGTGGGTTGGGGGCTTCGCCGTGGATCATGTCGGATGACCTGTGGGTGCGGATCGAGCTGTTGTTGCCGAAGCGGGAACGCCGTTTCCGGTACCCCGGGCGCAAGCCGGGCCCCGACCGGCAGGTTCTCTGCGGGATCTTGTTCGTGCTGTACAACGACATTCAGCGGGAGCACTCGCCCCAGGAACTGGGCTTCGGCTCGGATATGGCCTGCTGGCGCCGGCTGCGGGACTGGAACGAGGCAGGTGTCTGGCAGGAGCTGCATGAAGTGCTGCTCGCCGAGTTGAACGCCGGACGCCATCCCACCCATCCGCGGACGTCGGGCATCCCCACCGCAGACCGAACGCGCTGCCTGATCACCCACCGACAGCTCCGCTCATTGTGTTAGCCGTTCTAGGCCCTGTGTCGAAAGTGGATCTTGGGCTGTGAATGATCACGGTTCATGGGTCGGGGAGATCTCACGGACGAGCAGTGGGCGGTGCTGGAGCCGCTGTTGCCGAAGGGTGCCAGGTCGGGGCGGCCGCCCGTCTGGCCCCGGCGGCAGCTGATCGACGGCATACGGTTCCGGGTCCGGACCGGTATGCCGTGGCGGGACGTCCCCGTCGAGTACGGGCCGTGGGGCCGGGTCTACGACCTGTTCCGCCGGTGGCAGCGCAACGGCACCTGGCACCGTATCCTTACCCGGCTCCAGGCCCTGGCCGACGCGAAGGGCGCGATCGTCTGGGACCTGAGCGTCGACTCCACGGTATGCCGCGCCCATCAGCACGCGGCCGGGGCCCGCAAGCAGGGCGACCGGCAGAAGGAACCATTGGGCGGCATCTTCACCGAGCTCCCTGATCATGGGCTGGGGCGGTCGCGCGGCGGGTTCACCACCAAGCTCCACCTGGCCGTCGAGCAGGGTCAGAAACCCATGTCGATTGTGGTCACGGCCGGGCAGCGCGGTGACTCGCCGCAGTTCGAACCCGTGCTGGACAAGGTTCGCGTGCCCCGCATCGGAGCGGGCCGGCCACGCGTCCGGCCCGATCGCGTGCGGGCCGACAAGGCGTACGCCTCCCGCAGGAACCGTGCCTACCTGCGCCGCCGCGGGATCCGCTGCACCATCCCGGACAAGGCCGACCAGGCGCGCAACCGCCGGAAGCGCGGTTCCCGCGGAGGCCGGCCGCCGCGCTTCGACCCGGACGACTACCGCCAGCGCCATGCGGTCGAGTGTGGGATCAACCGCCTCAAGAGGAACCGTGCTGTCGCCACGCGGTACGACAAGCTCGCCGTCCGTTTCGAGGCGACCGTGTTGGTCGCAGCGATCAACGAATGGCTATGACTGTGTCTCGCGCGTCTTCACGTACATGCTCCCGATGTCCGGATCGCCGTACATGAAGAACAGCACCAGCCCATCGTGCTGATCCCGGTCCACATACTTTAAAAGAACCACGAGTAGGTCGACGGGGACTCCGGAGTCGAGGGGTCAGCCGCAGGTGCGGGAAAGCGCCTCTCGACTCGGGTTCGGGCCGTCAGCGCGAGTCGGACGACCTGTCCGCCGTCATCGTCGGTCAGCTGCCAGGTTCCCGTACCGGAGAGACGCCAGCCGTCCTCGAAGTCGAAGTCCTGCCCGTCGAGTTTTTCGAGAAGGGCCGTTCCGTCTCCACGAAGCACCACACGGGTTCCCTCGACGTTCTCCCAGCCCCGGCGACTTCGGCCGCCGTGGCGTCGTGGAGCCCCGTTCCCTCGTAGTACTGATAGGGACTCGCGCATGCAGTCAGAACGGTCAACATGACCATCAAGCTGCCAATGCTGCTACCCACGCACTCACCCGCCATCAGGCCCTCCCGCCCCCAGCCCGCGTCGGTCAACCGACAGGGGGGCGGCCTTTTCGACGTCCGGCGCGCGGTGAGGGATCAGCATCACCGCCCGGCCACGCACCTGCCCCGAGCCCGTTCCAGTGACCGGGATGAAGACGGCTCCTTCGCTGGGGCTTCCCACCGGACACGCCTCCGAGGGCGGCCAGCGGGCCGGAGCCCTGGACGAGCGGGGTCACGGCTCGTCCAGGGCTCCGGGTCTTGCAGGGAGGATGGGAGATGTGTCTGCGGACTACTTCAGGTACGGTCCGGCGGCGCCGATCTTGCCGGTGCCGTTGAGGACGTAGACCCGCAAGTTGCCCTTGCCGGGGGCGGCGACGGACAGCTTGCCGTCGGTGACGACCTGGACATCGCCGGTGACGGCGTCTGTGTAGGTGCCGTTGGGGATGCCAGTGTAGGAGGCGGCGTGGGTGACGGTGACCAGCGCGAAGCTGTCAGTCGCGCCCTGGGTGTAGCGGCGCTTGTACGCGATCTGACCCTCGATGCCCTCGGTGGAGTACTGGCCCATCTGCAGGGCGGGAACCGCGCGGCGGATCTCGTTGAGGCGCTGCAGGTGCTTGACCAGCGGCTGGGACAGCGTGGTGGCGACTGTGCCGGTGGCGGAGTCGACCTTGCTGAACTCCGACGCCTTCACGTCACCCTGGAGGTGGTCGCCGTAGTAGGCGCGGCCGGTGGTCTCCAGCGGGCAGGATGGGCCGCAGTCGATTTTTTTGCCCTTCTGGAACTCGATCTCGGAGCCGTAGTAGAGCGTCGGGATGCCGCGGAAGGTCCACATCAGGGACATGTTCTCCGCCCACGCGTCCGCGCCGCCGGCGTAACGTTCGCCGCCCTTGTTGGGGCCGTAGTCGTGGCTGTCGACGTAGACGACGTTGTAGGTGGCGTCGTTAGTGGAGTCGTCGGAGTCCTTGCCGTTGTGGAAGGCGTTGGCCGCGTCACCGAAGTTCATGTGCATGCGCATGTCGATGATGTTCATGCCGGAGAAGCGGCTGTGGTCGGGCGCGTGGTACTCGTTGCCCTGGAGGAACGCGTTTGTGGACTTCGGCTGAGCCGCGACGCCCGCGGTGTTCTCGTACTCGTACATCTCCAGCGCCGCCTTGGCGTCGTCGGCGGCGTACTCCTTGCGCTCCTTCCAGGTGAAGAACTGGGCGGAGTGGTTGACCGAGCCGCGGTTCCATTTGTCGTTGACGAAGGCACCGACCTCACCGAAGACGAGGAAGTTCTTCGCCGCCTCGGCGCCGTGCTGCTGGGTGACCCGCTCCTGGATCGCCGGCAGGAAGCGGCGGTTCCAGGTGGTGCGCGGGATGTGGACGGCCGTGTCGATACGGAAGCCGTCGACGCCCATGTCGATGTACTTGTTGTACGCGCCGATCAGGTAGTTCTGGGTCTTGGGGCTCTCGGTGTTGAAGTCGGCGAGGTCGTCGTGCAGCCAGCACGAGCGGGAGTCCTCGCCCTCCCAGTTGCCCAGCCAGCAGGTGTGGTAGATGTCCTTGGGCCAGATGCCGGAAGTGGCGTTGGGCCACTGGCAGTTGTAGATGCGGTAGCCCTCAGGTGTCCACTGCGTCGCCTTGCCCCAGTTGACGCAGGTGTTGCCGGTGGGCTGCTCGGTGGACCACAGGTCGCCGTTGTAGTACGACTTGCCGGACTTCGGCTCGATGGACAGGCCGTCGTACTCGAAGGAGGAGTTGGGTTCGTCGTAGTACCAGCTCCACTGCGAGTCCCGCACGCCGTAGTGCTTGGGTGTGAACAGGCCCTTGGCGCCCCAGCGGGAGGAGTGGTTGTAGACGACGTCCTGGTAGATCTTCATGCCCTTGGCGTGGGCGGCGTTGATGAGGTCCTGGTACGAGGCACCGGCGGACTCCAGGCGGCGGTCGACCTTGTAGAAGTCGTAACCGTGGTAGCCGTGGTAGTCGTAGTCGGAGCGGTTGAGGACCACCGGGGTGATCCAGACGGCCGACATGCCCAGAGCCTTGATGTAGTCGAGCTTGTTGATCAGGCCCTTGAAGTCGCCGCGGAACATGGGGTCGTTGTTGGCGGCGTTGCCGGAACGCTCGTGCTGGCTGCCGCCGCGGTTGTTCGAGGCGTCACCGTCGTGGAAACGGGCCGTCAGCACGAAGTAGATCGGGTCCTTGCGCGGGTCGGTTCCCAGCGGCTTGCCCGGCGCGGGGGCCGGCGGCTTGACACCGGTGGTGGCCGTCGTCGGCGTCGAGGCATCCGACAGGTTGCCCGCCGCGTCGGCCGCGCGCACGGTGAAGGTGTAGGCGGTCTTCTCCTCCAGGTCCGCCACCGACAGCACCGTCGAGCTCACGTCGGTGACGACGGTGCCCTTCGTGCCTCCGGTACGGGTGACCTGGTACTTGGTGACCTTCTTGTTGTCGGTGGAGGGCTCCCACGTCAGAATGATGGCCACGCCGTCCGCCTTCGCCGTCACCTGCGTGGGAACGGTCGGCGCCTGGGTGTCGGGCACCTCCGCCACGCACGGGTCTGCGGCGTTCTTCGCCACGACCCGGTCCTTCACGGTGCTCACACCGGAGGCGATCGTGTAGTCGCTGCCGTTGTTGTTGTCCCAGATGCCGTTGCCGTTGTTGAACACGGCCTGCATCGACGTCGCGGTGCCGAGGTCGACCGTCTTCTTCACCCAGCCCGTGCACGCGGCTTCCATGCCTATGCCGGGCACAGCAGTCCAGGCGCTCCCGGCCGGCCGGTAGTGCAGGTTCGTGGTGGTCCACCCCAGGCTCGCCGTGGAGTAGTACACGGTCGCGCTGTTGACGCCCTGCGTCGGGGTCGGCGTCGGCCCCGGATCCGTATCGCCCCCGCACGGGTCGCTGTGGGCCACGACCCCGTCCTTGACGGTGATGTCGCCCGTACCCAGGTCGTAGTTCTTGCCGGCGTTGTTGTCCCAGGTGCCGCTGCCGTTGTTGAACGTCGCCTGCAGACCGCCGGCCGCCCCCAGGGAGACGGTCGTCTTGACCCAGTCCGTACAGGAAGCCTCCATTGCCACGCCCGGCACGGTGGTCCACGAGCCGCCGTCGGGGGCGTAGTGCAGGTTGTAGGCCGACCAGTTCTTCGTCTTCGTGTAGTAGAAGACGGTCGCCGTCGACTCGACATCAGCGGCCACCGGCACCGCGTCCGTTCCCGACAGGGACGTGGCGGGCAGCGCCATCAGCAGGCTGAGCGCACCCGCTGCGGCCGTCGCGGCCGCAAGGGAGCGTCTCAGCACCCGGTGGTGGGGAGTTCGTTTTTTCATGCGGGATCTCCAGAGAACGGGGCGGTCAGGCACGGCTCCAGGAACCCCCGCCGCCTGGTGGGCGCGCGCGAGGTCCCTGCTGCGTCCGGCATCTGAACCGCCTTGGGGGAGGATCGAGAGACCGATTGCAGATCCTGCCGGAATGTTGCTGCAACAACTTGCGACGAGATGGTTACAGAGGCCCGCCGACCGCGTAAAGAGGTCTGACACGAACTGATGCACCCAGTACCAGAGAGAGATCAGCCGACACCGGCACCCGCAGGTCCCTCGTGGGCGCGCTCCCACGGAGCGGTGAGCCGCCCCTGGCCACGCCCTACGCAAAATCCTCCACCCGCACACAGGACCAGCAGAAAATCCGCAGCAGGCAGCGCAACACCCCGAGCAAATTCCACTGCCACGTAGAGGCCAGACGTGCCTACTGAGGTTGAACTCGTGATGTCGCATGGTTGTTCATGCGGGCCTGATGGTCAGGCCGGTCTCGGCGAGGCAGCCGTCTATGAGGTGACTGCGGTACTGGATGTGCCGCAGGCCGCGGCGGATGCGCTGGACAAGGTGTTCGGGAGTGCTGAAGGCGACGTTGGACAGCCAGCCGCGTCGCAGCAGTGACCAGATCCCTTCGACGGGGTTGAGGTCGGGCGCGTAGGGCGGCAGGTAGTAGATGGTCAACCAGTCCTGGCCTTCCGCTCATTGGCACAGGGCGGCGGCCTTGTGCACGTTCAGGTTGTCCCAGACGAGCACAATCGGGCCGCCGAGCTGCTGATGTGCGGCGACCAGCAGGTACCTGTAGTCGCGCCAGGAGAAGCTCTTGCGTCCGTCGCGCCGGCCGTCGTCAGCCGTCCATGATCAGGTCTGTGCCGGCGAGGCAGCCGTCGATCAAGTGCGGGCGGTACTGGATCTGCTTGAGCTTGCGTTTGACGGCCCGGGTGGGCCGTCAAACGGCGGGATCCACGTTCCACGTCTCCGGCAGATCGCTGCCGCAGAAGACGCAGACGAAGTCGCCCTCGCGCACGATGTTGTGCTCCTGGCAGTCGGGGCACCGCCGGAACACCACCTCGTGGGTGAAGCCAGAGGGCCGCCCAAGTTCTACGTCGTCCAGAGCATGAGCGACTGCCGACCAGGAGGAGACGTCCGGGCAGTATCCGGTGGACTGGTTGCTGACCTCGCCCACGATCCACCGGTCTTCCTCGCACACGAAGCTCATCTCGCCAGCACTCAGAACCATGTCCCCGCCAGCGCAGGCCACGTGCTCACTTCACCGCGGCGCCAGCCAAAGCACACCATCCGTGCTGACCACGAAGGTGAACGGTTCGGTCAGCTCTGCTGCCGATCGCTCAGCGATCCAGCCGTCGAAGTCAGCTGCCGAGCTGATCGGGCACCCGCCGCTGCCAGGCCGGACCGCAGCCTTCACCTCAACCGGTCCGACATATCTGTAGCTCTGCCCCCGCGTACTCACGTCAGCCAACCTACTGAGGTTGAACTCGTGATGTCGTCTTCGGTGATCAGGGGCTCAGGGTCAGTCCTGTCTCGGTGAGGCAGCCGTCTATGAGGTGGCTGCGGTACTGGTCGTGGCGGAGACCGCGTCGGATGGTCTGAACGAGGTGTTCGGGGGTGCTGAAGGCGACGTTGGAGAGCCAGCCGCGCCGCAGCAGCGACCAGATACCTTCGACGGGGTTGAGGTCGGGTGCGTAGGGCGGCAGGTAGTAGATGGTCAGCCAGTCCTGGGCAGCCGCCCATTCCCGCAGGTCGGCGGCCTTGTGGACGTTGAGATTGTCCCAGACCGGGACGATCGGGCCGCCGGGCTGCCGGTGTGCGGCGGTCAGCAGGTCGCGGTAGTCGCGCCAGGAGAAGCTCTTGCGTCCGTCGCGGTTGCCGTCGTCGCGGCGGGGCCGGTAGATCAGCCTCGGGCGGTGACCGGGTTTGTAGCGGGTCAACGCTGTGATGGAGATGCGTCTGCGGGAGCGGCCGCGGACCCGCACCACCGGGGTTCGGCCGCGCTGTGACCAGGTCTTCGCCTGCGGCGGCGTCATGGAGAAGCCGGCTTCGTCCTCGAAGACGAGCCAGCCTCCACGGGCCGCCGCGAGTCTTCCGCGCAGGGCCAGGTCTCCTTCACCCAGCCGGCCACGGCCTCGTCGTTGCGTTCCAGGGCCCGGCGGGCGGGGACCTGGCAGGACCAGCCGTTACGCACCAGCAGCTTGCGCACGCCCTGAATGGTGTAGGTCAGGTGGAAGCGCCGGCCGATCACGGTCTTGACCCGGCTCAGGGTCCAGCGCTGGTCCTGCCAGCCGTGTGCGGCCGGCCCCTTGGCCAGCTCCGCCTCCAGTTGCGCGAACTGCTTCTGGCTCAGTCTCGGCAACGACGCCGGCCCCTGCGACCGCAGAGCACGCGGCCCGTCCTCCTCCCACGCCCTGGGCCGGCTGGTCTCCACCGTCGATCCCGAAGCACGGCACGTCCACAAGACCCGCAGCCACCAGCAGGACGGCTTCAAGGCCCACCTGGCCATCGAGCCCGAGACCGGCTTATACATCGCCCTCGCCTTGCGGCCCGGCGCCGGGCCCGAGCACCACGAGGCCGCCGTCGGCCTGGACCTGCTCGCCGGCGAGACCACCCCGCTGGACGTCTTCGGTGACACCGCCTACTCCACCGGCGATGCCCGCCAGACCCTTCACGAGGCCGGGCACCGGCTGTTCCTCAAACCCGCCCCGCTGCGGCCCGCCGTCCCCGGCGGCTTCACCCCCGACGACTTCACCATCGACACCCAAGCCGCCCTCGTGACCTGCCCGGCCGGACACACTGTTGGCCTGTCCGACCCTGGAGGGCAGCACTACCAGCGCAAAGCCTCTTTCGGGGACTTGTGCACCGGATGCCCCTGCGTGAGCGGTGCACCAAAGCCAGGGCCGGACGCATCCTGACCATCCGGCCTCACCACGACCTCCAGACAACCGCCCGCCACCAGGCCGCCACCGATCCCGGCTGGCAGGCCGACTACCGCCGCTGGCGGCCACCGGTCGAACGGGCCGTTGCCTGGCTCGTCCACCACGGCAACCGCCGCCTGCGCTACCGCGGCACCCTCAAGAACGACGCCTGGCTCCACACCCGAGCCGCCGCCCTCAACCTCCGCCGACTGATCAACCTCGGACTCACCCGCGTCGACGGTGCCTGGCACCTCACCCCAACCGGCACATAACGAAGAGGGACCATCCGGCCTCCGGCCGGACAGCCCCTCACCAAGATCTTCATCAGTCTTCTAGGCGGCGTGACTTCCGAGCGGCAGCCAACAAGGGAGCCCAGCAGCCTCCCGCCGACAGGGTG
Organism: Streptomyces solitudinis; assembly: GCF_036323765.1. NCBI lineage: Bacteria > Bacillati > Actinomycetota > Actinomycetes > Kitasatosporales > Streptomycetaceae > Streptomyces > Streptomyces solitudinis. The sequence goes on from NZ_JAZDCW010000009.1 coordinate 168,138, forward strand.
AGTCCCGCGTCGGAGAGCCCGGCTGTGCCTGACCGGCCCGCCGGACCTCCGCAGGTGCGCGCTCAGCCCTTCACGATGGAGCACTGGGGACTGACCCTCCCTGACGTGGACGCCGCGCCGGAGACCGCGAAGGGTCCGCTCGAGGAGCACGAGCAGCGTCTCCTGACCGAGGCCCACCGCGCCGTCGACAACGCCCGCACAGCCCGCTGGATGCTCGGCTATTCCCTGGAAGTAGTCCGAAGGCGCCGCCTGTACCGCGGCGACGGTACCCGCACCTGGGAGCAGTACCTGCAGCAGGAGCACGATGGTCTCTCGACCAGCGAGGCGGACCGGCTTCAGAAGACCTGGCGTCTGGCGCAGACCGTGCAGAAGGAACTCGGCCGTCCCCTGCCCGACAGTCACCTGCGAAAGCTGCAACCGTACGCGGAGCGCACCAGCGACCAGGAGGCCGCGCGCGCCTATGCCGAGCTGTACTGGGCCCACCAGGCAGGCGGGGTCCGGCTTGTAGCCAACCAGGTCCAGCAGCGAGTGAAGAAGGCGGTGGCGGCCGCCAGGGGTGTCTCCGACCCGGCGGAGCGTAGCCAGGCCTTCAGCGCTGCCTGGACGACCGCACCCGAAGCGGTGATGCCCACGCAACGGGCCGAAGCGAAACCCGAGCAGGGCGGCATGCTCAGCCGGAGCTCAGACCCGGTGGACGCGGCGCTGGAGCTGCTGGACGCGGCGTGGCAGGTTGTCGGGAACGCCACGGAGGACAAGGTCGCACGGAAAGCTCGTAGCGGCGAGGAGGCGCAGCGACAGCAAGATGCCATCCGTCGCATCGGCCGGATCCTCAGCAAGGTAGAAGTCGACACCGACGTAGATGCCGATGCTGAGAACGTCATCGTCGACGCCGAGCTCGTTGAGGGCTGATTCCTGTCGTTGAGTGGGACTTCTTCAATTGGGGAAGTCCCGCTTTCTGGTGGGCTCGGCTACGGCACCGACAGGATCGAGTGACCTCCGGTGCGATGCCAGATGATGTGCCGCTCGTACGGCAGGGATATGGCCACGCTTGAGGTCTCTTCTGTCCCCGCCCCGCCAGGCAGCAGACGTTGTGAGCTGGGCAACGTGTTGCGCTTTCCCCCGGGGGCCTCTATGTCTTTCGTCAAGCGAGCCGGCGGTTCCTGGGTCCGTAGAAGGGTCCGGCGCGGAGCATGGCGAAGAGGACGCTGACGCGGTGGCGGGCGAGGCGGAGGAGGGCTTGGGTGTGAGTTTTGCCGCGGGCTCGGAAGCGGTTGCAGTAGCCCCGGTAGGCGGGGTCGTGAAGGGCTGCGAACGCGGAGAGGAACATCCCGGGTCTGCGTTGGCGGTTTCCGCCTCCGGGGGCGTGTTCGCCGTGGGTCGAGGTGCCGGACTGCTTCGTGGCCGGGGCGAGGCCCGCGTAGGAGGCGAGGTGGGCGGCGGTCGGGAACGAGTTGCCGTCGCCGACGGTTGTGAGGAGGACCGCGGCGGTCCTGACGCCGCCGCCGGGCATCGAGGTCAGGACCTCGGCAAGAGGGTGGGCCTCGAGCGTGTCCTCGATCCGGGTCTCCAGGGCCCGGCGTTGTTCGTGGACGGCGGCCAAAGACGTCGCCGGCGAGGGCACGATCACCTCGAGGGTGCCGGTGCCGGAAACGACGATGGTCTGCTCCTCGAGCGCGTCGAAGATGTCACGGACCGGCTGCTCGGCCATGCGCGGGGCCCTGGGCCGCACGACGTCGATGAGTTTGCGGCGGCCGTTTCGCTGGGCCTGCGGGGAGCCGTATCGCTCGAGGAGTAAGGACCTCGACAATCCTCATTCTTGCTGGTCAGAGGCACTTTCTGCTTTCCTGGCCAACTGCCGGACAGCCCGCTTCATGAAAGCCTGAGGCTAGCCCGCTGGGCTACCGTCCGCTCGCGCTGTCGCCTTGGCGTCGCTGTGCGGATCGGTTCGGATCAGCAGGGTGGTTCGGCCTGTCTGGGCGTTGTGGCCTGGCCCGTTCAGTACGGTGACCGTGAACGTAGCGGTTCCGCGCGGCAGCCCGGTGTGCGAGGCCAGCTCGATGATTTCGAAGCGGGCGAGGAGGCTATCGGAGGCGCGGATGGGGGCATGGAAGCGCCAAGCGCCAACGGCGGTCAGGGCGATGAGATCGTCGTGCAGCCCGGCGAGAGCTTGTCGCAGCATGCCGTGAGCAAGTGACATGCCGAGCATGCCGTGGGCGACGAGCCCTCCGTAGATCGTGCGGGCGGCAGCGTCTGGCTGGGTGTGAAGGGCCGCGTTGTCTCCGGTGATCCGTGCAAACTCACTCACCAATGTGGGGGTGATGGCAACCGGTCCTGCCTGGAACGTCATTCCGATGCTTAAATCGCGCCATGTGAGGTATCGCACCAGTTTGTCCCTTCTGCGGGCCGAGTCGCATCCGTGCCGTGCGTGCGCCGAGATAGAGGGCCGGTCGCTGGGTCCGCCTACCCCAAGGTCGAGGTGAGAGTGTGGAGCAGGCGGCCGGTGTTGTCATACGCGGTGATGTCCACCGTCATCGGGGCGTTAGGCGGCGTCGCGGAGGAGGGGAGACGGAGTAGGTAGCGCAGAGGCCCTGGGCCGAGGGGGGCGTAGAGCTTCAACGCGGTGACGATGGGGGGGCACGTGTGGAGTCGAGCGCACGCGGACAGAGCGGCTTGGTGAAGGAAGTCGGTCAATTGCGGGTCGAATGCCCGCCCGACCCAGTCCTGGTCCCTGCCGCCGGCCTGGGATGAAACAGTGATGTCCCAGGCCGTGTCGTCTTCCTCGGTGGCGAGCACAGTGATGCGGTAGAGGTGGGAGGCCGGGTGGTCGACGGGGAGTGGGAGCGTGGGCGCATGCACTGTCGGGTGACCGTGCGATGGTCCGGATGTCGACGGTGTTCTGGTGCCCCGGCTGGACCGGGGGCTGAGCTCGACTTGGGCGGTGATGGTCGGTCGTGTGCCATCCGGGACGTCGTCGGTTGCGTTGAGGTGACACGTCAGGTGCCACTGTCCGTGGCGTCCGGAGGTGGCACGAACGAAGACGTGGGCGGGGGACGGCCACGGGCCGGGACCGGTGGTGATGTTCGTCAGTTCCACGGGTTCGTACCCGGCCGCGCGCAGACTGCAGGTCGCTGTCAGCTCCAGCAGTGACAGGTGTGCGAGCGGTGCCACTCCGGTTGCTCTGTCGGTCGAGTACTGGGGCGCGGCCCATGGGGCCGTCCATGCCACGCTGCGGCGTTCAACGGCGCGGTTGGTGAGCAGCGGGTGACGGTGCTGGGGTGGGCCACCAGTGGTGGGTGCCCAGTAACGGGTGCGGTGCCAGCGGTAGGTGGGCAGGGTGACGATGCAACCGGCCGGGACAATCTCCGCCCATTTGAGAGGGAAACCCAGGGTGTAGAGCGTACTGACGGCCTCCATGAGCGCGTGCGCCGGAGCTGGACGGTCCGTCTCCGGCGGAGTAACGGCGGAGGCGTCGGTTACGGCGGGGCGGAAGCCGAGAAAAAGCCGGAAGTCGGTGCTAGAGGCGGACGGGTGTGTGTCGCCAGCATGGTCGGCGTTTGTCTCGTCGAGGGCGGAGCTCTCGACGAGGTGATATGGCGGATGGTCGTCGCCTGGGGCTGACGGTAACCGCGTGTCGTCGGTGAGGCGACGTAGGGAATCCTGTCGGGTGGTGAGGCCGGCTGCGTACTGGGCGGCGGCCTGTGTACCGGGCGCGGCGGCGACAGCGGCGGGGGCGACTCCCCAGTGCCGCCACAGGCGAGTGGTCGCCGTGTAGACGGCCCAGCGCAGGTGGGCCGTGGTTTTCTCCGCGTCGTCGGACAAGCTCCAGGGGCGGCCTGTCAACTCCTCTACCTCCTGGACGCATTCGGTCAAGAGGCGGTCAATGTGAGGATGCGCCTCGGACAGGGCGTGCCAGTCCTCAGTCGTAGGGTTCTCCGCGGGGTAGACGAAGGTGATGCTCGGAGCAGCGGCACAGGGCGACAGGGGCAGGTGGTCGGCGGCGTGGCGTAGGGCGCGGGCGGCAGTGGGGTGGTCAGTGAACGTTACCGCGGTGCGCCAGGGGTGATGGCTGCGGCGGACAGTGGCGGTGTAGCACACGTCGCGCAACGGAAGTTCTGGGTGCCTTTCCACGAAGGTGGCGTAAGCGTGCAGCAGACGGCGCAGGCTGTCGGGGTGGCGTGCGGAGACCGGCAGGACGTAGGGGGTCGGAGCGGATGGCGCGGCGGGCGCGGTGTGGGCGGGCGGCGAGGAAAGCACGAGGTGGGCGTTGCTGCCGGTGGCGCTGAAAGCGCTCACCCCGGCGTACAGCGTGCCGGTAGGAGTCAGGTTGATCGGGGTGGTTGGGACGCGGACGGGCAGGGCATCCCAGTCGATCGCGGTCGACGGGTTGGCGTGGTGCGGGGTGGCGGGAAGGACGCGGTGGTGCAGCGCCAGGGAGGCTTTGATCAGGTTGGCCAGACCGGCGACGGATTCGTTGTGACCGACGTTGCCTTTCATTGAACTGAGCCACACCGGAGGACAGCGTCGGCCGGCCTCGTTCAGGACGGTGGACAGTGCTGTGGTCTCGACGGGATCCCCGACGGGCGTGCCGACGCCGTGGGCCTCGACGAAGTGCAGGTCAGCGGCGGATATCCCCGCGGTCCGGCACGCGTGACGTATCAACTCAACCTGGGTCTCTACGGCGGGGACCATGAGGGAACCGCTCGCTCTGCCATCGTTGTTGAGGGCACTGCCTTGGACGACCGCGTAGATGCGATCGCCGTTCTCGACGGCGGCCGACACGGGTTTGAGGACGACGACGGCGCAGCCTTCGCCCCGTCCGAAGCCGTCGGCCGCCGCGTCGGCGAACTTTGAGCAGCCGTCCGGCGAAAGCGCGCCGATGCGCGCGAACGCGGTGTGCTCTTGGTCGTGCAGCAGAATTTGTGAGCCAGCCGCGAGGGCGAGGTCGGCCTCGCCCTCGCGGAGCGCTCGCGCGGCCAGGTGGACGGTGGCGAGCCCCGAGGAACAACCGCTGTCGAGGGTCAGGCTAGGCCCCCGAAGGTCCAGGGTGTAAGACACGCGCCCGCTGAGCATGCCCCTGACCCAGGACCCCATCAGGGCGTAGGCGTCGGGGGTGTTGTCTCGTGCGAGCAGGTCGCCGTAGTGGGACCAGATCTGTCCGGCGTAGACGGCGGCGCGGCTGCCCGTCAGGGTGTGGGGTGGAATACCGGCGTCCTCCAGCGCCTCCCAGACGGTCTCCAAGACGATCCGTTGCTGGGGATCCATACGTAGCGCTTCCCTAGTGCCGATGCCGAAGAAGTTCGCGTCAAATCCGTCGACTTCATCCAGCAGACTGGCACCGCGTGGTACCTCTTGGTCCGTGCCGCGGACCGGCTGTCCCAGAGAGTCGAGTCCGTAGCGATCGGAAGGCGGAGTGCGTACGGTAGCCGCTGTACTCATCAGCAGATCCCACAGTTGCCGTGGCCCGTGGGCGCCGGGGAAGCGGCAGCCGATGCCAACCACTGCGATGTCGCCACCGGGGTGGGCTGTCACATCGACCTCCTAGCGACGTGGCGGGTCTCGGGTGAGGCGGTGACGTCGGGTGGCGTGAGGCGAGACTGGAGTTTGTCGTGTTGTGAAATGGATGTCGGCACAGGGAAGCTCCTCGGCTAGGCGATGGTCACTGCACGGCCGGCTGGGCCACGGTGCCGGGTGGCGGCAGGACGCCGGTAGCCATCAGGTGATGGACAACCCGTGCGACGAACTCCCGGTCCAATGGAGGGTGGGCCAAGCCCATACCCCTGACCAAGCGTTCGGTGCGCGCGGAGGATATCGCCGGTAGGGCTTCCGGGGCTGAGGGACGGAGCACGTGCGGGTTCAGGGCGTTGAGTACGGCGCTGATCTGCGGAGCGTGCGAGAAGGCGGTTGCCATGGAGCTGTTCCAGTGCTGCGGCGGTACGGGCTGTAACAGGTATCCGGCCGCATTCAGTTCAGCCGAGATGTCGGACAGGGTGAGCCATTTTGTGTAGAGGACGTGCAGGGTCGCGGTCATCGGCGGCTCGTGGCGGGCGGTTTCGACGATGACGTGTGCCAAGTGGTCGACGGCGGTGGCGGGAAACCGGACTGCTCCTTGGGGAACCATGCCGATCCGCACGCAGGCACTCATCAAGGTCGCCAGATAGTCGGTGGGGTTGCAGGCCCCGGTGCGGGAGTCGCCCAGTAGCAGCGGAAAGCGATGGATGGACACCGGCAGTCCGCGTTGTCGTGCCTGACGTACCAGGGCCTCAGCCACGGCTTTGCTGCGGGCGTACCCGCGTCGGCCAGCCTCCCGGATGTGCGGTTCGTCGTCTTCGCACACCACCTGCGCGCCATAACGGCGGGAGGCGATGAAAACACCCAGAGTTGACACGTAATGCAGTGGCTTGGGGCGGCCGGTGGCGGCGAGGCGGATCGCCTCAGCCGTTCCGTGCACGTTGGCCGCGCGCAGCTGTTCGTACGATCGGCGCATCGATACGGTGGCGGCACAGTGGAAGACGGCGTCGGTATGGTGGGCGAGTTGTTGGAAAACTTCGGCGCCTAGGCCCCAGTCCCGCGCGCTCAGGTCGCCGGGTACGGCCGTGACCCGGTCCAGAGCGGCCTGGGAGCCGGGGTGCGCGTTCAGGGTCGTATCGCGGACACGGCGGACCGCGGTGTGTTCGTCCTCTGCCCTTACGACGCAGATCACACGCCAGGTGGTTCGGGCCAGAATCGAGGCACACAGGTATCCGCCCAGATGACCCGTCGCGCCCGTGAGGACGACGGTGCGGTACCTGACGGCCTGAGTCGATATTGCGGGGCGAATATGCTCATCCAATATGCCGTCCTGCTCGGCCAGGGAAAGGGATCGCTCGTGGATGCTGGCGTCATTCATGTCGACCTTCGGCAGCTTGACCATCGGACGTATTCGTGGCGGTCATCGGCGACTATACCCTCGGCAGGTGATTGCCCGTGATAGTGTGTGCAAAAAATGTTGGCAACATGCGCAACAGGAGAAAGAAACGTTCACTTACTGCCGTCATTTATCTGCAGTTCAAATCTGTCTCAGTATTCACATTGCTGCCTGACGGCCGTGGGCGGGTTGACCGTTGAACTCTATCGCCGTACCTTTGGAAGGCCTCAGTGGGACAGGGCATGCCAGAGAGGCCAATTTGGTGGAATGCTTTAACAGTGCGCCTGTGGCCCTAGTTACGGGCGGGGCGAAAAACATCGGTCGAAGCATCACCTTGGGGCTGGCACGTGACGGTTACGCTATCGCCTTCACGTTTTTGACCAGTAGCGATGAAGCGGTGCGCACCCGCAAGGAGGCGTCCGGAGCGGGGGTGCCCGTCCTGGCCGTGCAGTGTGATGTGACCTCGCAAAAAGATGTCGAGAAACTACGCGACGAAGTGCGGAAGAAACTTGGCGAAGTCAGCGTGATCATCAACAATGCAGGGGTGGTACGCGACGCATCATTGCACCGGATGACCGATTATGACTGGTTTTCCGTCATGGCGGTCAACAGTGACGCGGCGTTTCGCGTCACCCGGTGCTTCTTGCCCGACCTGTATGCCCGCAGGGGTGGGTCAGTGATCAACATCTCTTCCATAAGTGGCGCTGTTGGACTGCCTGGGCAGTCCAACTACTCGGCATCGAAAGCGGCTCTGGAAGGGTTGACCAGGGCTCTGGCTAAAGAAGCCGGTCGTCACCGAGTGCGAGTGAATGCCGTGGCGCCAGGATTCATCGCCACAGAATTCACCGCACAGTACGCAAGTCGCTGGAGAAATCGCATCCCGCTGCTGCGGTTTGGCGAGCCGGAAGAGGTGGCAGATCTTGTTCGTTTTTTGGCCTCATCGCGCGCTGGCTATATTACCGGTCAGGTGATCAGAATCGACGGCGGGTTGTCGTTCTGATCACCGTTGAGCAATGCGCGGACATCCGCCCGGAAGGAGAGACCTGATGGGTAGCCTGCGACGCAGCTCGGCCGCAGACGTGATGAACCCAAAGGACCGCTTGGTGTGGGGACTGGAGTCCCAGGCGTCGGTGCGTCCCCTCATCCTGATCGCGATGCTTCTCGAAGGCGTCGTGGACCGGAACGGGCTGGTGGCCTGGCACGAGCGCGCCACCCATTTACTGCCGCGCCTGCGGTCCAAGACGGTAGCTCCGTCCTCGCCCTGGCAGCCGCCGAGATGGGAGCCGGAACCCGGCTTCCAGCTGGAGCGACACCTACGACGTCTGCCTGCCGCCGGCCTCCGCGACGCCGAGACGCTGCTCGACCACATCTCCACACTGCAGGAACAGCCGTGTGTGCCGGGGCGCTCCCCGTGGGAGGCCTACCTGCTCCCAGACGATCGCTTAGGCATCAGCGGGTACGTCATGAAGCTCTCCCATAGCGTCGCCGACGGGTTGCGGCTGCGTCAGTTCCTCTTCCGTGAGACGACAGCCCCCGTCTCCCCGGCCACGGTTGTCCCCGCCCACGAGCCGCCGGCAAGCCCGAATGAGCGTGGCCGGGCCGGGCCCCCACACACCGCCGGCGCTCGGCCACGTCCAGGCGATCCAGAGATGCGGGGCCGCTCCGCCCCTGAGCACGGCGATCACTGTCCCCCTCGTGTCCTACCTGGGCGCCTGCCGTCTCTCCCTCAACGTCGACCCCGCCATGGCGCGCGATGCGGACTCTCTCATCCACCACTGCATACGCACCGCGGCCCGCGATCTGATGACCGCTGCTGGGGCCGCGTAGCCCGCTTCTCCCGGCAAACGCTGCGGGCGGGGGCAGGCAGCCACCAGCCGAGACAGCCGTCGAGATGACCGAAGACACCCCACCCGACGAGGAGCGGGGCACCGAGCCCACCCGTGCCGGAAACGAACAGCACGGCCCCGCGCGGCTGTCAGCCCGTTCCGAACCACAACCAGCTCATCGGCGAAGGCAAGCGGAGACGGTGCAGAGCATTAGCCGAATAGCCTCCCGGTGGCGGCAGTGTCCCCGCTGCTCCGTGTGGGCCGACACCGCCTCCCGCAGTTCCGACAACACCTGCGGCATATGTGCCCACTCCTTCCCCCTCTCCGCCCGACAGCGCATTACGCTCCTAGTGGACCACGACTCCTTCCACGAGCACGACGCTATGCTCGAAGCGGGAGATCCGCTGTGCTTCACCGACCGCGTTCCCTATCCGGAGCGACATCGTGCCGCCCGTCAGAAGACAGGACTGCATGATGCAGCCGTCTACGGCACATGTGCGATCGGCGGACACCCGACCGTGATGATGGTACTGGACTTCGATTTTATGGGCGGCACAATGGGCGTCGTCGTCGGCGAGAAATTCCTGCGGGCCGCCCGGCTAGCCATCGAGCGAGCGGTCCCCTTGACCGTCGTCTCCGCGTCGGGCGGGGGGCGAATCCAGGAAGGCACCTTCGCCCTCTTCCAAGGTCTGAAGACCGCAACCGCCGTCGCCCTGCTGAGGGAGACCAGCACTCCCTTCCTCAGCGTCCTGACCGATCCGGTCTTCGGCGGGGTCGCCGTCTCCTACTCCAGCATCGGTGACGTCGTCATCGCCGAGCAGGGCACACGTGCCGGGTTTGCGGGACGCAAGGTTATCGAGCGCACGATCGGGGCCAAACTCCCCGCCGACTTCCAAACCTCTGACTTCCTTCTCCGGCACGGCCACGTCGATATCGTCGCTACCCGCCGGCAACTGCGTCCGCTGTTGCAGAACCTGATCGCCTTCGCCGCCCGGAGCGCCCTTCCCCCCGGCCCCGGCGAGCCGCCTCACCCCCATGTCAGCGCAGCGCCTGCGAGCGGCTGGCAGGCCGTCGCCCTCGCCCGGCACCGGCAGCGCCCACGCCTCGACCATTATCGCGACACCGTCTTCCACGACATGGTCACCCTGCACGGCGACCGCAGCGAGGGCGACGACCCGGCGCTGCTCACGGCCTTGGGATGGTTGGACCAGCGACGGGTCGCCCTCATCGGTCACGTGCGCGGCCCAGGTGGGTTCGACCCCGCCCACAACTGGGGGATGCCCAGCCCCTGCGGGTACCGCAAGGCAACACGGGTGATGCGACTCGCCGCACGCTGGGGCATACCTATCGTCACGCTCATCGACACCCCGGGGGCCTACCCCGGCCCACGGGCCGAGGAGAACAACCAGTGCGCGGCGATCGCCGAAACCCTCGCCACCGCGGCCCGTCTGCCCGTACCCATCGTCTGCGTGGTCATCGGCGAGGGCGGCAGCGGCGGAGGGCTCGCCCTGTGCCTGGGAGACCGACTGCTGATCCAGGAGAACGCCACCTTGTCGGTCATCAGCCCCGAAGGCGGCGCCGCCCTGCTATTCGGCACCACCGCCCAGGCTCCGCACATAGCGGCGCGCCTGCGGCTGCGCGCCGACGACCTCCATCGGCACGGCCTGGTCGACGAGATCGTCGCTGAACCGGACGGTGGCGCGCACTGGGACCCCGCCGCCGCGGCTGCCCTGCTCAAAGCCGCGCTGCGACGCACGCTAGCCGAGACGGAACGCCTGGATACGGCAAACCTGCTCACTCAGCGCGAGAAACGTCTGACGTCATTTGGCACGGTATGGGATCTTGGCGAAGAAACGGCCCCGCGCGACGCCTGAGGAGAAGGACGGCAATGATGGACGAGTCCGACGCACCGACCAGGAACAACACCGAGGTCGGTCCCGAATATACCCTCGCCTCGCTGATGCGGGAGGCTGTCGAGGTGGTGACCGGAACCGCCATCGACCACCTCAGACTCCGCGCGCTGGATATCGAGCTCGATATCCACCAGAACCTTGCGGCCGACCCGTCCACCCCCATTCCGGCGCAGCCCGCGCTCAAAATGCCCGAGGCTGCCGATGCCGCGATCAAGGCGCCGTGCGCCGGTGTCTTCTACCGGGCGCCCGCCCCCGGAGACGAGGTGTTCGTAAAATCCGGCGACGAGGTCGCTGCCGGAACGAAGGTCGGCCTGATCGAAGCGATGAAGACCTTTACCCCCGTCACCACCGACCGTCCCGGCCGCATCATTCACATCCACGTCGAAGACAACCAGATCGTCGAATACGGGGAGCACCTGATGATGCTGGCCCCTTCTTCCCGTGCCGCCCGCTCCATCGGCGAACAGGGGCAGTGATGTTCGACAGTCTTCTGATTCCCAACCGTGGCGAGATCGCGGTGCGCTTAGTACGAGCCTGTCGAGACCTGGGTGTCCGCAGCATCGTCGGCTGCTCCGAGGCCGACCGTGATGGCATGGCTGCCCGCCTCGCCGACGACACCTTCTGCCTCGGCCCGGCAGCCCCTCACCTCAGCTACACCTGCGTGCCCGCCATCCTGTACGCGTGCGCGAAAACTGGGGCCCAAGCCGTCCACCCCGGGTATGGCTTCCTCGCCGAAGATCCCGCGTTCGCCCGCGCCGTCTCCGAGGCCGGAGTGACGTTCGTCGGACCCGACCCGGCGCATCTGGAACTCTTCAACGACAAGACGGCCGCACGCGAAGCGCTGGCCGAAGCTGGCGTCCCCATCCTCCCCGGCAGCCCGGCCACCGCCCTCCAACCCCGGGAAGCACACCGTCTCGCCGATGCGCTCGGTTACCCCGTCGCGGTCAAGGCCACCATCGGAGGAGGCGGCCGGGGTGTCACCTGCGTCGATACCCCCGACCGACTCGTCGAAGCCCTGGACAGTGCCCGCAGCACCGCCGGACGGCTTTTCAACGACCACCGTGTCTACCTGGAGAAGTACCTCCCCGGCGCCCGGCACATCGAAGTCCAGATCGTCGCCGACGTCCACGGCCATGTGTATTGCCTCGCGGAACGGGACTGCACCGTGCAACGGCGTCACCAAAAAATCATCGAGGAGTCCCCGGCGGCCTGGCTCACCGAGGCCGAGCGCTCCCGATTATGCGACGACACATCGCGTGCCGCCCGGCGGGTCGGGTTGCGAAGCGCCACGACCTTCGAGTTCCTCGTCGACGCCGCCCGCCGGTGGTACTTCATCGAGGCCAACCCCCGGCTCCAGGTCGAACACACCGTCACCGAGGAGGTATGCGGACTCGACCTCGTCACCACTATGATCCAGGAGGCGGACGGATCCTGCGTCGCTCCGCTCCTCGCTGGCCGAAGAACACGGGGGCACGCGATCCAGGTACGGATCCTGGCGGAAGACCCGCATCAAGGGTGGCGCCCTTCGGCCGGCCTCGTCACCCACTGGCACGTTCCCGCTGGCCCCGGCATACGCGTCGACACCCACGTCACTGCCGGGGTGCGCGTGTCGCCTCGCTACGACTCCCTGCTCGCCAAGGTCATCGTCTGGGGGAGCGACCGGGAGACAGCCCGGCGCCGGCTCTCCAGGGCGCTAGGCGAGTTCACCTGCTCCGGTCTTCCGACCAACATTGAGGTTCTCCGAGCCGTTGTCGACGGTGCACCATTTCGCGAGGACCGGCACAACCTCGACACGGCGCTCCCCTCGATACCTCCCACCCGCTGACGCCGCCTGCGGCTGGGCGGGCTCAAGAGGTCAACGGGAGGTGGAAAGGGTGCACGAGCGTGGCCAGGTGCCGGTCGACGAACACCAGCCGGTGCTTCGCGCCCGCGCCCACAGCGCGCTTCCCCGGCCGTGCCGCAAGCTTGGCCTGGTGCCGTTCGTGCCACACGGGTCCGCTTCCGCGACGAGTTCAGCGATCACGTTGGCCGACAGACCCGTGATCCTCCGGTCGCTGATGATCGCTGCACAAGACGCGTCCCCCACCACACGACCATGATCGACGATCGGAAGCTCGACACCTTCCTGCCTCCCGCGCACGACCTCGTTACCACTGGGGAAAGCACAAGGGGCACGGGATGAACGTGCAGGTCCTCGCCGATCCCTTCGGCCGGCTGCTGCGGGCCTCACCGGCCCTGCCCGGCGCTGTCCACGACATCCGCGCGGCTCACGAACACGGCATCGTCGAGGCCCTCACCGAGGCTGTCACCACCTGCCGGGCCGACAAGGGCGATCGGGGCGCCGGCGGCACGGAGTCCGTACCCCGTGCTGGGGGCGGTGGGAGACCCTGTCCGCTGCCCAGCAGGCGGTGAACCGGTCCCACGCGAAGACCCGCGCCCTCGTAGAGCAGGCCCCGCGGCCACCCTCAAGTCCTGGCGGCTCCCTCGCAAGCTCCGGGGCTCGACCACCCGGATCACCTGCCTCGCCCTGGCCGTCCCCACCCTGCATTTGGCCAGCTCAAGCCGGTGATGGAAAAGCCTCAATGACTTTCTGATCAAGAGGAAAAAGATCTCGGCGTTCAGCGCGGTGATCGCCTGTTCCCGGGGATTTCGACAATCGGAGTCTCACCTCCCGGCGAAGAGTCCGGGAGGTGGCCTCGTCTCGACGCTCTCCTGTCTGATCAAGAATTCTTCGCGTGCGCGACGCAGTTGGCCGGGTCACGCCTTGCCGCACCTTGTCCACGAGTCTACTGTTCCCCTTACAGCCCCACCCAGGAGGGAAGCGATCAAGTGTCCAACAAGGTGATCTGTGAGTTTGCTGAAAATATTGACGCGACTCGAATCATCTCCATGGAGGGGAGCCTCGTAGAACTCGAGGTCCTGGCGTCAGGGGCCGGGAACATCAACGGCCATGCCGTGCAGGTCATCGCCAACCACCTGATGCGGCGCCTCCAGGACGGTACCGCGATGACCACCTGCCGGATCATCGCCACAGCGGAGGGGAGTTTCGACACCATCGCGTTGACCGGTTCCTCGTCGGGCGAGCGCGATGACGACGGTTCCTACCGTCTGCGCGGTTCCATGAGGGCGCAGAGCACGGGCGGTGTGTTCAAGGACCTGGACGGCAAGAACATGAGCGCCAAGGGTGAGATCACCCCCGACGGTCACGTCAACAGCGTCTACAGCCTGCCCGAATGACGCACCGAGCCGAGCGCGTGAGCATCGGCACGGGGGCAGCGCTCCGGTCCGGCCGCCGCATCTCCCCACTGTGCTGAGGACCGTCCAGCACGTGCCCCTCCCGAGGGGGCAACGGCATCCGTCACTGGAAAGGCAGGAGCATGGCCACCGATGAAGAGCGCGACGTGACAGGTGCTGCCGCCGCTTTGCACGCCCTGAGGAACGCAGGTGTGCGGGTCGTATTCGGCATACCCGGCAGAGCCATACTCCCGCTGTACCACACGTTGGGAGATTTTCCAGAGGTGCGCCACATCCTGACCAGGCACGAGCAGGGTGCGGGACACGCGGCCTCGGGTTATGCCCAGGCCGCCGGCCGCCTCGGAGTGTGTCTGTCCACCTCCGGGCCGGGTGCCACGAACCTCGTCACCGCCCTGATGGACGCGCAGAAGGATTCCGTGCCAGTCCTGGCGATCACGGGGCAGGTGGAGAGTGACCAACTGGGCACCGGGGCGTTCCAGGAGGCCGACATCTGCTCCGTCGCCTCGTCGGTCACCAAGTACTCCGTGGAAGTGACCCGAGCGGCGGACGTCTTCCCGGCCGTCACCGAGGCCGCCCGTAGGGCGATGAGCGGACGCCCGGGGGCGGTCCTGGTTTCCATCACCATGGACGCGCTCAACGGAAGGGCCCCGGCGCCCGGCGGCGGACCGGAAGCAGCCGACCCGCCGACGCCCGAGCGCGCCCGGATCGAGCAGGCCGTGACAGCGCTGCTGGATGCCCGCCGACCGGTCCTGTACGTGGGCGGTGGAGTGGTACGGGGCGAGGCCGCCGGGCCCATGCGGGAGCTGGCGGAGGAGATCGGCGTGCCGGTCGTCACCACCCTCATGGCACGCGGTGTGTTCCCGGACGGCCATCGGCTCGGTTTCGGCATGCCCGGGATGTACGGAACGATCGCGGCGACCGCCGCCCTGCAGAAGGCGGACCTGATCTTCGCCGTCGGAGCCCGCTTCGACAGCAGGGTGACTGGGAAGCTGGACACCTTCGCTCCCGACGCCCGGGTCGTCCACATCGACATCGATGATGGAGAGATCTCCCACAGAAGGCACGCCGACATCGCCGTCAACGCGCACTGCCGCCCCGCCCTCACCATGATGAGGGACCAGGTCCGCGAAGCCCTCGAAAGCGGCCGGCACCGCAGCCCGGACCTCTCGTCCTGGTGGGACACCCTGGACGGCTGGCGCAGCCGGCATGAACCGGGCCACGGCGAGGAGGTCGACGGGGCCCTCGACCCCCGGTACGCCGTGGAACGCCTCGGATCCCTCACCGCCGGCCCGAACACCCTGTACACGGCGGGCGTGGGCCAGCACCAGGTGTGGGCGGCCAAGCACATCCGCTACGAACGCCCACGCACCTTGATCACCACGTGCGGCGCCGGAACCATGGGGTACGCGGTCCCCGCCGCCATGGGTGTGCAGGCGGCTCACCCCGACGCGGAGGTATGGGCCATCGACGGGGACGGGAGCTTCCAGATGATGTGCCAGGAGCTCGCCACCTGCGTCCAGGCCCGGCTTCCCATCAAGGTCGCGGTCATCAACAACGCCATGCTGGGCATGGTGCGCCAGTGGCAGGACCTGTGGTACTCGCGTGACGACAAGGAGACGGACCTGTCCGACCACGAGGCGACCGAAAGCCCGGACATCGGTGCGCTGGCGCGGGCCTACGGCTGCGCCACGTTCACGTGTGCGGACCCGGGCGAGGTGGACCGGATCGTGACGCAGGCCTCCGCGGTACGCGACCGCCCGGTGGTTGTCGAGTTTCTCGTGTCCAAATCGGCCAGGGCGTATCCCCTGGCACCACCGCAGGCACCGGTACCGGATCTTCTTCCTGACTTCGACGGCATCGACTGAGACCGGACCACCCGGCCCGACGGTGATGCTTTGACCGCGGAAGGGTTCATGGATGGCTGGGAACGCATCGGCCGAACGTGCTGCGCAGTTCGAGCGCTTGGCGATGGACTGGGCCGGGAAGGCGGGACTGGGGCAGCCCGGCGCGGCCGAGCTGGCGCAGGCTTTCGCGACACTGGCGGTCGCCGCACGCCTCGACCACCTGCAAAGGCGGCTGAGCGTCGTCGGTGACCAGTTGAACGCCACCAAGAGGGGATTGGAACAGGTCGCCCGCGGGCTGTCCGGCACCTGACCACACGCAGGCCGGCAGTCTGGACCGTCAGCGCGTGGGGCCGCGAAGTCCCGTCGCGGGCTTCCGCTACCCGTACGATCCGGGCCCGGTCCCTCGGAGGGGCCGGGCCCAGGCCCGTGCCGTATGCCGGCCTCAGTCGGCTGGCCTTCCCCGAAGTCCCCTTCCCTGGTGCTCCCGGAGCAGCAGAATCGGGACGTCGATGCGGGCAGCGGTGCGGAGGGCAGGGGCTCATGGGGATGCAGGACGTGTGGGCGCGGACGCATGGCACCGTCTGCGGCAGTAGGACCGTGCGAGCGGACACGATCGCGCCGAGCCGCCCGGGGAGGAGGGCCGCGCCGCGCTGGCGGACGGGCTGCTGTCTGCCATGGCCGCCACTGTCGCTTGTCGCTGTCCCGAACCGTCACCTCCTGGTCCTTCACGACACCGAACTGCAGTGGTGCCGTGCCGCGATGGACGGTGCCGGTGAGGGCTCTGTCCCTATTGACGACAACGGGCCCGCTCAGCCGCCCCGGTGCCGGTCAGGCAGACGTTCCGCCCTCCGCACCTCAGCCGCCAAAGGAGACGGCCAGGGCGCGGCGTTGCTGTCTCCCGGGAACTGCCGCGCGAGCACGGCGCGGTCGGTGTACGGGGCGTTCAGCCCGTGCATGCGCAGAGCCGTCCGGCCCGAACCCAGCGACCGCCGCCCCGCGCGCAGCGGCGGTCGTTGGATTCGGGGGCCGGTTCGGCATCGGTGGCCCGCCCGGCGGCGCTGCGGGCCCGCGGGCTGCGGGCAGGCGATGGGAGAGGGACGTCGGGGCAGATCCGCCTGTCCGGCGTCGGCCTTCACGGCAGGTCGCCTTCCTCATGCCACACGAGTAAGACCGTGTCCTATGTGGTGAGGCGGAGGAGTCGTTTGTAGCAGCAGAGTGCTGCGGCGAGGCCGAGGAAGGCCAGGTAGTTGCGGGGGTGGCGTTCGTAGCGGTGGTTGAGGCGGCGGTAGCCGGTCAGCCAGGACATGGTCCGCTCGATGACCCACCTGCGGCGTCCTAACCGTTCGCTGGAGTCGATGCCTTTGCGGGCGATGCGGACGCCGATGTGCTTGCCCACAACCATTGGGGCAGGTGGGGGACGTCGTAGGCTTTGTCCGCGTGCAGGCGCTGGGGTTTGAGGTAGCGGCCGCGGTGGGGATCGTGTCTTGTTTGGTGACCGGCGACCATGGGCTTCAGCGCGAGGCTGTCGTGGGTGTTCGCCGCGGAGACGCCCACGAGGAGGGGCAGTCCGTTCGCGTCCGACAGGATGTGCATCTTGGAACCCGGCTTGCCCCGGTCCACGGGGCTCGGACCTGTGAGTTCGCCCCTTTTTTTAGCCCTGACGTGGGCGGAGTCGAGCACGGCCCGGGACAGGTCGAGGAGGCCGGCGTCGTCCAGGCGGTGCAGGATTTCCTCGTGGAGACGGCCCCAGACGCCGGCTCTTGACCAGATCAGGAACCTGCGGTGGGCCGTCGACTTCGATATCCCGAAGCACGGCGGCAAAGCCCGCCAAGCGCACCCGCTGACCAGGACGTAGATGATCGCCGCGAACAGCGTCTCATCAGACGTGTCCTGCGTCCCACCGCCCTGCGGCCGTACCTTCGACGGCGGGATCAACGGCTCCGCGATCTCCCACAGCCCGTCCGGAACAATCCAACTCCACGTACCCCGCCCCATGAACAACCCAACAACCGCCTCACCACATAGGACACGGTCTTAAGATGGGGCTGGCCGCAGTTCGACAGAGCTTGCCCAGGTCTCTCGGACTACCCGGGCCCGCCCACGAGTCGGACAATCACGACGGCTGAGCGCCATCCGTGCTCTTCTCCGCATCGCAACGGCATGGCCCAGACAGGTAGTGTGCCCTGACCCCTTGAAGCTATGGCATCTCTCTAAGCCCACGCAGGACTATGAGCGGACTCAAGCACCCGAATGGCTGATCATGAGATCGAGGAGACCGGATCATGCGTCGTCGTGCTGCCTTAATATCTGCCGTTCTGGCGGTTCTGGCACCTCTCGCCACCGCGACTGCCACGTCTGCTCAGGCCGAACCACTTCCACTACTAGTGTCGTGCAACGGAACAGCCGACACCGAGTACGCCCCAGGCATCACCTACACCGCACGGCCGGTCAAGGCGACCACCGTGTACACCTACCTGCCCTGTATCGGACTCGCACAGGCCGAGAGCGAGACCACCATCCAGACAACCACGCGCTCTTGCGCCGACCTGTTCTCGCCGGCGCCAGCTAGGACGACTTTGCGCTGGGAAGACAGCGCCGAAACCTCCGTCGTGGATGGCACAGTCTTCTTTGCCCAAGTCAACTCCACGCTTCAGATCGTCCGGGAGGGAGAGGTGACAGCAGGTCGGTTCGAGGGGAACTGGATGCGGCGGACGGTCACCTACTCGGGAGTGGACGCACTCACCGAGTGCATGAGCGAACAAGGGCTGCAAAACCTGAACAACGGCATCCTGGAACTACTGATCACACCCGTCTGAGAACCTTGAACAGCGGCCGCATCTGTACCCAAAGGCGTCGCGCCGGTACCGCGCCCCGGTACCGGCGCGATCCTCACCGGGCCATGCGGCCCTCACACACTGGCCTGCTCCACCGCCACCTCCCTCGCCACCCTGGCCGCCGGGTAGCAGCGCACGCCCGGCCTGGCGGGCGGCGCCAGCGCGGCTCTCTCACCCGTGTTCGGTAGTCCCTGTGCCCACCCGTCATTGCGGCGACGGAACACCCCAGGCGGCGAGCTGGTCGCGCTTCCAACCCCGGCGGGCGTGCGGGCGGCTTCGACCTCGTGGCCGGTCACAGCTGCATGTAGCGCACCACGGCTCAGGGGGTGCCGCCGGACCAGTCCCAGCGGTTCCGCTCGCCGGGGCGCGGGTCGTGTATCGCCCGGCCGCCGGCGCCGAACTGCCCGAGCTCGGTCATCAGCGTGACACCGGTCGGGTTCTCGTCCGCTGTCCAGCCGGTGATGTCGAGTACGAGCCCCCAGGCCATCAGGGCGGGCCCGGGGTCTCACGGAGGCGGGGGAGCGGTCAGAGGCTGTCCCAGTAGCTCTCCGGCGCGCAGGGCGGCCCGAACCGTTTGACGGACCAGCAGGTGCAGTTTCCGCCCTCGTACAGCCCGTCGTCGGCCGTCTCCAGGAGGCCGGGCGTTCGGGGCACGGCCGTCCGCAGCGTCCGGTGTGTGGCGGTCAGTCAACTTCGGTGCTACACCGCCGGAGCGCCGGGAGATGCGATTGTCGACGGGGGCTTGGCCGGGACCGGCTGCGAGGGAAGCCGGGGGCCGTCGGTGTCTTCTGCGGGGCGGGGTCTGGCTGGGGCGGCGAGCCCCAGACGCAGCAGTAGCAGGGCGCTGAGGTCGTGGATCGTGGAGCCGCCGCGCAGCAGTTCCATCGGGGGGATGTCGACATCGAACTGCTGGCGTACCGACACCAGGAGTTCGGTGGCCATGAGGGAGTCGATACCGAGGTCGGCGAGCCGCCTGTGCGGGTCAAGCTCGTCCGGATCTGTCTGCGTGGTCTTGGCGAGGATCTGCGTGATGGCCTTCTGCAGCGCGGCCCGTGCCTCCTCGGGCGGCAGGGCGGCCAGAGAGGCCATGAACGCTTCCTGTGTCCGGCCGTCGATCTCCTCGGCCGGCGGGATAAGAAGGCTGAAGCGGGCCTCGTCGGCCGCGCTCAGTACTCCGCGGAATCGGTTCCAGTTCCAGCGGGCGACACCGGAGACGGGGATGCGCCGGGTGAGGACGTGGTCGACGGCGCTGAAGGCGTCTTCCAGGCCGAGCGGCTCCATTCCCACGGCGGAGAGCCGGGCGGCGAGGTTGTTGTTGACGACGTAGCCGGTCTCGTCCAGTGCTCCCCAGCGGATGGCCTGAGCGGGTAGCCCGGCGCGGCGCCGCTGACGGACCTGTGCCTCGAGGAAGAGGTTGCCGGCCGCGTACGGGGCCTGCTGGATGTTGCCGAAGTCCGCGGACGCCGAGGAGACCATGAGGAACAGGTCGAGGTCCCGCTCGCGGGTGAGCCGGTCCAGTACCGCTGCCCCTCGCGCCTTGGGGGCGATCACCGCGGTGAAACGCTCGGTGGTCAGTTCGTCCAGCGGGGCGTCGTCCAGGTGCATGGCGCAGTGCACCACGCCGCGCAGCGGGTGCGCGCCCGCGTCGATGTCATCGAGCAGAACACGGATGCGGTCTTCGTCGGTGACGTCTCCGGCGTGGGCGTGTGCGTGCACGCCGCGCCGGGTCAGTTCGTCCAGCAGTGCGGGGGCTTCGGGCGCGTGGTGGCCGCGTCGGCTGACCAGGGCGAGGTGGCGGGCGCCGCGGTCGGCCAGCCAGCGTGCGGTGGCCGCGCCGAATCCGCTGAGGCCGCCGGTGACCAGGTAGGTGCCGTCCGGGTCCAGTCGCACCTGCCGCGGTGCGGGTTCCACCAAGGGAGGTGCGTCCATGGGGTCGAAGGCGACGACGACCTTGCCGACATGGTGGGAATGCTGCATCAACTCGAACGCCTCCGCCACCCGGGCGGCCGGATAGACACAGTGCAGCAGGGGCCGGTAGTCGCCGGCCTGTACGCGCAGGTGGACCTCTTCCGCCAACGTGAGTGCCACGTCGCGCTGCTGCGCCAGGGCGGTGAGGTCGACGCCGAAGAAGGCGAGGTTGTCGTAGAAGGGCCGCAAGGACAGTGGGTTGTTGTCCATGATGTCGCGTTTGCCGAGCTCGATGAACCGGCCGCCGGGACGCAGCAGTTCCAGGCTGCGGTTGATGGCCTCACCGGCGAGGGAGTTGACCACGACGTCGACACCGCGACCCCGGGTGAGACGCATGATGTCGGGGGCGAAGTCGAGGCTGCGCGAGTCCACGACGTGCTGGACTCCGAATTTGCGCAGCAGGTCGCGCTTAGTTTCGCTGCCTGCGGTGGCGATGACGTGGGCCCCATGCAGAGCGGCGAACTGCAGGACGGCCAGTCCGATACCGCCCGCACCCCCGTGGACCAGCACGGTTTCTCCCCTGCGCAGCCGTGCCAGGTGCTCCAGGCTGTAGTGGACGGTGGAGAAGGCGACGGGAAGCGTGGCCGCGGCCTCGAAGGTCATGCCGTCCGGCATCCGGTGGAAGGCCGGTGCCGGAGCGGTGGCGTGCGAGGCGAGGGCACCGGGAGCCATCCCGTAGACCCTGTCTCCCACCCGCAGCCCGATCACCCCGTCTCCTACCGCGCTCACCACACCCGCGCATTCGAGGCCGGGCACGCTGCACGGCATGCGTTCGTGCACCTCGGGGGGCAGTAGCCCGGTCGTGATCATGATGTCGCGGTAGTTCAGCGCGGCGGCGCGCACGGCCACGGTGACCTCTTCCGGGCCGGGGACGGCGGGCTCCGTCTCCTTCCACGCGAGGCTGTAGGACAGTCCGGGACTGCGCACGCCGAGGGAGTAGCCGTGCGGGGTCCGGCGGGTGGTGGCGGGCAGCGGCAGCGCGCGGGGAACGAACCGGCCACCTCGGACGAGGGCTACTTCGGTTTCTTCGGTGCGTGCGCGCAACTCGTCGGCGAGCCGCCGCGCGTCGATGCAGCGGTCCGCGGACCGCTCCAGGCTGACGCGGCGCACCCGGAGATCGGGGCATTCGTTGGCCAGTGTGCGCGCGATGCCCCACGCGGTCGCGTCGGCCGGCGCGGTGGGCTGTTCGGGCGCGGGCAGCGCACCGCTGGGCCGGGTGACGAGCCACACCCAGCCAGGGGAAGCCGGAGCCGTCCGTCGGCCCGCGTGTGCCATGGCGCGCAGGATCGCGGCCCGCCGGGCGGCGCGGGCCGGCAGCTCCGGCGGATTGTCGCAGGAGGTGTCCGCTAGAAACAGGACCAGGTGGACCTCCGTGTCCGCGGTGATGAGCCCGGGGTCCCAGTCCGCGGCGTCCGCACTGGCCCGAACGCGCCGGACGGCGTACTTCCCGGTGCCGGTCAGGGTCGCTTCCACCGCGATGGCCAGGAGGTCTTCGCCGGGTGCCTCGCAGGCCAGGACCACGGTGCACGGTGTCTGCCCGTCGTGGTCCGGGGCCACGGCGGTGCGGGGACGGGACCCGATGGGAACGGTGGCCAGCAGTACGGACGAGCCCTCGCCGAGGGGTCCGCCCTCCTGGCGCTCCTGCGCGACCTCGGCGAACCCGCATCGCCTGAGGAGGTGCGGCCAGGCCGCACTGGGCAACAGCGGGGAGACCGGGCGCAGCGAGCGGTCGGTGTGGTGATCCCAGAAACTGTCGAGCAGACCGAAGAAGGGCGCCAGGGCATCGGTGGAATGAACCTCGAAGGCCAGGAGGTGCCCACCGGGTGCCAGCAGCACGGCGACCCGGCGCACTGCGGCGGCGAGGTCCTTGCTGGTGTGCAGGGCGTTGGCCGCGACGACAAGGTCGAAACTGCCCTCGGTCAACTCCTGCCCGGCCGGATCGGCGTCCAGGTCGAAGGTGCCGTACCGGACGAAGTCGTAGTGGCTGAAACGCTGTCGAGCGCGAGGCATGAAGTAGGGCGAGAGGTCGGTATAGAGGTAGGTGGTCCGGTCGGCCGGCAGCAAGGGCAGCAGAGCACTGGTCATGCCGCCGGTCCCGGCCCCGACCTCCAGCACGCGCAGAGGCCGGTCGGCTGGCCAGCGCCGCACCATCTCCCGTACGAACACCTGCGCGCTCCGGTTGTAGAAACGCGTCATCAGCGCGACGTCGTAGAACTGTTCCAACGCGGGCAGGACGCCGTCCGAGGTCAGCAGCTCCAGGGCGTCGGCCGCTCCGCGCAGGACCGCGGAGGCGTGCCGCTGGTTGCGTACTCGGAGCATGAACAGATTGCTGAGACCGGGGCTGTGGCGCATCGCCTCGCCGTAGAGGGCCCGCGCCCGGTGGGCAGCGTTCAGCCACCACGCGCCGGCACCGGCCGGCTCGGCGATGCCGTGCCACTCCTCCATCGACATCGCGTGCTCGAACCGCGCGGCGAACTCCGGTTGCAGCCCTCCAAGGACCAGGTCCGCAACAGTGAAGGGCTGCGCGGGGTCTGACAGGAACTCGGCGGCCTCCGCGGCGACAGAGTGCACGTATTGCTCCCTGAGCAGGGCGAACCCGGCCTCAAGCTGCAACGGGGCATCAGCATGGCGCCGTTCGGCGATCCGTTCCGCGCACTTCGCAGAGATACGCGTCGCCGACGGGAGCGGACTGGCCGGGGCCGACGTGCGCGGCAGGGGAGTGGCACGCATCTCGGTGTGCTGGTACAGGACGGGCACATGGTCGGGATGGGTGAAGCGGCGTTGGCGGCAGCCTTCCAGCTCGACGCTGACGGTGCCGTCCTCGTCGACAACGGTGATGTCCCAGCACGCCTCCGCGCCCGTGTAGGAACGTTCGCGCACATGGATGAGCCCACGGGGAGAGGGGGTGCGCCAGATCCGCACCCTGGCGATGCCCGACGGCAGGTAACCGGTCTTTCCGTCCAGCAGCTTGTCCAACAGGAACGGCACTCCGGCCTGGAGGGCACCGTCCAGCAGCGCCGGGTGCACGGTGAACCGCTCGTCGGACGATCGGTGGTCGTAGTGGGCCAGTACTTCGCCCTTGCCCACGCGCAACTCGGTCAGGACCTGGAACGCCGGCCCGTACCCCAGACCCACCTGGTCCAGCCAGGCGTAGTGGTCGGCGGCGGAGATCCGCCGGGGGCAGCGCTCCCCGAGCCGGGCCACGTCCGTAGGGTCTGGGGCGGTACCCAGCCGCGCCCGCACCCGGGCCCTCACGTGCGGACGAGGCTCACGGCTGTGCTGGTCGGTGCTGGTGATGGTCAGCCGCCCGTCGTCGGCGTTGAACGCCACCTGCGTGCGGACACCGCCGGCGTCCGCCCACGGCACCGCCAGCGGAGCGGCGATCTGGAGGTGGTCCACCTCAACCGGCGCGTCGAGCGCGATGCGCCCGGCGGCCAGGGCCATCTCGACGTACCCGGCGGCGGGCATGACGACCGATCCGGTGACCTTGTGGTCGACCAGCCAGGGGACCAGCGTCGGTTCCACCGCCCCGTCCCACGCGGGATGCGGGCCGGGCATCCGCTCGCCCAGGAGCGGATGGTCGATGGCGCCGCTGCCGCTGGTACGCACCCAGTCCCGCCCAGCGCCCTGCCAGTGGCGTTTGCGCTGCCACGGGTACGCGGGCAGGTCCGCCACCCGGCCGGGCCGGGGGAAGTACACACTCCAGTCGAGGTCGGCGCCTGCCGCCATCACCGCTTCCACCGTACGGCGCAGGGCCGCTGTGCTGCAGACTTGGCGGCGCAGGGTGGGCACCACCGCCACCTCGGCCCGCGCTTGGGCGGCCGTGCGCCGGAGGTAGGAGCGCAGGACGGGATGCGGGCCGATCTCCACCAGGACGTCCGCGCCGTCCGCGAGGACCGCCTCGGCCGCGGAAGCGAAGGCCACGGGGGCGCGTACGTTGTGCCACCAGTAGGCGGCGTCGAGTTCCGGACCGTCGGCCCGCCTGCCGGTCACGGTGGAGTACAAAGGGATCTGCGTCGGTGAGGGTGTCAGCCCCTCCAGGGCTGCGCGCAGGGGCTGCTGGAGCGGTTCTATGGCGGCGCTGTGGAAGGCGTAGTCCAACTCCAGCACCGTGCAGGCGATGTTCTGCGCGGCGATGTCCGCGGCCAGCCGCAATACGTGGTCCGTAGGTCCGGCCACCGTGACGTCCTGGGCCGTGTTGACGGCGGCCAGCTCCACTCCGGGATAGCCGGCGAGGAGTTCGGTGGCCCGCTCGGGGGAGACGGCGAGGGCCGCCATCCGGCCGCTGCCGGCCGTTCGTGCCTGGGCGAGGCTGCGTTCCGCGATCACCAGGGCCGCCTGCTCCAGGCTCAGGGCCCCGGTGGCGTGTGCGGCGGCGACCTCGCCCACGCTGTGCCCGAGGACTGCCGCGGGGGTGACGCCGTACCGGCGCAGTATGGCGGTCACACCCACCTGCACCACGAACAGCAGGGGCTGGGCGATCTCGGTGGCCGCCATCTCCCCGGCGGTGACGGTGGTGAGCCGGTCCGCTACCGACCAGCCCAGGAGCGGGCGTAGCGCGGCATCCGCCTCACGTACGGCGTCGCGAAAGGCGCCGTCGTGCGTGAGAAGGTCGGCTGCCATACCCGTCCACTGCGAGCCGTTGCCGGAGAAGACGAACGCCACCCGCCCGCGCTCGACCGCTCGGCCGAAGACGCCGGTGTCGGCCCGCACCGCGCTGGGCGATGACTGTGCGGACTGCTTCTCCTCGGCTTCCCCCGGGCTCTTTTCGACTTCCTCCCCAGCGAAAAGCCGTGCCAGGCGTCGAGCTGCCTCCTGCGGATCCTGGGCGAGGACGACCGCCCGCTGACCACGCAGGTCACGGCGCATGCTCGCCGTGTACGCCAGGTCGTAAAAGCCTGCGACGTCAGCCTTTTCCAGGTGCTCGCTCATGCGGGCTGCAGCCTCGGCCAGAGCGGGCCGTGAGTGCGCCGAGACGGTGACCGGCCGCAGCGTCACCCCCTCGCCGCCGCCCAGGGGGCGCTCGACGGGTGCAGCCGCTGGAGGGGCTGCGAGGATGACGTGCGCGTTGGCGCCGCCGAAACCGAAGGAGTTCACGCCCACCAGGGGCCGTTCGGTCGGCTCCAGGACAGTGGCCCGGGCGACCGGGGCCAGGTTGAGCGCGGTGAAGTCGATGTCGGGGTTGGCCGGTCGGGTGTGCAGTGTGGCCGGGACCGACCCGTGCCGCAGCACCAGCAGCGCCTTGAACAACCCCGCCACCCCGGAGGCCGGCTCCAGATGGCCCAGGTTCGACTTCACCGAGCCGATCGGCAGCACCGTACTGCGGCGCGCTCCAAGAGCCCAACCGATCGCGCGGCACTCGGCCGGGTCCCCCACCAGCGTGCCCGTGCCGTGGGCCTCCAGGTACACCAGGTCCTGCGGGTCCGCCCCGGCCTGCGCATAGACTCCGCGCAGCAGCTCCTCCTGCGCGTCGGGGTTGGGCAGGGACACTCCCGGGGTGCGCCCGTCGCTGTTGGAGCCGCTGCCCACGATGACCGCGTGGACGCGGTCCCCGTCGGCCAGGGCGTCCTCCAGCCGTTTGAGCACGACGAGACCGCCGCCCTCGGCCCGCACGAATCCGTCCGCGTTCGCCGAGAACGCCGCGCACCTGCCCTGCCGGGACAGCATGGACGCCTGGGAGAAGCCCACGTAGTGGTAAGGGCTGAGCAGCACGTTGACGCCGGCGGCGAGAACCATCCGGCTGGTGGCTTCGTGCAGGGTGCGGCAGGCCCTGTCCAGGGCCACCAAGGACGAGGAACAGGCCGTGTCGATCGCCATGCTGGGCCCGCGCAGGTCCAGGAAGTGGGAGATGCGGTTGGCCGCCAGACTGGAGGCGCCGCCGACCATGGTGTAGGCGTTGACGGACCGCTGCTGCATCATCTGCAACGCGGCGTACGAGGCGTCCGAGACGCCGACGTACACCGCGGTGTCCGAACCCGCCAGCGACCGGGACGGCAGGGCGGCGTCGTCCAAAGCCTCCACCGCCAGCTCCAGAAGCATCCGGTGCTGCGGGTCCATCCGCGCGGCCTCCTTCGGCGTGATGCCGAAGTAGTCGGCGTCGAAGGAAGCCACGTCCTCCAGGAACCCGCCCGCCGCCGTGTAGCTCTTGCCAGGACGCGGCATGTCAAGGTCGACGAAGCGATCCCGGTCGAACCGCTCCGGCGGCGCCTCACCGATCAGGTCCCGCTCCTCTTCCAGAACCCGCCACAGGCCGTCAAGGTCGACGATGCCTCCGGGCAGGCGGCAGGCGGCACCGACGATGGCGATCTGCCGCGCTCCTCCCGGGCTGGTGCGAGCATTCACGATGAGTCCCCCACGGTGCGGCTGCCGGAACACAGCAGGTGGTCAACGACAACGCGGATGCTGTCACGCAGGCCGCCTACGGCATACCGCCGAGCCGTCCGCGGTCCGGTTCCACTCAGCCGCTCCCCACAGGCACTGACCAGCAGTGGCACGTAATCGGGCAGTGCTCGCGGAGCCCCCTCCCGGCCAGGAGGACCACCCGCACGGGGTAACCGGCGATCACTCGTCAGAACCGTGACGGCCCGCGGCTCCCGTTACCGAATGGGCGGGAACGCGTTGTGCACATAATCCTGACGGCGTCCCCCAACCGTCGCCGCAGCCGACGAAATGGCACTGCACATGAACACGTTGACGCGAGACTCCCTGATCGGAACCTGGCGACTTACCGAGATGAACGCGCAATGGCGAAACCGCCCGATCAAGGTCTTCGCCCAGGGAACTCTCGTCTACACCGCCGGGGAAACCGTCTCCGTCGTGATGCACGTCGGCCGCTCCCCCCGTTCTCGCCCCCGTAAAGCCGTCGCTTACACAGGACGTTTCCGCATCGACGGCCACGAGGTGATCCACCGGGTGAGCAGCGGAACATGGCCGTTCGGCCCGGGGAGGGAACTTCGCCGCCACGCGGAACTGCTCACCGACCGGTGCCTGAGCCTCGCCCTCGCCCCGAAGGGAACGGTCATCGCCTGCGTCCTGGTCTGGGAGCGGACGGGCGATGCGTAGGGGATCCGCCTACGGGCGTCGTGGCGAAGGCCACGCTCGGTTCATCGCTCGTCGGGTGCCGCCGCAGGAGCGGAAGGCCGACCGTCCCTGCCTTCCGCGCACGGTGCCTGCCCCGAGCCCTCCTCCCGCGCCGGTGGTGCTGCAGTGATGCCACCGTCCTGCGCGCCGCTCCCCACCGCCCGCAGAAGTGGCTGAAGCGTCCTGTGGCGGATCAAGGCGCGATCGACGAGCGGATTGACCAGGCCGCGCAGCATCCCGACCGGCTGCCAGCGGCGAGGAGCGGTGATGCTGGGCGCGCGTCGCTCGATGCCACGGACCACGCGGCGGGCGACCGCCTCCGGGGTGACAGCGGCAGCGAGAGGGCGGGGGAAGGCGGCGGTGCGCATTCTGGTGGTGAACTCGTCGCCACCGAATGCCGGGCGGCTCATCGGGGTGTGCACCCAGCCCGGGTAGAGGATCCCGGCGGTGGCCTGGTGCATGGCCAGCTCGACGCGCAAGGCGCGGGCGAACTGTTCGACGGCCGCCTTGGACGCCGCGTAGGGGGCGTTGGCGGCCCCGTTGACGTACGCGTAGATGGATGCTGTGACCAGTACATGGCCACGGTGGGCGATGACCTGGGGCAGAGCCGCCCGTACCGTGCGCCAGACGCCCAGCAGGTCCACCTCAACGATGTGCTCGAACAGCTCCGGGTCGATGCCAGCGATGGTGGCAGGGGCCTTGGGCGCGACGCCCGCGTTGGCGAAGACGACGTCGAGCGCACCGAACCGGTCTACCGCGCGGATCACCGCGTTCCGCAGAGCCGCCGGGTCGGTGACATCGACGCTCAGGGGTAGCGCGCGTCGGTCTCCCAACTCGTGTGCCAGGACCGTGACCGCTGAGAGGTTGCGGCCCACGAGAACGATGTTGGCCCCGCGGGCGTGCAACGCTCGGGCACTGGCTGCCCCGATGCCCCCAGCGGCGCCAGTGAGGAGAACGGTTTTACCGGGCAGGGAGTATCTGGGCATGGGCCGCGTCCTCATGTCGGATGGGCTACGTGATGTGCTGGTGATCGCCGGGACAGCATGGCGGTCTTTCGCACGTCTCCCGCGTACCAGCTGAGGCATGTCGCCGGGCGGGGGAGCATCGCGCCCGTACACCGGAGGCGGGCACGGGCCGACGGGAGGCACATAGGTGCGGTCCACTGGACAGCCCAGCGGTGCCGGAGTACTGCCGTTGCACTCCCACCGACCGCACCCCTCTTCGGAAAGCCGGTGTCGTCCACGATCAGCACGGCGTCCCGGTCACCCAAGTTGTCGAATTGGGTCAGCATCCGGTGGATGTGGTCCGGGCCCCGTGACTGGTCTCCTCGGTCAAGGTCCAGCCATTCTTGCGCCACAGCGGAGCGATCAATCCCCGCATATAGACCAGTGCCGACTTCCTAAAGGTTGTCTCATAACTGTTGGGGCTGGTGTGCGTTGGGCTGGTCGTGCAGGTGCTGAGTGCGGAACGTCGGGAAGTGATCGAGGTGTTCACCGGTCTGGCGCCGACCCGGTTTCGGCGGCTGGTTGCAGCGGTGGAGAAGGCTGGCGGGGCCGAGCTGGCCGAGAGTAGGCCGGGTAGGCCATGGTCACTGCCGCTGGCCGACCGCGTGCTCCTGGTGGCGGTATACTACCGCACCAACCTCACGATGCGGCAGCTCGCGCCGCTGTTCGGCGTCTCGGTGGCCGCTGTCGGCCGCGTCATTGACCGTCACGCGCCCTGGCTCGCCCTCCAGCCGCTGCGGCGACTCCCGAAGCGAGAAGAGGTGCTGATCGTGGACGGCACCTTGGTACCCACCCGCGATCGCACCGTGGCAGCGCCGTCGAAGAACTACCGCTACTCGACGAACCTCCAGGTCGTCATCCAGGCAGACACCCGCCTGGTGTTCACCGTCGGCGACCCGCTGCCGGGCAACCGCAACGACTGCACCGCCTTCCACGCCTCGGGAGCCGAGGCAGCCTGCGGGAAGGCGATAGTGGTTACCGATGGCGGCTACCAGGGCACCGGCGCGATCATCCCGCACCGCCGCAGAGCCGGACAGGCCCACCTTCCGGACTGGAAGGAGGAGCACAACGCCTCCCACCGCCAGGTGCGAGCCCGCGTCGAGCACGTCTTCGCCCGGATGAAGACCTGGAAGATCCTCTGCGACTGCCGCCGCCGTGACAACGGCGTCTACTGGGCCGCCACCAGCATCGCCATGCACAACCTCGCCCACAGCTGACCCCTTACGAGACAACCTTTAGGCCCGTTCCCTCTCTTGGCCGGCAAAGCGCAGCTGCCAGTGTGAGGTTCCTGCCCGAAGGGAACGAGATTGATGGTCAGTACGTGCGCCGCCGAGTTCAGCGTATAGGCGACAGCCCGGCCCACCTCGCGAGGCGGCATCTGCGGGATCCTGTTTCCTTCGAAAGCATATCCGAAGGCCTTGCTGGCGGCTGCCGAAGCTTGGGCCACCGCAGGATTGTCGTAGAGTCCCGTGTCGACGACGCCGGGATTCACCTCGGTGACGTGGATGCCGCGCTGGTTCAACTCCAGAGCCGATGTACGTACAGCGTGATGCAGGTCGGCTTTGGCGCTGGCGTGCGAATACCCAAAAGGATACGCGCGAATACCACTCATGGAGCCGATGACAATCAGCCGCGTGCGTTCCTGTCCTGCAATCCGTGGAATGATTTTCTGCACCAGTAGCAGGAGAGTGGTCACTACGGCATCGAACTCCTGGGCAGGGAAACCGTGGGTGTCCGTTCGACGGGAAGATACGGATTATCGTCGGGAATCTTGTAGTTCGCCGCACCCAACCCGGCGGAGTGGACGACATCCACGTGCCTTCCCTCAGGAATGCCATCCACCATCCTCTGCACAGACGAGGGATCAGATAGATCGACAGGAAAAATCGAAACCTTCGCGGATCCGCACATGTCCAGAATGGACTGCCGCACCCGGGAGAGTTTGGCCAGGAACGGCGGCGGAGACCCGAAGAAGCGCGGCGGGGCCGTCTTCCCGGTCATGGTCTCTCTTCCCTACAGCACCAGCGCCACAGCGCCTGAGAGCGCCGTCGCGCAGCACCTGGACGACGCCCGCAACCGGCCGGGAACCACCAAGCCGGTGAACCCGGCCAAGGACGTCGCCGGTTCGAGACGCAACAACCGCTCCACCGCCTCTACCACGACGAACAGCGCCGGTCGGACAATCGCAGCACGGCAATCGCCACCTGCGTTCAGCACTGGGGCCGGGACTACGCCAGCAGCGACCCCGCCGGCCCACGGGAGTGCGACGAGTTCCCCTTCGCCAGCACCTACGAGGGAGCGGCTCAGTCCCAGCACGACTCGACGAAGCCCGCGGACAACTACTCCGCCAGGCCACTGGCCAAGGCGGACAACGGCGCGGCCGGCAACATTCTGGCTACCTTCCGCAACCGCAACCGCATCGTTGACGGGTTCATCGGGACCGAGGAAGTGGACGCCTACTACGTGAAGGTCAACTGACCTCGGCGCCGGGGCCGACAGCATCGGCGGCCCCGGCGCCCCCTCAGGTCACTGGGGAATCCGGCCAGAACTGTACGAGGTAACGCTCCACGCCGCGGAACGCCATCGGCGGCCAGCTGCGCCACCGCGGCACGGCCGGAGGAGTACGCCCGCACCTGCCAGCGCATTCCCTCGATCCCCAGCTCGACGGTGCTCGGCGCGCTCCCGGCAATCACTTCGACGGACAGCCGGCCGGTGACCGACACCAGCTGGGCCTCGCCTTCCGCCTCCCAGACGGTCTCGTTCTGCGGGGGCTCTGCGTCCCACACTTCCGTCACCATCACTGCAGTGTGGGTGTGAGCCGCGCTCTCAAAGTCCAGGCGCATGCCATACGCCGTCAGAAATGGACGATCGGCAGATACCTCTCGGCCTTCTGGGAAGGACGCAGGGAATTCCATGTCGTCGTACTCCTGAAGCGCGAAGCCGTGAAAGTCCACGAGAAACGCTACTTCCTGCCGCCGTATCACCGATGCCACTTTGTCTCCTCCCAGGCCATGGTCTCTATCGCAATGTTTGCACCGACGACGGCTGCGACGGAAGGAGTTCCCGCCAAATCAAGCTCTCAGTTCAAAGGGCTGGTGTGATCGGCCCTGGGGGTTCTCGTGCTGGTCGTGAGCGGAATCTTACGGAGAAGACTCCGGAACTCGGCACACACCGGGCCGGACCACAGGAGGAGTCGCGTGAGCACCCAGCGCGAAGTAGCCGTCGCGTTCGATGAGGACCAGGAGTCCGAGCCCGATGAGCTTGTGGGGTGGCAGCTTGTCTGGAAGCGGCCCCGGACGCCGAAGTCGAAGGTGGCGAAGAAGCAGGAGCTGCGCGAGCAGTGGCGGCGGCTCCGGGACGCGGGGCGCGCCGCCTCGCCGCCGCCGGGCAGTCGCGCTGGCCCCGGTCTCGGCAGAGCCGGGTCGGCAGCGCGGCCACGCGCCGTGACGCCCGCGCCCTGTTCCGGCTACGGCACTCCACCGCCTGGCTGGGGTGACGATGCCTCGTCCACCGAGCGGAGCCCGCTTACTCGGTGCACGACAACGTCCGCGACCCTCCTCATCGGTACGAAGCTCGCAGTCGCGGGTCGTGGGACCTCGACACGCTCCATCCATGAGAACGGACAGCAAATGTTCACCACGTCGGGAGGCACCAAGGATTCGAACAGTCCGCAACCTATGACTGCGCAGGACGGAGCGATCAGTCCCACCGGTCGTCGCCAGTGTGCCAACGCGGTCAGGTCTGACCCGCGGCGCGCAGGGCCCGCGCCAGCCATTCCAGCTCCTCGGTCGCGTCGGGCGACGAAGCCTGCCCGCGCACACGGGCGACGAGCCTGCGGTAATTCTCCGCTCCTGCCTCGATCCCGGCCTCCAGGCTGCGCAGCACGGCGGCCCGGTCGGCGTCACCGAACAGCTCGGACAGCACCTCGGCCGCTGCCGGCCCGTCGGGAGCGACCCCGCCTTTTCTGACCTCCGCGACGGTCTGCACGATCTGCCGGGCCCACCAGATGGACGCCCCGCGGGGACTGCCCTGCCCCGGTACGGGCGTGTTGAGCTCCATCCATGTGCGCAACCGGGCGCGGAATCCGGGGTCCCGCACCAATTCCGCCAGTTCGATCCAGGCGTCGACCTGCTCAGGTGTTGGGTCGTCGGGCAATTCGATGCTGAAGGTGCGCATGCGGTCGCGCAGGCGCGGGTCGTCGAGGCCGCCGAACACCTCCTCCTTGAACTCGTCGATGATCTGCTTGCGCTCGGCGGCGGAAAGCCGCGCCAACCGGTTCATCAGTGCTGTCTCCTCAACGGTTGAACCCCGTTTCGCCACGGTGGACAGGACGGCCCGGCTCACCTTGAGCGAGCGGATCTGCGCATCGAGCGCGGCCACATGCGCGTCGGCGACCTCGGCGACCGTGGTGCGGCCGCTCAGGACGCGGCACACGTCGTCGAGCCCGAGGCCCAGCTCCCGCAGGGTGCGGACCAGCTCGACGCGGGCCACGGACTCGGCGTCGTACAACCGGTAGCCGCCCGCGGAGCGGGCCACAGGCGGCACCGCCCCCTCGTCCGACCAGAAGCGCAGGGTACGCACCGGAAGTCCGGTGCGGTGCGCGAGCCGGCCAATGGTGAGCACGTCGGGGCGTTCGTCGTCCATGAGTAAGATCCTGAACCCTCCGGCGGCTGGAGACTCAAGCGCCTCAGTGCGACGAATCCCGAAGTCACATCACTGACCGGCAGATCACGTGACTAGAGAGAAGCCCCAGGCCAGGGGCTCAGGGTTCCGGCAAGAACCACGGGAACCCACGAGGTGTCGCACAGAAGGGGCTGACAGCCCATCGCGGCCGCCTCATCCCGGAGCTGCGACACCGAAAGCCATGAATCGAACAGAGCCGGAGGCAGGTGCCTCCCGAAGTGGTGAACATTTGCTGTCCGTTCTCATGGGCAAAGCCACCGCCGCGCACCTGTGACGGATACCGCGCCCCGTCGACCGGCACGACCGGTGCACCAGGGACACCCTCAACGCCCTCAAGGACGACGGGAAAGTCCGGGTGGAGACACGACTGGAGTCGGGCCACCAGCTGTTGGTGCTCACCGAGCGAGGACACAAGGAAGCCAAGCAGCTGCTTCCGAAGACGGTGCGAGTCTCCGCGCTATGCAAGCTCGAGTACAACGACGACGGCGAGCCGGTCACCGGCG
The DNA here is from genome assembly GCF_036323765.1 of Streptomyces solitudinis. Lineage (NCBI taxonomy): Bacteria > Bacillati > Actinomycetota > Actinomycetes > Kitasatosporales > Streptomycetaceae > Streptomyces > Streptomyces solitudinis. Next base: position 201,952 of record NZ_JAZDCW010000009.1, read on the forward strand.
ACGGCTTCGACGAACACGCCGCCGCCGTCACCACGACCGCCGCGGTGCTGACCGGGGCCGGGTTCGGCACGCCACTGTCCTGGCAGACCGAGATCGCCCACAAGCTCCCCTACGGATTCACCCAGTACGCCGACCTGACTATGCGCGCCCCCGCCGCCGGGGTGCCGACGATGCTCTTGGAGGTCGATCGCCTCACCGAGCCCATCGACGTCCTGGTGGCCAAGCTGCGCCGCTACACCGAGTGGTTCGAGCTCCTGGCGCCGAAGGCCGACAGGACAGGGAGCGGGTGGCCCGCGCATACGGGGGAGCGGCGGTACAAACTTTCCGGCTGTGGCGGCGCCTCTACCCGGTGCCCGGCCGGGAAGGCTACGTGCCCGTCGCGTTCGTGTTCACCGGGAAGACCGCCGCGCAGCGCGCCAGCCGGATCCGGCGCCTGGAGGAGAACGCCCGCCGCTACTTCGTCGGCACCCCCTGTCCGGGCAAGGCCGCGGGGATCACGGCCGTGGACTACCACCAGGCGGTGCCTGTGGTCGTCACCGAACTCGAGCGGATCACCGCCGACCCGGCAGGGGCCGCCGGGGAGGTGTGGCGCAGGCTCGGATGCGCACGGTGGCAGACCCTGACCGAGGCGCTGGACAACCCGGACGGCGACCGGCTGCACGCCGTCCAGCGGGAGCGGGCCCGGCGCCGGGAGGCGGAGCGGGAGGCAGCGGAGCGGGAGGCGCAGCGGCCGGTGTGCACCGGCTGCGGGCAGAGGTTCACCGACGCCCGCTGGCAGGAGGTGCTCGGGCGGGGCCGGCCCTGGGGCAGCGGGAGCACCGGTATGTGCGGGCTGTGCGCGAAGGAGCACTTCGACCTGGCGCTGCTGACTACCGAAAAAGCGCTGCGGATCAAGCTCTACCAAGGCCCTCCCCCTCGCAGGACAGCGATGGCCGCAGCCTAGACCGCGCCTCCGACAGCCGGTACCGATTCAGCTACAGCAACCGCAAGACGGACAATCCCCGGAAGCTCTTCAACCCCCTCAACCTGGTGGGGCCAGGAGCCGTCAACAGGAGCACCGGCCGGTACGGACGGGGGAGGGATCGCCTGGCCCCCCCATCCGGCGTACCAGGCTGCTCTGGCCCGGGGGTGCCGTGTCAGGCCCGGTTCCTACCGTCCGCTGCCGACCGGTCGGTGCCGCCCTTGGGGTTAGTCGAGGATGCCGAGGGCGGTGTCGGGGCGGCAGCAGGGGCAGGGCGGGGCCTGCTGCCGCAGGGCGTCGGCTGCTTGCTGCCGGGTGGCGGGACGGCATCGCCGCTTGCTCTTGGCCACTGCCCAGCAGTCGCCGGTGTGCACGGCCTCGACGCTGGTGCGGTCGCGGCCGTACTGGACCAGCCAGTCCGGTGGCGTCGGGCGGTTCTGCTGGCCCCGGCGCCGTTCCGCCTCGCGTCGTTCCTCGGCTGCGATCCAGCCGTCGACCTGGGCGAGGGCTGCCGTCGCCTGCTGCACCACCACCCGGCGGGTGAAGTGGAGCAGCTGGAGCCGCGACGGTTCATCGGTCACGTGTTCGATTCCACGAACCTGGGACAGGCCAGGACGGTCTGGGGCCGCCGGAGCCTTGTCCGCAGACCAACGGTCCGCCGGGATCGACCCGAACACGGGCGGCCGACGCACCCAGCAACGGAGGCGGTGTCCATGAGCGCACCCACACCTGCCCGGGCCCGGACGGCAAGACTCCAGCCTCCAGCCGCCCGGCTTCGGCCCAGCGCTCCCGCCTCACCCTTTCCCCGGACTTCTGTACCGATCAGCAGCGGCGGTCACCGCTGCGCCGTTACCGTGACTGGTAGACATTCCGCCCTGCGCCGGAGGCCGCCGATGGAGTCTGATCGCGCGGACGGCCGCGATCGTGGCCGGAACAGCGACGGGCTGTCCGTCGACGTAGGTGGTCATGGTGGGGGCGGCCTGCCGGTGTGTGGGGTGGGGGAAAACGCGTTGGCCTTGTGCGCTGAAGAGCATGAGCGCCCGCATGTCGACGAGGAGTGTGACGCGGTCGCCGGGCCAGCTGCGCGCTCTGTGGCGGGCTCGGAGGACGAGTTCGCCGACGCTGTAGTGGTCGGGCAACGGCGGTGCGGGCTGAGGCGGTGGGCTGGGGTGGTGGGGAAGTTGGTGGGCCTGTGCCATTTCTTGTGGCAGGACGAGTCTTTGTGGTCCGAGGCTGATGGTCATGGCCCCGTCGATCGGCGCGTACAGGGCGCCGTGCACGAGGTTGATGCGCGGTGTGCCCACGAAGGAGGCGACGAAGGCGCTGGCGGGCAGGGCGTACAGCTCTTCCGGGGTGCCGATCTGCTGCAGGGTGCCGTCATGCAGGCCGGCGATGCGGTCGCCCAGCGCCATGGCTTCGGCCTGGTCGTGGGTGACGTGGACGGTGGTCGCGCCGGTGCGTCGCACCACGGAGAGGATCTCGGTGCGTAGCCGCACGCGCAGGCGGGCGTCGAGGCTGGAGAGTGGTTCGTCCATGAGGAAGACGGAGGGTCGGCGGATGACGGCCCGGCCCATGGCGACGCGCTGGCGTTCTCCGCCGGACATCTGGGCGGGGACGCGGCTGAGCAGGGACCGGATGCCCAGCCGGTCGGCGACGGTGTTCACTGCCTGGGCGGTGGCGTGTCCGTCGCCGCCGCGAGCGGTGAGGGGGAAGGCGATGTTCTCGGCGGCGGTCATGGTGGGGTAGAGGGCGAAGTTCTGGAAGACCATGGCCACGTCGCGTTCGCTGGCGGGCAGGTCGTTGGCCGGTTGCTGATCGAGGGAGAGCTCGCCGCTGGTGATGGTCTCGAGCCCGGCGATCATGCGCAGGAGGGTGGATTTTCCGCAGCCGGAGGGCCCGAGGAGGACGAGGAACTCGCCGGCGTCCATGTGGAGGGAGACGTCGTGGACGGCTCGGTGGCCGCTGGGGTAAATCTTGCTGAGGTGGTGCAGGGTGATGGTGCTGCCCACGGCGTGCTCTCCTGGGGTTCGTGCAGTGGTTCGCGGGGGGACGCGGTCTTCACCGGCTGAGTTCGTCGGCGGTGACGGCCAGGCAGGCGGCTACCAGGACGAGGTTCTTCAGCACGTACTGGCCTTCGAGGGTGGGGGTGCCGTGGTGCCACATGGCTTCGGGCAGGAGGAGCAGTGAGACGAAGACGCCGGCCATGTGGGCGCAGAACAGCGCTAACGCGCACCGCAGCAGCAGGCCGGTGATGAGGGCGAGTCCGATGAGGGTCTCCGCGGCGCCCAGTGCGGGTATGGACACCTGCGCAGGGAGCAGGCCGCCGGTCATCTTCGTCATGGCGAGGGCTGCGACCTCTTCGGCCGGGCTGGCGGCCGGGAAGAGTTTCAGGATGCCGAACCCGCAGAAGAGCGCCCCGAGGCTGACGCGCAGAACTGCGATACTGCGCGGCTGGTAGAAGGCCGCCGCCCGCCGGACTGTCGCCCCGCGTGGCCGGTACGCGCGCACCGGTGGGGAAGACCGGCGGCGCGGGAGGTGACGGTGGCGGTCGGGCGGGGCGGGGCGGGTTCGGGGCATCCGGCGCCTCCAGGGGGGTACCGGCCCGGCGGTGTCCGCGACGGCGGCCGGGCGGTGGAGTGGATGAAGGCCCCGCGAGAGCGCTGCGGCTCTCGCGGGACGGTGTGCGGTCGCTGCGTGCTCAGCCCGCGCAGGTCGAGGTCAGCCGAAGTTGACGTCGCTGCACAGGAAGTACTTCTGATCCATGTGCGACGCCTTCCAGACGGTCACCACGACGTGCCTTCCGCTGTACCCGGACGTGCTGACGTCTGTGGTGTAGTGCGCCTGGTAGGGGTAGCGGCCGGTCTTCTTCACCAGCTCGAGGTCGTCCCAGCCGATCAGCTGGGTCTGTGGGTCGAAGCCTTGCTTGGTGACGTAGATTTCCAGCCAGTCCGCGCCGTGCCGTGCCTCGTCGTAGACGTCGACGGTGAAGTCGGAGCCGAGGCTGGTGGTGGTCCATGGGCCGGGGCGGTCGAGCGCTCCGTAGTTGGTCTCGCCCTGGCCGCTGGCGCTGCAGATCTGCCCGTCGGGGATGACCTGCTGGTAGTTGTCCCCGGTGTTGTTGGCGTAGACGGCCTTCCACGCGGTGATGGCGTTCGGGTTCTCGTGGTAGGTGCGGTAGCACATGGGGTCCTGTGCCTCGTTGGGTTCGCTGGAGCCCCAGCGCTGCAGGCAGCCGTAGTTGCGGGTCTCGGGGGCGATGACCGTGCCGTGTGCGGAGACGGTCGGCGCCTGGGCGAGCAGGCCCAGCATGCTCGTGGCCAGGACGGTGGCGCCCAGCGCGGTACAGCGGGACCTGGTCAGCGTTGGCCGGTGCCGACACAACGGCGCAGCACCAACGAGCAGCAGTGGAATGCTGCACGGGTCCGGCTGCTGCTCACCGGTTCGCTGGGGCCGGCGATGCCGCACCGATCGGTACGGGGATGCAGCGTTGCGTGCGGCGGGTGGGGCGCAGAGCTGCCGCAGCACGCCGGGGTGGTGGAGTCCGTGATCGCCTACGGCGCAACCCGTTGCCCGAGGGCTCTTTTCCCCGTGCTGCGCCCGCAGTCTCGGCTGGGGTTGCTGTCATGGCCGCCGGGGCTCCGGCGTCGTCTCGTCTCCGGTGGCCCTGTCCGCTGACGCGGTGTCTCAGCCAAGTTCGTGCCGGCATCGGTGATGTGATCAAGCCCTGGGGCAGTGGCATATGCGCTCACTGGTCGGTTTTGTTGGCAAGTCCATGGCGTGTTCGTTCCAGGCTGTGCAGCGTGCGCGGTGTCCGAGAAAGGATCACCGTGATCCAAACTGCTGGGTCCACAGCGCTAGGCGATGGCAGGGTTACCGATGGCCACTGGTGTTCGACCAAGCACCGGTTCGGGCCGCCGTCGGCCCGGCAGGTCGGGTGACGGCCATTTCAGGCAGGGGGGAGCGGTTCTTCGCTGCCATCTAGGAGGGGAAATCATGAGAACGCGTGCTGTGCTGGCCGTGGCTGCGTCTGTGGCGTCGGCCGGTATTCTCTTCGCTCCGTCGGCGCAGGCCGCGAACGGGGACAGTGCGACGTCCGACTCAGTCGGAGCGAAGGCGACCTGCACCATCTACACCGGTGGTGCCGGGATGAGGGTCAGCTGCCGGCTGTCGGACACCAAGGCCGACGGGAACCCGGTGCGCATCGAGTGGAGCGGTCCGGGCAAGGACGGCAAGGACATGCTGCGCAGCGGCAACGGCACCTACGCCAGCTTCACCTACACCTTCGCCCGCGAGGACAAGTTCACCTTCAAGGCGGTCACCGACCGCGGCGTGTGGCCGGACAGCGTCGGCGCGACCCGCACGCTGTATCCGTAAGCTGGGCCGCGTCCTGATGTGAGGCGGTGCCGCAGGCGTGACCTTGCCCGCGGCACCGCCTCGTCGGTGCTTGAGCACCGGCAGGCAACATCGAAGTGGGGAAAGGACAGTCGCGTGGATTCGACGACTGGGGCAGCCTGCCTGAGCGCGGAGAGCCTGCACGTGCGGCTGGGGGACGCCGACGTACTCAAGGGCGCCTCGCTGAGCGTGGCCGCAGGGCACAGCGTTGCGGTGGTCGGCACCAGCGGGGCCGGCAAGTCAACGCTCCTGCAGTGCCTGGCCGGGGTGATCAGCCCGGCCACCGGCACGGTCGCCCTGGAGGGGGAGCGGTTCGACCACCTCCCGCCGGAGCAGCGCTCCGAGTTGCGGCTGCGCCGTTTCGGTTTCCTGTTCCAGTTCGGTGAACTCGTGCCCGAGCTCAGTCTGCTGGACAACGCCAGCCTGCCGTTGTGGCTGACCGGCATGCGACGCGACGAGGCCCGCGAGCGTGCCCGCCCACTGCTGGAGGCCACCGGCCTGAACCCGGGCCTGCACGGCAAGCGGCCCGCTCAGGTGTCGGGCGGGGAGATGCAGCGGGCGGCACTCGCCCGGGCCCTGGTGCACGAACCCGCTGTGCTGCTCGCCGACGAACCAACCGGCGCGCTGGACAGCACCACCAGCGACGAGGTCGTGGAACTGCTGCTCTCGCAGACCGCCCGCACCGGCGCCGCGCTGGTCGTAGTTACCCACAGCGAACGGGTCGCCGGCCGCATGGGCCGCATCGCACGGATGGCCGATGGGCGGCTGCCAGCATGAACACGACCACGCCTTCCCTCAATTCCGCCCCCTCCCGCTCCACCGGCCCGCACGGGCCGCGCTCCCCGCGCCGGTCACGCCAGTGGGCCGCCGGAGCGCGCCTGGGCGTGCACCTGGCCCTGCGGGCCCGGTCGTGGATCACCCTGGCCGTCGTGCTGTGCACTGCCGTGGGCACGGTCAGCCTGGTCGCGGCCCTGTCGATGCCGCACATCATCGGTGAACGCACCGCCCGCGCCGAAGCACGCTCCCCCTATCACCAGCTGCAGGAGAACGACCAGCCTGCCGCCGACCAGGTGAGCTTCGGGCAGCGCAGTGGATCCTGGAACGGCGAACCGGTCACCCGGATCCTCCTGAGCGTCCCGGACAACCCGGCCACACCCCTGCCACCAGGCTTGTCCCAGTGGCCCAGGCCCGGACAGACCATCGTCTCCCCCGCCCTCCGGACCGCCCTGGACGCCGGCAAGCCAGACCGGGTGCGCGACCAGTTCGGGCAGGTGATCGGCACCGTCACCGAGCCAGGGCTGCTGCACCCCGACGAGAACCTCGCCTACGTCGCCATCGCCCCAGACGTCCCGGCCACCGGCCTCACCCCCATCGACGGCTTCGGCCGTCTCCCCGACACCACCGACTACGGCAGCTTCGGCGACGTTCCCCAGCTGAGCGGCCCCATCCGCACCCTGCTCACGGTCGCCACCGTCGCGATCTGCGTTCCCCTGGCCATGCTCGTCCTGGGCAGCTCGGCCCTGATGCGCGAACGACGACGCCGAACGCTGGCCTCCCTGGACCTCCTCGGCGTGCCCGCCCGCACGGTACGCCTGATCACCACCGCGGAAGTCGTCCTGGTCGCAGTGGCCGGATGGGCCGTCGGCGTCCTCGCAACAACGCCCCTGCTCCGAGCAGCGGCAACCTGGCCGCCCGAACCTGCCGCCTGGTTCCCCAGCGACGTCGCCTGGCAGGGGGGACCGGCGCTGGCGACCATGGGCTTCTTCGTCCTCGCCGCGATTGTCACCGCCCTGCGCACCACCGACCGGCTCCGCACACACCGCGCCCCGCGCCACCTGGCGCGGCTGGCACCGCTCACCGCCGGCGTGGGCATCCTCGCAGGGATCGCCGCCTACCCCTGGGCCCCTGACGCGCAACCGCGGGGATGGGTCATCTACCTGGGAATCGCCGCCCTCGTCCTGGCCGTGACCGGGCTGGCCTGGGCCGGCCCGGTCCTCGTCCGCGCCGTCGGGATCCGCCTCGCCCGCCGCAACACCCCATGGCTTGCCCTGGGCAGCGGACGCCTGGCAGCCGACCCCCACACCGGCACCCTCGGAGCCCTGGCCATCACCCTGGCCGTCGCCGCATCCGGCGTCGTCGGCGCCATCACGGGCCAGATCGCCTACATCGACACCGAGCTCTACCGCACCGACCCCACCCGCTCCGCCACCACCATCAGCACCCAGGACCTCCCCGCCGTCCGCGAAGCCCTGCCCGCCAGCGCCACCGCCCTCACCCCGGTCACCGTCACCCATATCCGCACCAGGAACGGCTCCACCCACCCCCTGACCAACGATCCGTTCCTGGACCTCACCGTCAACGTCATGGTCGGCGACTGCAAGAACTACCTCACCCTCGTAGGCCAAGACCCCACCCGGTGCGCACAAGGCACCGTCAGCCTCCAGCCCTCCCCCTTCCCCAACCCTCTGCCCCAAGGGGGCAGCATCGATCTCGCTCTTCGCCAGACAGACACCGCAAGCGGCAGACCACTCCGGTTCCCTCTGCCCGGCCAGGTACTGCGCCACGAAGCGCTCCCAGGAGTCGCGGGAACCGCTCTGGGAGCGGACCTCTCGCTACTTGTCGATGAGGAGGCGTGGGAACAGGCCGGAGGCCCGCCCCTCCACGCGGGAACAGTGCTCCTGTCGACCCGGGACGCGAACACGGCAACGGTACGGGCCCAGGCCCTGGCCGCCGACCCCGCAGCCGAAGTCCAAAGTGACGCCGCGGCCTACAGCGAACGCCTGCAGCGCACCGGTCACTACCGCGGCTGGTTCACCTCCGCCGCCATCGTCACCCTCGGCGTCGCCACCGCCTTCGTCCTCGTCTCCGCCCTCACCACCCTGATCGAACGCCGCCGCGTCCACGCCTACCTCGGCATCGTCGGCGTCCCGCCCCGCGCCCTGGGACGCGCCTGGGCCCTCTACAGCATCCTGCCCGTCCTCATCCTCCTCCCGGCTGCCTGGCTCCTCACCTTCCTCACCGACCTCGGCTTCGACCGCCTCGTGCGCATCCCCGTCCGCATCGACACCGCGCCCTACATTTCCGGCGCCGCCACCGCACTACTCCTCACGCTCCTGATCCAGCTCATCGCCCGCACCAGCACCCCCAGGGAAGTACCGCTCGACGCCCTCCGTACCCGCGAATGACGCAGTCAGCTCCCCTCCCGCGCAGGTGGACCGGGCTGGTCGCCGATGCTCTGCGAGCCGCCTGCCACACCCACCGCCCGGCCGGCTCCAAGTGGCGCTCCGCGATATCCGGCAGACCGCCCAGCTGGCCCTGCCGACGTACAGGACGGCTATGAGTTCTGGGTCAAGAGCTGGGGCGAGACCTCAACGCGGGAGAGACTGCGGTTCTTCCAGGAACAGCTGAACTACGAGGCGACCGACGACCGCGTCACTCAGCACCTGCGCGAGAGCTACTCACACTTCATCCCGGAGTCCCTTGCCCGGAACGGTCAGTCCGATGAGGCAGCGCCGTAAGAGCAGGTTCGGGAATCCCTGGTGTCTCCGCCGACCTGGGCATTCGCCGGGGTACAGGGTCTGGGCCGCCGCCTGGGGGTACCGAGGGCCGGGGCACGGTCAGTCGTGTGCGGGCAGACCCAGCTGCTCGGCGCGGGCTGTCAGGAGAGCGTCCAAGCTGGCATATAGGCGCGGCCAGTTGGGGCGCGGTGTCGTTGCGTGGCCGGGCAGGATGTCGAAAGCCAGCGCCAGCCGGATCGCGAGGTGGTACTCGCCCACTGTGGCGAGCCAGCCCGCGCACCAGCGGTAGGCGTGGGCCGTGTCCGGCTGGTCGAGGTGGCAGGCGACCACAGGAGCGCCGACCGGCGCCTCCGCCCCCGGCCTCCCGTCAGTCCGCCGCATCATGTCCATGTCCCGCTCCGTGAACGCGGTGAGGTCGGCATCCATGCGCCACGGACACCGGGTGCACGGCCAGTCGCGGTACTCGTGCTCGGCGCCCGGCTGCAGGTGCCACACCGCGGCCCCGCTGCTCCCGGGCCGCGCTCGCCTCACAGGTCTCCTCCACCGGTCCCTCCACCCTGCTCGCCCTGCGCTCGATTATCCCGACGAGCGGTGCGGGGTGGGCCCGGCATGTGTCCGGCGGCGCTGGCCGGCTTGGTGTACAGCGGTCACCGCCGAACCGCGCCTCCGTGTCCCCCGGTTCCCGGGGTCAGCCGGAGCCCCGAGGGTGTCATGCTCGGTGTTCACATTCCCCGGATGCTTGGCCTCTGGGTGCCGGGCGTGACAGCGTGCCACCCCGCACCGAGACGTTCGGGCCGCTGCGGGTCCCCGCGCTGGCTCCGCATCGGCGGTCCAGTGTGAGCACCTCCCCTTCGAGCTCGTCCGTCACCGGTTCTGGGTGGGTCTTGCCGCCGCCCTGCTCGACGCGATCGACGCCTGTCCCGGCCCGGGCCCGTCCTGGGGTCCGGCTACGGCTCCGGACGACGAGCCCGTCATCGCCCCGAACTGCCCGGGTGCCGGTGGGGGAGACCGGTGTTGCCGGCCGCGCCTCGGCCGCCGGGCTCCCGGACTCCGCCGCCGTGCCGCAGCAGTCCGCGGCCTAAGCCCTCACCGATCCCGCATACAGAGTCCTGGACACCCTGGTGAGCGCAGCACAGGCTGCCCCTGCCATCCGAGACTTCCTGATCAACGGCTGGATGCAGACCCTGCGACAGCCAGACGTACGCGACGACGCACACCAGGTCCTCCTCGGTTGGGCCCGAGCCGCTCACGAGGGTCGACTGGACCGCACCGTCACCTTCGGCATCCTCACCGACGTACGCAACGCCCACACACCCCTCGACGCCATGTCCCGCTTCCTGTACGGAAGCCCGGACCAAGACGACCACGCCTTGATCGAAGCGCGCCTTGCCCTGGCCAACCTCCGCGCCTGCAACCACACACAGTGTTTCGAACCTCACTGCCCGCTCAAGGAAGCAGCTGGCCCCCTCCCGGACACCAACCCCGCCGGAGCCACAGGTGAATCCCAATCATGAGCTTCGTCACCGGGCGCAAACGTGCTTGATGCCCGCTAAACCGCAGTACACCGCTGCGGCCGGACGCAGCCCGCGCCCTGGTCGAGCGGCTGACACCAGCAGGACCCCGACGCCCCTTGGAAGCGGGCGAGCCGAAGACCGTACGCGGCCTGGAAGCCGGCTACTGCCTTTACACCGCCCGGTGGTCCCTGTCCGACCTCCCCGCCCGGCGCTGCCAACCCACCCCTGCGCCTGATCCGGACCGGCAGCCCCCGGCCGATTCCGGCGAGCCAGCTGCGCCCCGGCCCCCGAGCCAGGGTGCGGGGGAGTGGGAGATACCCCGCGTCCCGCTGCAGTACGAGCGCGCTGTCCTCGCCGGTGCGGTGGTGCGCGAGAAGCCGCGCACCACCGTCGTGCGGGGCCGGCGGTACGACGTGGCCGCCCACCAGCAGGCGGCGATGCCCGAACTGCGGCTCGCGGGCCAGGCCGCCGAATCCGAGCACGACGACCAGGAGCCGGAAGCCGGGCCCCGGCCGGTGGTCGACCTGATGGCGCTGCGGGCAGCCCTGGAGGCATCGCGTACAGACGTGGAAGCCCTGGACTTCACCGCCGAGCAGCTGCGCCACGTGCAGGACGCCTTCACGAAGGTCGGTGACGGAGCCCGCACGAGGACGAAGAAGCACGCCGACCGACAAGATGCCCCCGCGCAGCACCCCGCGCGCGAGGGCGACCAGCGGGTGCACCGCTCCCAGCAACCGGACCCACGCCACGGGCCAGGGCCGGCCGCTGAACGCCGGGTGCGATGGCGTACCCCACCGGACGCTCTTCGATTGCGGAAGTCAGTCTCTGCCGTCCCTCCGGACGACTGAATGAGCTGCCGTGGCGGCCCGTCAGCTGTACGGGAGGGAGTCCTGGCGGCACACAGCTGGGCGGCCTCCCAACGGTGGGCCGGCATATGCACGATGTGCAGCGTGGCGGTCAGAGGGTCTGGCGGGAGCGGCTCAGTCCTGGCGGGCGTGACGGATCGAGGCCACTAGCCCGCTCACGAGGCGGGCCCGCTCGGCCATCGCGTCGACCATCAAGTAGTCATGTTCGGCGTGCGCGCCGCCACCAACGGCGCCCAGCCCGTCCAGGGTCGGCACGCCCAGTGCGGCCGTGAAGTTGCCGTCGCTGCCGCCGCCGACGGCCTTGCCCTCGATGCCCGGCTGCAGCCGCTGAGCCATGGTGAACAGCTCTGCTGCCGCAGACTCGGGCATCGGGGGGCGGCCCACCGCGCCCTGCACTTTGATCCGGGCCTCGGGAAGGGGCGGGGTCAACGCGGAGACCGCCGTCTCGACCCGTTCCTTCTCTTCCGCCGACTCGACACGAACATCGACCAGCACTGTCGCCTCGGCTGGCACCACATTGTCCGAGGTCCCCGCAGTGGCCACCGTCGGAGTCACCGTCGTGCCCATTTCCGGTCGGCTGAGCGCCGCGATGGCCAGAACCTGATGGGCCGCCTCGACCAAGGCGTTCACCCCGGCGGCAGGCTCGAGACCGGCGTGCGCCGCACGCCCTTGGATGCTCACCCGAAAGGTGCCGCAGCCTTAACCCACCGCCTTCTGCGGAGCCTTCAAACACCAGCACGGCGCCGCACTCCTGCGCCAGCTCTTCGATGAGTGCCCGAGAAGTGCCCGAGCCCACCTCTTCGTCCGCAGTCACGAGGATCTCCACGCCCGACAGATCATCCAGTGAGGCCGGCCCGTGCACCGCCTGCACCAGCCCGCCCAACATGTCGAAGACACCGGGCCCGGTCGCACGCCCGTCGGCCACCCGAAAGGGGCGCCTGGCAAGGGTGCCCCTGGGGAACACCGTGTCGTGGTGGCCGAGGACGAGAACCCGCGGGGGGCCGCCGCCGGACCAGCGGACATGAGTCCCGGACTCCCCCGGTTGCAGCACCGCCTTGCCGCCCAGCCGCTTCTCCAGGATCTCGGCGACCGCCTCGGCTGACTCCTCAAGAGCGGCCAGGTCGCGGGAGGGCGACTCGATCTCGACGAGTTGCCGCAGGTCGGCGAGCATCGCCTCGGTGCTGATCTCAGTGCTTTGGTGCATGTCGACCTTCTGGCTCGGGAGGGAATGACGGTACAACAGGCTTACCGGAGGACACGCGCGAGTACCTGTAGGGAGCTCTCCAGCGCCTCGAGGAAGCGCGCGTCGGTCTCCGGAGTCTGCGGCAGGGACAGGGTGACGAAGCCGCTCTTGCCGATGTAGATGCCACGGCCGAGCAACTCGTGGAAGAGCAGCTCAATCGGCCGCCGGTCCACATCCGCCAGGTCACTGGCCCGCGCAACCGGCATGTCGGTCGGGTGAATCCCGATCAGCGAGCCCCAGCCGGTGGCCTGGAAGCCCTGATCGCGCAGCAGCGAATCCGCTTGGTTACGCAGCTGCTCGCCGCGCCGGAAGAGCGCGTCGGGGCAATCCTGGGTGAGCACTGAGCTCAACATGGCGGCGCTGGCCGCCATGGAAAAGCGGTTGTTGTTGAAGGTGCCCGAGTGGTCGTACGAGGGCTGCTGACCCCGGGCAAGCTGCAGCATGATTCGCTCGGTGCCTCCGACGACGCCGAGGCCGAACCCCCGCCAAGGTATTTGCCCATGGTGGTGAGATCCGGACGTACGCCGAACAGGTCCTGGGCCCCGCCGTACGACATCCTGGAGGTTTGCACCTCATCGAAAAGCAGCACGGGGCCCCTCGTCGCAGATCCGGCGCAGGCCCGCGAGGAAGTCGGGGGCGGACTGGATGCGGCCGCCGGAGCCGAGCATGGGCTCCACGAGGATGCAGCCGATCTGTTCGGGCCACTGAGCCTCTTCAGCGTTGCCGCTCCAGGGTGAGGACAGCTTTGACGATTGACGTCATGCGGTTGGGGCTGCATCGGGATCTGCGGAAGATCCTCCAGGACTTCAGGT
>NZ_JAZDCW010000010.1:0-198764 GCF_036323765.1 Streptomyces solitudinis
CGAACCCTGATTGTTCGTCGTGGAGGTACGCCCGTCCACACCCTGCGAGGAGTAGCTCAGCCCGATCTGCGGCGTGAGACCGCCCGGGGTCGGCACCGTCCGGAACGGATAGCTCCAGGAGAACCCGCCCGAGGACGTGGCCACGCTCCAGCTCGCGGACGGAGCGAGCGGGGTCGCCTTGTAGTCGCCCTGCGCAGAGGAGTCACCCGCCTGGACGGCGACGAGCGGGGCCGCCTCGCCCGTCTGCGGGGTGACACCGCGCGGCTGCGGGAGGGCGTCGACCTGCGCGGTGACGGTGCCCCGGGCCGGGTCGTTCTCCGTCTCCAGCGGCTCGGGGAGCTGGGGACACGCCGCGCTGCCGGGGGGCGCGGTGGTGGCGCACGCCGGAAGCTGGACGAGACGCAGCCGGGCGCCGTAGCCACCGCCGTACGCCTCGGCGAACGCGCTGTAGTCGACGGTCAGTTCGACCTTCGCTGGGGTGTCGCCGCCGTCGGCGCGCTGCACCTTCAGGAGCGCGGCGCTGCCGAGGCCGCGGGCACGGTCGCGGTCGAGCGCGGAGACGCGGACCTTCTCCGGCGCGGCCCCGGCTGCGGCGGGCGCGGCCCCGGCATCCCCGGTACCGCGCGTGCTCCGCGCCGCCGCCCCGGCCCGGCCGTCGGGCTCCGGCGGGGCCGTGACGGTGACGGGCAGCCCGCCGACGTCGGCCACCGTGGCCTTCCGCCCGTGCGCGGCGACCGGCAGCGCGGTGCTGCCGGGCTCCGGCCAGGCGGCCTCGTCCAGCAGCTTCACCGCCGCCGCGCGGGCCGGGTCGGCGCCGCGCGGTGCGGCCTTCGCGTCGGTGCCCCGGACCGGGTCGCCGAGGTCCCGCACGCCGGGACGGTCCGTCCCGGCCGCCCGGTCGAGCGGTACCGCCTGGACCGTGCCCGCCGACACGGCCAGGCCCAGACCGAGCACGAGCGTGGTCACGACCCGGCGTGGCAGCCGCCGGTTCAGCAATCGTCCTCTGAAGGACTTCACAGATGTCTCCCCGTTCAAGGGTTCGGCATGTGCACAGAGAGTGGTCGGAAAAGGGAAAAGAGGGGCGGGTGGCGCCGTCCCGCGCGGTGCGGGACGGCGCCACCCGCCGTACGTCACAGCTCGGGCTGCGTGGCGAGCTGCGCCATCCGCCGCACGGTGACCGGATCGGCCGCGCCCCGGTAGGCGCGGACCTCGTCCACGGCACCGGCGAAGTACCGGCTCCCGCCGTCCATCGCCGAACGCCCCACCTGGAGGCCGCCGGTGGCCTTCCACAGCGTGTCGTCCGCGGCGTGCGCCGTGGCGGCGAGCTGACCCTCGACGTACAGGCGCAGGTGGTTCGCGAACGCGTCGTAGACGACCGCGAGGTGCTGTCCGGAGCCGCCGGTGTCCGGCAGTTCCTGGTCGTCGGTCACGGTGGTGACCTCCGCCCCGGCGGCGTCCTCCCGCGCCACGGCCAGCTCCCACTGACCGGTGGACGCCTGGTACCGCACCGCGAACCGGTCGGCACCGGTGCCCGGCAGCGAGAGGACGGTCTGCGTCCGCTCCGGGTCCAGCGCGGTCAGCTGCGCCCGCACGGCGACGGTGAAGCTGGAGTCACCGCCGACCGGCGGCGCCGCGGTGGCCGCGTGGTCGCCTGCGCCGTCCAGCTCCAGGTGCCCGTCGCCCACCAGCGCCGCGATGTCGAACAGCGGGTCGGCCGGGCGGTAGACGGACGCGTCACCGGCCAGGGTCAGCGGCTGGCCGCCCGCGTGGACGTTGGCCGAGACGCCGCCGGGCGCCTCCTCCAGCGGCCAGTAGCCGGTGCGCTCCGGCCGGACGGTCAGCAGCTCCGCGACCTGGGCCGCGGGCAGCACCCGGTCGAAGGCCCGGACCTCGGCGAGGTCACCGTGGAAGTGGTCGCGGTAGCCGCTCTTGGCGAGCGTGCGGCCGATCTGGAGGGCGCCGTGCGAGGTCCAGTGCGAACGCCGCTTGGCCGTCCCCTTGAGCTGGTCGTTGACGTAGATCCGCAGCTCGGGACCGCCGGACGCGTGCGCGTCGTAGACGCCGGTGAGCAGCACCCACTGGTCGGCCACGGCGGTCACGCCCGCGGTCGCCGTCCAGTGCCCGAGCGTGTTCACGTCCGTTACCGGGACGGAGAACGCCCAGCTCCCCGCGGCGGCGTCGTAGCCCAGGACGAAGCCGGGCTCGCCGGTGCCGTCCTGGCTGACGACGGCCATGCTGCGGTCCAGGGACGCCGGGCGCACCCACGCGCTGACGCTGTAGCTCCCGTCGGTGTCCAGCACCGTGTTCTGGGCGTCGAGGTAGGCGTCCGCGGTGCCGTCCAGCCGGGCGGCGGCGTCCGCGGTGCCGCCGGGTCCCGGCACGCCGAACCGCACGGCCGGGCCTGCGGTGGCCGGGTTCTTGCCGGACTCGTCGTGGGCGTCGGTGGTGCCCGGCTCGTCGCCGAGGTTCCACTGTCCGGCGGCCGGCAGGCCGTCGGTCACCAGGAACTCGTACTGCGCCCGGGTGCTGGAGTTGTCCGCCTTGTCGTACGCCTCGACGGTGACCCAGTGCGGGCCGGCCCTCATCGGCGTCCAGGTGACGGACGCCGGTCCGCCGGGCGTTTCGGCGGCCACCGTCTTCTCGGGGGCGCCGTCGAAGGAGTAGCGGTACTCCACGACGTCCTCGTCGCTGATGGCGTCGTCGGGGTCCGGGGCGAAGGTGAAGGTGCCCGTCGTGCCGACGCCGTGGTGCCACACCTCGTCGTCGGGGTACTGCTCGGAGGTCACGGCCGGGGCGCCGGGCCGGGAGGCGTCGTAGACGAACTCGCAGCGCTGCGGGTCACCGGCCCAGCTCCAGTCGCCCCAGGCGTCACCGTCGTAGGCGCGGGCGCTCCAGTAGACGACGGTGTTCTGCGGAATGGAGTCCCGCACGTCGTGGGTGAAGACCGTGCCGGAGTTCGGCGCCTTGTAGGCGGTGTCGTAGGTGTACGCCTGCGCGGCGCCGGCGCTGTCGGTCCACTCGACCTTGAACTGCATCTTCACCTTGTCCGTGCGGGACGAGGTGTGGTCGGGGTCGCGGGCCTCGGCGCGGAGCTGCGGCGGCTCCTCGGTGTAGGGGCGCCCGGCTCCCCAGGTGCACTTGCCGCCCGGGTTGGAGGACATCAGCCGGTGGTCCACCTGCCGGGGCGGGTTGTTGTAGCTCACCGACAGGTAGGTGTTGCCGCAGACGCGCTTCCACTCGCCGAACCGGCCCTCGTCCTCGGCCCGCAGGCCCAGCGACAGGGAGTTCCAGCCGCCGTCGGCCGCCGCGCGCACCTCGCTGGTCAGCTCGCCGCCCTCGAAGTGCAGGTTCGCCTGGCTGGAACAGGACGTCGGGGAGATCTTCTTGTCCACCGTCATCAGGTAGTCCGACCAGTCGTCCTTGGTGTTGCCCCAGTCGCTGGACGAGGTGATCGTGCGGTTCTTGCCGCCGATGCGGTACAGCCGGATCGGTTCCGCCTTCGCGTCGGCCCAGTACACGTGGTTGAGGCGGGCGGAGAAGGTGGCCTTCAGGATCTGCTTGCCCTTGTAGAAGGACACCGGCATCGTGTAGAGCAGCCGCCGCACGCCGACGCCGTTGCAGGAGACCGGGTTGTAGTCGGTGGGGCAGCGGCCCACCCCGGCGCTGCCGGAGTACTTCCAGTCCTGCTCCGAGGGCATGCCGGACATCACGCCGGTCCACGCGGAGCGGGACGTCGTCTTCTGGACGGGGTCGATGACCACGGGGAAGACGGTGTCCTCGCCGGTCAGCAGCTCCTCGTCGGGGACGAGGGTGAGCGCGTGCGGCGCCACCTCGATGTCCACCGGCGCCGTCCGTCCGCCGCCGCCCGGCCCGGCCAGCCCGGCGTCCCCGGGGGCCGGCGGCTCCGTGCCCGGTTCGCCGGACGCGGGCGGAGCGGCCTGGAGGGCGGCCGTGCGCACGGCGGAGCGGTGCCCCTGCGGGGCCGCGCCGCCGTCCGCCGCCTGGTCCGCGTCCTGGCCGCCGGCGCGTTCGGTGACGGCCGCCGAGTCCCACATGACCGGCCGCGCGGCCTCGAAGACGGTGCCGCCCACGGCGGTGTCCACGGCGCGCAGGGCGCCCGCGTCCGTCTCCTCCAGCCGCAGCCCCTCGGTGCGCAGGCCCAGTTCGACGCTGGCCAGGGCCGGGTTGCGGGCCGCCTCGGGCGTCTTGACGACGAGCAGGTGCCCGAGCCCGTCCACCTCGGCGCGGGCCACCAGGTCCACGCCCGGCAGCACCTCGGCGTACGTCGCCGTGTCACCCTCGACGTGCGGCTCGGGCAGCGCACCGCCCGGCCAGGTCAGGGCGTACTCGCGGCCCGCCTTGCGCATGCGCGCGAAGGGGCCGTCGCCGCCGCCGGAGAACTCCAGCTCGACGGTGGCGGCCTTCGGCGACCAGCCGCCGTCGGAGCGCCGCACGAGGGTGTCGTCCACCGGCACCCAGGCGCCGTCCTTCACGGTGCGCACCGGCTCGGTGTGCTCGACCGCCGTGAACGAGCCGTCCGGGTTCGCGAACACCTCCCGGCGCTCCTGCCGCAGCGCCGCCACCTCGACCCGCTCGCCGCTCGCGGCCGCGGCCGCCTGTGCCTGGTCCTCCGACTGGCGCACCCGCTCGGCGGGGTCCGGGCCGGCGGCGGGCGCGGCGGTCGCCGCCGCGTCCGCCGCGGGCTGCGGCTGTGCCGGAAGGGTGGCGCCCAGCACACCCAGCGCGGTGACGGCCACCGCCGCCGCGCGCAGCGTCACGGTCCGGCCCGTGCGCCGTCGTTGCCTCGCGGACACGTCCGCACTCCCCCGTCGTTCGGATCTGCTCCGGTTCCTGCCGCCGCTCGCGCCGGTCGGCCCGCCCGCGGTGCCCGTCACCGGACCACCGCGCCGAACGCCGTGTGGTCCGCGGGAATTCCGCCCTCACCCGGCCGCCAGGACGACACGGCGGCCGTGCCGCCGGACGTGAGGTTCCGCCACGGCACGCCGTACACGCCGTGCGCGTCGGCGGGGCCGTAGGGCACGCCGACGTACAGCCGCCCGGCGGTGGCGGCCAGGCTGGTGCCGACGTACTCGCCGGGCCCGTAACCGCCGGGCACCCCGTGCATGCCCTTCTCCAGCCAGACGTCCGCGCTGCCGGGCTCCCCGGCCATCGGGAAGACCTGCACCGCGCCGGCGTCCGCCGCCTCACCCAGGTCCTCGCCGGGGATGCCGACGGCCAGCAGCACGGTGTCCGCCGTGCTCACGGCGGACGGCGCGGTGTTGACGGCGGTCAGGTGCTGGCCGAAGTAGTCGCCGTCCTCGCCGACGCCCGTGACGGCCGCGTAGGACTGGTGGATGTCGGCCTGCTGCCGGACGGTGCCCGAGGCCGTCACCTCCAGGACCACGACGCGGCCCGCGTCCTCACCGGTGGTCAGGTCCTCGCCGGGCACGCCGACGGCGACGAGGGTGTGGTTCGCGCTCGACGCGCCGGAGGGGCGGTAGGGGACGGCGGCGAGCGACGCGGCGAACTGGTCACCGGTCTCGGCCAGGCCGTTGATGCCGGGGGCGTCCTGGTGGACTCCGGCGACGGGGGCGGGAATGCCGTCCCCGTTGAGGGTGTGGCGGTGGAGCTGCATGCCGCCGGAGAACGTCTCGGCGCCGATGGCCTCGCCCGGGTTCCCGATGGCGAGGTGGTGCGGCGAGGCGGCGATCGCGTAGCCGAAGCGGTCGTCCCGCTCCGCGACCCCGGACACCCCGGGCGTCTCCTGGTTGATCGCCCGGTTGACGCTGCCGCGCAGGTAGTGGACGCCGCCCGCGTCGGCCACGGCGCCCAGGTCCTCGCCGGGCACGCCGATGACCAGGTACGGCTCGCCTGAGGCGGTGTGCCCGGCCGCGAGGGAGTAACCGAGCCAGTCCCCCGGCTCGTAGGTGGCGCTGGCCAGGCTGCCGGAGCCCTTGCCCTGGAGGTACTCCGTCACCTTGGGGCCGGTGTTCAGCCCGCCGGGCGCGCCGTGCAGCACGTGGACGAGGCCCGCGTCGGCCTTGTCCTCCAGGTCCTCGTAGGGGATGCCGACGACGAGGTCGCTGCACCCGTCCCGGTTGGCGTCGTACACGGCCAGCGCGTGCCCGTAGCGGTCGCCCGCCTCGGAGGCGCCGGGCACGCCCTCGGAGTCCTGGGAGATCGCGGTGGTGCCCTTGCCGCCGCCGTAGACGATCCGGACCAGGCCCGCCTCCGCCCGCCCGGAGACGGTCGCCTCCGGGTCGGCGATGGCGACGTCGGTCACGCCGTCACCGTTGAAGTCCGACGCGGCTCCGGCCTGACAGCCCGCGACGGCGTGGGCGGAGGAGCCGCCCACCACCCCCAGGGAGAGCGCGCACAAGGCCACCGACACCGCGGTGGCCAAGGGCGCGCGAAGGGCCCTGCCTCTTCGCTTTCGCACCCGACTTCCTCCGATTCGCACGTCTGGTCGACGTGCATCCTTACGGAGAATTGATTAGTCGACAAACTCGCATGCCGGACTTGCCAGGTGATGGGTGGTCACATCTCCGTCACAATCCGGGGAGGCGGCGGGAAGGTCCCGGACAGAACCGGTGGAGGGACAGTGACGGGGCGTCGGCTAACAGCCGGTCAGCAACGTGCGCAGGTTGCGGGACTCCGCGTTCCGGGCGGCCAGACCGGCCGCGTCCGGGTAGCCGACCTCCTCCAGCGTCAGCCCGTGCGGCCGGACCACGTGCACGGCCGAGTCCCGCACGCCCCCCGCCAGCACCCGCGCGGGCCACTGCGGCGGCCGGTGCCCGTCCCCCACGAACAGCATCGCGCCGACGAGCGCGCGCACCATGTTGTGGCAGAAGGCGTCCGCCCGCACCGTCGCCTCCAGCACGCCGTCCGCGTGCCGCTCCCACGACAGCTCCTGGAGGGTGCGGATGGTGGTGGCCCCCTCGCGCCGCTTGCAGTAGGCGGCGAAGTCGTGCTCACCGAGCAGCAGCCGCGCGGCGGCGTTCATCGCGTCCACGTCCAGCGGCCAGTTGTGCCACAGCACGTGGCCGCGCCGCAGCGGGTCCGCGCCGCCGGGGTGGTCGGTGACCCGGTACGCGTACCGGCGCCACACCGCCGAGAACCGGGCGTTGAAGTGCTCGGGTGCGCGGGACACCCGGTGGACGCGCACGTCCATGGGCAGCCGCCCGGCCAGCCGGCGCAGCAGCCGCTCCCCGTGGGCGTCCCACACCTCCTGCGGCAGGTCCACGTGGGCGACCTGCCCGCGGGCGTGCACGCCCGCGTCCGTCCGCCCGGCGACGGTCAGCTCCAGCGGGCCGGGCGAGCGGGTGACGACCCGCAGGGCGTCCTGGATCTCGCCCTGCACGGTGCGGCGGCCGCGCTGGACGGCCCAGCCGGAGAAGTCCCTGCCGTCGTAGGACAGGTCCAGACGGACCCGGACGTGTCCGGGCGCGGGGGCGTCGGTCATGCGCTCATTCTCCCTCGGGATGCGGAACGGGCCCGCCCCCCGTGCGGGGAGCGGGCCCGTTGCCGAGGGGCGGGGAGGCTCACGCCTCCTTGGACTCCTCGGTGTCCTCGGCCGCGGCGTCGTCCTTCTTCAGGGACGCGGCGGGGGCCTCGGCCTGCTCGGCCTCGGTCTCCGTGGCCTCGGTGCCCTTCGCCTCGGTGTTCCTCGCCTCGGCGTCCTTGGCGGTGCGCTTCGTCGCCGCCTCGGCCTCACCGACAGCCTGCTGCTGCACGGTCAGGGCCTCCACCAGCTCGATGACCGCCATCGGGGCGTTGTCGCCACGGCGGTTGCCGATCTTGGTGATCCGGGTGTAGCCGCCCGGGCGGTTCTCGTAGCGCGGGCCGATCTCGGTGAAGAGGGTGTGCACGACGCTCTTGTCGGTGATCGTGCGCATGACCTGGCGACGGTTGTGCAGGTCGCCCTTCTTCGCCTTGGTGATCAGGCGCTCCGCGACCGGACGCAGGCGGCGGGCCTTCGCCTCGGTCGTGGTGATGCGGCCGTGCTCGAAGAGGCTGGTGGCGAGGTTCGCCAGCATGGCCTTCTGGTGCGCGGCGCTGCCGCCCAGACGGGCACCCTTGGTGGGCTGCGGCATGGTGTCTCTCCTTGGTGTCTGCACCGGCCGTATCAGGTACCGGCGTCAGTGTCCGTACGGGCTCGTGCCCGCCGGAGCCCGGGGGCGGACCCCCGGAGGATCAGTACTGCTCGGTCTCGACGAAGCCCTGGTCGGCGTCGTCGTCCGCGCCGTACGCGTCGGCGGCGGCGGTCGGGTCGAATCCGGGCGGGCTGTCCTTGAGCGCCAGGCCCATGCCGTGCAGCTTGGCCTTGACCTCGTCGATGGACTTCGCGCCGAAGTTGCGGATGTCGAGCAGGTCCGCCTCGGAGCGGGCCACCAGCTCGCCCACCGAGTGGATGCCCTCGCGCTTGAGGCAGTTGTAGGAGCGGACCGTCAGCTCCAGCTCCTCGATCGGCAGGGCCAGGTCCGCGGCGAGCGCGGCGTCCGTCGGGGACGGGCCCATGTCGATGCCCTCGGCGTCGACGTTCAGCTCGCGCGCCAGGCCGAACAGCTCGACCAGGGTCTTGCCCGCGGACGCGACGGCGTCACGGGGGCGCATGGACTCCTTGGTCTCGACGTCGACGATCAGCTTGTCGAAGTCGGTGCGCTGCTCGACACGGGTCGCCTCGACCTTGTAGGTGACCTTGAGCACCGGGCTGTAGATGGAGTCGACCGGGATGCGGCCGATCTCCTGGCCCGCCGCCTTGTTCTGCACGGCGGAGACGTAGCCGCGGCCGCGCTCGACCGTCAGCTCCATCTCCAGCTTGCCCTTGCCGTTGAGCGTGGCGAGGACGAGGTCGGGGTTGTGCACCTCGACACCGGCCGGCGGCGCGATGTCCGCCGCGGTGACCAGGCCGGGGCCCTGCTTGCGCAGGTACATCACGACCGGCTCGTCGTGCTCGGAGGAGACGACGAGCTGCTTGATGTTGAGGATGAGGTCGGTGACGTCCTCCTTGACGCCCGGCACGGTGGTGAACTCGTGCAGGACGCCGTCGATCCGGATGCTCGTCACGGCGGCACCGGGGATCGAGGAGAGGAGCGTGCGACGCAGGGAGTTGCCGAGGGTGTAGCCGAAGCCCGGCTCCAGCGGCTCGATCACGAACCGGGAGCGGAACTCGTCGACGACCTCTTCGGTCAGGGAAGGACGCTGAGCGATCAGCATGGGATGGTGCCTCCAGTCTTCGGCAACCGCTATTTGATGCCGGACCTTCCGGACGGCTTCGAGCCCGCCCGGACCTGCTACTGCAAGGGTACGGGCGGACCGCCGCGAACGCGGCCGTCCGCCCGTACCGTGAGCCGACCCGTTACTTCGAGTACAGCTCGACGATCAGCTGCTCCTGCACCTGGGTGTCGATCACCTGGCGCTCGGGCAGGCTGTGCACGAGGACCCGCAGCTTGGAGGGGATGGCCTCCAGCCACGCCGGGACGGTCCTGTCCCCGGCCTCGGCCACGGCCACCTGGAACGGGGTCATGGTCCGGGACGACGCGCGGACCTCGACGATGTCGTTCACGGTGACCCGCGCCGAGGGGATGTCCGTCTTGCGCCCGTTGACCATGATGTGGCCGTGCCGGACGAGCTGACGGGCGTGGTCGCGGGACTTGGCGAAGCCGGCCCGGTAGACCACGTTGTCCAGACGGGTCTCCAGGATGCGCAGCAGGTTCTCACCGGTCTTGCCGGACTTCCTGTTGGCCTCGTTGTAGTACCCGCGGAACTGCTTCTCGAGGACACCGTAGATCCGCGCGCACTTCTGCTTCTCACGCTTCTGGAGCAGGTACTCGCTGTCCTTGGTGCGCCCGCGTCCGTGCTCACCCGGGGGGTAAGGACGGATCTCGATCGGGCACTTCGCGCTCTCGCACTTAGCTCCCTTGAGGAAGAGCTTCTGCTTCTCCCGACGGCAACGCTTGCAGTCGGCCCCGGTGTAACGCGCCATTGTCTCGTGTCTCCTGTTTCAGCTGGTCAGACGCGGCGGCGCTTCGGAGGGCGGCAGCCGTTGTGCGGGGTCGGGGTGACGTCCTGGATGGACCCGACCTCAAGGCCGGTGGCCTGGAGCGAGCGGATCGCGGTCTCACGGCCGGAGCCGGGACCCTTGACGAACACGTCGACCTTGCGCATCCCGTGCTCCTGCGCGCGGCGGGCGGCCGACTCGGCGGCCATCTGCGCGGCGTAGGGGGTGGACTTGCGCGAGCCCTTGAAGCCCACGTGACCGGCCGAAGCCCAGGAGATCACGTTGCCGGTGGGGTCGGTGATGGAAACGATGGTGTTGTTGAACGTGCTCTTGATGTGAGCGTGCCCGTGGGCGACGTTCTTCTTCTCCTTGCGGCGCACCTTCTTGGCGCCGGCCGTACGGCCCTTCGGAGGCATAGAGGTCTACTCCCGTGGAGGTGGTCGGTCCTGCAACTCGGACCGCTGGAAAGCGTCCGGTGCGGACTACTTCTTGCCCGGCTTCTTCTTGCCGGCGATGGCGCGACGCGGGCCCTTGCGGGTGCGGGCGTTGGTCTTGGTGCGCTGACCGCGGACCGGCAGGCCGCGGCGGTGACGCAGACCCTGGTAGTTGCCGATCTCGACCTTGCGGCGGATGTCCGCCTGGATCTCCCGGCGGAGGTCACCCTCGGTGCGGATGTTGGCCTCGACGTACTCGCGGAGCTGGACCAGCTCCTCTTCCGAGAGGTCGCGGACGCGGGTGTCGGGGCTGACGCCGGTCGCCGCCAGCGTCTCCTTCGACAGGCTGCGGCCGATGCCGAACACGTAGGTGAGAGCGACCTCCACGCGCTTGTCGCGCGGGAGGTCAACGCCTTCGAGGCGTGCCATGGATGTGGCTCCTGAGGTATGTCACGGAGGTCTTCCGCAGCACCGTTCCCGTACGGCGCGAGGCGCCTACGAGCCGGGTCCCCGGCCTCCGACCGGGGGTGTCGTCCCCACACTGGACGCGGGGGGTCGGGTGACTGCGTATCTGTGTTCGCGTGCGTCGCGCGAAGGTACTGCGAGGTGCAGGTCGTGCGTCAGCCCTGGCGCTGCTTGTGGCGCAGGTTGTCGCAGATGACCATGACCCGGCCGTGGCGGCGGATCACCTTGCACTTGTCGCAGATCTTCTTGACGCTCGGCTTGACCTTCATGGGATTGAGGTTCTCCGGGTCAGGCCACCACCCCACGTGAGCAGGGTGAAGGCTCGATCTACTTGTAGCGGTAGACGATCCGTCCACGCGTCAGGTCGTAGGGAGACAGCTCCACCACGACCCGGTCGTCGGGAAGGATACGGATGTAGTGCATCCGCATCTTGCCGCTGATGTGCGCGAGGACCTGGTGGCCGTTCTGCAGCTCCACCTTGAACATCGCGTTCGGCAGAGACTCGACGACAGTGCCCTCGATCTCGATGGCCCCTTGTTTTTTGGCCATGCTTGAGCGCTTCACCTTCCGGGATCGGCTACCTGTGATCGGTCCCGGGCATACGGGTACACCAGGACCGACGAGCCAGTCTACGGCACAGACCACCGAAAGGTGAAATCGGGGGGATCGAATGATTCTCCCCCGCCCCCAAGATCGTTAACCGAGCGGATCGGGGGCGGCCTGCACCCCGTACTCCGCGAGCTTCGCCCGGCCCCCGTCGGGCGCGGTCAGCACCAGCGGTCCCTGCTCCGTGAGCGCCACCGAGTGCTCCCAGTGGCAGGACCAGCTGCCGTCGTCCGTCTTGACCGTCCAGTCGTCCTCCAGCACGTGCGTGCTGGCGCTGCCCAGCGAGACCATCGGCTCGATCGCCAGGCACATGCCCGTGGTGAGCTTCGGGTTGTGCCGCCCGACCAGGCGGCGGCGGTCGACGTAGTTCAGCAGGTGCGGGTCCATGTGCATCTGGCTGCCGATGCCGTGGCCGCCGTAGTCCTCGATGATCCCGTACCGCCCGCCGGACGGGCGCGGCTGGCGGCGGATGTAGCCCTCGATCGCACGCGAGATCTCCACCAGCCGCTTGCCCTTGCGGAAGGCGGCGATCCCCGCCCACAGCGACTCCTCGGTGATCCGGCTCAGCTCCCGCAGCTCCGGGGAGTGCCCCTCCCCCACGAAGACGGTGATCGCGGCGTCCCCGTGCCAGCCGTCGATGATCGCGCCGGCGTCGACGGAGAGGATGTCACCCGACCGCAGCACCGTCTCCCGGTCGGGGATGCCGTGCACGACGACGTCGTTGACCGAGGTGCAGATGTTGCCGGGGAAGCCCCCGTAGCCGAGGAAGTTCGGCTTGGCCCCGTGGTCCGCCAGCACCTTGGCGGCGACCTCGTCCAGGTCCTTGGTGGTGGCGCCGGGGACGGCGGCCTCCGCGCACGCGCGGTGCATGGCGGCGACCACCAGCCCCGCCGCGCGCATCTTCGCGATCTGGTCGGGGGTCTTGATCTCCACCATTGCGGCTGACGCCTTCCTGCTCGTGCGGGGGAACACGGGCCGCTGCGGCCCACCCCACCACCATACGGCCAGCCCCGCCCCGCACGGCTCCCGCCGTTGCCCCGGGAGCACGCACGGCGAGGGGCCGCGGCGTTCCGGTCGGAACGCCGCGGCCCCCCGGGGAACCGGTGCTGCTACGGCTTCAGCGCGGCCAGGGCGCGCTCGGTGACGTCGGCGACGGCACCCAGCGCCGACAGCGTCGTCACGAGGCCCTGCGCCTTGTAGTAGTCGATGATCGGCTCGGTCTCGCTGTGGTAGACCTCCAGCCGCTTGCGCACCGTCTCCTCACGGTCGTCGTCCCGCTGGTACAGCTCGCCGCCGCACACGTCGCACACGCCCTCGGCCTTCGGCGGGGTGTACTCGACGTGGAAGATGTGGCTGCTGTCGTTGCGGCACATGCGGCGGCCCGCGATGCGCTTGACGACCTCGTCCTCGGGGACCTCCAGGTCGAGCACGGAGTCCAGCGAGAGACCGGCGGCGCGCAGGATGTCGTCCAGCGCCTCGGCCTGGGCCAGGTTGCGGGGGAAGCCGTCGAGCAGGAAGCCCTCGGCTGCGTCCGCCTGCTCCATCCGGGCCTTGGCCATGCCGATCGTGATCTCGTCGGGTACCAGGTCCCCGGCGCGCATGAACTCCTGCGCCCGGCGGCCCAGCTCCGTGCCCTGGCTGATGTTGGCTCGGAACAGGTCTCCCGTGGAGATGTGCGGGATTCCGAGGTTCTTGGCGAGCAACGCGGCCTGCGTGCCCTTGCCCGCCCCAGGCGGCCCAACGAGGACGATACGCATCAGCGGAGGAACCCTTCGTAGTTGCGCTGCTGGAGCTGGCTCTCGATCTGCTTCACGGTCTCCAGGCCGACACCCACGATGATGAGGATGCTGGTGCCGCCGAACGGGAAGTTCTGATCCGCGTTGAACGCGACGAGCGCAACGGTGGGCACGAGGGCGATCAGACCGAGGTAGATCGACCCGGGCCACGTGATGCGGTTCAGTACGTAACTCAGATACTCCGCCGTGGGGCGACCGGCCCGGATGCCCGGGATGAAGCCACCATACTTCTTCATGTTGTCTGCAACTTCTTCGGGGTTGAAGGAGATGGCGACGTAGAAGAAGGCGAAGAACACGATCATGAGGAAGTACGTGCCGATGTAGATGGGCGAACTCTGCTGCTGCAGGTTCTGCCGCACCCAGTCCGCCCAGCCCGCCTGCGAGTTGCTGAACTGGATGACCAGCGCGGGGATGTACAGCAGCGAGGAGGCGAAGATGACGGGGATCACGCCCGCCTGGTTCACCTTGAGCGGGATGTAGGTCGACGTGCCGCCGTAGGAGCGGCGTCCGATCATCCGCTTCGCGTACTGCACCGGGATGCGGCGCTGGGCCTGCTCCACGAAGACGACCAGCCCGACCATCGCCAGGCCGCAGACGATCACGGTGCCGAACTCGATCCAGCCGTCGGCCAGCTCGCCCTGCTGCTTGATCGCCCACAGCGAGCCGGGGAAGCCGGCGGCGATGGAGACGAACATCAGGATGGACATGCCGTTGCCGATGCCGCGGTCGGTGATCAGCTCACCGAGCCACATGATGAGCGTGGTGCCCGCGGTCATGACGACGACCATCATCACGGTGGTGTAGAGCGAGTCGTCGGGGACGATCTGGTCCGCCAGCTGACAGCCGGAGAACAGGGTGCCGCTGCGGGCGGTCGCCACCAGGCCGGTGGCCTGGAGCACCGCGAGCGCGACGGTCAGGTAGCGGGTGTACTGGGTGATCTTCGCCTGTCCGGACTGGCCCTCCTTCTTCAGGGCCTCCAGACGTGGGATGACCACGACCAGGAGCTGCAGGATGATGCTCGCCGTGATGTACGGCATGATCCCGAGCGCGAAGATGGTGACCTGCATCAGTGCGCCGCCGCTGAACATGTTCACCAGGCCGAACAGGCCGGTGTTGCTCTGGGCTTGGTCCATGCAGAACTGGACGTTCTCATAGCTGACACCCGGTACCGGGACGTGGGCCCCCAACCGGAAGAGCACCATGATGCCCAGCGTGAACAGCAGCTTCTTGCGCAGGTCGGGCGTCTTGAACGCCCGGGCGAACGCGCTGAGCACGGTACCTCCTGCGACCCCCCGCACTGACGCGCGGTAGGTGACGGTCTGTGTAAGGACGGATATCTACGGTGGTGGAACCTGCCGTACCACACGCGCAGCACGGCGCGTGCTGGTGGGCATTGCCCGCCACCTTACCGGCGGGACACCCACCGGTGGAACGACCAACCGGGGATGCCCGTTCCTGGGCATCCCCGGTTGGTGTCACGCCAGCATGCTCAGCCGAGCTCGTTGACGCTGCCGCCGGCGGCGGTGATCTTGTCCCGGGCGGAGCCGGAGACGGCGTCCACCGTCACCGTCAGCGCCACGGAGACCTCGCCGGCGCCGAGCACCTTGACGAGACTGTTCTTGCGCACGGCACCCTTGGCGACCAGGTCGTCCTTGGTGACCTCGCCACCCTCGGGGTAGAGGGAGGCGAGCTTGTCCAGGTTGACCACCTGGTACTCGGTGCGGAACGGGTTCTTGAAGCCCTTGAGCTTGGGCAGCCGCATGTGCAGCGGCATCTGCCCGCCCTCGAAGCGCTCCGGGACCTGGTAACGGGCCTTGGTGCCCTTGGTGCCACGGCCCGCCGTCTTGCCCTTGGACGCCTCACCACGACCCACGCGGGTCTTGGTGGTCTTCGCGCCCGGAGCCGGACGGAGGTTGTGGACCTTCAGCGGCTTCTCTGCCGGAGAACCAGCCATCTCAGTCGACCTCCTCGACCGTCACGAGGTGGCGCACGGTGTGCACCATGCCGCGCACCTCGGGGCGGTCCGCCTTGACGACCACGTCGCGGACGCGCTTGAGACCGAGGGTCCGCAGCGTCTCACGGTGGTTCTGCTTCGTGCCGATCACGGAACGGGTCTGAGTGATCTTGAGCTGAGCCATTACGCGCTCACCCCGGCACGGGCCCGCAGCAGGGCGGCGGGCGCGACGTCCTCCAGCGGCAGGCCACGGCGGGCGGCGATCTCCTCGGGGCGCTGAAGGCCCCGCAGAGCGGCCACCGTGGCGTGCACGATGTTGATCGGGTTGGACGAGCCGAGCGACTTGCTCAGCACGTCGTGGATGCCCGCGCACTCCAGCACGGCGCGCACCGGGCCACCGGCGATCACACCGGTACCGGGCGAGGCCGGCTTGAGCAGCACGACACCGGCCGCCTCCTCACCCTGGATGGGGTGCGGGATGGTGCCCTGGATGCGGGGGACCTTGAAGAAGTGCTTCTTGGCCTCCTCAACGCCCTTGGCGATGGCGGCCGGCACCTCCTTGGCCTTGCCGTATCCGACGCCCACGGTGCCGTCACCGTCGCCCACCACGACCAGCGCGGTGAAGCTGAAGCGACGACCACCCTTCACGACCTTGGCGACGCGGTTGATCGCGACGACGCGCTCGACGTACGCGGTCTTCTCGGCGGCGGCGCCGCCGTCCCGCCGGTCCTTACGGTCCCGCCGCTCGCCGCCACCGGCGCCGCCACCGCGGCGCTGGGGTCCAGCCATTGGAATTACCTCTCTCTTTGCGTCCGCTAGCTACGGAACCGGCTCAGAACTTGAGCCCGGCCTCGCGGGCGGCGTCAGCCAGGGCAGCGATGCGCCCGGCGTACTTGTTGCCACCGCGGTCGAACACGACGGTCTCGACGCCCGCGGCCTTCGCACGCTCGGCGACCAGTGCGCCGACCTGCTTGGCCTGGGCGCTCTTGTCACCCTCGGCGCCACGGATGGAGGTGTCCATCGACGAGGCGGAGGCCACCGTGTGGCCCGCGACGTCGTCGATGACCTGCGCCACCATGTGCCGGTTGGACCGCGTCACGACCAGGCGCGGACGCTCGGGCGTGCCGTTGACCTTCTTGCGGATGCGGATGTGACGCCGCTTCGTGGCAGCGCGCTTGTAAGCGTCACCCTTGGCGATCTTCACGCCGTATGCCATGGCTTACTTACCAGCCTTTCCGACCTTGCGGCGGATGACTTCGCCCTCGTACTTGACGCCCTTGGCCTTGTACGGGTCGGGCTTCCGCAGCTTGCGGATGTTGGCCGCGACCTCGCCGACCTTCTGCTTGTCGATGCCCTGAACCGAGAAACGGGTCGGGGACTCCACCGCGAAGGAGATGCCTTCGGGGGCTTCGACGAGCACCGGGTGGCTGTAACCGAGCGCGAACTCCAGGTTGGAGCCCTTCGCCTGGACGCGGTAACCCACACCGCTGATTTCGAGCTTCTTCACGTAGCCCTCGGTCACGCCAGTGATCATGTTCGCCACCAGCGTGCGGGACAGGCCGTGCAGGGCCTTGTTCCGGCTCTCGTCGTTCGGGCGGGAGACGACAACAGCGCCGTCCTCACCCTTGGCGACCTCGATGGGCGCCGCGACGGTGTGCGAGAGAGAACCCTTGGGGCCCTTCACTGCGACCGTACGGCCATCGATGGTGACGTCCACACCGGCGGGAACCTGAATGGGGAGCTTGCCGATTCGCGACATGGCTTTTCCTCCGTTCCCTTCCGTTACCAGACGTAGGCGAGGACTTCCCCGCCCACGCCCTTCTTGCCGGCCTGCTTGTCGGTGAGGAGACCGTGCGACGTGGAGATGATCGCCACGCCCAGGCCGCCGAGCACCTTCGGCAGGTTGGTGGACTTTGCGTAGACCCGCAGACCCGGCTTGCTGATCCGCTTGATGCCGGCGATCGAGCGCTCGCGGTTCGGGCCGAACTTCAGCTCCAGGACGAGGGACTTGCCCACCGGGGCGTCCTCGACCTTCCAGCCGGTGATGTAGCCCTCCTGCTGGAGGATCTCCGCGATGTGCGACTTGATCTTGCTGTGCGGCATCTCGACGGTGTCGTGGTACGCCGAGTTCGCGTTCCGCAGACGTGTCAGCATGTCTGCGATCGGATCGGTCATGGTCATGTGATGGCCTTCGGCCTCTCTCGCCGGGGTTTCCTGTCTGCGCCATCCCTCTCCCCGCTCGTGGCGGGACGGGTGCGGCGCGGGGACCTACGGCGTAGTAAGCGACTGTTGGCGGGCGGAGTGCCCGCGGCGGTCGTGGGCGGCGGGGCCCAAGCACCCAAGCCTAGGGCATGGGGCAGGAATCCTGCCGTCCAGGATGCTTACCGAGAGTCCTGGTGGGGCCCGCCGACCGCCCGGCCGTGCCCCGCGGGGCACGGTCCGGACAGGCGGTGCGGGTTTACCAGGAGCTCTTGGTCACGCCCGGCAGCTCGCCGCGGTGCGCCATCTCACGAAGGCACACACGGCACAGGCCGAACTTGCGGTAGACGGAGTGCGGACGGCCGCACCGCTGGCAGCGGGTGTACGCGCGCACACCGAACTTCGGCTTGCGTGCGGCCTTGGCGATCAGAGCCTTCTTCGCCATGATCAGTTCTCCTTGAACGGGAAGCCGAGGTGACGCAGCAGGGCGCGGCCCTCCGCGTCGTTGGTCGCCGTGGTCACCACGGTGATGTCCATGCCCCGGACCCGGTCGATCTTGTCCTGGTCGATCTCGTGGAACATGACCTGCTCCGTGAGACCGAAGGTGTAGTTCCCGCGCCCGTCGAACTGCTTCGGGGACAGCCCGCGGAAGTCGCGGATGCGCGGCAGCGCGAGCGACAGCAGGCGGTCGAGGAACTCCCACATCCGGTCGCCACGCAGGGTCACGTGGGCACCGATCGGCTGGCCCTCGCGCAGCTTGAACTGCGCGATGGACTTGCGGGCCTTGGTCACGGCCGGCTTCTGGCCGGTGATCGTGGCGAGGTCGCGGATGGCGCCCTCGATCAGCTTGGAGTCGCGGGCGGCGTCGCCCACACCCATGTTGACCACGATCTTGGTCAGCCCGGGGATCTGCATGACGTTCTCGTACTGGAACTCGTCACGCAGCTTGCCCTGGATCTCACCCCGGTAGCGCTGCTTGAGGCGCGGGAGGCCCGCGGCGTGCTCAGTGGTGGCAGTCATCAGATGTCCTCACCGGTCCGCTTGGCAACGCGGATCTTGTTGCCGTCCTCGTCGAAGCGGTAGCCGACGCGCGTGACGACCTTCTTGCCGTCCTTCTCCACGACGAGCTGCACGTTGCTCACGTGGACGGGGGCCTCGGTCGTCACGATGCCGCCGGTCTTCGAACCGCGGGCGGTCTGGCCGGCCTTGGTGTGCTTCTTGACCCGGTTGACACCCTCGACCAGGACGCGGTTCTCGCGGGGGTAGGCCACGATGACCTTGCCCTGCTTGCCCTTGTCCTTGCCGGTGATGACCTGAACCAGGTCGCCCTTCTTGATCTTCATGCTCACAGCACCTCCGGCGCGAGCGAGATGATCTTCATGAACTTCTTCTCGCGCAGTTCACGGCCCACCGGGCCGAAGATTCGGGTGCCGCGGGGGTCGCCGTCGTTCTTGAGGATGACGGCGGCGTTCTCGTCGAAACGGATGTACGAGCCGTCGGGGCGGCGACGCTCCTTGACGGTGCGCACGATGACCGCCTTGACGACGTCACCCTTCTTCACGTTGCCACCGGGGATCGCGTCCTTGACGGTGGCGACGATGACGTCCCCGATACCCGCGTAGCGGCGACCCGAGCCGCCGAGCACACGGATGCAAAGGATTTCCTTCGCACCCGTGTTGTCGGCGACACGAAGTCGCGACTCCTGCTGGATCACGTCTATCTCCTGATCGTCTGCCGGTTCCCGGCGGGGGACGCCGTGCGGGGTCCCCCACCGAGCCTGGCGGAACTGTCCAGAAGGCGATTGCCTTCAGGCTTTTCCTTGGAATCCCCTTGCGGGAATCGGCTACTTGGCCTTCTCGAGGATCTCGACGACGCGCCAGCGCTTGGTCGCGGACAGCGGCCGGGTCTCCATCAGGAGAACGCGGTCGCCGACACCCGCGGCGTTCTGCTCGTCATGCGCCTTGAGCCGGTTCGTACGGCGGATGATCTTGCCGTACAGCGCGTGCTTGACGCGGTCCTCGACGGCGACGACGACGGTCTTGTCCATCTTGTCGCTGACGACGAGGCCTTCGCGCGTCTTGCGGAAGCCGCGCTCCTGGCCCGCGGCGCCGCCGCTGTTGCTTGCAGTCTCAGTCACATTCGTCTCGCTGCTCATCAGGCGCTCTCCACCGTCTCGATGCCCAGCTCGCGCTCGCGCATGAGGGTGTAGATCCGGGCGATGTCCTTGCGGACGGCCTTCAGCCGGCTGTTGTTCTCCAGCTGACCGGTAGCCGCCTGGAAGCGGAGCTTGAACAGCTCCTCCTTGGCCTCACGCAGCTTCCCAACGAGCTCCTCGTTGTTCAGCTCACGCAGCTCGCTGGCCTTGGTACCGGCCGCCATCACGACTCACCTGCCTCGCGCCGCACGATCCGGCACTTCATCGGAAGCTTGTGAGCAGCGCGGGTGAGCGCCTCACGAGCAATCTTCTCGTTCGGGTAGGAAAGCTCGAACATCACCCGGCCGGGCTTGACGTTCGCGATCCACCACTCCGGCGAACCCTTACCGGAACCCATGCGGGTCTCGGCGGGCTTCTTGGTCAGCGGGCGGTCCGGGTAGATGTTGATCCAGACCTTGCCACCACGCTTGATGTGACGCGTCATGGCGATACGAGCGGCCTCGATCTGCCGGTTCGTCACGTACGCGGCGGTGACCGCCTGGATGCCGAACTCGCCGAACGCGACCTCGGTGCCACCCTTGGCCATACCACTGCGCTTCGGGTGGTGCTGCTTGCGGTGCTTGACCCTGCGCGGGATCAGCATGGCGGTCAGGCCTCCGTTCCGGTGCTCTCAGCCGGAGCGGCGGCGGCGCTCGCGTCGGCCTTGGGGGCCTCGGCGGGAGCCTGCTGCTGCTGCGGCTTACGGCCACGACGCTCGCCGCCGCCACCGCCACCCCGGCGCGGACGGTCGTTGCCGCCGCGGGAGGGACGGTTGCCGGCGCGCGCGGCGGCGTTCTCGGCGCGGACCTCGGCGATGTTCTTCACGTCGCCCTTGTAGATCCACACCTTGACGCCGATGCGGCCGAAGGTGGTCTTGGCCTCGAAGAAGCCGTAGTCGACATTCGCGCGGAGCGTGTGCAGGGGCACGCGGCCCTCGCGGTAGAACTCCGAGCGGGACATCTCGGCGCCGCCGAGACGGCCACCGCACTGGATCTTGATGCCCTTGGCGCCGGCCTTCATCGTCGACTGCATGCTCTTGCGCATGGCGCGGCGGAAGGAGACGCGGGAGGAGAGCTGCTCGGCGACGGCCTGGGCCACCAGCTGGGCGTCCAGCTCCGGGTTCTTCACCTCAAGGATGTTGAACTGGATCTGCTTGCCGGTCAGCTTTTCGAGCTTGCCCCGGATGCGCTCCGCCTCGGCGCCGCGGCGGCCGATGACGATGCCCGGACGAGCGGTGTGCACGTCCACGCGGACGCGGTCGCGGGTGCGCTCGATCTCCACCTTGGAGATGCCGGCCCGCTCCATGCCCTGCGTGAGCAGGCGGCGGATCTCGACGTCTTCCTTGACGTAGTCCTTGTACAGCTTGTCGGCGTACCACCGGGACTTGAAGTCCGTGGTGATGCCGAGCCGGAACCCGTGCGGGTTAACCTTCTGGCCCATTACCGGGTTCCTTCCTTGCTGCCGACGACCACCGTGATGTGGCTGGTCCGCTTACGAATCCGGTAGGCGCGCCCCTGGGCACGCGGACGGAAACGCTTCAGAGTCGGGCCCTCGTCGACGTAAGCCTCCTTGACGTACAGGGTGCTCGCGTCGGTGTGGTCGTGGTTGTGCGCGGCGTTGGCGATGGCGCTGTCGAGCACCTTGCCCACCGGCACGGTCGCGGCCTGCGGGGAGAAACGCAGGACCGCCTGGGCCTCCGTGGCATTCATGCCACGGACAAGGTCCACCACCCGGCGGGCCTTCATGGGCGTGACGCGCACATAGCGCGCCTGGGCCCTGGCTTCCATGGTCGTCCCTTCGGTGTCAGTCATAGTCTTCGCACCCAGCCGATCAGCGACGACGCGACTTGCGGTCGTCCTTCACGTGGCCGCGGAAGGTGCGGGTCGGCGCGAACTCGCCGAGCTTGTGGCCGACCATCGACTCGGTGACGAACACCGGGACGTGCTTGCGGCCGTCGTGCACCGCGATCGTGTGGCCCAGCATGGCCGGGACGATCATCGAGCGGCGGGACCAGGTCTTGATGACGTTCTTGGTGCCTGCGTCGTTCTGCGTGTCCACCTTCTTGATCAGGTGGTCGTCGACGAAGGGCCCCTTCTTGAGACTGCGCGGCATCTGAACCCGCTCCTAGCGCTTCTTGTTCGTCTTGCGGCGGCGGACGATGTACTTGTTGCTGGCCTTCTTCGGCGAGCGCGTACGTCCTTCCTTCTGACCCCACGGGGAGACCGGGTGACGGCCACCGGAGGTCCGGCCCTCTCCACCACCGTGCGGGTGGTCGATCGGGTTCATCACGACGCCGCGGACGGTCGGGCGGACGCCCTTCCAGCGCATGCGGCCCGCCTTGCCCCAGTTGATGTTCGACTGCTCGGCGTTGCCGACCTCGCCCACAGTGGCGCGGCAGCGGACATCGACCAGACGGATCTCACCGGACGGCATGCGCAGGTGGGCCATGGAGCCCTCGCGCGCCAGCAGCTGCACGGAGGAACCGGCGGAGCGGGCGAACTTCGCACCGCCACCGGGCCGCAGCTCGATGGCGTGGATCACCGTACCGACGGGGATGTTGCGCAGCGGCAGGTTGTTGCCGGGCTTGATGTCGGCGCCGACACCGTTCTCGATGCGGTCGCCCTGCTTCACGCCGGCGGGCGCCAGGATGTAGCGCTTCTCGCCGTCCGCGTAGTGCAGGAGCGCGATGCGCGCGGTGCGGTTGGGGTCGTACTCGATGTGCGCGACCTTGGCCGGCACGCCGTCCTTGTCGTGCCGACGGAAGTCGATCACACGGTAGGCGCGCTTGTGGCCACCGCCCTGGTGGCGGACGGTCACACGACCGGCGTTGTTACGGCCGCCCTTGCTGTGCAGCGGGCGGACCAGCGACTTCTCCGGCGTGGACCGCGTGATCTCGACGAAGTCGGCGACACTGGCGCCACGACGGCCCGGAGTCGTCGGCTTGTACTTGCGGATACCCATTTCTCAGTCCTCGTCCGATATCGGACGGCTCCTGTCCCCGTTAGGAGACCGGGCCGCCGAAGATGTCGATACGGTCGCCCTCGGCGAGGGTCACGATGGCGCGCTTGGTGTCCTTGCGCTTGCCGAAACCGGTGCGGGTGCGCTTGCGCTTGCCCTGCCGGTTGATCGTGTTGACCCCAGTCACCTTGACCGAGAAGACCGCCTCGACGGCCTGCTTGATCTGGGTCTTGTTGGCACGCGGGTCGACGAGGAACGTGTACTTGTTCTCGTCCAGCAGCGCGTAGCTCTTCTCGGAGACCACCGGCTTGAGCAGGATGTCACGGGGGTCCGTGAACGTCTTGCTGGTGACCTCGGCCGTCGCCGCGGCGGCGGGTGCCTCACTCATCAGGCTTCGCTCCCTTCGAGCTCAGCCCCGGCAGCCGTACGGGCGGACACGAAGGCGTCGAAGGCGGCCTTCGTGAAGACCACGTCGTCGGAGACGAGCACGTCGTACGTGTTCAGCTGGCCCGGCTCCAGGACGTGCACCTGGGGCAGGTTGCGGGCGGACAGCCACGCGGCCTCGTCGGCGCGGTCGGCGACCAGGAGCACGTTGGTGCGCTCGGTCAGCTTGCCGAGGAGCGTCTTGGCGGCCTTGGTGGAGACCCCGCCCTCGACCACGCCGGAGACGACGTGGACACGGTCGTGGCGGGCCCGGTCGGAGAGGGCACCGCGCAGGGCGGCGGCCTTCATCTTCTTCGGGGTCCGCTGCGAGTAGTCACGCGGCACGGGGCCGTGGACGACGCCACCGCCGGCGAACTGCGGGGCGCGGGTCGAGCCCTGGCGCGCCCGGCCGGTGCCCTTCTGGCGGTACGGCTTCTTGCCGCCGCCACGGACCTCGCCGCGGGTCTTGGTCTTGTGCGTGCCCTGACGGGCAGCGGCCAGCTGGGCGACGACGACCTGGTGGATCAGCGGAACGCTGACCTTCGCGTCGAAGATCTCCGAGGGGAGCTCGACGGTCCCGGCCTTGTCGCCTGCCGGCGAAAGGATGTCAATGGTGCTCATCGTTACCTCAGGCCCCCTTGGCCGCGGTACGGACCAGGACGAGGCCGCCGTTCGGACCGGGGACGGCGCCCTTGATGAGCAGCAGTCCCTTCTCCGCGTCAACGGCGTGGACGGTCAGGTTCTGGGTGGTGACCCGCTCGTTGCCCGCGCGGCCCGCCATCTTCATGCCCTTGAAGACGCGACCCGGCGTGGCGCAGCCACCGATGGAGCCCGGCTTGCGGTGCACGCGGTGCGCACCGTGCGAGGCCTTGCCGCCGTGGAAGCCGTGACGCTTCATGACACCGGCGGTGCCCTTGCCCTTGGACTTGCCGGTCACGTCAACCTTGAGGCCGGAGTCGAACACCTCGGCGGTGATCTCCTGGCCCAGGGTGTATTCGGAGGCGTCCTCGGTGCGGATCTCCACGAGGTGGCGCCGGGGCGTCACGTCGGCCTTGGCGAAGTGGCCCTTGAGGGGCTTGTTCACCTTGCGCGGGTCGATCTCGCCGAAGGCGATCTGGACGGCGCCGTAGCCGTCCTGGTCTGCGGAGCGCACCTGGGTCACGACACAGGGACCCGCCTTGACGACGGTCACCGGGACGACACGGTTGTTCTCGTCCCAGACCTGGGTCATGCCGAGCTTCTCGCCCAGGAGGCCCTTGATCTGCTTAGCCATCTTCCGACACCCCTCAGAGCTTGATCTCGATGTCGACGCCGGCCGGGAGGTCCAGGCGCATCAGCGAGTCAACGGTCTTGGGCGTCGGGTCGAGGATGTCGATCAGACGCTTGTGGGTGCGCATCTCGAAGTGCTCGCGCGAGTCCTTGTACTTGTGCGGCGACTTGATGACGCAGTACACGTTCTTCTCAGTGGGCAGCGGCACCGGGCCCGCGACCGACGCACCAGTGCGGGTCACCGTCTCGACGATCTTCTTCGCCGAGTTGTCGATGACCTCGTGGTCGTAGGCCTTGAGCCGGATGCGGATCTTCTGTCCCGCCATGGCTACTTCGTAGTCCTGTCTCTCGTAACGCTCCGGACCCGGCCGGTTCCTCGGTTCCCCCGCCACCCCCGACCCACGCGGTCGGGCGTGTCGCTTTCCCTCTTCGCACGTCTCCGCGCACTTCTCCGCGGAGAGGATCCCGTCGAGGGGAAGGAACCGGGGGAAGAAACCCACCGGGCGCCTGGTTAAAAGCCCCTCCTGCACTTCCCGGAAGATTCCCGTACTTCCGCACCTGATGAGGAGCGACGAGTACGTCGGGACTCGCTTCCAGTCCTCCCGGCGGGAGGCGCGCAGCATCGGCACTCAACCGAGCAACCTGGACAGTGTGCCATAAGGGACACGGCCGTCGCCAATCGCCCCCGGCGGCCCGCCACGGACGGCGACCGGCTCTCTACCACATCCGCGCGGCGCCCGCGACCGGAGGGGAGCCGTACCGCCCGGCACCCGCGTCGGCGGGACGCGTCCCAGGGGGCGCGCGGGCACACCCCCACCCTTCCCCGGTGCCCCGCCCCGTAACCCCCCGCCCGCCCGGCGGCGGCGTGCGGCACTCGCGGGACGGCGCTCCACGGCGGGAACGCTGAGCTGCGGATGAACGGGGAGCGGGGCGTGCTGCCCGGGCGATGAAGAAGACGCGTGGCACGGACCGCCTTCCCCGCGGATCGGTAGGGTCCGACGCGGCAGGAGACGGGCGGGTACCGCGCGGGTACGGCGCGGGGCCGACGCGGGAACGACGAGGAAGCGGGGCGGGTGCATGACGGCGTATCGGACCATCGTGGTGGGGACGGACGGCTCCGCGTCGTCGCTGGTGGCCGTGGAGAGCGCGGGACGGCTCGCGGCGGCGTGCACGGCCCGGCTCGTCATCGTCTGCGCGTACGCCCCGCTGCCCCGGCAGGTCGTCGAGCGCGCGCAGGACGTCCTGGGCGACGAGGCGTACCAGGTCGTCGGTTCGGCACCGGCGGAGTCCACGCTCCAGACGGCGCGGGAGCATGCGGTGGCCGCCGGAGCGGTCGACGTGGAGAACGTCGCCGTGGAGGGGGAACCCGTCGCGGCCCTGGTCCGCGCCACGCGCGACCACTCCGCGGAACTCCTCGTCGTCGGCAACCGGGGGCTGCGGTCACTGGCCGGGCGCATCCTGGGCTCGGTGCCCTCGGACGTCTCCCGCAAGGCGCGCGTCGACGTGCTGATCGTGCACACCACCTAGGAGGGAACGGGCCGCCGTGGCGGAGGACGAGACCGTGGAACCGGCCGCGGCCGTGCAGGAGCGCGTCGAGGAGATCCTGCTCGGCGGGCGGCGGAAGTACACCAGGGCGGAGATCACGGCGGCCTCCGGCATCCCGGCCGAGCGCACGAACCAGATATGGCGGGCCCTGGGCTTCCCCCTCTCGGGGGACGACGAGAAGGTCTTCACCGACGCCGACCTCGCCGCCCTCGAAGCCGGAGAGCGGTTCATCTCCTCCGGCCTGATCAGCGCCGAGAGCGAGGCGCTGATGACCCGGGCCCTCGGCCACCACCTCTCCCGCCTCGCGGAGTGGCAGGTGACGACCCTGTGGGACTGGCTGACCCGGCAGCCGGACTTCGCACTCGACCCGGAAGCCTTCGCCACGCTGGTGGACGAGCTGCTGCCGGAGCTGGAGGCCCTCCAGAACCACGTCTGGCGCCGGCACCTGGCCGCGTACGCCGGACGGGCGCTCAGCGCGGGGGACGACGAACTGGACAGCCGCGTGCAGGCGGTCGGGTTCACCGACATGGTCGGCTACACGCGCATGACCCGCAGCGTGGACGAACCGGAGCTGGTGCGGCTGCTGGACCGCTTCGAGTCCCTGGCGGGCGACGTCGTCGCCGACCACGGCGGGCGGATCGTGAAGACGATCGGCGACGAGGTGCTGTTCACCGCCGAGCGGCCCGGCGACGCCGCGCGGATCGCGCTCACCCTGCACGAGCGGGCCGACGCCGACCCCGACGTGCCGGAACTGCGCACCGGCCTGGCCTACGGCCGCGTGCTCAGCCGGTTCGGCGACGTCTACGGCTCCGTGGTCAACACCGCCGCCCGCCTCACCTCGGTCGCCCGGCGCGGCACCGTCCTGGCCGACCAGGAACTGGCCGCCCGCCTCGGCACCGGCCCGGGCTTCGCCCTGCGCGCGCTGCGCCCCGTCTCCGTCCGCGGGTACAGCCGCCTGCGCCCCTACGTCCTGCGCCGCCCGGCCTGACGCCGTCCGGCCGGGCGACGACCGCGCGGGACGGCCCGGCGCTCCCGGCCGCCCCGCGTGGCGGTCACGGGTGGATGAGGCAGAAGGGGTGCCCCGCCGGGTCCGCGTAGACGCGGAAGCCGCGCTTGCCGCCGTCGTCGTCGGTGTCCAGCGCCTTCGCGCCGAGCGCGAGCGTCTTCGCCTCGGCCTCCGCCATGTCGTCCACCAGGAGGTCCAGGTGGATCTGCTGGGAATCCCGGTCGGCGGCGGGCCACTGCGGGGGCTGGAACCCGGGCGCCCGCTGGAACGCCAGACGCGACCCGTCGGGCAGGTAGAGGTCGATCCAGCGGGCGTCGTCCGCGCCCTTCACCTCCCCGCCCAGCAGCTCCGCGTAGAAGTCGGCGAGCGCCTTCGGTTCGGGGCAGTCCACCACGGTGACCTGCACGGTGGCCACGGCCATGCGTCCTCCTCGGCTTGACGGGTGCTCTCCGCACCCGGGTACCCCTCGCAGCCCCCTCACACCCCCGGGCCCGGCGACCGGCCCCCGGCGCACCCGCCTACGCGGCGGTGGTAGTCAGCCGGGGAGGCGGCAGGGCCTTCGTCAGGCCGGGATCAGCTCGGGCCGGACGGTTTCCCGGGCCCGCTCGTACAGAGCCCGCGCCTCACGGTTCCCGACGTGGGGGCCGATGAGCGTGAACATGTCCGTCACCCGCTTGTCGATGCGGCCCGAGTTCACCAGGGGGTAGTCGTCCAGCGCGAGTCCCCAGGTCCTGCACGCGGCTTCGAGGTGCCCGACCGCGAGCTGCCGCTCGGCCAGGATCGCCCGCTCCTTGACGCGCGTACGGCGGTAGACGGCGTAGCGGAGCCGATCCGATTCCTGCATCGCAGCGACAGCACCGTGCAGGTCGCCCACCTCGAACCGGACCTGGCTGGTGTGGTAGTTGAGCGACGCGGAGTCGTACGAGCCGAACACCCGGCCACCCGATTCCGCCTTGTCCATGGCGACTTCCGCATGCCGCAGGTACCGCAGGGCCGAGCGGCGGTCCCCGGTCCGGGCCGCCGCGTGTGCCTGCTGGCCGGTGAGGAAGGCGCGCATCCGGGGACCGGCCTGGGGGGACGCCGCCGCAGCAGCGTCCGCGAGGCGCATGGCCACCGGCCCCTGGCCCTGGTCCACCGCCTGCACGCTCATACCGCGCAGCGTGGTGCAGAACGTCAGGTGGTCCTCCGACGCCCCCGCCAGCTCCAGCGCCTTCAGGTAGTAGCGCTGCGCGAGACCGTGCAGCCCCTCGTCAACGGCCATGTAACCCGTGAGGTAGCAGAGGTCGGAAGCGGCGGACATCATCGCCTTGCGCACGTCCTCGGGACCATCCGTCCGCAGGAATGGCGCGACCGTGTTCACCAGGAAGGACGCGGCCAGCGGACGGGCGGTGCGGCCCCCGAACTGGTCGTCCATGGACGAGAGCTGCTCGGTCATGGCGGTGACCGTGTGCACGTCGGACCTGCCGACGCGCGTACGGCTGCCTCGCTGTGCGGCTTCCATGCGCCCCACCAGGTCAGGCCAGTCCGGCACCGAGAGGGCGACGGAGAACAGAGCGACGCTCAGCACGCTACGGCGGGACGGGTCCATATCCATCCTCCCAAGGTCAACGAGCCCGTCAACTGTGCTGAGTGGCGCCACATCCGTCCCACTCCTGGAAGCCGAGAGCGGGAATCGGACTTCCAACGGCGTGACGGGCCTCAGGAGCTTACGGGCGAGCGCTTCCAGGATCAGCGGACGGGCATCTTCACGAGGCACGCTCCCGCTCAGCCATTGGTGCACGGACGGGGCACGGTACTGCTTCGGAGTGCCGCGTTCGGTTCCTACTCGGTTGACCGCTTGAGCGCACTGCCGCAGCGTCCACCCCGTCTCACGGAACAGCTGGGCGAAGGCCGTGTTCGGTTCGCTAGTGCTCACGCTTCCGTCAACTCCCCATGCACAGCGCATTGAGTCCTTAACGCTCTTTACTCTTGTGCGCTTCCCAACAGTACCGCTGAGCGTGCTTGCACGGTTGCCTAGAGCGACAACCGATCAGCAAGCGGAAGGCCAGACACAAAGTGGAGACAGAGCCGGTACCCACTGTGGGCACGCTCATGGTGGACACGAGCCACGAAGGCCGTGTTGGTGAGTTTCGCAGAGTCGCGGGACCGTACTGGACTCTGCGGCCGGTCTGCGGCGGTGCCGAGTGGGAAGCGGAGCCCGAGCACGTCCGCCCCGCCGAGCCGATAGAGCGCCTGCGCGCCGAGACCGCCCGCGCGAACGCGCGGAGCCGGGGTGAGTACCTGTGACCACGCCGACCCGCCGCACGTTCGGGTTCGACAACTGGGGCCGCGACGACGACGCCCCTCCCCGGGCGAGGTGGCGAGGTGCCCGGGCATGACCGGACACCCCGAGCCGTCGGGCTACTGGTGTGACGTGCGGGCCGAGGGGCTCGTGCACGGCACGGGCGAGGCGTGTCCTACGTCCTGGGCACCTTCCCGACCATCTCCCCGGTCCTCGCCCTGCGCTGGCTCCGTAGTCAGGCGCTGCGGATCGCGGACCGGCTCGACCCCGACCCGCAGCGCTCGGCGTGGGTCCGGCCGTTCATGCGCGCCCCGTCCGTGCCCGCCCCCGACTGCCCCACCGGGCTCCGTGCGTGGGCCACGGACAGAACCGGGGATCGCCTGGCCCGCACCCACGTCAAGGGCGGATATCCCCTGGTTCTCACGTTCCCGGACACGGACTGCACCTACCGCCTGTCGGTCTGGCCGGGCCGGGCGTCCCTTCCGAGCCCCGCCCGGCCCGCTTCACATCTCCCGTCCCACGCCGATAACGCCGACTTGCGGTGCGGGGCGGGCGCCAGTCCCGTTCGACCGCCCGCGTGACCACTCGGCAGCCGAGCGGGGCCACGAATGCACCAACCAACCGGAGGAGAAGAAGCAGTGAGCACCCTTCCCAGCGTTGAGAGCGTCGCCGAGCGCGCACGAGAGATCCTGACAGCCGCTGAGACCGACCCGGAGTTCGCCGCGTTCAACTCCGCGAGTCTCCAGTATTCCGAGGGCTGGACGTGCTCCTCAGGCGGCCCGGTCATCAGTGAGTACGACCAGGCGACGGACGCGGCTCCCCTGTTCACGGAAGGGCTGCGCGCCCTGTGTCTGAAGGCCGCCGTGTACGAGGCGACCGGCAACGAACGCGCGGCGGAGATTCCCGTCGCTGTACCGGTGGACGAGATGACACACGCCATGATCGCGCAACCGCAGATCCTCGCCCGGATCACCGCAAGGGTCGGCGCGCAGATCATCCACCAGACGGACCAGGAACACACCGACTGGACGCAGAACGACTACACCCACCGGGGCGTACCGAGCCGCATGGGGCGGCCGCCAGCCCGGTACTGGATCACCCACGAGGAGGTCACTCGACGACTCGGCATCCTGCGGGCGAAGTACGAGGCCGCGGGCTTCCGCCGGATGGGGCTCGCGCACAGCATCACGTTCGAGCCCGAGCCGGTTCCCGCACAGTAGTCAACCGAGCGCCCGTCGTAGCACGGTGATCGGGCCCAGCTCGGGGAACCGCTCGTGCGCCTGCTCCTGTGCCTGAGAGATCAGGTCACCGAGCAGAACGGGGGCGGCGTTCCACAGCACCCCGCGCAGGTACGGCACCACCTCGGAGGAATCGGGCGGCAGGTCCAGCTCGACGGCCGAAGGGGCTCTCGCTCTTGTAGCGCCCGGCGGGCAACCCGACCTTTCCGGGGTGGACGCAGACCGGCGTCCCGTCGCCCAAGTACCGATGCCCGTCGTACTTGTCGAACGGGCACTCCGGGGTCGGGCGCTCGAACACGTCGAACTCCCCGACAGGGTGGAACCGGGACGGGCAGACACCACACGCGCTGTGGAGCACGTCGCGGTTCACCAACGGCTCGGGCATGACCGGAGCCTGGCCCTTCCCGGCACCGCAGACCCCCGCTCCGGCCCCTCGCCCAGCGGGGCGCAGGGCCCGTCACGGGGCCGCTCAAGCGGCGCTCCGTCACGGATGAGAGACCGCTCCACGGTGCGCGCCGTGCAAGGTCTCGCCCCGCCCCGCCCGCGTGCTGCCCCCGCAGCACAGGGGCGGGGCTCCCACACACACCCAGACCAGACGAAGGCCCTGTTCATGCTCCAGTGCACCGCCACCGCGCTCCTGCACCCGCCCGAGGAGATCACCCTGATCGCCCCGCCGGCCCCCCGCAACCCGGCTACGTCACGTGCGAACTCGGCGAGGACCACGACGCCGCCCACGCACGGCTGCTGTGGGCGGACGCCGAGGACGACGGCGCCCTCTGGGTCCGCTGGAAGGAAGGACGGGCCACGTTCACCGAACTGCGCTGGTGCACCGCCCTGAGCCCGCAGGACGACGGATGCGGCCTGTTCACCGACCACCCCTCCGCCCACTCCTGGAACGTCACCGACCCCACCCGGGAAGCCCTGGTGAAAGCACTGGAACTACGCCACCCCCACCTGTTCCCCGAACACAGCGGACCGCACGCACCCTGGCCGTCCTGGTGCTCACCCCCACCGGGCTCGGCAGAGCCGACCACGAACGTCCCGCGCCCTCCTGTGTCAGTGCGAAGCCATGGCGGCCCCGCCGTCCGGCCGGGCCCCGCAGCCCCCACACTCCGGCGCGGGGCGAGCGCACCGGCCACGCGGGCCCGCCCGGGGACGGTGGCCGGGGCGTCTCCCGGTGGGCGGCGCCCCGGCGGGGTCACCGGTCGTGCGGAACGGCGGTCAGGACGCGGAAGTCCGTCGGGGCGAGCGCCGGGCCGACCGACTCCAGCGTGAACCCTGAGGCGTCCAGGAGCGCGGCGAAGTCGGCCTCCG
The DNA here is from genome assembly GCF_036323765.1 of Streptomyces solitudinis. Taxonomy (NCBI): domain Bacteria; kingdom Bacillati; phylum Actinomycetota; class Actinomycetes; order Kitasatosporales; family Streptomycetaceae; genus Streptomyces; species Streptomyces solitudinis. Next base: position 31,683 of record NZ_JAZDCW010000010.1, read on the forward strand.
TCCGCTCCCGGCCCCCGGCCATGACGAGCATGTTGAGGTCGCTCAGCACCGTCGAGAGCGGCGCGGGCGGGCCGTCCTCGGGCGGCAGCACCGGCTCCACCAGCAGCAGTGTGGCCCCCGGCTCCATCGCACGGCGGCAGGCCGCGAGGATCGTGCGGGAACGCTCGTCGTCCCAGTCGTGGATGACGCTCTTGAGGACGTAGGCGTCGCCCCCGGAGGGGACCTCGGCGAAGAAGTCGCCCGCGACGACCCGGCACCGGTCGGCGACCCCCGCGGCGCCGAGCACGCCGGGGGCTCCGGCGACGCCGTCGGCCGTGTCGAGCAGCACCCCGCGCGCGGCCGGGTGCGCGGCGAGCAGCGCGGCCAGCAGTGCGCCGTTGCCACCGCCGACGTCCACGACCGTGCGGAAGCGGGAGAAGTCGTAGCCCTCCGCCACCAGCGGCGCCGCGCCCCGCGCGTTCTCGGCCATCGCCGCGTTGAACAGCCCGTACACCTGCGGATGCTCGGCGAAGTAGGCGAACGCGGGCATGCCGAACTCCGCCTCGAACGCCGTCTCACCGGTGCGGACGCTGTGCAGCAGCCGGCCCCAGGGCCGCCACACCGCGTCGGACGTGAACAGGTCGGCGAGTGCCGCGGCGGGTGCGGGCCCGCCGGGGCACAGGGCCGCGCCGAACTCGGTGAGCACGTACCCGCCGCCCTCGCCGGGGACCCGCTCGGCCACACCGGCGCTGTCCAGGGCCCGCAGCAGCCTGTGCAGGGCGGCGGGCTGGGTGCCGGTGCGCCCGGCCAGCTTCTCGGCGGTGTGCGGCCCGTCCCGCAACAGCTCCGGCAGGCCCAGCCGGGCCGCGACGCCGAGCACCTGCGACAGCATGTACCCGTGGACCAGCCCTATCGCGCGGGCCTGCGCGTCGGCCTCACGCATGGCGGTCCCACTCCACGTGCAGGGCGACGGGCGCGTGGTCCACGAACTGCCGGGCCATGCGCACCTCGCGCCCCGGCGCCAGGCGCAGGCCCGGCAGCCGGGCGGTCAGCGTCTCCAGCGTGACGGCGAGCTGGAGCCGGGCCAGGCGGGCGCCCACACAGGCGTGGACGCCGTGGCCGAACGTCAGATGGCGGCTCACGCCCCGGGTGACGTCGAACTCCTCGGCCCGCTCGAACACCTCCGGGTCGCGGTTGGCGGAGCTGTAGAGCGCGACCACGTCCGCGCCCTCGGGCAGTTCCCGCCCGCCCAGGGTCACCGGGCGGGCGGTGCTCCGGAAGAAGGCGTGCACGGGGGTGTCGAAGCGGGCGATCTCCTCCACGGCCGAGGGGATCAGCTCCGGCCGGTCGCACAGCAGCTTCCACTGCTCCGGGCGGGACAGCAGGTGGTAGAGCCCGTTGCCGAGGAGGGCCGTCGTGGTGGAGTGCCCGGCGGTGATGAGTCCGACGAACGTCCACACCAGTTCGGCGAGTTGCGCGTCGTCCAGGGGGCCGTTTCCGGGGGCGAGCGCGGTGACGATCTCGCTGAAGGCGTCCCCGCCGGGCCGCTCGCGGCGCTCGCGCACGCAGGCGGCCATCAGCTCCTGGAACTCCAGGAACAGCTCGGCGGCGGCCACCTCCGTCTCCCGGGAGGCGCCGCCGGTGATGACGGCGACGCACGCGTAGGCGCCGTCCCGTACCAGCGCCCGGTCGGCGGGCGCGATGCCGCAGATGTCGGAGATCGTCTCCACCGGCAGCACCCGGGCGTACCCGGCCATCAGCTCGGCGGAGGTGCCCTGCTCGATGGCGGCCACCAGGGTGTTCGCCCGGCTGCGGACGTCCGGCTCCATGGCCGCCACCGCGTCCGAGCCGAGCCGCTTGGCGAGCGGCGCCCGCACCCGCAGGTGCCGCTCGCCGTTCACGTTGATGATGGCCGACGACGGCGGGAAGCCCCGCCCGAGCACGGCGGCCGCGTCGGGATGCAGCGGCTTCGGGGAACGCAGCGCGTTGGCGGTGGAGAACGTCTCGTGCTGCTGGAGCACCCTGCGCACGTCGTCGTAGCGGGTGACCACCCAGGCCCGCATGGTCTCCGACCAGAAGACGGGCTCCTCCTGCCGTGCCCGCGCGAACAGCGGGTACGGGTCCTGCACGTGTCTCTCCAGCGGGTCGTACACCGCACCGACGGAACCGTCCATCAGCCACCCCTCCCGAGCCCTCGCGGGCCGCGCTCATCGTTGCGGGCACGGTGGCACGACGGCCTTGAGGGCGAGTCGGGCATCCGGCGCCGGTCCGACGGGCCCGGCGTGCCCGTCAGGGCGCGGCGGCCCCGGCCAGCACGGCCGTGTGGACGGCGCGGGCCAGCCGTGCGCCCCACCGGGAGCGGGGACCGGCGAACGGCTCCGGCGCACGCCCCGGCACGGCGGGCCCGGCCACGACGCAGACCGCGTCGGACGGCGTGCCCGAGCAGGCCGCGCCCGCGTCCAGCAGCGCCTGCACCTTGGCCTCGGTGGCGGTGGCCACCGCGTTGACCAGCGCGCCGTCCCCGAGCGGGACGGGCACGGTCACCACGATGTTGACCGTCCCGGCCGCCGGCGGGCCGATCCGCCCGGCCACCGGGGACGCCGCCCACGTCCGCACGCCCAGCCCCGTCGTGACGACGGCCCGCACGCCCTCGTCCCACGCCTCGGTGAACGCGTCCACGTCGGCCGCCGTCATCAGCGCCGCACCCGTCCCGCGCAGCCCGGCACCGGCGGCGATCCCGGCGAGGTGCGCCGCCGGGTCCGTGCGCCGGTAACCCGGCGGCACCTGCGCGTTGAGCACCCAGTCCCGCTCGCCGAGACCGCCGCCGAGCACCGCGGAGGAGCACACCCGGCTGCCGGGGGCGAGGCGCCAGGCCAGGTGCGGAAGCCGGTGACCGTCCTCCTGCCGCACACCGCGCACCGGGCGGGACGGGGGCGCGGCGGGCGGGGACGTCATGGCGGGCTCCCTGGGGACGCGGCGGCGGCGGACGGGCCGCCCGATCGTAGGCCGCCCGCGGCCCGCACCCGGCGCCGGGTCCCCACGCGGCGGGCGCCGGTTCCTCCGGTCGGGCCCGGCCCGGCCGTTTGCCCGCCCGGGGCGCCGGGCACCCGCCGCGAAAGCCGAGCAGTGACGGCGGCGACCGGAGGAAAGGAGGCCCGCCCATGGTCCGCAAGAAGGTCGAAGGGGACGAGGACCAGCGGCGCAGAGCGGCGCTGGACGCGGAACGGGCGGGCCGAACACCCAGCGGACAGGGCAGGACGACGGGCGGCTCCAAGCAGCGGACCCACGTGCCCGGACGCCACTCCCTGACGCACGAGGAGAAGACGGCCCCCGTGCACCGCGGCAAGCAGGGCGACGCGGACCGGTTCGGCGGGGAACGCCGCGAGGAGGGCCCGGCCCGCACGTTCGAAGGCCGCGGGCACCCCGCGTACGGCCAGAACCACGAACGGGTCTTCGCCGCCGTCGCGGACGCGGAACGCACGCACGGCGCCCCGCACCTCGACGAGGTCGCGCGGGCTGCCGGTCTCGGCACGGAGGAGGCCCGCGTCCTCCTGCACGACCTGGTCAGCGTGCACGGCCTGCTCGCCGAGGTGCAGGGCGGCGACACCCCCGACCAGGGCCCGCGCTACGAGACCAAGCCACGACGCTGAGAGGAAGGACCACCCGCATGGCCTACGACGAGTTCCTGGCGACCGTCCAGGACCTGGGCGGATACGACCGCGAGGACGCCGCACGCGTCACGGAGGCGGTCGTCAGCACACTCGGCGACCGGCTCCCCGCCGACACCGCCGAGCACCTGGCCGAGCAGCTCCCGCCGCAGGTCGCCGAACTGATCGAGCGGGCCAACTCCACGACGCAGGACTGGGGCGCGCAGGAGTTCGTCGTCCGCGTCGCCGAGATCACCGGGGACGACGAGGACAGCGCCGAGGGCCACAGCCGCGCCGTCCTCACCGCCGTCGCCCGGCAGGTCAGCGGCGGCGAGCTCAACACGCTCCTCAGCCGCCTGCCCTCCGCCTACGCCGCCCTCTTCGGCCACCCGGAACTCAGCTGACGCCCGGCCCCCACCCGGCCGGACCCCGGCCTCGCCGCGAACCGGCCGGCCGCGCGACGTCGTCCAGCGCGCGGCCGGCCCGACGCCTCACGGGCCCCTCGGGGGAATGACCTCGGCCCGGGCGCCTCTGTCCCGCAGCCACTCACGCATCGTCTCACCGCCCATGGTGACGACCGAATCGCCGCGGTTCGCAGAAAGGGGCCCGTAAACCGACCCGTGCATTCCGGTGAACCGCGTGCTCTCGTCCACGTCCGCCCGGAAGACCACCTCACGCAGCCACGCGCCGGTCAGATCCGCGCCCCGAAGGTCCGCCCCGCTGAAGGCACTGTCAACACAGTGCACGCCGTGGAATGCGGCTCCGACCGCCGTCACGCCGTAGAAGGAGGCTTTCGCCATACGCGCTCCGGTGACGCGTGCACGGCTCAGGTCACTGTCGTCGAGACTGGCCCGCACCAGGGAGGCTCCTGCAAGGTCCGCGCCGGACGAATCCGCACCCTCCAGATCCGCACGATAGAACTCAGCATTCACGAACCTGACACCCGAAAGATCAGCACCCGAAAACCAGGACCCCGAAAAATCACAGCCCGAGAAGTCCGCCTCCCGTTATGTTTTTCGCGGTCCTGCAAGAGGGCCGCTAGTCTCCGGGCCCGGTATGACTTCTGCCCCCTGTCGAAGGTATGACCTGGGGGGTGGTGTCGCCGGGCCTGGGAGGTGCCGTCGGAGACGCTAATGAGGGGTCCGGCCACCGCCCGGTCCGGCGCAATGCCGGACAGTTCGCGGGCGGCAGGTCTGCGTAACGTGGATGCGCGCGTACGACACCACTGCCGAGACTGGCGCCGTTCAACTCTTTTGGAAGGGTGCGGATGTTCGACACCAGCAGTGTGGGCGTCTTCCTCGGCATGGACGTCGGCAGAGCGCCCATCACGGGCATGGACTGACCCCGGCCGGCAAGAAGGTCCTCGACAAGGCCATGCCCAACAGCGAGCCGAAACTGCGGGCAGTCTTCGACAAACTGATCGCGAAGTTCGGCACGGTGCTGGTGATCATGGACCAGCCCGCCTCGATCGGCGCCCTCCCTTTGACAGTGGCCCGGTACGCGGGCTGCCAGATCACCCACCTGCCTGGACTGGCCATGTGGCGGATCGCCGACCTCTACCCGGGTGAGGCCAAGACGGACGCGAAGGACGCCGCGGTGATCGCGGACGCGGCCCGCACTATGCCGCACACCCTGCGCTCGCTGGAGCACACCGACGAGATCACCGCCGAGCTGACCGTGCTCGTCGGCTTCGACCAGGACCTCGCCGCCGAGGCCACCCGCACCTCCAACCAGATACGCGGCCTGCTCGCCCAGTTCCACCCGTCGCTGGAACGCGTCCTTGGCCCTCGCCTCAACCATCAGGCCGTCACCTGGCTTTGGGAGCGCTACGGCTCCCCGGCCGCCCTGCGAAAGGCCGGCCGCCGCAGACTCGTCGGCCTCATCCGGCCCAAGGCGCCGCGCATGGCCCAGCGGCTGATCGACGACGTCTTCGACGCGCTCGACGAACAGACCGTCGTCGTGCCCGGCACCGAAACCCTCGACATCGTCGTGCCCTCCCTGGCCGCCTCACTCGCCGCCGTCCACACCCAGCGCCGCGCTCTGGAAGCCCAGATCAACACCCTGCTGGAGGCCCACCCTCTTTACCCGGTCCTGACGTCGATGCCCGGCGTCGGCGTCAGGACCGCCGCCGTCCTACTAGGTCACCGTCGGCGACGGCACCAGCTTCCCCACCACCGCCCACCTCACCTCCTACGCCGGTCTTGCCCCGACCACGAAGTCGTCGGGAACCTCGATCCACGCCGAACACGCCCCACGGGGCGGAAACCGGCGCTCGAACGCGCCATGTTCCTGTCCGTCTTCGCCTGCATGAACGCTGACCCAGCCTCCCGCACCTACTAGGACCGCCAGCGAGGCCGCGGGAAGACCCACACCCGAGCCCTTCTCCGCCTCGCCCGCCAACGCATCAGCGTTCTGTTCGCCATGCTCCGCGACGGCACCTTTTACGAGACCCGCATCCCCGAAGCAGCCGCCGCATGACCCTCGGCATCATCTGTGGTCGCGGTGGGAAGCCCACTCCCGCGAAGGACAACCCCCTATGAGTTCGCCGCAGGGTATCGAAGTCCCTGACGCCCTGGTCGCGTCCTACACGAGGAACGGTGGTGAAGAGGAACGGACCTGGATCGCCCGGTTACCCGAGCTGGTGGCGGAACTACTCGACCGATGGGAACTGGAGCGCGACGGTGGCATCAGGTCCGGCGAGGCCTCACTGGTGGTACCGGTGCGCCGCACGGACGACATTCGCGCCGTGCTCAAACTCCAGATGCCCCGCGCGGAGACGACCGCCGCGCTGATCGGGCTGCGGGCGTGGAGCGGCAACGGCATCGTGCGGCTGCTCGATCACGACCCGCAGAGCAGTGCCATGCTGCTGGAACGCCTGGACGGCTCACGCACCCTGGCATCCGTCGAGGACGACGACGTGGCCATGAGTGCCTTGGCCGGGCTTATGGCCCGGCTGCACTCCGTCCCGGCGCCCGAGGGCCTGCGCGGCCTCGGCGACGTCGCGCGCGACATGCTGGCGTCCGTACCGGCAGCCGTCGCCGCCTTGCCGGACCCCGAGGACCAGCGGCGGCTGCACGACTGGGCTTCGGCAGTCACCGAGCTGGTCGGCGAGCCCGGCGACCGAATGCTGCACTGGGACCTGCACTACGACAACGTGCTCGCCGCCGAGCGCGAGCCGTGGCTGGCCATCGACCCCGAACCCCTCGCCGGCGACCCGGGCTTCGACCTGTGGCCGGCGCTGGACACCGGCTGGGAGAAGCTCCACGCCACCGGGGACGCTCCCCGGATGGTGCGGCGTCGCTTCGACCTGCTGACCCAGGCCCTGGGACTGGACCGCCAACGCGCGGCCGGCTGGACGCTGGCCCGGCTACTGCAGAACACGCTGTGGGACATCGAGGACGGGCGGACCACCATCGACCCCTCCCAGACCACCGTGGCCGAGGCGCTGCCCTGCCACTGAACACTTCACCTCCGACCGCGACACATCCTCAAACCGCCCCAAACCCAACATGGGCGCCTTGACGAAAGACATAAAGGCCCCCCGCAAATCGAGCTCCATCCATCCCGTAGAATTTCCCGCCCTCCCTGACCCACTCCCGCACCTTCTCAGCGGCTGCGACGTCGCGCGGCGGTATCAAGTCGAGCCTCTACAAGGTTGTCGGCCGGTCATGGAGCGCCGGGCGCGAGCCGTCGAGTGCGTCCAAGGTGGCGTTGTCCAGGTGGACGACCGGTTCTGTGGCAACGTGGCCGTCCATCCGCCCGAGAAGAAGCATGATGCCGGTGAGGTCGATGAAGTCCCCTTCGACCGAGAAGAGGCCGCCACGTTCATAGAGGAGAAGCAGCGGTTCGTAGGGGTCGTCGGCCGCAGGAACCTGCGCTTGCGCGGTGGGCGCCAGAGCGGGCCATCGCACGGCGCCCTTGCAGGTCTCCCTGACCGATGTGCGGGCGCCGATGGTGTCGAGGTGGTCCTCCAGCGCGTCCATGACCTCTCTGCTGCACCGGGACCGCCGGATCGACGCGCTCCGCGATGTCGAAGAAGGGCCAGACGTCCGTCGCGCCATACCGTTCGGCCCACAGCGCCGACCGCCGCAGATACTCCCGCATCAGTGCGGCACGTGAACGCTCGTGGTCGTACATCGCGTTCTCGTCCAGCCACGTGATGTTCTGCAACCGCATGAATACGTCCCGAGTCGGCCGCGAATCCGGGAGTACGCGGCCAGCCCGACGTCTCACGGGCCTCGCGGGGGAACGACCTCGACTCGCGCCCCCCTGTCCCGCAGCCACTCACGCATCGTCTCGCCGCCCATGGTGACGACCGAATCGCCGCGGTGCACAGAAAGGGGCCCGTAAACCGACCCGTGCATGTTGGCGAACCGGGTGTGCTCGTCCACGTCCGCCCGGAAGATCACCTCACGGAGCCACGCGCCCGTCAGATCCGCGCCCCGAAGGTTCGCGCCACTGAAGGCACCGTCAACACAGTGCACGCCGTGGAACACGGCTCCAATCGCCGTCACGCCGTAGAGAGAGGTTTTCGCCATACGCGCTCCGGTGACGCGTGCCTGGCTCAGGTCACTGTCGTCGAGATTGGCCCGCACCAGGGAGGCATCCGACAGGTCCGCACCGGACAAATCCGCACCCTCCAAATCCGCACGATAGAACTCAGCACCCACCAGCCTGACACCCGAAAGATCAGCACCCGAAAACCAAGAACCCGAAAAATCACAGCGCGAGAAGTCCGCACCCCGCAGATCGAGCCCCACCCCGTAGAACTCCCCGCCCTCCCTGACCCACTCCCGCACCTTCTCAGCGGCTGCGACATCGCGTGGCAGCACCAGAGGCGGCCCTCCCTCACGGATACCAGACAACGTACTCCTCCCAACCGTGAGTTCTAACTATATCCGCAAGATCATCGATTGCGGCTTGGTCTGCGTTGCGAACGTCGAGAATCACCACCCGACCTCTCTCGACAATTTGGTCCCGAAGTTTCTCCACCCAACGACCATTGCTATCCGGGTCATAGCGCCCATTAAAAGGAAGTGATTTGTTTCGCACATTACTGAAAGGCGGCCAATCCGAGTGGACACCCTTGATATCATAGTAGACACCGGTACTGGGCGAGTAAAGATCCCCGAGGTTCGACTCCGAAGGACGAGAAATGTCGTCCGGCACCCTTCCCTGTTCCCGGAGGTCGAGATCGACACGCGCCTCATCACTTGATGACTTGTTAATTCCGCCGTTCTTATCGGGATCACGTTGAAGCCGTTCGAACAGATGCGGGCTGCGGTTTTCCACCTCTTCGAGATGCCCCCAATGCCTATCCCTGGCTTCCGGTGTCAGTTCCGGCAGGGGCCGGGGGGCGTGAGCGGGGCCACCGCCAACGGTTCCTTTTCCGGCAGCGTCGGCTCGCTCCGGAATCCCGCCGTGTACATCGGGCGAAAGCTGTGCGTCCCCGTCTGGCCTGATGACGTCGCCTTCGGGGGTCAGGTGGTGGTGGTCGAGCTTGATGGTGCCGTCGGGTAACTCCACGGCTGTCCTGCCGGGAGGCAGGGGCGGCATCGGGCCGTCGGCGGTGAACGTGGTGCCGTCCGGCAGGGCGTAGCGGCCGTCGGGAAGCTCGACGGCTCGGACGGTGCTCAGCTCCCTGAGCCGGCCGGTGACGTCGGAGGTGCTGGGCAGGTGCGGCCGTGCGGCGGCCCGGTTGACGAGGGTGACGGGGTCGGAGCTGTCGGCGAGGTGGTGCGCCACCCGGGCGGCTCTGCCCCCGGGGGCCGCCAGTTTGACGGGCAGCGCGGCACCGCGCAGCCCGATGAGGCTCCCCACGTTGAACGCCACCGCCCCCGAAGCCCGTGCCGGGTCCTTCTCCCACTGGTCGTAGGCGACGAACGCCTTGGCTGCTTCCTTGGCCGTCTGCTTCGCGCCGTCGATGTACCTCTGCACGTGCACGGGCGCCACCTGGACCATGAGGTCGTTGCGGTCGACTCCGATGACCACCGCGGCGGTCAGGATCTCCGCGACGGACGCCCAGGACTTCTCGAACGCCTCGTCACCGAGGCGCCCGGTGAGTCCGAGGTACGCCATCAGCGAGCCGCCGATGCCGTCGATGACGAGGCCGTCCCACAGGAAGCTCTTGGTCCAGTGGCCGAACTCGTACCAACGGTGCTCCGGGTGTGAGTAGTTGGGGTACAGGAAATCCCGATGAGATTGATCTTGGTCGGCTAGCACACCGTTCTGCGGCCTCGCTGAGGTTCACGGAAAGATCGTCGAGTGGGTGCCGGCGCTGGCTACGGTCCGCCTCGTGCCGGTGGAGTTTCTGACTGATGAGCAGGCCGAGGCGTACGGGACGTTCAGCGAGGCGCCCACGCGCCCAGAGCTGGAGCGGTTCTTCTTCCTCGATGATGACGACCGTGATCTGATCGCGCTGCGGCGTACGGACGCGCACCGGCTGGGCATGGCGGTGCAGATCTGCACGGTCCGCTACGTCGGCCGGTTCCTGGGCGAGGACCCGCTCGCCGTGCCGTGGGAGGCCGTGGAGTACCTGGCCCGGCAGCTGGGGATCACGGACGCCTCGTGCGTGAAGCGGTACGCCGAGCGGCGCTCGACGGTGTACGAGCACGCGGATGAGATCCAGAGGCGGTTCAGGTACCGGGACTTCACCGACCGTAAGTGGGGGCGGGAGTTCCGCGGCTTTCTGTACGGGCGGGCGTGGACGCACGCCGAGGGGCCGGTGGCGCTGTTCAACCACGCGGTGACGTGGCTGCGGAAGAACCGGGTGCTGCTGCCGGGCGTCTCGGTGCTGGCCCGGCAGGTGTCGGAGGCGCGTACGGCGGCCGAGCGGCGCTTGTACGAGGCGGTGGCCCGGGCGACGGTCCGGGCGGATGCAGTGCTCGCGCCGGCCTTGGCGGAGTTGCTGGTGGTGCCGGAGGGCAGGCGGGTCTCGGAGCTGGAGCGGCTGCGTACGCCTCCGGTGAAGTCGACGGGCACGGCGATGGTGCGGGCGATGGAGCGGGTGGAGGAGATCTCCGCGTTCGCGCTGGGGCGAGTGAATCTGTCGCGGGTGCCGGTGAACCGACTGTCCGCGCTGGCCCGGTACGGGCAGTTGAGCAAGGCGCAGACGATCGAGCGGGCGCCGGAGCCGCGGCGGACCGCGCTGCTGACGGCGGTGGTGCGGCAGCTGGAGGCGCAGGCGGTCAACGACGCCCTGGATCTGTTCGCGGTGCTGATGGCGAACCGGCTGATCAGCCCGGCGCGGCGGGCGTCGGACCGGGAACGGCTGGCGATGCTGCCGCAGCTGGAGAAGGCGGCCCGCATCCTGGCGAAGGCGTCGAAGATCCTCAACCGTGAGCTGGACCTGGTCGCCGAGCACGAGGCGGACCTGGACGTCACCGCGCTGTGGGCGGCGGTCGAGGAGGCCGTGCCGCGTACGGCGGTGGCCGGGGCGGTGACGACCGTCGAGGCCCTGGTGCCCGAGGACGACGGGTCGGCGGAGGCGGCGATGCGGGAGAAGCTGGCCCTGCGCTACAACACCGTGCGCCCGTTCCTGTCCCTGCTGGGCGAGTCGGACGGCGCTGGGCGCGGCCCCGGCCGGGCGGCGCATCCTCAAGGCGGTGCGTCGCCTGCCCGCGCTGTCCCGGCGCCGGGTCAAGGACCGGCCGCTGCTGCCCCGCGAGGTCGACGCCGAGCTGGTGCCGGCGATGTGGAAGCGCGCGGTGTTCTCCAACGCCAAGCTGCCGCAGGGCGCGGTCGACCGTGACGCGTACGTGGTGTGCGTCCTGGAGCAGCTGCACCGCGCCCTGAACCGGCGCGACGTGTTCGCCTCCCCGTCGAACCGGTGGGCGGGCCCACGCGCCCGGCTGCTGGACGGGCCGCGGTGGGAGGCGATGCGCGCGGACGTGCTCGCGGGCCTGTCCCTGACCGAGGACGCCGAGGAGCACCTGGCCCAGCTCACCCGGGGGCTGGACGCGGCGTGGCGGCAGATGGCCGACCGTCTGGAGGAGGCCGGCGCCGACGCGAAGGTGGAGATCGTCGTCCCCGACGGCGGCGGACGCGCCCGGCTGTCGGTGGACAAGCTCGGCGCGGTGGGCGAGCCGGAGTCGCTGACCTGGCTCAAGGCCACCACGGAGGCGATGCTCCCGAGGATCGACCTGCCGGACCTGCTGTTCGAGGTCCACTCCTGGACCGGGTTCCTCGACGCCTTCGGGCACGTCTCCGAGCGGCGCACCCGCATGGAGGGCCTGCTCGTCTCCCTGGTCGCGTTGCTGGTGGCAGAGAGCATCGGCCTGACCCCGGTCATCGACCCGGAGAACAAGGCGCTGACCCGCTCGCGGCTGTCCCACGTCGACCAGAACTACCTGCGCGCCGACACCATCGCCGCGGCGAACGCCGCGCTCATCACCGCCCAGTCCCGCATCGAGCTGGCCCAGATGTGGGGCAGCGGCCTGCTCGCCTCCGTCGACGGCCTGCGCTTCGTCGTCCCCGTGAAGAGCATCAACACCGGGCCCTCGCCCAAATATTACGGGTACAAAAGGGGAGTAACTTGGCTAAATGCAGTCAATGACCAGGTTGCGGGGATCGGCGCGATGGTCGTACGCGGCACCCCGCGCGACAGCCTCTACACGCTGGACACGCTGCTGAACCTCGACGGCGGGGTGAAGCCGGAGATGGTCGCGACCGACAACGCCTCGTACTCCGACATGGCCTTCGGCCTGTACAAGATGCTCGGCTTCCGCTTCGCCCCGCGCTTCCGCGACCTGGCCGACCAGAGGTTCTGGCGGGCCGACCTGCCCGACGGCGAGACGCCGGCCGCCGGGTACGGGCCGCTGGAGGCCGTCGCCTGCAACAAGGTGAACCTGAGGCGGATCGCCACGCACTGTGGCCGGACATGCTCCGCGTCGCCGGGTCACTCATCACCAACCAGGTCCGGGCCTACGACCTGCTGAGGATGTTCGGCCGCGAGGGCCACCCGACCCCGCTCGGCGCCGCGTTCGCCGAGTACGGGCGGATCGACAAAACCATGCACCTGCTCGCCCTGGTCGACCCGGTCGACGACACCTACCGCCGGCTGATGAACCGGCAGCTGACCGTGCAGGAGTCTCGCCACCGCCTGGCCCGCGCGATCTGCCACGGCGGACGGGGCCAAATCCGCCAGGCGTACCGCGAGGGCCAGGAGGACCAGCTCGCCGCCCTCGGCCTGGTCCTCAACGCCGTCGTCCTGTGGAACACCCGCTACCTCGACGCCGCCGTCGCCCAGCTCCGCGCCGAGGGCCACGACATCAAGGACGAGGACGCCGCCCGCCTCTCCCCGCTCAAAGACCGGCACATCAACTTCCTGGGCCGCTACCTGTTCAACATCAAGGGCAGCGGCCCCGGCCAGGGTTTGCGCCCCTTCCGGGACCCGGACGCCGTCGAGGACGACGGCGAAGACGAGGCGTGAGGACGTGCCGTCCCTCAGGTCGACGCGCGGCCGCCGGTCCTGCCGGGGCCCGGAGTCCTGGTCGCGTGTTCGCTCTTGGTCTTGGCCCGCGAGGCTTCGGGCGGTGGGAGGTCACGGTGGGGGCGGCGGTGGTGGCGTTCGGCGGAGGAGAGCAGGGCGGCGGTGAGGGTGAGGGCGGTGGCCAGGAGGAGGGGGAGGAGCAGGCTGGTGCTGATGAGGGCGCCGGCGGCTGCTGTTCCGGCGGATCCTGCGGTGATCTTCAGGGCGCCGACCCAGACGAAGATCTGTCCGCGTGCGTTGTCGGGGGCGTATTCGCTGCGGGCGGCGAGGGTGGCGGCGAAGAAGTAGGCGTTGGCGATGCCGGCGGCGGCGTAGGCGGCGAGGGCGAGCGGGAAGGAGGGAGCGAGGGTGATCAGCAGAAGCATGGCGCCGACGAGGGCGGCGAGGCGGGTGGTGAGCCGGTCTGCTTCGGTGCGGGAGGGGCGGATCATGACGCCTGCGGATCCGGCGAGGTTGCCCAGTCCGTAGGCGGCGGTCAGGAGTCCGGCCGCGGAGGCACTGACACCGAGGGAGGGAGTGCCGGCGACGGCGGCGATGGGCAGGGCGGCGACGCTGAAGGCGACGGTCACGGTCAGATACAGCGTGCGGCGCAGGGGCCCGGTGGCGAGGATTCCGGTGAGGGTGCGGAGGGGGCCGGGAACGTCCGCGGCCTTGCCGGGGGCCGGGGCGTAGGGCAGGAAGCGGATGACGGCGGCGGCGATGAAACAGCCGGCGGCCAGGGTGAGCGCGGCGGTGGCGAGTGAGGCCCAGGCGGCGAGGGCGGCGACGAGGGTGGGGCCGACGGTGCCGCTGATGCCGTAGGTGGCCACGTCCCAGCCCTGGGCCCGGCGCTGGCGGCGCTGGCCGTGTCCGGCGATAGCGGGCAGGCGGCTGCTGATGCCTCCGGTGAGCAGGGGCCCGAACAGGCCGGAGACGACCAGCAGGGCGGCGGCGGTGGCGGGGTGGGTGTGAGGGTAGAGCAGGACGGCGGCGGCCAGGGCGGTGCCGTGGGCGAGGGAGGCTGCGGCGATGACAGTACGGCCGTCGCGTGCGGTGTCCAGGCTGCGGGCGACGAAGGGGCCGAGCAGGTGGGGGGCGGTGAGGCAGGCGCCCAGGGCGCCGGCCAGCCAGCCCGACCCGCCGCCGGCGGTGACCATCAGCACGATGGCCACGACGGCGCCACCGTCGGAGGTGCGGGCCAGCGTCGCCGCGATGATGTAGCGGGCCAGCGGGCCCCAGCCGGGCTCGTCGACGGAGTCATCGGTGTGTGGGCGCATGGCCGCGCGTTCTCCTGCGGGAAATGAGGGCGAAAGGAAGTCCGGAACGCCGTCGCCCTCCCGCGTGTGGGGAGGGCGACGGCGGGGCGTCAGATATGGAGCTGAAGCTGCTCGATCACCGTGGCGAGGTGGGCGCATTCCTTGGCGTCCAGGCCGCGCAGCGGCAGCGGCAGGTTGCGGTGGGCGGTCAGGCCCAGGTGGGCTGCGGCCGCAGCGACGACGCGCAGGGACCCTCCGTGCTGGACGAACAGGTCCCACAAGGGCTGGAGCCGCTGCGACTCCTGCTCGGCCTGCTCGTGCCGGCCGGCCTGTGCCGCGCGGGTGAGTGCGAGGGCCGGCTGGGGGAAGGTGCCGCCGATCACCGAGTACCAGGCGTCGCATCCCGCGTTCAGACCTCGGGCCGCGGCGGCGTCTCCGCTGATGCCCACGGTCACTGTCTCGGGCAGGAGCCGGCGCAGGTGCTCGACACGAGCCCGGGCCTGCTCGGGATCGGCGGGGAGGGCGGGGATCTTGATGGAGGCGACCTGCGGCAGCCAGGCCAGGCGGGTGTAGAGCTCGTCAGTGAAGGTGAAGTGCGTGGTACCGGGGTTGTCGTAGATCACAAGCGGGACCGACAGGTTCGCGGTGACCTCCTCGAACAGGCCGAAGACGTCCTCCTCGGTCAGCGGCTGGTAGGACACCGGCGCCAGCAGGACGGCGGAGGCCCCGGCGTTCTGCGCGTCCTCGGCGGCCTGGAGGACCTGGCGGGTGCGCAGGGCCCCGATGCCGACGATGACCGGCACGCCGTCGGCGTGCTCGACCGCGAGGCGGGCGACGCGAGCGCGTTCCTCAAGGGACAGGTAGGCGTAGGAGCCGGTGGAGCCCAGCGCGCCGATGGAGTCGACGCCGGCCGCGGCGAGCCGCTGCACCAGCGCGGCGTACCTTCTCGTCGACGTTGCCGTTGCCGGGGACGGGAGTGAGCGGGAAGGCGCTCAGACCGGTGAACAAGACGGGCCTCCAAAGGGGGGGTAGGGGGGCGGACTTTCGGCGGGCCGTGGCCCTGCTTCCGTGCAGGCGGACGGGCCGGGCTGGTCAGACGGTGGCGTCCGGGTAGACCGGGCTGAGGTAGTGCACGGTGCTCGTGTCGCAGTGCGGCTCCAGGAGGGCCTGCAGGTCGCCGGCCGCGGTCTTGAGTTCGTCGCGCGTGGCGGCGACGGTCTCAAGGACGAACGCGACGCGGGTGGAGTCCTCGGTGACGCGGGTGCGGTGGGCGTCGCGGTGGTTCCAGTGCCGGGTGAGCACGTCAGTGGTGTCGGTGTAGATGACCTCGCCGGGCTTGGGCGTCTCGACGGTGCCGGGCTCGCCGAGCGGGGTGAAGCTCTCGCTGCCGTCGGCGTAGCTGATCTCGACGTCGCCGGTGACCTGGTCGAGGTCGAAGGCGCCGGCGGGCAGGCCGTGGCGGACGGAGACGGCGTTGTAGGAGTCGACGGCCGGGTTGATCCGGGGCAGGGAGCCCCTCTTCGCCAGGCGGCGGCCCAGGGCGTCGATGCTGGGCCGGATGCGGCGGGGATTGGTGCCGAAGGCGCGGTAGACGGTATGCCATGCCTCGATGCGCGGGTCGTTCTCGTCGGCCGGGGACCAGGAGCCGTCGGCGAGCCGGGCTTCCAGTTCCTCCAGCGCGGCGATGGTGGCCGGCCACGGTTCGCGGCCGCGCAGGCCGGTGGCGGTGACGACGGCTACAAGGGTGTCGGGGAAGGCGCCGGCGACATCCGGGGTGATACGGAAGAGGGTCATCGGAGGTCCGTTTCGGGGGTGGCGGTCAGGTGAGGGCGAGGAGGCTGACGGCGACGGCGGCGGTGCCCAGGCCGATCAGCTGGCCGCGGTGGATGCGCTCGGCCAGGACGCTGCGGGCGAGCAGGACGGTGCCGGCCGGGTAGAGGGCGGTGATCACGGCGACGACGGCGAGGTCACCGCTGCGGGCGGCGAGCAGGAACAGCAGGTTGGCCACCGAGTCCAGCACACCGGCCGTCGCCGAGATCGCGTAAGCGGGCTTCTCCGGGCCCAGACGCCGGAACATCACGCCGGCCGCGGCCAGGGTGACAGCGGAGGAGACGGCGCGGCCGACGATTAGCGGACCGACGCCGCTGTCGGAAGGTGCCTGGTGCAGGAAGACCAGCTGCAGCGCGATGGCCGCCCCGGCGCCAAAGGCCAGCAGCAGCGCGGTGCGCGACGGCCGCGCCGACTTCGCGCCGTGCCCGGCGCTGACCAGCACCACCGCTGCCAGCGCCAGCGGCAGGCCGATCAGCCCGGCCAGGCCCAGGTGCTCGCCCTGCAGCAGGCCGACGCCCACCGGCAGCATCGCCGAGACCAGCGCGGTGATCGGCGACAGCACGTTCATCGGGCCGATCGCCAGCGTCTTGTAGAGCAGGGCGAACGCGGCGGCCGACGCGACGCCGGAAGCGGCGCCCCAGGCGAGGGTGGCGGGCGCGAAGGAGGCGCCGAGGAAGGGCCACAGCAGCAGCTCGACGGTGAGCGAGGCAGGCGCGGCGATCATCACGGTCCGCAGGACATGGGCCTTGCGGGCGCCCAGGCCGCCGAGGAAGTCGGCGCATCCGTAGGCCAGGGAGCTGCCCAGGGCCAGCAGGAGAGCGATCACGGTACGTACATCCCTTATTATCAATGGAACGACTACACCGTACAACGCACCGACCGCAGGTCGGCAACCGAACGACCGGAGGGTGCAGCACACCGACCTCCTGCTGAAGGGACGAAATCGATGGCCGAGACCGAGGCGGCACTGCGGACGCTCGCGCACAACGTCCGCGCGGCCCGCACCCGCGCAGGACTGTCCCTGGACGAACTCGGCCGCCGCGCCAAGGTCAGCAAGGGCGCTCTCGTCGGACTGGAGAAAGCCCAGGGCAACCCCAACTTCGCCACCCTGGTCCGCCTCGCCGACACCCTCGGCATCTCCGTCTCCGCGCTGATGGAAGGCAGCCCCGAACAGCGCGTGCGGGTGGTCAGCGCCGACGCCGTCATGCCCCTGTGGAAGGGCGAGCGCGGCAGCGAGGCCCGGCTCATGCTGACCACCGGCGGCCCGGCGGCCACCGAAGTCTGGCGCTGGACCCTGGAACCCGGCGAGGAGTACCCCAGCCACCCGCACCAGGCGGGCGTCACCGAGACCGTCAGCGTCACCGCCGGCGAGATGGTCCTCGTCGTCGACGGCACCGAATACCCCGTCGCCGCCGGACAGACCGCCACCTTCGACGCCGACACCACCCATACCTACCGCGGCACGGGCACCCAGACCTGCCACCTGATCATGACCGTCCACCTGCCCCCGGGCCCCGCGTAGACCTCAAGGGACCGGGGGCAGCCAGAGTGCCCCCTGTCGGTAAAGGAACGAATGACGACAGGCGCGACAGGCGTCCAATGAACCCGGACTTTCCGGGGCTCCACGGCGGCGCGAATCCAATCGGATCCGATGACGGCTGACGACAGGGTTTGATGACAGTCCGGGTCCGATGCGCCGACAGGAACGAGGAAGAACGTGGCCAACCTGGTCTACAAGCGGGTGTCGACGGACCAGCAGTCGACCGACCGTCAGAACCTCGTCCTGGACGAGGCCGGGATCGAGGACCCGGTCGTCTTCGAGGAGGAGGCCGGCACCTCCAGCCGCCTCCACCCGCTTGAGCGCCCGAAGTTCGGCGATCTCCTCGTGTACGCGCGGCCTGGCGACACCGTGCACATCTCCGAGATGTTCCGCCTCGTGCGCGGCACCGGCCACATCCTCGACGTCCTCGACGTCCTGCACCGCGACCGCCTCGCGCTGCGCATCCACGACGGCGCGTTCTCCGCCATGGACCTCACCGCCCGACACCCCCGCACCAGCGAGCTGCTGTCCACCGTGAAGTTCATGGTGCAGACCCTCGCCGCCGCCGGCGAACTCCAGCGCGAGCTGACCTACGACGGACTGCGCGCCGCCGAGGCCAAGGGCAACAAGGGCGGACGCCGCCCCGCCGTCCCGGCCGACAAGATCGCCGACGTGCGCACCGCGTACCTGAAAGGCCGCTCCATCGCCGCCCTCGCCCGCGACCACGGCGTCAGCCGCGGGGCGATCCGCACGGCCGTCGCCGACCTCCTGCCCGACCACACCGCCAACGAGGAAGACACGCCTGCCCCGGAACTGCCGGTCACCCTCGACATGCCCGGCAAGGTCGCCGACTACCTCCGCACCACCGAACTGGAGCCCGCCGAGCGCGCCGCGCTCGACCAGGGGACGACCGTACGGCGCGGCCAGGGCTACACCCTGCGCGTTACCGCAGTCCCCGCCGTGCACCGCCGGCTTCTCGCCCGCTGCCAACCGCTCGACGGCGGACAGGGCGCCCCAACGATCCCGGCCCAGCGCAAGGCCCGCCGCGAGTACGGAAACCGGGTCAGCGCCCTCTCGCCGATCGGACCATGATCGTTCTCACCGGGATTTCCTGTACCTCAACTACTCACACCCGTGCTCCCGCTCTGTCGGGACGCCCCAGGGCGTCTCCTCCAGCCCGCGCATCACCTCAGCGCTCAGGCCGTGGGTGTACTCGCCGCCCGTCCCGTCGTCCGCCCGCCACACCGGGCCGCCGGTCAGCGCGCTGATCCGGTTCGCTGCTTCCCGTTCCGCCGCCCAGAACTCCGCGACGGTCGCGGACACCTGCCGGATGAGGTCCGCGTTGCGCCCGACCCGGTCCTCGTCGTAGGCCCACTCGTCGTCGCCGCTGACCGAGGTGACGAACTCCGCCGCCTCCTCCTTGAGCCGCCGGAGCCGTTCGACAAGTGGCCGCGCCTGCCGGACGAAGTCGTGCAGGGCGCCGCTGACCGCCTCCAGGTCGTCGGCGAAGCCGTCGGCGCGCTCGGCCACCGATTGGGTGCTGGCGAACAGCTGCCGCGCCTCCGGGGCGGTGTAGCAGGCCGACAGGCCCTGGAACGTGGTGTGCACGCCGGTTCCGGTGCTGCGGACGGCCCGTGCGTCCGCGCGGAGCGCGGTGACGTCCTCGTGCAGTTGCTCGAAGCTGCCGGTGAAGTCCGGGATTCCGGCGGGGTCGACGAGGCCGCCGGTCACGCACCGCCCCGGCGTTGTGCGGTCTCCTCGGCGGTCGGCGCGTGGAGGTCCATGGCCGTCACCGGTGCGGCCGCGTGGCGCATCCACTCCTCGGCCATCTCGACGTCACCGGAGAGGTACGCGCGGGCGGCCAGCCCGGCGCCGTCCAGGGACCTGGCGGAGCGGACGGCGATGAACAGCAGGTCGTTCCGCGTCCGCTCGGCGAACTCGCCGAGCGCCGCTCCGACCAGGCCCGCGGCCGGAGGGGGCTCCCCCGGCATGGCCAGCGTTCCCGCCGACGTCGCCGCGGATTCGAGGTGGCCGCCGTAGGAGCGGGCCTGCCCCTCCAGCTTCTCGGCCACCTCAAGCGTCCGGCGCAGGACGTCGTTGATCTGGGACGGATGGAGGTCCCACCCCGTCATGCCGCTCTCCTCCCCGGTCACCCGGCCGCCGCCGCACCGGCGACGCCCGGGAACTGTCTACCAGGGTCGCGGCTGCGCAGGTCAGGGCGTATTCCGCCAGTTCGGGGGCCGGGCCGTGCGGGCGCCGGCCCGGGGGCTGGCTCCGGCTCACCCGGCCGGGTGACGCCGGTCCGCGCCCGCACGTCACCCGCCCCGGCGGCCTGCCCGGACGTGCGGAAGGGCCCGCGCGACGAACGTCGCGCGGGCCCTTCCGTCGGGCTGGCTCGAAGGAGCCGTCAGATCACTTGACGATCTTGGTGACCTGGCCGGCGCCCACCGTCCGGCCACCCTCACGGATGGCGAACTTCAGGCCCTCCTCCATGGCGACGGGCTGGATGAGTTCGACCTTCATCTCAGTGTTGTCGCCCGGCATGACCATCTCGGTGCCCTCGGGGAGGGTCACGACGCCGGTCACGTCCGTGGTACGGAAGTAGAACTGCGGGCGGTAGTTGTTGAAGAACGGGGTGTGGCGGCCACCCTCGTCCTTCGACAGGATGTACGCCTGCGCCTCGAACTCCGTGTGCGGGGTGACCGAGCCCGGCTTGATGATGACCTGGCCGCGCTCGACGTCCTCGCGCTTGATGCCGCGGAGCAGCAGACCGACGTTCTCACCGGCCTGGCCCTCGTCCAGCAGCTTCCGGAACATCTCGATGCCGGTGACCGTGGTGGAGGTCTTCTCCTGCTTGATGCCGATGATGTCGACGTTCTCGTTGACCTTGAGGACACCACGCTCGATGCGGCCGGTGACGACCGTACCGCGACCGGTGATGGTGAAGACGTCCTCGATCGGCATCAGGAACGGCTTGTCGGTGTCGCGCTCGGGCTGCGGGATCGACTCGTCGACCGCCTTCATGAGCTCCAGCACGGACTGGCCCCACTCGGCGTCGCCCTCGAGCGCCTTGAGCGCCGAGACCTTGATGACCGGAACGTCGTCACCGGGGAACTCGTACTCGGAGAGCAGCTCGCGGACCTCGAGCTCGACGAGCTCCAGGATCTCCTCGTCGTCCACCATGTCGGCCTTGTTCAGGGCGACGACGATGTACGGAACGCCGACCTGGCGGGCCAGGAGCACGTGCTCCTTGGTCTGCGGCATCGGGCCGTCGGTGGCGGCGACCACGAGGATGGCGCCGTCCATCTGGGCGGCACCGGTGATCATGTTCTTGATGTAGTCCGCGTGACCCGGGCAGTCGACGTGGGCGTAGTGACGGCTGTCCGTCTGGTACTCGACGTGCGCGATGGAGATGGTGATACCGCGCTGACGCTCCTCGGGCGCCTTGTCGATGTTCTCGAACGCAGAAGCCTCGTTCAGGTCCGGGAACTGGTCGTGCAGCACCTTGGTAATGGCCGCCGTGAGGGTGGTCTTACCGTGGTCGATGTGACCGATGGTGCCGATGTTGACGTGCGGCTTAGTCCGCTCGAACTTCGCCTTCGCCACTGGGGTCCTCCTGATGGACTGGTGCTGTACGCCCCCCGCACTCTGCGAGAGGTTTCAGGTGGGTACCGAACAAGCCAGGACCCCGAGGGGGACGCCCTTGACCCGTTCGTTCTTCAGGTCTGGCGACCGGGGCCCCGGCGCGGAACGCTCGCACGTTCTGCGCCGGATGCCCCGAATGCCTTTGTGCTACAGCCTAAGGGGTGAGACGACGACGTCGAACCGACGTCACTCGCCCCGGGCCTTCGCGATGATCTCCTCGCTGACGCTCCGCGGAACCTCGGCGTAGGAGTCGAACTGCATGGAGTAGCTCGCGCGGCCGGAGGTCTTGCTCCTCAGGTCACCCACGTAGCCGAACATCTCCGACAGCGGGACCAGGCCCGTGACGAGCTTGGCACCGCCCCGGTCCTCCATGGACTGGATCTGACCGCGCCGGGAGTTGATGTCGCCGATCACGTCGCCCATGTAGTCCTCGGGCGTGGTGACCTCGACCTTCATCATCGGCTCCAGCAGGGCCGGACCGGCCTTGCGGGCGGCCTCCTTGAAGGCCATGGAACCGGCGATCTTGAAGGCCATCTCGGAGGAGTCGACCTCGTGGTAGGCGCCGTCGAGCAGCGTCACGCGGACCCCGGTGAGCGGGTAGCCCGCCAGGACGCCGAACTCCATGGCCTCCTGGCAGCCGGCGTCCACGGACGGGATGTACTCCCGCGGGATGCGGCCACCGGTGATCTTGTTGACGAACTCGTACCCGTCGCCTTCGAGCGGCTCGATCGCGATCTGCACCTTGGCGAACTGGCCGGAACCACCAGTCTGCTTCTTGTGCGTGTAGTCGTGCTTGTCGACCTGCTTGCGCAGCGTCTCGCGGTAGGCCACCTGCGGCTTGCCGACGTTGGCCTCGACCTTGAACTCGCGCTTCATGCGGTCGACCAGCACGTCCAGGTGCAGCTCGCCCATGCCCGCGATGATCGTCTGGCCGGTCTCCTCGTCGGTCTTGACCTGGAAGGACGGGTCCTCCTCGGCCAGCCGCTGGATGGCGACGCCCAGCTTCTCCTGGTCGCCCTTGGACTTCGGCTCGATGGCGACCTCGATCACCGGGGCCGGGAAGTCCATGGACTCCAGGATCACCGGGTCCGACGCGTCGCAGAGGGTCTCGCCGGTGGTGGTCTGCTTCAGACCCATGACGGCGACGATGTCGCCGGCGCCCACCGAGTCGATCTCCTCACGCTTGTTCGCGTGCATCCGGTAGATCTTGCCGATCCGCTCCTTCTTGCCCTTGACCGGGTTCAGCACCTGGGTGCCGGCGGTCAGACGGCCGGAGTAGACGCGGATGAACGTGAGCTTGCCCAGGTGGGGGTCGCTCGCGATCTTGAACGCCAGGGCGGCCATCGGCTCCTCGTCGGAGGGACGGCGCTTGATGATCTCCTCGGCGTCCTTGACGGACTGGCCCTCGACGGCCTCGACGTCCAGCGGCGACGGGAGGTACCGCACGACCGCGTCGAGCAGGGGCTGCACGCCCTTGTTCTTGAACGCGGTCCCGCAGAACACCGGGGTGACCGTGATGGTGCCCTCGGCTCCCGTGGACGCGAGCGTGACGCGGCGGATGGCGGCGATGAGCTGCTCCTCGGTGGGCTCCTGGCCCTCCAGGTACAGCTCCATCATCTCCTCGTCGTTCTCCGCGACGGCCTCCAGGAGCTTGCCGCGGTACTCGGCGGCGGCCTCCGTGTGGGTGTCGGGGATCTCGACCGTGTCGTACGCCTCGCCCAGCGCCGTCTCGGCGGACCAGACGAGTGCCTTCATGCGCACCAGGTCGACGACGCCCTTGAAGTCGGCCTCGGCGCCGATCGGGAGCTGCATGACCAGCGGCACCGCACCGAGGCGGTCGACGATCATGTCGACGCAGCGGTGGAACTCGGCGCCGGTGCGGTCGAGCTTGTTGACGAAGCAGATGCGCGGCACGCCGTAGCGGTCCGCCTGACGCCACACCGTCTCGGACTGCGGCTCCACACCGGCGACACCGTCGAACACCGTCACGGCACCGTCGAGCACGCGCAGCGAGCGCTCCACCTCGACGGTGAAGTCGACGTGACCCGGGGTGTCGATGATGTTGATGGTGTGGTCGATGTTGTCCAGCGGCCAGTGGCAGGTCGTCGCGGCGGACGTGATCGTGATGCCGCGTTCCTGCTCCTGCGCCATCCAGTCCATCGTGGCGGCGCCGTCGTGGACCTCACCGATCTTGTAGCTGACGCCGGTGTAGTACAGGATCCGCTCGGTGGTGGTCGTCTTGCCCGCGTCGATGTGGGCCATGATCCCGATGTTGCGGACCTTGGCCAGGTCAAGTGAAGTGGTAGCCATAAGGCTTCAGTCTTCTCTCGGTCTCGATGGGGGTAGCGACTACCAGCGGTAGTGCGCGAAGGCCTTGTTGGACTCGGCCATCTTGTGGGTGTCCTCGCGCTTCTTCACGGCGGCACCGAGCCCGTTGGAGGCGTCGAGCAGCTCGTTCATCAGGCGCTCGGTCATCGTCTTCTCGCGGCGGGCGCGGGAGTACCCCACGATCCAGCGCAGCGCGAGCGTCGACGAGCGGCCGGGGCGCACCTCGACCGGGACCTGGTAGGTGGCGCCACCGACGCGGCGGGAGCGGACCTCGAGGGTCGGCTTCACGTTCTCCAGCGCGCGCTTGAGGGTGATGACCGGGTCGTTGCCGGACTTCTCCCGCAGGCCCTCCATCGCGCCGTAGACGATGCGCTCGGCGGTGGAGCGCTTGCCGTTGAGCAGCACCTTGTTGATGAGGGACGTCACCAGAGGAGAGCCGTAGACCGGGTCGATGTGAACCGGTCGCTTACGGGCAGGGCCCTTACGAGGCATTCTTACTTCTCCTTCTTGGCGCCGTAGCGGCTGCGGGCCTGCTTGCGGTTCTTGACGCCCTGGGTGTCGAGCGAGCCGCGGATGATCTTGTAGCGAACACCCGGCAGGTCCTTCACACGACCACCGCGCACGAGCACGATCGAGTGCTCCTGCAGGTTGTGACCCTCACCCGGAATGTAGGCCGTGACCTCGATCCCGCTGGTCAGACGCACACGCGCGACCTTACGCAGGGCCGAGTTCGGCTTCTTCGGGGTGGTGGTGAAGACACGCGTGCAG
This sequence comes from Streptomyces solitudinis, assembly GCF_036323765.1. Taxonomy (NCBI): domain Bacteria; kingdom Bacillati; phylum Actinomycetota; class Actinomycetes; order Kitasatosporales; family Streptomycetaceae; genus Streptomyces; species Streptomyces solitudinis. The sequence continues at coordinate 56,145 of NZ_JAZDCW010000010.1, forward strand.
ACGCCGCGGCGCTGGGGCGAACCCTCCAGCGCGGGCGTCTTGTTCTTCTCGACCTTGTCCTGCCGGCCCTTCCGGACCAGCTGCTGGATCGTAGGCACAGTTTCTCCGGTTTCTGTGTGCCGTCTCGGTGAAGCTAACCTGGGCCACCACCTCCGACCCACGCGGTCGGGTGTGTCGGAACCAGCCGACCCCCGCAGCGTGAGAACTCACCGGCGTGGGGATCGTGCGGTCCGGTGTCGCCGACCACGCGCCCCGGCCACGATGAGCAGCCGAAGCAGCGCAGGGGACACCCCAGGCACAAGGTCAGAGCGTACCTACCGCATGCGCTCCGGTCAAAAGAGAACGACGCGCACGGAGCAGCACGGAATTCCGGGCGAGCCCCGCCCGGCCCGACCACGGTAGCCAGCACCCCCTCCCGCGCGGAAGGGGGCGTCAGACGGCGGCGACGAAGAACAGCACCAGCAGCACGCCGAGGGCGAGCCCCAGGTACCCCACGACCAGGCCCGCCGTCGCGTACCCGTCGCCCTGCTTGCCGGTCCTGCGGATCTCCGCCTTGGCGATGTGGCCGGTGATGACGGCGGGCAGAGCCGTCACGCCCCAGGCCGGGGCCGTGACGGCGCACACCAGCGAGGCGATCGCCCAGCCGCTGGTGGGCGGCGGCACCGGACGCGGCTGCCCCGCCCAGTAGGCCGCCGGCGCGACGGGACGCGCGTACGGCACCGGCACCGGCGCGGACACGGGGGCCGGGGCGGGCGCCCGCGCGGGCACCGGGCCCTGCGGGAGGTCGCTGATGAGCGGCTGGATCTCCGCGTAGGTGCGGGCCCGGTGCACCTGGTGCAGCCGCTGGTCGTACTCGTCCTGGAGGAGCCGCCCCTCGGCGTACCCGGCCTTCAGGACGTCCGCCGCCCGCTCGCGGTCCGCGTCCGAGGCCCGCATGTACGCCTGTCCCCCGCCCTGCACCGGATACGTCATGCCCAGCTCCTCCCCGTGACGGCCCGACCTTGCCCCCCATTGTCCCTGACGCGTGCGCGCCCCCGCGAGTTCCGCGACCACCCGTCACGCCCCGGCGGACGGACGCTCGGGCGACCGAACGGCCGGACACGCCGAACGGCCGGACACGCCGCAGGGCGGCTCCCCCGGAAGGGAACCGCCCTGCGGACGTGCGACGCGCCTTACTGGTTGTACGGACCGTAGTCGTAGTCCTCCAGCGGCACGGCCTGGCCGGAGCCGGTGCCGAACGGCGAGTAGTCGATGTCGTCGTAGCCGACGGCCGAGTACATCGCGGCCTTCGCCTCCTCGGTGGGCTCGACCCGGATGTTGCGGTAGCGGGACAGGCCCGTACCGGCCGGGATGAGCTTGCCGATGATGACGTTCTCCTTGAGGCCGATCAGGGAGTCCGACTTGGCGTTGATCGCCGCGTCGGTGAGGACCCTGGTCGTCTCCTGGAAGGACGCCGCCGACAGCCACGACTCGGTGGCCAGCGAGGCCTTGGTGATGCCCATGAGCTGCGGACGGCCGGAGGCCGGGTGGCCGCCTTCCGCCACGACGCGGCGGTTCTCGCTCTCGAACTTCGAGCGCTCCACCAGCTCGCCGGGCAGCAGCTCCGCGTCACCCGACTCGATGATCGTCACCCGGCGCAGCATCTGCCGGATGATGATCTCGATGTGCTTGTCGTGGATCGACACACCCTGCGAGTTGTAGACCTTCTGCACCTCGCCGACCAGGTGGATCTGCACCTGGCGCTGGCCGAGGATGCGCAGCACGTCGTGCGGGTTGGCCGCGCCGACGGTCAGCGGCTGGCCGACGGTGACGTGGTCGCCCTCGCCCACCAGCAGACGGGAGCGCTTGGAGACGGGGTAGGCCATCTCGTCGGACCCGTCGTCCGGCGTGACGACGACCTTCTTCGTCTTCTCGGTCTCCTCGATGCGCACCCGGCCCGCGGACTCGGTGATCGGGGCGACACCCTTCGGGGTGCGCGCCTCGAACAGCTCGACGACACGCGGCAGACCCTGGGTGATGTCGTCACCGGCCACACCACCGGTGTGGAAGGTCCGCATCGTGAGCTGCGTGCCGGGCTCACCGATGGACTGGGCGGCGATGATGCCGACGGCCTCGCCGATGTCCACCAGCTTGCCGGTGGCCAGGGAGCGGCCGTAGCACATGGCGCAGGTGCCCACCGCGGACTCGCAGGTGAGGACCGAGCGGGTCTTGACCGTCTCGACGCCGTGCCGGACCAGCTCGTCGATGAGCACGTCGCCCAGGTCGGTGCCGGCCGGGGCCAGCACCTTGCCGTCCACGACGATGTCCTCGGCGAGGCAGCGCGCGTACACGCTCGTCTCGACGTCCTCGGTCTTGCGCAGGACGCCGTCCGCACCTGTGGTGGCGATGGCCAGCTTGAGGCCGCGCTCGGTGCCGCAGTCCTCCTCGCGGATGATCACGTCCTGGGAGACGTCCACCAGACGACGGGTGAGGTAACCCGAGTCGGCGGTCCGCAGGGCGGTGTCCGCGAGGCCCTTGCGGGCGCCGTGCGTGGAGATGAAGTACTCCAGCACGGACAGACCCTCGCGGAACGACGCCTTGATCGGCCGCGGGATGGTCTCGTTCTTCGCGTTGGACACCAGACCGCGCATACCGGCGATCTGCCGCATCTGCATCATGTTTCCGCGCGCGCCCGAGTCCACCATCATGAAGATGGGGTTGTCCTTCGGGAAGTTCGCGTTCATCGCCTCGGCGACCTCGTTGGTCGCCTTGGTCCAGATGCCGATCAGCTCCTGCGAGCGCTCGTCCTTGGTGATCAGGCCCCGCTCGTACTGCTTCTGGACCTTCTCGTCCTGGGCCTCGTAGCCCGCGATGATCTCCTTCTTCGCCTCGGGCACGACGACGTCGGAGATCGCGATGGTCACGCCGGACCGGGTGGCCCAGAAGTAACCGGCGGACTTGAGGTTGTCCAGGGTCGCGGCGACGGCCACCTTCGGGTAGCGCTCGGCCAGGTCGTTGACGATCTGGGAGAGCTGCTTCTTGCCGACCGCGTAGTTGACGAAGGGGAACTCCTCGGGCAGCAGCTCGTTGAAGAGCGCCCGGCCCAGGGTCGTCCGCAGCCGGAAGCCGTCACCGGGCTGCCACGGCGTCTCGTCCTCCTCCGGCTCCGGCGGCGTCCAGCCCAGCGGCGGGACGGAGCCGATCGGGAAGCGGATGTCGACCTCGGCCTGGAGCGACAGCCCCCCGGCGTCGAAGGCCATGATCGCCTCGGCGGTCGAGGCGAACGACCGGCCCGCGCCCTTGATCTCCCGCTCCCCGGCCTCGGAGGACAGGAAGAACAGGCCCAGCACCATGTCCTGCGTGGGCATGGTGACCGGACGGCCGTCGGCGGGCTTGAGGATGTTGTTCGAGGACAGCATCAGGATGCGGGCCTCGGCCTGCGCCTCCGCGGACAGCGGCAGGTGCACGGCCATCTGGTCACCGTCGAAGTCCGCGTTGAACGCGGTGCACACGAGCGGGTGAATCTGGATGGCCTTGCCCTCGACGAGCTGCGGCTCGAACGCCTGGATGCCCAGACGGTGCAGGGTCGGGGCGCGGTTCAGCAGCACCGGGTGCTCGGCGATGACCTCTTCGAGGACGTCGTACACCACGGTGCGCTGGCGCTCGACCATGCGCTTGGCCGACTTGATGTTCTGCGCGTGGTTCAGGTCCACCAGGCGCTTCATCACGAACGGCTTGAACAGCTCCAGGGCCATCGCCTTGGGCAGCCCGCACTGGTGCAGCTTGAGCTGCGGGCCGACGACGATCACCGAACGGGCCGAGTAGTCGACGCGCTTGCCCAGCAGGTTCTGGCGGAAGCGGCCCTGCTTGCCCTTGAGCATGTCGGACAGCGACTTCAGCGGACGGTTGCCGGGGCCCGTCACCGGGCGGCCGCGGCGGCCGTTGTCGAAGAGCGCGTCCACGGCCTCCTGGAGCATGCGCTTCTCGTTGTTCACGATGATCTCGGGCGCGCCGAGGTCGAGAAGCCGCTTCAGGCGGTTGTTCCGGTTGATGACGCGGCGGTACAGGTCGTTCAGGTCGGAGGTGGCGAAGCGGCCACCGTCCAGCTGCACCATCGGACGCAGGTCCGGCGGGATGACCGGGACGCAGTCCAGCACCATGCCCTTGGGGCTGTTGGACGTCTGCAGGAACGCGGAGACGACCTTGAGCCGCTTGAGGGCGCGGGTCTTCTTCTGGCCCTTGCCGGTGCGGATGATCTCGCGGAGGCGCTCGGCCTCCTCGTCCAGGTCGAACGTCTCCAGGCGCTTCTGGAGCGCGGCGGCGCCCATGGAACCGTCGAAGTAGGTGCCGAACCGGTCGCGCAGCTCGCGGTAGAGCAGCTCGTCACCCTCCAGGTCCTGGACCTTGAGGTTCTTGAAGCGGTTCCACACCTCGTCCAGGCGGTCGATCTCGCGCTGGGCGCGGTCGCGGAGCTGCTTCATCTCGCGCTCGGCACCCTCGCGCACCTTGCGGCGCACGTCCGCCTTGGCGCCCTCGGCCTCCAGCTCGGCGAGGTCGCCCTCCTGCTTCTTGGCGCGGGCCTCCAGGTCGGCGTCGCGGCGCTGCTCGATCTGCTGGCGCTCGACGGAGACGTGGGCCTCCAGCGACGGCAGGTCGCGCGTGCGGCGCTCCTCGTCCACGTACGTGATCATGTACGCGGCGAAGTAGATGACCTTCTCCAGGTCCTTCGGAGCGAGGTCCAGCAGGTAGCCCAGCCGGGACGGAACGCCCTTGAAGTACCAGATGTGGGTGACGGGGGCGGCCAGTTCGATGTGGCCCATCCGCTCACGGCGCACCTTGGCGCGGGTCACCTCGACGCCGCAGCGCTCACAGATGATGCCCTTGAAGCGGACGCGCTTGTACTTGCCGCAGTAGCACTCCCAGTCCCGGGTGGGGCCGAAGATCTTCTCGCAGAAGAGCCCGTCCTTTTCCGGCTTGAGGGTGCGGTAGTTGATGGTCTCCGGCTTCTTGACCTCGCCGTGGGACCACTGACGAATGTCGTCAGCGGTGGCCAGGCCGATCCGCAGCTCGTCGAAGAAGTTGACGTCGAGCACTCTCGTCAATCCCTCTCAGGGTCGTGTCAATTGTGGTCTGAACGGGGTCCCGGGGAGGCCGGGGGCCGCCGCCGCGCACGGCGTGCGGCCCCCGGCCGGCCCGTCAGACCTCTTCGACGCTGCTCGGCTCGCGCCGGGACAGGTCGATACCGAGCTCTTCCGCGGCGCGGAAGACGTCCTCGTCGGTGTCGCGCATCTCGATCGACATCCCGTCCGAGGACAGCACCTCCACGTTGAGGCAGAGCGACTGCATCTCCTTGATGAGCACCTTGAAGGACTCGGGGATGCCCGGCTCGGGGATGTTCTCGCCCTTGACGATGGCCTCGTAGACCTTCACGCGGCCGGTCACGTCGTCGGACTTGATGGTCAGCAGCTCCTGGAGGGCGTAGGCGGCGCCGTACGCCTCCAGCGCCCACACCTCCATCTCGCCGAAGCGCTGGCCGCCGAACTGGGCCTTACCACCCAGCGGCTGCTGGGTGATCATGCTGTACGGGCCGGTGGAGCGGGCGTGCAGCTTGTCGTCCACCAGGTGGTGCAGCTTGAGGATGTACATGTAGCCGATGGAGATCGGGTCCGGGAACGGCTCGCCGGAGCGGCCGTCGTAGAGCCGCGCCTTGCCGGACGGCAGCACCACGCGGTCGCCGTCGCGGTTGGGCAGAGCGTGTTCGAACAGGCCCGTCAGCTCGTCCTCGCGGGCGCCGTCGAAGACCGGGGTGGCGACGTTGGTGCGCGGGGCGACCTCGTCGGCGCCGATGGCCTTCAGCCGCTCCATCCACTCCTCGCTGCCCTCGACCTTCCAGCCCTGCGACGCGAGCCAGCCCAGGTGGATCTCCAGGACCTGGCCCGGGTTCATCCGGGACGGGACGCCGAGCGGGTTGAGGATGACGTCGACCGGGGTGCCGTCCTCGGTGAACGGCATGTCCTCGACCGGGAGGATCTTGGAGATGACGCCCTTGTTGCCGTGGCGGCCCGCGAGCTTGTCACCGTCGGTGATCTTGCGCTTCTGCGCCACGTAGACGCGGACGAGCTGGTTGACGCCCGGGGGCAGCTCGTCGCCCTCCTCGCGGTCGAAGACGCGGACGCCGATGACCTTGCCGGTCTCGCCGTGCGGCACCTTCAGCGACGTGTCGCGGACCTCGCGGGCCTTCTCGCCGAAGATCGCGCGCAGCAGCCGCTCCTCCGGGGTCAGCTCCGTCTCACCCTTCGGGGTGACCTTGCCGACCAGGATGTCCCCGGCCTCGACCTCGGCGCCGATGCGGATGATGCCGCGCTCGTCGAGGTCGGCCAGGACCTCCTCGGAGACGTTCGGGATGTCCCGGGTGATCTCCTCGGGGCCGAGCTTGGTGTCCCGGGCGTCGACCTCGTGCTCCTCGATGTGGATCGAGGACAGGACGTCGTCCTGCACGAGGCGCTGCGACAGGATGATCGCGTCCTCGTAGTTGTAGCCCTCCCACGGCATGAAGGCCACGAGCAGGTTCTTGCCGAGCGCCATCTCGCCGTTCTCGGTGGACGGGCCGTCGGCGAGGACCTGGCCCTCGATGATGCGGGCGCCCTCGTCCACGACGACCTTCTGGTTGAAGGACGTGCCCTGGTTGGAGCGGTAGAACTTGGCGATCCGGTACGTGGTGTAGGTGCCGTCGTCGTTGGCGACCGTGACGTAGTCGGCGGAGACCTCCTGGACCACGCCGTCCTTCTCGGCCTTGATGACGTCGCCGGCGTCCACCGCGGAGCGGTACTCCATGCCGGTGCCGACCAGCGGCGACTCCGCCTTCAGCAGCGGCACCGCCTGGCGCATCATGTTCGAGCCCATGAGCGCGCGGTTGGCGTCGTCGTGCTCCAGGAACGGGATCATGGCCGTGGCCACCGACACCATCTGGCGCGGCGAGACGTCCATGTAGTCGACCTCGTTGCCGGTGACGTAGTCGACCTCGCCGCCGCGGCGGCGCACCAGGACGCGGGCCTCGGCGAAGTGCATGTCGTCGGTCAGCGGCGCGTTGGCCTGCGCGATGACGAAGCGGTCCTCCTCGTCGGCCGTCAGGTAGTGCGCCTCGTCGGTGACGACGCCGTCCACGACCTTGCGGTACGGCGTCTCGACGAAGCCGAACGCGTTGACGCGGCCGTAGGAGGCGAGCGAGCCGATCAGGCCGATGTTCGGGCCTTCCGGCGTCTCGATCGGGCACATGCGGCCGTAGTGCGAGGGGTGCACGTCACGGACCTCGAAGCCGGCCCGCTCACGGGACAGACCGCCGGGGCCCAGCGCCGACAGGCGGCGCTTGTGGGTCAGGCCCGAGAGCGGGTTCGTCTGGTCCATGAACTGGGAGAGCTGGCTGGTGCCGAAGAACTCCTTGATGGAGGCGACGACCGGCCGGATGTTGATCAGCGTCTGCGGCGTGATCGCCTCGACGTCCTGCGTCGTCATCCGCTCGCGGACGACGCGCTCCATGCGCGCCAGGCCGGTGCGCACCTGGTTCTGGATCAGCTCGCCGACGTTGCGCAGGCGGCGGTTGCCGAAGTGGTCGATGTCGTCGGTCTCGACGACGATCTCGTCACCCTCGGCGCTGACCGTCTCCGTCTCGCCCGCGTGCAGCTTCACCAGGTACTTGATCGTGGCGATGATGTCGGCGGTGGTGAGCACGCCGGAGTCCAGCGGCTCGTCCCCCCCGAGCTTCTTGTTGATCTTGTACCGGCCGACCTTGGCCAGGTCGTAGCGCTTGGGGTTGAAGTACAGGTTCTCCAGGAGGGTCTGGGCGGCCTCCTTGGTCGGCGGCTCGCCCGGACGCAGCTTCCGGTAGATGTCCAGCAGCGCGTCGTCCTGGCCCTGGGTGTGGTCCTTCTCCAGGGTGGCGCGCATGGACTCGTACTGGCCGAACTCCTCCAGGATCTGGTCGTTCGTCCAGCCCAGGGCCTTCAGGAGCACGGTGACCGACTGCTTGCGCTTGCGGTCGATGCGCACACCGACCATGTCGCGCTTGTCGATCTCCATCTCCAGCCAGGCGCCGCGGGAGGGGATGACCTTGGCGGAGAAGATGTCCTTGTCGGACGTCTTGTCCAGCGAGCTGTCGAAGTAGACGCCCGGCGAGCGGACGAGCTGCGAGACCACGACACGCTCGGTGCCGTTGATCACGAAGGTGCCCTTGTTGGTCATGAGCGGGAAGTCGCCCATGAAGACCGTCTGGGACTTGATCTCACCGGTCTCGTTGTTGGTGAACTCGGCGGTGACGAAGAGCGGAGCGGCGTAGGTGAAGTCACGCTCCTTGCACTCGTCGATGGAGTTCTTCGGGGGTTCGAAGCGGTGGTCGCGGAAGGTCAGCGACATCGACCCGGAGAAGTCCTCGATCGGGGAGATCTCCTCGAAGATCTCCTCCAGACCGGACTTGGTGGGGACGTCCACCCCGCGGTCCAGCGCAGCCTCGACGCGCCCCTTCCAGGCGTCGTTGCCGAGCAGCCAGTCGAAGCTCTCGGTCTGGAGCGCGAGGAGGTTCGGAACCCCGAGGGGCTCCTTGATCTTTGCGAAGGAGATACGCAGCGGTGCGGTGCTGGCGCCGTTGTTCGAATTGACGGTCGAGGCGTTGCGCGAGGCGGCCAAGAGGGGGTCCTTCCGAGGGCTCGGACTCACTACGCGCATACCGGTGCCCCTGGTGACGGGCAGGGAGCAGCTAATAGGCAGCGCAAAGGGTCAGTGTAGCCACAAGGCCCACTGATGTCCAGAGCGGAAAACCGGAGATCGGCGCAGAGCCTCTCTCTCCCTCCGGGAGTGTTGTCTCTTCCTCGTTGTCCCTCGGTGTCTGCGGCAAGACTTCCCACATCTCCGAGGATCTATGCACCGGGATTGGCCGAACCCCGGTCCTGCGTCCCACCGCGGCGGAACGCTTGAGAGAATCGCGCGCTGCGTGCGGTTCGTCAAGGCCCCCACCCGGCCGCGGACGCCGCCGGGGCCCGCGCCGCCGGCGGTCCGGCCGCCGGGCCGAACACCGGTGATCACCCTACCCGCGGCTGCCGCGAAGGCAAGGAGACCACTGCGCGAGGCCGGAAGTGACCGCTGGGTAACCCTGGATTTCACCCGGTCGTAGGGAGCCGGAAACGCCCGAGGGCGACCACCCGGCTGGGTGATCGCCCTCGGACTTGCGGGACGGGAGGCCGCGTGCGGCCCCCGCCCCACGGGGTTCAGCAGGTCACTTGACCTCGACGGAGGCGCCGGCGCCCTCAAGGGAGTCCTTGGCCTTGTCCGCGGCCTCCTTGTTGACCTTCTCCAGGACCGGCTTCGGGGTGCCGTCGACCAGGTCCTTGGCCTCCTTCAGGCCGAGGGAGGTCAGCTCACGCACGACCTTGATGACCTGGATCTTCTTGTCGCCCGCACCGGTGAGGATGACGTCGAACTCGTCCTTCTCCTCCTCGACGGCGGCGGCGCCACCACCCTGACCGGGGGCGGCGGCGACGACGGCGGCCGGGGCGGCGGCCTCGACGTCGAACTTCTCCTCGAACTTCTTCACGAAGTCGGAGAGCTCGATGAGGGTCATCTCCTCGAACTGCGCGAGCAGCTCGTCCTGGCTGAGCTTCGCCATGATGGCGTCCTTCCACTCAATCGGCTGGTGCCGGATGTACATTTCGGCGGGCGTGCGCCTGGCGGCGTTACTTCGTAGACGGGCCCGCTGGACCGCGGGGTGGTTACTCCGCGGCCTCGGCGGGAGCCGGCGTACCGGCACCGCCCTGCTCGTCCTGCTTGGCCCGGAGCGCGTCCGCGGTGCGGACGAACTTCGTCAGCGGGGCCTGGAAGGTCGCCGCGGCCTTGGCCATGGACGCCTTCATGCCACCGGCCAGCTTGGAGAGCAGCACCTCGCGGGACTCGAGGTCCGCAAGCTTGTTGATCTCGTCGGCGGACAGCGCCCTGCCGTCGAGGACACCGCCCTTGATGACGAGAGAGGGGTTGTTCTTGGCGAAGTCACGCAGACCCTTCGCCGCCTCGACCGGGTCACCGGTCACGAAGGCAACGGCCGTCGAGCCCGTGAGGAACTCGTCGAGCGTGGTGACCCCGGCCTCCTGGGCCGCGATCTTGGTCAGCGTGTTCTTCACCACACGGTACTGCGCGTTGTCACCGAGCGAGCGGCGCAGCTCCTTGAGCTGCGCCACGGAAAGACCGGTGTACGCGGTGACCACAGCGGCGTGGGAGTCGCGGAACTTGCCCGTCATCTCCTCTACGGCTGCGACCTTGTCGGGCGTCGCCATGAGCCTCGGCCTCCTTCCGGGTGTTGGTCCTCTGCCGGTCTGCCGACCGGCACGTCGCGCCGGACCGCCCCATCGGGCACATCGGATCAGGAACTGCACACAAGCAAAAACGCCCCGGTGCGCAGGCGCACGGGGCGTGGCTCGACCGACGGGGAGAACCCCTCGGGAGTTGAGACCTCACATGCCTGCACGGGCCGTCCGCTCAAGAGCGAATCCTTAGGCCGCTGCGCACCGGAACGGCACACAGCAACGACCAGCGGTCTTTGGCTACCGCGACAGCTTACGCGGACGCCCCGTGCACGGCAAATCGGTCAGCGGGCCGGTCAGAGACCCTCCAGGCCCTCCGGACCGCCCAGCTCCTCCAGCATCTCGACGAGGTCCAACGTCTCGGCGGCCGGCGGCGCCGTCACCTCGGCCGCGACACCGTAGTCACTGAGCCGCTGCGTGACCTCCACGTCGCCCTGCGGCAGGGACATCGTCACGTCCATGCGGACCGGCAGTTCGTCCTCGTTCAGCCAGACCCCGATGTCGTACCCCTCGACACCGCTCTTCTCCAGGTTGGCCAGGAGCTGCTCACGCTCCTCGCCCTGGAGCGAGTCGAACTCGGCGTTCGAGTCCATCATCTCCTCGACTGAGAGCTTGCCGCGGTAGTGCTGTGTCCGCTCACCGTCGATCGTCTCCTCACCGGCGTGGTCCACGTTCGGGGACTCCAGCAGCAGGGCCATCTGCTGGGCCGGGGTCTGCTGCACGTTCTGCACGCCGCCCGTCAGCGACTCGGCCAGGGCCGCGTCCCCGGATTGCTCGGCCAGGGCCGCCATGTCCATCTTCAGCCAGCTCTTCCCCTCCATCGCGGCCGTCATGGAGGGATCACCGCCGATGTAGGCGACACCGTCCACCATCCGGTAGCGCACCTCCTCGGCACCGTTCGCAGCCATGGGGCCGCCGCTCATCACCATGTCGAGCGCCATCGGGTCCCAGGACATGACGCCGGACATCTCCATGTCGCCGCCCATGCCCCCGGGCATCTTCATGGTGATCGACACCCGGGCCGACTTCGCCTCGGTGGTCTTCTTCGTCGCGGCGGTCATCGCCGCCATCACGGCACGGGAACCCGTCTCCCGCTCGGAGTTCCGCGCGGCCGGTGAGGACGCGGGGGCCTTGCTCTCGTCGGCCGCCTCGCTCCCCCCGGAGCAGGCCGTCAGCGTGACGGCCAGGGCGAGCCCCGCGGCTCCCAGTGCGGCGTTGCGTATCTGACGCATCGATCCCCCCAAGAATCGGTAAAGGTGTACACAGAGTAGTCACAGGCCGTCGGCGGTACGCCGCAGGCCCCCGATCCGGGCGGATCGGGGGCCTGTGGGCGCGTCACGTGCCGTCAGGGCGAGGCTCAGGCGGCCTCGTCCTCGACGAGCAGGTTCCGGGTACGGTTCCCGTCGACCGGGATGCCGGGGCCCATCGTGGTGGTGATGGTGGCCTTCTTGATGTACCGGCCCTTGGCCGCGGACGGCTTCAGACGCATGACCTCGTCCAGCGCCGCCGCGTAGTTCTCGACGAGCTGCTGCTCGCCGAAGGACGTCTTGCCGATGATGAAGTGCAGGTTCGCGTGCTTGTCGACACGGAACTCGATCTTGCCGCCCTTGATCTCGGTGACGGCCTTGGCGACGTCCGGGGTCACGGTGCCGGTCTTCGGGTTCGGCATCAGGCCACGCGGACCGAGCACGCGGCCGAGGCGGCCGACCTTGCCCATGAGGTCCGGGGTGGCGACGACCGCGTCGAACTCGTTGAGGCGGTCGCCCTTGGCGATCTCCGCGATCAGCTCGTCGGAGCCGACGATCTCGGCCCCCGCGGCTTCCGCGGCCGCTGCACGCTCACCGGTCGCGAAGACCAGGACCCGGGCGGTCTTGCCGGTGCCGTGCGGCAGGTTCACGGTGCCGCGGACCATCTGGTCGGCCTTGCGCGGGTCGACACCCAGGCGGAAGGCAACCTCGACGGTCGCGTCGAACTTGGCGGTGGAGGTCTCCTTGGCGAGCCGCACGGCCTCCAGCGGGCCGTACAGCCGCTCGCGGTCGATCTTGGCGTCCGCGCTGCGGAGGTTCTTGCTGCGCTTCACTTCTGCTCCTGGTGTTCAGTGTGGAGCCGTGGTTCGTGGGCCAAAGCGCCGGCCCTCCCACGGGACTGCTCGGTGGGGGTCAGCCCTCGACGGTGACGCCCATGGAGCGGGCGGTGCCGGCGATGATCTTCTCGGCGGCGTCCAGGTCGTTGGCGTTGAGGTCGGGCATCTTGGTGGTGGCGATCTCCCGCACCTGGTCGCGCGTGATCTTGGCGACCTTCTTGGTGTGGGGCTCGCCGGAGCCCTTCTCCACGCCCGCGGCCTTGAGGATCATCTTGGCGGCCGGCGGCGTCTTGGTGATGAAGGTGAAGGAGCGGTCCTCGTAGACCGTGATCTCCACCGGGATGACCCAGCCGCGCTGCGACTCGGTCGCCGCGTTGTAGGCCTTGCAGAACTCCATGATGTTGACGCCGTGCTGGCCCAGGGCAGGGCCGACCGGCGGAGCCGGGTTCGCGGCACCGGCCTGGATCTGGAGCTTGATCAGCCCCGTGACCTTCTTCTTCTTGGGAGGCATGCTCTCTCCGGGTCTTGAGTGAGAGGTTTCGCCGAGCCATCCGCACTGGGATGGAGGCATACCGCACCACGATAGCCAATACCGCGGCGCAGTCGGAAACCGGGCAGGTCAGGGGCGTCTCCACACCCGCGACCGCGCCCGGAACCGGATACGCGCGAGCGGGCCGCGCGGCCGTTTCCCCGGCCGGGGCCCGCCGGTGCGCGCGAGGTCAGTTCTTCTGGATCTGGTCGAAGCTCAGCTCGACCGGCGTCTCGCGGCCGAAGATCTCCACGAGGCCCTTGACCTTCTTCGAGTCGGCGTTGATCTCGTTGATCGTCGCCTGGAGGGTGGCGAAGGGACCGTCGGTGACGGTGACCGAGTCGCCCACCTCGAAGTCGAGCACCTGCACTTCGAGCTTGCGGCTGGGCGCCGGGCGGCCCTCGGCGTCGGCGGCCTCCTTGGCGGCCTTGGCCTCCGCCTCGGGGGCGAGCATCTTGACGACCTCGTCCAGCGTCAGCGGGTACGGGTCGTAGGCGTTGCCGACGAAGCCGGTGACGCCGGGGGTGTTGCGGACGACGCCCCAGGACTCGTTCGTCAGCTCCATGCGGACGAGCACGTAGCTGGGGAGCTTGTTCTGCCGGACGGTGCGGCGCTCGCCGTTCTTGATCTGGGCGACCTCTTCCTGCGGCACCTCGGCCTGGAAGATGTAGTCCTCGACGTTGAGCGAGACGGCGCGCTGCTCCAGGTTCGTCTTCACCCGGTTCTCGTAGCCCGCGTAGGTGTGGATGACGTACCACTCACCGGGCTGGAAGCGCAGTTCCTCGCGGAGCGCGGCGACCGGGTCGACCGGCTCCTCCTCCGCCACCGCGGCGTCCTCGGTCTCGGCGTCCGCAGCACCGCCCTCGGCGTCCGCCACGTCGGCGTCCGCAGCGGCGGCCTCGTCGGACACGGCGGGCTCCCCGACGGGCGCAGCTTCCGCGTCCGGCACCTCCGACACCGCCCCGGCATCCCCGGCGTCCGCCGGTGCGGCGGCCTCCGCGGCGTCGGGAGCCTCGGCCTGGTCGACGCTGCCGTCCGCCGCCGTCTCGACGGGGTCGAGCGCGGCCTCGTCGCCCTGGGCGGGCTCGACGGCGTCGTTCAGGTTCGGGTCAGACACGGTAGCTGCTTCTTCCTGGCTTTATGGGGTCGAACTTACGGAGCGGCGCCGCACGGGGCTGCATCCTCCGCGCTGGGCTCGGCGATCAGCCGAAGACGAAGCTCACGACTTCGTTGAACCCGTAGTCAATCACGAACACGAAACCGATGACGATCAGCACGAAGAAGATCACCACGGTGGTGTACGTCGCGAGCTGGTGGCGCTTGGGCCAGACGACCTTGCGCAGCTCCGCGACGATCTGCCGGTAGAAGAGCGCGAGGCGCCCGAGGGGGCCCTTCTTCCCGCGCTTGCCGCCGCGCCGCGGCTTGCCGTCGTCCGGACGTCCGGGCTCGGGGACCTCGGCAGTATCGGTGATCTCCGCCACTTGTCCTCACCTGATCCGGTCGGGGTCCGTGCGACGTCCGGCCGAGCCGCACGGCGGTGCATTTCAGTACGTACGCCTGCACGCACCATCCTAAGGCGAAGATGCGTGAGCAGGGCCGGAGGGACTTGAACCCCCAACCGCTGGTTTTGGAGACCAGTGCTCTACCAATTGAGCTACGACCCTTTGTCGCTTCCCCAACCTACCGCATCCCGGCCACCGCGTTCAGTGGGCTGCCGGGTGCGGCCTGCCGGAGGCCAACGAGGGAAGAGTGTACGTGCTCACGGCTCCGGCGTCGAACAGGTAGCTCCGGTACCGGGTGCGGAGCGGGGAGGACGCCTGGTGGAGGCGCCGTGCGACGGGCCCGCGACACCGGGTGAAACCGTTGTGCCCGGGGTTCGGGGAGTCTGCAACGATGCCCGTATGACTGCTGCAACCCCCTCCGACCAGTCCCCCACCCGCAACCGCGTCTCGGCGCGGGTCGGCTCGATCTCCGAGTCGGCCACGCTCGCCGTCGACGCCAAGGCGAAGGCCCTCAAGGCGGCCGGGCGGCCGGTGATCGGCTTCGGTGCGGGCGAGCCCGACTTCCCGACGCCCGACTACATCGTCGAGGCGGCGGTCCGGGCGTGCCGCGACCCGAAGTCCCACCGCTACACCCCTGCCGGGGGCCTGCCCGAGCTGAAGGCCGCGATCGCCGAGAAGACGCTGCGCGACTCCGGCTACCGCGTCGAACCGGCGAACGTGCTCGTCACCAACGGCGGCAAGCAG
Organism: Streptomyces solitudinis; assembly: GCF_036323765.1. Classification (NCBI taxonomy): domain Bacteria; kingdom Bacillati; phylum Actinomycetota; class Actinomycetes; order Kitasatosporales; family Streptomycetaceae; genus Streptomyces; species Streptomyces solitudinis. Next base: position 71,325 of record NZ_JAZDCW010000010.1, read on the forward strand.
GCCATCTACGAGGCGTTCGCCGCGATGCTGGACCCGGGCGACGAGGTGATCGTCCCGGCGCCGTACTGGACGACGTACCCGGAGTCGATCAAGCTGGCCGGCGGAGTGCCGGTGCCCGTCGTCGCGGACGAGACGACCGGCTACCGCGTCACCGTGGAGCAGCTGGAGGCGGCCCGCACCGAGCGCACGAAGGTGCTGCTGTTCGTCTCGCCGTCCAACCCGACCGGTGCCGTCTACCCGCGCGAGCAGGTCGAGGCCGTGGGGCGCTGGGCCGCCGAGCACGGCCTGTGGGTGATGACGGACGAGATCTACGAGCACCTCGTCTACGGTGACGCCGTCTTCTCCTCGCTGCCCGTGGTGGTGCCGGAGCTGGCGGACCGCTGCGTCGTCGTCAACGGCGTGGCCAAGACCTACGCCATGACGGGCTGGCGCGTGGGCTGGGTCGTCGGCCCGAAGGACGTCGTCAAGGCGGCGACGAACCTCCAGTCGCACGCCACCTCGAACGTCAGCAACGTGGCGCAGGCCGCCGCGCTGGCCGCCGTCTCCGGTGACCTGGCGGCGGTGGACGAGATGAAGACGGCCTTCGACCGGCGCCGCCGCACCATCGTGCGGATGCTCAACGAGATCGACGGTGTGGTGTGCCCCGAGCCGGAGGGCGCTTTCTACGCGTACCCGTCGGTGAAGGCGCTGCTCGGCAGGGAGATCCGGGGCAGGCGTCCGGCCGACACCGTCGAGCTGGCCGCGCTGATCCTGGAGGAGGCGGAGGTCGCGGTGGTGCCGGGCGAGGCGTTCGGCACGCCGGGGTACCTGCGGCTGTCCTACGCGCTGGGCGACGAGGACCTGGCCGAGGGCGTCTCGCGCCTCCAGAAGCTGCTCGCGGAGGCCCGGGACTGACACCCGGGACTGCGGGAGACCGAAGGGGCGCGGCCGGTGGCCGCGCCCCTTCGCCGTCCGCGCCGCGGGAGGTTTTCGCTGAAGCCGCTTCCGGCCGCCGCGCGGGTGCGGCAGGATTTCGGGATGGAACGCGCGCGTGACGTCCGTCAGCTCCCCAAAGCCCACCTGCACCTGCACTTCACCGGCTCGATGCGTCCTGCCACGCTGCTCGAACTGGCCGACAAGTACGGCATCCACCTGCCGGAGGCGCTGCGCGGCGGGCAGCCGCCGAAGCTGCGGGCGACGGACGAACGCGGCTGGTTCCGGTTCCAGCGGCTCTACGACGCCGCCCGTTCCTGCCTGCGGGCCCCCGAGGACATCCAGCGGCTGGTGCGGGAGACCGCCGAGGAGGACGTGCGGGACGGTTCGCGCTGGCTGGAGATCCAGGTCGACCCGACCTCGTACGCGCCGCGCCTGGGCGGCCTCATCCCGGCGCTGGAGGTCATCCTGGACGCCGTGGACCGGGCGAGCCGGGACACCGGGCTGCCGATCCGGGTGCTGGTCGCGGCGAACCGGATGAAGCACCCGCTGGACGCGCGCACCCTCGCGCGGCTCGCGGTGCGCTACCGGGACCGGGGCGTCGTCGGTTTCGGGCTCTCCAACGACGAGCGGCGCGGCTTCGCCCGCGACTTCGACCGGGCGTTCGCCATCGCGCGCGAGGGCGGGCTACTGGCCGCGCCGCACGGCGGCGAGCTGGCGGGCCCGGCCAGCGTGCGCGACTGCCTGGACGACCTGCGCGCCGTGCGGGTCGGGCACGGGGTGCGGGCCGCCGAGGACCCGCGGCTGCTGGCCCGGCTGGCCGCCTCGGGCGTCACCTGCGAGGTGTGCCCGGCCTCGAACGTCGCGCTCGGCGTGTACGACAAGCCGGGGGACGTGCCCGTGCGGCGGCTGTGGGAAGCCGGTGTGCCGGTGGCGCTCGGCGCCGACGACCCCCTGCTGTTCGGATCCCGGCTGGCCGCGCAGTACGAGCTGGTCCGCGAGCACCACGGCTTCACGGACCCCGAGCTGGCGGAGCTGGCCCGGCAGTCGCTGCGGGCCTCGCTGGCCCCCGAGCCGGTCCGCACGGAGCTGCTGCGGGAGGTCGACGCCTGGCTGGTGCCCTCGCGGGCGGAGGGCGGGCGGGACGGACGGCAGGAGGCGGAGCGGGAGCACGGCGCCACGCGGTGACGCCCGGCCGGACGCCCGCCGCCGGGCTGGGCGGCGCCGGGCGGTGCGGCGCCGGGCGGTGCGGCTGCGGGCCGGGCGACGCCGGGCTGGGCGGCTGCGGGCCGGGCGACGCCGGGCTGGGCGGCTGCGGGCCGGGCCGTACCCGCTACAGCGCGCAGCCGACGGTGACGGGCTCGTTGACGAGCGTCACCCCGAAGGCGTCCCGCACCCCGTCGCGCACCTCACGGGCCAGCGCCAGCAGCTCCGCCGTGGTGGCCGAGCCCCGGTTGGTGAGCGCGAGGGTGTGCTTGGTGGAGATGCGGGCCGCGCCGGTGCCGTAGCCCTTGGGGAACCCGGCGTGGTCGATGAGCCAGGCGGCCGACGTCTTCACCCGGCCCTCCCCCGCGGGCCAGGCGGGCGCGCTCGCGTCGGGGCCGAGGCGCTCGGCGACACGGGCGAGGAACGCGGCGTGCCCGGCCTCGCTGAGCACGGGGTTGGTGAAGAAGGAACCGGCCGACCAGGTGTCGTGGTCGTCCGGGTCCAGGACCATGCCCTTGCCCGCGCGCAGCTTCAGCACCGTCTCGCGGGCACGGTCCAGCGGGACCCGCTCGCCCGCCGAGACGCCCAGCGCACGGGCCGTCTCCGCGTACCGCAGCGGCGCGGACAGGCCGCCCGCGTCCTCCAGGGCGAAGCGCACCCGCAGCACGACGAAGCGCCCGGGGTCGGCCTTGAAGCGGCTGTGCCGGTAGGAGAAGCCGCACTCTGCGGCGGGCAGGGTGACCGTATTCCGCCCGGCGCGGTCGTAGGCGACGACCTCGGTGATCACCGAGGACACCTCCTGGCCGTAGGCGCCGACGTTCTGGATGGGCGTCGCGCCCGCGGAGCCGGGGATGCCCGCCAGGCACTCGACGCCCGCGAGCCCCGCTCGGACGGTGCGGGCGACGGCCTCGGACCAGTTCTCCCCCGCTGCCAGCTCCAGCCGGGTGCCCTCCAGGCGGAAACCGGTGGTGGCGACGCGCAGGGCCGTCCCGTCGAACCCCTCGTCGGCCACGACGAGGTTGCTGCCGCCGCCGACGACCAGCAGTGGGGTGCCGGAGGCGTCGGCGGCGCGCACCGCGTCGATCACCTCGGCGTCGGTCGTCGCGGTGACCAGGCGCCTGGCCGGTCCGCCGAGGCGGAAAGTGGTCAGCGGGGCGAGCGGGGCGCCGGGCTCCTCCCGCGCGGACGCTTCCAGTACGGACGCTTCCTGCACGGGCTGATCCTGGACGGGCTGATCCTGGACGGAGGGTTCCTGCACCGGTTGTTCCTGCACGGGCACCAGCGTACGGGGGCGGGGCGGCCGTCTCCGGTCAGGCCAGGGCGACGACGGCGCGGGCCATGCCCAGCACCTTCTGCCCCGCGCTGGTGGCGGTGAGGTCGACGCGGACGGTGCGCGCGGCGTCGTCCAGCTTGGCCGCGACCTTGGCGGACACCTCGATGACGGCTCCCGGCTCGTCCCCCGGCACATCGGGGACGACGACGGGCCTGGTGAACCGCACGCCGTACTCGACGACGGCGGCCGGGTCCCCGGCCCAGTCGGTGACGACGCGGACGGCCTCGGCCATGGTGAACATGCCGTGCGCGATGACGTCCGGCAGTCCGACCTCGCGGGCGAACCGCTCGTTCCAGTGAATCGGGTTGAAGTCCCCGGAGGCGCCCGCGTACCGGACCAGGGTGGCACGGGTCACGGGGAACGTCTGCGCGGGCAGCTCGGTGCCGGGCTCGACGTCGGCGTAGGCGATCGTGGCGGTCATCTTCCTCAGTCCTCCTCCGCCGCGCGGGCCACCAGCTTGGTGTAGGCGGTCACGACGTGCTCGCCCGACGCGTCGCGCACCTCACCCCGGACGTCCAGGATGTCGTTGCCGGCGAGCGACTTGACCGACTCGATGGTGGAGGTGACGGTCAGCCGGTCTCCGGCGCACACCGGGCGGGCGTAGGCGAACCGCTGGTCGCCGTGGACGACGCGGTTGTAGTCCAGGCCCAGCTGCGGGTCCTGCACCACCGCGAAGGCGGCCCGGTAGGAGAAGACGAACGCGAAGGTCGGCGGGGCGATGACGTCCGGGTGGCCGAGCGCGCGGGCCGCGTCCGGGTCGGTGTACGCGGGGTTCGGGTCACCGATCGCCTCGGCGAACTCCCGGATCTTCTCCCGGCCGACCTCGTAGGGCGCGGTGGGCGGATAGCTCCGCCCGACGAACGACTGGTCGAGGGCCATGCCCCGCTACCTCCTGCGGCTTGCTGCTTGCGGCGTGCGGCTGCGGCATCGCTGGTGGGCTCGGCAACGCCGTGAGGCCGCCCCCTTGGCGGGGACGGCCTCAGCGACGAGCCTGTGTGTCAGCGCGTCTCGCGGTGCGCGGTGTGCGCCTTGCAGCGCGGGCAGTGCTTCTTCATCTCAAGACGGTCCGGGTTGTTACGCCGGTTCTTCTTGGTGATGTAGTTCCGCTCCTTGCACTCCACGCAGGCCAGCGTGATCTTCGGGCGGACGTCGGTGGCAGCCACGTTGAGTGCTCCTAGACGCGAAAGGGTGGTCTTACACAGAAAGAGTAGCCGACCGGAGGACCGAACCCACAATCGGCTACTGGCAGTGAAGTAGCGGCGACCGGACTTGAACCGGTGACACAACGATTATGAGCCGTTTGCTCTACCGACTGAGCTACGCCGCCACGATGTGCTTGACCCTCCACCACTGGCGGACGGCCTCACACATCAGAGCCCCAAAACGGAATCGAACCGTTGACCTTCTCCTTACCATGGAGACGCTCTGCCGACTGAGCTATTGGGGCGAGCGATGAAGACATTACACGCTCCGCCGCCGAACGTGAAATCCGTATCCGGGCGGCCGTCCGCCCGCCGCGCCGTGCCCCGCGTGGCCGCCGCTCCGGTATGACTTATCCCGACTGAGGCCGCATCGCCCCCACCGGACCGTGAGCGCGTCCTACGCTCGGTTACCCCTCCCGCTGTTCTCCCCCGCGTCCCCGGATTCCACCCCTGTCCCGTCCCCGTCCCTCCCCGCTTCTCCTCCCGTCCGATCTTGTGTATCCGAGCGGAGCCCGATGCCGGACAGCCAGCCGCAGGAACCGAGGAACCCCGGCCGCGCGGGCGCGGCGGCCGAGGGCGGCACCCTGGTCCTCAGCGGCGCCCGGCTCGCCGACGGCCGCACCGTGGACGTCCGCGTCTCCGGCGGCCGGATCGAGGCCGTCGGCACCGCGGGCAGCCTCAGCGCGCCCCGCCGCCCCGGCCCGCCACCGCACGCCCCGGGCGCGGATCACGCCCGGGGGGCGGGGGACGGGCGGGGTGCGGGGGACGCTCGGGGCCTGGGGGACGGGCGGTGCGCGGAAAGCGGCCGGGCTGCGGGGGACGGACGGGATACCGCCGCCCGCGCCGGGAGCACCCGCATCGACCTCGACGGCTACCTGCTGCTCCCCGCCCCGGCCGAACCGCACGCCCACCACGACAGCGCCCTCACCGCCTGCCCGCCGCACGGTGACGCGCCCCGGCGCCCACCGTCCCAGGAACCCAGCGAGGTGCAGCGGCGCACTACAGAGGCCGCCCTCCTCCAGCTCGGCCACGGCGCGACGGCCATCCGCACCCACGTCCGGGTCGGCGACGTCACCGCCCTGCGGTCCCTGGAGGCCGTCCTCGCCGCCCGGCGCGCGCTCCAGGGCCTCACCGACCTGACGCCCGTCGCCGTCCCCCGGCTGCTCACCGGGTGCGCGGGCGCCGACACGCTCGCCATGCTGCGGGACGCCGTCGGGATGGGCGTCGGCGTCGTCGGCGGCTGCCCCGACCTGGACCCCGACCCGGCCGGCTACACCGAGACCGTCCTCGAACTGGCCGCCGAGCACGGCTGCGCGGTGGACCTCCACACCACCGCGGACGATCCGGCACGCCTCGCCCGGTTCACCGCGATGGCCGGCGGGCTGCGGACGGGGGTCACCGTCGGCCCCTGCGGCGGGCTGGCCCGCATGCCCCGCGAACTGGCCGAGCGGCTCGCCGCCCGGCTCGCCGCCGCCGGAGTGACCGTCGTCGCCCTGCCGCAGGGCGGGTGCGGGTTCACCGGCCCCAGCCCCGGCGGCGGCTGGGCCCCGGTGCGGCTCCTGCGCGCGGCGGGCGTACGGCTCGCCGCCGGAAGCGGCGCCCTGCGCGACGCCGCCAACCCCGTCGGCCGGGGTGACCCGCTGGAGGCCGCGTTCCTGCTGGCCTCGCGCGGCGAGACCAGCCCCGAGGAGGCGTACGACACGGTGAGCGCCCACGCGCGCGCCGCGCTCGGACTGCCTCCGGTGCGGGTGGAGGCCGGATTCCCCGCGGAACTGCTGGCGGTGCGGGGGCAGACGGTGCCGGGGGTGCTGTCGCTCGCGTACAGCCGGGTGGTGGTGCACCGGGGACGCGTCGTCGCGCGCACCAGCGCGGTGCGGGAGTTCTGCGACGCCGCCGGCCCGGCCGCCCTCGGCCTGCCGCGCCAGGCGCAGGGCTGACGTCCGCCCGGTGCCGTACGGTCGGAGTCATGCGCACAGTGATCGCTGGAGGAAACGGCAAGATCGCCCTGCGGCTCGCACGGCTGCTGACCGGACGTGGTGACGAGGCCGTGGGTCTCATCCGCCGCCCCGAGGCGGGCGAGGACGTACGCGCCCACGGCGCCGAGCCCGTCGTCTGCGACCTGGAGAGGGCACCGGCCGACGAGGTCGCCCGGCACCTGGCGGGCGCCGACGCCGCCGTCTTCGCCGCCGGGGCGGGACCGGGCAGCGGCGTGGCCCGCAAGGACACCGTGGACCGCGCGGCGGCCGAACTCTTCGCGGAGGCCGCCGCCCGCGCCGGGGTGCGCCGCCTGCTCGTCGTCTCCGCGATGAGCGTGGACCGGGAACCGCCGCCCGGCACGGAGGAGGTCTTCGCCGCCTACCTGCGCGCCAAGGGCGCCGCCGACACCGCCATCCGGGCCCGCACCGACCTGGACTGGACGATCCTGCGCCCCGGACGCCTCACCGACGAGCCCGGCACCGGCCGCGTGCGCCTGGGCGCCGACCTGGAGCGCGGTGACGTGCCCCGCGACGACGTCGCCGCCGTCCTGGTCGCCCTCCTCGACGAGCCCCGCACCGCCGGCCGCACCTTCGACCTGACCACGGGCACCACCCCCGTCCCCACCGCCGTCACGGAGACGCTGGCCTGACCGCACGGCCCGGCACCACACAGAAAAGGACCCGTTCCGTACGAGACGGAACGGGTCCTTCACTCCTGTGGCGGCGCCAGGATTCGAACCTGGGAAGGCTGAGCCGGCAGATTTACAGTCTGCTCCCTTTGGCCGCTCGGGCACACCGCCAGGGGGTTCGCCGTGCGGGGCGCGGCCCCGCGACGACGGTGTAAACCATACCCGATCGTCGGGGGTGCTCCGCCACCCGGTTGATCACCAGGCGGGCGCGGCGGGCAGGGCTAGGCTTGCCACGCGGACCCCGCCGGGCGGGCCGTCGTCTCTGCAGGATCAACGTACGAGGAGCCAACACACGATGGCCGACTCCAGTTTCGACATCGTCTCGAAGGTCGAGCGGCAGGAGGTCGACAACGCCCTCAACCAGGCCGCCAAGGAGATCTCCCAGCGGTACGACTTCAAGGGCGTGGGAGCGAGCATCGCCTGGTCGGGCGAGAAGATCGAGATCCGGGCCAACTCCGAGGAGCGCGCGAAGGCGGTGCTGGACATCTTCGAGACCAAGCTCGTCAAGCGCGGCATCTCGCTGAAGGCGCTGGAGGCCGGGGAGCCGCAGGCGTCCGGCAAGGAGTACCGGATCTCCAGCTCGATCCAGGAGGGCATCTCCCAGGAGAACGCCAAGAAGGTCGCCAAGGTCATCCGCGACGAGGGGCCCAAGGGCGTCAAGGCCCAGGTGCAGGGCGACGAGCTGCGCGTCAGCTCCAAGAGCCGCGACGCCCTCCAGGAGGTCATCACCCTCCTGAAGGGCAAGGACTTCGACTTCGCCCTCCAGTTCGTCAATTACCGCTGACGTGCCCTCCGGGCCGCCCCGGGTCGGGCGGCCCGGGGCGGTGGGCGGGATCAGCGGTCGGGCGGCCCGGGGCGGTGGGCGGGATCAGCGGGGGTGGGGGGAGTCGGTGCGGACGATCTCGCGGCCCAGCGGCATGAGGGAGACGGGGATCATCTTGAAGTTGGCGATGCCCAGCGGGATTCCGATGACCGTCACGCACAGGGCGATGCCGGTGGCGATGTGGCCCAGCGCGAGCCACCAGCCCGCCAGGAGCACCCACAGGACGTTGCCGATCAGGGAGCCGGCGCCCGCGTCGTGGCGTTCGGCGGCCGTCCAGCCGAAGGGCCACAGGGCGTAGCGGCCGACGCGGAAGGACGCGACGCCGAAGGGGATGCCGATGATCGTGACGCACAGGATGAGCCCCGCGAGCAGGTAGCCGAGGAACAGCCAGAAGCCGCTCAGGAACAGCCAGATGATGTTCAGGATCGTCTTCACGGCGTCCAGCCTGCCATGCGTTCGAGCCGGGCGATGCGTTCCCGCATCGGCGGGTGCGTGGAGAACAGCCTGGACATGCCCTCGCCGGGGCGGAACGGGTTGGCGATCATCATGTGGCTGGCCGTCTCCAGGCGCGGTTCGGTGGGCAGCGGGAGCTGCCGGGTGCCGGCCTCCAGCTTGCGCAGGGCGGACGCCAGGGCCAGGGGGTCTCCGGTGAGGCGGGCGCCGGAGGTGTCCGCCTCGTACTCGCGGGAACGGCTCACGGCGAGCCGGATGAGGGAGGCCGCGAGCGGGCCCAGCACCATGAGCAGCACCATCCCGAGCAGCCCGGGGCCCTCGTCGTCGTCGGAGCGTCCGAACGGTATGAGCCAGGCGAAGTTGGCCAGGAAGACCACGACGGAGGCCAGCGCCCCGGCGACGGAGGCGATGAGGATGTCGCGGTTGTAGACGTGGCTCAGCTCGTGCCCGATGACGCCGCGCAGCTCCCGCTCGTCGAGCAGGCGCAGGATGCCGTCGGTGCAGCAGACGGCGGCGTTGCGCGGGTTGCGTCCGGTGGCGAAGGCGTTGGGGGCCTGCGTCGGGGAGATGTAGAGGCGGGGCATGGGCTGCCGGGCGGCCGTGGACAGCTCCCGCACGATGCGGTAGAGCTGCGGGGCCTCGAACTCGCTGACGGGACGGGCCCGCATGGCCCGCAGCGCCAGCCTGTCGCTGTTCCAGTAGGCGTAGGCGTTGGTGCCGAGGGCGACGAGCAGCGCGACGAGCAGACCCGTGCGGCCGAAGAAACCGCCGGTCACGAGGATCAGCGAGGACATGGCGCCCAGGAGCAGGGCGGTCCTCAGCCCGTTGTTTCGGCGGTGCACGGTACGCCCTCCAGGTGGTGCAGCGGGGGAACCCTTTGCTCTGGTGGTGTCTCCACCTTCCAGTGGACCCTCCCTGCGGGGACAACGCGAGGCAGGTCCGGCGGGTTCCCGGCGGCACCGGGCGCGGGCGCTACAGCAGCGAGCCGGAGGCGAAGCGCAGGACGAGCTGCGGGGCGCCGGAGAGGACGAGGCCGAGGACGGCCGTCACCGCGATGGCGACGCCGAGCGGGGTCGCGGGCCGCAGGCGGGACGGGGCCCGGCCGGTGACCGTCCCGGCCGCCGTCCCCGCGGGGGCCGCCGCCGCTGCGGTGTCCGCGGGGGCTGCCTCGGGGCCCGTCGCCGGGGCGCGGAACAGCAGGGCCGTCCAGCGCAGGTAGTAGACGAGGCCGATGACGACGTTGACGGCCATGACGGCCGCGAGCCAGCCGAGCCCGGCGTCCACGGCCGCCGCGAAGACGGTGACCTTGGCGAACAGTCCGATGACGCCCGGCGGCAGCCCGGCCAGGCACAGCAGGAAGAAGGCGAGGGCGAGCGCGGCGAGCGGCTGGGCGGCGTACAGGCCGCGGAAGGCGGTGAGACGGCCGTCGCCGGCCGCCCGGGCGAGGTGCAGGACGACGGCGAACGCGCCGAGGTTCACGACGGCGTACATGAGCGCGTACGTGACGGTCGCGCCGACGGCCCGCCCGGCGTCCGCGGCGTAGGCGGCGGACGCGATCGGCACCAGCAGGTAGCCGGCCTGGGCGACGGAGGACCAGGCGAGCAGCCGCACCGCGCTGTGCGGCGCCTCGGGGCGCTGGCGCAGGGCTCCGGCGTTGCCGGCCGTCATCGTGAGCGCGGCGAGGACGGCGAGGGCGGGTCCCCAGGTGGTCGCGTAGGCGGGGAAGGCGTACACGGTCACGAGGACGAGGCCGGAGAACCCGGCGGCCTTGCCGGTCACCGACAGGTACGCGGCGACGGGGACGGGCGCGCCGACGTACGTCTCGGGCACCCAGAAGTGGTAGGGCACGGCGGCGGTCTTGAAGGCGAAGCCGACGAGGGTGAGGACGACGCCCGCGGGGGCGAGGACGGCGAGCTCGGCGTCGACCGTCCGCAGGCCGTCGGCGACGGCGCCGAAGTGGAGTCCGCCGGTCGCGGCGTAGACGAAGCTGACGCCGAGCAGGGTGACGGCGGTGGCGGCGACGGAGGAGAGGAAGAACTTCAGCGCCGCCTCGGAGCCGAGACGGTCGCCGCGCCGCAGGGCGATCAGCGCGAAGACGGGCAGGGAGGCGACCTCCAGCGCGATGACGAGCGTCGCCAGGTCGCGGGCGGCGGGCAGCAGGGCGGCGCCCGCGGCGGAGGTGAGCAGCAGGAACCAGTACTCGCCCGCGGGCAGCCTGCTGTCGGCGACGGTGGGCAGCGACAGCAGGGCCGTCAGCAGCGTGCCGCCGAGGACGAGGAGCTGGACGGCGAGCGCGAAGCCGTCGGCGGTGTAGCTGCACAGCTCCGGGTCCGTGGTGAGGCAGAAGGTGGAGCGGTCCGCGCCGACGAGCGGGAGGAGGGCGAGCAGGGCCAGGCCGAGTCCGGCGACGGCGGCCCAGCCGAGCAGCGGTTTGCGCCGCTCGGGCAGGAAGAGGTCGGTGACGAGCAGGACGAGTCCGAGGGCGGCCACGATCGCGGGCGGGCCGAGTGCGGCCCAGTCGACGGACTGGACCGGGCCCGCGGTGAGGGTCACGGCGGCGCCGCCCGTGGCGGATGCTGTCATCGGCTGACTCCCGGCAGGAGGTGCTGCACGGCCGGGTCGGTGACGCCGAGCAGGAGCGCGGGCCACAGTCCGGCGAGGACGGTGAGGACGACGAGCGGGGTCCAGGCGGCGAACTCGTAGCGGCGCACGTCCGGGAGCGCGGCCGTCGTGGGCTGCCGCTCGCCCATGCAGACCCGGCGCACGACGAGCAGGAGGTAGGCGGCCGTCAGCAGGGTGCCGAGGCCGCCGACGGCCATGAACACCAGGTAGGCGGGGCGGCTCAGCCCGTCGGCGGGGTGGTAGGCGCCGAGCAGGGCGAGCATCTCGCCCCAGAACCCGGCGAGTCCGGGCAGGCCGAGGGAGGCGACGGCGCCGAAGGCGAGCAGGCCGCCCAGGCGCGGGGAGCGCCCGTAGAGCCCGGCGCCGGAGGTGCGGGCGGCGAGCTGGTCGAGGTCGGTGGAGCCGGTGCGCTCCTTGACCGCGCCGACCAGGAAGAACAGGAGGCCGGTGATCAGGCCGTGGGCGACGTTGGCGAACAGGGCGCCGTTGACGCCCGTCCGGGTGAGCGTGGCGATGCCCAGGAGGACGAAGCCCATGTGGCCGACGGAGGAGTAGGCGACGAGCCGCTTGAGGTCGCCGCCGGCGCCCTTCCGGACGAGGGCGAGGCACACCAGGGAGCCGTAGACGATGCCGACGCAGGCGAACGCGGCCAGGTAGGGCGCGAAGAACTGGGCGCCCTCGGGGGCGGCCGGCAGCACGATGCGGACCAGCCCGTAGGTGCCCATCTTCAGCAGCACCCCGGCCAGCAGGACGGAGCCGACCGTGGGGGCGGCGGTGTGCGCGTCGGGCAGCCAGGTGTGCAGCGGCCACATCGGGGTCTTCACGGCGAAGCCCGCAGCGAGGGCGAGGACGGCGATGATCTGCGTGCTGCGGCTCAGTGACGCTCCGTTGTCAGCGGCGAGTGCCACCATGTCGAACGTGCCCGCCTCCAGGCCGACGAGCAGGAGGCCCAGCAGCATGACCACGGAACCGAGCAGCGTGTAGAGGATGAACTTCCAGGCCGCCCGCGCGCGGCCTTCCCCGCCCCAGCGGGCGATGAGGAAGTACATCGGGATGAGCACCATCTCGAAGGCGAGGAAGAACAGGACGAGGTCGAGCACGGCGAAGGTGGCGAGCGTGCCGGCTTCGAGGACGAGGAGGAGGGCGACGAACGCCGCGGGGGACGGGCCCTTCGGCGGGTTGCGGTAGCTGTGGAGGGCGCACAGGAACGTCAGCAGCGCGGTCAGGACGAGGAGGGGCAGCGAGATGCCGTCGACGCCGAGGTGCAGCCGGATGCCCAGGGCGGGGATCCAGGAGAGGTCGGTTCCGGCCTGGATACGTTCGGCGCGGTCGTAGTCGAAGCCCGCCGCGAGGACGAGGGTGGCGGCCAGGACGGCGCCGGTGACGGTCACGCCGTGCCGCAGGACGGCCTGCTCGGGGCTGCTGCCCCGCAGTCCGGGCGGGGCGGGCAGCAGGGCGGCGACGGCGCCGAGCAGGGGCAGCACGACGACGGCGGCCAGCAGGAGCTGGAGCACGGTCTCGTTGAGGGTGATCACGGCTCACGCTCCGGCGAGGAGGACGGCGAGGGCCAGCACGATGGAGCCGGCGAGCAGGACGCTCAGGTACGTCTGGACGTTGCCGGTCTGGGAGCGGCGCACGGCGGCCCCGAGCCAGCCGGTGGCGGTTCCGGCGCCGCGCACGTAGGCGTCGACGACCTCGCGGTCGAGGAACCGCGCGAGGCTCGCCGCGCCGCGGACCGGGGCCACGAGGAGCCGGTCGTAGGCGGTGTCCAGGCGGAACCCGGCCGCCGCCTGGCGGTGGAGCGGGCCCAGGAGGACGGGGCCCGGGTCCGCGGTGCCGCGTGCCGTGGCGTGCCGCCAGGCGGCCCACACGATCAGGGCTCCGGCCGCCGCGGCGCCGGTGGCCAGGACGGAGGTGGCCAGCGTGGGGGCCAGGCTGCCGCCGCCGAACCAGTGCGGGAGCCAGTCGTAGAACAGGCCGAGGGCCAGGGAGGGAACCGCGAGGAACCACAGGACCAGGGTCATGACGAGCGGCTGGCGCGCGGGCACGGGCTCGGCGGAGCCGGCCGGTGCGGCGGGCCGCGGGGCTGCCGCGTCCCGGGTCGCCGCGTCGCCCCGGCAGGCGAGCAGCCACAGCCGGGTGGCGTAGGCGGCGGTGAGCGCGGCCGTGAGCAGCCCGGCGACGAGCACGATCCAGCCGGAGGCGGCGGGGATGCCCGCGTCCGGGTGGAGCGCGGTGTGCTCGGCGGCGCCCAGCACGGCCTCCTTGGAGAAGAAGCCGCTGAACGGCGGGACGGCGGCGAGGGCGAGGAGGCCGATGGTGAGCGTCCAGTACGCGTCCGGGACGCGCCGCGCGGTGCCGCCCGCGCGGGCCATCGCGGTGAGCGAGCCGGTGCCGGCGGCGTGGATGAGCACGCCCGCCGCGAGGAACAGCAGCGCCTTGAAGGCGCCGTGCGTGAGGAGGTGGAAGGTGGCCGCGCCCCGGTCGCCGACGGCCAGCGCGCCGGTCAGGTAGCCGAGCTGGCCGATGGTGGAGTAGGCGAGCACCCGTTTGACGTCGTCCTGGGCGAGGGCGGCGAGCGCCGAACCGGCCATGGTGAGCGCGGCCATGGCGGCGAGCACGACGAGGGCCGCGGCCGAGGCGGTGAAGACGGGCAGCAGCCGGGCCACGACGTACACGCCCGCCGCGACCATCGTGGCGGCGTGGATGAGGGCCGAGACGGGCGTGGGGCCCGCCATGGCGTCCGGCAGCCAGGTGTGCAGCGGGAACTGCGCGGACTTGCCCGCCACACCGGCCAGCAGCAGCAGCGCGATGGCGGTGGGGTGGTCGAGCTGGAAGTCGGACAGCGAGGAGGTGAGCCGGGTGACGATCGTGGAGATGCGGAACGTCCCGGCCGCTGAGGCCAGCGCGAGGATGCCGATGAGGAAGGGGACGTCGCCCAGCTTGGTGACCAGGAACGCCTTGAGGGACGCCGCGCGGGCGGCGGGCGTGTGCCAGTAGTGGCCGACCAGGAAGTACGAGCAGATGCCCATGACCTCCCAGCCGACGAGCAGCACGATCAGGTCGTCGGCGTAGACGACGAGCAGCATCGCCGCCGTGAAGAGGGAGACGAGGGCGGCGTACGAGGCGTAGCGCGGGTCGTCGCGCAGGTAGCCGGTGGAGTAGATCTGCACGCAGGACGCGACGACGGCGACGAGCACCGCGACGAGCACGGCGAACCCGTCGAGGTGGAAGGCCAGCTCGACGGGGAGGGCGGCGTTGCCCGTCGGCGTCAGCTCGGTGGCGGCCAGCAGCGGCGCCCGGCCGCCCTGCCGCGCGGCGACGACGACGGCGAGCACGGCCGCGGCCAGTGTCGGCAGCACGGCCAGCGGGCGGACGAAGCCCGGCGCCCTGCGGCCCGCCGCGAAACCGGCGAGTGCGCCGAGGAGCGGCAGGACGGGGACGAGGACGGCGAGGGTGGTCGTGCTCACGCGGTGGCCTCCGCCTGCTCCACGTCGGTGTCCTGGGGGTGGACGGTGCGGGGGTCGGACCGCAGGGCGGCGGGCGGCGGCTCGGCCAGTTCGCGGAGCCGGTCGATGTGGGAGCCGGCCCTGTTGCGGTAGACGAGCAGGACGATGGCCAGCCCGATACCGATCTCGGCGGCGGCGACGGCGATGGTGAACAGGGTCAGGCTCTGCCCGGCGCGCAGGGTGTCCTCGAGCCACACGTCGAACGCGACGAGGTTGAGGTTGACCGCGTTGAGCATCAGCTCGACGGAGATGAGCACAAGGACGGCGTTGCGCCGCGCCAGGACGCCGTACAGGCCGACGCTGAACAGCAGCGCGGCCAGGACGGCGGGGTAGACGAGGTGCATCAGCGCTCACGCTCCTGCCGGTCCGGTGCGGTGCCGCCGCCGGGGCCGTCCGCGCTCCGGTGGCCGCCGCCGCTCCCGGTGTCACCGGCGCTTCCGGTGTCACCGCCGCTCCCGGCACCCTCTCCGTCGCCGCCGCGCCGGGAGACGACGATGGCGCCGACGAGCGCGGCGAGCAGCAGCAGGGACAGCGCCTCGAAGGGCAGCACCCAGTGCCGGAACAGCGCCTCGCCGAGGGCCTGCGTACCGCCGTGGGGCCCGTCGAGGTCGATCCACGCGGTGCGGAACGCGTCCACGACGAGGGTGATGAGCGTCGCCGCCGCGCCGAGCGCCACGGCGAGCGCGACCCAGCGGTTGCCGGAGTCGGCGTCGGGCGAGCGGCCGATCGGCGCGCGGGTGAGCATCATGCCGAACAGCAGCAGCACGACGACGGAGCCCACGTAGATGAGCACCTGCACCCACGCCACGAACTCGGCGGTGAGGAGCAGGTACTCGACCGCGACACCGCCGAGCGCGACGACCAGCCACAGCGCGGCGTGCACGAGCTGCCGGGTGGTGACGGCGACGACGGCGGCGCCGAGCGTCACGAGGCCCGTCAGCACGAAGACGATCTCCACCCCGGTGGGCGAGAGGAAGCCGGGAGCGTTCACGCCGGGGTGCCTCCCTGCGCGCCGCCGGGTCCGGGACCGCCGCCGGGCCCGGGAGCGCCGCCGGGTCCGGAGGCCGCGTCCGCCTGAGCCGCCGCGAGCTTGGCGGCGGTCTTGTGCGCGGCGGCGATCTCCTTGGGCTCCTCGGCCGCGCCGTCCAGCGGCGGCGGCTCGGGCACCGTCCACATCCAGGCGCGGAGCGTGTCGCGCTCGTGGGTCAGCTCGCGGATGTCGGTCTCGGCGTACTCGAACTCCGGCGACCAGAACAGCGCGTCGAACGGGCACACCTCGATGCAGATGCCGCAGTACATGCACAGGGAGAAGTCGATGGCGAACCGGTCCAGCACGTTGCGGCTGCGCTCGCGCCCGCCGGGCGCGGCGGCGGGCAGCGTCTCCTTGTGCGAGTCGATGTAGATGCACCAGTCGGGGCACTCGCGGGCGCACAGCATGCAGACCGTGCAGTTCTCCTCGAACAGCCCGATCACGCCCCGGCTGCGCGCGGGCAGCTCGGGCTGGACGTCGGGGTAGTGCGCGGTGACCGAGCGGCGGGTCATCGTCTTGAGCGTGACGGCCAGGCCCTTGGCCAGGCCGGAGCCGGGGAGGCCCATCAGGGGAACACCACCTTCACGACGCCGGTGACGGCGATCTGGAGGAGCGCGAGCGGCACGAGGACGGTCCAGGCGAACTTCTGGATCTGGTCGGCGCGCATCCGGGGCCAGGCGACGCGCATCCAGATGACCACGAAACTGAGCGCGCCGGTCTTGAGCAGCATCCACAGCCAGCCGAGCTGGTCGGCGAACGGGCCGTGCCAGCCGCCGAGGAACAGCACGGCGGTGAGCGCGGAGACGACGACGATCCCGGCGTACTCGGCGAGCATGAACAAGGCGAAGCGGAGTCCGCCGTACTCGGTGAGCGGGCCGAAGATGATCTCCTCGGGAGCCAGCGGAGCGTCGAACGGCGGGCGGTGCAGCTCGGCGACCCCGGCGGTGAAGAAGACGAAGGCGCCGACGAGCTGCCAGGGCAGCCACCACCACTGCCAGGCGTCCAGGATGCCGGGCAGCGAGAGGGTGCCCGCGGCCATCACGACGGAGGCGGCCGACAGCAGCAGCGGCAGCTCGTAGGCGAGGAGCTGTGCGGCGGTGCGCAGCCCGCCGAGGAGGCTGTACTTGTTGGCGCTCGCCCAGCCGCCCATGAGCTGGCCGAGCACACCGACGCCGAGGACGGCGAGGACGAAGAAGATGCCCGCGTCCACGGCCTGCCCGACACCGCCGTTCGGCGCGACGGGGATGGCGATGAGGACGAGCAGGTAGGGGACGAGGGCGACGGCGGGCGCGAGCCGGAAGACGCGCCGGTCGGCCTCGGCCGGGACGACATCCTCCTTCTGGGCGAACTTCACGCCGTCGGCGACGAGCTGGGCCCAGCCGTGGAAGCCGCCCGCGTGCATGGGGCCGACGCGGCCCTGCATGTGGGCCATGACCTTGTGCTCGGCCTGGCCGACGAGCAGGGGGAGCGTCAGGAACGCGAGGAGGACGGCGAGGAGCCGCCAGGCGACGTCGAGGAGGTCCATCAGCGCTCGCCGCCCTCGTCCGCGCCGGGCCCGTCACCGGGACCGGATTCGGGACCGGATTCGGGACCGGATTCGGCGCCGTCACCGTCACCGGACGCGGCGGCGGAGCCGGTGCTCTCCGGCGCCGCCCCCTCCGGCGCCGCGCTCTCCGGTCCCGTCCGCTCCGGCGCCGCGTCCTCTGCGGCCGCGCTCTCCGCAGCCGCGGCGGCGGCCGCCCGTTCCGCCTCGGCGGCGGGGAGCTGCGCGGACCGTTCGCGCCAGGGGGCGTCGGCGGTTCCGGCGGGGCGGCGCGGCGCGGCCGCGCGCTGGCTGGCGGAACCGGCGGCGGCGCTGCGGGCGCGGCGCGGCGGGCGGTCCCCGGCGGCGGCGCGGCCCCGCGCGGGACGGGCCGGGGCGGGCGGGAGCTGGCCCTTGAGCGGGCCCCACTCGTTGGGGTCGGGGACGCCCGGCGGCAGCATCTGGCGCCGCTTGGGCCCGCCGTGCTCGGACTCCCCCGGTTCCTTGGCGCCGGGCCACGCCTTGGCGACGCGGGCGGCGAGCACGAAGTCCTTCCGCAGCGGATGGCCCTCGAAACCGTCGGGCAGCAGCAGCGGAGCCAGTCCGGGATGCCCGGTGAAGCCGACGCCGAACATCTCGTGCGTCTCCCGCTCGTGCCACCCGGCTCCGGCGTAGACGCCGGTGGCGCTGGGCAGTTCCGGCGCGTCGTGCGGCACGGTGGTGCGCAGCAGGAGCCTGCGCAGCGGCGCGGCGCCGGGCAGGGCAGCGACGTGGGCGCAGACGCGGAACCCGCTGCCGGGTTCGTCCACGGCGCTGAGCCAGTCGAAGTAGGTGCAGCCCAGCTCGTCGCGGGCGCTCCGCAGCGCGGGGAGCCAGTCGGCGGCCGGGACGTCCACCGTGAGCAGCCCATAGGCGTCCTGCGCCCGCGCCCCGGGCCCGAACAGCTCCCCGGCGGGGCGCGGCAGCCACCCGTCGCTCATCGCGGCTCCTCCCCGGCGGGCCGCACGAGCGGGCTGGTCAGCGCGGCCGTGGAGGGACGCGCCGGTGTGGCGGCGGCGGGCGCGCCAGGGGACGCGGGCGGGCTCCCGGGGCCGTACCGCTCGGCCGTGGACTCGGCGGCGATCTTCTCCTGGAGCTTGAGGATGCCCTGGAGCAGGGCCTCCGGACGCGGCGGGCAGCCGGGCACGTACACGTCCACGGGGATGATCTGGTCGACGCCCTTGGTGACGGCGTAGGAGTCCCAGTAGGGGCCGCCGCAGTTGGAGCACGCGCCGAAGGAGACGACGTACTTCGGTTCGGGCATCTGCTCGTACAGCCGTCTGACGGCGGGGGCCATCTTGTCGGTGACCGTCCCCGAGACGACCATCAGGTCGGCCTGGCGCGGCCCCGGCGCGAACGGGATGACGCCCAGCCGGATGAAGTCGTGGCGGGACATCGACGCGGCGATGAACTCGATGGCGCAGCAGGCGAGTCCGAAGTTGAAGACCCACAGGCTGTAGCGGCGGCCCCAGTTGAGCACGACCTTCATCGGCTCGGGGGCCAGCCGGGCCAGAGCGCCGAGGCGGCGCGGCTCCGGGAGGTCGGCGGTGCCGCCGTTGCGGGTCACGTCCATGCCAGGACGCCCTTCTTCCATGCGTACAGCAGGCCCACGGCCAGCAGGCCGAGGAAGAGGAACATCTCCACCAGCGTCACCGCGCCGAACCCGGCGAACACCGTGGCCCAGGGGAACAGGAAGACCGAGTCGATGGCGAAGATGACGTACAGGAACGCGTAGACGTAGTAGCGGACCTGGGTGTGCGCCCAGCCGTCGCCGACCGGATCGACGCCGCACTCGTACGTCAGCATCTTCTCGCGCGTGGGCACGACGGGCCGCAGGAGCGCTCCGGCCGAGAAGGCCACGGCCACGAAGAGCACGCCGACGACCGCGACCAGCCCGACGACCGCGTAGCCGTGGAAGTAGTCCGGCACGTCCACCCGTCCCTCTCCGCGCGCCCGTTCCCCGCGCCCCGATCCTCACGCCCGCCCGTGCGCCCGCCGTGCGGCGCGGCGTCCGCTGCCGTGCCGCCCGTACCGCGCTGCCCGGATGCCGGCGTCCCGGCGACGTTCCGTACGGACGGGAGTCTAGGCCCTGCCCCGGCGCGGTGGCGCGGGTGCCTCACGCCGGGGTGGCGCGGATCCGGCCGCTTCCGCGCCCCGCAGGTGCGCGGTGAGCCGCTCCAGGCCCGCCCAGCCGGTGTCGCCCAGCGGGTAGTAGAACCCGGCGTCGCCCGCGGGCCCGAGCCGCACCGGGGCGTGCGGCAGCGGCGGCCTGCGGGCGGCGGCCGGTCCCGCGCCGCGCACCTCCGCGCTGCCGAGGGCGAAGGCGACGGGTTCGGGCGGCCCCTCCAGCGCGGCGGGCACCGCCAGGTCGGCGCGGGCCGCGCGCCGCTGGGCGAGCAGCGAGACGAGCCCGTGCCCGGCGACGAGTTCCCCGGCGGCCTCCGGCAGCGCGTCCAGCGGCAGCCCGCGGCCACCGGGGAACCCAGCGGTCAGCGTGACGTCCTCCTCGACGCCGCCGGTGGTGCGCGAGACCCGCAGCGTGGCGACGGCCGGGTGCGCGGGGGTTCCGACGACGACGAGCCAGGTCGGCTCCGGGGAGCGTTCGCGGACGTACGCGGTCAGTTCCTGCCGCGACCAGGGCAGCCCGGCGGGTTCCGCCGTGCCCCATCCGGCCGGCGGTGCGCCGGTGAGCCGGTGCCAGACCTCCTCCAGCGCGCCGCCCAGCAGCAGGTCGTCCGCAGCGGGCCTGCGGGTGCGCCAGGACACCGCGAGCTGCCGGCCGGCGGGCGGCCGGGCGGGTACGTATCCGGGGGCGCGTCCGCCCGTCGCGGTGAACGCGCCGTCCCGCCAGTGCAGTACGGCGCCGGAGAGCCCGTCGAAGTAGCCGCCGTCGCCGTCCCGGACGACCCAGCGGTTGGGCAGCCCGGACAGCACGGCGCGGGTGGGCGGGGTGAGCCGCGCGGTGCGCGGGGTGACGATCTGCAACGCCCGTCCGGAGCCCGCGGCGGCGCGCAGCGCGTCGGCGAGCCAGGAGGTCAGGGCGACGGCCGGGCGGTCCTGGATGACGACGGCCGCCTGCTCGGTGAGCACGTCCACGGCGGGCTGGGCGGCGGCCGGCGCGGCGGCGGTGGCCACCTCCCGCACCGGCGCGGAACCGCCGTCCCCCGCGCGGGCCTGCGGCGGCCACACCGTGCCGCCGAGCCGGGTGACGAGCCGGGTGGCGACCGTGCCCGCCAGCTCCTCGCCGCCGCGCGCGGCGGTGGCGGCGCGCACCTCCGTCCACCACACCGGTCCGTCCGCGCGCAGTCCGAGCAGCCGGTGCACCTCACCGGGGACGCGGACGAGCAGCGGCGCCTCCACGGACACCAGCGGGCGGCCCCCGGCGTCGCAGAGCTGGACGACCGCGCCCTCGCCCGCGGTGGCGAGCCGGGTGCGGGGGCCGCCGGACATGAGCCCGGCCGTCAGGGACCACACGTCGGGCATGCGCGTGGTGAGCGCGATGACGTCCTTGGTCACGCGGACCCCTCCCGCGCCGTGCGCGCCGGGGTGCCGCGCGGGGCGGGCTCCTCCTCGGCCAGCGCCGTCTGGACCAGCCGGTCCGGCGCGCCGCGGCGGACGAAGGTGCCGCGTCCCGGCGGTCGGGCGGCGGCGGGCACGCCGGGGAAGAGCTGGCCCTCGGAGCGGTCGCCGGTCATCACCAGCCCCGCCGTCCCGGACTCCCGCAGCGTCATCAGGAACGGCTCGTACAGCGCCCGGGACGCGCCCGCCACGCGCCGGGTGACGACGAAGTGCAGGCCGATGTCCGGCGCGGACGGCAGGTAGGGCAGGAACGGCTCCAGCGGGGAGTTCCCCGCGGTGGCGAGGACGTCGTAGTCGTCGACGAGGACGACGATGCGCGGGCCGCCGGGCGCGCCGCCGCCCGCAGCGAGCACCTCGGGCGGCACCGTGTCGTCCGGCATGCGCCGCTCCAGCTCGGTGACGATGGCGCCGGACAGGGCGCGGGCGAGCCCCGCGTTGTGCGCGTAGCCGCCCCGGTACTCCTCCGGGACGAGGCTGTGCAGGCCGCGCCGCGGGTCCATGACGGCGAAGACCACCTCGTCGTCCGTGTGGCGGGCCATCAGCTGCCGGGCGACGAGCCGCAGCAGGTTCGTCTTGCCGCACGCGCCGTCGCCGAAGACGAGGAGGTGCTGGTCGTGCCGGAAGAGGTCGAGGAGGACGGGCTCCAGGCCCGCCTGGTCCAGCCCGAGGGGGACGCGGTCCGGTTCGGCGGCCGGGGTGGGCAGGCGGTGCGGACCGAGCCGGGCGGGCAGCACCCGCACCGGCGGCGCGCCCTGGCCCGTCCACGCCGAGCGCACCGACCGCACGGCCTGCGCGGCCGCGGCACCGAGCCCCTCCGCGTCGGCGCGGGCGTCGACGCGGGGCAGGGCGCACTGCGCGAACAGCTTGCCGGCCGTCAGCACGCGGCCCTGTTCATCGGGCCCGATGGCCTGGGCGAGCCTGCGCTCGATGCCGGACTCGCCCGGGTCGTTCAGCCGCAGCTCCACCCGGGTGCCGAACGCGGACTGCGCGGCGATGCGCACGTCGTTCCAGCGCAGCATGGCGGCGACGACGTGGACGCCGTAGCCGCCGCCGCGCCTGAGGAGGTCGCCGACGGCGTCGTCCAGCTCCGCGAAGTCGTCGCGCAGCCCACCGAACCCGTCCACGACCAGGACGACGTCGGCGGGGCCGAGCTGCGGCAGCTTCCCGGCGGCGCGCAGGCTGCGCAGCTCCTCGACGGAGTCGATGCCCAGCTCGCGGAAGACCTCCTCGCGGGCGGCCAGCATGGCGCGGATCTCCTCGACCACGCGGGCGGCCCGCTCGCGGTCCGCGCGCCCGGCGACGCCGCCGACGTGCGGCAGGCCCGCCATCACCTGGAGGCCGCCGCCCGCCAGGTCGAGCCCGTAGACGCCGACCTCCTGCGGGGTGTGGGTGAGCGCGAGCGACAGGATCAGGGTGCGCAGCAGCGTCGTCTTGCCGGACTGCGGGCCGCCGATGACGGCGGCGTGCCCGCCCGCCACGGTGAGGTCCAGCACCCACGGGCCCTGCCACTGCCGGGCCGGGTCGTCCAGCAACCCCATGGGCACCCGCAGCGGGCCGGACGGGCGGCGGCCGAGCCGCACGCCCTGCGGCGTCGTCTGCGGCGGGCCGCCGACGGCGTCCAGCGGCAGTGCGCCGGGCAGCGGCGGCAGCCAGATCCGCGGCACGGGCGGCGCGGCGGTGGCGAGCCGTCCGACCAGGGTGGACAGCAGCGTCGGGCCGACGGTGCGCCGCGCGGGCGCGGCCTGCGGCTCACCGTCCTCGGCCGGGCCGGCGCCGAGGGTGTTGTAGGCGGGGTAGGGCAGGGCCGCGGGCCCCTCGTCCTGCCCGCCGTCCCGGCGCGCCGGGCCCTGGTAGGGGCCGGACACGTAACCGGCCTTGAACCGCTCGTAGGCGCTGGTGTCCACCTTGAGGTAGCCGAATCCGGGGAGGGGCGGCAGGTGGAAGGCGTCGGGGGTGTCCAGCACCGTGCGCGACTCCTCGGGGGAGAAGGTGCGCAGGCCCAGCCGGTAGGAGAGGTAGGTGTCCAGGCCCTTGAGCCTGCCGCCCTCGATGCGCTGGCTGGACAGCAGCAGGTGCACTCCGATGGAGCGGCCGATGCGGCCGACGGACAGGAACAGGTCGATGAAGTCCGGCCGGGCCGTCAGCAGCTCCCCGAACTCGTCGATGACGACGAACAGGTGGGGCAGCGGCGCCAGTTCCGGGCGCCGGGCGCGGGCGGCGGCGTAGGTGCCGATGTCGGCGAGGTCGCCCGCGTCCTTCAGCACCTGCTGGCGGCGCCTGACCTCCCCGGCGAGGCTGGCGTGCACCCGCTCCACCAGCCCGGCCCGGTTCTCCAGGTTGGTGATGACGCCCGCCACGTGCGGCAGGGAGGCGAACGGCGCGAAGGTGGCGCCGCCCTTGTAGTCGACGAGCACCATGGCCAGGTCCTCGGGCGGGTGCGTGGCGGCCAGGGCGAGCACGAGGCTGCGCAGCAGCTCGCTCTTGCCCGACCCCGTCGCGCCCACGCACAGCCCGTGCGGCCCCATGCCCAGCTCGGCGGGCTCCTTGAGGTCCAGCAGGACCGGTTCGCGCGCGTCGTTCAGGCCGATCGGGACGCGCAGGAACGCCCGTTCCCCGCGCGGCGCCCACATGCGCCGCACGTCCAGCGCCGCCGGGTCCGCCACGCCCAGCAGCCCGGCGAAGTCCACCGGCCCCGCCAGCGGGGCCCCGGACGCGGCGGACTCCGGGGACAGCCGCAGCGGCGCCAGCGTCCGGGCCAGGCCCAGCACTCCGGCGGCGCTCACCTCGTCCAGCGTGCCGTGCACGGTGACCGGCTCCGCGCCGCGCAGATCCTCCACGGTGACGCCCGGCCCGTCCACCGTGACGCGCACCGAGACCTGCCCGGGCTCGTGCACGCGTTCCGCGAGCAGGTGCACCACCGTCACCCCCATGTCGGGCAGGTCCACGGCCTCGTCGGGCCGGGCCAGTTCCGCGGCGGCCCGCCCGTACCCGTCGCTGACGACCAGCAGCCGCTGCGCGAGCTTCAGCGCCTCCCGGCCCGCGAGGCCGCGCCGCACCTCGGCGGCGTACGCGGCCCGGCCGCGCAGCTCACCGCCGAGCCCGGCGGCGATCCGCGCCGTGCTCGTGGCGATGCGGCGGGCGCCGACGGGGCCGTCCTGGCTCTGCGGGTCGAGGAGGTGCGGCAGCCACTTGGCCCACTCCCAGTCCGCCAGCCGCCGCTCGGGGCAGGCCAGCGCGAGGGCGACGTCGTCGGGCGCGTGCGCGACGGCCGTCTGCACGAGCAGGGCGCGCACGGCGCGCAGCACGTCCTCGCGGGGGCCGATGACGCTGACGTCGCCCGCCCGGTCCAGCGGCACGGTGAGCGGCATCTCGGGGGCGGTGGCGAACCGCTCCCTCAGGCCCGCCGCCTCGTTCAGCATGAACGGGTCCGGCGGGGTGAGGACGGAACCGGCCTGCCGCTCCAGGGCGATGTCGCGCACGGGCGTCTCGCCGGTGCCGACGCGCACGTCGAGGAAGTCGCGGTCCGGCCGGCGCCGCTCCCACAGCCGCGCCGGGTCGGCCACCAGGTCGTACAGGGCCTCCGGCGGCGGCGCCAGCAGCCGGGCGGCGGCGCGGCGCTCGCGGTCCTCGGCGCTCAGCTCCTCGCGCTGCTCCTCCAGGTACTCCAGGTAGCGCTCGCGCTGGGTGCGGCGGGTGCGCTGCGCCCGGCCGCGCTGGCTGAACAGCATGGCCACGCCGCCGAGCACCGCGACGACGAGCACGATGGCCCCGATCGCGGCGAACCGGCTGCTGCGGACGACGGTCATCAGGACGACGGACCCCATGACCCCGGCCATGGGTAACAGGGACGCGGCGGCCGAACCCGTACTGGCCTCGGGGAGGCTCGGCGGGGGCTCGATGCGGCGTTCGGCGGGGGGAGGCAGCGGCCGGGTCGTACGCGCGGGCCGGTGGACGACGCGGACGCTCACCGGCCGGGCCCCGGCGGACGTCGGTGCCACGACGGGTCGGCGGCGGGGGCGGCGGTGCCGGGCATCGGAGCGGGGCCGGGTGGCGTCGCGGGCGTGGGGCCGGGGGCGTCGGACGCGGGGGCGTCGGGCCCGGACGCGGCGTGGGGGCCGGGCAGGCGGTGGGCGCGGGCGCCCCGGGACATCGCCCGGTCCATGACCGTCGCCGCGATCCGGGCGGCCGCCTCGCGGGTGCCCTGCCCGAGCAGACCGGTGCGGACGCCGCCACCCGCGGCCAGGTGCCGGTCGTACGGCAGGCCCAGCACCTTCGCGCCGCCCGCCTCCAGGTGCCCGGCCGCGGCCCCCTCGTCCAGCGTCGTGTGCGGCGCCGGGTGCGCCAGGACGACGACGGTGGTGGGCAGCATGCTGCGGTGCAGCCCGCCGATCCAGTCCAGCACGGTGCGGGTGGCGGCCACGCCCTCGACCGTCGCCGGGGTGACCAGCACCCGGGCCTGCGTCGTCGTCAGCGCGGTGCGGGCCACCTCGGCGGGCAGCGTCTGGCAGTCCACCACCATCGTGCCGAAGTAGCGGCGCAGCGACGTCATGACGACGCGGTAGGTCTCCACGTCGAGCTGCGCGCCGACCGACCCCTGACTGCCCGGCAGCAGCCAGCCGCCGCCCGTGAACGGGAGGAGGTAGCCGGTGACGTCGGTGATCTGCATCGAGGGGTCCACGATGCGGGCCAGGTCCGCGCACGACCAGCGCACCTCCGACGCGCCCAGGCGGCGCGGCAGCGTGCCGAGGGCCGGATCGGCCTCCACGGCCAGCACCGGATCGGGCCGGTAGTGCGCGAACGTCAGTGCCAGCAGCGCCGCCACCGTGGACTTGCCCGCGCCGCCGCGGATGCTGGTCACCGCGATCTGGCGGCCGGTGGTGATGGGCTGCTGGATCGCGTGCGCCGCATTGGTGGCGGCGGCGGTCTCCTGCGCGGCGGACGCCACCAGGCGGCGCAGGGCCAGCCGGACGCGGCGGGTGGGCGTGTCCCCGTGCCGGGCGCGTCCCTCGGTGGCGGCGAGCTGGGGCGCGACCACCGGGACGGACACCGGCGTCGGCGCCCCCGTTCCCCGCGCGGCGGGGGGCTCCGGCGCGGGAGGCTCTGGTGCGGAGTGCTCCGGCGCGGGGTCCGTCCGCGCCGGAGCGCCGGTCGCCGGGCGGGCGTCGCCGGTGCCCGGCGCGGGGCCGGCCGGGCCGGACGCTCCGGCCGGGTCCTGCGTGCGGGCGGCCCGTTCACGCACCCCTGCCGGCGGCTCCGGCCGTGCCGCGCCGCTCAGCTCGCCGAGCACGTCGTGCTGCCAGTCTCCCTGCGCCTGCCCCGACATAGACCCTCTCAGAACGTGTCCAGCAGTCGGCCGTACACGCCGAACGCACCGATGGCCACCGGGACCAGCAGCACGACACCGACCGACTCCGCCAGGTTCGACAACCGCCGCAGCCGCACCCGCACGTGGTCGGGCGGCCGGACGACGAGCACGGCCAGCGGCACGAGCGCGACCACCGCCAGCCCGGCCAGCGGACCGGCCACCGCACCCGGACCCCCGGCGCCGCCACCGGCGTCGGCACCACCGGCCCACAGCACCAGCAGCCGCACGGCCAGCACCGTGCCCGCCCCGAGCAACGCGACCACCCCGACGGCCAGCGGGTAGGCGCGGGAACGGGAGAACAGCACCAGGGCCGTCAGGGCGGCCCCGGCGACCGTCCAGTAGCCGTACCGCTCGACCGCCACCCAGCCCGCCACCGCGGCGGAGGCGGCCGTCACGACCGTGGCCAGGGCGAGGCCCCGGTGCGTCGCGGCCAGCGCCGCGTCCACCCGGTGACGGCTGACCGACGCGCCACCGGAACGCTGGTCGTCCAGCCGCGTCAGGCCCGCGCCCGTCAACGCGAGGCGGGGCAGGAGGCCGAGCGCGAGCACCGACACCACCCCGAGGGCCACGCCCGCCCGGGGAACGTCCGTCCAGACGAGGGCCAGCTCCCAGGCGCCCGCGGTGACGGCCACGGCCACAGCCCCCACGAGCGCGCCCCGCCCCGCCCCCGCGCACAGCCCCAGCAGCACCAGGGCGAGCGCCACGGCCGCAGCGACGGCGGCCAGCCGCGCGGCGGCCGTGTCCGTCGCCGTCCAGGCACCGAACACGCCAAGCGCCCCACCGAGCAGCACGAGTGCCGTGCCCGGCTCCCGGCTGACGAACCCGGCGGTCCCCGCCCCCGCGGCGGCGGCCACGACCGCGGCGGCCACGATCCACGGGGCGGCGGCGTCCGCTCCAAGCCACACCGACGCCCACACCGCCGCGACCAGCCCGAGCAGCACGTGCGCGGCCCCGGCCGTCCACACCCGCGTCCCGTCGCCCCAGCGCCAGCGCCGCACGTCCAGATCCTCGGCAACCTCGTCCGTCACGTCGTGCACGACCGGCGCCGCGGGCGTCTCCTGCTGCCGGACGAGCCGCAGCACCGCTCCGTCGGCGACGCCCGCGGAGGCGAGCGTCTCGTCCTGCGCCAGGACCGCGCCGTCCGGGGTGACCAGCCGCCGCAGGCTGGGCCGCGCGGCGGGCTCGTCACCGAGCAGCCGCAGCACGTCGGGCAGCAGCTCACCGACCGGCTCCCGCGCGGGAAGCACCATGTCGACGCGCCGCCGCTCCCCCACCAGCGTCACCCGGCTCAGCCCGGTACGCCGGCCCGCCACACTCACCATGAGGCCGCTTCGACCGCCGTCCCGGCGGCCCCCGCGACGCCCGCCGCGGCGGCGCCGTCCTTCATCACGCGCTCGGAGACGAACGACCACCCCACGCACCCGGCACACAGCACGGCGGCCAGGGCGACGCCTCCGAAGGCCTTGCCCAGGTTCTCGTCCAGGCTCCGGCGCACCCGTTCCGGCCCGAACAGCAGCGCGTCCCGCAGCCGCCTGCGCCGCACCGCCACCGACTCCAGAAGCTGGCTGTCGTAGTCCCGAGCCATCGGCGCCCTCCGCCCGTTCCACCCACCCCGCCCGCGCGCGGCGTACCGCGCGGCAACACCTTACGGCCCCGCGCCGACACCGTGTCCAGGCCGCCGGTCGCCCCCGGCGGGCGGCTAGTCCGACGGCTCGGGCGGCTCCCCCTCGTCGTCGACGTCCTCCGCCGAGCGCTCCTTCCCCCGGGCCGTACGCTCCGGCGGTTTGGCGTCGGGCACTTCCACGGTGGGCGGCAGATCGGGCGTCAGTGCCTTGTCCTCGTCGTTCTCACTCATGCCACCCCAGTACCCGGCAACCCCGCCCTCACCCCCCTGCCCCGCATCAGCCGGAAGGAGGACCCGCGAGAGACGCTGCTCGGACGCTGAGCCGAACGGAGGAGTCCTCCGCGTCCGGCATCGTGACACCGCACATCCAGCGCGCAAGACCGTCACGCTCGTCGTGGCCGAGGACTTCCCCTCACCCCGCCTTCGGAAGCCGTCCAGACCCACGGTGTCACTCCGCCCCCGCCGCCCTTGCCTACCCCCGGCCTGACATCTCCTGGAGGTCGGGCAGGAGCGCGGTCGTCCAGGGGGCGGGGGCGAGTGTGCCTGCTTCCGCGGCCGCGTCGGTACCGAGTTCGGCGGCCCGCGACGGTGGGAACCCTCGCTTCTTCGCCTCCTCCAGGCGCCGCATCCACCGGGCCCCCGCCGCGAAGGCCCGGTCGCCCATCGCGCTGCGCGGTTCGAATCCGGCTGCGGCGTCGGCGTCGGACCACCAGAGGTAACCGAGGACCCCGTCGGCCGCCCGCACCTCAGCGAACCGCACCGGCGACTCGGTGAAGTCCGCGTACGCCTCCCGCACCTGCGCGAGCATGGCCCTCCTCCGGTACGGGACCTCGAAGTCGTCCCAGGCGTCGAGCAGTTCGGGGTCCTCGTCGGGGATGGCGTCGAAGCCCGTCACGGTGGGCGTCGCGTACCAGGTGCTGTCGCCCGGATCGGCTTCGCCGCCGAGAAGGGCGGACACGTCCCCGAGCGTGGCACGCAGCAGCGGAGCGTAGCGGCCGTGCAGTGCGGGCTGGGGGCGCCCGCGCAGGTCATGTGTCAGCCACAGGTCACCGTACGTACTCAGGGTCACGTTGCCGTCCCCGTTCGTCCAGCACGTCGCCATGACGGTGGACAGCTTCTCCGCCCGGATGTGCCGCTCGCCGTCGGACCACTCCCCCGGACACCCCAGCAGGACGGACACCGCCGTCGTCTCCCGCGTCAGCGCCTCCGGAGGGAACGGGCGGGGGTCGGCACCGACGGCAGCCCCACGCACGGAAGCGAGAGAGATCCGCGTGCCCGCCGACTCCTCCCGGTGCGCACCGGTTCCGGTCACCGTGCGCACGTCCGCGACATCCAGCGCCAGGCGACGGGCGTGCAGCACACCCCACACCGCCACCGCGACGTCCAGCCCGTGCCCGGCCACCGGTTGGGCCTCGCCGCCACGGCACTCCACGTCCCACGTCCAGCCGCCAACCGGTATGGATGCGATCACGCACGCCCCCGGAAAGCCTCGAACCGTCGGCGCACCGCGTGCTTCCGGCCGACGGTGACGGTCGCGTTCAACTCCGTCACTCGATGACGCCGCTACATCACCTCCGCCACCTCGAAAGTGATCTCTTTGAGCCGTTCGTCATCAACAAGAGGGACAGTATATCCGAAGCTTCTGACCCGGTTGAGGAACTCCTCGGGCAGCCGGACGTGATACCGCCGCACGTAGAAACCCAGATCCCGGCGCCACACCCACTCGCCGTCCGTGACGATGGAATCTCCTCCGATGACGTACCTGCCCGAGCCCAGTACATCACTCACCCCACCCATCATGCTCCACAGCTCGTAGCCGGATTCCAAAATTCCTCGATCCGAACCTCGTCATGAATGGCTTCATTCCCGACATGGCCCCGCACGCTCCCCAAGGGGGTCCCGGCCTCACTATTCCAAAAATCAGCATAAGATCCTGCAATCTTGAGCATACGGCCCCACCCACACAGCATCCCGGTACAGCAAGACCAGCCACGTTCTCACATGCGCGTTTAACGTATCGATCAGTCGATAAGGCGAATCTCCAACGCGTCGATGAGCGCCACGCATGCCGCGCAGGGCTTGATGGACTTCCCGTGTGCGGGGTTACCCTGCACCTCAATCCGACGTGACACCATCGCAGCACCACGGAAGTGAGGAACCCCCTCCGCAAAGGTGACAGGCCCATCGCCATTCTTTTCACCTTCCAGATACCAGAACTGGTCTGAGATCAAGGCTGTCTCTGCACAGCGACCTTCATAAGAGGTGCGACGACCCCCTGGAACCCCCTCGAAGAAAGCTTGAACGGCAGGATGGAGAGTCGAGCGCCCTCCTCCCTCCAAATTGGTATGACTCAGTACGCGCCCACGTACAAGCAGGGAAGATGCCACTCGCGGCACTGGATCAAACAAAGAAGTCCTCCGCATCCGGCATTGCGTCTCCACGAAGACAGCGCAAGAGAGCGTCGCGCTCGTCATGGCCGAGGAAGTAACCGTCCATGTGGCGCAGGTAGAAAATCAGTCCGCGCTCATCCATCAGCAGCAAACCATATTTGGAGGTCCCGTAGCCCACGGGAAAACGAGACACGTGCAAGGAGTCGGCCAACTCCTTGATGCCGACGACATACCCGCTGAAAACCGAGCGTCGCTTCGACCCGAGGGCCACGCGCGCGGAGCGCACGTTGGGCAGGTCGGCCAACCGTAGGAGCGGATGAGCTACCTCGCGTCCAGGGCATCCAGGGCATCCAGGGCCTCAGTATGCGTGCTCTCCAACAGAGGGTTCGACAGATGGTGGTGCAGATTCCGGACGGGGATCATGGCGCCCGTCAAGTCCACGAACTCGTTTACCATGGAGAACCCTCCCCCTCTCTCGAACATCAGAAGAAGAGGTTCATACGGATCTCCCAGGTCAGGTAGGTCAACGCCATGCCGACGAACCACTTCCGGCCATTTGACAGCGCCTCGGCACACCTTCTTATGGGAGTCCCAGAAGACCTTAGAGACAAAAGCTTCGAGATCTGCGGCGACATCCTCTTCCACCTGCAATGCCGGATCAATAAGTGCGCCAATGTCAAAAAACGGCCACGCCTGCTCCGCGTCACAGAACTGAGCCCAGGCTCCTGCTCGCCTCAGATACTCGAGCATCAGAGCCGCACGTGAGCGCTCGTGGTCGAAGCATGCGTCCACGTCAAGCCAGGTGATCGACTGCAGGCGCGTAAGAACATCTCTGGGAGTGGTCATGTGACGTCAATTCCCTTCCGCTTCAGCTCACGCTTGACATGCCTGACCACATCGTCAAGATTGGAAAGGTCGCTTGCGATGCCGAAAGGAGGTGGATGCATTCCGAGCCTACGCTCCCAGTGCTTCCAACCCATCGTCTTGTCGTTCGGTGCCACGTCGTGCGCCCCAGCGTAACGAAGGTCGTCGGGAAACTCCCTATAACCTCCCCTCGTGTTCCACACGGCCGGATCGGAAGAAACGTACGGCATTCCTGATTTCATCAGCTGGCTCTCAACGTACTCGTGCGCCATCAGGGAGCGGAACTGCATCAAGACTCCTTCGTCGAGATCTCCCCTCTTCGCCGCCTCCCACTGCGCGGCAATGTCGTCACGAGGCGTGAACAGGCCCTTCTTCACCTCGCCTGGGCCGATAGCGATCTCATGCCGAGAGCGAAATAGGTGAGACTTCACCTCTCGCAACACCGATTCTTTGATTCCGGTCTCTTTCGCGATCTGCGGCAGGTCCAACCGGTTGGGCGTGCTCCTGATGGCCTCATAAGCTGCTCCAGCTGATTCTGAGGGCTCATCGACCCATCCAGCGCCACCCCAGCCACCTGACTGCTCTGCTCCTGCTGGAGCAGGCCCCGCATGCGCCGGGCTTTCCTCCAGGGCTTCTGCCCGGAGGGCCCCGTCAGGATAATCGCCGTTTTCTGGCGTACCGTGACCGGTGTCGTTACGGGGCTCTGACGCCTCGACGTCAGGACTGCCCGACGCGGGGCCGATGTCCCTGCCACTCGGCGTTCCCGCTGCTTCACGCACCCCCGGGGACACCTCGTCATACTGAGCCGTCAGGCTCGTTGAGGCGTCGGGACGGGCCGCGGAGAGCGACGTGTCGCCCGCCCCGGTGACGCGGGAGGCCGTGCTCGCCCCGTCGGCTAACGGGCCGGCTGAGGTCTCCCGGCTGGGGTGGTCGTTGGCGGTGGGTTCGGCTTTGGCTTCTGCTGCCGGGGAGCGGGGCAGGGCGTGGGCGTCCACGACGCTGCCGTCAGGGGTCAGGAACGTGTCGTCGTCGAACTTGACCGTTCCCTCGGGCAGCGGCCCACCGTTCGCGGGCAGTTCGACGGCCGTCGAGCCGGGTGGGAGGTCCGGGAGGGGGGCGTCGGGGGCGAGGACCGTTCCGTCGGGGAGCCGCAGTGTTCCGTCGGGGAGCTGGGCGGCTCTGACCGTGGTGAGGTTCTTGAGCCCGGCGGTGACGTCGCCGATCTCCGGCAGTCCCCTGAACGCCGCGCCCGCGCCCCTGCCCAGGTAGGTCATCGGATCGACGAGCTGCCCGGCACGGGCGGCAGCCCCCGCCACCTTGGCCGCGTTGCCCGCCCCGCTGGCGCCCTTGACCGCGGTCCCCACCCCCAGCGTCGCCACCGTGGTCACCACGTTGAAGCTGACCAGCCCCGCGGCACGCACCGGGTCCTTCTCCCACTCGTCCCACGCCACCAGGGACTTACCGACCTCCCTGGTGGTGTTCATGCTCTGGTCGACCCAGTCCTTGACCGCGCCCTCCGGCAGGAACCTGTGCGTGACCACACCCGTCGGAACAGCCAGCACCACCAGACCCGTCGTGAGCTGGCCCAGACCCTTCCACGAGTCCCGGAACGTCTCCCAGCCCCCGAACCCGACCAGCCCGCCCAAACCCTCCAGGGTGCCCCAGATGCCGTCGACGATGAAGCCGTCCCACACGTAGCTCTTGACCCAGTGACCGACCTCGTACCAGTGATGGTCCTCCTCGACCGCCTCGCCCCACGGCGTCCGGCCCGCCTCCCGCAGATCCCCCGCGTCCAGGCCGTACACGTCACCAGCGCCGGACCCGTCATCCGCCACCCACCGCGTACCGCCCACCAGCGCGGTGATCTCGTTGGCCGCGGTGCGCTCGGCCTCCCAGAACTCGGCGACCGCCGCGGAGATCTGCTCGGTCAGCTCCCGGTTACGGCTGATCTTCCCCTCGTCGTACGTCCACTCCTCATCACCCCGGACCAACGCACGGAAACTCGCCGCCTCCCCCTTCAGCCGCTCCAGCCGCTCCACCACGGGACGGACCGTCACGGCGAACGTGTCCAGCGCCGAGCCGACCTTCTCCAGATCACCGGCGAACGCGTCCGCCCGCGCCGCGACAGGCTCCGTCGTCCCGAACAACTGCTCCGCCTCCGGAGCGCTGTAGAACGCCGATAAGCCCTGGAACGTGGAATGCACCCCCGCACCCGTCCCACGGACCGCCCCCGCGTCCCCCCTCAACGCCGCCGCGTCCCGCTCCAACTGCTCCAGATCGCCGGTGAACCAAGGCACCCCCGCCGGGTCCACCATCCCCTCCGACGCACCCACGCCCCTGCCCGCCGGTTCAGCCGATGCCGTCCACCGCGGCCTTGGCCCGTTGCAGGGTCTGGGCCGCCGTTCCGTCGTTCTTCTCCAGCACCGACCGCAGCAGCGTGATGATCCCGCGCACCTCGTCCGCCGAGCGGTTCCAGCGCTGTTCCGCCCCGTGGTACTGCTCGGACACGCCGTCCGCCTGGAAGTCCGCCATCGCGGCCTTCACCTGCCGGTCCCGCTCGCCGATCACCTTCTCCAGCTGACCGATCACCCCCGCCAGGTTCGTCTGCACCTCGCCCGACGCCGCCGTGTCGTAACTGCGACGATCCTCACCGGCCATGTCCCACGCTCTCCCTTGTCTCTCAACGTCCGCCGAATCGCGCCGCGTCGAAGTTCGCCGAGGCCATCGACTGCCGCGCGTTGTCGGCCGCCTCCTGCTCGCCGGTCCCGAACGCCTGGTCCATGCCCTGCTGGCCCCCGAGGATCGCCGACAGTGCGCTGTTCAGCGACGCCGCGATCTCGTCGCTGTTCGTCTTGAACGCGTCGAACGCCTGCCGGCCCGCGCCGTTGAACTTGCCCTCCAACGGCTGCGCCGCCGCGACCAGCTGCCGGATCAGCGCTCCGAGATCCGTGGACGAACCCTGCGTCTGCTTCGACAGCGCGGCCAACGTCTGGTTGCCCATGTCGAATTTGAGACCCATCACCACTCCCCTCCCACACGTCTGGCGTCCATGAGGCTAACGGGCCTTCCGGTGCCGGGGGAGACGACGTTCGGTCACCTGCCGGTTCCGGTGGGTGGCGGCAGCCGAACAGCGGCGGGCGGTGGGGCGGTGGGGAAAACCCCACCCCGGGCCGCCGCCCTCCCCCATGGCGGTGGCGCGGAGGGCACCGGCAGGCTAGGCCCATGACCGCTCGCCTCGACGTTCCGCCGGGGGACGTCCCGCCGGAGGACGCGCCGCCAAGGGACGCCCCGCCGCCCGGCGCACCTCCCCACGGCGCGCCGTCTGGAAGCGCGCCGCCCCGCGACGCGTTCCCGCACGACGCGCCGCCCCCCGACGCGCCTCCGCACGACCGGCCGCACCCCGGCGCGCCCCCGCACGCCGCGGTCCGGCAGGAGGAGCTGCCGCCGCCGCGTCCGGTGTTCAGCGGGCAGACGTGGCGGGAGATCGCGTACCTGCTGACCAGCCTGCCGATGGCCGTCATCGCGTTCTGCTACGTCGCCACGTGGCTCTACGTCGGCGCGGTCATGGCCGTCACCGTGATCGGGCTGCCGCTGCTGGCGCTCGGCCTGGTGGGCTGCCGGCAGCTGGGCAAGGTGGAGCGGGCGCGGGCGCGGGCGCTGCTGCGCGTCCACGTGGAGCAGCCGACACCGATACGGCACCGCACGCACGGCGGTTTCTTCCCCTGGCTGTGGGCGACGCTGAAGGACCCGGTGGGCTGGCGGCACGCCCTCTACGCGACGGTGCGGCTGCCCTGGGGCGTCACCACGTTCGTCGTGACGTTCGTGTCCCTCTTCGTGGCGTGGCCGCTGCTGCCGTGGCTGGCGCGGTGGATGACGCACGTGGACCGGGCGATGGTGCGCGGGCTGCTGGCGCCGTCGGACGAGCTGGAACGGCGGATCGCGCAGCTGGAGGCGGGGCGGGCGGTGGTGACGGACACCGCCAGCGCGGACCTGCGCCGCATCGAACGCGACCTCCACGACGGCGCACAAGCCCGCCTCGTCGCCCTCGCCATGGACCTCGGACTCGCCCGCGAAAAACTCACCGAAGACCCCGAAACCGCCGCCCGCATGGTCGACGAAGCCCACGGCGAAGTGAAACTCGCCCTCCAGGAACTCCGCGACCTCGCCCGCGGCATCCACCCCGCCATCCTCACCGACCGCGGACTCGGCCCCACCCTGGCCACCCTCACCAACCGCTGCACCATCCCCGTCACCCTCACCACCGACCTCCCCCAACGCCCCGCCCCCGCCATCGAAGCCATCGCCTACTTCACCGTCTCCGAACTCCTCCAGAACATCAGCAAACACAGCAACGCCCACCACGCCACCATCGACATCTGGCGCACCACCGACCGCCTCCTCCTCCACGTCACCGACAACGGCCAAGGCGGCGCCACCCCCCACCCCGGCACCGGACTCGCCGGACTCACCGAACGCCTCACCTCCGTCGACGGACAACTCCTCATCCACTCCCCCACCGGCGGCCCCACCACCATCACCGCCGAACTCCCCTGGCGCGACGCCGACGCCGGGCGGCCGGGTCACCGGAAAGGCTGAGCCATGCACCTGTTGCGTGCCCCCTTCACCGCGCGAGCGTGGCGCGAACTCGCCTATGTGCTCACCGGGCTGCCGGTCAGCACGGCGGTGTTCTGCGTGCTCGTCACCCTGGTGGCGACCAGCGCCGGACTGCTGGTGACGTTCCTGGGCATCCCGCTGCTCGCCGCCACCCTGCTCGTCGCGCGCGGGGTCGGGGCGGCCGAGCGGGCGCGCGCCCGCTGGCTGCTGGGCCTTCACGTGCCGGGCTCGGGCGCGCTGCCGCCCGGGGTGCGCGGCGCGTCGCTGACGGCCGGGACGGCCGCGGTGCTCAGGAACGGCACGTCGTGGCGGAACCTGCTGTACGGGCTGGTGAGCTTCCCGTGGTCGGTCTTCTCCTTCTGCACGGGCCTGACGGTGTGGTCGGCCGGCTGGGGCATGGCCACCTACCCGCTGTGGTCCTGGTCGCTGCCGGAGCCGGGTGCGCAGCTCGGCGAGAACAGCGCGGGCGAGGCGGTCTACGTGGACGCCCCGCTGGAGGTGGCCGCCTTCTCGGCCGCGGGGATGTTCGTCGTGCTGGTCGTGCCCTGGTGGCTGCGCGGCCTGACGGCGGTGGACCGGATGCTGGTCAAGGGCCTGCTGGGCCCCTCCCGGCTCACCGAGCGCGTCCAGCGACTGGAGGCGGGGCGGGCGGTGGTGACGGACACCGCCAGCGCGGACCTGCGCCGCATCGAACGCGACCTCCACGACGGCGCACAAGCCCGCCTCGTCGCCCTCGCCATGGACCTCGGACTCGCCCGCGAAAAACTCACCGAAGACCCCGAAACCGCCGCCCGCATGGTCGACGAAGCCCACGGCGAAGTGAAACTCGCCCTCCAGGAACTCCGCGACCTCGCCCGCGGCATCCACCCCGCCATCCTCACCGACCGCGGACTCGGCCCCGCCCTGGCCACCCTCACCAACCGCTGCACCATCCCCGTCACCCTCACCACCGACCTCCCCCAACGCCCCGCCCCCGCCATCGAAGCCATCGCCTACTTCACCGTCTCCGAACTCCTCCAGAACATCAGCAAACACAGCAACGCCCACCACGCCACCATCGACATCTGGCGCACCACCGACCGCCTCCTCCTCCACGTCACCGACAACGGCCAAGGCGGCGCCACCCCCCACCCCGGCACCGGACTCGCCGGACTCACCGAACGCCTCACCTCCGTCGACGGACAACTCCTCATCCACTCCCCCACCGGCGGCCCCACCACCATCACCGCCGAACTCCCCTGGCGGGCGCGGGACGTCTGCTGATCCCGTCCCCCGGCTCCCCGGGCGCCCGCCGTCTGGAATGCTGAGCGGGTCGGGCAGGAGCCGGGGGCCGGGGAACGCGAGGCCGGGGAGCAGGGGGGCCGGGAATGACGGACGGCGTGCGGGTGGTCATAGCCGAGGACTCGGTGCTGCTGCGGGAGGGGCTGACGCGGCTGCTGACGGACCGGGGGCACGAGGTGGTGGCCGGGGTCGGTGACGGGGTGGCGCTGCTGCGGACGGTGCGGGGGCTGGCGGCGGAGGGCGGGCTGCCGGACGTGGTGGTGGCCGACGTGCGGATGCCGCCGACGCACACGGACGAGGGGCTGCGGGCGGCCGTGGAGCTGCGGGGGGCGTACCCGGAGGTGGGGGTGCTGGTGTTCTCGCAGTACGTGGAGGAGCAGTACGCCACCGAGCTGCTGGCCGGTTCCACGCACGGGGTGGGCTACCTGCTGAAGGACCGGGTGGCCGAGGTGCGCGAGTTCGTGGACGCGGTGTGCCGGGTGGCGCGCGGCGGCACCGCCCTGGACCCGGAGGTGGTGGCGCAGCTCCTGGGCCGCAGCCGCCGCCAGGACGTGCTGTCCGGGCTGACCCCGCGCGAGCGGGAGGTGCTGGGGCTGATGGCGGAGGGGCGGACGAACGGGGCGATCGCCCGGCAGCTGGTGGTCAGCGACGGCGCGGTGGAGAAGCACATCAGCAACATCTTCATGAAACTCGGGCTCGCGCCGAGTGACGGAGATCACCGGCGGGTGCTCGCGGTCCTCACCTATCTGCGTTCCTAGCTTTCGGCCCACAATTAAGCAAGGCTCAATCGAGCCCCTGCACAGTGGCGGTTCCGCAAAGCAGCACGTCAGGTGGGGTGCAATTCCTTGTCATATTCGGACAGACCCGTGTCTCACGGGGCTGTCCACCATATGATCAGCGATAGGAAGGCAACCCTTACACCCACGTACGATGGTCAGCGAGCCGCCGGCCCGAGGGAGGTCCTTGCACGTGACCAGTCAGGTCAGCCATGACAGCGCCAAGGAAGTCAGGCGCCTTGACCGGGTGATCATCCGGTTCGCGGGGGACTCCGGCGACGGCATGCAGCTCACGGGGGACCGCTTCACCTCCGAGACGGCGTCGTTCGGCAACGACCTCTCCACGCTGCCGAACTTCCCGGCCGAGATCCGCGCCCCCGCAGGAACGCTCCCGGGCGTCTCCTCTTTCCAGCTCCACTTCGCCGACCACGACATCCTCACGCCGGGTGACGCCCCGGACGTGCTGGTCGCCATGAACCCCGCCGCGCTGAAGGCCAACATCGCGGACCTGCCCCGCGGCGCGGAGATCATCGTCAACACCGACGAGTTCACCAAGCGGGCCATGGCGAAGGTCGGCTACGCGACCAGCCCGCTGGAGGACGGTTCGCTGGAGGGCTACGCCGTCCACCCGGTGCCGCTGACGACGCTGACGGTCGAGGCGCTCAAGGGCTTCGACCTCGGCCGGAAGGAGGCGGGCCGGTCGAAGAACATGTTCGCCCTCGGCCTGCTCTCGTGGATGTACCACCGGCCGACCGAGGGGACCGAGCGGTTCCTGCGGACGAAGTTCGCCAAGAAGCCGGAGATCGCCGAGGCGAACGTGGCCGCGTTCCGCGCGGGCTGGAACTTCGGCGAGACGACGGAGGACTTCGCCGTCTCCTACGAGGTGGCCCCGGCCGCTCAGGCGTTCCCGGCCGGCACCTACCGGAACATCTCGGGGAACCTCGCCCTGTCCTACGGGCTCGTCGCCGCCTCCCAGCAGGCGGACCTGCCGCTGTTCCTCGGCACGTACCCGATCACCCCGGCGTCCGACATCCTGCACGAGCTGAGCAAGCACAAGAACTTCGGCGTGCGCACCTTCCAGGCGGAGGACGAGATCGCCGGGATCGGTGCCGCGCTGGGTGCCGCCTTCGGCGGGGCGCTCGCGGTGACGACGACGTCGGGCCCCGGCGTGGCGCTGAAGTCCGAGACGATCGGCCTGGCGGTGTCGCTGGAGCTGCCGCTGCTCATCGTGGACATCCAGCGCGGCGGCCCCTCCACCGGGCTGCCCACGAAGACGGAGCAGGCCGACCTGCTCCAGGCGATGTACGGGCGCAACGGCGAGGCGCCGCTGCCGGTCGTCGCGCCCGCCACCCCGGCGGACTGCTTCGACGCCGCGCTGGACGCCGCCCGCATCGCGCTGACGTACCGCACTCCGGTGTTCCTGCTCTCCGACGGCTACCTGGCCAACGGTTCGGAGCCGTGGCGCATCCCGGACGTGGCGGAGCTGCCCGACCTGCGCACCCAGTTCGCCACGTCCGAGAACCACACCCTGGCCGACGGCACCGAGGTGTTCTGGCCGTACAAGCGTGACGAGCGGACCCTCGCCCGTCCGTGGGCGGTGCCGGGCACGCCGGGTCTGGAGCACCGGATCGGCGGCATCGAGAAGCAGGACGGCACTGGGAACATCTCCTACGACCCGGCCAACCACGACTTCATGGTCCGCACCCGGCAGGCCAAGGTGGACGGCGTCGAGGTGCCGGACGTCGAGGTGGACGACCCCAGCGGCGCGGCGCGGGTGCTCGTCCTCGGGTGGGGTTCGACGTACGGGCCGATCACGGCCGCCGTGCGCCGCATCCGCCGTTCGGGGGACGTGATCGCCCAGGCGCACGTGCGGCACCTGAGCCCCTTCCCCGCGAACCTGGGCACGGTGCTGAAGTCGTACGACAAGGTGATCGTGCCCGAGATGAACCTCGGCCAGCTCACCACCCTCCTGCGCGCGAACTACCTGGTGGACGCGCAGCCCTACACGCAGGTGAACGGCATGCCGTTCAAGGCCGAGCAGCTCGCCACCGCCCTGAAGGAGGCCATCGACCATGGCTGATGTGCTCACGGAGGCGCACCAGGTCCCGGCGTCCCGCGCCCTGTCCCTGGTGCCGAAGTCCGACACCAAGCAGGCCGCGAAGGACTTCAAGTCCGACCAGGAGGTGCGCTGGTGCCCGGGGTGCGGTGACTACGCCGTCCTGGCCGCCGTGCAGGGCTTCATGCCCGAGCTGGGGCTGGCCAAGGAGAACATCGTCTTCGTCTCCGGGATCGGCTGCTCCTCCCGTTTCCCGTACTACATGAACACCTACGGGATGCACTCCATCCACGGCCGCGCCCCGGCCATCGCCACGGGTCTGGCCACCAGCCGCCGGGACCTGTCGGTGTGGGTGGTCACCGGTGACGGCGACGCGCTGTCCATCGGCGGCAACCACCTGATCCACGCGCTGCGCCGCAACGTGAACCTCAAGATCCTGCTGTTCAACAACCGGATCTACGGGCTCACCAAGGGCCAGTACAGCCCGACGTCCGAGGCGGGCAAGATCACCAAGTCGACGCCGATGGGTTCGCTGGACGCGCCCTTCAACCCGGTGTCGCTGGCGGTCGGAGCGGAGGCGTCGTTCGTCGCCCGCACGGTGGACTCCGACCGCAAGCACCTGACCGAGGTGCTGCGGCAGGCCGCCGACCACCCGGGCACGGCGCTGGTGGAGATCTACCAGAACTGCAACATCTTCAACGACGGCGCCTTCGAGGTGCTGAAGGACAAGCAGCAGGCGCTGGAGGCGGTGATCCGGCTGGAGCACGGGCAGCCGATCCGCTTCGGCGCGCCCGCCGAGGACGGCCTCGGCGCCAAGGGCGTCGTCCGCGACCAGGCCACCGGGGACCTGCGCGTGGTGGACGTCGCCGCGCACGGCACGGACGGCGTCCTGGTGCACGACGCGCACGCGGCCTCGCCCACGACGGCCTTCGCGCTGTCGCGGCTGGCCGACGCCGACACCCTGCACCACACGCCGATCGGGGTGTTCCGCGACGTCGAGCGGCCGGTGTACGACACGCTGATGGCCGACCAGCTGGAGCGGGCCGTCGAGCAGCAGGGCAAGGGCGACCTGTCGGCGCTGCTGCACGGCAAGGACACCTGGACGGTGGTGGGCTGACGGCTTCGCCGCCCCGCGCCCGCGAGCGGCCCGTACCCGGTGAGCCCGGGTACGGGCCGCTCCCCTTTCGCGCCACCCTCGCAGGGGGGCGGCCCACCACCGCCCAGCGCCACGGCCGTGACAGGAGCATGGGCGGGGAACGGAAATGACAAGTGACGGCGGCGGCGTTACCTTCGAGGGGTCCGCGCGCCTGTCCGGGCACGTGTCCGGGCACTCGTCGCGCACTCGTCGCGCACTTTCTGAAGGGGGCTGCGTTGCCGTCCACGAGCGAGAGCCGTTCCGGGCTCATCTACGGTTTCGCCGCGTACGGCATGTGGGGGCTGCTGCCCCTGTACTGGCACCTCCTGCGGTCCACCCCGGCCGCCGAGGTGCTGGCGCACCGCATGGCGTGGTCGCTGCCCACCGCGCTGCTGATCCTGCTCTGCGTGCGCCGCTGGGCGTGGATACGGCCGCTGCTGCGGCAGCCGCGCCGGCTCGGGCTCGTCGCCCTGTCGGCCACGCTGATCACCGTGAACTGGTACCTGTTCATATGGGCCGTCACCGAGGGCCGCGTCCTGGAGGCGTCGCTCGGGTACTTCATCAATCCGCTCGTCACCATCGCCATCGGCGTGCTGCTGCTGCGGGAGCGGCTGCGCCCCCTGCAGTGGACGGCCGTGGGCGTCGGCGCGCTCGCGGTGGCCGTGATGACGCTCGCCTACGGTCAGGTGCCGTGGGTCTCGCTCATCCTGGCCGTCACCTTCGCCGCGTACGGACTGGTGAAGAAGCAGACCCGGCTGGACGGGCTGGAGGGGTTCAGCGCGGACTCCGCGCTGCAGTTCCTGCCCGCGGTGGCGTTCCTGCTGCTGCTCTCCGCACGCGGCGACGCGACGTTCACGAGCGAGGGCGTCTGGCACCTGCTGCTGCTCACGGGCAGCGGACTGGCGACCGCCCTGCCGCTCATCTTCTTCGGCGCCGCCGCCATGCGGGTGCCGCTGTCCACGATCGGCCTGCTCCAGTACCTCGCCCCCTCGTTCATGTTCCTGCTGGGGCTGCTCGTCTTCCACGAGGAGATGCCGCCGGAGCGCTGGGCGGGCTTCCTGCTGGTGTGGGGCGCCCTGTGCCTGCTCACGTTCGACGCCCTGCGCACGGCGCGCCGCAACCGCGCCGCCCTGCGGGCGGCCCGGGAGCGGCAGCGCGCCGGCGTCAGCCCCGCCGGACTTCCCCAGGCGCCGGTCGGCCCCTCCGCCTGACGTGGCCGCCCGGGGCCCGGACCGCCCGCGCCGCCCGCACCCGGCGCGGCCCGGCCCCCGGGGGCCTCACCGGGTGGTGTGGTGGTCGCCCGAGCCGCCGCTGGCCCGGCAGCCGCCGGGCCCTCCGTCCGCTCCGTGCGCCGCCCGGTGCCCAGCCGTCACCTGCTCCGCCCCCTTCCGCGACACTCCGCTCCGCCTCCGCGCGTCCTGTGTCAACCCTGCGGGCATGGCCGCACTCCTTTCCGCCGGGCGTAGCCGCCCGGCTCCCCCAACACCATCGACACTAGGCCCCACCTCTGACAATGCCGCTG
Organism: Streptomyces solitudinis; assembly: GCF_036323765.1. Lineage (NCBI taxonomy): Bacteria > Bacillati > Actinomycetota > Actinomycetes > Kitasatosporales > Streptomycetaceae > Streptomyces > Streptomyces solitudinis. The sequence goes on from NZ_JAZDCW010000010.1 coordinate 113,847, forward strand.
CGTCACCGGATGGTGACGGCGTCAGGCCGTGACGTCGCGGGTGGTGAAGCGGGCCCAGGCGGCGCTGCCGAAGACGGCGGCGTACAGCCCCTGGAGCCCGGCGTTGGCGAGCAGGTCGTCCCAGCGGACCGGGGCGCGCAGCAGGTCGGCGAAGGACAGCCAGTGGTACGGGAACAGGTAAGGGTGGACGACGTCCAGCTGCGGGACGGCCCCGACGATCTGGACCGTGATGAGCAGGCCCACCGTCGCGGACATGGCGGCGACGCCGCTGTTGGTGAGGGTGGAGACGAACAGGCCGAGCGCGGCGATGCCGACCAGCGAGACGGCGACGGCCACCGCGATGGCCAGGGCCCGCAGCAGTCCCTCGGAGAAGGACACGGTGACGCCGGACAGCAGCGTGACGTCGCCCAGCGGGAAGAGGGCGGCGCCGACGAGGAGGGCGGAGCAGGCGACGACGAGGGTGGCCAGCAGGCAGTAGGCCAGGATGGCGGCGAACTTGGCCAGCAGCAGCCGGGTGCGCCCGGCCGGGGCGACCAGCAGGTAGCGCAGTGTCCCGGCGGCGGCCTCGCCCGCGACGGCGTCCCCGGCGACGACGCCGACGGTCATGGGCAGGAAGAACGGCAGCGTCGCGGCGAGGGCGGCGAAGACGAGGAACAGCCCGTTGTTGGTCACCTGGCTGACGAACGGCGGCCCGCCACCCGAGCCGTCCGAACCGCCGTCGCCCGTCTCGACGCGGACGGCGACGCCGATGAGCACCGGCAGGGCGGCGAGGATGCCCAGCAGGGCGAGGGTGCGCCCCCGGCGCAGGGTGAGGCCCAGCTCGCTGCGGAACAGCGCCGCCGACCACCGGCGCGGCGCCTCCCGCGTCCGGTGTTCCGGCGCCTGGTGCTCCGGTGCCCGCTCCGTCTCAGCCCGCGACATCGAAACCCTCCCCGGTGAGGGCGACGAACGCGTCCTCCAGCGTGCCCCGCTCCACGCCGAAGGAGCGCACCCGCACCCCGGCGCGGACGAGGGCGGCGTTGAGGTCGGCGAGGCCGTCCGGCGCCCCTGGACCGTCCGGCGCCGCCCGCCCGTCCGGGCCGGGCGGCAGCTCGCCGGTCACCCGGTCCCCGGCCACGGCCAGGTCTGTCACGCCGTGCTCCGCCAGGACGCGCGCCGCCTCCGCGGTGTCCGGTGTGGTGACGGCGAGCGGTCCGCGCACCCCGGCGGCCAGCTCGGCGACCGGTCCCTGGGCGAGGAGCCGGCCGCGGGCCATGACGGCGGTGTGCGTGCACACCTGTTCCACCTCGTCCAGCAGGTGCGAGGAGAGGAAGACGGTGGTGCCCTCCTCGGCCAGCTCCCGGATGAGGGCGCGCGTCTCGCGCATGCCCTGCGGGTCGAGCCCGTTCGTCGGCTCGTCCAGCACCAGCAGCTCCCGGGGCTGGAGCAGGGCCGCCGCCAGGCCGAGCCGCTGCTTCATGCCCAGCGAGTACGCCCTGGCCTTCTTCTCCGCCGCCGCGCCGAGGCCGACGCGGGCGAGCGCGGCGCCGATGCGGGCGTCCCGGGTGGCCGGGTCGGCGGTGGGGTCGGCGGCGTCGAACCGGACGAGGTTGGCACGTCCGGTCAGGAACCCGTAGAGCGCCGGTCCCTCGATGAGCGCCCCCACCCTCGGCAGCACCCGCCGCGCCGCACCGGGCATGGCGGCACCGAGCAGGTGCGCGGTGCCGCCGGTGGGGGCGATGAGGCCGAGGAGCATGCGGATGGTCGTCGTCTTGCCCGAGCCGTTGGGGCCGAGGAAGCCGAAGACGCTGCCGCGCGGCACCTCCAGGCTCAGGTCGTCCACCGCGAGCTGGCCGCCCCGGTAGCGCTTGCTCAGCCCTTCGGCCGCCACGGCCGGGGCGGCGGACGGCGCTGTCATGTCTTACCCCCGTGTCGGTGCAGGTGCGTGCGTGGGCCCGGCGGGGCGCGGGACGGCGCCGGGCCCGCGCCCTGAGCGGGTGGCGTCAGCGCGCGTCGGCCGCCTTGACGAGGCCGTCCTTGGTGACGGCTCCCACGTAGACGGTGCCGTCGCCGGTCAGCATGACGTTGACCAGGCGGGTGCTGAAGACGCGTCCGGTGCCGAAGTCGCCGCTCGCCTTCTCGCCGAAGAGGTCCAGCAGGCCGTCGGCACGAGCGGAGTCCAGCCCCTCGGCGCCGCCGCCGGGCGTCACCACGCCCTCGGGTGCCGTGACGGCGAGGACGGTGTTCCAGCCCTCGCCGATGACACGGACGTCGCCGCCCAGCTCCTTGAGCCCGTCCAGCCCCTTCAGGCCGTCCAGCCCGGGGAGGCCGCCGAGGCCCGTCAGCTCCGCCAGGCCCTCCCGCTCCGCGTCGCCGTTCGGGCCGGGGCGGCCGGGCCGCTCCAGCTCGTCGGCCTCGGTGACCTCGGCGCCCTTCGGCGGCGTGAAGTCGAACAGTTCCGCCGACGGCTTGGCGAAGTCCACCTCGGTGTAGCCGGTCTCCAGCGCGGGCTCGCCGCCGTCGTGCGCCGCGACGGTGAACCGCAGCGGGGTGCCGGTCTCCGCGTCGACGGCGATCCGGACGGCCTCGACCGTGGAGTGGGGGGCGTCCTTGGGGGCGATGGCGAGCCGGTAGGCGTCCCGTCCGGCCACGGTGGTGGTGCCGTCCACGGTGACGGACGTCGTGTCGCCGACCGCCGCGATGGCCCGCTCGGCCGCCTCCTTCGGGGTGATGCCGTGCAGCTCACCGGGGACGCCCTCGTGTCCGCCCGCGCCCTCGCCCCGCTCGGGGACCTCGGCGTGGAAGACGGAACCGGCCGCGCTGTCGTAGGCCCAGACGTCGTCCTGGTTGTGGATGACGCTGTACTCGTCGGTCTCGCCGACGATGGACAGCCGCTGCCGGTCGGGTCCGTCCACGGCCACGCGCAGGGTGTGCTCGCCGCTGAGCAGTTCCATGAGCCGCTCTTCCGGGCCGGCGGCGCTCCCGGGGCTCCCGGCGGCGCCGGCTTCGCCCCCGGCCGCGTCGCCGCGGTCCGCGTCCCGCCCGGAGCCGCCGAACAGGCCGCCCGCGCCGGAGTCGCCGAACCCGGGGATGCCGAGGTCGGAGCTGAACTCGACGGTGCCGGACAGCTGCTGCACGTCCGACTCCGCGATCCTGGCGATCAGTTCCTCGGCGGTGATCGCCGGGAGGTCGGGGTCGCCGCCCTCGGCCAGCGCGGGGACGAGTCCGATGCTGGCCACCGCCACGCCCGCCACGGCGACGGGGACGGCGTACCGCATCGCCTTCCTGCCGGAGCGGCCGCTTTGGGGTGCGTCGGCCGTGGCGGGCTCGCCGGCCCGGTCGGGTCCGCTGGGCTCGCTGGGTCGCGTACGTACCATGTGTCCGCTTACCTCCGTACGTGGGCGGCGCCCACCCCTGGGACTCTCGCCGCCATTGTCACCCGGTTCGGGACGGGGTGGTAAGACAATCCCACCAAACCGTACGGCGTAGCGCGTCACCCGGCAGGGCCGACCCGCGTACGTCTCGGGGATGATCGCCCCCGAGAGCGTCCCAGGGTCGCCCCCCGGGGGGGACGTAAGGCTCGCGTCCGCCGGATCGGACCGTGGCCCGATGCCCGCGGCGGCGGCGCGCGTCTAGCGTCTTCCCCCATGGACACCACGGGAGTTCTGGACGAGGCACTGCACCGGCTGCACGGCACCGGCCCCGAGTTCGGCGGCTGGCTGAGCAACCACGGCCCCATGGCCGTCGAGGCCCTGGTCCGGCACGGGCAGGCCCGCACCGTGCACCGCTGGCTCGACCGCTACGGCACCCGCCTGGAGGACGCGCCCGTCCCCGGCGCGCGCATCGGCGACACGACGTGGCGGGAGGCGCTCGGCGACCCCCGGCGGCTGGGCGACTGGCTGCTCCACTTCGACCGGCTGCTGGCCGAACGGCCGTGGCGCGCCGTGCTCGCCCAGTGGTGGCCGCGCCTCCTGCCGGGCATCGCCGGGGGCGCCACGCACCCCGTGATCCGCGTGGGCCACGCGGTACGGACCCTGCGCGAGGCCGAGGCGGCGGGCGCGGACACGGGGCCGGGCGGCGGCGCGGGGCGGAACGCGCCGCGGCTGCGGGAACTGGCGCACGGCCTCGGGTACTGGGCGGCCCGGCACCAGCCGCTGCCCCCCGCCCTCGCCCTGCGGCCGGGGCCGGACGCGGCGGGCGACGCGCTGCGGGCCGTCGCGCGGGTGCCGGACGCGAGCGGGGGCGTGAACCACCGGCTCGGCCAGCTCACCGAACTGCCCGCGTGGCCGCGGTCAACGGCGCCGGACGACGTCCCCGGCCGGCTCGGCGAACTCGTCGACGAGGCCGTGCGGTACTACGCCGGTCACGCGCACGGCGACGCGGTGATGCTGGTGCACGCGGCGACCGCGCCCAACGCGGTGCTGCGCACCCTGCCGGACCTGCCGCACGCGCTGTGGCCCGCGAGCCTGGCGGCGGCGTGGTCGGCGTCGGCGGCCGTCACCGCCGCCTACCGGCCCGAGCGGGCCGCAGCACCGGGCGCACCGGGGGCGGCGGACCTGCCGGAGCTGTTCGAGCGGGCGGCGGCGCACGGGGACGAGCACGTGATCAAGCTGGCGGACACGGCGGCGGACGTCGCGGCGCGGCACCCGCACGACGTGGGCGCCCGCGCGGCGGTCGTCCGCGCGGTGGAGCTGATCGACCCGCTGTGACGGCCGCGTCGCGGCGGCGGCGTCAGCCGGCCCGGTGGACGACCGCGTCGCACAGGGCCGACAGCGCGTCCTTCGCCGGGCCGGGCGGCAGCGGGGTGAGTATCTCCCGCGCCTGCTCCGCGCACTGGACGGTGTCGCGGCGGGCCAGCTCCAGCGCGGGGTGGGCCCGCAGCCCGGCGAGGGCGTCGGCGAGCCGGGCGTCGTCGGTGAGGTCGCCGTCGAGGAGGCCGCACAGCGCCAGGTCCGCGGCCGAGCCGCCGCGCGAGGCCATGGAGCGCAGGTGCAGCACCGGGAGCGTGGGGATGCCCTCACGCAGGTCCGTGCCGGGCGTCTTGCCCGACTCGTGGCTGTCGCTGGCGACGTCCAGCACGTCGTCCGCGAGCTGGAACGCCGTCCCGATGCGCTCGCCGTACTGGGTGAGGACGGAGACCGCCCGTTCGTCCGCCCCGGACATGAGCGCGCCGAACCGCCCGGCCACGGCGATGAGCGAGCCCGTCTTGCCCGCGATGACGTCGCGGTAGTGGTCGATCGGGTCCTGCCCCTCGCGCGGCCCGGCCGTCTCCAGGATCTGCCCGGTGACCAGCCGCTCGAACGCCTCCGCCTGGATGCGGACGGCCTCGGGGCCGAGGTCGGCCAGGACGTGGGAGGCGCGGGCGAACAGGAAGTCCCCGGTGAGGACGGCGACGGAGTTGTCCCAGTTGGCGTTGGCGCTGGGCACGCCGCGCCGCACGTCGGCCTCGTCCATGACGTCGTCGTGGTACAGCGTCGCCAGGTGGGTCAGCTCCACGACGACGGCCGAGGGCACGACGCCGGGCGCGTGGGCGTCCCCGAACTGGGCGGCGAGCAGCACCAGCAGCGGCCGGAAGCGCTTCCCGCCGGCCCGCACCAGGTGCTGAGCGGCCTCCGTGATGAAGGGGACGTCGCTCTTGGTCGCCTCGACGAGTCCCGTCTCCACGGCCGACAGCCCGTTGTGGACCTCGGCCTCCAGAGCCTGGTCCCGCACGCTCAGCCCGAAGGGCCCGACGACGGTCACGAGGGTTCTCCTGTCTGCGGACGAACGTACCTGCGGCGTTTCACGCCTGGTCGCTGGTGGTCACATCTGGTTACCGCGCAGTTCGCTCTCTCCCGGGAAGCGTATCCGGTCACATACGGATCACGTGAGGCACGTCCCTCGATAGCCTGTGCCCGGTCCTGACCGGCGACGACCTCGAAGGCGAGGGCACCACACACATGCCTGCAGACACCCCGAACGGGCTGTACGGGCCGGAGAACCTGCCCTACGGCGTCTACTCCGCGGCCGGTGACCCGGGGCGGCGCCGGATCGGCGTCCGGCTCGGCGACGACGTCATCGACCTGGGCGCGGCCGCGACGGAGCTGGGCTCCCCGCACGCCGCGCTGCTCACCGCCCAGACCCTCAACCCGCTGCTCGCCGCCGGCCGCCCGGTGTGGACGGCGGTCCGGGCGGACCTGCGCGCCTGGCTGGACGAGCGGCCCGGCGCGCTGCCCCGCGTCCCCCTCGCGGACGTCCGCCTGCACCTGCCGTTCGACGTGGCGGACTACGTCGACTTCTACGCCAGCGAGCACCACGCCACCAACGTCGGGCGCATCTTCCGGCCGGACGGCGACGCGCTGACGCCCAACTGGAAGCACCTGCCGATCGGCTACCACGGCCGGGCCGGCACCGTCGTGGTGTCCGGCACGCCGGTCGTCCGGCCGCACGGGCAGCGCCGCACGCCGGACGGGCCCGTGTTCGGCCCGTCCCGGCGCCTGGACATCGAGGCGGAGGTCGGCTTCGTCGTCGGCGCGCCGTCCCGGCTCGGCGAGCCGGTGCCGCAGGCGGCGTTCCGCGACCACGTGTTCGGGGTGTGCCTGGTCAACGACTGGTCGGCCCGGGACGTCCAGGCGTGGGAGTACGTGCCGCTCGGGCCGTTCCTCGGCAAGTCCTTCGCCACCTCCGTCTCCGCCTGGATCACTCCGCTGGACGCGCTGGACGCGGCCCGCTGCGCGCCGCCGGAGCGCAGCCACCCGCTGCTGGACTACCTCCGGGACGACGCCGCCTCCGGGACCGAGCCCGGCGGTTTCGACCTGCGCATGACGGTGACGCTGAACGGCCACACCATCGCCGAACCGCCGTTCTCCGCGATGTACTGGACGGCTGCGCAGCAGCTCGCGCACATGACCGTGAACGGCGCCTCGCTGCGCACCGGCGACCTGTTCGCCTCGGGCACGGTCAGCGGCCCCGAGCCGCACCAGCGCGGCTGCCTGCTGGAGCTGACGTGGTCCGGCGAGGACCCCGTCGAACTGCCCGGCGGCACCCGCACGTTCCTGGAGGACGGCGACGAGGTCGTCATCACGGCCTGGGCGCCGGGCCCGCACGGCTCCCGCGTCGGCCTGGGCGAGGTGAGCGGGCGGATCTCGCCCGCCGCCGCGGGCTGAGGCGTTGGTACCGTTGGCCGGTTCCACCGGGCCGGGCAACGGCACCGGACGCGAAACGGCAAAGGGGAGAACCGTGCGCGAAGTGGCGCGGTACGGGAGCATCACGGCCGCCGCGGTGGCGGCGGCACTGCTGGCCGGCGGTTGCGGGGGCGGCGGCGGGGAGCCGGGCGGCGACGAGCCGGCAGCCTCCGCGCCGCCGTCCGCCGAGGCCTCCGCGGACGGCGAGGGCGACGCGGGCGCCGGGGACGGCCAGGAGGAGTCCCAGGAGCCCCAGGAGGGCTCCGAGGACGGGGCTCCCGCGGGCGGCGACGTGGACGTCGACGCGCTCCAGGGCGGCTGGACCACCCACCCGCTGGAGGGCAACGGCGAACTGCTGGCGCTCGGCTTCGCCGACACCATCGTCGTGCTGGACGGCTCGGTGAGCTGCGAGGGCTCCCTCAAGGCGTCCGCGCAGCCGATGACGCTCCAGCTGAACTGCGCGGAGGGCCAGGACGGCTACAGCACCGGCACCATCGAGAGCCTGGCCGACGGCAAGCTGACGGTCGCGTGGAAGTCGGGCGAGAAGGACGTCTTCCTCAGCAGCTCGGAGCTGGAGGAGATGGTGCCCACCGATCTCCCCGAGCTGCCCGACCTGGGCGGCTGACGCGCGGGGCCCGGCGGCCACGCGCCGGCGGGCTCACCGCCGCGCGTCCCCTCCCCTGCTAGCTTGACCGCCATCTGTTCGTTGACCGAGGGGAAGCACATGCGCACGTCGGCGCGGATGACGGGGACGGCCGCGGCACTCGCGGCGGCGCTGCTGCTGGCCGGATGCGGCGGCGGTGACGACGGGGGCGGCGACGAGAAGCCCGCCGCCCAGGAGTCCCGGGACTCCGGGGCCGACCCGCGCACGGAGCGCGCACCGGGCACCGTCCAGGGCTTCTGGACGGCCCGGGCGGACGGCGACGACCTGGCCCTCACCGTCGTCTCCGACGCCGTGCTGCTGGTGCGGGACGGCCGGGCGTGCAACGGCCGGGTGACGCAGGGCGAGCGGCAGACGCTCACCCTGAGCTGCTCCGGCGGCGGCGGTGAGGGGCGCACCCACGGGACGGTGGACCAGGTCGACGGCGCGGAGATGACCGTCTCCTGGAACGGCGGCGCCACCGACACCTTCGAGCGCGTCGCCGACGCCCCGAAGGACGCCCCCACCGGCCTCGGCGGCCTGGAGGACCTGCTCCCGCCGGGCTGAACCGGCTCCCGCCGGGCCGGGAAGCGCGAAGGGGGAGGGAGCCGGGCGCGGTGCGCCCGGCTCCCTCCCCCTTCGCCGCCGACGGGTCAGCGCACGAACGTCCCGGCCTGTCCGGCCAGGTCCAGGAAGTACTGCGGGGCCACGCCGAGGACCAGGGTGACGGCGACGCCGACGCCGATGGCCACCGTCGTGAAGGCGCTCGGGATGGCGACGGTGGGCCCGTCCGGGCTGGGCTCGGAGAAGAACATCAGCACGATGACGCGGACGTAGAAGAACGCCGCGATGGCCGAGGCCACGACGCCGACGACGACCAGCGCCCCGGCGCCGCCCTCCGCCGCCGCCTTGAACACCGCGAACTTGCCGGTGAAGCCGGACGTCAGCGGGATGCCCGCGAAGGCCAGCAGGAAGACGGCGAACACCGCGGCCACCAGCGGCGAGCGCCGGCCGAGCCCGGCCCACTTGGACAGGTGCGTGGCCTCGCCGCCCGCGTCGCGCACCAGCGTCACCACGGCGAAGGCGCCGAGGGTGACGAAGGAGTAGGCGAGCAGGTAGAAGAGGACCGACGAGACGCCCTCGGGCGTGGTCGCGATGACGCCCGCGAGGATGAACCCGGCGTGCGCGATCGAGGAGTACGCCAGGAGCCGCTTCACGTCCGTCTGGGTGATGGCGACGATCGCGCCGACCAGCATCGAGACGATGGCCACGCCCCACATCACCGGGCGCCAGTCCCAGCTCAGGCCCGGCAGGACGACGTAGAACAGCCGCAGCAGGGCGCCGAACGCGGCGACCTTCGTGGCCGCGGCCATGAACCCGGTGACGGGGGTGGGGGCGCCCTGGTAGACGTCGGGGGTCCACATGTGGAACGGCACCGCGCCGACCTTGAACAGCAGCCCCATCACGACCAGCGCGCCGCCGATGAGCAGCAGCGCGTCGTTGCCCATGGCCGCCGCGAGCGCCGGGTCCGGGCTGGACACGGTGCCCTCGACGACCTGCGCGATGCCCGCGTAGGACACCGTGCCCGCGTAGCCGTAGAGCAGGGCGATGCCGAAGATGAGGAACGCCGAGGAGAACGCGCCGAGCAGGAAGTACTTGACGGCCGCCTCCTGGGAGAGCAGCCGCCGCCTGCGGGCGAGGGCGCACAGCAGGTACAGCGGCAGCGAGAAGACCTCCAGCGCGATGAACAGCATCAGCAGGTCGTTGGCGGCGGGGAAGAGCAGCATGCCGCCGACCGCGAACAGCAGCATCGGGAAGATCTCTGTCGTCGTCCACCCGGCCCGCACGGCCTCCTTCTCGCCCTCGCCGCCGGGGACGGCGGCGGGCTGGGCGGCGAACGAGTCCACCCGGGCGCCGTGGGAGACCGGTTCGAGACGGCGTTCGGCGAAGGTGAAGACGGACACCAGCGCGACGAGCAGGATGACGCCCTGCAGGAACAGCGCGGGGCCGTCCACGGCGATCGAGCCGATCCCGGCGACCGTCGCCTCGGTGGTTCCGTAGCCGCCCATCGCCAGGCCCAGCACGGCGGCGAAGGCCCCGGCGAGGCCGAGGAAGGCCAGCACCACCTGCGCGCCGTAGCGCAGCCGCCGCGCGGCGAACGCCTCGACCAGGATGCCGACGACGGCGGCGCCGAGCACGATGATCGCCGGGGAGAGCTGGGCGTACTCGATGGAGGGCGCCTCGGCGGCCACCGTCCACAGGCTGTGGACGGTGTCGGCGGACGGGACGGCCGCGTCGGTGCTCAGGTGTGTCGTCGCGCTCATTCCGCGGCCTCCACTGCGGGCAGTTCCGGTGCCGGGTCGGTCTGCCGCACATCCGAGAGGGTGTGCTCGACCGCCGGGTTGACGATGTCGGTCAGCGGCTTCGGGAAGACGCCGAGGAAGATCAGCAGGGCGATCAGCGGCGCCACGACGGCCAGCTCACGCGGACGCAGGTCCGGCATCCGCGCGATCTCCGGCTTGTCCACCGGCCCGGTCATCGTGCGCTGGTAGAGCAGCAGCACGTACAGGGCGGCCAGGACGATGCCCGCCGTCGCCACGATCCCGGCCGCCGGGTAGCGGCTGAACGTGCCGACGAGGACCAGGAACTCGCTGACGAACGGGGCCAGCCCCGGCAGCGACAGGGTGGCCAGGCCACCGACCAGGAACGTGCCCGCCAGCACCGGCGCCACCTTCTGCACGCCGCCGTAGTCGGCGATGAGCCGGGAGCCGCGCCGGGAGATGAGGAACCCGGCGACGAGCATCAGCACGGCCGTCGAGACGCCGTGGAAGACCATGTACAGCGTCGCGCCGCTCTGCCCCTGGCTCGTCATGGCGAAGATGCCGAGGACGATGAAGCCGAAGTGCGAGATCGACGCGTAGGCCACCAGCCGCTTGATGTCGCGCTGGCCGACGGCCAGCAGCGCGCCGTACAGGATGCTCACCAGCGCGAGCACCACCACCACGGGCGTCGCCCAGCTGCTCGCCTCGGGGAACAGGCCCAGGCAGAAGCGGAGCATGGCGAAGGTGCCGACCTTGTCCACCACCGCGGTGATGAGCACGGCCACCGGCGCGGTGGACTCGCCCATCGCGTTCGGCAGCCAGGTGTGCAGCGGCCACAGCGGGGCCTTCACCGCGAAGGCGAGGAAGAAGCCGAGGAACAGCAGCCGTTCGGTGTTCTGCCCCATGGTCAGCTCGCCGGCCGCGCGGGCCTCGGTGATCTGCTGGAGCGAGAAGGTGCCCGCGCCGAGCTGGTCGGCGGTGACGACGTACAGGCCGATCACGGCGGCCAGCATGATGAGGCCGCCGGCCAGGTTGTACAGCAGGAACTTGACGGCCGCGTACGAGCGCTGCTTGGCGCCCTCGGCCTCCCCGGCCGCGTGCGCCCGGTCCCCGAAGCCGCCGATGAGGAAGTACATCGGGATGAGCATGGCTTCGAAGAAGATGTAGAAGAGGAAGACGTCCGTCGCCGCGAAGGACAGGACGACCATCGCCTCGACCATGAGGATCAGCGCGAAGAAGCCCTGGGTGGGCCGCCACCGCCGCGCGGGCTCCGCGCCCTTCGCCGGGTCGGCGTCGTGCCAGCCCGCGACGATGACGAAGGGGACGAGCAGCGCGGTGAGCGCGATGAGCGCCACCCCGATCCCGTCCACGCCCAGTTCGTAGCGGACGCCGAAGTCGGCGATCCAGGCGTGCGACTCGGTGAGCTGGTACCGGTCGCCGCCGGGCGTGAACAGCACCAGCACGACCGCGGCCAGCACCAGGGTGCCCAGCGACACCAGCAGCGCGAGCCACTTGGCGGCCGTGCGCCGGGCGGCGGGCACCGCCGCCGTGGCGACGGCGCCGAGCGCGGGCAGCGCGGCGGTGGCCGTCAGCAGGGGGAACGACGTGTCAGCCATGGATCAGACCGCCCTCATCAGCAGGGTGGCAGCGACCAGCACGGCCGCACCTCCGAACATCGAAACCGCGTAACTGCGCGCGAACCCGTTCTGCACCCGGCGCATGCGGCCCGACAGCCCGCCGAAGGAGGCGGCCGTGCCGTTCACGACCCCGTCCACGACCGTGTGGTCCAGGTAGACCAGGGAGCGGGTCAGGTGCTCGCCGCCGCGCACCAGCACGACGTGGTTGACGTCGTCCTGGAACAGGTCGCGGCGGGCGGCGCGGGTGAGCAGGGAACCGCGCGGGGCGGTGACGGGCACCGGCTTGCGCCCGTACTGGGCCCAGGCCGCGCCGACCCCCAGGAGCATGACGGCGACGGTGGCGCCCGTGATGACCGGGATCGGCAGCGGCGGGTGCGGGTGCTCGAACTGCGTCACCGGCTCCAGCCAGTGCACGAACGCCTCGCCCCAGTTGAACAGGCCGCCGGCGAAGACCGAGCCGAAGGCCAGCACGATCATGGGGATCGTCATGCTGCGCGGCGACTCGTGCGGGTGCGGCTCCGCGTGGGCGCCGCGCCCGGCCGCCGCCGGCTCCACGTCCGGGGCGTCGGGCGAGGGCGCCGGGCGGTTGCGCCAGCGCTCCTCGCCGAAGAACGTCAGCAGCATGATCCGCGTCATGTAGTACGCGGTGAGCGCCGCGCCCAGCAGCGTCGCGCCGCCGAGCACCCAGCCCCTGACCCCGCCCGCCGAGAAGGCGGCCTCGATGATGAGGTCCTTGGAGAAGAAGCCGGACAGGCCGGGGAAGCCGATGATGGCGAGGTAGCCGAGGCCGAACGTCACGAAGGTGACCGGCATGTGGCGGCGCAGCCCGCCGTACCGGCGCATGTCCACCTCGTCGTTCATGCCGTGCATGACCGAGCCCGCGCCGAGGAACAGCCCGGCCTTGAAGAAGCCGTGCGTGACCAGGTGCATGATGGCGAAGGCGTAGCCGATCGGGCCGAGCCCGGCGGCCAGCACCATGTAGCCGATCTGCGACATCGTGGAACCGGCCAGCGCCTTCTTGATGTCGTCCTTCGCGCAACCGACGATCGCGCCGAACAGCAGCGTGACCGCGCCGACCACGACCACCACCGTCTGCGCGTCCGGCGCCGCGTTGAAGACGGCGCCGGAGCGGGTGATGAGGTAGACGCCCGCGGTCACCATCGTCGCGGCGTGGATGAGCGCCGAGACGGGGGTGGGGCCCTCCATCGCGTCGCCCAGCCAGGACTGGAGCGGCACCTGCGCCGACTTGCCGCAGGCCGCGAGGAGCAGCATCAGGCCGATCGCGGTCAGCGTGCCCTCGCTCGCCCCCTCGGCGTTCTCCAGCACCGGGCCGAAGGCGAAGGTGCCGAACGTGGTGAACATCAGGAAGATCGCGATCGACAGGCCCGCGTCGCCGACGCGGTTGACGATGAACGCCTTCTTCGCCGCCGTGGCCGCGCTCGGCTTGTGCTGCCAGAACCCGATGAGCAGGAACGAGGCGAGGCCGACGCCCTCCCACCCGACGTACAGCACAAGGTAGTTGTCGGCCAGGACGAGCAGCAGCATCGCCGCGAGGAACAGGTTCAGGTAGCCGAAGAACCGGCGGCGCCGCTCGTCGTGCTCCATGTAGCCGACCGAGTAGAGGTGGATGAGTGTGCCCACCCCGGTGATCAGCAGGACGAACGTCATGGAGAGCTGGTCGAGCTGGAAGGCGACGTCCGCCTGGAAGCCCTCCACCGGGACCCAGCTCCACAGGTGCTGGTGCAGGGCCCGTTCCTCGCCGTCCCGGCCGAGCATGCCGAAGAAGAGCACGGCGGCGACGGCGAAGGACGCGGCGGCCAGCGCGGTGCCCAGCCAGTGCCCCGTCCGGTCCAGCCTCCTGCCGCCGCACAGCAGGACGGCCGCGCCGAGCAGGGGCGACGCGACGAGCAGTCCGATCAATGACTCCACTGGTACGTACCCCTTACAGCTTCATCAGGCTGGCGTCGTCGACCGAGGCCGAGTGACGGGAGCGGTAGAGCATCACGATGATCGCCAGCCCGACCACGACCTCGGCGGCGGCGACGACCATGACGAAGAACGCCATGATCTGCCCGTCGAGATTGCCGTGCATGCGGGAGAAGGCCACCAGCGTGAGGTTCGCCGCGTTGAGCATCAGCTCGATGCACATGAACACGACGATGGCGTTGCGCCGGATCAGCACCCCGAAGGCGCCGATGGTGAACAGCAGCGCGGCCAGGTAGAGGTAGTTCACGGGGTTCACTGGTCGGCCTCCTCGCCGCGGCCGTGGTAATCGGCGGTGCGCTTCTCGATGGCCGCCACCTCGGCGAGCTGCTCCCGGCTGACCTCGCGGACCTGCCCGCGGCGGTGCAGCGTGTCGCTGACCGTCAGCGGCGAGGGCGTGCCGTCGGGCAGGAGGCCCGGACGGTCGACGGCGTTGTGCCGGGCGTAGACGCCGGGCGCGGGCAGCGGCGGGACGTGGACGCCCTTGCGCACCCGCTCCTCGGCCTGCTCGCGCTGCGACTTCACCTTCTCGGTGCGCTCGCGGTGGGTGAGCAGCGTCGCGCCGACGGCGGCGATGGTCAGCAGCGCGCCGGTCACCTCGAAGGCGATGACGTACTCGGTGTACAGCCGCTCCGCGATGCCGGGCACGTTGCCGCCGAACTCGGCGTTGGCCGCCCCGATGCCGGTGAAGGTGCCGAGCGCGGCCTGCCCGATGCCGCCGAACAGCAGCAGGCCCAGGCCGACGGCGCAGGCCGCCGCCATCCAGCGCTGGCCCTTGAGCGTCTCCTTGAGCGAGTCGGCGGTGTTGACGCCGACGAGCATCAGGACGAACAGGAACAGCATCATGACGGCGCCCGTGTAGACGACGATCTGCACGATGCCGAGGAAGTAGGCGCCGTTGGCCAGGTAGAAGACGGCCAGGAGCGCCATCGTCGCGGCCAGGCACAGCGCCGAGTGGACGGCCCGGCGCAGCAGGACCGTGCCGAGCGCGCCCGCCACGGCCAGCACGCCGAGGACGTAGAACTGCACGGCCTCGCCGCTGGAGGTGGTCGCCGCGAGGAGCTGGGGTGCGGTGCTCACCGGTGCTTCACCTCCTCGGTGGCCTCGCCGGGCGCGGCGCTCGTCTCGGGGGACGCCCCGGCGGCGGCGGGCTCGTCCGGGCCGAAGGTGTCGGCGGCGGCCTGCGGCGCCCCGCTGTCGACCGGCTCCTGCTGGACGGTGCCCTCGGCGGCCTCGGTGACCAGGCCCCGGTAGTAGTCCTTCTCGGTCATGCCGGGGAAGATCGCGTGCGGCGAGTCGACCATGCCCTCGCTCAGCCCGACGAGCAGCTCCTCCTTGGTGAAGATGAGCGACTCGCGGGTGCGGTCGGCGAGTTCGTACTCGTTCGTCATGGTGAGCGCCCGGGTCGGGCACGCCTCGACGCACAGCCCGCACAGGATGCAGCGCAGGTAGTTGATCTGGTAGACGCGGCCGTAGCGCTCACCTGGCGAGTAGCGCTCCTCGTCGGTGTTGTCCGCGCCCTCGACGTAGATGGCGTCGGCCGGGCAGGCCCAGGCGCACAGTTCGCAGCCGACGCACTTCTCCAGCCCGTCCGGGTGCCGGTTGAGCTGGTGGCGGCCGTGGAAGCGCGGCGCGGTGGGCTTCTTGTACTCGGGGTACTGCTCGGTGAGCCGCTTCTTGAACATGGCCTTGAAGGTCACGCCGAAGCCGGCCACGGGCCCCAGGGGATCAGGCATCGTCGGACTCCTTGCTCTCAGCGCTGTCGGCCGCGCGCTCACCGGCACCACCGGCCGCGACGGACGCGGGCTCCCGCTCCCGGCGCGGCGTGCGCCGCGGCACCGGGGGCAGGGTCTGGCCCGGGAGGGGCGGCACGGGGTAGCCGCCGGCCATGGGATCGAAGACGGGCGGGTCCTTGCGGGCGGCGGCCGCGGCGTCCCGCTCGGCCTGCTGCTCCCTGCGGTCGCGGAAGACGTCCGCGACGAAGGAGGCGAGCAGCAGCACGACGATGCCGCCGACGACCCACAGGACGATCTGCCCGAAGTCGTAGCCCTCGTTGCGCATCGCCCGGACGGTGGCGACGAGCATCAGCCACACCAGGGAGACGGGGATGAGGACCTTCCAGCCCAGCTTCATGAACTGGTCGTAGCGGACCCGGGGCAGCGTGCCGCGCAGCCACACGAAGACGAACAGCAGCACGAGCACCTTGAGCACGAACCACAGCAGCGGCCACCAGCCGTGGTTGGCGCCCTCCCACCAGGTCGAGATGGGCGCCGGAGCACGCCAGCCGCCCAGGAAGAGGGTGACGGCGAGGGCCGACACGGTGACCATGTGGATGTACTCGGCGAGCATGAACATCGCGAACTTGATCGACGAGTACTCGGTGTTGAAGCCGCCGACGAGGTCGCCCTCGGACTCGGGCATGTCGAACGGGGCGCGGTGCGCCTCGCCGACCATGGCGACCATGTAGATGAGGAACGAGACCGGCAGCAGCACCGCGAACCACGTGTCGCCCTGCGCCCCGACGATGGTCGAGGTGGACATGGACCCGGAGTAGAGGAAGACCGCGGCGAAGCTCAGCCCCATCGCGACCTCGTAGGAGATGATCTGCGCCGTGGCCCGCACCCCGCCGAGCAGCGGGTACGTCGATCCGGAGGACCAGCCCGCGAGCACCGTGCCGTAGGCGGCGATGGAGGCGGTGGCCAGGATGTAGAGGATCGCCACCGGCAGGTCGGTGAGCTGCATGGCGGTGCGGGTGCCGAAGATAGACACCTCGTTCCCCGGCGGCCCGAACGGGATGACGGCGATGGCCATGAACGCCGGGATGGCGCCGAGGACGGGGGCGAGGATGTAGACGAACTTGTCCGCGCCCTTGACGACGACGTCCTCCTTGAGCATCAGCTTGATGCCGTCCGCGAGGGACTGGAGCATGCCCCAGGGGCCGTGCCGGTTGGGGCCGACGCGCCGCTGCATCCAGGCGACGACCTTGCGCTCCATGACGATGGAGATCAGCACGGTCACCATGAGGAAGGCGAAGCAGAACACCGCTTTGACCGCGATCAGCCAGAACGGGTCCTGGCCGAACACGGAGAGGTCCTCGGCGGCGAGCGTCAGCCCCGGCTGGATGGCGGTCACGAGCGCACCTCCGGTACGTCGTTGTCGGGAGCGGCGGCCCCGGCACCGGCCGCGCCCGGGGCGATGCGGACGAGTTCGCCGGGACGGGCCCCGGTGTCGCGGGTGACGCCGCCGCCGACGGAGTTCAGCGGCAGCCACACCACCCGGTCGGGCATGGGCGTGACGGCCAGCGGCAGCGTGACCGTCCCGGCGGGGCCGGTGACGGCGAGCGGGTCGCCGTCGGCGAGCCCCGTCTCCGCCGCGGTGGCCGGGGACAGCCGGGCCACGGCCGGGTGACGGGTGCCGGCCAGCGCCTCGTCGCCGTCCTGGAGCCGCCCCTGGTCGAGCAGCAGGCGGTGCCCGGCGAGCACGGCCTCGCCCGCCGCGGCGGCGGGGAGGGGGCGTCCGGACTCGGCCGGCGCGGTGGCGCGCGGGCCGTCCCAGGCGCCGAGCCGGGCCAGTTCGGCGCGGGCCGTGCGCACGTCGGGCAGGCCGAGGTGGACGTCCAGCGCGTCGGCCAGCATGGTGAGCGCCCGGCCGTCGGGGAAGACGAACCGGCGGGTCATCTGGGCGGGCTTGATCGCGGCCTCGAACGGACGGCGGCGGCCTTCCCAGGTGAGGAACGCGCCCGCCTTCTCGGCCACCGCCGACACCGGCAGCACCACGTCCGCCCGCCGCGTGACCTCGCTGGGCCGCTGCTCCAGGCTGACGAGGAACCCGACCGCGTCCAGCGCCTCGATCGCGCGGTCCGGGTCCGGCAGATCGGCGACCTCCACGCCGCCGACGACGAGGGCGGCCAGTTCGCCGCGCGCGGCGGCCTCCACGATCTGCCCGGTGTCGCGGCCGGCGCCGCGCGGGAGTTCGGCGACGCCCCACAGGGCGGCCGTCTCCTCCCGGGCGCGCGGGTCGGTGGCGGGACGGCCGCCGGGCAGCAGCCCCGGCAGGGCGCCCGCCTCGATCGCGCCGCGCTCCCCGGCCCGGCGCGGGATCCACACCAGCCGGGCCCCGGTGGCCGTCGCCAGCCGCAGCGCGGCGGTCAGCGCGCCGGGGACGGCCGCCAGCCGCTCCCCGGCGAGGATGACGGCGCCCTCGGCGCGCAGCGCCTCGGCGGCGGCCCGCCCGGTCTCCTCCAGCCCGACGCCCCCGGCGAGCGCGTCCAGCCACTCGGTCTCGGTGCCGGGCGCGGCGGGCAGCAGCGTGCCGCCCGCCTTGGCCAGGCCCCGGGTGGCGTAGGGGGCGACGGAGAACGTGCGCTGCTGGTGCTTGCGGTGGGCCTTGCGCAGCCGCAGGAAGACGCCGGGCGCCTCCTCCTCCGCCTCGAACCCGGCCAGCAGCACCGCCGGTGCCGCCTCCAGCGCGGTGTAGGTGACCCCGGTGCCGTCCAGGTCCACGCCGCGCCCGGCGACGTGGGCGGCCAGGAAGTCGGCCTCCTCAGCGCTGTGGACCCGGGCCCGGAAGTCGACGTCGTTGGTGGCCAGCGCCACGCGGGCGAACTTGGCGTACGCGTAGGCGTCCTCGACGGTGAGCCGTCCGCCCGCGAGCACCGCGGCGCGTCCCCGGGCCCCGGCCAGCCCCTCGGCCGCCGCCCGGAGCGCCTCCGGCCAGCTCACCGGCTCCAGCTTCCCGGTGTCCGCGTCGCGCACGAGCGGGGTGGTGAGCCGTTCGGGCCGCTGGGCGTAGCGGAACCCGAAGCGGCCCTTGTCGCACATCCACTCCTCGTTGACCTGCGGGTCGTCGGCCGCCAGGCGGCGCATGACCTTGCCGCGCCGGTGGTCGGTGCGCGTCGCGCAGCCGCCCGAGCAGTGCTCGCACACGCTCGGGCTGGAGACGAGGTCGAACGGGCGGGAGCGGAACCGGTAGGCGGCCGAGGTGAGCGCGCCGACCGGGCAGATCTGGATGGTGTTGCCGGAGAAGTAGGACTGGAACGGGGTGTCCTCGCCGGTGCCGACCTGCTGGAGCGCGCCGCGCTCCAGCAGCTCGATCATCGGGTCTCCGGCGATCTGGTTGGAGAAGCGGGTGCAGCGCGCGCACAGCACGCAGCGCTCGCGGTCCAGGAGCACCTGCGTGGAGATCGGCACCGGCTTGTCGAAGGTGCGCTTGCGGCCCTCGAAGCGGCTCTCGGAGCTGCCGGTGGACATGGCCTGGTTCTGGAGCGGGCACTCGCCGCCCTTGTCGCAGACCGGGCAGTCCAGGGGGTGGTTGATGAGCAGCAGCTCCATCACGCCGCGCTGCGCCTTCTCGGCGACCGGCGACGTGAGCTGGGTGCGCACCTCCATGCCGTCGGTGCAGGTGATGGTGCAGGACGCCATCGGCTTGCGCTGGCCCTCCACCTCCACGATGCACTGGCGGCAGGCGCCGGCCGGGTCGAGCAGCGGGTGGTCGCAGAAGCGCGGGATCTCGATGCCCAGCAGCTCGGCGGCGCGGATGACCAGCGTGCCCTTGGGCACGCTGATCTCGGCGCCGTCGATCGTCAGGCTCACCAGGTCCTCGGGTGGCTTCTCCGCTTCCCCGCCCCCGGAGGTCTTGGCGTCGGTGGTCACGGTCACGCGTTCACCTCCAGGTGAGCGTTGTTGTCGGCGCTGCCCGCGTCGTCGGCCCAGGCCGTGGACCTGGCCGGGTCGAAGGGGCAGCCGCGCCCGGTGACGTGCTGCTCGTACTCGGCGCGGAAGAACTTGAGGGAGGAGAAGATCGGGCTCGCCGCGCCGTCGCCCAGCGCGCAGAAGGACTTGCCGTTGATGTTGTCGGCGATGTCCGCGATCTTGTCGAGGTCGGCCATGGTGGCCTTGCCCGCCTCGATGTCCCGCATGAGCTGGACGAGCCAGTACGTGCCCTCGCGGCAGGGCGTGCACTTGCCGCAGGACTCGTGGGCGTAGAACTCGGTCCAGCGGGTGACGGCCCGCACCACGCAGGTCGTCTCGTCGAAGCACTGGAGGGCCTTGGTGCCGAGCATCGACCCGGCGGCGGTGACGCCCTCGTAGTCCAGCGGGACGTCCAGGTGCTCCTCGGTCAGCAGCGGGGTGGAGGAGCCGCCGGGCGTCCAGAACTTGAGCCGGTGCCCGGGGCGCATGCCGCCGCTGAGTTCGAGGAGCTGGCGCAGCGTGATGCCGAGCGGTGCCTCGAACTGGCCGGGGTTCGCCACGTGCCCGGAGAGCGAGTAGAGCGTGAAGCCCGGGGACTTCTCGCTGCCCATCGAGCGGAACCACTCCTTGCCCCGGGCCAGGATCGCGGGGACCGACGCGATGGACTCGACGTTGTTGACCACCGTCGGGCACGCGTACAGGCCGGCGACGGCCGGGAACGGCGGGCGCAGCCGGGGCTGCCCGCGGCGACCTTCGAGGGAGTCCAGCAGCGCCGTCTCCTCGCCGCAGATGTAGGCGCCCGCGCCCGCGTGCACGGTGAGCTGGAGGTCCTTGCCCGCCCCGAGCGCGTCCTTGCCGAGGTACCCGGCCGCGTACGCCTCGGCGACGGCCGCGTGCAGCCGCCGCAGGACGGGCACGACCTCGCCGCGCAGGTAGATGAACGCGTGCTGGGAGCGGATCGCGTGGCAGGCGATGACGATGCCCTCGATGAGGGAGTGCGGGTTGGCGTAGAGCAGCGGGATGTCCTTGCAGGTGCCCGGCTCGGACTCGTCGGCGTTGACGACGAGGTAGTGCGGTTTGCCGTCGCCCTGCGGGATGAACTGCCACTTCATGCCGGTGGGGAAGCCCGCGCCGCCCCGGCCCCTCAGCCCGGCCTCCTTGACGTAGGCGATCAGGTCGTCCGGGTCCATGGCGAGGGCCTTGCGCAGCCCCTCGTAGCCGTCGTGCCGCCGGTAGGTGGCGAGCGTCCACGACTCCGGTTCGTCCCAGAACGCCGACAGGACGGGGGCGAGCAGCTTCTCGGCGGATTCCGTCGCCATCACCGGGCCTCCTCGCCGCTGGTGCCGCTGGTGCCGCTGTCGTCGGGCCCGGCGCCGCGCCGGTCGTCCCGGTCGCCCCGGTCGCGGCCGGGAACCGGCCCCGTCGGGTGGGCCGGGTCGGACGCGGCGGTCTGCTCGGGCGCGTCGTGGGAGCTGGGGTGGCCCTCGGGGGCGCCGGACGCCGACCGGGGCGGCGGCGTCTCGGCGCGCGGGCCGACGACGCGTCCGCCCGCGGCCTCGCCCTTGGCGAGCCGGAGCCCGGTGAGCGAGGCCGGGCCCGCGCTGCCGCCGGCCTCGGTGGCGCCGGGGCGCTCGTCGGGGAACCCGGCGAGGATGCGGGCCGTCTCCTTGAAGGTGCACAGCGGGGCGCCGCGGGTGGGCCGCACCTCGCGCCCGGCCCGCAGGTCGTCCACGAGCTGCTTGGCGGAGGCGACCGTCTGGTTGTCGAAGAACTCCCAGTTGACCATCACCACGGGGGCGAAGTCGCAGGCCGCGTTGCACTCGATGTGCTCCAGCGTGACGGCGCCGTCCTCCGTCGTCTCGCCGTTCCCGACGCCCAGGTGGTCCTGGAGTTCGGTGAAGATCGCGTCGCCGCCCATGACGGCGCACAGGGTGTTGGTGCACACCCCGACCTGGTAGTCCCCGCTCGGCTTGCGCCGGTACATGGAGTAGAAGGTGGCGACCGCGGTGACCTCGGCGGTGGTCAGGCCGAGCATCTCGGCACAGAACCGCATGCCGGTCGGGGTCACGTGCCCCTCCTCGGACTGCACCAGGTGCAGCAGCGGCAGCAGGGCGCTGCGGCTGTCCGGGTAGCGGGCGATGACCTGCTCGGCGTCTCCGGCGAGCCGGGCGCGCACCTCGGCGGGGTAATCCGGGGCGGGTAGCTGCGGCATGCCCAGGCTGACGTCCGTCACCGGTCCACACCTCCCATCACGGGGTCGATGGATGCGACGGCGACGATGACGTCGGCCACCTGGCCGCCCTCGCACATCGCCGCCATGGATTCGAGGTTGGTGAAGGACGGGTCGCGGAAGTGCACCCGGAAGGGCCGGGTGCCGCCGTCGCTGACGACGTGCACGCCCAGTTCGCCCTTGGGCGACTCGACGGCCGCGTACACCTGCCCGGGTGGCACCCGGAAGCCCTCGGTCACCAGCTTGAAGTGGTGGATCAGGGCCTCCATGGAGGTGCCCATGATCTTCCTGATGTGGTCCAGGGAGTTGCCGAGGCCGTCGGGGCCGATGGCCAGCTGCGCGGGCCAGGCGATCTTCTTGTCCCCCACCATGACCGGGCCCGGCTCGGCGAGCCGCTCCATGCACTGCTCGACGATGCGCAGCGACTGGCGCATCTCCTCCAGCCGGATGAGGAACCGGCCGTAGGAGTCGCAGGTCTCGGTGGTGGGCACGTCGAAGTCGTAGGTCTCGTAGCCGCAGTACGGCTGCGCCTTGCGCAGGTCGTGCGGCAGCCCGGCGGAGCGCAGGATCGGCCCCGTCGCGCCCAGCGACATGCAGCCGGCGAGGTCGAGGTGGCCGACGTCCTGGAGGCGGGCCTTGAAGACGGGGTTGCCGGTGCAGAGCTTGTCGTACTCCGGCAGGTTCTTCCGCATCTGCTTGACGAACTCGCGCAGCGCGTCCATCGTCCCGGGCGGCAGGTCCTGGGAGAGGCCGCCGGGCCGGACGAAGGCGTGGTTCATGCGCAGGCCGGTGATCAGCTCGAACAGGTCCAGGCACAGTTCGCGGTCCCGGAAGCCGTAGATCATCACCGTGGTGGCGCCCAGCTCCATGCCGCCGGTGGCGATGGCCACCAGGTGCGAGGAGAGCCGGTTCAGCTCCATGAGCAGGACGCGGATGACGGTGGCCCGGTCGGGGATCTCGTCCTCGATGCCGAGCAGCCGCTCCACGCCCAGGCAGTACGCCGTCTCGTTGAAGAACGGCGTCAGGTAGTCCATGCGCGTCACGAACGTCGTGCCCTGCGTCCACGTGCGGTACTCGAGGTTCTTCTCGATGCCCGTGTGCAGGTAGCCGATGCCGCAGCGGGCCTCGGTGACCGTCTCGCCGTCGATCTCCAGGATGAGGCGGAGCACGCCGTGCGTGGACGGGTGCTGGGGACCCATGTTGACGATGATCTTCTCGTCGTCGTTCGCCGCCGCGGCGGCCGCGACCTCGTCCCAGTCACCGCCGCTGACGGTGTAGACGGTGCCCTCGGTCGTCTCCCGGGCGGTGGCCTCGGAGGCGGGGGCGTGCGGGATGTGCGTGCTCATCAGCTGTACGACCTCCGCTGGTCGGGAGCCGGGATCTGGGCGCCCTTGTACTCGACGGGGATGCCGCCGAGCGGGTAGTCCTTGCGCTGCGGGAAGCCCTGCCAGTCGTCGGGCATCATGATCCGCGTGAGGGCGGGGTGGCCGTCGAAGACGATGCCGAAGAAGTCGTACGCCTCGCGCTCGTGCCAGTCGTTGGTCGGGTAGACCTCCACGACGGACGGGACGTGCGGGTCGGCGTCCGGGGCGCTGACCTCCAGGCGGATCACCCGGTTGTGGGTGAGCGAGCGCAGGTGGTAGACGGCGTGCAGCTCGCGCCCCTCGTCCCCGGGGTAGTGCACGCCGCTGACGCCGGTGCACAGCTCGAAACGCAGCGCGGGGTCGTCGCGCAGGGTGCGGCAGACGGCGAGCAGGTGCTCGCGGGCGATGTGGAAGGTGACCTCGCCCCGGTCGACGACGGTGTGCTCGATCACCTCCTCCGGCACGAGGCCCTGTTCGTCGAGCGCGCCTTCGAGTTCGTCGGCGACCTCGTCGAAGTAGGAGCCGTAGGGGCGGGTCGCGGGGCCGGGCAGCCGCACGGTGCGCACGAGGCCGCCGTAGCCGGAGGTGTCGCTTCCGGCGCTCGGCCCGAACATGCCCCGGCGGACGCCGATGACGTCGCCGGCGTCCGTCCGCGCGGGCGGCACCGAGCCGGTGTTCTGCTGGTCGTCGGTCACCGCGCGATCCCCTTCCTGGCGGGCACGAGGGGCATCTCGATGGTGGGGCGCGCCCTGAGCGCGGCCTCCTCCGCCTCGCGGGCCGCCTCCTCGCGGTTGACGCCGAGCTTCTCGTCGCTGATCTTCTGGTGCAGCTTGAGGATGGCGTCCAGCAGCATCTCGGGGCGCGGCGGGCAGCCGGGCAGGTAGATGTCGACCGGCACGATGTGGTCGACGCCCTGCACGATCGCGTAGTTGTTGAACATGCCGCCCGAGGAGGCGCACACGCCCATGGAGATCACCCACTTGGGGTTGGGCATCTGGTCGTAGACCTGCCGCAGCACCGGGGCCATCTTCTGGCTCACCCGCCCGGCGACGATCATCAGGTCCGCCTGGCGCGGGGACCCGCGGAAGACCTCCATGCCGAAGCGGGCCAGGTCGTAGCGGCCCGCGCCGGTGGTCATCATCTCGATCGCGCAGCAGGCGAGGCCGAAGGTGGCCGGGAACACGGATGACTTGCGCACCCAGCCGGCGGCCTTCTCCACCGTTGTGAGCAGGAAGCCGCTCGGCAGCTTCTCCTCGATTCCCATCTGGTTTCGCCCCTATCCGATATCCGCAGGCCGGAGGTGTCCGCTGGTCAGTCCCACTCCAGACCACCCCGGCGCCAGTCGTAGGCGTAGGCGACGCCGATGAGGCCGACGAAGACCAGCATCTGCACGAGGCCGAACATCCCGAGGGCGTCGAAGTGGACGGCCCAGGGGTAGAGGAAGACGATCTCGACGTCGAAGACGATGAAGAGCATCGCGGTGATGTAGTACTTCACCGGGAAGCGCCCGCCACTGGCCGGCATGGGAGTGGGCTCGATGCCGCACTCGTACGCCTCTAGCTTGGCGCGGTTGTAGCGCTTGGGCCCGATGACCGAGGCCATCACCACGGAGAACACCGCGAAGGCCGCTCCAAGGGCTCCGAGCACGAGGATGGGCACGTAGGCGTTCACCGCACCTCGCTCCTTCCAGTCGCCGATGACTAGCTGGTTTCCGCTGCGGGCCGGCCCCCCGCCTCACTGCTGGACGCGCTTCGGTTGCGAAGATCGCGCATATGTGAGGCAGTTCACAAGCCCGAGTGGAACGCATCCTATGCCCCGGCCTCTGTGACATGCGACACGGGGTACGACAACGATTTTGTGATCTTCAACACCCGCTGATCGATCAACATCTCCGTGCGCGCAGCATCTTCATACGCGAAGCCAGCAAACCGACACGCAAAGTGATGCCCCACCGCTCCCACCAGCTACGGAGCATCGGCTGCTAGCAAACGACGGCAGCGCCATGCAAATGTGCAATGGACGCGAACACGTGCTAGCCGCCGCGCGCCCCGGCCCTCCCCGGGCCCACCCGGCGCCCTCCCCCGCACCCACCGGGGGACCACCTTGTGCCCACCCGCACAAGCCCCGGCGCCGTCGCCGGGACGCCCGCCGCGCCACGGCCGGTCCGGCGCCCCCGCCCGCCGCGGTGCCGGGGGCGGCGATGAGTTCCGGACGCGGGCTCCGTCAGTACGGGTGCAGGACGAAGAACACGAGCACGCGAGCACGCAGCACGCAGCACGCAGCACGCAGCACGCAGCACGCAGCACGCAAGGAGAGCGCCATGCCCCGCATCACGCCCAACCTCTGGTTCGACACCCAGGGCCTGGAGGCCGCCGAGTTCTACGTCTCGGTGTTCCCCGGCTCGGAGATCACCGACGTCACCCACTACGGCGAGGCCGGGCCCCGCCCGGCCGGGTCGGTCATGACCGTCGAGTTCACCCTCGACGGCCAGGCGTACACCGCCCTCAACGGCGGCCCGGAGTTCACCTTCGACGAGGCGGTCTCGTTCCTGATCCGGTGCGCCGACCAGGAGGAGGTCGACTACTACTGGACGAAGCTGTCCGACGGCGGCCAGGAGGGACCGTGCGGCTGGCTCAAGGACCGCTACGGCCTGTCCTGGCAGGTCGTACCCACCGCGCTGGACGAGCTGCTGGCCGACCCCGACCCGGCCCGCGTCCAGCGCGCCACGGCGGCCATGTTCGGGATGCGCAAGCTCGACATCGCCGCCCTCCGGGCCGCCGCCGACGCCGCGTGACGCGGCCCGCCCGCCCCGGCCCGTCCGCCCGCCGCACACGACAGGAGACGCCCGCATGACCGCACAGGCGAAGGGTCCCGCCGCCTACTTCCCCTCCATCGAGAAGACGTACGGCCGCCCGGTGGCGGAGTGGAAGGAACTCATCCGCTCCTCACCGCTGACCCGGCACATGGAACTGGTCACCTGGCTCAAGACGGAACACGGCCTCGGCCACGGCCACGCCAACGCCCTGGTGGCCCACACCCTCGCCGACCCCACCCCCTGACCACCGAGATCCCTGCTCCCTGGCCGACGTGCTGGAGACGGGGACGTCCGACATCCCGTACGCGTCCGAGTGCTCACCGTCCGTGCAGAACGGCGGGCTCCACTGGTAGCCGCGCGGCGGCAAGGCCGCAGGGAGCGTCCCCGGGGGGCCTTGGACCGGTCGGGCCGCTACCGCGGCGTGACGGAGGCGACCACGCCTCGTGCGGCCGTTCCGTCCGGCCAGGTCCACCCGGCGACGACGTGCCCGGAGGGCTCCGGCGCGGCCTCCACCGGCCGCAGCACGCGGTGGAACCGGACGTCGGTCCCGTCGTCGGGCGCGGTTCCGTGCACGGTGACGGCCGGGTCGGGGGTGTCGCTGTCGTTCTGGTGCTGCGGCGTCGCCTCACCGCGCAGGAGGGCACGCGACTGCGCCATCAGCACCGGGTCGTGGACGCCGTCGTAGACCCACCGGGTGCCGAGCACCCCGTGCTCGGAGGTGCCGATGAGCGCCTCGCCGGGAACGCCGTCCAGCGCCGCGCCGCGGTACGCCATCGGCACCAGATACGCCACCGGTTCCTGCCCGGAGGTGTCCACCACGACCATGATCTCGATCCCGACCGCGCCCGCCGGATCGTCCAGCCGGAACCCGCCGGCGTTCATCAGTTCCGGCGTGTCCGCCTCACCCGCGTACCAGCTCTGCTTCGGCAGCCAGCCGCCGATCAGCTCCAGCTTGGTGGGCTTCATGGTGGTGCGGTAGATCGTGGCCATGCCGGCTCCCTCACGGTTCAGCTCCGGTCCCGTCCTCCACGGAGGCGTGACCGAACCTATACCCCAAGCGGCAGCGGGCGGCTTCGCGGTGCGGAAGGGCGCCGGGCACGAGGTGCGGTGGGAGCGGAACGAGGACGGTCCGCTCGCCGTCGCGGTGCTGGCACGACAGTCACGGGCGCGGGCCCGCGAGGGCGGGGAAGTCCGCTGGTATCCGCCTCTGGCCCGCTCGGTCGCCGCTGGCGTCGTCCTCAGGCGGTGCCTACTCACGGGAGAGTCGAGCGGGTCGATGGCGACCGGGAACGGGGCCTCCAGGTGCGTGGCCGCGCCCGCGAGAGCGGTCGTCCGCTCCACGTACCGACCGCTCTCCAGCCCGTAGACGACGAGCATCGGGGCGGGATCGAACTCAAGTCGCCAGAAGTGCGGGACGGCGGCCTCGGCATAGAGCATCGGCTTGAGCTTGCGGTCCACGGTGCGGTTTCCGGGAGAGACAAGCTCGACCACGAGCTGTACGCCGTCGGCGTCGACGCTGACGGCATCCCCGGCGGTCACTCCCGCGTCGGTCACCACGAGGTCGGGGACCACGAGACCGGAGGGCAGGACGACATTGATGGCTTCCAGCACCTCGACCGGAGCCTCGGCAGCCGTGGCCGCCGCATGGAGGATCATGGCAAGGCGGAGCGAGGCCGCTGGTGGCGGATGCCGGGCGCGGGGGACATCAGGAGGGATGCCCCCAGCAGCTCGTAGCGGATCGTGCGGTCTTCGGGCAGGGCAAGGACGTCGGCGACGGTCCAGGGCCCGGTGTGGTCGATGGCAACGCCCATCCCTTTCACCTCCTGTCCGACCGACAAGTCTCCGTGTGGCCTCGACGGGCGGCACGTGCCCAGCATACGAGCCTCTCGCCTGGTGACATCAGGCCCAGCCGCCTTGAGTGACCCCCTCGCTGTCACCCGCACCTGTGCCCGCGTTGACCCGGCGAAGCTGTCGACCGCCCGTCGACGCCGGGCCGGGTGGGGTCAGAGGCTGATCAGGCGGACGACGGTGACGGTGCGGATGGAACCGGAGACGACGTAGCGGACGACGGCTCCGGCGACGGTCGCCTCCCGCCGGTCGCGGTCGCCGCCGACGTGGACGGAGCCGTGGCCGTACGGATCGCGCCCGACCGTCCCGCCTATCGCGGCCTCGAACGCGGCGCGCCGGTTCATCTTCCGCAGGGCGTCGTCCGCCGGGGGCGCGTAACTGATGCGGTACGGCGTCATGCGGTACCGCGCCTCTCGGCCTCTTCCCGGACCAGGCGCTCCACGACGGCGTCCGCCTCCGGGTCGGGCACGGCTTCGAGCATCCAGTGCCGCATCACCCCGTGGATCTCCATGACTCCCGCCTCGTTGATGGCCCGGTCGAACTCCGCCCGGCGTTCGTCGGGCAGCGCGGCCCGGATCGCGGGGATGCTGTTGGGGACGTCCACCTCCCGGCCGCCCACCCACGTCTTCATCGGCTCAGCCACAGCGCGCCTCCTCTTCTTCCGGTCACGGTAGCGATCACCGGGGCAGGTCCAGCTCCGCCCACACCGTCTTCCGCGGAACCGGCCCCTCGGCCACACCCCAGCGGTCCGCCATGACCGCGACGAGCAGCAGCCCGCGCCCCGACTCGGCCCCGTCGCACACCGGTCGGCGCGCGACGGTCTCGAAGAGGCGGTCACCGCGCGTGTCCGTCACCTCGATGCGGAGCACGTCGCACCTGACGGCGAGGTCGAGCCGGAAGTTCCGTCCGGGCACACGCCCGTGCTGGACGGCGTTCGCCGCCAGTTCCGCGACGACGTGCGCCGCGCGGTCGCTCGGCAGTCCCCACGCCCACAGGTGGGCGACGGTCAGCAGCCGCGCGAGCCGGGCACCCCGCCGCGTCGGCGACAGCAGCACGCCGAACCGGTGTTCCGGGGCGGGGGATTCGGTCTGGGTGATTTCTCCGTTCACATCACTCAGCGTGGCCGCGCCTATCTACTGTGTGAAGCGGTGGAGCCCGCACGGAGCGTGATCTGTACAACCGCTGTCCTGGCCTGTCCGACCTGTACAGCGTGACCTTCACGCGGTGATCGGGTTGGGGAAGTGGACGTAGAGGCGGGGCGGCATGGGTGCGAACTACACAACGGACGGCGCGGACGACGACGGTTGGGGCGTCGGCTACGAAGGCGACTCCAGCGGCGTGATGAGAACCGTCGGCCGCCAGTTCAAGCTGTGGCGTGAGGACAAGGGCCTCACGCAGGCGGAGCTGGGCAGGGAGCTGGGCTACAGCCTGGAGATGGTTTCCGCCATCGAGCGCGGACGCCGCCTGCCGAAGCCGGAGGTGCTGGAGCACGCGGACGGTGTGCTGAGCGCGGGCGGCAAGATCCTGGCGATGAAGGAGGACATCGCCGAGGCCCGCTACCCCAAGAAGGTCCGCGACCTGGCGAAGCTCGAAGCGGAAGCTGTCGAGCTGGGCGCCTACGGTAACCACAACATCCACGGACTGCTACAGACGGAGGAGTACGCTCGCGCGTTGTTCCACATGCGGCGGCCGACCTACTCCGACGACGACCTCGAACGGTACGTGTCAGCTCGTCTGGCGCGACAGGACATCTTCTACCGCTCACCGGCTCCGACGTTGACCTTCGTCCAGGAGGAAGTGACTCTGCGGCGCCCTATCGGGGGCAAGGCCGTCCTGCGCAACCAACTGCGGCACATGCTTGAAGTGGGCCGGAGACGGAACGTGGAGATCCAGGTCATGCCCACAGCCAGCGAGGAGCACGCAGGCATGAGCGGTCCGCTGCAACTCATCAAGAACCGCCGCGGCTCCACCGTCGGATACTCCTCGACTCAGCTGACCACTCGCTTGGTATCTGACCCGAAAGAGGTCCAGGTGATGGAGTTGCGATATGGGATCATCCGTTCCCAGGCGCTCACTCCACGGGAGACGCTGATCTTCATCGAGGAACTGCTGGGAGCGACATGAGCCTCAAGCCCTTCACCGGGAACGCATCCGCGCTGAGGTGGATCAAGAGCAGTTACAGCGGCAGCGACGACAACGACTGCGTCGAGGTGGCGGCCATGTCCAGCACCGTGCGTGTGCGGGACTCCAAGCGTGCCGACGGGCCGCAGCTCGCGGTGGCGCCCACCGCGTGGACGGCGTTCGTCTCCTACGCCGCCACCAGCCGCTGACGCAACCGCGCTCCGGTGTGCCGCTGGCTGCCCTGGTGTCCGGGGCCGTCGCGCCACCGGTCCGGCGCGGTGGTGCGCTCGCAGGCAACTCCCGCTAGCCTGTGCTGAGTTCAGCCCGTTCCTCCCTTCAGCTTCGTCGGCGGTCCGCCGACGGAGGCCCTGTTCTCCGGGGCCTGGCCGGAGGAGCGAGGAGGAGCGATGGACGGTCACAGCGAGGAGGAGACGAAGGGACACTGGACCGCGCCCGACAGGTGGCAGGCGGTGATCGGGGTCCTGGGTCTGCTCGTGGCGATCGTCGCCTGCGTGGGGCAGTTCGTGCGCTGACCACGCAGCGGCCCGGACACGGCCGGGGCTCGCGGAAGACGCGGGCGCGGTCAACGGGAGAGTGTCCGGACCCGCTCCTTCCCTCGCACGGTGCGAGGGCTCGTACGTTCCCGAGGCGCGCACGCCACTGACACCCACGTCCGCGCCGGGCGGACGCGTTGCTTCCGGCCGTCCTCCCCGGGGCGCGATCCCGGGGAGGACGGCTGTCGGCGGTGAGCCCCCCGACTCAGCGCCCGGACACCGGAGGCGTACCGGCACCGTCGCGGTCTTCCGACGACCCCCGTTCGCCGGACGACGTGCGCGGAACGCGTCTCCGTGGCCCGCCGTGCGAGCCGTGGCCCACGCTAGGGGGAGCCTCCCAGGGGCCACCACCGTGCACGGTGCCCAATCTCCGGTGCGCTCTGCGCACACCGCCCGTTGCGGTGTCAGACGGTGAGCAGGTGCGTCTCGGCGGTGATGCGCAGGGCGTGTACGAGGTCGTGGACGCCGGAGCCGGTGGTGAGCAGGTCGCGGCTGAGCAGGTTCTCCGCCGTGCGCAGGTGCGCGCGGACGGTGTTGCGGCTGACGCCGAGGACGCGGGCGGTGCGCTGGGCGTCGGTGTTGGCCTCGACCCAGGTCCGCAGGAGGTGTTCCAGGCCAGGGTGGGAGGCGTCCTGGACGGGGACGAGGAACGCGCCCGCCCAGGCCACCGCCCGTTCGGTGTGCAGCAGTTCGTCCAGGGTGGGGGCGGCGGGTCCGCTGTCGAGGCCGGGGTCGGGTTCGAGCCCGGTCTGGCTGCCGGTGAGGGCGAGTGCCAGGTCGACGGCCGCGCAGGTGCGGACGTCGTCGAGGTCGGCGCCGAGGAGCTGTTCCGCCCGGCGCACGTGGGAGGTGACCGTGTTGCGGCTGACGCCGAGGATGCGGGCCGCGCCGGAGCGGGAGAGGGAGACGGCGTAGCCGGTGATGTCGCGGGTGAGCTGGGGGGCGGTGCCGAGGGGGCGGAGGTAGCGCCGGGCCCAGGCGAGCGCCTCGCGGTGCGGGAGCAGGTGCACGAGCGGGGCCTGCCCCTGGTAGGCGGCGACGCGCTGGGGGGTGTTGCGGGCGACGGCCAGGGCGTGGCACGCCTGGGCGTACGCCTCGGCCGTCGCCCGCAGCGGGTAGGGGTCGCTGATGCCGAGCGCGTAGTGCGGGCGGGTCTCCACGAGGCGGCGCAGCGCCCCCGCGTGCTCCCCCGGCCCGTCGGGGTGTTCGGCGAGGACGCAGATGAGGTGTTCGTCGTAGACGGGGCAGCGGGCCAGCAGGTCGGGGCCGTGGTAGCCGGTGGGGTCCTGGAGGGCGCGGGCGATGCGGTCGCGGTCGCCGGGCGGGCAGTGCAGCAGGTGGACGCGCACCCGGTCGGCGTCCAGCAGCGCCGGGACGGCGCCGGCCGTCATGCGGCGGGCCATGCCGACGTCCCCGGCCATCAGGGCGGTGAGGACCGCGAAGCGCACCTGGGCCGCCTTGGGGTGGTAGCCGTCCGCGTCCTGGCGGGCCTGGTGCGTGCGACGCAGCAGGGCGAGGGCGTCGGCCGTGTGCGCGGCCAGCCAGGCGGCCTCGC
This sequence comes from Streptomyces solitudinis, assembly GCF_036323765.1. Classification (NCBI taxonomy): domain Bacteria; kingdom Bacillati; phylum Actinomycetota; class Actinomycetes; order Kitasatosporales; family Streptomycetaceae; genus Streptomyces; species Streptomyces solitudinis. The sequence continues at coordinate 145,747 of NZ_JAZDCW010000010.1, forward strand.
GGGGCACGGCGGTGGGTGCGGCGGCCACCAGCACCGGGCGCGGGGCCGGTCCGTCGAGGGCGGTGAGGTGCGCGTCGAAGCCGTCGGCGTGTGTGGTGGCGGCGGACGTGCCGCCGCCGGACAGCCGGGTGAGGACCGGGCCGAGCGCGGGGCCGAGCCGCTCGGGGAAGGCGTCGGTGCGGACGTCGGGCCCGTGCGGGTCCGCCAGCAGGGCGACGGCGGCGCCGGTGCGCCGGGCGAGCCAGTCGAGCAGCGCCCGGGTGTCGGGGCCACCGGGCCCGCGTGCCGTCTGGCGCCTGACCTCGCGGGTCAGCTCCTCCAGACGCGCCACCTGCCACCGCGCCGCGTCCGTGTCCGCACTCGCGTCCGCACTCCCGTCTGCCCCCGCGCCCGCGTTTGCCACCATCTCGCCACTCCCTTCCCGCTGTCGGGTGCCCCGCCCCAGCGCGTTGCGGTGTGCCGGGCCGTGCCCGTGCCACCGTGTGCCCCCGTCCCCCAATCATCGCGCCACGCGGCGGCACGGTCCGGTCACGGGTGGGAGCGAAAGGCGTCCGCGCGGGGCGCCCGGCATGTATCGTCGGCTGTTCCGGGTGACCGAGCCGTCACGCTCCGGCTTGTGGGGCGCCCGGGCGCATGGCACACGGTGCCCGAGGATCGGGGGGTCCATGTCCGAACTGCTGGCGGCTTCGGCCGCCCTCGTCCCCGTCATCAGCGCCGCCGCGGCCGGTTTCGCCGGTGCGGTCGTGGAGTCGGCGCAGACGCAGTTCGCGGACAGCGCGGTGCTGCGCGGGCGCGCGCTCATCGGACGGCTCCTGTCCCGCCGCCCGGAGGACCCGCCGCAGACGCCGGAGGACGCCGACGCCGCCGCGCGGATCAGGGCGCTGCCGCCGGAGGACCGGCTGCTGCTGGAGACGGCCGTCGGCGAGTGGCTGGCGGCGGGTTCCCCGCGCGACGGCGCGGCGCTGCACGAGCGCATCCGGGACGCCTGCTCCGGCGACACGTACCACGTCGCGTCGCACGGCCCGAACTCCCCGGCCATCGGCCGCATCGGCGAGATCGGGACGATGTCCTTCGGCGCGCCGCCCGAGGGGGAGGCCGGGCGTTGAGCGACCACAGAGCGCGGGACGGCGTCCGCGTCTCCTCCTCCGGGTCCGGGTCGCCCGCCATCGGCCGGATCGAGCGGATCGGCCAGCTGATCGTCAGTCCGTTCGTGGGGGACGTCAGCGAGTTCACCGGGCGGGTCAAGAGCTGGAGCGGGTGGAACTGGCCGCCGTTCTTCCTGGTGCTGGCGCTGGGCGCCACCGCGCTGATCACCGGTCCGGACGGTCCGGCGCACCAGTTCCTGTGGGTGTACGCCGTGATCGGTGCCGCCGTCGTGCTGTCGCTGTGCCGGGTGATGGGCCTGGCCGGTGCGGTGAGCGCGCAGGGCGGCGGGCGGGCGGGGCCCTGGCAGGCGCTCGTGACGGGCTCCTCGCTGCTCCTCGCGGTGCTCGGCCTCGTCGGCATGGACCACTACGCGGACCACGGGGACGTGGACGTGACGGGGCCCGCGCTCATCATTCCCGAGGGCCCGGCCACGAACGGGTCCACGCTGACCGTCGCAGTGGACAACCAGCCGCACCGGACGCACCTGCGCCTGGCCCTGGCCATCGAGGACGCGGAGCGCGGCAGGCAGTCGTGCTCCCCGGAGACGACGTACTCGGCGCGGCTGGCCGGCAGCGGCGTCGAGCATGCGGCGGAGCTGCGGTCGGGCGAGTTGTTCAGCCTGCCGCTGGGCGGTGCGCGGGACGCCGTCCGGGTCCTGGTCACCCTGGCGACCGACGAGGGCTGCTGGATGAGCGTGTCCGTGGCCGAAGCCGTCCTGCACGACTGAGGGGGGAAGAACGTGACGCACGCGCCGCAAGGGCCTCGTGGAGCCGTCCGGGGCCAAAGGCGGTTCCGGTCCTGGGTGACGGCGGCCGCCGCGCTCGCCCTGACCGCAACGGCCTGCTCCGGGCAGGACGCGGGAACGGAGTTCCTCGGCGTCGAGCGGGTCACCGTCGCCATGCACAACGACCTGCCGGGCCTGGGCTACTCGTCCAACTACGACCGTTCGGGCCTGGACTACCTGCTGTACCGGCACCTGACGGACCACCTGGACGTCGCGTTCAGCGAGCCCGCGGACGTGTCCTCGCAGGACCGTGTCGTGCAGTTGGAGGGGCGCGCGGCGGATCTGATCATCGCCTCGTTCTCCATCACGCCGGACCGTATGGAGAAGATCGACTTCGTCGGCCCGTACCTCACCACCCGCCAGGGCTTCCTGGTCGACGCGGACGGTTCGGACATCCGCGAGAAGACGGATCTGCGGGGGCAGCACATCTGCACCTGGGAGGGCACGACGTCGCAGGACGCGCTGGACGACCTCAAGGAGACCACGGGCGTCGAGCCGCACGTCCTGGACGACGCCTCGGACTGCATCGAGGCACTGCGCGAGGACCGGGTGGACGCCATGTCCACCGACCAGGCCATCCTCTACGGCTTCGCCCGCCACCACGCGAAGGACGGCCTGCGCGTGGTGCCCGGCCTGACCATAGGGGCACCCCAGCACTACGGGATCGGGCTGCGCAAGGGCCACCGCGAGGACTGCCGGAGGCTGACCGAGTGGCTCAAGGGCTACGTGGGCAGCAGCACGTGGATCAAGGACGTCGAGGTGTCGCTGCCGAAGCTGGTGGACGAGGACCCGGGCTGGATCAGTACCCACAAGCCGAACGGCGCCGCGATCGACGCCCGCTCCTGCCGTGACGAGGCCAGCCCCTGACACCGGTGGCGCGGGGGCGGCGCGCGGGGTGGCCGGGCCGCGCGCGACGAGCCGTCAGAGATGCCCCTTTCCTCCCCGCTCGTCCCCGGCCGGGCGACGGCCTGGCCGTGACGGCGTGTCAGGAGTTGGGACCCCGCGGGCGACTTGGGCGGGTTGGGGTGTTGACGCGAGTTGTCCGCTTGGGGCGGGAGTGACGGATGTGAAGCCCGAGAACGAGTGTGACGTGCATCACTAAACATACCTGGCAGCAACCGTCACATTGGCGTTACCGGGCCGAGACATGCTAGGCCGGAACACCTGGCCGACAAACCGGACAACAGCGTGGTCACAGCCGCGTAGTCGGACATTGATCATCGTCCGCGGCGGCACTGAGGGAGGATCAAAAGCCCCGAATCGGGCACCCAAAGGCGCCTTGTGGCGCGAAACACCGTGCTTGAGCGGAACCTCGGACACCTGCTTCTCTGGGGCCATGTCCAACGCTCACATACCCAGCCACCGGAAACCCCGGCGTTCCTCCCGGAACACGCTCATCCGCTCGGGCGTTGCCGGTGGCGTCTTCACGACTCTCGCGGTGACCGGCGCGGCGGCGCCGTCGTCCGCCTCGTCCGAGGCTCCGGCCGACACGGTCGAGATGCCCGCGCTGGACGACGTGCTGACCTACGGCTCCGCCGAGGCGGCCCACGCGACGCAGACCATCGCCATCCAGTACAACCTGGAGGCCGCGCAGACCGAGGCCGCGGAGCAGGCCAGGAAGACCGCCGCGAAGACGAAGAAGAAGGCCGACGCCGAGGCCGAGCGGAAGGCCCGTGAGGCCGCCGAGGCCCGCGCCAAGGCCGCCGAGGAGCGCGAGGTCCGCGAAGCCGCCGAGGCCCGTGCGGCCACGGAGGCCCGCGCCTCCCGCAGCGCCGAGCGTTCCGCCCCGGCCGCCGCGCCCGCCGCCGCCACCAGCGAGGCGGCCGCCCCCGCGCCGTCCACCGCGACCGGCAGCGCGGCGGCGGTCGTGAACTTCGCCCGCGCGCAGGTCGGCAAGGCGTACGTCATGGGCGCCATGGGCCCCGGCGCCTACGACTGCTCGGGCCTCACCAGCGTCGCGTTCCGCCAGGCGGGGATCAGCCTGCCGCGCACCTCGCAGTCGCAGTCGACCACGGGCACGCAGGTCCCGCTGAGCGCGGTCCAGCCCGGCGACATCCTGTACTGGGGCGGCGCGGGCAGCGCCTACCACGTCGCCATCTACGTGGGCGACGGCAAGTTCGTCGGCGCGCAGAACTCCTCGACCGGGGTCGTCGAGCGCGACATGAGCTGGGACATGCCGACGGGCGCCGTGCGCGTCCTGTGACGGTCCGCCGCACCGGTGAGCCCGAGGGCCGCCGACTCCCCGGGGAGTCGGCGGCCCTCCGCGCCGTCCGGGCCCCGTCAGACGCGCCTCAGGCCCCGGCCAGCGCGTCGCCCAGTTCCGTCCGCGCGTAGCGCACGAACCGGCCCGCCCGGTGGCCGGTCACCAGGCCGGCGTCCCGCAGCGCCGTGAGGTGCGCGGACACCGAGGCCGCGCCCAGGCCGTGCCGCCGGGCGAGGACACCCGTGGAGGACGGCTCGTCCAGCCCCGTGAGGATGCGGGCGCGGGTACGGCCGATGAGACGCCCGAGGGCTTCGGCCTCGCGCGCCGGCGCGGGCGGACCCCACAGGTCGCCGACGCCCCGGACCGGGTAGACCACCGTCGGCTGCCACGGGCGGTCGGCGACGACGGTCAGGGCGGGCCACACGAACACGCTCGGCAGGAGCAGCAGCCCCCGACCGCCGAGCCGGCGGCTGATCCGGTACGGGGACGCCACGTGCAGCGCGTCGTCCTCGTGCCAGCGGACGGCGGGGTGCAGGCCGTCCACCATGCGCTGGAGTCCGCCCTCGGCCAGCCGCCGGGAGCGCAGGGCGATGTCGGCCTCCAGGACGTCGCGCATCCGCGGCCACTGCGGCGCGACGAGCAGTTCCCAGCACTCGCCGAGGAGCCGGACCAGCTCCGCCAGGGTGCGGGCCGGGTCGGCGAGCAGTCCGGCGGCGACCTCGGGGGGCGGGGCGAGGCGCCGTTCGGGGCCGTGGAGGGAGCGGTGGACCTCCGCCGCCACCCGGTCCGGTCTGGTCGCCGCCACCCGGTCCAGCTCGTCCCCGATGTCCGGCAGGGGGCAGGGCGGTGGCGGGGTGAGGAAGTCCGGGGTGAACCCGGTGCGCGGCAGGAGCGCCAGCAGCGGGGCGAGCGCGGCGGGCCGGGCGTGCGGCCGCACGCGGCGCAGCCAGCGCGAGTGGTACGCCTGGCGGCGCGGATCGGTCAGCGTGCGGACGGCGGCCACCGTCTCCCACAGGGGGGAGAGCGCGAAGCGGCACCGCAGCAGGTCCGCGGGCTCCGCCAGCAGGCGCACCGCCATGTCCCCCACCTCCGCTCGCCGCCGCCCCCGCCCGGCGCGGCTGCTGCTCCGGGCCGGGCCGCCGCGGCCGCCGGTGCGGCGCGGATTCGGCCCTCGCCGAATCGATGGCCCACCGGGCCCGCGCGCCGCGATGCTGCGGCCCATGTCCCAGGAAGATACCGCCCACGGGCGGCAGCACGCCGACGCGGCGCCCGACGGCTCCCCGCCCCCCACGTACCTCGGCATCCTCGCCGTCGCGGAGTTCCGCGCGGTGTTCGTCGCGCAGGTCATCGCCACGCTGGGCAACGTCGTCGCGCAGGTGACGCTCTCGGTCCTCGTGTACGAGCGCACCCGGTCACCGCTGCTGGCGTCGCTGACCTTCGCGCTGGGCTTCGTGCCCCACCTGTTCGGGGCCACACTGCTGTCGGCCGTGGCCGACCGCCGTCCCGCCCGGGACGTGCTCGTGGCCTGCCAGGCGGTCAGCTTCCTCGTGGTCGCCGTCATGGCCGTGCCCGGCATGCCCGTGTGGGCGCTGCTCGGCCTGCTGCTGGTGCTCGGCACCGTCGCGCCCCTGTTCCAGGGCGCGCGCGCCGCGAGCCTGCCGGACGTGCTGCCCGGAGCGGCCTACCCGCTGGGGCGCTCCCTGCTGCGCCTGGTGTCGCAGAGCACCCAGATCGTCGGCTTCGCCGCCGGCGGCGTCCTGCTCCTCGCGCTGACGCCCGGCCGGTCGCTGCTGGCGGCGGCGGGCGGCTTCGGCGCCGCGGCCCTGCTGCTGCGGTTCGGCACCCGCCGCCGTCCGGCCCGCTGGGACGCGGCGGAGGGCGCGCGGACATCGGTGGCCCGCGCCTCCCTGGCGGGCGTGCGGGAGGTCTTCGCCGTGCGCGGGATGCGGCCCCTGCTCGCGCTGACCTGGCTGCCCCCGGCCCTCGCCGTGGCGCCCGAGGCGCTGGCCGTCCCGTACGCGGACGAGCTGGGGGGCGGGCCCACGGCCGTCGGCCTGCTGCTGTGCGCCGCGCCCGCCGGTTCGGTCGCCGGTGAGCTGCTGGCGGGCACGGTGCTGCGGCCCCGGACGCGGGTGCGGATCGTGCTGCCGACGGCCGCCGTGCTGTTCGTCCCGCTGCTGGTCTTCGTGCTGCGGCCCGGCGTGCTCCTGGCGACGGCCCTGCTCGCGGTGTGCGGGCTGGGGTTCTCCTACGCGATGGGGCTGGACCAGCGGGTGCTGGAGGCCACCCCGGAGGCCCTGCGGGGCAGGGCGTTCACCCTGGCCACGGCGGGCCTGATGGTCGGACAGGGCTTCGGGTTCGCCGGGGCGGGGGCGGCGGCCGAGTTCCTGCCCCCGCACCACGTCGTCGCGGGGGCGGGCGTGCTCGGGCTGCTGACCGTGGTGCTGTGCCGCAGGTCCCTGGCCGGCCGGGACGGCGGCCCGGCGGACGACCGGCCCGGCGGACGGTGATCCGCCGGGCGGCGGTCCGGGGGGTGTCGCGGGAGGTGTCAGGCGCGGGGGGCGACGCGGGTCAGCCCGTTGATGACGCGGTCCATCGCGTCGCCGCCGGTCGGGTCCGTGAGGTTGGCCAGCAGCTTGAGCGTGAAGCGCATCAGCACCGGGTGCGACAGGCCGCGTTCGGTGGCGAGCTTCATGACCTTCGGGTTGCCGATGAGCTTCACGAAGGCACGGCCGAGGTTGTAGTAGCCGCCGTAGGTGTCCTTGAGGACCTTCGGGTAGCGCTGGAGGGCCAGTTCGCGGTGCGCGGCGGTACGGCGGGCCTGCGCCTGCACGACGACGTCCGCCGCGATCTGGCCGGACTCCATCGCGTAGGCGATGCCCTCGCCGTTGAACGGGTTGACGAGGCCGCCCGCGTCACCGACGAGGAGCAGGCCGCGCGTGTAGTGCGGCTGGCGGTTGAAGGCCATCGGCAGCGCGGCGCCGCGGATCGGCGTCGTCATGTTCTCCGGCGTGTAGCCCCACTCCTCGGGCATGGAGGCGCACCACGCCTTGAGCACCTCGCGCCAGTCCAGCTCGCGGAACGCGCTGGAGCTGTTGAGGATGCCGAGGCCGACGTTGGACGTGCCGTCGCCCATGCCGAAGATCCAGCCGTAGCCGGGCAGCAGGCGGTCCTCCGCGCCGCGCCGGTCCCACAGCTCCAGCCAGGACTCCAGGTAGTCGTCGTCGTGGCGCGGGGAGGTGAAGTAGGTGCGCACCGCGACGCCCATGGGCCGGTCGTCGCGGCGGTGCAGGCCCATCTTCAGGGACAGCCGTGTGGAGTTGCCGTCGGCCGCGACGACGAGGGGCGCGTGGAAGGTGACCGGCGTCCTGTCCTCACCGAGCTTCGCCTCGACGCCGGTGATCCGCCCGGCGGCGTCGAGCACCGGCTCGGTCACGTTGCACCGCTGGTGGAGACGCGCCCCGGCCTGCTCGGCCTGGCGGGCGAGCTGCTCGTCGAAGTCGTCGCGCTTGCGGACGAGTCCGTAGTCGGGGTAGCTGGCGAGGTCCGGCCAGTCGAGCTGGAGCCGGTGGCCACCGCCGACGATGCGCAGGCCCTTGTTGCGGAGCCAGCCCGCCTCCTCGGAGATGTCGACGCCCATGGCGACGAGCTGCTTGACGGCGCGCGGGGTGAGCCCGTCGCCGCACACCTTCTCGCGCGGGAACGCCGTCTTCTCCAGCAGCAGGACGTCGAGTCCGGAGCGGGCGAGGTGGTACGCCGTGGTGGACCCGGCGGGCCCGGCCCCGACGACGATGACGTCGGCCTGACGTTCGGAGGCCGGCTTCGGCTGCGGTTCCGCCACGAGGACTCCCGGAGGGATGGGGCAGTGGACGGGGGAAGTCTATGCCGCGTCCTTCACCCGTCCGGTCTCAGGGCTTGACCCCGCGGTGGAGGGCGACGACGCCGTAGGTGAGGTTGCGCCACGCGACGCGCGTCCAGCCCGCCCGCTGGAGCGCGCGGGCCAGCTCCGGCTGTTCGGGCCAGGCGCGGATGGACTCGGCGAGGTAGACGTACGCGTCCGGGCTCGACGACACCGCGCGGGCCACCGCCGGCAGCGCGCGCATCAGGTACTCGGTGTAGGCGGTGCGCAGCGGCGCGGCGACGGGGTGGCTGAACTCGCAGATCACGACCCGGCCGCCCGGCCGCGTCACCCGCAGCAGCTCGCGGAGGGCCGCCGCGGTGTCCTGCACGTTGCGCAGGCCGAAGGAGATGGTGACGGCGTCGAAGACGTCGTCGCGGAAGGGCAGCCGGGTCGCGTCCCCGGCGGTGAACGGCATCCACGGCTCGCGCCGCTTGCCCTCGCGGAGCATGCCGAGGCTGAAGTCGCAGGGGACGGTGAAGGAACCCGCGTCGGCGAAGGGGACGGAGGAGGTGCCCGTCCCGGCGGCGAGGTCGAGGACGCGCTCGCCGGGCCGGGCGGCCACGGCCTGCGCGACGGCGCGGCGCCACAGGCGGGTCTGGCCGAGGGAGAGCACGTCGTTGGTGAGGTCGTACTTGGCCGCGACCGCGTCGAACATCGCGGCGACTTCGTGGGGCTGCTTGTCCAGGGATGCGCGAGTCACGTGCCCATCTTGCCGGTACCGGCGGTGCGGGGCGGGCGCGGGGTCCCGGGCGGGTCCGGGAGCGACCGAGGGGCCGGAGGGGGCTGAGGGGCCGGAGGGGGCCGGGAGGGGCCGGGCGCCGTGGCCCGGCCCCTCCCGCCCGGTCAGCCCCAGGTCATGTCGATCTCGTGCTCGAAGGCGACGTAGCCGTTGCGCCGGAAGGCGTTCGCCATGGGGGTGTTGCCGAGGTCGGTCGACGCCCGGACGCGCTCGGCGCCCTGCCCGGCGAGGACGCGGGTGCCCTCGGCGAGCAGGTCGTCGATGTAACCGTTCCCGCGGTGGCCGGGCAGCACGCCGATGTAGGCGATGATCGGGTTGTAGGCGTTGCGGGCCGGGAGCACGAAGCCGACGGGCTCCCCGCCCGGCAGGGTGGCCACGCGCCACCACTCCCGGGGCGTGGTGTAGTTCCTGAACTCCTCCTCCCACTGGCCGACGGCCGCCTCCCGCGCCGTCATCCGCGTCAGGTCGTCGCGCCCGTGGGCGTCGAGCGTGCCCTCCAGGACGGAGGTCAGCAGCGGCAGCAGTTCCTCCGCGCCCCGCACCGGCCGGAACGCGAGGCGCCCGCTCGGTGCGGGGAGCGGCGCCCCCGGCCGCCACTCCAGGCGCAGCCGCTCCACGAACAGCCGGGCGCCGAGGCGCTCCAGGACGGCCGTGCGGCTCTCGACGCCCTCCCGGACGGCGGTGTCGTCGCGCCAGCCGGGCGGGACGAAGCGGCAGAACTCGGGCGGACGCTCCCCCTCCGGCAGGGCCGCGGCCATGGCGGCGCGCAGCAGCCGCGTGCCCACGTCGACGCGCTCGGCGACGGGCAGGCCGTCGTCGAGGTCGAGGACGTCCATGAGGAACGGGGTGTCGTCGGCCCCCGGCCGGCTCCACCAGGCGGCTCTGGCCAGCACCCGGCCGCGCCGCAGCGCGACCCACATCCACCCGGGCCGCCGGCGGCCCCGGTCGAGGTCGTCCGCGAGCTGTCCGTTGAGGACGTAGGGCAGTTGGTTGAAGAGGTCGAGTTCATCGCGCCCGGTGAGCGGGCGCACGGTCAGGTCGTTCGGTTCCACGGTCGGGACACTCCTGGGAACGCGCCCGTCCGCTCCGGGGTCAGGCGCGGTGCGCACCCCGGGAAGGGACGAGCGGGGACGTCATGGGGCTCATCTGCTCGGCTCCTCCTCTCGGCTGTCGTGGCCCGGCCCGGTGGCGGGGCTGCCGGCCGCCACCCTCCCCGGGCCGCCCGGCGCCCGGCAAGTGCTTTTCCCTCCCGCGCCTCCCTGTGCCTCCCCGCGCCTCCCGCGCGCCGGTGGGCCCCGGGCCGCCCGCCCGGCCCGGGCACCCGCCCCGGAGCGGCACCCGCGCCGGGCGGGTGTCGTCAGGAGGCGCGGTGCAGGATGCGGGCGGCGATGACGGTGGCCAGGCAGGTGCCGTCCGGGGCGGTGACGGTGAAGTCCGCGCGGGCGCCCGGGGCGAGGGTGAGCGGGCGGGGGCCGTCCAGGACGGTCAGGCCCGAGCGCCGCACGGCCGTGCGCACGGCCGGGTGCGTGAACGGGCCGACGAGCGCCGTCACCCCGTCGGCCAGCAGCCGTTGCAGACCCCGGCGGGCGCTGTGGCCGCGCCGGGCGTCCGTGAGCGCGCCGGTGCGCTCCAGCGCGTCCAGCGCCGCACCGGTCAGCGGCCCGGTGCCGAGCGCGTCGGCCTCCCGGGGGTCGGGGTGGTAGGCCCGCTCCAGGAACGCGGCGGCGTCCGGGGCGCAGCGGCCCGGACCGATGGTGCCCGCCCAGTGCCGCTCCCGCGCCCCGGGGCGGGCCGCGGCCAGCTCTCGGTGCGGGCCGGTGGCGGCGATCCGGCCGCCGTCCGCCAGCAGGGCGTCACCGTGGGCCGGGACGTGCAGGACGAGCACGGCGGCGGCGCCTCAGCCCGCGTCGATGAGCTTCAGCTCGGGGTGGGCGGTGCCGCCCGCGAGCGCGGTGGAGGACAGGTGCGAGACGACGCGGCCGTCCTCCGGGTCGTTCGCCGGGTCGTCGTTGACGACGAGGTGCTCGTAGGTGGTCGCGCGCTGCGCGGGCACCCGCCCGGCCGCCCGGATGAGGTGCAGCAGCTCGGTGAGGTTCGAGCGGTGCCTGGCCCCGGCCGAGGAGACGACGTTCTCCTCCAGCATGACCGAGCCGAGGTCGTCGGCGCCGTAGTGCAGCGTGAGCTGGCCGACGTCCTTGCCCGTCGTCAGCCAGGAGCCCTGGATGTGGGCGACGTTGTCGAGGAACAGCCGGGCGACGGCGATGACGCGCAGGTACTCGAAGAGCGTGGCCTGCGTGCGGCCCTTCAGCGTGTTGTTCTCGGGCTGGTAGGTGTACGGGATGAAGGCGCGGAAGCCGCCGGTGCGGTCCTGCACGTCGCGGATCATGCGCAGGTGCTCGATGCGCTCGGCGTTCGTCTCGCCCGTGCCCATGAGCATCGTGGAGGTGGACTCGACGCCGAGCCGGTGCGCCGTCTCCATGATCTCCAGCCAGCGTTCGCCCGACTCCTTGAGCGGGGCGATGGCCGTCCGTGCCCGCTCGGGCAGCAGCTCGGCCCCGGCGCCGGCGAAGGAGTCCAGCCCCGCGGCGTGGATGCGGGTGATGGCCTCCTCGACGGAGACGCCCGAGATGCGGGCCATGTGCTCCACCTCGGACGCGCCGAGGGAGTGGATGACGAGCTGCGGGAACGCCTTCTTGATGGCGGCGAAGTGCTCCTCGTAGTACTCCACGCCGTAGTCGGGGTGGTGGCCGCCCTGGAACATGATCTGGGTGCCGCCCAGCTCGACCGTCTCGGCGCAGCGGCGCAGGATGTCGTCGAGGTCCCGCGTCCAGACCCTGTCGCTCTTGGGCGGGGCGTAGAACGCGCAGAACTTGCACGCCGTGACGCAGGCGTTGGTGTAGTTGATGTTCCGCTCGATGATGTACGTCGCGATGTGCTCGGTACCGGCGTAGCGGCGGCGGCGGACGGCGTCGGCGGCCTGCCCGAGGGCGTGCAGCGGCGCCCGGCGGTAGAGGTCGAGCGCCTCCTCGGGAGAGATGCGCCCGCCCTGAGCGGCGCGGTCGAGCACGGACGTCAGGTCGGCGTTCTCGGTCACCGGGGCGGTCCCTTCCGGCAGGTGGTACGACCGCTCCAGCGTACGCCAGCGGCCCCGGGCCCCCCGGGCGGGGCGCTCACTCCTCCACGCGCACCAGATCGGCGGTGGGGTTCCCGGCGAGGGCGTCCTCGGAGGAGCCGAAGAGGGAGCCGTCGGGCTTCAGGGTGAAGGTGATCGGGGCGCTGCGCTCGCTGCACAGCGGCACGCCCAGCAGCTCCGGGGTCTCGCCGACGAGCCGGTCGGTGACGGTGAGCACCTCCGGTGTGATGCTGTCGACCTTGGCGACGGCCTCGCAGTCGACCCCGGCCTGCCTGGTCGTCATGCGTACCGCGTCGCTGCCCGGGCCGCCCTCCTCGATGACGACGGTCAGCACCCCGCCGTGCTGGCCCGTGTCGGAGCGCACGTCACCGCGCCAGGTGCCGAGGAACCCCTCGGGGACGGTGTCCGGGTCCCCGAGGTCCACGGTCTCGACGCCGGTGTCCGACGGTGTGGGGCGGGGCGTGCCGCCCTGCGGCAGCAGCCAGAGGCCGAGGCCCACCAGGGCGGCGGCCAGGACCCCGCCCCCGGCCAGGAGCGGGCCCGTGCGGCTCCACACCGGGGCGTGCCCGGACGGGCCGGTGCGGACGCGCGCGCCCTGCGGCCCGGCCGTGACGGGGCCGCCGTAGGGGGCGGGCGTGCCGTACGGGCCGTAGGGCCCGTGGGAGCCGGACGCCTCGTAGGGGCGCTGGGCGTAGGCACCGGCCGGGATGTGGGAGGACACGCCCGCGCCGCCCCCGGGCGGCGGGGTGGACGGCGCGGGGGACGGCGCGGGGGCGGCGCGTCCGGGACCTGTCGGCGGGTCGGCCGGGGTGTCCTCGGTCTCCAGTTCCAGCAGCGCCACCGCGCGGCGGCTGACGCCCTCCACGACCGGGCCCGGCAGCCAGCCGCCCACCATCAGCGCCGCCGCGCCGCCCGCCCCGGCGAGCCGGGCGGCCACCTCCGTGACGGCGGGCCGCGCGGCCGGTTCCTTGGCCAGGCAGGCGGCGGCCACCTCGCGCAGGTCCCCGTCCAGCCCGGACAGCCCGGGTTCCTCGTGCGCCACCTTGTACAGCAGCGCGGCCGGGCTGTCGCCGGGGAAGGGCGGGCGTCCGGTCGCGGCGAAGGCCAGCACCGCGCCGAGCGAGAAGACGTCGGCCGCCGCGTGCACCTCGCGGCCGAGCACCTGCTCGGGCGCCATGTAGCCGGGCGAGCCGACGGACACGCCGGTCGCCGTCAGGGAGGCGGTCGCGTCGGTGGCCCGGGCGATGCCGAAGTCGATGAGCCGGGGGCCGTCGAGCGTGAGCAGCACGTTGGACGGCTTGACGTCGCGGTGGACCAGGCCGCGCGCGTGGACGGTGGCCAGCGCCTCGGCGAGCCCGGCGCCCAGCGCCCGCGCCGCGTCCCCGGGCAGCGCCCCGTGCCGGGCGACCGCGTCGTGCAGGTCGGGGCCCGCGACGTACCCGGTGGCCACCCACGGCGTCGCCGCGTCCGGGTCGGCGTCCAGGACGGGGGCCGTCCAGTCGCCGCCGACCCGGCGGGCGGCCTCGACCTCCCGGCGGAACCGGGCGCGGAACTGTTCGTCCGCGGCGAAGTGCGCGTGCACGACCTTCACCGCGACGGTGCGCCCGCCGCGGCTGCGTCCCAGGTAGACCCGTCCCATGCCGCCGGCGCCGATCCTGCGCAGCAGCCGGTAGCCGCCGATGGTCCGCGGGTCCTCCGCGCCGAGCGGTTCCATGCCGTGCCCTCCCCCTGCCCGTCCCGTGTCCGTGGGACGCGCGCGGTTCAGAGTAGGGCAGGACCGGCCGGTCCGGACGGCGGCGGCAGGAGTTCCACGCGGACGTCGGCCGGGTAGCCGCCGCCGGCCCCCGTGCGCCGGGCGAACTCGGTGATGCCCGCCAGCTGCGCGGCGCCGAGGCTGAAGTCGAGCGTGGTGAAGTAGCGGGCCAGCAGCTCCGCGTCGAACACCTCCCAGCGCGCCGCCTGTTCGGCGACCTTCCCGACCTCCTCCAGCGACAGGTCCCTGGAGGCGAGGAACGCGCGGTGCACCTCGCGCACCGTCTCCGGTTCGCGGGCGAGGAAGTCCCTGCGCGCGGCCCACACGGCGAAGACGAACGGCAGGCCCGTCCAGTCCTTCCACATCCGCCCGAGGTCGTGGACGTGCAGTCCCAGGCGCGGGGCGTCGTGCAGCGAGGCGCGCAGGGCGGCGTCGCCGATGAGGACGGCCGCCTGCGCCTCCTGCATCATCAGGCCCAGGTCGGGCGGGCAGGTGTAGTAGGCGGGGGTGATGCCGTACCGCTCGGCGAGCAGGAGCTGCGCGAGCCGCACGGAGGTGCGGGACGTCGAGCCCAGCGCGACGCGCTCGCCGTCCAGCGCGGCCAGCTCGCCCTTGGAGACGATGACGCAGGACATGACGTCGCCGTCGCAGCCGACGGCGATATCGGGGAGGGCGACGAGCCGGTCGCTGTGGCGCAGGAATTCCACGAGGGTGACCGGGCCGATATCCAGGTCCCCCGCCACGAGCTGTTCGCTGAGTCTTTCCGGCGTGTCCTTCGTCAGCTCCAGGTCCAGCAGGCTGCCGGTGCGGGCGAGCCCCCAGTAGAGGGGCAGGCAGTTGAGAAACTGGATGTGGCCCACCCGTGGGCGGGATCGCGGACTCGGCTGTGCACTCACACTGGGGAGGGTACGCCCGGCCCGCGCCAAGCCGACGACCAGGGACGACGTGAGGTTGAAGAGGCCACTACCGCGCCCGCACGGAGCATGCTACGCTCACAGCGAGTTGCAGTTTGGTTTCCTTGCAGTACAAAGCCTGCGGAGCATGTAACCGCAGGCTTTTGTCATTTTCAGACTTCAAGATGTCTTGCAGGTTCTGGAACAGGGCGACCCTTATAGGCCCAAGGAGGGCTTATGGCTACCGGAACCGTGAAGTGGTTCAACGCCGAGAAGGGCTTCGGCTTCATCGCCCAGGACGGCGGGGGTCCCGACGTCTTCGTCCACTACACCGCCATCAACGCGTCCGGGTTCCGGTCGCTTGAGGAAAACCAGCCCGTGAACTTCGACGTCACGCAGGGCCCGAAGGGCCCGCAGGCGGAGAACGTCACCCCGGCCTGATCACCGCACCACCAAGGAGCCTCCCGCATCCGGCGGGGGGCTCCTGCCGTTTCCGGCCGCCTCGCTCCCTGACAGCCCCGCCCTACGGGGCGAGGGAGGCCAGGGGGACCCGGGTGAAGGTCAGGGTCTCGTACGGGGACGCCTGGCCCCGCTCGTGGAGGACGCCGACCGCGCCGCCGTCGAGCCGGACGAGGTCGGAGTAGGCGGAGGGGCCGGACGTCAGCCGGGGACCGGAGCGCCAGGTGCGGCCGCCGTCGTCACTCACCCGCAGGGTGAGGGCCTCGCGGGCTTCCTGGTCGGCGGGCCCGGAGTAGAGCAGGTAGGGGTCGGCCCACAGGGTGCTGCCCTGGACGACGGGACCGGCCAGCGCGGGCTGCGGCCGGTAGGGGGCCAGCAACCGGGCGCCGCCGGGGGCGAGATGGGTGTCGGCCCGGTGGCCGGGCGCGGTGCCCTCCTGATCGCGGACGTTGGTGTAGACGCGGCCGTCCGGCAGTTCGGCGAACGTGTTCTCGCTCAGCCGCAGGGCGTCCCCGTCCGGCTGGGCGGTGTAGCCGATCCGCCAGGTGGCGCCGCCGTCGTCGCTGTACAGGGAGTGCGCGCCCGAGCGGTACGTCCCCGACGGGGTGCGGTAGCTGTGGTGGCCGGGGACGAGCAGCCGCCCCGGCACCGGGCCGTGGCGCAGGGCGATCGCGTGGCCCGGCCCGGTGCCGTACCAGTTCCAGTGCTCCGGCTTGACCTGCGCGGTGATCTCGCGCGGCGCGGAGAAGGTGCGCCCGGCGTCGTCGCTGTGCTGCACGAACACCCGGCGGTGGCCCATCACGCCGTGCTCGTTGCGGCACGTCAGCAGGGTGAGGCGCCCGGTGGCCGGGTCCACGACGGGCGCCGGGTTGCCGATGGTGTCCCGGCCCGCGTCGGCGACCCGCAGCAGCGGCCCCCAGGTGCAGCCCCCGTCCTCGGAGCGGCGGGCGACGACGTCGATGTTCCCGTCGTCGGCGAGCGACTCCTTGCGGCCCTCGGCGAAGGCGACGAGCACGCCGCCCGCGTCCACCACGGCCGGGATGCGGAAACCCCGGTAGCCCTCCGTCCGGGCCGTGAACGGCACGGACTCGGTGCACGCGGCGCCGGTGGGGTGTGCGGCGCCGGTGGGGTGTGCGGGGCCGGTGGCTGAGGCGGTGGGCTGGCCGGGGAACCAGGCGGCGGTGCCGAGCACGCCGGCCGCCAGCAGGAGGGCGGCCTTGACCGCCCGGCGGGAGAAGTCGCTCACCCGCGCCAGTGTGCCGGGGCGCGGCCCTCCGGCCGGGGCGGCACGCGGCGACCCGGGTCTGTTCGGATGCGGTTCGAAACCCGCCCACCACACCGGCCCCACCGGGCACACCCGCCGCACCACCGCAGGGCCGCGCCCGCACCCGGCGGCGCCGCCTACTCGCGGTACAGGGCGTCGATCTCGTGGGAGAAGTCCCGCACGACGCGGGCGCGGCGCAGCTTCAGCGACGGGGTGAGGTGGCCGCTGTGCTCGGTGAAGCCCACCGGCAGGAGGGCGAAGCGGCGGATGGACTCGGCGCGCGACACCAGCCGGTTGGCCTCGTTGACCGCCCGCTGGATGTTGTGCCGCAGGTCCTCGTCGTGCACGAGCTGGTGCAGCGGCACCTCCTCCTTGCGGTGCATGCGCCGCCAGTGCTGGAGGCCGTGCGGTTCGAGGGTGATGAGCGCCGTCAGGTACGGGCGGTTGTCCCCGACGACGAGGCACTGCTCGACCAGCGGGTGGGCGCGCAGCCAGTCCTCCAGCGGGCCGGGGGCGATGTTCTTGGCGCCGGAGGTGATGATGAGGTCCTTCTTGCGCCCGGTGATCGTCAGGTAGCCCTCCTGGTCGAGGGCGCCGATGTCCCCGGTGGGCAGCCAGCCGTCGGCGTCGGTGGCCGGGACGACGGTCTGCTGCTCGGACTCCCAGTAGCCGCTGAAGACGTTGCCGCCCTTCAGCAGGATCTCGCCGTCGTCGGCGATGCGCACGGCGGTGCCCGGCATCGGCCAGCCGACCGTGCCCAGCTTCGGCCGCAGCGGCGGCGTGCAGGTGGCCGCCGCCGTCGTCTCGGTCAGTCCGTACCCCTCGTAGACGTCGATCCCGGCCCCGGCGAAGAACGCGCCGAGCCGCTGCCCGAGCGGGGAGCCGCCGGAGACGACGTGCCGGACGTGGCCGCCCAGCGCCGTCCTGATCCGCCGGTAGACGAGCGGGTCGTACAGCCCGCGGGCCGCCCGCAGCGCGAAGCCCGGACCGCGCCCCTCCCCGTTGCGGGCGTCGGACGTGGCCTCGCCCCAGCGGACGGCGACGCGTGCGGCGCGGTCGAAGGAGGACGTGCGGCGCATCTCCTCGGCGGTAGCGCGGGCGGTGTTGTAGACCTTCTCCAGCACGGAGGGGATGCCGAGCAGGAAGGTCGGGCGGAAGGCGGCGAAGTCCTCGATCAGGTCCTTCGGGTCCGTGCTCGGCGAGTGGCCGAGCCGGGCGCGGGCGCGCAGGCAGCCGATGGCGGTCATCCGCCCGAGGACGTGGGCGAGCGGCAGGAACAGCAGCGTGGCGGCGGGCTCGTCGACGAACGAGCGGAAGACCGGGTGCAGCAGTGCGGCGGCGTTGTCCACCTCGGTGAGGAAGTTGCCGTGGGTCAGCACGCAGCCCTTGGGGCGTCCGGTGGTGCCGGAGGTGTAGATGAGTGTGGCGACGGTGTCCCGGGTCAGGCAGGCGCGGCGCTCCTCGACGAGCGCGTCGGGGATGTCGCGGCCGGCGGCGGCGAGCTGGTCGACGGCGCCGTTGTCGAGCTGCCACAGGTGGCGCAGCCACGGCAGGGCGCCGCGGATGCCGCTGACGAGGCGGACGCCTTCCACGTCCTGCACGGCGACGGCCGAGGCGCCCGCGTCCTGGAGTATCCAGCGGGCCTGGGCGGCCGAGGAGGTCGGGTAGAGCGGGACGGTGATGAGTCCGGCCGTCCAGGCGGCGAAGTCGAGCAGCGTCCACGCGTAGGTGGTCGGCGCCATGATGGCCAGCCGGTCCCCCGGTTGCAGCCCGGAGGCGAGCAGGCCGCGCGCGGTGGCCCGCACCTGCTCGGCGAACTGGACGCTGGTGACGTCCTCCCAGACGCCGTCGGGCCGCTTGCGGGAGAGCACGGCGTCCCCGGGTGCGACGGCGGCGTTGTCGAACGGGATGTCGGCGAGGGAGCCCCCGTCGGCGGAGGCCGCCAGGGCCGGTACCTCGGCCTCGCGTACGGTGCCGTGCTCGGTGCGCAGGCGGGGCTCGACCAGGGGCGGCGGGGCGGGACGGGCGCCCGCGGCGCGGGCCGGGGCGGGCCGGGACGCGCGGGGTGCGGTGCTGTGCTGTGCGGACATCCGTCCTCCACGGTCCGTGTTCGGCAGCGGCGGGAGCGGTGCTGACAGTGAGCCGGTGAAAACCTACGGGGCGGTAGGTTGCCGCACTCCGATCCGTTGTGCCAGATCACGTACACAGTCGGCACGAAGTGTGACCGGACCCTTCACCGTTCACCCCTGCGGGCGCGACCCGTGCGGAGGAACACGAGCACCCCGCCCGTACGGCGACGGGCGGGGCACTCACCTGCGGATGAAGCCCGGCGGCGGCGCGGCGGGGCCTGTGCCGTGATGCCGGTGTCCGCACCGGGCCGGCGCGATGAGCACCACCTCGACGGCTACAGTCATCGCACGTGACAGCCACGTCACGTCCCGTCGTCAGCGCCGCCCCGCTCCCGAGGAGAGACCCGCCGGATCGACGCAGCGGAAGCCGGTGTCGTTGTCGCTCATCGTCTCTGCCGCGTCGTTGAAGGCGGACGGAGTGGCGTGGGCAAAGGGACTGGAGAACGCGCTGCCCTTGAGGACGCGGCGGCCAGGTACTGCCGTGGTGCCGCACCACTCCCAGACGTTGCCGCACAGGTCGTAGACGCCGAAAGGGCTGGCGCCTGAGTGGTAGCGGGCGACCGGGGTAGTGTGCCCTATCCCGGACTCCTGGACGTTGCACTTCGCGGCGGTCGCCGCGTCGCCCCAGGGGTAGGTCCGTCCCTTGGCGCCACGGGCCGCCTTCTCCCATTGCTCGCTGGTGGGCAGCGTCTTGTCCGCCCAGGTCGCGTACGCGAAGGCGTCGTGCCAGGTCACCCACACCACCGGATGGTCGACGACGCTGCCGGGGCAGTTGCCGCCCGGGCCCCAGTGCGGGGGCGCCGGGTGGCCGGTCGCGGCGGTGAACGCCGCGTAGTCGGCATTGGTCACGGGGAAGACGTCGATGAGGTACGTGGGCAGCCACTGCGGGGTGTTGTCGGGCCCGGACAGATACAGGCCCTCCTCGACCACGACCATCAGCTTGCCGTCCACCGGGTGCTGCCGCCGCCGGTGGGCTGGCGTCAGGAGCGCCTCGGTGCGCTCGTCAGCCTGGGCGGCGGCCCTGGCGGTGAGCAGTTGAGCGAACCGCTCCTGCACCGCCTTGCCCGAGCGGGCGAGCAGGGTGTCCAGCGCTGCCTGGTTGCCCGGGCGTGGGGTGATCCGCTCTCCTCCGCTCTCCCACTTGGACACCATGCGATCGCTGACACCGATGTCGGCTGCGAACGCGCGCACGGTCCGGCGCATCGCCACGCGCAGGGCGGCAGTCTCCCGGCCGGTCCAGCGCGCCACCCCCTGACCGTCCACCCGAGTCTCCTTTACAGTCGCTCGCCGCGCAGGGCGAGGAATGACTCCCGCATCTGGACGAGGACCGGGTGCTCGGTGGCGAGCTGAAGTCCGTCGATGGTGCTGATCGCCCGCACGCCGATGGTGGTGTTGGCAGCGAACGCCGCCCGCATGCCGGTGAGGGAGTCCACAGGGACGGGCTCGGTGGTGTGCGGGGACAGCTCCTGGAGCAGGGCCATGGTGATGCCGGGCAGTACGTCGGCCTTGGGCCAGATCACGCCCTGGGGACTGATGAAGCCGACGTTCCAGGTTCCCCCTTCTGAGATCAGGCCGTCCGCGTCCACGAAGAGGGCGTCGTCGAAGCCGGCGAGCTGGGCGGCGCGCCGGTGGTGCAGTGCGCCGAACAGACCGGTGTGCTTCACCTGAGCGATGTCCCGCTGGTAGCGGGCGGTCCTCACGCGCAACGGGGGCAGCGGCAGGGCAGCCGCAGACCGGTGCGTCACCAGGACGTGCGGGTCGTCGGCGGACACCGGGTGGCCGAGGTCCAGGCCCGGGTCGAAGACGGTGACCCGTACGACGGACGCCCCGGCCTCGTCGCCGACCGCGTCACGCACGTACTGCCGCACGCGGCTGATGTCGAGCTCCGTGCCGAAGACCGTCCGGCAGTCGCGCACCAGCCGGTCCAGGTGCTGGCTGAGGCCACGGACCCGCTGGTCGTCCACCCGCATCGAGGTGAAGTGGCCGTAGTTGGTGAGGGCGAGGACGCGCAGCGCCTCGGGGTCAGCCGGACGTCCGTTCAGTAGCGCCATGCGGACCAGTCTGTCAGCGGTCACCGGGCCGGGGACACGGGTTGCCGCTGCCAGCAGCGGTAAGTTCAGCAAAGGTTCCTTCCTCACTCCCTGTCATCTGCCGTTAACTGCACACCGAGTCGGCAAACGACCCCCTGCCCGGCCCAGTGCGCCGGGCGGGTCAGTACCACCCTCCGCCCGTCCGGACGGAGAACACGAGCACACCGAGGAAGCCTGATGACCACCACCACTTCTATGAGGCCGGACGCTGCCGAACACGCCGAGGCTACGGACCGCGTGACCGAGAACATTGAGGACGCCTTCGCCCTGGAGGTACACGTCGTTTCCGAGGTGCGCCGCGACCTGATGCCCACGGCCTGCGACACCAACGACGGTTGCAAGCCAACGTGCGCTTCGGCCTGCACCAGCACCTGACGCAATACAACCAGGGTCGCCTGTCAGAGCCGGAGCACCGGCGATCCTCCGGCCCCATCGACCCAGACGACCGGGAGGAGCGAACCCGTGCGAACGCCGCTGTACCGGCACACCCACGCCGCCCTGCTGCGGGCCACCGCCGCGCCGCTGAGCCAAGCCCCGGCTACCTGGCCCGACCTCGGTGACCCGGTCGGAGTGCGGGCATGGCTGAGGCGAGCGTGGGCCGGTCCCGAGACGGCTGACGCCATCCGGCTAGCCAGCCAGGGCGTTGCCGACCGCATCGAAGCGGCGATCACGGACGACAGGCTGTCACCGGAGGAAGTGCGCCGCATCGCGCTGTCGGCTGCGCGCTATCTGTTACGGGCGACGGGACGTCCGACGCCGTTCGGATTGTTCGCCGGGGTAGCCCCGGTGACGGTGGGCGTCCCAGCGCAAGCCCCCTTCACCGGGAGCCACCTCACCATGGCGCGGGTTGACGCGCAGTGGCTGGCCGACATCACCTCCCGGCTGGAATCGGTGGACGGGCTGCTGGATGTCCTGCCCGTCGTCTTCACCGACATGGCCGTCCGCCGGGGAAAACACCTTCATGTGCCACATGGCCCCGATCGCGTCGCCGTCCGGTACACCAGCGCGGTCGCCGCAGTGCGGGAGACGGCCGCCTCCCCCATTGTCTTCCACGTTCTGGCCAGGGAACTGGCCCCCCTATTCCCCACAGCCAGAACCAGCACGGTACGCAGCATGCTCACCGAACTGGTCCGCCAGGGCTTTTTGATCACCGGGCTGCGCGCCCCGCTCACCGAGCCGGACCCCCTGAGCCATCTGATCAACCGGCTGCGCGAAGCCCGCACCGAGGCGCTTCCCGAAGTCCGCCGTCATCTTGAGGAACTTGAGGCCGTGCGCGCGGAGCTGCGCCGCCACAACGAGGCACCGGCGGAGGAGCAACGCCGCTCCCGCACGGCGCTCACCGGGCGGCTGCGCAGCGTATCGCCAGCCGGACGCGCCCCACTGGAGGTCAGGCTCCGCCTCGGGTGTGACGTGGGGATCCCCCGAAGCGTCGCCCAGGAGGCGGCGCGGGCCGCTTCCGTACTGGTCAGGCTGACCCGCGAGCCGACCGGGCCGGCCGCCTGGCGGGACTGGTACACCGCGTTCTGCGAACGGTACGGCATCGGCTCGCTCGTCCCGGTTTCCGAGGCCGTGCATCCG
This sequence comes from Streptomyces solitudinis, assembly GCF_036323765.1. Lineage (NCBI taxonomy): Bacteria > Bacillati > Actinomycetota > Actinomycetes > Kitasatosporales > Streptomycetaceae > Streptomyces > Streptomyces solitudinis. The sequence goes on from NZ_JAZDCW010000010.1 coordinate 167,819, forward strand.
GACTCCGGTCTCGGCTTCCCGGCCGGGTACCCCGGCAGCGTCTTCCCCGCGCCTCGCACCCGGGTGACCCGGCGGGACGAGCAACTGGCCGGGTTGGCCTGGCAGTCGCTGTCGGAGGGCAGCCGGGAAGTCAGACTCACCGATGCTACGGTCGAGGCACTGGCCGGCGCTCTCCTGGACGAGCGATACATCCCGGCGCATGTGGAGGTCTCCGTCCGCGTCCACGCCGCCAGCGCCGAGGCCGTCAATCGAGGTGCATTCACGCTGTCGGTGGCGCCCGGCCGGTCGGCCGGCACGTTCACCGCGCGTTTCGCCGACATGGTCCCCGGCCTTGCGGGGGTTTACGCGACGCTGCCGACCGTCACCGAGGGCGCGCTCGCGGCGCAGCTCTCCGTTCCCCCCGTGTACCCGCACGCGGAGAACATCTCCCGCGCCCCGGCGTTCCTGCCGCACGTCATTTCCCTCGGAGAACACCGAGGACGGCCCGACGGGGCGCAGGTGATCGGACTGGAGGATCTGGCGCTCACCGCCAGCCGTGAGCGGCTGCATCTGGTCAGCGTCTCCCGCCGCCGGGAGGTCGAGCCCCAGTTGTTCCACGCGCTGGCGCTCGAAAAGCAGCTGGTGCCGCTGGCCCGGTTCCTGGCCCAGGTGCCCCGTGCTGGGTTGGCCGCGTGGACCGGGTTCGACTGGGGCCCGCACGCGCGGCTGCCGTTCCTGCCTCGAGTGCGCTACCGCCGCAGCATCCTGACCCCGGCGCGGTGGCGGCTCGCCAGCGAAGATCTGCCCGTAACCGGAAGCACCGAGGAGTGGCGCCGGGCACTCGCCGCCTGGCGTGAGCGGTGGAAGTGCCCTGCCGGGGTGGAACTGTGGGAGGACGACCGGGGACTGCGCCTCGACCTCGACATGCCGCTGCACGTCGCCCTCGTCCGCTCTCATCTGAGAAGGCGGGGCACGGCCGTTCTGACTGAGGGTATGGACACCGCCGCGACCTTGGGATGGATCAGCGGGCATCCCCACGAGATCGCCCTGCCGCTGGTCGCGGCCGGGCCGCCAGCACCGGATCCACTCGCCGGGCTGCTGCCGCTGGTGACCAATTACCGGCACGGGCAGGCCCCGGCGGCGGAGAACTCGCGCTGGCTGAGCACGAGAATTCCCACCCATCCGGAGCGGATGAACGAGATCATCGCCGACCACCTCCCCCGGCTCCTCACCGGGCTCGGCGGCGGCGCCGCCTACTGGTTCGTCCGCTACCGCAGCGCCCACGAACCCGACCACCTACGGCTACGCATCCGTACCCCGAGCGCCTCGGAGGCGGGAGCTTACGCCCAGGTACTGGCTCGGTGGGCCGACCAGCTGAGGAGCGAGGACCTGGCCGGGCCACACGTTCTCGACACCTACCGGCCTGAGATCGGCCGCTACGGCTCTGGGACGGTGCTGGATGCGGCGGAGACGGTCTTCGCCGCTGACTCCGTGGCCGTAGCCGCCCAACTCCGGCACCTGCCCCCCTCCGTGCAGGATCCGGTGGTGCTGACAGTCTGGGGCATGGTGGACATCGCACGCGGCCTCCTCGGCACCGAACGGTCCACGGAGTGGTTCACCGACCAGCCCGCACCCACCGCGAACCCAACGGACCGCTCGGTGGCCGACCATGCGGTGAAGGTACAGCCCGGCGCGCTGCCCGGACCGGTCGCGGCAGCATGGCGGGCACGGGCCGATGCTCTCGCCGTCTACGCCACGGTGCTGCCGGCCGGCATGGACATCACCGCCGTCCTGGAGTCGCTGCTCCACATGCACCACAACCGTGCTCGCGGTATCGACCGCGACGGCGAAGCCGTATGCCGTCGCCTGGCACGGCAGGCCGCGCTCGCCCTCCGGCACCGGAAGGAGGCGTCAGCCCGATGACGCCGTCCGCGCCGCCGGGATGGGGACAGTCCCTGTCCACCGGGGCGGCCGGAATCGCTTTGGCGCACGCAGTCGATGCCCGTGCCGGCTCAGGGGACTTGGCTACCGTGCACACGTGGGTGTCGGCCATGACCCGTGAGCCGGTCCTCGCTCACCCGGAAGCCTGCGGCCTCTTCCACGGAGCACCCGCCGTCGCCTATACCCTCCACACCGCCGCCCGGCCCGAGTACGTGAAAGCGCTGAACACCCTGGACGAACACATCACCGGCCTCACCCGGGCCCGCCTGGACGCCGCACGGCAACGCGCCGAAAGCGGTGTCCATCCCCGGATGGTCGAGTTCGACCTGATCAGCGGCCTCACCGGAATCGGTGCCTACCTCCTGCACCGCCACGGGGGCGGCGACCTGCTGAGGCGAGTGCTGGACTATGTGGTGCGCTTGACCGAGCCCCTTCGCGTCGGCGGTCAGGTGCTGCCGGGCTGGTGGACATCGGACGGTACCGACGGGCGTCCCTCGGCTGATGGCGGCCACGCGAACCTCGGGATGGCCCACGGCATCACTGGCCCGCTCGCCCTGACGTCCACCGCAGCGCTGCACAACATCACCGTCGCCGGGCAGACCGAGGCCATCCAACGCATCAGTGCCTGGCTGGACTTCTGGCAGCGCGGCACTGAAGAGGCCCCGTGGTGGCCGGAAACGATCTCCCGTAGCGAGGAACGCCACGGCATCATCGCCCAGTCCGGTCCGGGTCGGCCGTCATGGTGCTACGGCACCCCCGGGATGGCCAGAGCCCGGCAACTCGCCGCCCTCGCACTCGACGACCCCCTCGCCCAGCGGAAGGCCGAGAAGGCCATGTCCGCCTGCCTCGCAGACGAACAGCAACTCGCCCAGCTCGGCGACGTCTCCCTGTGCCACGGTTGGGCCGGCCTCGTGCACTGCGCCGGGCGGATGGCCGCCGACGCACAGCACGACGGAGGGGCGATCGCCGCGTGCCTCTCCACCCTGCGGCAACGTCTTGATCGCCGTGTGGAGCACCGGATACCCGCCTCCCCCGGGCTGCTGGAGGGCAGGGCCGGAATCCAACTGACCCGCTCCACCACAACCGGGACACCCACCTGGGACACCTGCCTCCTCCTGGCTGGGTGACATGGCCGACCCCGCCTCGTCCGACGCGGCACCTCACGGAAGGACACGATGGACACCACCACCCCCGCCTCACCCGACGCCCTGCGCCGGGCCATGGCTGACCGTCTCATCGCCGCAGGCTCGCTCAGCGACGTACGCGTCGAGCAGGCCATGCGCACGGTGCCCCGCCACGACTTCGTGCCCGCGGCTCCCCTGGAGGAGGCGTACGACGCCGACCTCGCCGTGATCACCAAACGGGCCGAGGACGGGACTCCGCTCTCGTGCGCATCGGTGCCTTCCGTCGTCGCCATGATGCTCCAGCAACTCGACGTCCGGACCGGCCACCACATCCTGGAGATCGGCGCCGGCACCGGCTACAACGCCGCCCTGCTGGCCTACCTCACCGGCGAGGACGGCCAGGTCACCACCGTGGACATCGACCCGGACGTCACCGCCCAAGCCGCCCGGGCGCTTGAGGCCACCGGCTACGGGCGGGTCCACGTAGCCACTCGTGACGGCGCCCTCGGAGACACCACACATGCCCCGTACGACCGGCTCGTCCTCACCGTCGGAGCCTGGGACCTCCCCCAGCCCTGGTGGGACCAGCTCGCCGTGGGCGGGCGACTCGTCGTACCGCTGCGCTGGCGCGGTCAGACCCGCTCGCTCGCCTTCGTCCGCGAGAAGGACCACCTGCGGGCCGTTGACATCGAGCTGTGCGGCTTCGTGCCCATGGTCGGCCAGGACGGCGAACACCACGGCACCATCGACCCCGGCGGACATGTGACGCTCTACTGGGACGCCGATCAGCCCGTCGACCCGACCACCCTGGGCGGCGCCCTCACGCATCCGAAGTCCGAAGCCTGGTCGGGGGTGACGGTCGGCCCCTACGACTCCTTCGACGGAGTATGGCTGCGCATGGCCGCCACCGACCCCGGCACCTGCCGCATCGCCGCCGACAGCACAGCGGTGGACAGCGGACTGTGCACCCCGGCCATCCCCGTCCGCAGCCCAGCCCTCGTCGAAGGCGACTCGCTGGCCTACTTCGCGGTGCGCCGCCTGCCGTCCGCAGACGGAACCGAGCGCCGCTCCGAACTAGGCTCATACGGCCACGGTCGCGTGGGGCAGCAGCTCGCCGGCCGGATCCGCGACCAGATCCGGGCCTGGGACCACCGCCGCACCTCACAGCCGACCGTCACCGCCCACCCCGCCGGTACCCCCGACGATCAGCTCCCGGAGGGTCTGGTCATCGACAAGACGGCCGTCCGCCTCGTGCTCGGCATCTGACCGGACCCTTCACCGTTCACCCCTGCGGGCGCGACCCGTGCGGAGGAACACGAGCACCCCGCCCGTACGGCGACGGGCGGGGCACTCACCTGCGGATGAAGCCCGGCGGCGGCGCGCGTCCGGGCCGCCGGGGCGTCAGGCCGGGGCCGGGGCGGTCTCCTGGCCGGAGGCGGAGCCGGATGCCGGGCTGTGCGGCGCGCGGCCGACGGCCGGCGTCGTGTCCTCGTCGTCCGCGCCGATGTCGAAGCTGCGCGCCGAGGCGAACGCGTCGGTGTCCAGGATCTTCTCCCGCGAGGCCACGAGGACCGGCACGACGGCCTGGCCGGTGACGTTCGTGGCGGTCCGCACCATGTCCAGGATCGGGTCGATGGCCAGGAGCAGGCCCACGCCCTCCAGGGGCAGGCCCAGGGTGGAGAGGGTCAGCGTGGTCATCACCGTCGCACCGGTCAGGCCCGCCGTGGCGGCCGAACCGATGACCGAGACGAACGCGATGAGCAGGTAGTCCTGGAGGCCCAGGCTCACGCCGAAGATCTCCGCCACGAAGATGGCCGCGAGCGCCGGGTAGACCGCGGCGCAGCCGTCCATCTTCGTCGTGGCGCCGAACGGCACGGCGAACGAGGCGTACTCGCGCGAGACGCCCAGCCGCTCGACGACCTTCTGGGTGACCGGCATCGTGCCCACCGAGGAGCGGGAGACGAAGGCGAGCTGGATCGCGGGCCAGGCGCCCCGGAAGAACTGGAGCGGGCTCACCCGGCCGACGAGGCTCAGCAGCAGCGGGTAGACGCCGAACATCACCAGGAGGCAGCCGACGTAGACGTCCACGGTGAACGTGGCGTACTGGCCGATCAGGTCCCAGCCGTACTCGTTGATCGCGTTGCCGATGAGGCCGAGGGTGCCCAGCGGGGCGAGGCGGATGACCCACCACAGCGCCTTCTGGAGCAGCGCGAGGACGGACTCGCCGAACGCCAGCAGCGGCGCGGCCTTCTCGCCCAGCTTGAGCGCGGCGACACCGGCGACGGCGGCCATGAAGACGATCTGGAGGACGTTCAGGTCCGTGAACGGCGTGATGACGTCCGACGGAATGATCCCGGTGAGGAAGTCCAGCCACGAGCCGGCGCTCTCCGGCCGCGCACCGTCCTCCGGCGTCAGCCCGGTGCCCGCGCCCGGGTTCGTGAGCAGGCCGATCGTCAGGCCGATGGCCACGGCGATGAGCGAGGTCGCGAGGAACCACAGCAGCGTGCGCCCGGCCAGCCGGGCGGCGTTGGAGACGTTGCGCAGGTTGGTGATCGAGATGGCGATCGCGAAGAACACCAGCGGCGCGACGGCCAGCTTCAGCAGCTGGACGAAGGTGGAGCCGATGCGGTCGAGCGTGGTGCCGAGCCAGGAGACGTCACCGCTGCGGGCGGCCCAGCCCAGCAGCACACCGAGGACCAGACCGGCCAGGATCTGCGCCCAGAAGGGCACCTTGGGCAGACGTATGCGACGCGACGCGGCCGGGTCGGACGACCCGGTCGCGGCCCGCTGGGGCGTGGGGGAGGACACGGACACACTCCGGTGAGAGGCGGGGACGGGGGACACGCGAAAAGGGGGAGCGCCGGAGATTGTCGTCCGGCCGCGCGGGAGCCGCTAGGGGCGGGGACGGCCGGGACAGGCCGCGCTGCGGCAGCGGCCGAGATCGAGGTGCAGCCGCGCAACGAGCGGGACGCTCCGCATCGCGGGCTCGGGGGCTGCGCTCATCATGGATCTCACGCTAACACTCCGGCTTTGGGGCTCCCCAAGCCTGCCTTGGGGTTCTGGACACGTGAGAGCACAACACCCCGCCGGGGCGGGGGGATTCCCGGCGGGGTGCGGAAGAGGTGTGACGAGGGTTACGGCCGCCCCTCGGGGCGACGGGAAGCGGGAAGCGCGCGGGGCGGCGGGGGCGGGACGCGCGCGGGGTGACGGGGCGCGGGTCAGCGCTCGTCGTCCTCCTGGCTGCGGTTGGCGGCGAGCCGGTCCCTCACGCTGCCGGAGACCCGGTCCACGCGCGGGGCGATCTGCTCGGCCATGGCCTCGCGCTGCCGGCGCAGCAGGACGAAGCTCAGCGGCGCGGAGACGACGATGGCCAGCGCCAGCAGCCACAGCGGGTTGGACCTGCCGATGCCCTCGGGGATGACGCCGACCAGCGCCAGTACCGCCAGGACGACGAAGCAGCCGGCGAACAGGCCGAGCCGCATGAGGGTGTAGCGGAGCGCGGCACGGGGGGCCGGGGAGGTCTGCGACGTGCTGGTCACGGCAGTGGTTTCCTTCTGCTGCTGCGGTTCCGGCGTCCTGCCGGTCGGTTCCGTCATGTCCACGGTCTTCTCAGGTCAGGGGCAGCCACATGGTGATGTCGTCCCGGAGGTCGCCGTCCCCGGCGTCGATGGCGTCCGGTACCCGGCCGACCTCCTTGTAGCCGCACGCCGCGTAGAAGTGCTCCAGGCCCAGCCCGCCCCGGCAGGTGAGCCGGATGCCCCGGATGCCGGTCAGGCCCCGGGCGGCGTCCTCGGCGGCGGCGAGCAGCGCGCGGCCCTGGCCGGTGCCCTGGACGCCGGGGTGCACCATCACGGTGTACAGCCACACCCAGTGTCGCATCAGGCGGTGCGTGTTGAAGGCGAGGAAGGCCGTGGCCCGCACCTCACCCTCCGCGTCGAGGCCGACGAGCAGCCGCGTCCGTCCCTCGGCCAGGGCCGTGAGGTGCTTGAGCAGGTCGGGCCGGACGTCACCGGGGGTGACGGGCGGGACGAAGCCCACCGCGCCACCCGCGTTCACGACGTCCGCCCACAGGGTGCACAGGCCGTCCGTCAGCGGGCGGTCCACCACGGGGTCGAGCACGTAGCGCACGGTCATCGTCTCCCAGGTCCGGGCGGGCTCACACCCGCATGGGCTGCGGGCTCTCCCGCCGCCCGGCGTCGGGCCCCGGGTACTCGCGGACCGTCTCGTAGCGGGTGTTGCGCTCCACCGGGCGGAAGCCCGCGTCGCGGATCAGCTCCAGCAGGTCCTCGCGGGTGAGCTTGTCCGGGGTGCCGAAGTCGTCGGCGTCGTGGGTGATCTTGTACTCGACCACCGAGCCGTCCATGTCGTCGGCACCGTGCTGGAGCGCGAGCTGCGCCGTCTGCACGCCGTGCATGACCCAGAACACCTTCACGTGCGGCACGTTGTCGAACAGCAGCCGGGAGACGGCGAACGTCTTCAGCGCCTCGGCGCCCGTGGCCATCGTCGTGCGCGCCTGGAGGCGGTTGCGGACCTTGCCGTCCTTCATGTCCACGAAGTCGTGCTGGTAGCGCAGCGGGATGAAGACCTGGAAGCCGCCCGTCTCGTCCTGGAGCTCGCGCAGCCGCAGCACGTGGTCCACCCGGTGCCGGGGCTCCTCGATGTGCCCGTACAGCATCGTGCACGGGGTCTTGAGGCCCTTCTCGTGCGCGAGGCGGTGGATGCGGGACCAGTCCTCCCAGTGGGTGGCGTGGTCCACGATGTGCTGCCGGACCTCCCAGTCGAAGATCTCCGCGCCGCCGCCGGTCAGCGACTCCAGGCCCGCGTCGATCAGCTCGTCCAGGATCTCGCTCGCGGTCAGGCCCGAGATCGTCTCGAAGTGGTGGATCTCGGTCGCCGTGAACGCCTTGAGCGACACCGTTTCGGGCAGCGCCTCCTTGAGGGCGCGCAGGGAGCGCGGGTAGTAGCGCCACGGCAGCGTCGGGTGCAGCCCGTTGACGATGTGCAGCTCGGTGAGGTTGTCGCCCTCCATCGTCCGCGCCAGCCGCACCGCCTCCTCGATGCGCATGGTGTACGCGTCCTTCTCGCCCGGCTTGCGCTGGAACGAGCAGTACGCGCACGAGGCCGTGCACACGTTGGTCATGTTCAGGTGCCGGTTGACGTTGAAGTGGACGACGTCACCGTTCTTCCGGGTCCGCACCTCGTGGGCGAGCCCGCCGAGCCAGGCCAGGTCGTCGGACTCGTAGAGGGCGATGCCGTCCTCGCGGGTCAGCCGCTCACCGGCGCGGACCTTCTCCTCCAGCTCACGCTTGAGCCCAGCGTCCATGCGTCGCGCCTCCTCGGGTCTGCGCAGGTCTCCGCTTCGCGCTCCGTCGAGCGTACGCCACCGGTTTCGGGACAAGTCGGGGCGGGTCCGGTGAACGGCCGGGGGCGTCAGCCGCCGAGGACGTCGGCGCCGGGCAGTTCGCCGACGCGGTTCTCCCACTTGGTCGACAGCACGATCGTCGTCCGCGTCCGCGAGACGCCCTTCGTCCCCGACAGGCGGCGGATCGTGCGTTCCAGTCCGTCCACGTCCGTCGCGCGGACCTTCAGCATGTAGGAGTCGTCGCCCGCGATGAACCAGCAGTCCTCGATCTCCTCCAGGTCCCGCATCCGGCCGGCGACGTCCTCGTGGTCGGTGGCGTCGGAGAGCTGGATGCCGATCAGCGCGGTGACGCCGAGGCCCAGGCTCGGGGCGTCCACGGTGGCGCGGTACCCGGTGATCACCCCGGCCGCCTCCAGCCGGTTGATGCGGTCGGTCACGCTGGGCCCCGACAGGCCCACCAGCCGGCCGAGTTCGGCGTAGGAGGCCCTGCCGTTCTCCCGCAGCGCCTGGATGAGCTGTCTGTCCACCGCGTCCATGCGTCCCGCTGCCTTCCAGTTGTCCCGCAAGACTCGTCCAACGGGTACGAATCTAAGCCATCGGGCGTGCGCCGCCTGCGCTACCCAGTTCCCCCCGCCACCGTTCGTAGAGCCGGTGCGGCACTCCAGCGGCGTCCAGCACACGTCCGGCGACGAAGTCCACGAGGTCCTGGATGTGCGTCGCACCGGCGTAGAAGGCGGGCGACGCGGGCAGGACGACGGCCCCGGCCCGGTCCAGCGCCACGAGCTGCTGGAGGGTCTGCCCGTTCAGCGGCGTCTCCCGGACGGCGACGACGAGCGGCCTGCGCTCCTTGAGCGTGACGCTCGCCGCCCGCTGGAGCAGGTCCTTGGACAGCCCGAGGGCCACCCCGGCGACGCAGGCGGTGGAGGCGGGCACGACGAGCATGCCCTTCACCGGGTACGAACCGGAGGACGGCCCGGCGGCCAGGTCCCCGGCCGGCCAGTACCGCACCGGCGCGTCCGGCCCCTCCCCGCCCACGTCCGGCGGCAGCTCGAAGGCGTCGGCGGAGCCGTCCGCCCCGCGGGCCAGCCAGCGCCGCAGGTCGGCGGCCCAGTGGGCGTCCCGCAGCGGGTGCCCCGTCTCGTCCAGCAGCGTGAGGCGCGCGGCGCGGCTCACGACGAGGTCCACCCGCTCCCCCGCCGCGAGCAGCGCCCGCAGCACGGCGGCGGCGTAGGGCGTCCCCGAGGCGCCCGACACCCCGACGACCCACGGCCGGCGCGTCCCGCCGCCCCCCTCCGGTGCGGGGACGGTGGCGGGCGCGGGTGCGGGGCGGGCGGTCGGATCAGTCACACCGTCGAGCCTATGCGAGGCCGACGGCGGCGCCCCGGGCCGTGCCCGCACAATGGAACCGCCCGACCACCCGACCGCACACGCGCACGGACGGCGAACGGCCGCGCGGGGACCACCGGCCGCGCACACCCGGCCGCAGGCCCGCAGGCCCCCGGCCCGCAGGCCCGCAGCCGCCGAGCGCCGACCGGCCAGCCGACTGGAGGCCCGCCCCCATGCCCCGAACGGGACACACAGCACGGCCGCGCCGGGCGCTGGCCGCACTCTGCGCCACCGTCCTGCTGCTGGCCGGGACGGCGGCGTGCTCGGCCGCCGAACGGCTCACCACCGCGCTGCGGGTCAAGGCGGCCGTCGAGCGGCTCGGCGAGCACCGGGAGGTTTCCGTCACCGCCCGGCTCGACGCCACGCAGGCGCAGGCGCACGCCTACCTCCGGCACCGCGCCGGCCCCGGCGCCGACGACGAGCGGCTGCGGCGGCAGGCCCGGCTCCTGACCGACCTGGAGGTGGCCGCCGCCGTCCGGTCGGGCAAGCCGCTTCGGGACCTGGCGCCCTCCGACCGGCTGGACAGCGCGACAGCGGTCAGCTTCGGCGGGCAGGACGTGTTCGGGGTGCGTTCGGTGGACCGCCGGCTCTACGTGCACGTCAGCCTCGCGGCGCTCGTGCGGGACGTCGGCCCGCGCGGCCCCGTCCTGCGGCACGCGCCCGAGCTGGAGCAGCTCACCGAGGACCTGCCGTCCTCGCTGCGCGCCGCCCAGGCGGCCCTGCGCGGCTACTGGGTGCACGTCAAGCCCGCGGAGTTCGGGGAGTTCGCCGAGGTGCTGGGCGGCGAGGCGGGCGAACCGGCCGAGCGGCTGGCCCGCTCCACCTCGGTGCTCACCGGCGCGTCGGTGCAGCACCGGCTCGCCGACGCGGTGGGCGGCACGCTGCGCGAACACGCCGGTTTCCAGGACGCGGGGCGGCGGGGCGGCGCCGAGCACGTCACCGTCACCCTGCCCGCCCGGCAGGCCGCGACGACGCTGGCCGCCGCCCTGGAACCGCTGCGGCACCACCTCGGCGACCCGGACCTCGCGGCGCTGGAGCGCGCCCCGGACCGCGCCGTGCGGCTGGATCTGGGGATACGCGACGGCGTGCTCGCGTCGCTCACCGTGGACCTGGGCCAGCTCGACCCGCGCGCGCCCGGGGCGCTGCCGCTGCGGCTGGAGTTCGCCCCCGGCGAGGTGACGGCGGTGGCCGCGCCCCGCGGCGCCCGCTCCCTCGCCCCGCAGGACCTGCTCACCGCGCTCACCTACGCGACCACGCGCGAGCCGGAACTCTCCTCCCTGCTGCACACGTTGCGTACGCTGGAGCTCTAGCGATCTGTAGCGGTGCCGCGCAGCGGTGCCACGAGGGTGGGGGTCGGGATGGCGTACGGACCGGGCGGCGCGGGTGTGCGGCCGTCACGGCGCTCGCGGGCGGTCACGGCGGCCACGTTCATGCTGGCCTGGGTCGCGCTCCTGTGGCTGCTGGCCGCCATCGACAGCGGCAGCGGCCTCATCGTCAAGGAGTACGGCATCCAGCCGCGCGACACCGACGAGCTGCTCGACGTCTTCCCCGCGGCCTTCCTGCACTTCGGCTGGGACCACGTGGCCGCCAACACCGTGCCGCTGCTGATCTTCGGCTTCCTCGCCGCGCTGCGTGGGATGGTCCGCTTCATCGGCGTGATCCTGCTCATCGTCGTCACCAGCGGCGCCGGTGTCTGGCTCACCGCGCCGGACGGCACGAACACCGCGGGTGCCTCCGGGGTCGTCTTCGGCCTCTTCGGCTACCTGCTCGTGCGCGGCTTCGTCGAACGGGACGCCCTCGACATCACCGTCGGCGTCACCGTGCTCCTGCTCTACGGCTCGATCCTGTGGGGCGTGGTGCCCACGTCCTCGGGCGTGTCCTGGCAGGGCCACCTCTTCGGCCTGGTCGGCGGTGTCCTGGCGGCCTTCTGGCTCCGCCGCACCCCGGCCGCCCGCGCCGCCTCCCGCCAGCCCTCCGGCGGCACCGGCCCGAGCCCCTGGAGCTGACGGCTCCCGTCCGTCACCCCCTCACACCGGAGTCCCGGCCCGGGGCCGGGGCGGCGCGTCCGTGCGGAAGGCGTCCACGGGGCCGGGCAGCAGCGCCCCGGCGAGGCCGGCCGCCTCCCCGGCGGCCACGTCCCGGGCGGCGTAGACGCCGCTGCCCGCGGCCGTCGTGGCCGCGACGGTCGCCAGTCCCAGGCGGCGCTGGAACAGCGACTGCCGCACCCGCACGCCGCTCACGGCGTCCCGGCGCAGGGCCGTCGTCCTGCGGCTGACCGCCCCCGAGCGCACCACCAGGTAGCGGCCGGGCAGCGCGTGCCCCAGCGCCCGGTACCCGACGACGGCCAGGGCCAGGGCGGCCGGGAGCAGCGCGGAGCCGACGAGCCACCAGGCCCCGTCCGCAAGGACGGCGGCCACCGCGGGCAGGCGGACGGCGGCGGTGACCGCGGCCGTGGCCAGCACCGCCCACACCAGCCGGCGGCGCAGCGCGGCTCCCGGGTGCCGCCGCAGCGGCGCCGCCAGCGGACTGTCCGGTTCCGCGAGCACGGCGGCGGCCACGCGCCGGGCCGTGCCGAGCGTGCACCGCGGCAGGATGGTGGCGCCGCTGCTCCACACCGAGAGCCCGGTGGTGACGACGGTGGCGTCGGCCATCCGCATCCACCGCCACGGCAGCGGCTCGGCGATGGTCGCCCCGCGCAGCCGCCGGTCGTCCCGCGTGATCTCGCGCGTCGTGAACAGCCCCCGCGTCGTGCGCAGGACGGTGCCGTCCTCCGAGGGGACGCGTTCCAGGCGGAAGTGCGCGTGCTCGGTGAAGAAGGCGGCGGCCATGCCGAGCACGCCCAGCGCGCCGGTGGCCGCGACCGTGACGAGGGCCGTCCGCAGGGGGCCGAGGGCCTGCCAGTCGGCGAGGCCCGTGATCCATCCGCCGGCGTCGGCCCCGAACATGGCGAGCGACCAGTAGGCGCCCCACAGCAGACCGGCGGCCATGAGGAAGGCCCAGATGTTCGCCATGTTGTAGAAGACCCACCACCAGCGGAGCCGGGCGAACTCCTGCCGCACGGCGGCTTCGGCGGCGCGCGGCGCCGGGACGGGCGCGGGGCCGGACACCGGTGCGGTCGCCTGCTGCGGTGAGCCGTCGGCCGCCGCGCCGCTGTCCTCGGCCGCGTCCATGAGCAGGCGGCGCAGGTCGAGGGCCGCCCGCCGGGACAGCGCGTCGAGCCGCAGCGCGGGTTCCATGGCGGTGTTCACCTGCCCGGCGCCGATGGTCACCCGGCGCAGCTTCGCCCACCGCTGGAGCAGGCGGGCGTCGGTGTCCACGCTGCGGACGCGCTCCCTGCGGACGGAGCGGTAGCTGCGGACCAGGAGCCCCGAGCGGCGCTCGACGCAGGCGTCGGTGACCCGGTAGCGGGTGGTGGCCCAGCGCACCGCGTCGGCCACCGCGCTGGCGGTGCCCCAGGCCGCGATCGCCAGCATCGGCCAGACGGCGGAGGGCTCGGCGCCCACCATGACCAGGGCGACGACGGCCGGGAGCTGGGAGAGGACGACGCGCAGCAGGTCCACCCAGATCATCCGGGCGTCGAGCCGCAGCCAGGGCGCCTCGGTGTCCGGCGGCGTCGGCGCGTCCGGCGGGGACGTCTCCGGCAGCGGGGACCCCGCCCCGGACCGCGTGCCGGGCGGGATGTCGGCGGGACGGGCGCTCACGTCGCGTCCCCGGGCGTGTTCCCGGTGATCCGGGCCAGCCGTCCGGCGGCCTCCTGTGCGACGGCTGGGGCGAGCCCGGGGATGCGGACGGCGCCGCTGGAGGAGGCCGTCGTCACCACCAGGGTGGCCAGTCCGAGCAGCTGCTCGACGGGTCCGCGCATGGTGTCCACCGTCTGGATGCGGGAGACGGGCGCGATGCGCCACTCGCGGACGAACCAGCCCGACGCCGCGTACACCGCGTCGTCCGCCGCCTCCCAGCGGTGGACGGCGTACCGCCACGCGGGCATGGCGAGGGTGTAGAGGGCTCCGGCGCCGCCGACGACGGCCAGCGCCGGTCCGGCCCACCCCCGCGCGGACTCCCACAGCACCTGCACCGCCGTGAGGACCGCCACCGGGGGCAGGACGAGGCCGAGGGCGCGGACCGTCCACAGGGCGAGCGCGCGGCGCTCCACACGGTGGCGGGGCGGGCGGAGGGCTATGACGGTCTCCATGGGACGCACTGTCTCACCATTGGACAGCGTGCGCTACCACGAGACACCGATACCCGGGGTGGTCCGGTGCGTATCATCGCGCCATGACTCCCCCGGCGTCCGGCCCCGGTACCACCTCCCGCACCCGCCGGGCGATCCTCGACGCGGCCGTCAGCGTGCTCAGCGCGGACCGCGCGGCCTCGCTCAGCGAGATCGCCAAGGCGGCGGAGGTCGGCCGGAGCACCCTGCACCGCTACTTCCCCGACCGCACCGCGCTCGTCCGCGGCCTGTTCGAGGAGGCGACGCGGGCCACGGCGCGCGCCGTGGCGGAGGCGGCCCCGGACCAGGGCACCCCCGCCGAGGCGTTCCGCCGGCTCGTGCCCGCCATGTTCGCGCTCGGGCCCCTGGTGAACCTGCTGTTCAGCGAGACCCAGCTCGGCGAGGGCGACTGGGACGAGCCGTCCTGGGAGGAGGCGCACTGGCCCGTCGGCGCCCTGTTCGCCCGCGGCCAGGCCGCGGGCTACTTCGACCCGGAGATCGACGCGGACTGGTTCATCCGGGTGCTGTGGTACGTCCTGTCAGCGGGCTGGCAGGCCGTCGCCGAAGGGGCGCTGGCCCGGCACGAGGCCGTCGCCCGCACCCTGCGCACCCTGGAGGGGGGCCTCGTCGCACGCGGCGGCTGAGCCGCCCGGCACCCCGCGACCGGGGCAGGCCCGGCGGCGCGGTCAGGCGGTCAGGCCGCGGAGGACGAGGTCGGCCAGGGCGAAGACGAAGAGCGCTATGCCGATGAACCCGTTGACCGTGAAGAACGCCCGGTTCAGCCGGGAGAGGTCCCCGGGGCGGACGAGGGAGTGCTCGTAGACGAAGGCCGCGGCGACGACCACCAGGCCCGTCCACAGCAGCGGGCCCGCCCCGGTGGCCAGGGCGTACCAGGCGAACAGGCCCAGCGTGACGACGTGACTGGCCCGCGACGCGTACAGGGCGGCGGCGACGCCGAAACGGGCGGGCACGGAGCGGACGCCCTCCGCCCGGTCGGCCGCGACGTCCTGGCAGCCGAAGATCAGGTCGAAGCCGCCGATCCACACCCCCACCGCCAGGCCCAGCAGCACCGCGTCCCACGACCAGGACCCGGTGACGGCGAGCCAGGCGCCGATCGGTCCGATGGCCTGGGCCAGCCCGAGTATGGCGTGCGGGAAGTCGGTGAACCGCTTCCCGTACGGGTAGACGACCATCGGCACCACGGCCAGCGGGGCGAGCGCCAGGCAGAGCGGGTTGAGCAGCGCCGCCGCGCCGAGGAAGACGGCCAGGGCGACGAGCGCGCCCGTCCACGCGGTGCGGACGGAGACGGCGCCGGTCACCAGTTCGCGGCCCGCGGTCCGCGGGTTGCGGGCGTCGATCTCGCGGTCGATGATCCGGTTGGCCGCCATGGCGAACGTCCGCAGGGAGACCATCGCCACGGTGACCAGCGCCAGCGTCCACCACCGCACCGAGCCGCCGTCCAGGTACATGGCGGTGAGCGCGGCGATGTAGGCGAAGGGCAGCGCGAAGACCGAGTGCTCGATCATCACCAGCCGCAGGAACGCCTTCACCCGGTTCCCGCCCGGCCGGGGCCCGGTCACGTCGGCGGCGGCGCTCACAGCCCGTACTCCCGCCAGCGGCGGTCCACCTTCGCCGCCGTGTCCGGGTCGGAGACGACCATCTCCGGCCAGCCCCGCGTGTAGCCCTCCTCCGGGCCCTTGCGGGTGGCGTCGATGCCCGCCTTGCCGCCCCAGAACTGCTGGTAGGAGGCGTGGTCGAGGTGGTCGACCGGCCCCTCGACCACGGACAGGTCGCGGGCGTAGTCGGTGTTGCCCAGCGCCCGCCAGGCGACCTCGTGCAGGTCGTGCACGTCGCAGTCGGCGTCCACGACCACGATGAGCTTGGTGAGCGACATCATGTGCGCGCCCCAGACGGCGTGCATGACCTTCTGCGCGTGCTTCGGGTACTTCTTGTCGATCGAGATGATCGCGCAGTTGTGGAAGCCGCCCGCCTCCGGCAGGTGGTAGTCCACGATGTCCGGGATGATGATCTTGAGCAGGGGCAGGAAGAAACGCTCCGTCGCCCGGCCCAGCGGACCGTCCTCGGTGGGCGGGCGGCCCACGACGATCGACTGGAGCAGCGGCCGCCTGCGCATCGTGACGCAGTCGATGGTGAGGGCGGGGAAGTCCTCCTGCGGCGTGTAGAAGCCGGTGTGGTCCCCGAACGGCCCCTCGGGGAGCGTCGTGCCCGGCTCCAGCCAGCCTTCGAGCACGACCTCGGCCTGCGCGGGGACCTGGAGCGGGACCGTCTTGCAGTCCACCATCTCCACCCGCTTGCCCTGCACGAACCCGGCGAACAGGTACTCGTCGATGTCGCCGGGCAGCGGCGCGGTGGAGGCGTACGTCACGGCGGGCGGGCAGCCGAAGGCGATGGCGACCGGCAGCCGCTCGCCGCGCCGCGCGGCCACCTGGTAGTGGTTGCGGCTGTCCTTGTGGATCTGCCAGTGCATCCCGATGGTGCGCCGGTCGTGGCGCTGGAGCCGGTAGAGGCCCAGGTTGCGCACGCCCGTCTCCGGGTCCTTGGTGTGGGTGAGCCCCAGGTTGAAGAAGGAGCCGCCGTCCTCGGGCCAGGTGAACAGCGCGGGCAGCCGGTCGAGGTCCACGTCGTCACCGGTGAGGACCACGTCCTGGACGGGCGCCTCCTTCACCTTGCGCGGCGGCACGTGCGTCATCCCGGCCAGCTTCCCGAACGCCTCGCGGAAGCCGACGAAGCCCTGCGGCAGCTCCGGCTTGAGCAGGCCGCCGATGCGCTCGCTGATCTCGTCGTAGGAGGTGAGGCCGAGCGCCTTGAGCAGCCGCCGGTCGGTGCCGAAGACGTTCATGGCCAGCGGCATCGCCGACCCCTTGACGTTCTCGAACAGCAGCGCCGAGCCGCCCGCCTTGTTGACCCGGTCGGTGATCTCGCCGACCTCCAGGTACGGGTCGACTTCCGCCGTGATCCGCTTGAGGTCGCCGTCGCGTTCCAGCGCCCGCAGCAGCGAACGGAGATCGTCGTATGCCATACGTGCCAGTATCCGGCATCGGGTGGCGGCCCCGGCGGCGGGGCGGCCCGGGGGACGGGCCGCACGGAGGGACGGGCCGCAGGGGGACGGCGGCCCGGCCGCGGCCCGCTCCCCGTAGGCTGGGTGGTGACGGGGCTGGCCCAGCCCCACCACCGCACCGCTTCGGGTCCGCTCTGGGGGCTGTTCACATGCTGAGGTATCTGCCGTTCCTGCTGATCCTGGCTGTGTGGATCTTCGCCTTCATCGACTGCCTGAACACCCCGGAGAACGAGGTGCGCAAGCTGCCGAAGCTGGCGTGGGTCATCATCGTGCTGCTGTTCGGACAGGTCCTCATCGGCCCGATCGCCTGGTTCGTCGCCGGCCGTCCGCGCCGCAACGCGCCCTACGGCGCGGTGCGCAAGGAGGAGCGGCGCTGGGTCGCGCCCGACGACAACCCCGACTTCCTCAAGTCCCTCGGCGACGGCGAGCGCGACGGCGGCTCCCCCGGGGCCGGGCCGGAGGAGCCGCGCGATCCCGACCGCCGGGGCCGGGACGGCGGCCCCGAGGACACCCCGCCCGCGGGCTGACGCACCGCCTGCCGCCGCGCGCCCTCCTGAGCGGGCTGCTCCCGGTGACCGAGGAAGCCGGAAGCGCTTTTTCGCCACTTACGAGCCCGTGAGGGCCACCTCTCTGCTCGGCGTGGTGCCCAAGTGGCTCAGGTGCATGCGCGCGATGCCCTGAAGCGGCGGGGACGGTGGGGGTCCTCCGCGCGTCAGGCAGGGCGTTCGCGGAGCGTTTGACCGAGCCCCCGCGCGCTTACGGCGACCCGTACGAGGACCCCGCGGCCTCACTGGGCAACATCATCACCGCCCCGCTGGAGGAACTGCTCTCCGGGCCGCGTTTCGACGCCTCGACCACCGCCGCGGAGATCCGGATGGCCGCGGACTGCCTGAACTGCAACTACTTCGGGGCTTGTTCAGGCGACCCGGTCGCGAGCTACCGGGACAACGTGCGCACGGTCGTCGAGGGCATCGCCGTCTGCGACGGCGAGCGGGCCGTACTGGAGCACATCAAGGAGCGGTTGCGCAGCAGCGACGTCCTCGACGGCGACGGGGTGCAAGGCTGGCCCACGCCCTGCGCCAATACCGGGAGTGCAAGGACAGGCCAGTGAATTGCGCGTGACGCGGCGATTCCTGCCACCTGCCGCCTGGACCCACACCTGACCTGCCATAAATATTATTTTATATTCACTCCATTCACGAGCCAGCCCCCATGAACCAGGAATAGAAATACAATAATAATAGGGTAGTTGATCTATAAGCGCGGGAATCATAAAAATGGTTGCCCGACAGTGACAGGCAAGGGAGGCGCGGAGTCCACGGGCCCTTCCCCGGTCTCGTCTTCAGCTTTGGTTCTACGCTTTCCGAAAGCATGCGGCAGTTCTGACCGGAATGCTTTCGGCTGCTCCCCCTCTTCCGGCGGCAGGTTCCCAGTTGGTCTTCTGCCCAACCGAAAGCAGGCGGTGCCGACGCGTGGCGAGCGGAGAGCGAACCGGCGGAACAGGACGAAGCATTCCTGACGACTGGCTGTCCTGCGACCACCTGCAGTCCCGAGGTTCCCCACGAGAGAAGGAGACGACCATGCCGGTCTCAGATCCTGAAGCCGCTCTCGAAGGCGTGCCGCACAGCACGTGGCAGCGCCTGGCAGAGCTCGCCAGCAAGCACCGCGCGGAGGAGGGCCGTCCTCCGGTGGGCGCGGAGGAGATGAAGTCGGACTACATCCGCAAGGCACAGGACTACCACGAGAACCCGCCCGAGGAGCTGCAGCTCAGGCGGCAGACGCCGGTGCAGCAGTCCAACGGCTGCTATTCCCTGGGGCCCTACGAGCTCTCCGTCGTCGGCCCGGTCGCTGTCGGCGTCGAAGGCGAGTTCTGCCCCGGGCAGAACTGGTCGGCCACGCTGACCGCCTACCTGAAGGTGGCCGGCGAGATCGTCTGGAAGACCCAGTACACCCTCTCGTCGGAGCACTACAGCATCACCTTCAACCCCAACGTCGGCGTGGCGAAGGCGAGCGTGACCCTCGGTATCTTCGGCAGCACCTACTGCCTGAGGATCTCCGGAGACGCCTGCTACTGGTGGTTCGGCTGGAGCTGCAGGGACTTCAACGAGACCCTGCACTGCTTCGGCTGACGCTCACCGCCTGACGGGGCCCTGCCGCAACCGGCGGGACCCGCACACGGCTTCTTCGCACCGGACCCCTTTTCCGGTGCGAAGGAGCCCCCCGCCCGGCTGCACTGAGTGAAGAACCGCAAGGCGTAATCCAGCACCTCCGGCCCGTTCGCCGCAGGATGGAGCCCCCGGACGCCAGTCGCCCAGGACTCCGCTGCCTGGGCGGCGGATACCCTCCCCACAGGCAGGAGCGGCTCCGGGCGGACCGCTCAGCCGAAGGGCGGACCGGAGTGTGGCAGCTCGTGCGGAGCATCCGGTCGTCCTCGACGCCGACGGACACGGAAGGGGTCCCGCGCCGCCGCCCGGAAGGCGTCCAGTGCCCGAAGATGTCGACTGACCCTGTTCGTCCACAGCTCCGGCAACGGCCACGTCGGCAGCCCCGTCACGGAGCGGGACGTCCCGCCCGCCGTCGGTCCCGGGCAGGATTCCGGCTCGGGAGCGCGTGTCCTGCGGGTGGCCGTCGATCCGGTGCGGCACGCGGCGGGACTGGAGCCGCTGTCCGCAGCGGACGGCAGGCGCTGGCCCATCACTGGACCGTCCGCGGCGGGTGACCGCTACCGGTCGCTGCTGCCGGTCGCGGTGGACCGCGGGACACTCGGCCGCATCGTCCGGGCGGCACTCACCCACCCGCGCCGCGTTCGCGTCGGCACCGGGACGGCCCGGAGCGGCTTGGGACCCGGCCACCAGACGCCAGACGCCAGACGGCTGACGGCTGACGGCTGACGGCGTGGGCTCCCGCCCCGTGCTCAGACGCCCGCGTAGGAGTGCAGGCCGTTGACGAACAGGTTCACGCCGTAATAGTTGAACAGCCAGCACGCGAACGCGAGGAGCGCCAGGTACGCGGCCTTGCGGCCCTTCCACCCGGCCGTCGCCCGCGCGTGCAGGTAGCCCGCGTACGCGGCCCACGTGATGAAGGACCAGACCTCCTTGGGGTCCCAGCCCCAGTAGCGGCCCCACGCGCTCTCCGCCCAGATCGCGCCCGCGACGATCGTGAACGTCCAGAACGGGAAGACGGCGGCGTTGACCCGGTACGCGAACTTGTCCAGCGACGCCGCCGAGGGCAGCCGTTCCAGCACGGAGGTGGCGAAGACGCCGGGCTGTCCGCCGCTCTCCAGCTTGGCCTCGTAGCGGTCGCGGAAGAGGTAGAGGACGGTCCCGACGGCGCCCAGGTAGAACAGCGCGCCGCAGGTGATGGCCAGCGCGACGTGGATGACCAGCCAGGCGGAGTCCAGGGCGGGCGGCAGCTGGTCGGACTCGGTGTACAGGACGGTGGTGGCCAGGCCCAGGTCCAGCAGGACGGTGGTGACCAGGGGCAGGCCGATCCAGCGGACGTCGCGCTTGGTGAGGACGAACAGCAGGTAGGCGCCGACGGCCACCATGGAGAACGTCGTGGAGAACTCGTACATGTTCGCCCACGGCACCCGCTGCACCGAGAAGCCCCGGGTGACGACCCCGGCGGCGTGGATGGCGAACGCCAGCACGGTGAGGGCCAGCGCGATCGTCCCGTACAGGTCGCCCTTGACGTCACCGGCGGCGGCGCCCGGCCCGTCGGGGACGCGGGCGCGGCTGTCCGTGGAGCGGGTGACGACCTCCGGCCGGGACAGCACCGCCGTCCCGCCCGCCGTGCCGGCGGCGGCCCGCTCCCGGACCTCCGGGGCGACCACCGTGCGGCGCCGGGGGCTCAGCTCCTCCGCCGTGCGGGCCACCTTGCTGCGGGTGCCGAACACCCACTCGGCGATGTGGCCGAGGAAGGCGAGGACGTAGACGGCCATCGCCGAGTACACCAGCACGGTGCTGAAGTCGGCCAAAGCCTGGTTGTTCGCCACGGCGAGGTACACGGTCAGCTCCTTGGACGGTCATCGGCGGGGTCTTCTGGTGACGCGGGATCCGGCCCGTCGTCCGGATCGCGGCCCGCGTCCGGGGCCGGGGCGGCGTCCCCGCCCCGGACGCGGGCCTCGTCCGGGGCCTCGTCCGGGGCCTCGTCCGGGGCCTGGTCCGGGGCCTCGTCCGTGCCGGGCGCCGGGGGCGCCGCGTGCCCGGCCAGCGTGCCGGCGATGCGGCCCAGCTCCTCGGGCACCCGCGCCGACTCGCTGCGGCCGAGCCCGGCCAGCTCCACGACGGTGTGCCCGGCGCCGTCGGGCCGGGCCCGCACCCACACGCGGCGGCGCTGGAGGAACAACGATCCGGCGAGCCCGGCGATGGCGGCCAGCGCACCGCCCAGCGCCCAGCCGCTCGCGGGCTTCTGGGAGACCTGGAAGGAGGCCCACCGCTCCACCCGCTCGAACGTCAGGGTGCCCCCGCCGTCCGGCAGCTCCAGCGACTCGCCGGGCCGCAGCGCCTCGCGCAGGATGTCGCCGTCCTCGTCCTCGAACGGTTCCATCTTGCGGTCGTCGAGCTGGTAGACGTTCTGCGGCAGCCCCGCGTCCACGCCGAGGTCGCCGTGGTAGGCGGAGAGCGAGAGCACCGGGTAGTCCAGCTCGGGGAACGTCGAGTGCGGGCCGCGCACCGCGTCGAGGCCGAACGTGGGGGTGAACAGGCCGACGAAGCCGAGCTGGTCCCGTTCGCCCCGCGCGTCGCGGTAGTCGGTGACCTTGACCACGCCCTGCGCCGTCCCGTTCTCGTCCTGCGGGAGGAACGGCACGGGGCCCCGGTAGACGAGGTCGCCCTGTCCGTCCTCGACGGTGACGACGGGCGCGTAGCCGTGGCCGATCAGGTAGACCTTGGAGTCGCCCACGGTCAGCGGGTGGTTGACCTCGATGGACGCCTCCCGTTCGGGCCCGTCGGCGCCCTCCCAGTAGGTGACGTCCGCGCGGAACTCCCGGGGGGTGCCCTTCTGCGGGCCGCTGCGTTCGAACGCGGCGTGGAACTCGTCCAGGGTGAACCCGAACGTGTCCAGGTCGTCGAAGTCGTAGAGGGTGCCCGCCCGGATGTCGTCGTACTGGGTGAGGGTGTTGGAGAACCCGTCCCCCTGGACGATCAGCTTGCCGCCCTCGACCTTCCACATCTGGCCCACCGCGAAGGCGACGAGCATGACGATGAGCGCCAGGTGGAACACGAGGTTCCCGGCCTCGCGCAGGTAGCCCTTCTCGGCGGACACCGCCCCGTCCCCGGCCGCCGTGCGGAACCGCTTGCCGCGCAGCACCGTCCGCGCGGCGTCCAGCACCTGCTCCGGGTCCGCCTCGGTGCGCCAGGTGGCGTAGGCGGGCATGCGGTCGAGCCGGCGCGGGGCGCGCGGCGGGCGGGCGCGGAGCTGGCCGGTGAACTGCCAGGTGCGCGGCACGATGCAGCCGATGAGCGAGACGAACAGCAGCAGGTAGATCGCGGAGAACCACACCGAGCTGTAGACGTCGAAGAGCTGGAGCGCGTCGTAGACGGAGGCCAGCGTGGGGTTGTCCCGCTTGAAGCCCGCGACGGCGAACTCGTCCACGCTGGTCTGCGGCACGAGGGAGCCGGGAACGGCCGCGAGGGCGAGCAGCAGGAGCAGCACCAGGGCGATCCGCATGGACGTGAGCTGCCGCCACATCCAGCGCAGCCATCCGGTGACGCCCAGCGCCGGGCCGCTCGGCGGCTCCTCGGCGGGGGTGGTGGAGAGCTGGGCTCCGGCCGCGCGCTCGTCGACGTCCACGTTGCTCATCAGCTCAGATCCCCACGGTGAAGTCGGACGACCACACCTGCAGCTCGTAGATGATCTCGTTCCAGTACCCGGTGACGAGCAGCAGCCCGACGGCGATCAGCATGCCCCCGCCGACGCGCATGACCGTCGCGTAGTGCCGCTTGACCCAGCCGAACGCGCCCAGCGCCCGCCGGAAGGCGACGGCGGCCAGGACGAACGGCAGACCGAGGCCAAGACAGTACGCCACCATCAGCACCGCGCCGCGTCCGGCGCTGGCCTCGTTCAGCGCGAGGGAGTTCACGGCGATCAGGGTCGGCCCGATGCACGGCGTCCAGCCGATGCCGAACAGCACGCCGAGCAGTGGCGCCCCGGCCAGGCCCACCGCCGGGCGGCGGTGCAGGCGGAACTCGCGCTGGGTGACCCACGGCAGCGCGCCCATGAAGGACAGGCCCAGCACGATCACCAGCGCGCCGAGGACGCGGGTGATGACGTCCTGGTGCTCCAGCAGCGTCCAGCCGAAGAAGCCGAACAGCGCGCCGCCGGAGACGAAGACGGCGGTGAAGCCGCCGACGAACAGCAGCGCCCCGGCCAGCATCCGGCCGCGCCGGGCGTCCGCGAGGTCGCTGCCCCCGACCCCGGTCACGTAGGAGAGGTAGCCGGGGACGAGCGGCAGGACGCACGGCGAGAAGAAGGAGACGAGGCCGCCGAGCACGGCCACGGGCAGCGCGAGGAGCAGCGCGCCGTGCAGGACCGTCTGGTTGGCTTCCGGGACGGCGAGCAGGAGGTGCATGGGGGCGGTCCGCCGTTACTTCTCGGCCAGGACCGGCTCGATGATGCCGCGCAGGTCCTCCGCGGAGAGCGCCTTGAGCGCGCGGACCGCGATGCGGCCCTCCCGGTCGAGGACGAGCGTGGAGGGGATGGCCTGCGGGTTCAGATCACCCTTGGGGAACTTCAGGACCAGCTTGCCGCTGGGGTCGTAGAAGCTGGGATAGTCGATACCGAACCGCTCGTCGAACTTCTGCGCCTGGACGACGTCCAGGTCGCGGGTGTTGATGCCGAGGAACTGGACGTCCTCGCCGCGCATCCCGTCGGAGACCTCCGCGAAGTTCGGCGCCTCGGCCCGGCAGGGCGGGCACCAGGAGCCCCACACGTTGAGCACGACCACCTTGCCGCGGTGCTCGGAGAGCTTGAGCTGCTCCCCGCGGATGCCCTCCCCCTCCAGGTCGGGCGCCGCCTTGCGGTCCTGCGCCGGGACGCGGGTGATCTCGCCCGTCCCGGCGACGTAGTTGCTGTTCTCCCCCGAGCCGGGCCGGTCCGGTGAGGAGCAGGCGGTCAGGGCGAGGGAACCGGCCACGGCGACGGCCGCCAGCGCGGCGGCACGGCGGTTCGGGCGGCGGCCGGGGCGGCGCCGGAGGGCACGGCGGATGCTCATGTGAAAAGTTTCGCATGCGCGTCCGGGCGATCTTCCGCGCCCCCCTTGTCCCGAACGTCCGCCCCGTTCACGCCGGTATGGGCGGGATCTGTGCGCCCGCTCCCGGAACGGGCCCGGTGGCCCGTCCCGGGAGCGGGGCGGAGGCGCGGCGGCGCAGGCGGGGGCGCCCCGGATGGCTGCGGGCGGACCCGGGCGGCTACGCGCCGAAGGCCCGGCCGCCGCCCTGCGGCGCCTTCCGGCCGCGCGCCGGGCGCGCCCCGGCCAGCAGGTGCGGCGGGACCAGATCGCGGGCGGGCTCGCTGTAGCCGACGGAGACGATCCGGTCGCCGACGTACGTGAAGCTGGTCAGCGAGGCGAGGGTGCACTCGCGCTGCCGGGGGTCGTGCCACAGCCTGCGGCGCTCGACGAAGCTGCGCACCGTCCAGATCGGGAGCTGGTGGCTGACGCAGACGGCCTCCCGGCCGCGTGCCGCGTCCTTGGCGGCGTCCAGCGCGGCGGACATCCGCACGACCTGCTCGATGTAGGGCTCGCCCCACGACGGCTTGAACGGGTTGCGCAGGTGCCGCCAGTTCCCCGGCCTGCGCAGGGCGCCGTCGCCGACGCCGAACGTCTTGCCCTGGAAGAAGTTGCCCGCCTCGATCAGCCGCTCGTCGGTGGCCAGGTCCAGGCCGTGCGCCTTGGCGATCGGCTGGCCGCTCTCCTGGGCCCGCTCCAGCGGGGACGCGACGACGTGCGCGATGTCGTGCCCGGCCAGCGCCTCGGCGATCCGGTCGGCCATGCGGCGGCCCAGCTCCGACAGGTGGTAGCCGGGCAGCCGCCCGTAGAGGATGCCCTCGGGGTTCTCCACCTCGCCGTGCCGCATGACGTGCACGACGGTGACGGTCTTGTCCGGGCTCACCGGGGTGGGGACGCTCACGCGGCCACCGCCTGCGCCGCGGCCCGCGCGGCGGCGGGCAGCGCGTCGGCGACGCGGGCGAGGGCCCGCTCGTCGTGCGCGGTGGACACGAACCAGGACTCGAACGCCGACGGGGGCAGGTAGACCCCGGCGCTCAGCATGGCGTGGAAGAACGCGGTGTACCGGAAGGTGTCCTGCGTCTTGGCCCGCGCGTAGTCGGTGACCAGCTCGTCGGTGAAGAAGACGGAGAACATGTTCCCCGCCCGCTGCACCTGGTGGGCGACGCCCTCCTTGGCCAGTGCCTCGGTCACCATGCCGCGCAGGAGCGCCGCCGTCTCGTCCAGCCGCGCGTACGCGGCGTCGTCCAGGTGCCTGAGCTGGGCGATCCCGGCGGCGGTGGCGACGGGGTTCCCGGAGAGCGTGCCCGCCTGGTACACGGGCCCGGCCGGGGCGAGGGCGGCCATCACGTCCGCCCGGCCGCCGAACGCGGCGGCCGGGAAGCCGCCGCCCATGACCTTGCCGAAGGTCATGAGGTCCGGCACGACGCCGTCCAGCCCGAACCAGCCCGCCCGCGAGACCCGGAAGCCGGTCATGACCTCGTCGGACACGTACAGCGCCCCGTGCTCGGCGCACAGCTCCTTCAGGCCCGCGTTGAAACCGTCGGCCGGCGGCACGACGCCCATGTTGCCGGGCGACGCCTCGGTGATGACGCACGCGATCTGGTCCGGGTGCGCGGCGAAGGCCGCCCGTACCGCGTCCAGGTCGTTGTAGGGCAGGACGAGCGTGTCCCCGGCCTGGGCCCCGGTGACGCCCGGGGTGTCGGGCAGCGCGAACGTGGCGACGCCGGACCCGGCGGCGGCCAGCAGCGCGTCCACGTGGCCGTGGTAACAGCCCGCGAACTTCACGACCTTCGCCCGGCCGGTGAAGCCGCGCGCCAGCCGGATCGCGGACATCGTCGCCTCGGTGCCCGACGACACCAGCCGCACCTGCTCGACGGGGGCGACGCGGGCGGTGATCTCCTCGGCCAGCTCGACCTCGCCCTCCCCCGGCGTGCCGAAGGACGTGCCGCGCGCGAGCGCGGCCTGCGCGGCCTCCGTGACGGCCGGGTGCGCGTGCCCGAGGATCATCGGACCCCACGAGCAGACCAGGTCCACGTAGTCGCGGCCGTCCGCGTCCGTCAGATACGGACCGGACCCGGAGACCATGAACCGGGGCGTACCGCCCACGGCGCCGAAGGCCCGCACCGGGGAGTTCACACCTCCCGGTGTCACGACGGCCGCACGGTCGAAGAGGGACTGCGATACTGGTGCTTGGTACGGATAGCTCACGCAAGCCATGGTGTCAGAGCTTCGCGCGCTTGTACGGCTGGGCGTTTCGGCTGCCGTACAAGGGGGAGGTCTGAAACGATGATCGGGTCGCGCGGCACAGGCCGCGAACATTCGGGTGGTGACATGCAACGCGGAGGCGGATCGGGCGAGGGCGCCGGGGACCTCGAACCGGAACGCGTCCCCCGTGGCCGGCACCGCCGGGAGGCGGCGGCGGAGAGCGAGAGCATCAGGAATGGCGGCGCCCGCATGGAGGTGACGTACAAGTACTTCGGCGCCCCCGACGGCGCGACGGCGGCCCGGGTCCCCTTGTCCATGCGCCCCGAGGAACTGGGCGGTGACGAGCTGGGCCACGGCATGTTCACCCGCATCAAGCCCGAGACGATGGCCGCGATGGTCCTCACCGGCGTCGAGGGCGTTCCCCTGCACCGGGTCCCCCCGCTGGAGCTGGTCGTCCTCCACCCGGACTACGCGGTCGTGAAGCTCCCCACGATGGTGGTCGACCCGTTGCGCGGGGTCGGCGAGGAGTCGGTCGGCGCGGCGGCGTTCATCTGGTCCACCGTCCCGGACCGGGGCGGCCCCCGCGACGCGTTCGACGTCTACCGGCTGCTGCACGAGTGGCAGGACTTCTCCCACCGCCTCCACGAGGCGGGACACCAGCCGTACTGCCTCGTCTGGCCGTGACCCCGTTTGACGCCGTCACCCCGCACCTGCCGTCTCGGGCGACCATGCGGCGCATGAGTGAGCGACCCGAGCGGTGGAGCCCCGCGACCGTCTACCCCGATATGTGGGTCGATCCGGACGACGACCCCCGTAACAACGACGGCGACAGCCCGGAGGGCGAGCGGGCGACGCTGCTGGACGTCCTCAAGGACCACCGCCTGACCTTGCGGATGAAGTGCGAGGGTCTGGACGCGGAGCAGCTGGCCCGCCGCTCGGTTCCGCCGTCCACGATGCCGCTGCTCGGTCTGGTCCGGCACCTCGCCGAGGTGGAACGGGACTGGCGCAACTGGATCAGCGACGGTGACCCGCTGCCGAGGCTGTACGGCGGGAAGGACGCGGACTTCCACGGGTCGGTCGCCGAACAGGCCGTGGTCGACACGGCGTTCGCCGATCTGGAGCGCGGGCAGGCCGCGACCGACGTCGCGGCCCCGTACGGCGGGGAGGTGCGGGCGGGCTGACGCGGGAGCCCGGCCTCGGCGGGACCGGACGCGCCAGCCCGCCGGAACCGCTCAGATCGGCAGGCCCAGCCCGCTCAGGAGGGCGGCGAGCTGCGGCACGATGCCGTACACCGTGCCCGTCAGGATGCCGATGACGCTGTCGACCAAACCACCAACGACGGGAAGACCCACGACCCTACCTCCGTGTTCATTTCTGCCTTATCAGCAGGGGCAGACTATGAGCACGAGGCGGCGAAATCCCGGGAATACGGCGAGGAATCGCACGGCTTTCCACTATTTCCCCCGGACAGGCGTACACGCGGAGAGGAGCTGCCACGGGCCGTCCGCCGCCTACGGACCCGGACTGCGCTGTGACCGGCCGTCCGAGCCGCGTGACCTGGCCGTCACGGCCGGGCCCGTGCCCGCAGGACGCGGTCACTGCCGGAGCGGGAGTGCGCGGCGGACGCGGGCGGGTGGACTCCGCACCTGACGACAGAATCCGGGCACTAAATACTCACCGAGGTGATACGAATACTGCATTCGGATGCTTCCGGGTAACTTACCCAGCCGGACTCACGTTGCACAGGATGCCGTTGTCTCAGCGCCCGTGGATACATAGGTAGGGCGGAAGACTCGGTGATTGTCCGAAGTACCTCCTTCTTCGGACAGCGAAGCGCCGATCGCCCGTCCTTCCTTTCCTTCCGGCGGGCGTTCGGCGTTTCATCTTAGGCCGAAGGCGTTCAGTGGCCTTCCAGCGCGTGCTCCAGCTGTCCTCATCCTTGCCCAGTGGGCCCGAGCGACACGAAACGGCGGGCTCACTGGCAAACCTCTGCTCGGGATTTCACCGCCGGTCGGGCGGTTTCCGGACAACCGCCGTAGTCCGCTCTGCTGTCCGACTTCTGCAGGCCCTGGGACGAGGGCGGCAGGCCTCTGACGTGTCCCAGGCCGCGTGAGCAGGTGAACACCGCTTCAAAGGGGGTCGGTTGCGGGGTATCTCCCGCTGGTCGTGGAGGGGTCCGTCCCAGCTCGACGGGGGACAGCCGGACCGTCGCCTTCTCCGGCCGCCGGGCAGCGATGCGGACGCGTTCGCCGACGCTCAGATACCGAAAGACCCCCGACGGCACCTTCACCCCGGTCCGTGACCACCTTCAACGGGCCTATGGATCTACTTCTGCGAGCCGCACTCACCCAGGCAGCGTACAGCGAACGAGAACATCTACGATTTGCTGCGGCGGCACTCCTTCGGATGCGGCTTCCCGCCCATCCGTACTCCCTGCCCTTCGAGCAGTTGCCCGGTAACTCAATCAGCGCGGCCCCCGACCCGCAGACACCGGGCAAATGGGCGTGGAACCCGTCGGTCGTCGGCGTTACGCCGGACGGCTTCAGTTCCCTGACGCGAGAAAAGCCCCAAGGGTGTTGGGGCTTTTCAGCGCGCTTCGGGGGAAATCCGGTGCGACGCGGGACCTTCAGTTCGCCCAGCTATGTGCTGTATTTCGGCGAACGGCGATGGTCAGCGGTAGTCGTGCTCGTCGCGCGGGAGGAGAACGGTCGCCTTGGAGCTGTCGTCGTCCACGACGTGCACCATCTTGCTCTTCTCCTCCTTCGTGTTCTCGGAGCAGTCGATGTTGTTGTTGGCGGCCGACAGGATCGGGATGTCGATGATCTCGAGCACACCGCAGCTGAGGACCTGGCTGCTGTTCTCGAACTTCGAGACGTCGTCGTCGGCAGCCTGAGCGGCTCCGGCGCCAACGCCGACAGCGGCCATCGCGGCGGCGGTGGTGATGAGGGCGGCCTTGCTGAGCTTCACGATTTCTCCTCGAGGGATGTGGTGGTGTTGGTGTTCCGCACCTGGCAGGGCGGAAGCTTTCTGTCACTGGTCTATCAGACATCGTTAACCAGTGCTGGCAACGGCGCGGCCGTCAGTCACCATTCCAGTTCTCGGTTCGGAACGGCGGGCGGTCCCCGCGGCGTCACCAACCAGTAAACGAAGTGCTCACCCGCAAGGTTTTGCTCCATTCGGGTTCATTGACGATCACGGGCGTCCCCAGCCTCCTCCTCGCGAGCTTCGACGCCACGATTCACCGAGCAGTCAACGCTGTTATCTGACGCAGATGCGATCGGGATGTCCAAGACCTCAATGCTCAGGCAGGACAGGATTTGGGTGTTGTTCTGAAACTTGGGCCCCTCTTCCGCCTGAGCGCTTCCCCCTCCCGCCAACAAGAGGGCCGCTGCCGACAGAGACAGTACGGCAACTTCTTTGCGTCGCAAGATTGACCTCCACTGTGGGTGCACGCATGTGGTCGATGCAGATGAACGCTGTCTGTGTCGGGCTGCTTGAGCAGTCCGACACAGACAGCAGTGTCTGGCAAACGACGGCGAATCGCAGAAGGCACACCGCTGGACGGGGGGGCTGTCAACGCAATGAGTGAATCTCGCTTAGCATGACGAGGCAGCCGACCAGTCCGGGAAAGAGAGACCCACGACACCAAGATGTCAAGCTGCGACAGTCAACTCGGCTGGTGAGGCCGCCTTTTCAGCCTTCGTGGGGCCGGCGGTAGAGCTGGCCGACCGTGCGATCGATCGGCGTGTCCGGCACAAGTCCTGCGTCGAGGCGTCGGCCAGGTTGCGCAACGTCGCGGTGGTGCGGTGGAAGCTGACGGGCTCGGCCAGACAGAGCGCATCGCCGGCTGCTCACACGCCCGCCCGATCCGGGCCCGCCGAACCGCGCGTCGGCTCGGCGGGCCACGCAGAGCACGTGGCAGCGTGCGATGTGGGATCGAACAGGGCACGGGCTTGGGCGAAGGCACTCCGCCGGGGTCCGGCTGGTTCACGTCGCGGGCGGCTGGACGTAACAGCAGGTTCGGGCTGACTCGCAGCCGCCCCACGTCCCGGGTGAGCGTCGTTCGCGCCGGGGGGGCGCATCACCCGGGCCTGGCGGCAGCCCGGGAGGGGCCGGGCATGAACGTGGCATGTGCCGTTGCCCGCTCTCGGCTAGGGACGGTTGTCCGTCGCGTCAAGGTAGTTGGGAACGCCGTCGCCGTCGTCGTCCCCAGTACCCTCTTCCGCGTCGGTCGCCCCGTCGCCGTCAGAGTCCGTGTCCAGGAAATCCGGAACCCCATCACCATCCGAATCAACCGGATTCGCCGGATCAACACCCGCCTCCACACGGTCCGGAATCCCATCACCATCAGAATCCACGTCCTGGAAGTCAGGGATACCGTCGCCATCCGAGTCCACCGGCTTGGCCGGATCAACACCCGCCTCCACACGGT
>NZ_JAZDCW010000011.1:0-169318 GCF_036323765.1 Streptomyces solitudinis
GTCTCCGACTTTACCAGACTCTTTCCGGCTCGTTTACCGCTCCGGTTTTCCTCTGCGGGAGTCGAATCCCTTTGCCTTTCGGCGACGCCCGACTTTATCAGGTTTCCTGAGCCGGGCTTTCCCCCCTCCGCCGGTGTCCCGGGACGCAACGCGGCGCCACTGGTTCCGGTGGGGTGGAGCAGTCAACGTACTGGAGCGGGACGCCCGGATGCAAATCGGGCGCCCCGTCCCCGCGCCATCAGACCTCCACGACGACCGGGAGGATCATCGGGCGGCGCCGGTAGGTGTCGGAGACCCACTTGCCGACGGTCCGCCGGACGAGCTGCTGGAGCTGGCGCACCTCGGCGACGCCGTCCTGGGCGGCCTTGGCCAGCGCCTCGTCCATCTTGGGGAGCACGGAGCTGAAGTCCGCGTCGTCGATGCCCGAGCCCCTGGCCTGGATGTGCGGACCACCGACGATCTTCCCCGTCGTGCTGTCCACCACGACGAAGACCGAGATGATGCCCTCCTCGCCGAGGATGCGGCGGTCCTTGAGCGCGGCGTCGGTGACGTCGCCGACCGAGAGGCCGTCCACGTACACGTACCCGGCCTGCACCTTGCCGACGATGTTGGCCTTGCCCCGCACCAGGTCGACGACCACGCCGTCCTCGGCGATCACGACCCGGTCGTGCGGGACGCCGGTCTGGGCGCCCAGCTCCGCGTTGGCGCGCAGGTGCCGCCATTCCCCGTGGACCGGCATCAGGTTGCGCGGCTGGCAGATGTTGTAGAAGTACAGCAGTTCGCCCGCCGAGGCGTGTCCCGAGACGTGCACCTTGGCGTTGCCCTTGTGGACGACGTTGGCACCCCATCTGGTGAGTCCGTTGATCACGCGGTAGACCGCGTTCTCGTTCCCCGGGATGAGGGAGGACGCCAGGATCACGGTGTCGCCGGGCACGATGCGGATCTGGTGGTCGCGGTTGGCCATCCGGGACAGCGCCGCCATCGGCTCGCCCTGGGAGCCGGTGCAGACGAGCACCACCTTCTCGTCGGGCAGGTCGTCGAGCGTCTTGACGTCCACGACGAGACCGGCCGGGACCTTGAGGTATCCCAGCTCCCTGGCGATGCCCATGTTGCGGACCATCGAGCGGCCGACGAAGGCGACGCGCCGCCCGTACTCGTGCGCGGCGTCCAGGATCTGCTGGATGCGGTGCACGTGGCTGGCGAAGCTCGCCACGATGATCCGCCGCTGGGCACGGGCGAAGACCTGGCGCAGCACCTGCGAGATGTCGCGCTCCGGCGGGACGAAGCCGGGCACCTCCGCGTTGGTGGAGTCCGACAGGAGCAGGTCGATGCCCTCTTCGCCCAGCCGGGCGAAGGCGCGCAGGTCGGTGAGGCGGCCGTCCAGCGGAAGCTGGTCCATCTTGAAGTCGCCGGTGTGCACCACGAGCCCCGCGGGGGTGCGGATGGCGACGGCCAGCGCGTCGGGGATGGAGTGGTTGACGGCGACGAACTGGCAGTCGAACGGTCCGATCCGTTCCCGCTCGCCCTCGCGCACCTCCAGGGTGTACGGGCGGATGCGGTGCTCCTGGAGCTTCGCCTCGATCAGGGCGAGGGTCAGCTTGGAGCCGATCAGCGGGATGTCGGGCTTCTCGCGCAGCAGGAACGGGACGCCGCCGATGTGGTCCTCGTGCCCGTGGGTGAGGACGATGCCGTCGATGTCGTCCAGGCGGTTCCTGATGGAGCTGAAGTCCGGCAGGATCAGGTCGATGCCGGGCTGCTCCTCCTCGGGGAACAGGACGCCGCAGTCGACGATCAGCAGGCGGCCGCCGTACTCGAAGACGGTCATGTTGCGGCCGATCTCGCCGAGGCCGCCGAGCGGCGTCACGCGCAGGCCGCCGTCGGGGAGCGCGGGCGGCGGGGCGAGTTCGGGGTGTGGATGGCTCAAGAAACTCTCCTTAACCACGCGCGCCACGCGCCCGGCGGGGCACGCGGCGCGCGCGTTGGTCGTGCGGGTTCAGTTGTGTGGCGGTATGCAGTTATGAAGTCCGTGGTGGTTACAGCTGTACCCCGCCGGCGGCGAGATCGCGCCTGAGCTGTTCGGCTTCCTCGTGCGTCAGCTCGACCAGCGGCAGCCGCAGGGGCCCGCCGGGCAGGCCCCGCCGGGCGAGGGCGGCCTTCGTCGTGATGACGCCCTGGGTGCGGAACATGCCGGTGAAGACGGGCAGCAGCTTCTGGTGGATCTCGGTCGCCTTGGTGACGTCGCCGCTGGAGTAGGCGTCGAGCATGGCCCGCAGCTCCGGCGAGACGACGTGTCCCACCACGGAGACGAAGCCGACGGCGCCGACCGACAGCAGCGGCAGGTTCAGCATGTCGTCGCCGGAGTACCAGGCGAGACCGGACGCCGCGATGGCCCAGCTGGCGCGGCCGAGGTCGCCCTTGGCGTCCTTGTTGGCGACGATGCGCGGGTGCTCGGCGAGGCGGACGATCGTCTCCGTGTTGATCGGCACACCGGACCGGCCGGGGATGTCATAGAGCATGACCGGCAGTCCGGTGCCGTCCGCGATGGCGCGGAAGTGCCGGTACAGGCCCTCCTGCGGCGGCTTGCTGTAGTACGGGGTGACGGCCAGGAGGCCGTGGGCTCCCGCCTGCTCGGCGGCGCGGGCCAGCTCGACGCTGTGCGCGGTGTTGTTCGTGCTGGCTCCGGCCACGACGTGGGCGCGGTCTCCCACGGCCTCCACCACGGCCCGCACGATCTGGGCTTTCTCCGCGTCGCTGGTCGTCGGCGACTCGCCCGTGGTGCCGTTCACGACGATGCCGTCGTTGCCGGCGTCCACCAGGTGGGCGGCCAGGCGCTGGGCACCGTCGAGGTCGAGTGCGCCGTCCGGGGTGAACGGTGTGACCATGGCGGTGAGGACCCGCCCGAAGGGCGTCTGCGGTGTGGAGGTCGGAGCCATGGGGTCCACGCTACTCGCAGCCCGCGGCCCCGTGCGCCCTCGGGTGACGCGGAGGGGGAACCCGGCACTGCCTGCTCGGGGGTTCAGGCAGTGCCGGGTCCGTACATTCAGCCTAGATGAACTTCACGAAGTGCCGCAATCCGGACACCGCCGACACGGTGGTCAGGGAGCGACCCGTCCGCCCGCGTTGAACGCCGCGTGGGTGAGCGGCATGAGCCGCTTCCACTCGGCCTCCATGCCCTCCCCCACCATCTCGATCTCGCGCTGCGGGAACGACGGCACCCGGGCCAGCTCGTGCCGGGTGCGCAGCCCGAGGAAGTGCATCAGGGAGCGGGCGTTGCAGGTGGCGTACATGGACGAGTACAGGCCGACCGGCAGCGTCGCGCGGGCGACCTCGCGGGCCACCCCGGCCGCCAGCATCTCCTGGTAGGCGGCGTAGGCCCGCCGGTAGGAGTCCGTCATCGCCTCGTGGACGACGCGCTGCTGCTCCTCGGTCCCCGCGACGAAGTCGTACTTCCCCGGGCGTCCGCGCTGCACGAGCGCGCGGTCGGCGTCCGGCACGTAGAACACCGGCTCCAGCTCGCGGTAGCGGCCGCTCTCCTCGTTGTAGCTCCAGCCGACCCGGTGGCGGTGGAACTCGCGGAAGACGAAGAGGGGGGCGCTGATGAAGAACGTCATGGAGTTGTGCTCGAAGGGGCTGCCGTGGCGGTCCCGCATCAGGTAGTTGATGAGGCCCTTGGACCGCTCCGGGTCCCGGGTCAGCTCCTCCAGCGACTGCTCGCCGGCCGTGGACACCCGGGCCGCCCACAGGACGTCCGTGTCGGCTGCGCTGTGCTTGACCAGCTCGACGGTCATGTCGCTGCGGAAGCGGGGGTTGTCGGTCACCGGGGTCCTTCCAGGTCTGTCGGCCGGGGCGGCGCCCAGCGTAGCCCGCCCGGCGGGGGTGGCATCGGCCACGCCACGGTGGGCACAAGCAACCCCAGACCGGCGTGAGTCGTCCACATGTTTGAGCAAGCCGTAGATATCGGGCACGAAGGCGGTCGGCCGGACGTTGTCCGGGTATCCGCCGAAGCCAGGAGGAGTCACCTGTTATGTCCCGCCGCGGAGAGCCCGTGCCGTTCGCCTTCGTCGCCGACGCCGACCGGTTCCGCAGCAACGTCGAGCCGCCGCCGCGGGAGCGGGCGACGGCCGGGGAGCTGGCCGGGCGGGCGCTGCTGACCCTGGTCGTCGTGGCCGGGCTCGTCGGTTCGCTGCTGCTGGCGTGGCCCGCGCTGGACGTCCGGCTGGACGAGCAGGGGCAGCGCCAGGAGGCCGTCCAGGAGCGGTGACGTACGCCGGGCGCGCCGGTGGCGTGCCCCTGGGGTGACCACCGGTGGGCTTCCCCGATAACCTCACCGGTCACAGGGTGCGGACGCCGCCCTGCCGCACAGCCCCGGACCGCGAGCGAGGACCCGTCGTGCCCCTGCCCTTCCTGACGGCCGACCATCCGTCGGCAGCCCCTTCACAGGCGTCCGCCGAGCCCCTTCCGTACGCGGACCGGGGTCGCTGGCGGCGGCCCTACCGGCCGGGCCCCTGGCGCGTCGGCGGCGCCGCGGTGCTGCTCCTGCTCTCGGCCTACCTGCTGATCTCGGCCGTCGTCATCACGCTCGTCGGCACGCTGGCGGGTGCCGGTGCGTGCCTGGTGGGCGCGGTGGTGCTGCTCGGCGCGGCGCTGCGGGTGCTGCGGGTGGGGGTGTGGGTCAGCTCGCACGGCGTGCGGCAGGTGCACCTCCTGCGCACCGTCACCGTCGCCTGGCCGCGCGTCACGGCTGTGCGCACGGCGCAGCAGCCGGTGCGCTGGCTGGGGCTGCCCCGCACCGTGCAGGGCCAGGCGCTCGTCATCGAACGCGGTCACGGCACGGCGCTGCGCACGCTGCTGAGCGACCGCAGCGCGGACTTCCTCGGCAAGCCCGAGGCGTTCGAGCGGGCCGCCGACGTGCTGGAGGCGTGGGCCGAGGACTACCGGGACGGCCGCGGCTGAGCGTCCCGGCGCTCCGCGCGGTGCAGGGCGATGGCGCGCTGCATCGCCTTGCGGGCCCGGGGCGTGTCCCCGGCGTCGTGGTAGGCGACGGCGAGGCGGAACCACCTGCGCCAGTCCCCGGGGTCCTCCTCGGTCTCGGCCTTGCGGCGGGCGAACACGGCGTCGGCCGACGCCCGGTCGACGCGGCCGCTGGGGAGGCGCTCCAGCTCGTCCGGCGGCAGCCCGCCCTCGGCTTCCAGTTCCCTGGCCAGGCGGCCGGCCCGGTGGGCGAAGCGGGTGCTGTGCCACAGGAACCACAGGCCGATGAGCGGCAGCACGAGCACGGCGACGCCGAAGGCGACGGTGACGGCGGTGCCCTGCCGGATCAGGAGCACGCCGCGGCTGCCGACGAGCACGAAGTAGACGACGAGGACCGCCGCCAGCGCGAAGTAGGTGAGTTTCGCCCGCATGAGCCGGGCCTCCTAGCCGTCCAGGTCGAGGAAGTGCTCCAGGCCGAAGGTGAGCCCCGGAGCGGTGGGCACGCGGCGGACGCCGAGGAGCACGCCGGGCATGAAGGACGAGCGGTGCATCGAGTCGTGCCGGAGGGTGAGCGTCTCGCCCTCGCCGCCGAGCAGCACCTCCTGGTGGGCGACCAGCCCGCGCAGCCGGACGGCGTGTACGGGGACGCCGTCCACGTCCGCGCCCCGGGCGCCTTCCAGGGCGCTGGTGGTCGCGTCGGGCTGCGGCGGGCAGCCGGCGTCGCGCCGGGCGTCCGCGATGAGCTGAGCGGTGCGCACGGCGGTGCCGCTGGGGGCGTCGGCCTTGCCCGGGTGGTGCAGCTCGACGACCTCGGCGGACTCGAAGAACCGGGCGGCCTGCTGCGCGAAGCGCATGGTGAGGACGGCGCCGATGCCGAAGTTCGGCGCGATGAGGACGCCCGTCTCGGGCGAGGCGGCGAGCCAGCCGCGCAGCTCGGCGAGGCGCTCGTCGGTCCAGCCCGTGGTGCCGACGACGGCGTGCACGCCGTGGCGCACGCAGAACTCGACGTTGGCCATGACGGAGTCGGGGTGGGTCAGCTCGACGGCGACCTGGGCGCCGGCGTCGGTCAGGGCCTGAAGCCCGTCGCCGCGGCCGAGGGCCGCGACCAGTTCCAGGTCGTCGGCGGCCTCGACGGCCTGCACGGCTTCGGCGCCCATGCGGCCCTTCGCGCCGATCACGGCCACGCGGAGCTTGCTCATCGTCGGGGTTCCTTTGCGGTCCGGGTGCGGTCGGTGGTGGTGGCCCTCGGTCAGGCGACGGCGTCGTCGAGCCGGGCGGCCTGCTTGTCGGTGAGCGGCCCGATCACGGCCAGCGAGGGCCGTCGGCCGAGGACGTCCGCGGCGACGGCGCGCACGTCGTCGGGGGTGACGGCGGAGATGCGGGCGAGCAGGTCGTCCACGGACAGCTGCTGCCCCCAGCACAGCTCGCTCTTGCCGATGCGGTGCATGAGCGCGCCGGTGTCCTCCAGGCCGAGGACGGTGGAGCCCGCGAGCTGGCCGATGGCGCG
Organism: Streptomyces solitudinis; assembly: GCF_036323765.1. NCBI lineage: Bacteria > Bacillati > Actinomycetota > Actinomycetes > Kitasatosporales > Streptomycetaceae > Streptomyces > Streptomyces solitudinis. Next base: position 6,479 of record NZ_JAZDCW010000011.1, read on the forward strand.
CCGCACCTCCTCCTCGGGCAGGCCGTGCTCGGCGACCTTGGCCAGCTCCTCGCGGCAGATGGCAAGGACGTCGTGGACCTGGCCGGGGCGGCAGCCGGCGTAGACGCCGAACAGGCCGCAGTCGGCGTAGCCGGAGGTGTGGGAGTACACCGCGTAGGCCAGGCCCCGCTTCTCCCGCACCTCCTGGAACAGGCGGCTGCTCATGCCGCCGCCGAGCGCGGCGTTGAGGACGCCGAGGGCCCAGCGGCGTTCGTCGGTGCGGGCGACACCGGGCATGCCGAGGACGACGTGGGCCTGCTCGGTGCGGCGGCGCACCAGGTCGACGCGGCCGGCCGTGGTCAGGCGGCGCGTGCCGCCGCGCGGTGCCTGCGGCACGGCGCCGGTGTCCCGCAGGGCTCCGGTGCGTTCGAAGGCGGCGCCGACCTGCCGGACGACGTCCTCGTGGTCGAGGTTCCCCGCGGCGGCCACGACGAGGCGGGTCGGGTCGTAGTGCCTGCGGTAGAAGCGGGCCACGCGGTCGCGGGTGAGCCCTTCGACGGTCTCCACGGTGCCGAGCACGGGACGGCCGAGCGGGGTGTCGCCGAAGAGCGTGCGGGCGAAGACGTCGTGGACGCAGTCGCCGGGGTCGTCCTCCGTCATGGCGATCTCCTCCAGGACGACGCCGCGTTCGGCGTCCACGTCCTCGGAGCGGATCAGCGATCCGGTGAGCATGTCGCAGACGACGTCGACGGCCAGCGGCAGGTCGCTGTCGAGCACCCGCGCGTAGTAGCAGGTGTACTCCTTGGCCGTGAACGCGTTCATCTCGCCGCCGACCGCGTCGAGCGCGGCGGAGATGTCCAGGGCGCTGCGCCGCGCGGTGCCCTTGAACAGCAGGTGTTCGAGGTAGTGGGTGGCGCCGCCGAGCGACGGCGTCTCGTCCCGGGAGCCGACGTGGGCCCAGATGCCGAAGGTGACGGAGCGGACGGTGGGCAGCGCCTCGGTGACGACGCGCAGGCCGCCGGGCAGGACCGTTCTGCGGACGGTGCCCGCACCGTTCCCACCGCGCGGGGGCGTGGCGGTACGGGCGACGGCCCGCCCCTCCGCGTGGGAGGGGCGGGCCGTCGCGCTGGGGCTTCGCGTCACTTGGCGTCCGCAGCCTCGGCCTGGTCGCCGGTGTCCTTGCCGTCGGCGGCGCCCTCTTCCTCGTCCATGACGGGGATGAGGGAGAGCTTGCCGCGCTGGTCGATCTCGGCGATCTCGACCTGCACCTTCTGGCCGACGCCGAGGACGTCCTCGACGTTCTCCACGCGCTTGCCGCCGGCGAGCTTGCGGATCTGCGAGATGTGCAGCAGACCGTCCTTGCCGGGGAGGAGGGAGACGAACGCGCCGAAGGTCGTCGTCTTCACGACGGTGCCGAGGTAGCGCTCGCCGACCTCGGGCATCGTCGGGTTGGCGATGCCGTTGATCGTGGCGCGGGCGGCCTCGGCGGCCGGGCCGTCGGCGGCACCGATGTAGATGGTGCCGTCGTCCTCGATCGTGATGTCGGCGCCGGTGTCCTCCTGGATCTGGTTGATCATCTTGCCCTTGGGGCCGATGACCTCGCCGATCTTGTCCACGGGGATCTTCACGGTGATGATCCGCGGGGCGTTCGGGGACATCTCGTCCGGCACGTCGATGGCCTCGCCCATGACGTCCAGGATGTGCAGCCGGGCGTCGCGGGCCTGCTTGAGGGCCGCGGCCAGCACGGAGGCGGGGATGCCGTCGAGCTTGGTGTCGAGCTGGAGCGCGGTGACGAACTCGCGGGTGCCGGCGACCTTGAAGTCCATGTCGCCGAAGGCGTCCTCCGCACCGAGGATGTCGGTGAGGGTGACGTAGTGCGTCTCGCCCTCGATCTCCTGGGAGATCAGGCCCATGGCGATGCCAGCGACGGGCGCCTTGAGCGGCACGCCGGCGTTGAGCAGGGACATCGTCGAGGCGCAGACGGAGCCCATGGACGTGGAGCCGTTGGAGCTCAGCGCCTCGGAGACCTGCCGGATGGCGTAGGGGAACTCCTCACGCGTGGGCAGGACGGGCACCAGCGCGCGCTCGGCGAGGGCGCCGTGGCCGATCTCGCGGCGCTTGGGGGAGCCGACCCGGCCCGTCTCACCGGTGGAGTAGGGCGGGAAGTTGTAGTTGTGCATGTAGCGCTTGCGCGTCACCGGGGACAGCGTGTCGAGCTGCTGCTCCATGCGGAGCATGTTGAGGGTGGTGACGCCGAGGATCTGCGTCTCGCCGCGCTCGAACAGCGCCGAGCCGTGGACCCGCGGGATGGCCTCGACCTCGGCGGCCAGGGTGCGGATCTCGGTGACCCCGCGGCCGTCGATGCGCTTCTTCTCCTTGATGACGCGCTCGCGGACCAGCTGCTTGGTCAGGGACCGGTAGGCGGCGGAGATCTCCTTCTCGCGGCCCTCGAACTGCGGGAGCAGCTTCTCGGCGGCCAGCGCCTTGACGCGGTCCAGCTCGCCCTCGCGCTCCTGCTTGCCAGCGATCGTCAGCGCCTGGGCCAGCTCGTCGCGCACGGCGGAGTTCAGCGCCTCGAAGACGTCGTCCTGGTAGTCCAGGAAGACCGGGAACTCGCCGGTGGGCTTGGCGGCCTTGGCGGCGAGGTCCGACTGCGCCCTGCACAGGACCTTGATGAACGGCTTGGCGGCCTCCAGGCCGGCGGCGACGACCTCCTCGGTGGGGGCCTGCACACCGCCCTTGACCAGCTCGACCGTCTTCTCGGTGGCCTCCGCCTCGACCATCATGATCGCCACGTCGCCGTCGGGCAGGACACGGCCGGCCACGACCATGTCGAAGGCGGCGTCCTCCAGCTCGGAGTGCGTCGGGAAGGCAACCCACTGGCCCTTGATGAGGGCGACGCGGGTGCCGCCGATCGGGCCGGAGAAGGGCAGGCCCGCGAGCTGCGTGGAGCAGGAGGCGGCGTTGATGGCGACCACGTCGTAGAGGTGGTCGGGGTTGAGCGCCATGATCGTCTCGACGATCTGGATCTCGTTGCGCAGGCCCTTCCGGAAGGAGGGGCGCAGCGGCCGGTCGATGAGGCGGCAGGTGAGGATGGCGTCCTCGGACGGGCGGCCCTCGCGGCGGAAGAAGGAGCCGGGGATCTTGCCCGCGGCGTACATGCGCTCCTCGACGTCCACCGTCAGGGGGAAGAAGTCGAGCTGGTCCTTGGGGTGCTTCGAGGCGCTGGTGGCCGACAGCACCATGGTGTCGTCGTCCAGGTAGGCCACGGCGGAGCCGGCGGCCTGCCGGGCGAGGCGGCCGGTCTCGAAGCGGATGGTGCGGGTGCCGAAGGCGCCGTTGTCGATGACGGCCTCGGCGTAGTGGGTTTCGTTCTCCACCAGGGGAATCTCCTCGTACGCGTCCGCTGCGCACCTGCGCGGCGGACTGTGGTGGGCGGAGCGCTCCCTGTGCGGGCCGGTCTTCGATCGAAGCTCCCGGACGCTGCTCGTCCGGGGGCCACTACCGAGGACCGGCTTCGGGCGGGCGCGCCCCGCCTCGTTGGTCGTGTGGTGATCGTTGTGTGGGACCAGCCTACAAAGATTCGCCGTCCCACGAGAGCTCTCGCGCTACCTCAGCGTGACGCCACCGGTACGCGAGGGTGTGCCGCTCACCCGTTCGGCGGGCTTCCGTCCGGCTGCCCGGGCGACGCGGCACGCGCATAGCCGAAGGGAGCGGCTCCCGGTCGGGGAACCGCTCCCTCCGCACGACTCAGCGGGCGCCGCCGGCCGCACCGCGGCGGATGCCGAGGCGGTCGACCAGGGCGCGGAAGCGCTGGATGTCCTTCTTCGCCAGGTACTGGAGCAGGCGGCGGCGCTGGCCGACCAGCAGCAGCAGACCACGGCGCGAGTGGTGGTCGTGCTTGTGCGTCTTCAGGTGCTCGGTCAGGTCCTTGATGCGCTGGGTGAGCAGCGCGACCTGGACCTCGGGGGAGCCGGTGTCGCCCTCCTTGGTGGCGTAGTCGGTCATGATCTGCTTCTTCGTCGCGGCGTCGAGAGAGGACACGCGTACTCCTTGGGTGTGCTTTCCTGCCGGGGCAGGGCCGCCGAGTGCCCCTGGTCCACTTCACAGGGGAGCTTCCGTGACTCGGGAGGCTGTGGATCTGACGGGATCTGGCTGAATGACCTGACTGCGGTCTGTCATCGTGCGCCGTCGTCGCGCGGGGTGGCCGGAACAGATCGTTCCGACGGCTGCGCGCACGAACGGCCGCCCCGTAGCCTACACCAGCTCACCCGCTGGTCACGGACCGGGCCGTACGGTGGAGGCCGGTGGCCGTCCGGGACCGCCGGGGACCGCGGCTGTCCGCGAGGAGGCTCCCGCCGCCCGCAGCCCCCTTTCCGCCCGTCGCCGTCCGCCTCAGCTGCGCAGGTCGAACTCCCCGTCACGGGCCCCCAGCACGAAGGCCCGCCACTCCGCGGCGGTGTACCGCAGGACGGTGTCCGGTTCGGCGGAGTTGCGCATGGCGACCCCGCCCCCGGGCAGGTGCGCGATCTCCACCCGTTCCTCGGCGGGGCTGTCCGGCGCGCTCAGCCACTCGACCCCCGAGATGTCCATGGCGTACAGCTCTTCCTTTTCCTGCTCCGTAGCCATTAGCCCTATCCCTTTCCACGGGCACGGTGATGTGTCCGGAGCCCTTCCCGCGGCGGTGTACGGCCCCGGACCAGCATAGGGCGGGCGCGGGAGCCGGTGGCCGAACGCGGATATTTCCCGCCGGGCGGCTGACCGGCCCGCACCGCCTACCCGGACGCGTCGGTGCGGGCGCGGAACTCCTCCAGGGAGAGGGTCCGTTCCTGCGGCGGCAGGGTGACGTCCGTGGGTTCCCCGAACGCCCGGTAGGTGGTGGTGCTGGTGCGGCCGTCCCGCGCCGAGTCCATCCTGAGCAGGTACGGCGTTCCGGACGCGGCGACGTAGTAGACGTCCTCGGCGGTGCCGCTCGTGACGGTGATGGCCTTCGCCGCACGCCCGTCGACGTCGGTGTCCTTCTCCGGCGTCAGCTCGCCGGTGCCGGCGATCTCGAAGAGCGTGGAGCAGTCCTGGCCGGTCTCGGTGTACACGTAGTGGCCGTCCAGCTCCGGCGGGACGTCCAGCTGCTGCCCGGCCTGGGCGAGGGAGGCGGCGAGCAGTTCCGCACTCAGGTAGTTGCGGCCGTCCTTGCAGTACATCGCGCCCGACGCCTCGCCGGAGGCGACCGTGCGCAGCCCCTTCGCCGGGTCCCACGTGGTCTCCTGGCTGCCGTCGGCGAAGGCCGTGGTGGTACCGGTCGAGGAGAAACTCGTGCCGCGCATCGCCGCGTTCGCCTCGTTGATCAGCGCACGCGCCGCGGAGCCGGCCGCGCCGGAGCCCGTCGGGCCGCCGGACTCCGGCTCGTCACCGGCGCCCGCGCAGCCGACGCCACCGGCGAGCAGGGCCGCGACGAGGACGGCGGTGCGAAGACGGCGTACGGGAACAGTCACGATGTGGTACTCCGGTGTGAGGGGTGGGGGCGGCCGGTGCGGCGCGCTCTTCCCGGCCCAACGTACGCCCCGGCGACCGGGTAACGGAGCCGGGACCGCCCGCCCTGCCCCGTAGGACCGCGCAGGCCGTCTAGGCTGGGCGGCGCGTGCGGCTCACGGGCGGGAGGGCCGCCCGGGGGACCGGGGAGCGACCAGATCAGCGGGAGGCACTGTGAGCAGCGACCGGGACGAGAGCCGCGGCGACGGGGCCGCCCCCGGCGACGAGCCCGAGTCCGACCTGGAGACGACGGGCGAGTTCACCATCGACTACACCCCGCCGGCCTGGTACACGCAGAACAGCGCGGCGTCGGCCGCCGCGGCCCCGCAGGCGCCGGACCCGGCTCCCGCGCCCGGGCAGACGCCGCCCCCCGCCGGTCACGGACAGACGCCGCCCGGGGCGCCCGCCGCCCCGGCGGCGCCGCCCGCCGACGCGCCGCCGGTCCCGCCCGCTCCTCCCGCCTGGCCCCCGGCGTTCCCGGACCCGGGCCGGCCGCGGCCGCGGTCCGCTGAGGAACGGGGCCAGCCGGAACCGCGGCCCGCGCCGGAGCCGGAGGCGGAGGGGCACGCGGAACCGGAGGCGGCGTCGCTGCCGGGACCGGAGGCGGCGTCCGTGCAGCCGGAGCCGGTGGGTCCGGCCGCGGACGGCCCGGAGCCCCCGGCCCCGGACGAGCCCGCGTCCGCGCCCCACGAGCCGCAGGACACGGCGGAACCGGCGGACGCGTCGCCGTCCGGCGAACCGCCCGCGCCCGTCCGCCCGGCGGACGCGCCGGAGGGCGCGCCGGAGTCCGCGCCGGACGACGGGCCGGAGGAGGAGCCCCTCAGCGGGCAGACGATGCGCATCTCGGCGGCGGCCCTCCGCCGCGAGTTCGCCGAGCGGGACGCACAGGCGGGCCGGGCCGCCGGGGAACCGGCCGGGCACCGGCTTCCGGCGGCTCCCGCCTCCACTCCCACGCCCCCGCCGGGCGCTCCGGAACCGCAGGGTGCTCCGCCGCAGCAGCCGTGGCCCCAGCACCCCGGCGCCCAGGGCGCGGGGGCCGCCCCCCTGCCGCCGCTGCCGCCGCAGTACCGCCCGGCGGGCCCGCCGCAGCCGCCCGTGCAGCAGCCGGGCACGCCGCCGCCCGGAACCCCGTGGCCGGAGGGCACCGCACCCGCGCCGCCCCCGCCCGCCCCGCAACCGGGGCCTCCGCGGCCCCCGGCCCACCCCGGCGCCTACGGCTACCCGCAGCCCGGAGGCGGCGTGCCAGCGGGTCAGCCCGGCCCCGGAGGCTACGGCTTCCCGCAGCAGGGCGCCCGTCCGCAGGCCCCGGCGCCGCACCGGCAGCCCCAGCAAGCCCCGCCCCAGCCGCCGCACCCCCAGGCCCAGCACCCGCACGCCCCGCACCCCCAGGCCCCCCAGGCCCCCCAGCCGCCGCAGCAGGCGGCACCGGGCGACCCGCGGGCCGGCACCGCCTGGCCCGAGCCCCGGCAGCCCCAGGCCCAGCCCGGCTCCCTCGGCTACACCGCCTCCGTCGAGCTGTCCTCGGACCGGCTGCTCAACCAGAAGCGCAAGCCGCGCCCGCAGAGCAGCAACCGGCCCGGCTCGCGGTTCCGGTTCGGCGCCCGCAAGGAGGAGGCGGAGCGGCAGCGCAAGCTGGAGCTGATCCGCACCCCGGTACTGTCCTGCTACCGCATCGCCGTCATCAGCCTCAAGGGCGGCGTCGGCAAGACGACGACCACGACGGCGCTGGGCGCCACGCTGGCCACCGAGCGGCAGGACAAGGTCATCGCCATCGACGCGAACCCGGACGCGGGCACGCTGGGCCGCCGCGTGCGGCGCGAGACGGGCGCGACGATCCGAGACCTGGTCACCGCCATCCCGCACCTCCACAGCTACATGGACATCCGCCGGTTCACCTCCCAGGCGCCCTCCGGACTGGAGATCCTGGCCAACGACGTGGACCCGGCCGTCTCCACGACCTTCAACGACGAGGACTACCGCCGCGTCATCGACGTGCTGGGCAAGCAGTACCCGCTCATCCTCACCGACTCCGGCACGGGCCTGCTCTACTCCGCGATGCGCGGGGTGCTCGACCTCGCCGACCAGCTCATCGTCATCTCCACCCCCTCGGTGGACGGTGCGAGCAGCGCCAGCACCACGCTGGACTGGCTGGCGGCGCACGGCTACGGCGACCTGGTGCAGCGCAGCCTCACCGTCATCTCCGGCGTGCGGGAGACGGGCAAGACGATCCGGGTCGAGGACATCGTCGGTCACTTCAAGACGCGCTGCCGGGACGTGGTCGTGGTGCCGTTCGACGAGCACCTGGCCGCCGGTGCCGAGCTGGACCTCGACATGATGCGGCCGAGGACGCGGGAGGCGTACTTCCACCTCGCCGCGCTGATCGCCGAGGACATCACGCGGCACCAGCAGTCGCACGGGCTGTGGACGCAGAGCGGTTCGGGCGGCCCGCCGCCGCAGACGGCCCCGCCGATGCCGGGCCAGGGCGGGCCGGGACACCCGGGGCAGCCGCCCCGGCCGGGCGCCTACGGGTACCCCGGGCAGCCGGGCCAGCCGGGGCCCGGCGGACACTGGTACGGCTCCTAGCCGCCGCGCCCGCCGCCGCCCGCCCGCGCGGGGCGGCGGCGCCGGGTGTCAGGGAGCGGCCGGGGCGGCGGGGGTGGCCGCGAGGAGGCTCCGGCAGCGCCGGACGTCCTCGGCCATCTGGGCGAGGAACGCGTCCAGGGACGGGAACGTCTCCTGCCCGCGCAGGTAGGCGAGGAAGTCGACCGAGACGTGCTGCCCGTACAGGTCCAGGCCCTCGCGGTCGATCGCGTACGCCTCCACCGTGCGGTCCACCCCGGCGAACTGCGGGTTCGTCCCGACGGAGACGGCCGCGGGCATCACCTCGTCCGCCGCGTTCAGCCAGCCCGCGTAGACGCCGTCGGCCGGGATCGCGGTGTAGGGGACGGTCTCGATGTTCGCCGTCGGGTAGCCCAGTTCCCGCCCGCGCCGGGCGCCGCGCACGACGACGCCCTCCACCCGGTGCGGGCGGCCCAGCACCTCGGCGGCACCGGTCACGTCGCCCTCGGTGACCAGGCGCCGGGTCAGTGTCGAGGAGAACGGCTCGCCGCCGCCCGCCTCACCGCACTCGTGGAGGTCGACCACCATGACGTCGTAGTCGTAGCTCCTGCCCAGCTCCGTCAGCAGCGCCACGTCCCCGGCGGCCCGGTGGCCGAAGCGGAAGGTGGGGCCCTCGACGACGGTGCGCGCGTGCAGCCGGTCCACCAGGACCTTGACCACGAACTCGGCCGGCGGGAGCTTGGAGAACTCGGCCGTGAACGGCAGCACCAGCACCGCGTCCACGCCGAGGCCCTCCATCAGGTCGGCCCGGCGGTGGTGCGGGGCGAGCAGCGGAGGATGGCTGCCGGGCCGGATCACCTCGCGGGGGTGCGGGTCGAACGTGACGACGACCGCGGGGACGCCCAGCTCCCTGGCGTGCGCCACGGCCCTGTCGATGATGAGCTGGTGTCCCCGGTGGACGCCGTCGTACGAGCCGATGGTGACGACGCTGCGCCCCCAGTTCTCGGGGATGTCCGCCAAGCCACGCCAGCGCTGCACTGTGCCCGCTCCTCGCCGAGTGCGATGGGTCTGTCGATTACCTGCCGGGTCCAAGGGTGCCATGCGCCCCGCTCGGGCCGCTGCCCGGCACGGTCAAGCGTGCCTCAAGGCGCGGTCAGGCGAACGCGCGGCGGGCGTGCCCGCGGGTCTCCAGCGCGGGACGGGCACGGCCCGGGCGGCGCTCAGGCGAAGACGGCCAGGCTCCTGGCCTTCCCCTTGCGCTCCTCCACGAGGGCCAGGAACCGCCCGCCGGGCCCGAAGACGGCGACGGGGCCCGGCGGCAGCGCGGGCATGTCGAGCTGCACGCCGTTGCTCAGCAGCTTCGCCTGCCGCTCCCCCACGTTCCACCGGGGGAACGCCTGGGCGGCCGCCTCGCCGATGGGCAGGACGGTCAGCGCCTCCTGGTGGTGCTCCAGTGTGCGGGCGGCCGCGACCGCGTACGGGCCGACCCGGGTGCGGCGCAGCGCCGTCAGGTGGCCGCCGACGGCGAGCCCGGCGCCGATGTCCCGGGCGATGGCCCGTACGTAGGTGCCCGAGGAGCACACGAGGGAGACGAGGACGTCCCGCACGGGGGTGCCGTCCCCGGCGGTCTCCTCACGCACGTCGTGGACGTCGAAGGAGGAGACGGTGACCGGGCGCGCCGCGAGTTCCACCTCCTCGCCCTGCCGGACGCGGGCGTAGGACCGCTTGCCGTTCACCTTGACCGCGCTGACCTGGGACGGGACCTGCTGGATGGGCCCGGTCTGCTGGGCGACCGCTGCGTCGAGCGCCTCGCGGGTGATCGCGTCGGCCGGGGTGGACGCGGTGATCTCGCCCTCGGCGTCGTCGGTCACGGTGGACTGGCCGAGCCGGATGGTGGCGACGTACTCCTTCTCGGTCAGCGCGAGGTGGCCGAGCAGCCGCGTCGCCTTGCCGAGGCCGAGGACGAGCACGCCGGTGGCCATCGGGTCCAGCGTGCCCGCGTGCCCGACGCGGCGGGTGCGGGCGATGCCGCGCATCTTGGCGACGACGTCGTGCGAGGTGAAACCGGCGGGCTTGTCCACGATGACGAGCCCGTCCGGCGGCGGCGCGGGGCGGTCGGCGGGCTGTTCCGTGCAGGGGTGCTCGGCCACGGCTCAGGCGTCCTTGCCGTCGGCGTCCCGGGCGTCCCCGGCGCCGGCACCGCTGCCGGAGTCCGCGTCCTCTTCCGCGTCCGCGTCCTGGTCCGCGTCCTCGTCCACGGGCTTGCGGTAGGGGTCCGCGCCGCCCGCGTAGTCGGCCCCGGTGGCGGCGGCCCTGACCTGCGCGTCGGACTCCCGGGCGCGGGCGAGGAGGTCGTCGATGGTGCGGGCGTTCTCCGGCAGGGCGTCGGGGACGAAGGTCAGGCTCGGGGTGAAGCGCACGCCGGTCTGCCGCCCGACCTCCGTGCGCAGGACGCCCTTGGCCGATTCCAGGGCCGCGGCGGAGGCCGCGCGCTCGTCGTCGTCGCCGTAGACGGTGTAGAAGACGGTCGCCTCCCGCAGGTCTCCGGTGACCCAGGTGTCGGTGATCGTCACATAGCCGAGCCGCGGGTCCTTGATCCGTCGCTGGAGCGTCTCCGCGACCACGACCCGGATGCGGTCGGCCAGCTTGCGGGCCCGCGCGGTGTCGGTCATGTGCTCACTCTTTCTGTTCCGGTCAGTGGTGGGGCAGGGCCGGTGCCGTCGGGCACCGGCCGGTCCTAGTCGTCGTCCTCGCCGTGGAAGCGCCGCCGGACCGAGAGGAGTTCCACCTCCGGGCGGGCGGCCACCAGGCGTTCGCAGCGGTCGAGCACCTCGTTCGCGTGGGCGGCGTCCCCGGAGACCACCGCCAGCCCGACGCGGGCCCTGCGGTGGAGGTCCGGATCGCCGACCTCCGCGACGCTGACGGTGTGACGGCGCTGCAGCTCCGCGATGATCGGGCGGACGACGGAGCGCTTCTGCTTGAGCGAGCGCACGTCGCCGAGCAGCAGGTCGAAGGAGAGCGTCCCTACATACATGCGGTGCGGGTCAAGCCGACCCGGGGGCCTCATCCGTTGGTCACAACGGTCCGTGGTGAACACCTGAAACCGTACACGCACCGCCGCGGTCCGATCGACGCATATTCGCCCGTGGGCGGTGCGGCGCGCACGCGGGGACCGGGGTGCGGGGCGGGCAGCAGCGAGCCCGGGACCGGCCCGCCGAGCGTGCTGCTCGGCGGGCGCGGCCCCGGGCCGGGTGGTGCGGCGCGTCAGGCGCGCGGCTTCTCCCGCATCTCGTAGGTGGCGATGACGTCGTCCACCTTGATGTCGTTGTAGCTGCCGAGGTTGATACCGCCCTCGAAGCCCTCGCGGATCTCGGTGACGTCGTCCTTGAACCGGCGCAGGCCCTCGATGTTGAGGTTCTCCGCGACCACCTTGCCGTCGCGCAGCAGGCGGGCCTTGGTGTTCCGCCTGACCTCGCCGGAGCGGATGAGGACACCCGCGATGTTGCCCAGCTTGGAGCTGCGGAAGACCTCGCGGATCTCCGCGGTGCCCAGCTCGACCTCCTCGTACTCCGGCTTCAGCATGCCCTTCAGGGCCGCCTCGATCTCCTCGATCGCCTGGTAGATGACCGAGTAGTACCGGACGTCCACGCCTTCGCGCTCGGCCATCTGGGTGGCGCGGCCCTCGGCACGGACGTTGAAGCCGATGACGATGGCGTCGGAGCCGGACGCGAGGTTGATGTCCGACTCGGTGACCGCACCGACGCCGCGGTGCAGCACCCGGATGTCGACCTCCTCGCCCACGTCGAGCTGGAGCAGGGACGACTCCAGGGCCTCGACGGAACCGGAGGCGTCACCCTTGATGATGAGGTTGAGCTGCTCGACCTCGCCCGCCTTGAGCACCTTGTCCAGGTCCTCCAGGGAGACCCTGCGGGTGCGCTTGGCGAACGCGGCGTTGCGCTCGCGGGCGGCGCGCTTCTCGGCGATCTGACGGGCCGTGCGGTCCTCGTCCACCACCAGGAAGTTGTCGCCCGCGCCGGGGACGTTGGTCAGGCCCAGCACCAGGGCCGGCATGGAGGGCCCGGCTTCCTGGACGTTGTTGCCCTTGTCGTCGAGCATGGCGCGCACGCGGCCGTAGGCGTCGCCGACGACCATCGTGTCGCCCACGCGCAGGGTGCCGCGCTGGACGAGCACTGTCGCCACGGCACCGCGGCCGCGGTCGAGGTGGGCCTCGATGGCGATGCCCTGGGCGTCCTGCTCGGGGTTGGCGCGCAGGTCGAGCGAGGCGTCCGCGGTGAGGACGACGGCCTCCAGCAGGGAGTCGATGTGCAGGCCCTGCTTGGCGGAGATGTCGACGAACATGGTGTCGCCGCCGTACTCCTCGGCGACGAGCCCGTACTCGGTGAGCTGGCCGCGCACCTTGGTCGGGTCGGCGCCCTCGACGTCGATCTTGTTGACCGCGACGACGATCGGCACCTCGGCGGCCTTGGCGTGGTTGAGCGCCTCGACCGTCTGCGGCATCACGCCGTCGTTGGCCGCGACCACGAGGATCGCGATGTCCGTCGACTTGGCACCGCGGGCACGCATGGCGGTGAACGCCTCGTGACCGGGGGTGTCGATGAAGGTGATGCGGCGGTCCTCGCCGTTGACCTCCGTCGCCGCCTGGTAGGCGCCGATGTGCTGGGTGATGCCGCCGGCCTCGCCCTCGATGACGTTGGTCTTGCGGATCGCGTCCAGCAGGCGCGTCTTGCCGTGGTCGACGTGACCCATGACCGTCACCACCGGCGGGCGGGAGACCAGGGCCTCCTCGCCGCCCTCGTCCTCGCCGAACTCGATGTCGAAGGACTCGAGCAGCTCGCGGTCCTCCTCCTCCGGGCTGACGATCTGGACGACGTAGTTCATCTCCTCGCCGAGGAGGTTGAGCGTCTCGTCCGCGACCGACTGCGTGGCGGTGACCATCTCGCCCAGGTTGAACATCACCTGGACCAGCGACGCCGGGTTGGCGTTGATCTTCTCCGCGAAGTCGGTGAGGGAGGCACCGCGCGACAGCCGGACGGTCTCGCCCTTGCCGCGCGGCAGCATCACGCCGCCGATGGACGGCGCCTGCATCTGCTCGTACTCCTGGCGCCTCTGCCGCTTCGACTTGCGGCCACGGCGCGCGGGACCGCCGGGACGGCCGAACGCACCCTGGGTGCCACCGCGGCCACCGGGACCGCCGGGACGGCCCGCGAAGCCGGGACGGCCACCGCCGCCACCGGGACGGCCGGCGAAACCGCCACCGCCACCGCCGCCACCGGGACGGCCGGCGAAACCGCCACCGCCGCCGGGACGGCCACCGGGACCGCCGGGACGGCCGCCGGGACCGCCGGGACGGCCGCCACCGGGACCACCGCGGCCGGGGCCGGGGCGCGGGCCCGCGGCGGGACGCTGCGGCATCATGCCCGGGTTCGGACGCGGGCCGCCGGGGCCGCCGCCGGGACGGGGGCCGCCCTGGCCGCCGCCCTGCGGACGCGGCATGTTGCCCGGGGTGGCGCGGCCGCCGCCGGGGGCCTGCGGCCGCGGACCGGCCTGGCCGCCGGGGCCGGGACGGGCGCCGCCCGGCTTGGGCGCGCCGCCCGGGCGCGGAGCCTGGGGACGGGCCATGCCGGTGGCGCTGCCGGACGTGAACGGGTTGTTGCCCGGACGCGGGCCGGAACGGCCGCCGGGCTTCGGGCCCGCCGCGGGCTTGGGGGCGGGGGCACCGGGCTTGGGGGCACCGGGACGGGCGCCACCGGGCCTGGGCGCGGACTGACCGGCCTGGCCGCCCTGGCCACCCTGAGCGGACTGGCCGCCCTGGCCGCCCTGACCCTGCTGGCCGCCCTGACCGGCCTGGCCGGACTGACCGGCCGGCGGCGCGGTGAACTCGGGACGGGCCGGTGCGGGCTTGGGCGCGCCGGGACGGGCGGCCGAACCGCCACCGGGCGCGGCCGGCGGCTTGGGCGCCGACGGGGGTTTGGGCGCGGCGGGCCGCGCGGCCTCGGGGCCGGGCTTGGGCGCCGCGGCCGAGGGACGCGGGGCGGGTGCGCCCGGCTTCGGGGCGGCGGGCCGCGCCGCGCCCGGCTTGGGGGCACCCGGACGGGGTGCCGCGGAATTCTGGGGGGCCGCCGGCCTGGCGGCCGGCTTCGCCGACGTGCTCCTGGCGTTCTTCGCGCCGGAACCGCCCGCGTCGAACGCGTCGGTCAGCTTGCGAACAACCGGCGCCTCGATCGTCGAGGACGCCGAACGGACGAATTCACCGAGTTCTTGGAGCTTGGCCATGACGACCTTGCTTTCCACTCCAAGCTCCTTGGCGAGCTCGTATACCCGGACCTTAGCCACTTCGCTCCTTAGACGGTCCGGAGGTGGTCGTCCGCCGGACCTTCGCTACTTGTGCATGGGCGTACTCATCGCGTACTCATCGAGTGCTCATCGCAATCTCGACCTACTTCCGACTCGCGAGGTACCTCACGCCGCACGGCTTCCGTGCGGCTTTCTTACGGTGCTGCCTGCTGCACGCGCTGGCGCAGTTCCTCCGTTCCGAGCGGTCCCGGGCCTCCCTTGCCGCGGAAGGCCCGCTGGAACGCCCGGCGGCGGACCGCCAGATCGAGGCAGGCAGGGCGGGGGTGCACGTACGCACCCCGGCCGGGCAGCGTACCGCGAAGATCGGGGACGCATTCACCCTCGACCAACACCACACGCAGCAGACCGGCCTTGGCCGAGCGCTCCCGGCACCCCACGCAGGTGCGCTCGGGGCAGGCGGGGATACGCGTCCAGCCAGACACTCTTCAGTCTACCTCCCCGCGCCGCGGTCTCCCTGGCGGGGGGTGACGGCACGATGACAGATACGGACGGTGATCCCCCGGCGGCGGGGGGCTGCCGCCGGGTACGGGCGGGGGCCGTGGTGGCCGGTGCCTTCGCAACGCCGCGACCGGCACCGCGTATTCCGCCACGGCTTCCCGGCGGCCTCCGCGGGGAGGCCCTCCGCGCGGCGGGCCGGGCGGGCCTCAGTCCTCCGCGGGAGCGGCGGCGGAGCCCTGCGGGCCGTCGCCGGGCTCCTGGTCGGGACGGATGTCGATGCGCCAGCCGGTGAGCCGGGCGGCGAGCCGGGCGTTCTGACCCTCCTTGCCGATGGCCAGCGAGAGCTGGTAGTCGGGCACGGTGACGCGGGCCGAGCGGGCGGCCTCGTCCACGACCTCCACCTTGCTCACCCGGGCCGGGGACAGCGCGTTGGCCACGAGCTGGGCGGGATCGTCGGACCAGTCGACGATGTCGATCTTCTCGCCGTGCAGCTCGGCCATCACGTTGCGTACCCGCCCGCCCATCGGGCCGATGCACGCGCCCTTGGCGTTGAGGCCGGAGCGGTTGGAGCGCACCGCGATCTTCGTGCGGTGGCCCGCCTCGCGGGCGATGGCGGCGATCTCCACCGAACCGTCCGCGATCTCCGGCACCTCCAGGGCGAACAGCTTGCGCACGAGGTTGGGGTGGGTGCGCGAGAGGGTGACGGAGGCGCCCCGCACGCCCTTGGCGACCCGGACGACGTACGAGCGCAGCCGGGTGCCGTGGCGGTAGTCCTCGCCGGGCACCTGCTCCTGGGGCGGCAGGATGGCCTCCATCTTGCCGATGTCCACGAGCACGCTCCTGGGGTCCTTGCCCTGCTGCACGACGCCGGTGACGATGTCGCCCTCGCGGCCCGCGTACTCGCCGAAGGTGACCTCCTCCTCGGCGTCCCGCAGCCGTTGCAGGATGACCTGC
This sequence comes from Streptomyces solitudinis, assembly GCF_036323765.1. NCBI lineage: Bacteria > Bacillati > Actinomycetota > Actinomycetes > Kitasatosporales > Streptomycetaceae > Streptomyces > Streptomyces solitudinis. The sequence goes on from NZ_JAZDCW010000011.1 coordinate 22,313, forward strand.
TTGGCTGTGGTGGCGGCGATGCGCCCGAAGCCGGAGGGGGTGTCGTCGAACTCGCGCGGCTCCTGGCCCTCGGCGAGGTCGGCCCGGTCCTCGGTGGCCCACACCGTCACGTGGCCGCTGTCGCGGTCCAGCTTGACGCGCGCGTGCCTGCGGCTGCCCTCGGTGCGGTGGTAGGCGATGAGGAGCGCCGCCTCGATCGCCCCGACCAGCAGATCGAAGGAGATCTCCTTCTCCCGGACGAGTCCCCGCAGGGCACTCATGTCGATGTCCACGGCTACGCCTCCTCTTCGTTCTCGTCGTGCTCGGTGTCCTGGTGGTGCGCCGCGGGGCCGCCGGTCCCCTCCGCCGGGCCGTCGCCGGACGCCTTGGGGCGGTTGAACTCGATCTCCACGCGGGCCCTGGCGATCTGGGCGAACTCCACCCGGCGGCGGGTGGGCTTGCGGCCCTTGACGCCCGGCACCTCCAGGTCGAGCCCCTCCTCGTCCACGGACAGCAGGCGGGCGGTGAGGTCGCCGCCCTCGTGGAGGCGGAGGGCGACGAGGCGGCCGACGGCGCGGCGGTAGTGCCGCTGCTCGGTCAGCGGACGGTCGGCGCCCGGCGAGGTCACTTCCAGCACGTAGGGGGCGGAGCCCATGGGGTCGTCCGCGTCGAGGGCGGCGGAGAGCGCCCGGCTGAGTTCCGCGCAGGCGTCGAGCTGCACGCCCTCGTCGGAGTCCACCACGACCCGCAGCACGCGGCGCTTGCCCGCGGGGGTGACGGTGAGTTCTTCGAGATCCAGCCCCCGCTCGGCGACAAGCGGTTCCAGCAGCCCGCGCAGCCGGTCGATCTGGGTGGTGCTCATCCGGGTGACTCCTCGGCCGCGTGTGCTGTTGTCAGGGGCAGTTGTCGGACGCGGTGCGGGACGGCGCGCGCGGGGGCGGCACGTCTCGGGCGTCTCCGGGGACAGCCTAGCGCCTCGCACCGGCCGCGCCGACCCGTGCCGCCGGCCGGGCGCACCGGCGGCGCCGGTCGGGTGCCGTGCGCGCCGGACGGCGGACGTCGCGGGGCGCGGCCCGGGGGCGCCGGGTACGCTCACCGGGCGGTGATCACCAGTTCTGTTCCCGCTCCTCCTGCCGACCGACCGCCCGCCCGTGGAGTGCCCGTGTCCTCGTATCCGTCCGCCGCGCCACGCCGGCGCGGCGTGCTGGCGGCCGGTGCCGCGGGCGTGCTGGCCGCGCTGGCGGCCGGGTGCTCGGGCGACGACGGCGGGGCCGCGAGCGGCCCGGAGCGCGGCCGGGCGGCCGGGGCCGGCGAGCGGCTGCGGCGGGAGGCGGCAGCCGCGAGCGCGGCACTGCTGGAGCGCTACGACGCGACGGCCGCCGCCCACCCCGGTACCGCCGCGCTGCTCGCACCGCTGCGCGCGGACGTCGTGCGGCACCTGGACGCCTTCGGCGGCGGCCCCGGCCCGTCCGGCCCCGCGCCGTCCGGCCCAGGCCCGTCCGGCTCCGGCCCGTCGGCCCGCCCGGCGGCCGAGGGCTCCGCTTCCCCGCAGCCGTCCCCCGGGGTGCCGGACGGGCGGGCGGAGGCACTGCGGGCGCTGGCCGCGGCCGAGCGGAGCACGGCCAGGGCCAGGACGCGGGCGCTGGCCGGTGCGGAGCCGGAGCTGGCCCGGCTGCTGGCCTCGGTGGCGGCGGCCGGCGAGGTCCACGCGTTCCGGCTGGACGGCGAGCCCGGCGGACAGCCGGGTGAGGGGGTTCCTGACATGGCGGACGGCACGGACGCCGCCGGGGTGCTCGCGGCCGCGCGGGCGGCGCTCGCCGCCGAGCACGCGGCCGTCTACGGCTACGGCGTGGTGGGCGCGCGGGCCGGTGAGCGGGGGCGGGCCGCCGCGCGGGAGGCGCTCACCGCGCACCGCGCGCGGCGGAACGCGCTGGTGCGGACGGTGCGGGAGCTGGGCGGCCGCCCGGAGCCGGCGCTCGCGGCCTACGCGCTCCCCTACGCCGTCCCGGACGCCGCCGCGGCGGCCCGCCTCGCCGCCGACCTGGAGGACCGGGTGGCGGGCGTGTACGCCGACCTGGTGCGGGCGGCCACCGGGGAGCGGCGCGTGGAGGCGGCGGAGGCCCTGCGCGAAGCGGCACTCCGCTCGGCACGGTGGCGGGGCAGCGGCGTAGCCTTCCCTGGGCTCGCCGAACGCGCGGAGGGGGCGGAGGCCGGTTCCCCCGGCCGCTGACCGTCCGCACGGCGGCCGCTGACCGCAGGTCCGGCGCACCACCGCGTACGCCGCCGTACGAGGGACCACGAGGGACCACGAGGGAAAGGCACCGCCGAGCACATGGCCTCCGCGCTCCGTCCGGAACCACCGCAGCGGCTGGCCCGCGCCCTGGGCGCCGGGCACCCCTGGCTGGCCGGGCTCCCGGCCCTGGCCGACGAGGTGCTGGGGCGGTGGGAGCTGACGGCCGAGCGCACCGTGCTGCCGGGCGGCCGGGACAGCGTGGTGCTGCTGGTGCGCCGGGGGGACGGGACACCGGCCGCGCTGAAGCTGTGCGCGCCGGCCTCCGCGAGCGGGACGCAGGGCGCCGCGGTGGAGGCCGCCGCGCTCACGCACTGGGACGGCCTGGGCGCGGTGCGGCTGCTGCGCGCGGACCCGGCCGCCGGTGCGCTGCTCCTGGAGCGGCTGCACGGCGAGGTGTCACTGCGTTCCCTGCCGGAGGCCAAGGCCACGCTGGAGGCCGTGTCGGCGGTGCGGCGGCTGTGGGTGCCGCCGGAGCCCGGCCACCCGTTCACCACGGTGGCCGCGCACACGGCCGAGGAGGTCGCCGACGTGCTGGAGCGGGCGCCGCGGGCCGTGCGCCCGCTGGTGGACGCGGCCCTGGCGGTGCGCGGGGAGCTGCTCGCGGACGCCGTGGACGGGGTGCTGCTGCACGGGGACTTCCGGCAGGGGGCGGTCCTGGCGTCGGACGCGGAGCGGGCGCCGTGGCTGGCGGTCGGGCCGGAACCCCTCGTGGGCGAGCCCGCGTTCGACCTCGCGCGGCTCGCCAGGGACCGGCTGCACGACCTGGTGGCCTCCGCCGGCGCCGCCGCGGCCGCACGGCGGCGGGTGCACAAGCTGGCCGGCTCCCTGGACGTGGACGCGGACCGGCTGCGCGGCTGGACGCTGTACCGGGCCGTCGAGTCCGGGGTGCGGCACGTGCTGACGGGACGTCAGCAGGACGGGGAGCTGCTGCTGGAGTACGCGGCCTGGCTGTAGGGCCGCGCGCCGGTGCGGCGGGGGCCGGTGCGGCGGAGCCGGAGCGCCCGGGCCGCGCGTCAGGGGCCGGGTCGGCGCAGGGGCAGGGGGGCGCCCATGACGGCGTACGGGCTCGGGGCGCCGGGGAAGGCGACGCCGCGGGCGAGGTCCCGGTAGCCGAGGCGGCCGTAGAGCGTCCGCGCGGGGCTGTCGGTGTCGACGGCCGACAGGATCGAGCGCGGCTCGGCGGCGGCGTCCGTCAGTGCGGTGATGAGGCGGACGCCGACGCCGCGCCGCTGGTGCGCGGGGTGCACGTGCAGCTCGGTGATGGTGAAGGCGTCGTCCAGCCAGTCGGCGGTGCCCTCCCGGCGCAGGTAGGGCTCGACGACGGTGGACCACCAGTGGCCGCGGTCGTTGGGCATGCCGTAGACGAAGCCGACGAGCCGCCCGTCCCCGGTGGTGGCGCCCAGCGCGCGGGCTCCCGGCGCGGTGAGGTGGCGCCGCACGATGGGCGTGCGGATGGCGATCTCGTCGTCGGTGAGGCCGAAGGCGAGGGCCTGCACGGCCAGCGCCTCGTCCACCCGGGCGGACAGGTCGAGCGGTCCCACCTCCACATGCGCCATGGGGGCAGCGTACTCACCGGCCGGGGCGCCGCGCGGCGGCGGCGCCCCGGCGGCGGTCACTCGGCGCCCGCCCTGGCGGGCACGGGCGGCGCGCCCGCCCAGCGGCGCATCGCGGCGGGCAGTTCGGTGGCGGCGCGCTCGCGCGATCCGGCCCAGGCGCAGTAGCCGTCGGGGCGGACGAGGATCATCTCGCTGCCCGTCCACGGCCCCTTGGCGCCGTCGACCGTGCCGCGCAGTTCGATGACCTGGCCGCCCCACGGCTTCAGCAGCCCGGACGGCTGGGCGCCGCTCTGGTCGATGAGGACGAAGGTGCCGCTCCGCATGACCTCGAAGAGCCGCTCGCCCCGGGCGGGGCCGGTGCGCATCACGAGGTCCGGCACGCGGTGGCCGGACGTGCCGTCGGGGCAGCGGCGGTCGGCGGTGGTGGGGTAGGCGGTGGCGATGCCCGACAGGTGCCCGACGGCCACCAGGTGGCTCTTCGGCACCCGGGTGGCGGTGGAGACGCCGATCAGGCGGGCCGCGCGGGCGGGCAGCGCGTCGGAGGTCATCATGCGGGTGGCGATGTCGGTCACCTTGATGACGCCCTGCGAGACGCGGCGGCGTTCCTCCTGGTAGGTGTCCAGGAGCCGGTCCGAGCCGCGCCCGGTGACGACGGCCGAGAGCTTCCAGCCGAGGTTCATCGCGTCCTGGATGCCCAGGTTCAGGCCCTGGCCGCCGAGCGGCGAGTGCACGTGCGCGGCGTCCCCGGCGATGATCATGCGCCCCTTGCGGTACGTGGACGCCTGGCGCTCCTGTATCCGGAAACGGGACGTCCACAGCGGTTCGCTGGGCCGCAGGTCCTTGCCGAAGAGCTTGTGGAGGGTCTCGCGCACCTCGTCCAGCGTGACGGGGTCGTCCGACCACTCCTTGCCGCGGTCGATGACGCCGAGGCGGTACCAGCCGTTGCCGAAGTCGGTGCACACGACCAGGCCGGCGCGGCCGACGTGGATGAGGAGCTGCTCGTCCAGCGGCACGCCGAGCTTCACGTCGGCGACGATGATCGTGTACGGGTACACGTCGCCCACGAACTCGGCGCCCATGGCCTCGCGCACCCGGCTGTACGCGCCGTCGCAGCCCACCAGCCAGGGCGTGCGCTCCTCCCACTGGCGGTCTCCCGACTCCAGCCGCATGACGACCTCGTCGCCGTCCTGCTCGCAGCCGGTGAGCTTGACGCCGCGCTCGATGGTGACGCCGAGCTTGCGGGCCCGCTCCTCCAGGATCTCCTCCGTCTCGCCCTGGGGGATGATCGTGAGCTGCCCGTAGTCGCTGGGCAGTTTGCGCAGGTCCAGCAGCGAGCCGCCGAGGCTGACGCGGACCTGCTTCACCGGGTTGGCCCGCTTCAGCACCGCGTCGGCCACGCCGCGCATGCGCAGGACCTCCATGGTCCTGCCGTGCAGGCCCAGCGCACGGGATTCCTGGGTGCGGTGGTCACGGCGCTCGACGACCCTGCAGCGGATTCCGGCGAGCGCCAGCTCGCCGGCGAGACACAGACCTGTGGGGCCTGCACCTGCGATGACGACCTCGTACGCACGTCCTGTGGTCACGGGGCACCCCTCTCTTGAACTGAGCCCCCGGTTGCCCGACCATGGGAACTCATCACGTAATGAACTCTACAGTTGTAGAGTTCCTGCGACAACAGTCGCCGGAACCCGGCCGGAACGACCACCCGGGCGGGGGCCGTCCGCGCGCACCTTCGTGCCGTACGGGCGGTGCGGCGGCCTACAGACAGCACACCGCTCGCCCGTACACGGCGCCGGAAGAGGAGAGCCCCATGAGCACGGCCACCACCCCCAGCCCCGGATCGGCGGAACCCGCCGCGGACACCGCCGTCGCGGAGATGGACCAGGTCGACCTGGTCTTCAGCCGCCGCGGCGCCGAACCCTTCCAGGCCATCACCGACCTGAGCTTCCGCATCGAACGCGGCACCGTCTTCTGCCTGCTGGGCCCGAACGGCTCCGGCAAGACGACCGCCGTCAACCTGCTCAGCGGCCTGCTCTCCCCCACGAGGGGCACCATCCGGGTGCTGGGCATGAACCCGTCGCGCGAGCGCAGCGCGATCCTGCGCCGCATCGCGCTCACCCCGCAGGAGACCGCCCTCTACCCCGACCTCACCGCCCGCGAGAACCTCCAGTTCCACGCCGCCTACTACGGCGTGCGCAAGGCGGAGGCGCCCGGACGGATCGACACGATGCTGGACCTCGTCTCGCTCAGCGAGCGCGCCGGGCACCGCGTGGGCACCTTCTCCGGCGGCATGCAGCGCCGCCTGGCCCTCGCCAGGGCGCTGCTGACCGAACCGGACCTGCTGTTCCTGGACGAGCCGACCCTCGGCGTGGACGTGCAGTCCCGCGAGGCCATCTGGAACCGCATCCAGCAACTCGCCGCCGAGGGACGCACGGTGCTGCTCACCACCAACTACATGGAGGAGGCCGAGCGGCTCGGACAGCGGGTGTGCATCATCGACCACGGACGCCGCGTGGTCGTCGGCTCCCCCGCCGAGCTGAAGGCGCAGGCCCAGCGCCGCCGCCTGGAACTCGCCTTCGACACCGAGGAGTCGGCGGAAGCCGCCCGCTCGCAGCTCGGCGGCGGGTACCGGACGGAGACCTCGGGCCGCGACCTGCTCGTCGAGGTGCCCGAGGAGGCGGCGGACGGCGGCGGCACCGAACAGGTGGCGTTCTCCCGGGCGGTGCTGGACCGGCTGGACGGCAGCCCCGGACTCTCCGGCTTCCAGTTCACCGAACCGAGCCTCCAGGACGTCTTCCTCCACTTCACCGGCCGCGACCTGCGCGACTGACCCCGCCGCAGACCACCGCCGCCCGACCCCTCCGGAGGAAGCCATGTGGAGTTCAATCCGCGCGATGGTCCGCAAGGACCTCACCATCACTCGCAGGAGCCCCACTTTCGTCATCATCACCGTGCTCGTGCCGCTCGTCTTCGTGACGCTGTACGCGCTCCTGGTCAAGGTCTCCACCACCCAGCCCGTCGTCGTCGCCCAGGAAGGCGAGGGACCGCACACGGCCCGACTGGTCGAGGTCCTGCGCACCATGCGCAACACCGATGGTGAACTGTTCGAGATCCGCACGACCGACCCTCGGGAAGCCCGCGAGATGTTCGACGCGGGCGAGGTCGGCGCCGTCCTGACCATCCCCCGCGACTTCGACCAGCGCGTCAGCGCGGGGCAGCCCGCCCAGCTGCCGCTGCGCGTCTTCAACATCAACGCCGACGGCACCAAGAACTTCGAACTGCGCGCCGAGCACGCCGTGCGGGAGTTCGCCGCCGGGTCCCCGCCGTCCGGCGGGGTGGCCCTCACCTCCGTCAACGAGACGATGCACTTCGACCAGGACATGCGCACCTCCGCCTACCTGGGGACCGCGCTGCTGATGTTCGCCGTGCTGTACGCCTCGATGGTCAACACCGGCACCCTGGTGGCCAGGGAGTGGGAGGAACGCACGGCGAAACCGCTGGTCCTCTCCCCCATCGGCAACACCCCGTTCCTGACGGGGAAGTGGATCAGCGCGAGTGTGCAGACACTGATCGGCGTCGTGCTCGTCCTGGCCGGGCTGCACTGGCTGCTGGACTTCCCCGCCCTCTCGCTCGGACCGCGCAGCTGGCTCGGCCTGCTGCTCCTGTTCTGCTACGGCAGCGCCCTCGGCTCGCTGCTGGGGGTGACGCTGCGCCGCTCACTGCCGCTGGTGCCGCTGTGCGTCGTGCTGGCCATCACCCACTTCTTCCTCAACGGCTACGAGTCGTACATGCGCGGCTTCGCGCACGGAGGCGCGATCGAGTGGCTGTGGCAGGCCACGCACTGGTGGCCGGTCGCGGGGCTGACCCAGCAGCTCCGGCTGGACGCCACCGGACTCGGTGACGGCGGCACCGGCTGGGGGGCGCTGGCCGGGACGGCCGGGATCGCGGTGCTGCTCACCGCGGTCGCCGCCATCCGGATGCGGCGCCAGCTCCGCTTCACGCAGGGCCAGTGAGAGGGACGACGGAGGCTGTGATGAACGAGAAGACCCGCGCGGTGCTGGCCACGCACCGCCGCAACCTGCGACTGCTGCGCCGCCGCCCCGACCTCGTGGCACAGGGCGTGCTGGTGCCCCTGGTGGTGCTGGTGCTGTGCGCCATCCTCTTCGGCTCCTGGGGCGACAGCTGGCCGGTGGCCGTGGTGGACAAGGCGAAGAACGAGCAGTCCGCGGCTATCACCGACTCGCTCGGCGAGGCCCGCTCGAACGTCGAGCCCTACTTCGAGGTCATCGAGGAGGACCCCGAGCAGGCGGCGCGGATGCTGGAGGACGGCCGGCTGCAACTGGTGATCACCATCCCCGAGGACGTCGCGCGGACGGGCGAGATCGACATCGCCACGTACAACGTCAACACGGACGCGACGAAGAACCTGCGCTTCCGGGTGGACGACGCGCTCAACATCCACGACCAGGCCCGCGGTGCCCTGCCGGCGACGGTGGACCTCCAGACGGTCGCCGAGAAGGACGTCACCCGCTCCGCGTTCATCGCGGGCGGCGTGCTGTTCCTGGCCCTGCTGCTGGGCGCGATGCTGCTGGCCGCCAACGTCTTCGCGGTCGAGGAGGAGGGCCGCACCGGCAAGGAGATCCTGATGTCACCGGTGGGCGCGCCCGCCGCCGCGGTGGGGGCCGTGCTCACCTCCACGCTGCTGGCCTACGCCACGGCCCTGCCGACCCTGCTCACCGGGCTGCTGCTGTTCGGCTTCCGGCCGGACGCGGGCGCGCTGGGACTGGTCGCGGTGTTCATGCTGCCGCTGCTGGTCGCCGCGTCCGGCCTGGGCGTGCTGCTGGCCCAGGTGCTGCGGCAGCACCGGGCGATCCAGCCGCCGGTCATCCTCATCGCCATCGCCACGTTCTTCGTCGGCGGCGGCTTCGTCAGCGTGCCCGGCATGCCGCCGCTGGCCCGCACGATCGCCGAGTGGTGGCCGCCGTCCCGGGTGTTCGAGTGGGGCAACCCCGTGCTCCACGAGTTCACCGGCGGCTACACCGGCGGGCAGTGGGCCTGGGCGGTGGCCTTCGCCCTGCTGGGCCTGGCCGCGGCCGTCTGGGCGGGCCGCCGCGAGCTGACGGCTCCCCGCCGCAACGGCCAGTGAACCCGTCCGGCCCCGTGCCCGCGCCGCCCCGCTGGTGAAGCGGCCGCGCGCGGGCCCGGCGGAACGCTGCACCGTCGTTTGACCCGGGTTCGAGCGGAGGCGCCCACGCTGCTCACGTCTCGCACCACGCCTCACGACGGGGGACGCAGTGAGCAATCCGGAACACGCGGAGTGGGTCGTCGTCACCGCCATCGGGGGCATCGCCCTCGTCCTGGTGGTCGGCGCGGCCTTCGCCGCTCTGGCCCGGCGGCTCGGGCAGCCCGCGGTGATCGGAGAGATCACCGCGGGCATCTGCCTGGGGCCGAGTCTGCTGGGCCTGCTGCCCGGCGACCTGCCGGGCCTCTTCTTCCCGCTGGAGGTGCGGCCCTACCTCGGCGTCGTCGCCCAGGTGGGGCTGCTGCTGTTCATGTTCACCATCGGCTGGGAGTTCGACCACACCTCGCTGCGCGGACGGCGCCGCACCACCGGGACGGTGTGGCTGAGCGCCGCCGTCACTCCCATGCTGCTGGGCGTCGGCCTGGCCGCGCTCCTCTTCGGCACCTACGGCACCGTGGGCGGACGGGACATCGACTTCCTCGACTTCGCCCTCTTCCTCGGCACCGCCATGTCCATCGCGGCGTTCCCGGTGCTCGCCCGCATCATCACCGACAAACGGCTGCACCTGAGCCGGGTCGGGAGCCTGGCGCTGGCCCTGGCCGCCCTGGACGACGTGCTGGCGTGGTGCCTGCTGGCCGTCGTCGTCGCCCTGGTCACCGCCTCGGGAGCCGCCGGCTTCCTCGGCGTCATCGGCTGGGGCGCGGTGTACGTGATCGTGATGCTGGCCGTCGTCCGCCCGGTGCTGGCCGCCCTCGCGGCGCGGGCCACCTCCGCCACGACGCCGTGGCTGGCGGCGCTCGCCGCCGCCGGCGCGCTCGCCTCCGCGTACGTCACCTCCGAGATCGGACTGCACGCCATCTTCGGCGCGTTCTTCTTCGGCCTCGTGATGCCGCGCCGGGACCCGCACGAGCTGCTGCGGCGCGGGGCGCTCGTCCCGATCGAGCACCTGAGCCGGATGCTGCTGCCGCTGTTCTTCGTCGTCACCGGCCTGTCGGTCGACCTCACCGCGCTGAGCGCCACCGGCGCCCTGCACATGGCGCTGATCATCGTCGTGGCCTGTGTGGGCAAGCTCGGCGGCGTGCTGGTGTCCGCCCGGCTGAACGGCATGGGCTGGCGGGAGTCGACGGTGCTCGGCCTGCTGATGAACACCCGCGGCCTGACGGAGCTGGTGATCCTCAACGTCGGACTCGGCCTGGGCCTGCTGAGCACCGAACTGTTCACGGCCCTGGTGATGATGGCGCTGGTCACCACCGCCATGACCGCTCCGCTGCTGTCCTGGCTGCTGCGGCGGGGCCTGCACGAGGCCGGAGGCGCCGAGGGCGCCGCCGCCCGGGGCACCGGCCCCGTGACGTCTCCGGCCGCCGCCCCCCAGGCCGCGGACGCGGACGGTGCCGACGCCCTCGTCGGCAGCACCGCGTCGAAATCCCAGCGCACGCACTGACCGGCAGCCAAGGAGAGAGACCGTGGAGTTCGACTGGACCGAGGCGCAACGCGCCCGCTACGGGCAGACGCTGGACGCGGTGCGCGCGGCGTTCCCGGACGACGAGAGCGCGCCGGCCGGCGGGAGCGCCGCACCCGGCACGTACTACGACCGCAAGGACTGGCTGCTGCTCGGGCAGCTCGGTCTGCTGGGGCTGTCCGTCCCCGCCCGGTTCGGCGGCGCCGGGCTCGGCGCGCTGGACACCGCGCACCAGGTGGAGGCGCTGGGCCGGGGCTGCGCGCGCACCGGGCTCGTCTTCGGGGCGAGCGCGCACCTGTTCGCCTGCGCGATGCCGGTCGTGGACTTCGGCACCGAGGAGCTGCGGCGGCGGATCCTGCCCGGCATGTGCTCCGGAGAGCTGATCGCGGGCAACGCGATGACGGAGGACGAGGCCGGCTCCGACGTCTCGCGGCTCGCGGTCACGGCCCGCCGCGCCGCGGGCGGCTGGGTGCTGAACGGCGAGAAGAGCTTCGTCAGCAACGGCCCCGCGGCCGACGTCTTCGTCACCTACGCCACGACGGACCCGGGCGCCGGGCACCTGGGCGTCACCGGGTTCGTGGTGGACCGCGCCGCGCCGGGCGTCCACCCGGGCGAGCCGATGGACAAGATGGGGCTGTCCCAGTGCCCGGCCGGCTCGGTGCGCTTCACCGAGTGCTTCGTGCCGGACTCGGCCGTGCTGGGCGAGCCGGGGCAGGGCGGGATGATCTTCCAGCACTCGATGGGCTGGGAGCGGGCCTGCCTGTTCGCCGGGTACGTCGGCCTGGCCGACCGGCTGATCGAGGTGTGCACGCGGCAGGTGCGCGAACGGCGCCAGTTCGGCAAGCGCATCGCCGACTTCCAGGCCGTCTCGCACCGGCTCGCCGACATGGCGCTGCGCACCGAGGCGGCACGTCTGCTGCTGTACCGGGCGTGCTGGGAGATGGACGAGGGCCGCCCCGCCACGCTGTCGATCGCGCTGTCCAAGCTGGCCGTCTCCGAGGGCGTGCTCAGCACGGCGCTGGACGCCGTGCGGCTGTTCGGCGGACGCGGCTACCTGCGCGCCGACGGCATCGAGGCGGCGCTGCGCGACGCGGTGCCGTCCGTCATCTTCTCCGGCACCTCCGACATCCAGCGGCAACTCATCGCAAGGGAGCTGGGACTGTGAAACCCGCGAGTGCGGAACACGACACCGCGCGGGACGGGGCGGCGACCCTGCACGCCCTGCTGGCCGCGTCGGCCCGCAGCCACCCGCACCGGACCGCCGTGCACGGACCGGACGGGCCGGTCGGCTACGCCGAGCTGGACGCGCTCGCCGACCGGTACGCCGCCGCGCTGGCCGCCCGCGGGGTGCGCCCCGGCGACCGGGTGGTCGTGTGGAGCCACAAGAGCGTCGCCACTGTCGCGGTCATGCAGGCCGCGCTGCGCGCCGGTGCCGTCTACGTGCCGGTGACCGGCTCCAACCCGCCGGCCCGGCTCGGCCGCATCGCCGCCGGTGCCGCGCCCGCCCTGGTGGTCACCGACGAGGAGGGCGCGGAGCGGGCCCGCCCCGGCTGGGACGCGGCACCGCTGGCCACCTTCGCGGAGCTGCTGGAGGCGGCGCCCGAGGGGGCGCGCCACGAGCCGCACCCGAGTGCGCCCGGTGACCCGGCGTACATCCTGTACACCTCCGGCTCCACCGGCGAACCGAAGGGCGTGTGCGTCAGCCACCGCAACGCCCTGGCGTTCGTGGAGTGGGCCGCCGGGGAACTGGGCGTGGGGCCGGGCGACCGGCTGGCCAACCACGCGCCGTTCAACTTCGACCTGTCCGTCTTCGACCTGTACGCCGCCTTCCACGCCGGTGCCGCCGTGCACCTGGTACCGCAGGAGATGGCGTACGCGCCCGCGCAGCTCGTCACCTTCCTGCGGGAGCGGGAGATCACCGTCTGGTACTCGGTGCCCTCCGCGCTCGCCCTGATGATCCGCGAGGGCGGCCTGCTCGACGGTGAGCCGCCGGCCGCGCTGCGGGCCTGCGTGTTCGCCGGGGAGCCGTTCGCCATCCACCACGTGCACGCGCTGCGCGCCCGGTGGCCGAAGGTGCGCCTGCTGAACTGGTACGGGCCGACGGAGACGAACGTGTGCACCTCCTACGAGGTGGGCGACGCGGACCTGGGGCGCACGGGACCGCTGCCCATCGGCACCGCCTGCTCGGGCGACGAGGTGGCGCTGGACCCGCCGGACGCCGAGGAGGGCGAGATCGTGGTGAGCGGCCCCACCGTGATGCTCGGCTACTGGGGGCGCGAGCCGCACACGGGCCCGTACCGCACCGGTGACCTCGCCCGCCGGGACGCCGAGGGGCAGCTCCACTACGTCGGCCGCCGGGACCAGATGGTGAAGATCCGCGGCCACCGCATCGAGCTGGGTGAGATCGAAGCGGCCATCGGTGCGCTGGAGACGGTCGCCGACGTGGCCGTGCTGGTGGCCGGAACCGGTCTGGAAGCCGAACTGCACGCCGTCGTGGTGCCCGCGCCCGGCGGCCCGCCCTCCCTGCTCACGATCAAGCGCTGCTGCGCGGAAAGGTTGCCGACCTACATGATCATCGACAAGTTGCACGTGCGGAACGATCTTCCGAGGACCGCCAACGGGAAGCTGGACCGGGCGGAGCTGTCCGCCGCCCTCGTGGGGAGTGAGGCGCGATGACCGCAGAGGTGCAGGAGATGCCGGTGACCGGGGTGCTGCCGTCCGTGGACCTCCAGACGTTCCGCCAGGTGATGGGTTCCTTCGCCAGCGGCATCACCATCGTGACCACGCTGGACGACGAGGGCCAGCCGCGCGGGCTGACCTGCTCGGCCTTCTGCAGCGTCTCCGTCGACCCGCCGCTGCTGCTCAACAGCGTCGCCAGCCGCAGCGGCACGCTGGAGGCGATCACCGCGCGCGGCCGGTTCGCGGTGAACATGCTCGGCTCGCAGGGCCAGGCCGTCTCCCAGCTGTTCGCCTCGGGCGCCCGCGACAAGTTCGAGCGGGTGCGCTGGGAGCCGGGCACGGCCTCGGGCATGCCGCTGCTGCGCGGCACGGTGGCGTACGCGGAGTGCGAGCTGGAGCGGACCGTCCCGGCCGGGGACCACGTCCTGCTGCTGGGCCGCGTCGTCGGGGGCGGCACCGAGCAGGACCGGCTGCCGCTGACGTACTGGCGGGGCGGTTACGCCCGGCTGCTCCAGTCCGCCGCGCGCAAGCCCGTCCCGGCGTAACACCGGGGCACCGGAGCCGGACACCACAGGAGGGCGCCACCCGTCAGGGGTGGCGCCCTCCTCGTGCGTCAGGGAGCGGGGCGCGGGGCTCAGAGCCCCCCGCGGTGCGCGGCGAGCGCGTGGCGGCGGGCGAGGTACGCGCCGAGTTCCTCCAGGGTGGCCCGGCGGCGCAGCACCTCCCGGCCCAGTTCCTCGCCGAGCCACGCCTCCAGGTCCCGGGCGACGAGCACGGCGTCCACGGAGTCGAGGTTCAGCTCGTCGACGTACCGGTCGGCCCGCACCTGTCCGGCGGGGACACCGAGCCGCGCGGCGATGCTGGCGGCCAGCCAGTCCCGCACGGACTCCGCGGTGATCTCGGCGGGGGCGGGGGGCGGTTGGGTCATGGGACCGGTCCCTTCGGTCGTGGTCACGGGAGGGCGGGGACGGCGTCGAGGCAGATGCCCATGGTGGTGCTGGCGGTGAGCCGGGCCGGGGTGCCGGTGACGCGGCAGTCCAGGCGTCCGCGCAGGGGGTCGTCGTCGCCGGGCTGGCCCAGCACGGTGCAGGTGAGGTCCACCGGGGCGCCGGCTGGCAGGGGGGTCACGGAAGTCCAGTCGGCCGCGGCGGCGGATTCGCCGCCGTGGAGGGTGACCGGGGCGGGCGGGCCGCCGGGGGCGGCGACGTCGAGCGTGATCCGCCCGTGCCCGGTGTAGCCGAGCTGGAACGCGAGGGCCCGGCCGTCCCCGAGCGGCACCAGGCCGGCCCGCAGCAGCAGGCCCCCCGTCTCGTGGTAGAGCACGGTGGTCGAGCCGTGGGTCAGCGATACGGCCATCGGGGATCGGCCCCTTCTCTTCGGTGTGGGGGGTGGCGGGTCAGCGGCTGGTGGCCGAGGTGACGGAGGTGACGTTGTCCCGGGTCAGCAGCCGGCGGAAGTCGGCGGGGGCCTTCGTCTTGACCCACAGCAGCATCCGCAGCCGCTTGGGGAAGGTGAAGTGGTAGACGCGGGCCTCCGGGTCGCCGAAGGCGTACAGCGGCGGCACGAACGGTGCCCGGCGCAGGTCGGTGAAGATGGCGTCGGCCGCCGGACCCGCGTCGAGGGTGCCCTCACGCACCCGGCCGATGCGCTCCAGGGAGCGCTGGACGAGGTCGCGCAGCCCCTCGGGGGCGTGGAACCAGATGCCGCCCAGCTCGAAGCGCTCGACGGGCGCCCAGTCGCCGCCCAGTTCGCAGTCCAGCCGGGCGCGCTTGAGCGAGAGGTCCGCGAGGATCTGCCACAGCAGCCACACCCGGGAGAAGGCGTTCCACAGCCGGAAGTCGCGGCAGGCGGTGCGGGCGGCGGCCAGCAGCCGGTCGTTCCAGGCACCCAGCTCCTCCTGGAAGCGGGCCACCCGGTCGAAGGGCGCGGGGTCGAAGTCGTCGCGGCGCACGGCCGGGATGAGGGCGGCGGCGAGCGCGTGGACCAGTTCGGCGGCGGTCGTCACGTCGCGGGAGAGGAACAGGTCGGTGCGGGCCGCGGTGCGCTCCAGGGCGAACCAGCGCTCCCCGCGGGTGAGCCGGGCGGTGCGCTGGCACTGCCGCTGGGCCGTCCAGGGCGTCGCGGGGGTGGCCGCGTCGAACTGCCGGGCGAGGTCGGGGTAGCGCTCGACGACGGTGCGGAACGCCTTCTCCGGGTCGTCGGGCAGCTGGGCGGCGACCTCGGGGTCCACGCTGAGGGTGGCGGAGGTGAGCGGGTTCTCGCCCGCCCGGTGGTTGCCGAAGCGGACGAGCTGGAGCCAGCCGCCGTCGAACAGGTGGTGCACGGTGCCCTCCGACCAGGCGGTGGCCTTCGGGTGCCGCTCCAGGGGGACGACCTCCTCGAAGGGTGTGACGCCGAGCAGGTGGGCGCTGTAGACGGTCGAGCGGTGGGTGAGCCGGGGCTCGGGATCGTCCCCGCCGGCCCGGCGCAGCAGGGGCGAGTCGCCGCCCGAGCAGTCCACCAGGTAGCGGGCGCGGTAGGTGCGCCCGTTGGAGGTGCGCACCTCGCCGCCGTCCCCGGTGGCCTCGGCGTCGGTGACGGTGACGCCCTGCGGGGTGAGCGCGGCGCCGTAGCGGCCGGCGAGGCGGCGGGCGTAGGCGTCGACGTCCGGCCGGTACAGGTGCCATTCGGCGTGCTCGCCGGGCACGTTGAACTGCACGGCCTCGGCCGGGTCGTGGCGCAGGTTCTCGTGGTGGTAGAGGAACCCGAGGCTCTTCTTGACCCCGCTGGTGCGGCGCACGGCCGCCGGGAGGTCGGGGAACAGCCCGAAGGCGGCGATCTCGGGCACGTCGAACCGCTTGGCCAGCAGCAGGAAGACCTCGGCGGTGTAGGGGACGGTGGTCTCCCCCGACGGCGCGGTGCGGTCCTGCGCGGCCTCGACGAGCAGGACGCGCACGCCCTGCCGGGCCAGGACGGCGCCGAGCAGTCCGGCGGCCAGGGTGGAGCCGAGCACGGCGACGTCGTACAGCTCGGCCGGGTCGGCGGCGCGTGCGGGACGGCGGTCGGCGTCGGTGGTGGGTGCAGGTGTCATCGCCTGTGTCCTTCCGGCCTGGCGGCGTGCGGTGGTGACGGTGGTGCGGATACGGCGGGTGGTGCGGGGCGTCCCGCGCGCACAGGGCGGGACCCACCGGCACGGTAGGGAGCCCGGCTCAAACGGGCCTTGATGCCGGCTCGGAACGCGGCCACCGCCCCGGACGGCGTTGGCCGGGGCGGTGGCGGGTCGGTGTCCGGGTGCCCGGTGCTCGTCGCACCGGGCACCCGGCCGGGGGCGGTGCGGCTCACGCGCCGCCGGGCAGCACCCGTGTCGGCTTGACCTTCGGGAGCGCGAGGACGAGCAGGCAGCACAGCGTGAACACGCCGAGCTGCCACAGCAGCGCGCCCTGGAAGCTGCTGCTGAAGTTCTCCTTGCGCGCCTCGGGTGCGGCGGTGTCCAGCACGGCGGTGCGGACGTCCTCCTTGACCTGCGCCGGCAGGGGCAGGCCGGCGGCGCGCCGCTCGATCTCGGCGCAGCTGGCCGGGACGGCGGTGAGGTCCTTCTGGTGGGTGCGGTCGTGGAAGCAGGTCTCGAACCCGGCGATCACCTGCCCGGAGCGCTCCGCCGGCAGCCCCGCCGCGGCGAGGTCCTGGCGCAGCTGCGGCAGCACCTGCTCCACGGACGCCTGGGAGTTGGAGGCGACCAGCGTGGAGAAGATGATGCCGATGACCGCGATGCCGATGGCGATGCCGACCTGCTGGGCCGTGGCGATCACGCCGGAGGCCGAGCCCGCGTCACCGGACTTGATGCCCTCCAGGATGATGCCCGTGATCGGTGCGACGACCAGGCCGGTGCCCGCGCCGCCGACCATGAGGGCGGGGACGAGGTACCAGCCGCGCAGGTCGGTGCCCGCCCAGCTCAGGGTGAGGATGACCCCGCCCATGCCCAGGACGAGCAGTCCGGTGCCCAGCGCCAGTGTCCAGGTGCCCAGCCGCTTGACGACCTCGGCCGAGCGCGCCGAGCCGATGGCGATGAGCAGTGCGAACGCCAGCGTGACGGCGCCCGCGGAGACGGCGCTGTAGGCGAACCCGATCTGGAGGGTGATGAACAGCGTCATGAAGAACGACGGGATGCCGGTGAAGAACACCAGGCTGATCACCAGGCCGACGGTGAACGAGCGGTCGCGGAAGAGCGTGGTGGGCACCAGCGGCGACCCGTCGGGCCTGGCCGTCTTCCGCTTCTCCACGAGCCAGAACCAGGCGAGCACGAACGGGCTCGCCGCGATCATCGCCAGGCTCCAGGCGGGCCAGTCGTGCTCCCGGCCGATGACCAGCGGCAGGATCAGCAGGAACAGCCCGGCCGTGACGATGACGACACCCGTCAGGTCCACCCGGGTGGCGGTCTCGGCGGCGGACTCCCGGATGCGCAGCGCCCCGAGGGCCAGGGCGAGCAGGCCGACGGGCACGTTGACGTAGAAGATCGAGCGCCAGTCGCTGCCCGCGATGTCCAGCTCGACGAGCCAGCCGCCGAGCACCGGTCCGAGTACGGTGGCCAGTCCGATGGTCGCCCCGTAGAAGGCGAGCGCCTTGGGCTTCTCCCGCTCGCCGAAGGTGACCTGGATGATGGAGAGCACCTGCGGGAACATCAGGCCGGAGAACAGGCCCTGGAGCACCCGCGACAGGACCAGGAAGTCGGCGCTGGGCGCCGCGCCGCACATCACGGACGCGGCGGTGAATCCCAGCATGCCGATGAGGAACATGCGCTTGCGGCCGTAGATGTCACCGAGCCGGCCGCCCGTGATGAGCATGCAGGCGAAGGCGAGCGCGTAGACGGCGACGACGAGCTGCACGTCGGCGAAAGACGCGTTCAGGTCCGCTTGCATCGACGGGATGGCGACGATGGTGATGGTGGTGTCCAGGAACTGCATGAACACCGCGGACAGCACGATGACGAGGACGAGCCAGCGGCCGGGCAGGCCCGGACCGGCCGCCGCCTCGGTCGTACCCGGGGCGCCGCCGGCGTCCGGGAGAGGGGCCGGACGTTCGGCCCCCGTGGACAGGGTCATGGTGGTTTCCTTCCTTCGCCGCGGCGGTACGCGCGGCCGTGCGCGTGAGTGTGCGCCGGGGCGCTAGAAGATCCGTCGACCCTTGGCCTTGGCCTTCAGCGCCTCCTTGCCGGTGCTGAACATCAGCCGCCGGACGGCGGGGTCGCCCTCCTTGCGGGCCCAGCGGATCGTCCGGGACAGGACCTTGGGCGTGGGGTGCAGGAAGCGCTGGTCGCGTTCGGCGAAGCCGAAGTGCTTGGGCACGTACGGGGCCCGCGCCATGTGGTCGTACAGGGCGTCGGCGGCCTCGCGTGCGGTGACCTTGCCCGCCTCGAACGCCTCGCACTGCTCGACCATGTCGTCGTAGAGGTTCTTGTAGCCCTCGTGGTTGGGCCAGTACAGCCCGAGGTGCGGAACGTCCTCGGCGTGCTTGAAGTGCTCGTCGCGGCCGTCCTTGAGGTACTTGGTGAGCGCCGACTGGAGGTGGAAGGTGCCCGCGTTGGCGCCCCAGGCCCAGATGCGGAACACGGCCGTCCACAGGTCGTAGTCGTCGAAGGAGATGTAGGCCGAGTTGACCAGGGTGTCGTTGTAGTCGAACAGGCCCTGCTGGAGCCGGTCGACGTAGTCGAAGCGCTCCTGGGAGAAGTCGTCGTCGCGGATGGCGTCCAGCAGCCGCCAGGAAAGCGTGTTGATCGCCTCGGCGGTGTTGGACAGGCCCCGGGAGAACAGCGGGTCGATGAAGCCGGCGGCGTGCGAGAGCAGGAACCAGCGGTCGCCCGCGCAGCGCGTGGAGGAGTACTGGAGCCGCTCGGTGGAGACCCACTCGCGCATCGGGCGGGCGCCCTCGAACTGGCGGGCGATGTCCGGGTAGCGGCTCGCGTAGTGGTGGAACTCCTCCTCGGGCGTGAGGTCGGCGGCCTTGGGGTACTGGCGCGGGTCCAGGGTGAGGCCGACGCTGCACAGCGGGTTCTTCGACCACGGGTGGTTGTCGAAGCCGATCACCCAGAACCAGCCGCGCTTGAACATGTGGTGCACGGTCCCCTCGTACCAGGGCACCGGCGGGGTGTTCTCGGGCGAGTGCTGGAAGAGGGTGTCGGTGGGCGGCACGCCGACCATGTGGTTCCAGATCGAGCGCGAGTGGTGCTTGAAGCGGCAGTTCTCCTCGCGCAGCTTGAACTTCTCAGCCAGCGGGGAGCGGTAGCCGCTGGCGTCCACGATGTAGCGGGCCCGGTACTGCTCCCCGGCCGCGGAGCTGAGGGTGACGCCGCTGTCGTCGAAGTCCACGTCGGCGACGCGGAAGTTCTGCCGCGGCGTGCAACCGTACTTGACCGCCGCGTGGTACATGTACGCGTCGGTGTCCTGGCGGTAGAGGTGGCTGGCCTCGTGCAGCAGGCCCGGTGTGTCGAACTGGTTGACCTCGCGCGGGTCCTGCGGGCGGCCCTCGTGGTGCAGCAGGAAGCCGAAGTGCTTCTTCACCCCGAACTTGGGGCCGAGCACCTTGGTGGAGTTGGTGAAGGTGGCCAGCGTCTTGATCTCGGGCACGTCGTAGCGCTCGGCGATCGTGCGCAGCGCGACCAGCGTGTAGGGGATGGTCGATTCGCCGATGGCGAACTTGGGGTGGGCCGCGGCGTCGATGAGCAGCACCTTGGCGCCGTTGCGGGCGAGGATCGCGCCCAGCATGGAGCCGGCGATGCCGGAGCCGAGGATGGCGACGTCGTAGAGGGTCCGGGAGTCGGGTGTCGGCGTGTCGTGCACTTCGAGTTCTCCTTGGTGCCGTCCGGATCGGTGTGGGTGGCGTGCGGCGGGATGCCGTCTCACTTGGGCAGCGGCACCCGCAGCGGCTTACCGATGACCGGCCAGCGCGCGACGATGTGCTTCAGCTCCTCGGCGAGGTCGAACTCCTCGCGGTCGAACCGCTTGCGGATGAAGAGGGTGAGCCCTTCGTGGACCAGCTCGCCGATCTCGACGGGGGCGCTGCGCTTGGCCCACTTGAGCGTGTCGATGATCTTGAGCGTGGTGGCGTCGGTCCAGTGGTTGTCCGGGTCGGCCAGGCCGAAGGCGGGCGGGACGAAGTCCGCGGCGCGCAGGATCTCCATCAACTCGTCGGCGGCGACGCGGGCGTCCAGGTCGCCGGCGTGCACGGACTGGGTCAGTTCGCTGACCCGCTTGAGCATCTCGCGCACCGGCGCGTAGTCGGGGATGGCCCCGTCGGGCGCCTGGCGTTCCAGCCGGGCGAGGACGGCCGGGTCGTGGTTGTCCAGGAAGCGGGCGTAGGCCCGGTTGATCTCGAAGGTGGCGAGGATCTGTCCCAGCGACCAGATCCGGAACCAGGCGTTCCACAGCTGCCAGCTGCCGAAGGAGGTGTAGGCGTTGGCGACGAGGTCGTCGTTGAAGTCGAGCAGCCCCTGCTCCAGCTCCTGCACGTAGGCGAAGCGCTCCACCGAGAAGTCGTCGTCCTTGATGGCGTCCAGCAGGCGCCAGCCGAGGGCGTGGATGATCTCCATCGTGTTGGACAGGCCCCGGGAGAACAGGGCGTCCACGAACCCGGCGGCGTGCGAGGTCAGGCACCAGCGGTAGCCGACGGTCTGCTTGGAGGAGTACTGGAGCCGTCCGGTGCTGACCCAGTCGCGCACCGCCCGGGCGTCGCGGAACTGCGGCTCGATGTCGGGGTACTTGGCGATGAAGCGGCGGAACTCCTCCTCGGGGGAGCAGTCCGGCTTGGGGTGGATGCGCGGGTCGAGGTTGAGGCCGACGCTGCACAGCGGGTTGGTGGCGCGCGGGTGGTTGTCGAAGGGGATGACCCACATCCATCCGCCGTCGAAGAGGTGGTGCAGGGTCCCCTCGCTCCACGGGCTCGGGTTGTGGTGCACGCCCTTGGGCACCGTGCCCTCGTACGGCTTGACGCCGATCATGTGCGTGAACAGGGACCGCGAGTGGTGGCGCAGCCGGCTGGGCTCCTCGCGCAGGCCGAACTTCTGCGCGATCGGGGAGCGGAAGCCGCTGGCGTCCACGACGAACTTCACCCGCACCGGGTCGCCGTTGTCGGGGATGACGCTGACCCCGTCGTCGTCGATGTCGACGTCGCTCACCTTGGTCTGCTGCATGACGTGGGCGCCGTACTTGACGGCGACGCTCAGCATCCAGGCGTCGGTGTCCTGCCGGTAGAAGTGGTTCTCGGTGTGGGTGATCTTCGGGATGGGGAACTCACTGGTCTCCAGCGGGTTCTGCTTGGCGCCCTCGCGGTGGTAGAGGAATCCGAAGTTCCGCTTGACCCCGCAGTTGGTGGAGATCTTGGCCTGGGTGGCTTCGAAGGTGGTCAGCCACTTGATCTCCGGCACCCCGTACCGCTCGCTGACCAGGCGCATCATCATGGACGTGTAGGGGATCGTGGACTCGCCGATGGCGAAGCGCGGGTGCGATCCGGCGTCCAGGATCAGCACCTTCGCGCCGTTCTTGGCCAGGCAGGCGGCCAGGGTGGACCCGGCCAGTCCGGAGCCGAGGATGGCCACGTCGTACTGCGGCCGGCTGCCGGGCGCGGGCTGCCCCGCGGTGTCGGAAGGGGTGGTGCTGCGGCTGGGGGCCATGGGTGGTTCTCCTCGCTGTCCTCGGTGCTGTGGGTGCTCGGGTGCTGCCCCGGGCTGTGGCGTGTGGTCGTCCGGCTTCAGGGCGTGGCGGGTGCGGGCGCCGGCAGGTAGCCGCCGGCGACCATCCAGTCGAAGTAGGTGCGCAGCAGGTCCGCGTCGAGCGCGGGGCAGGTGATGGCGGTGCCGTCGAGCGCCGCCTCGGTGTGGGCGGCGGAGTAGTCGATGGCCTCCTCGCCGCCGACGATGAACTCCTCCACCACCTCCATGACGGGGTGCAGTTCGTTGTCCCGCTCGCCGTAGGCGTCCTGGAGTGCCTGCCACCACCGCTCCACCGGCACGGTGGCGAACCGCCAGCCGTAGCCGGACATCGCCGCGAGCAGCTCGGGGAAGCCGAGCTTCGCCCGGTTGATCAGGTGGTAGGTGCGTCCGAAGGTGTGCGGCGAGCGGGAGACGCGCACGAGCGCCGAGGCGACGTAGTCGACGGGCGTCATCTCCACCTCCAGGTCCAGCGCGGGCGCCAGGCCCAGCTGGAGGCAGCCCTTGATGACGCGGGTGGTGAAGTGGGTGGTCAGGCAGGCGCCGGTGCGCGAGTCGCCCAGCACCCGGCCGGGGCGGTGCACGTCCACCGGGATGCCGCGTTCGCGGGCCAGGTCCATCAGCCGCTCGGCCGCCCACTTGGTCTGCACGTAGCCGGTGACGAGCTTGCCCGCGCCCGCGATGTCGTCGTCTTCGGCGATGACGGTGCGGCCGTCGGCGGGCAGGCCCCAGATGCCGTAGGTGGACACGTGGCTGACGGGGGTGAGCGGCCCGGTGCAGGCCAGCCGCAGGATCTCCGCGCAGCCGGTCAGGTTCGCCGCCCGGAGCTGCTCGTAGGTGTAGGAGAAGTTCACCCGGGCGCCGTTGTGGTAGATCGCGTCCAGCCGTTCGCCCAGGGCGTCGAACCGCCCGGCGTCGAGCCCCAGCAGCGGCTTCTCCAGGTCCCCGGGGACGACGGCGATGCGGGCGTCGGCGTCCGGCCGCCAGGCCAGGTACCGCTCGGCGTTGGCCCGGATACGGGCCAGCCCCTCCGCCTCGTCCGCACAGCGCACCAGGCAGTGCACGGTGGCGGAGGTGGTGGCCAGCAGCTCGTCCAGCAGGTAGGCGCCGACGAAGCCGGTGGCGCCGGTGAGCAGGACGTGCTGCGGATCGGTGTAGCCCTCCCGCAGCGGTCCCCGGGGCCGGATGGCCGGGTCGAGGGTGACGTCCTCGGCGATGCGCGCCGGGTCGGTGAACGGTGCCTCGGGCGCGGCCGGTGCGGGCGCCTGTCCGGCGTCGTCCCCGGCCGCGGCGGGGCCGACCTCGCCCGCCAGCAGTTCGGCCCACTCCTCCAGCGTCGAGCGTTCGAACAGGGCGCTGGGCCGCAGGCTGACGCGCAGCTCCTGCTTGCAGCGCTTGACGACGTCCATGACCATCAGCGAGTCCAGACCGTGCGACATGACGTCGGCGTGCGGGTCGATGCGCTCCGGGTCGACGGACACGATCTCGCCCAGCACCTCGCGCAGCACCCCGACGAGGCGGGCCGTGCGCTGCTCGGGCGGCGCGGCCGCCAGCTCGGTGAGCAGCGGGGAGCCCGCGCCGTCCGCGCCGTCGGCGGCGTCGGCGTCGTCATCGGGGTCGAGTTCGCGCAGCATCGGGCGCTCCAGCCGGGCCTCCATGACCGGCTTGTAGCGGGACCAGTCGGCGGCGCACACCACGGCCTGCGGGTCGTCGCCCGCGAGCAGCGCCCCGAGCAGCTTCAGGCACTGCGGCGCGGACAGGGTGCGCAGCCCGGTCGAGGTGAGGAACGCCAGGACATCCTCGCCGAAGAGGTTGGAGGCCAGCTCCCACGGCCCCCAGCTCACCGTCAGCGCGGCGTCGCCCCGTGACCTGCGGTACTCGGCCAGCCCGTCCAGGAAGGCGTTGGCGGCCGAGTAGCTGGTGAGGTGCTGGGAGCCCCAGGTGGCGGCGATGGAGGAGAAGCCGAGGAAGAAGTCCAGCCGCAGGTGCTCGGTGAGGCGGTGCAGCAGCCAGCCGCCGACGACCTTGGGCCGCCACACCGCGTCGTAGTCGCGCGGCGCGGTGACGGGGATGTCGCGCAGGAACTGCGGTTCGGAGACGCCCGCCGCGTGCACGATGCCGCGCAGCGGGTGCTCGGGAGTGGGGACGTGGTCCAGGACGGCGTGGAGCTGGTCGGCGTCGCACACGTCGGCGGCGACCACCTCGACCCGCACCCCGGTGGCCTCCAGCGCGCGGACGGCGGCGATGCGCTCCCGCACGGCCGGGGCGTGGCCCGGCAGGTCCCAGTTCTGGCGCGGCGGCAGCGGGGTGCGGCCCAGCAGCACCAGGCGGCCCGCGCCGTGGTCGGCGAGCCAGTGCGCGACGGCCTGCCCGATGCCGCCGAAGGCGCCGGTGATCAGGTAGCTGCCGTCCGGGTGCACGGGCGGGGTGCGGCGCAGTTCCTGCGGTGCGAGGCCGCGGCGGCGCACCCGGGCGACGTACCGGCCGTCGGAGCGCAGCGCCTGCTGGTCCTCGCCCGGCGCGTCCCACAGGGCGGCCAGCAGGTCCCGGGCCTCGGCCGCCCGGTCCCCGGCCGGGGAGGGGTCCAGGTCCACGTTGCCGCCCCAGTGGTCGGGGTGTTCCAGCGCGATGACGCGGCCCAGGCCCCACAGCGTGTGCCCGAACGGCTCGGTGACCACGGGGGCGCCCGCGCCGTCGGCCGTCCCGCCGCCGGCCGGGACGGTGCCGCGCGTCACCAGGGCGAGCGGGGTGCGGGCGCACTCGGGCCGCTCCAGCAGTTCCTGCACCAGGGCGACGGCGGCCAGTTCGGTGCGGTCGCGGAAGGCGGTCAGCGTCGCCGGGGCGGCCTCTCCGGCGCGCGGCGCGTCCAGCCCGGTGAGGAGTACGATCCGGCCCGGCACGGCCGGGTCGGTCTCCGCCCGCCAGCGGTCCAGCAGGGCCGCGGCGGCACGGCGGTCGGCGCGGGCCTCGTCCGCCCCGGCGACCAGGCAGTGGGCGCCGCGCCGCCGCAGTTCGGCGGCGAGCGCGTCGGCGGTGCCGGTGCGGTCGGGCAGCAGCAGCACGGATTCGCCGCTGAGGTCCGCCGGTCCGGCCGGGGCGCCGGTGCGGTCCCACTCCACGCGCAGCAGCAGCTCGCCGGGGTGGCGCCAGGGGGCCGCGCCGGGACCGGAGGCGGCCGGGTCCATGACCGTCAGCTCCCGGATGCCGCCGATCACCGAGCCGTCCTCGGCGAAGAACTCCACCTCGCCGGTGATGGTGCCGGTTCCGGTGCCGTTCGCGGACTCCGCGTGGTGGTGGGCGGTCGCCCGCACGTAGCGGACGCGCTCGGGCACGTCGCAGGCGGCGTCCGCCAGCCGCAGTCCGAATCCGGCCGGGTTGCCGGGACGGTCGGGGGCGGCGTCCCAGGAGAGCGCGGCCACCGCGGCGTCCAGCACCTCCACGAGCGGCTGGATCTCCTCGTCGCCCTGCTGCGGCGCGAGGGCCACCAGCACGCCCCCGCCGCCCCGGTGGGCACCGGTGACGGCGCCCACCAGGGCCGCCGAGAGCGAGGACGACTCGTAGCTGACGGGCTCGCCGTACCGCTCGGTCTGGAGTCCGGTCACCGGCGGCGGGGTGTGGCGCCGGCCGGTGCGGCGGCGGCGCAGCATGCCGCGCGCGTGCTCCCGCCAGGGCGCGCCCGCCGCCTCCTCGGTCGGGGAGAGGCTGTGCCAGGCGAAGGAGACGTGGCCGTCCTCGGGGTGCGGGGAGAAGGTGACGTGCAGGACGCGGCCCTCGTCCTCCATGGGGATGCGCTCGGTGATGTCGAGGTCCTCCAGGCAGGACCAGCGGCCGCCCGCCGCGTCCGTGGCGGCGGTCTTGGTGACGTCGGCCAGCGCGCCCAGCGGCAGGTAGCGGCGTCCGTCGTGGCCGGTGCGGGTGTAGCGGTCCCAGCGGGAGTCGTCCAGGCGCACCTCGTAGGTGGGCACCGCGCCGGGCAGCCGCAGTCCGGCGCCGGGCACCTCGGTCCCGGTGGCCGCGGGGGCGGCGGTGGCGCTTCCCGTGGTGGCGTCACCGCCGGTAGCGGCCCCGGCGGTGCTGGCGGCGGCCCCGGCCGTGGCGCCCGGCTGCGGGAACCAGTACGGCTCACCCCGCCAGACGGTCGGCGGCAGCGGCACCCGCCGCGGCCGCGTCCCCGCGTGGACGGCCCGCCAGTCCACCTGCGCGCCGCGCAGGTGCAGCGCGCCGAGGGCCTGGCGGACGGTCAGCCGGTCGCCGGGGCCGGAGCCCTTGCCGGGGCGGCGCACGGAGGGCAGCCACACGGCGTCGGGGTCCTCCAGCGCCGCCTTGCCCAGGCCCAGCAGTACGGGGGCGGGGCCGATCTCCAGGAACGTGCGCACCCCGGAGGCGTGCAGGGCCCGCAGCCCGTCGTGGAAGCGGACGGCGCTCGCGGCGTGCCGCACCCAGTAGTCGGGGCCCAGTTCGTCGGCGGTCCACAGGGCGCCGGTGACGTTGGAGTACAGCGGGATGGCGGGCGGCTGGTAGGTGAGGGACGCGGCGACCTCGCGGAAGGCGTCCAGCATCGGGGCCAGCAGCGGCGAGTGGAAGGCGTGCGAGACCGTGAGGCGGCGGCTGCGCACGCCCTGTTCGGCCAGCGCGGCCAGCACGGCCTCCAGGTCGGCCTCGGCACCGGAAAGGGTGAGGCTGCGCGGGCCGTTGACGGCGGCCAGCGCCACGGTGCCCGAGTGGCGGGCCAGGGCCGCGCGGGCGGTCTCCTCGTCGCAGAGCACGGCCGCCATGGCGCCGCCCGCGGGGAGGCCGGCCATCAGGGAGGCCCGGGCGGCGACCAGGCGTACCGCGTCGGGAAGGCCGAACACCCCGGCGACGCAGGCGGCGGCGATCTCCCCGATGCTGTGGCCGAGCAGCGCGGTGGGCGTCACGCCCCAGGACTGCCACATGCGGGCGAGCGCGTACTCGACGGCGAACAGGGCGGGCTGGGTCCAGCGGGTGTCGTCCAGGGGCGTGTCCCCGTCGTCGCCGGGCCACACGACCGAGGCCAGCGGGCGGCCGTCGCCGATGCCCTGGGCGTCGAAGAGGGCGGCGCACTCGTCGAAGGCGGTGCGGAAGGCGGGCTCGTCCGCCAGCTCCCGGGCCATGCCCGCGTACTGGGCGCCCTGCCCGGTGAACAGCCAGGCCGTCTTGCGGTACTTGTGGACCGGCAGCGCGGTGGTCAGCACCCGCGGGTCGCGCGCGCCGCGCACGTGGGCGTCCAGCGCGTCGGCCAGCTCGTCGGCGCTCTCGCCCACGACGGCGAGGGCGTGCGCCTGCCGGGCGCGCCCGACCTGGCTGGTCCAGCAGGCGTCGGCGGCGGTCAGCTCCGGGGTGCGGCGCAGGTGGCGGGCGTGCGCGGCGGCGATGTCGCCGAGCGCGGCCTCGGAGTGCGCGGACAGGACGAGCACGCCGGGGCCGTCCTGTGCGGGGTGCTCCGGTCCGGCCCCCGGGGGCGTCTGCGGCGCGGGGGGCGAGCTGATGACGGCGTGGGCGTTGGTGCCGCTGGCGCCGAAGCTGCTCACGGCGCCGATGCGGGGCCGGTCCGTCTGCGGCCAGGGGCGCCCGTCGGCGGTGACCTCGATGTGCAGCCGGTCCCAGCCCGCCTCCGGGTTGGGTTCGGTGAAGTGCAGGTGCGGCGGGATCTCGGCGTGCTGGACGGCCAGCACCAGCTTGAGCAGCCCGGCCGCGCCCGCGGCGGACTCCAGGTGGCCGATGTTCGTCTTCACCGAGCCGACGAGCAGCGGCGACCCGGCGGGCCGGTGGCGTCCGATGACGGCCTCGAGGGCCCGCAGCTCGATCGGGTCGCCCAGCGAGGTGCCGGTGCCGTGCGCCTCGACGTACTCGACGTCGCCGGGGCGGACGCCGGCGTGCTCCAGCGCCGCCTGGATGACGCGCTGCTGGGCCGCCGGGTTGGGCACCGTCAGACCGCTGCTGCGGCCGTCGTGGTTGACGGCCGAACCGCGCACGACGGCGGCGATCGGGTCCCCGTCGCGCACCGCGTCGGCGTACCGCTTGAGCACCACCATCACGGCGCCCTCGCCCCGTGCGTAGCCGTTGGCACTCGCGTCGAACGTCGCGCAGCGGCCGTCCGGCGAGAGCCCGCGGAACTTGCTCATCATCACGAACCCGTACGGCGACAGCATCAGGTTGACGCCGCCCGCCAGCGCCATGTCGCACTCCCCCAGGCGCAGCGCCTGGCACGCCTCGTGCAGCGCGACCAGCGAGGACGAGCAGGTGGTGTCGATGACCTTGCACGGCCCCTGGAGGCCGAGGGTGTAGGAGATGCGGCCCGCCGCGAAGCTGGGCTCGCCGACGAGCTGGTAGGCGTCCACGTCCTCGATGTCGCCCTCGGACTGCCGCAGCCGGGCGTAGTCGGTGGTGCTGACGCCCGCGTAGACGCCGGTCGCCGAGCCGCTCAGCGCGTCCGGCGCGTACCCGGCGCGCTCCAGGGCCTGCCAGGCGACCTCCAGCAGGATGCGCTGCTGCGGGTCCATGCCGCGCGCCTCGCGCGGGGTGATGCCGAACGCCTCGGGCTCGAACCGGTCGACGCGGTCGAGGAACGCGCCGCGGATCGTGTAGGCCCGCCCCGGGGTGTCCGGGTCCGGGTCGTAGAGCGCGGCGGCGTCACCGCGGTCCGCGGGGAACTCGGAGGTGGTGTCGGTGCCGTTGCGCAGGAGCTGCCAGAACTCCTCGGGGGTGTCGGCGCCACCGGGCAGCCGGCAGCCGAGGCCGATGACGGCGACCGGTTCGTCCAGCGGCCTGGGCTCGGTGTCGGCCTGGTGCAGCCGGGTCTGGAGGCGTTCGATGGTGCGCAGCGCGTCGACGAGACGCGCGCGGTAGTCCTCCTGCGCGGGGCGGCTCGCCTGCGTGGTCATGAGCGGTCTCCCTCGGTGAGCATGGCTTCGGAGCTGGCGAGCACGGACAGGGCGCGGGCCATGAGGGCGTCGTCGCTGAGGTCGTCCAGGTCGTCCAGGTCGCCGGGCGGTGCCGTCCCCGCGCCGGGGGCGGACTCCGCCTGCGGCGCGGCGGCGTCGGGGGCGGTCACGGTGTCGGGGGCGGAGGCGGTTCCGGGGGCTCCGGGGGCGAGCTCGTCGGCGATGAAGCGGGCGAAGGCGAGCGCGTTGGGGCACTCGAACATCACCGTGCCGGGCAGCGCGCGGCCCAGTTCCCGTTCGGCGCGCCGCTTGAGCTGCTGGGACAGGACGGAGTCCATGCCCAGCTCGAAGAAGCCCTGCTCCGGACCGATGTCGTCGGCCCCGCCCAGTACCTCGTCCGCCCAGGCCAGGACGGCGTCCAGCAGCCGTTCGGTGCGGCGTTCCGGCGGCAGCGCGGTGACCTCGGCGACCAGCGGCGGGACGTCTGGGCCGGTCGCGGGGACGGGTTCGGGCCGCGCGGGCTCGGGCGCTGCGGGGGCGGGCCGCACGGGAACGGCCGGGGTGGCCGGAGCCGCCGGGGCCTGGGACGCCGGGGCCTGGGACGCCGGGGCCGGGGTGGCCGGAGCCGCAGGAGCCGCCGGGGTCCGGGCCGCCGGAGCCGCCGGGGCTTCGGCGGCCGGGAGCGGGGTGATCCAGTGGCTGCGGCGCTGCCAGGCGTACCCGGGCAGCGGCACGACGCGGCGTGCCCCGCCCGCGAGGCGGGTGAAGTCGACGGTGCAGCCCCGCACGTGGAGCGCACCGGCCAGGTCGAGCAGGTCGGCGGCGTCCGGCGTGGAGCGCTGGTCCCCGGCGGGCCGCCGGTGCAGCGGAGTGCTGAGGACGGCCGTGCCCGCCCCCCGGCCCTCCAGGGCGGCGGCCAGGAGCTGGGCGGCGGGGCTGCCGGTGCCCAGGTCGAGCACGACCTCGACGCCGTCCCCGGCCAGTTGCCCGGCGAGCGCGGGCCAGCCCGCCCCGGCGGAGTAGCGGGGTACCGCGCCGGTCTTCCCGGGAGCGGGCGCCTGGGCCCCGGCGGCCAGCAGCCGGGCCGCCGCCTCCACGTCCAGTTCCCCGGCGGTGCAGGCGGCGCTCAGCTCGCCCACCCCCGTGCCGATCACCGCGTCGGGTGTCACCCCCAGCCCCGCCCACACGGCGCCCATGGCGAGCTGGCCCGCCCAGGTCAGCGCCGCCTCTTCGGGGGAGCCGGACGGGGGCGGCGGGGCCGCGCCCTCCCACACCTGCACCGGCGAGAAGCCCAGGTGGCGCCGGAGAGCGGCGTCGGCCCCGGTGACGGCGGCGGTGAAGGCGCGGTACGCCTCGGGGTCCCCGAGGAGCGTCGCGGCCAGCGGGTCGTCCTGCCGCGCGGTCCCGGCGGCGAGCAGCCTGCCCCACGGCAGGTCGGGGGCGGTGGTGCCGTGGACGAAGGCGAGCGTGCCCGGTTCACCGGGGCGCGCGGTGCCCAGCCGCGTGCCCGGCGCGCTCTCGTCCGCGCGGACGGCCGCCAGCCTGCCGACCATCTCCTCGGCGCTCCGGCCGACGACCGTGAGCCGGTGGGCGTGGTGGGTGCGCCGCGCGCCGGCCGTCCAGCACACGTCGGCCAGCTCCGCCCCGTCCGCGCCGGCGAGGCGCTCGCCCAGCCGGGCGGCGGTCGCGAGCAGCGCCTCGCGGGTGGCGGCGGACACGGTGAGCAGGTGGGGGCGGTTAGGCGCCGCCGGGCCGCCGGGCGCGGCCGGGCGGACGGGGGCGGCGGGGGCCTCTTCGAGCAGCACGTGCGCGTTGGTGCCGGTGAAGCCGAAGGCGCTGACGCCCGCGACGCGCGGCCGGTCCGTCCGCGGCCAGGCCACGGGCTCGCGGGTCACGCGCACCGGCAGCCGGTCCCAGTCGAGCTGCCGCGTGGGGGTGTCCACGTGCAGGTGCGCGGGGATCTCCTCGTGGCCGAGGGAGAGCGCCACCTTGATGAGACCGGTGATCCCGGCTGCGGCCTCCAGGTGGCCGACGTTGGTCTTGACCGAACCGACCAGCAGCGGCGCGTCGGCGGGACGGTCCGCGCCGAGGGAGGCGGCCAGGGCGCGCACCTCGATGGCGTCGCCGAGCCGGGTGCCGGTGCCGTGGGCCTCCACGTAGCCGACGTCGCGCGGGGCGATCCGGGCCTGGTCCAGGGCGGCGCGGACGACCTCCTGCTGCGCCTCGCCGCTGGGGACGGTGAGCCCGCCGCTCGCCCCGTCCTGGTTGACCGCGCTGCCGCGGATGACTGCGTACACGCGGTCACCGTCGCGGAGCGCGCTGGAAAGGGGCTTGAGGATGACTGCACCGGCGCCCTCGCCGCGTCCGTACCCGTCGGCCAGGTCGTCGAACGTCTTGCAGCGGCCGTCCGGGGCGAGCGCCCCGGCCGCCGACATGGCCAGGAAGACGGTCGGGGTGGACATGACGTTGGCACCGGCCGCGATGGCCACCTCGCTCTCCCCGGCGCGCAGGCTCTGGCAGGCGAGGTGGACGGCCGTCAGCGAGGACGAGCAGGCGGTGTCCACGGCCATGCTCGGCCCGCGGGTGCCGAGGAAGTACGAGAGCCGCCCGGCGGCGCCGCTGAAGGAGTTGCCGGTGCCGTAGTACAGGTCGATGTCCGTGTTCTGCCGGGTCACGAGCTGCTGGTAGTCGGTGGTGTTGAGGCCGACGAAGACGCCGGTGCGGCTGCCGCGGAGCCCCGGCACGGGCATTCCGGCGTCCTCCAGCGCCTCCCAGGCCACCTCCAGGAGCAGCCGCTGCTGCGGGTCCATGCTGCGGGTCTCGCGCGGGGAGACCCGGAAGAAGCCGTGGTCGAAGCCGTCGACGGCGTCGAGGAAGGCGCCCCGCCGGGTGACGACGGTGCCCGGTTCCGCCGAGCCGCCCTCGCCCTCGGCGTGCAGCGCGCCCGCGTCCCAGCGGTCGGCGGGGACGTCGCCGGTGGCGTCGGTGCGGGCGGTCAGCAGCCGCCAGAAGTCCTGCGGGTCGTGGACGCCGCCGGGCAGCCGGCAGCCGATGCCGACGACGGCGACGGGCTCGGGCCCGCGCGGCGCTGCGGGCTCCGGCCCGACGGCGTGCGGTCCGGGCGTCGCGGCGGGCGGTGTGGCGGCGGAGGGCTGGGGGGCGGGCTCCGGCACGGGACTCGCGCCGGGCCCTGGCGGCGGCTCGGGCGTGAGGCTCAGGACGTGTGCGGTGAGCGCGTCGATGCTGGCGTGCGTCAGGACGTCGGCGGCGTCCAGCGCGCAGCCGAGCGTCTCGGTGACGCGCCGGGCCAGTTCGGCGACGGACACGGAGTCCAGGCCCAGTTCGAAGAACCCGCGCGAGCGCGGCAGCCGCTTCCCGGCGTCGTGGCCGAGCACCTCCGCGACGATGCGGTGGACGGTCTCCGCGACGGTGCCCCGTCCCGCGGACCCCGCCTCCGCCGCGGGCGCGGGCCCGGCGGGGGCGGCCTCCGGCGCGGGCGCACCCTCCATCGCGGGGGCGGCCGTCGGGGCGGGGGCGGCCTCCGGCGCGGGGGCGGCCGCCGGGGCCACCGCGGACCCGGCGCCGGCCAGCCGGGCGGCCACGTCGCCGGTCAGTTCCCCGACCAGCCGGTTGCGGTCGTCGTACAGCCGCAGTTCGGCGCGCAGCCCGGCGGCACCCGGCGCCGCGGTGGCCGCCGGCGCCGGGGCGGCGTCGTCCGCGCCACCCGGTCCGCCGGCCGCGTCCGGCTGTGCGACGCCGCCCTGGCGGCCCCGCTCCACCCCGGGCAGCCAGTAGCGCTCGTCCGACCAGCGCGGCGGCGGCAGCGTGACCGGCGGTCCCGGTTCCGGGTGGGCCGCCGCCCAGTCCACGCGGGCCCCGCCCACGTGCAGCCGGGCCCGGGTGAGCGCCAGTTCCCGCACCGCGTCCCGGTCCCGGGCACAGGTGCCCGTCACCGGTCCGGTCCGGTCCCGGTGGGCGAGAGCCGCACGCAGCGGCCTGCCCAGCACGGGGTGGGCGCCGATCTCCACGAACGCCGCGTCCGACCCGGCCAGTTCGGCGTCGACCGCGGGCCACAGCAGCACCGGTTCGCGGACGTTCGCGGCCCAGTAGGCGGCGTCCGGCACGACCGTCCGGCCGGGGGTGACCGTGGAGCGGAACGGCACCCGCGGGGCCTGCGGCGCGAGCCCGGCCAGCGCGTCGGCGAGTTCGTCGGCGTAGGGGCGCATGAGCGGGCTGTGGAAGGCGTAGTCCACGGGGAGCGGCACGGTCGTGGCGCCCCGGGCGTCCAGGTCGGCCACCGCCCGTTCCACCGGTCCAGGGGCTCCGGCGACGACCACCGAGCGGGGCCCGTTGACGGTGGCGACGCACACCCCGGGGTGGTCCGCGAGCGCTTCCCGCACCGCGTCCGGGTCCAGTTCCACGGAGACCATGCGGCCCGTGCCGGAGGCCCGCTGCATGATCTGGCCGCGGCGCACGATGAGCCGGACGGCGTCGGGCAGGTCCAGGGCGCCCGCGACGCAGGCGGCGGCGACCTCCCCCATGCTGTGCCCGATCACCGCGTCGGGGGTGATGCCCTGGGAGCGCAGCAGCTCCGCGAGCGCCACCTGGAGGGCGAACACGGCGGGCTGGGCGACACCGGTGGCGCGCAGCCGCTCCGGATCGGGGTCGGCCAGGGCGTCCGCCAGCGACCAGCCCGCGTGCTCGCGGATCAGCTCGGCGCAGGCGTCCAGCCGCTCCCGGAACACCGGTTCGGCCGCGTGGAGGTCGAGTCCCATGCCGGGCCACTGGGAGCCCTGCCCGGAGAAGACGAAGACGACGGGGAGCGCCTCGTCGGCGGCGGTACCGGCGAGCGCCCCGGGGTGGGCCGTGCCCGCGCGGTGGGCGCGCAGCGCCTCGGTCAGCTCCGCCGCGTCACCGCCCACCACGGCGAGCCGGTGCCGCAGCGGGGTGCGCCGCACGGCGGACGTCGCGGTGACGGCGTCGAGCCGGTGCGGGTCGTCGCCGGCCGCGTCGACGGTGTCCGCGTAGTCCCCGGCCAGTTCCCGCAGTCCGGCCTCGCCGCCCGCCGAGAGCACCAGCGTGCGCGGGCCCGTGCCGGGTTCGCGCGGTGGCCGCGGCGCGGTGGCGGGCGGCCCGGTCAGCAGCACGTGCGCGTTCGTGCCCGAGAGCCCGAACGCGCTGACCCCGGCGACCGGTTCGGCGCCCTCGCGCACGGGCAGCGGCGTCAGCGCGGTGGGCACGGTGATGCCGGAGCGCTCCCAGTCCACGAGCGGTGAGGGGCTTACGTGGTGGAGCTGCGGCGGCGCGGTGCGGTGCCGCAGGACGAGGAGCGCCTTGAGGAGCCCCGCGATGCCCGCCGCCGAGTCCATGTGCCCGAAGTTCGCCTTGTGCGATCCGACGACGAGCCGGTGGCTGTCGGGCCTGCCCTGCCCGAGGACGTCGGTGAGCGCGGAGATCTCCAGCGGGTCGCCCAGTGGCGTGCCGGTCCCGTGGGCCTCCACGTAGGAGACCGCTTCGGGCGGCAGCCCCGCGCGGTCGAGCGCCTGGCGCAGCAGGGCCTGCTGGGCGACGGCGTTGGGGGCCATGAGCCCGGCGCTGTAGCCGTCCTGGTTCACGGCGCTGCCCCGGATGACGCCGTGGATGCGGTCGCCGTCGCGCAGGGCGTCGGCGTACCGCTTGAGCACGACGACGCCGCACCCCTCGCCGCGCACGATGCCGTCGGCGCGCGCGTCGAACGGCTTGCACCGCCCGGTGGGCGAGAGCGCCTGCACCTTGCCCATGAAGACGGTGAGTTCGGGGGTGAGGATGGCGTTGACCCCGGCCGCGACGGCGGTGTCGGCCTCGCCGGTCCGCAGCGCCTGGCAGGCGAGGTGGACGGCGACCAGCGAGGAGGAGCAGGCGGTGTTGACGCACATGGCCGGGCCGTGCAGGCCGAAGAGGTAGGCGATGCGTCCGGCGGCGAAGCTGAACTCCTTGCCCGCCGCGAAGTGCGGGCCGACCTCGCCGATGCCCGCCGTCTTGGCGTGCAGCAGCAGGTAGTCCGAGCCGAGGATGCCGACGTGGACGCTGGTGCGGGTGCCCGCCCAGCGCTCGCGCGGTCCGCCCGCGTCCTCCAGCGCCTCGGCCGTGACCTCCAGCAGCAGCCGCTGCTGTGGGTCCATCTCCCGGGCGTCGCGCGGTGAGATGCCGAAGTGCTCGGCGTCGAAGCGGTCGATGTCGGCCAGGAACCCGCCCTCGCGGCAGTAGGTGGTGCCCGGGGCCTTGCGGTCGCTGTCGTGGAACGTGTCGTCCCAGCGGTCCGGCGGGACGTCCCCGATCACGTCGACCTCGTCGGCCAGCACCCGCCACAGGCCGTCCAGGTCGCGCACCCCCCCGGGGAACCGGCAGCCCGCCCCGACGACGGCGATGGCCTGGGCGTCCTCGGGCCGGGGATCTGAGCTGGTGAACGGCTCGGACATGCACTCACTCCCGTAATTCATTGCCCGCTGACTTCGGGTACGCTCGGCGGTACGTTCCAGCCAAAGGTCGTCCAGATAGCTCGCGCCCGGCTCGAAGGGAGCCCGGTGGCGCGGTCACTGACGAGGAGGGGTCCGGATGACGTCACCGCACGGCACCACCGTCGAGGAGGCGGCCGGGCCGCCCGCCCGGACGGACGGCGGGAGGACCGCCGCGTGGCCCGGGCAGGAGTCCGGGCGGGAACCCGTGGAGGGCCGCGAGGAGGAGGCCGCGGGCACGCCGGTCCGCACGCTGTACTGCCTGGCCCACGCGGGCGGCAGCGCCCTGCCGTACGCCCGGTGGTCGGCCGCGCTGCCACCGGGGGTGCGCGTGGAGCCCCTGGAACTGCCGGGGCACGGCTCCCGGCTGCGCGAACCGCTGCTGACGGACCTGGAGGCGGCCGTCGCGGAGGTGCTGGAACGGGTGCGGCCCGAGGAGGGCCCCTTCGCCCTGTTCGGGCACAGCTTCGGGGCGCTGCTCGGCTTCGAGGCGGCGCGGCGGCTGTCCGCCCGGGGCACGCCCCCGGCGGCCCTGCTGGCAGCGGGCCGGAACGGGCCGGGTGAGCCGCTGTCGCACCGCCCGCTGCACACACTGCCCGACGACCGGTTCGTCGCGGCCGTGCACCGCATGGGCGGGCTGCCGGACATCCTGATGGAGCAGCCGGAGGTGCTGCGCATGTACCTGCCCGCGCTCCGCTGCGACCTGCGCCTCGTGGAGACCTACGTACGGGCCCCCGGGCCGCCGCTGGACGTGCCGGTCGCGGCCTTCGGCGGGCGCGGGGACGTGCTCACCGACCCGGCCGGGCTGCTGGCCTGGCAGAAGGAGACCTCGGGACCGTTCCAGCTCGCGCTGCTGCCCGGCGGCCACTTCTTCGTCACCGGGCCGCCGTTCCTGCGGGCGCTCTGCGCGGCCCTGACCGGCGCCGCCGCGCCCGCCGCCCCCGCCCCCTGAGTCCGGCGGACGGCCCCGGGGGACGCCCCGGGGCCCGCGCACGGCCGTCCGCCGCCCGGCCGTCCGGCGGCCGGGCGGTCAGCGCACGGACGGTCAGCGGCCCGGCCTCCGGCACCCCGGCGGTCAGCGGTCGAACGGCTCGGGCAGCGCGCCGGTCAGGTAGCGCTGGAGGGTGGGGGCGACGGCGGCGACGACGTCGTCCCTGTCCATGCCCGCCAGCGGCTCCACGGCGACGATGTACCGCGTCATCGCCAGCCCCACGAGCTGGGAGGCGGCCAGGGAGGCGCGCACGCCCGGGTGCGTCTTCCCCGTCGCCTCGGCGACGGGCACCAGCACCTCCTGCGTGATGAACTCGCGCAGCATCCGCGCGGCGGCCTCGTGGGAGACGGCCGAGCGCAGGATGCTGCGCATCTGCCGGCCCGTCTGCTCGGCCTCCCACAGCCCGAGGAACGTCCGCAGCAGCCGCTCCCCCGTTCCGCGCACGCTCTTCACCGACAGGACGGCCTCCACCACGGCCTCCGGGTGCAGCGCGTCGTGTATCGACGCGGCGAACAGCCCTTCCTTGGAGAGGAAGAAGTGGTGGATGAGCGCCGCGTCCACCCCGGCGTCCTGGGCGATGCCCCGGATGGAGGCGCCCTCGTAGCCGTACTCGGCGAAACGGGCCTGGGCCGCCTGGAGGATCGCCTGCCGGCTCAGCGTGATGCCGGGCCTGCGGCCGGTGCGCTTGCGCCCCGTCACGCCGTCCTCGGTGACACCACCGGCACCCTCAACTCCCCGCGGAGCCGACACGCTGCCCACCTCCCGCACAGCCACACCCACGTCCGACGTCGCTTCACTCTAAGCCCACCACCGCCCACCTGCGCCATCGCCCGACGGACAGTGCGGGGAATTCATCGCTCCGTCAATTCATCCTCGACCGGAACTCAACGGTCGACGAGCTGACACGTCCGCCGCACGCCGCTGGGGCCTCTCCCGGCCCGCACCCGCCCCGCGCCCGGCCGCACCCGGACCCCGCCGCGGCGACCGTGTCCCGGCGGGCCCGAACGCGGACCCAGTGGGAGGCGAGTCGGTTTCCAGCGGGCCCGCCCATTGTCGTCGGCACGGCCGGGCGAGACCGCTCGGCGGGCCTACCCGGCCCCGCACACACCGCAGCACGGAGGCATCAAGTGACGGCACTCGACCGTGACGCGATCTACGAGAAGATCAGCGGCTACATCCAGGAGCAGTTCCTCGGCGAGAGCGGGGTGTCCGAGCTGGAGCCGGACACCCCGCTGCTCGAATGGGGGGTGCTGACCTCGATGAACACCTCGCTCCTCCTCACCTACATCAGGAAGGAGCTGGGGGTGACCGTTCCCCCCACGCACATCACCGGCAAGCACTTCAAGACGCTGACGACCATCACCGACATGGTCCACGAGCTCTCCCTCCAGCCCGCCTGAACAGCAGCACGAGCACGAGTCACCGAACAGAAACGGAGTGCGTCGTGGACGCAGAGTTCGACATCGGCATCATCGGCGGCGGGCCTGCGGGTTCGACGGCTGCCTCCTACCTCGCCAAGGCGGGTCTGAAGGTCGCCGTCTTCGAGGCCGACAACTTCCCCCGCGAGCACGTCGGCGAGTCGCTGGTGCCCGCCACCACCCCGGTGCTGCTGGAGATCGGCGCCATGGAGAAGGTCGAGGCGGCGAACTTCCCCAAGAAGTACGGCGCCGCCTGGACCTCCGCCGAGGACCGGGACATCGACCACAACGGCTTCCGCGGCCTCGAACACGACTTCCGCGCCGCCGAGGTCCTCTTCAGCGAGCGCGACCAGGCCGGCGTCGACCGCGACTACACCTTCCACGTGGACCGCGCCAAGTTCGACCAGATCCTGCTCAAGCACGCCGAGTCGCTGGGCGCGAAGGTCTTCCAGGGCGTGCGCGTCGGCAAGGTGGACTTCGACGGGGAGCACCCCGTGATCGAGGCGAAGATCGGCGGGCAGAAGGTCGGCGTGCCGGTCCGCATGGTGGTGGACGCCAGCGGGCGGCGCACCCACCTGGGCAGCCAGCTCAAGTTCAAGGTGCCGGACCCGGTGTTCAACCAGTACGCGGTGCACACCTGGTTCGACAACCTCGACCGCAAGGCGCTGGCCGTCAACAAGGACCAGGCCGACTACATCTTCATCCACTTCCTGCCGGTCTCCGACACCTGGGTGTGGCAGATCCCGATCACCGACACGATCACCTCGATCGGCGTCGTGAGCCAGAAGACGCGGTTCAAGGAGTTCGACGGCGACCGGGAGAAGTTCTTCTGGGAGACCGTCGCCAGCCGCCCCGAGCTGCTGGACGTGCTGAAGAACGCCGACCAGGTCAAGGAGTTCAAGACCGAGGGCGACTACAGCTACGGCATGAAGCAGATCGCCGGCGACAAGTTCCTGCTCATCGGTGACGCGGCCCGGTTCGTGGACCCGATCTTCTCCAGCGGTGTGAGCGTCGCCCTCAACAGCGCCCGCATCGCCTGCGAGGACATCATCGCCGCCGCCGAGGCCGGGGACTTCGGCCGCGAGCGCTTCGCCGCCTACGAGCGCAAGCTGCGCCGCGGCGTGAAGAACTGGTACGAGTTCATCTCCATCTACTACCGGCTGAACATCCTGTTCACGGCGTTCGTGCAGGACGACCGCTACCGGCTCGACGTGCTCAAGCTGCTCCAGGGCGACGTCTACGACGACGAGGAGCCGAAGGCGCTCGCGGCGATGCGCGAGATCGTCAAGGCCGTCGAGGAGGACCCGACGCACCTGTGGCACCCCTTCCTGGGCAGCCTCAAGGCCCCGTCGGCAGCCCCCAGTTTCTAGCACGGTCACGTGCGGGCGGCCGGCCCGCCGGACGGACGCCCCGCGTCCGTGCGGCGGGCCGCTCCCGTGCGGCGGTGGTGTCAGCAGCTGGCGCTAGTGTCACCGGCAGTGAGGAGCGGCCGGGTCGTTCGCCGGGCGGCCGCGGGTTCCGTATGGGGAGGGCACTGCCATGCCGACGAGCACGAGCACGCGGACGTACCTGGAGCTGTCGCAGGACGGCGGCGGGGCGCACAAGTTCTACGAAGTGACCGTGGACGGCACGGTGGTGACGGTCCGCTACGGGCGCATCGGCGCCCCGGGCCAGACGCAGACGACGAGCTTCCCCACGCCGCAGAAGGCGCGGGCGGCGGCCGAGCGGAAGGTCGGCGAGAAGGTCCGCAAGGGCTACGCCCCGGCCGTCGAGGGCCAGCGCGCGCCGCGCCCGGTCACCCGGCGCCAGGTCTCCTCCGCGCCCTCGACGGCCCGCGCGGTCGCCCCGGTGCTGTGGCGCTTCCGCACCGGCTCGTCCGCGTTCGGCATCCACGTCGACGCGGACCGCGTCTGGGCGGGCAACCAGGCGGGCGACGTCTACACGCTCGCCCACACCGGTGAGGTGCTGGCCCGCTACTCCCTGCCCGACGGGGTGAAGTGCCTGGTCGCCGACGACTTCTGGATCTACGCCGGATGCGACGACGGCCGGGTCTACGACCTCTCGGGGAAGCTGCCCTTCGCCGCCTACGACATCGCGGCCGACGTGGACATCTTCTGGCTGGACATCCACGAGGGCGTCCTCAGCGTCGCCGACCGCTCCGGCGGGCTGACCTCCGTGGACCACGAGGACGAGCACCAGTGGTCGCGGCGCAGCAGCGGCGAGCACGCCTGGATGGTCCGCGCCGACGACCGCGCCGTGTACCACGGGCACAGCCGGGGCGTGACGGCCTACGCCCCCGACGGCAGCGGGGAGCTGTGGCACACCCCGACGCGGGGCGGGGTGCTGTTCGGCTGGCAGGAGGAGGACGCCGTCTACGCGGGCACCGCGCACCGCGTGGTGCAGCGGCTGTCGAAGGCGTCGGGCGCCGTCGAGGCGGAGTACCGGTGCGACAGCGCGGTGTACTCGTGCGCCACCTCCCCGGGCGGCCGGTACGTGTTCGCGGGCGACGCCGCCTCGTCGGTGTACTGCTTCGACCAGGACGGCACGCGGCTGTGGAAGCTGAGCACCGGCGGCGGCTCCGCGCTGTCGATGCAGTACGCGGACGAACGGCTGTACCTGGTCACCACGGACGGCTCGCTGGTGTGCGTGGACGCCTCCGAGGCCGCCGTCACGGCCGCGCAGCAGGGCAGCGTGCCGGTGGCCCGGGACGTCAAGCTCGCCGCGGCGGTGCCGACCTACGTCCCCGCGACGCGGGCGGCGGCCGTCGAGACGGTATCCGTGCCGGAGCCCGGCGGCGTCGTGGTCGAGTGCGTGCAGGACGGCCCGCGGCTGCGGGTGCACGTCGTCTCCGCGGGCTACGAACCCTCGTGGAACGTCCAGTTCCCGCGCCACTTCCGCGAGCCGGGCGCCCGCTACGTGGTGGACGCCGTCCACACGGCCGCCGGCGGCTTCTACCGGGTACGCGGGGACATCCGGCGCCTGCTGTGACGGGGACGGGCCGGCGGGCGGCGCGGGGCCGTCGTACGGCGGGGGCGCGGCCTCAGAACAGGACGGACATGAAGGAGCCGACCTCGCGGAAGCCGACCCGCCGGTAGGCGGCCCGCGCCGGGCTGTTGAAGTCGTTCACGTAGAGGCTCGCCACGGGGGCGAACTCGGCGAGGGCGTGACGCAGCACGGCCGCCATGCCGGTCACGGACAGCCGCTCCCCGCGCCGCTCCGGGTCGACCCACACGCCCTGGATCTGGCAGGCGTGCGGGGTGACGGCGCCGATCTCCGCCTTGAAGACCACCCTGCCGTCCTCGAAGCGGGCGAACGCGCGTCCCGCGCCGACGAGTTCCGCGACGCGGGCCTGGTACACCAGGCCGCCGTCCCCGGCCAGCGGCGAGACGCCGACCTCCTCGGTGAACATGGCCACGCAGGCGGGCAGTACCGTCTCCAGCTCGTCCTTGCGCACCCGGCGGACGTACGGGTCGGGGGTGACGTCCGCGGCCGGGGTGCCGGTGGCCATCAGCGGCTGCCGCGGACGCACGTCACGGGCCGGGCCCCAGTGCGGCTCCAGCCCCCGCCACAGGGCGGCCGTCGCGTCCGCCGGGCCGACGATCGAGGAGCAGCGCCGGCCCTGGCGGCGCGCCCGTCCGGCGAAGGCGGCGACGGCCTCGGGGCCCGCGCCCACCGGTACGAGGTTGGCGCCCGCGTAGCACAGCGCCTCCAGCCGTCCGCCGGAGAACCAGCCCCACATCTCGCCGCCGAGCCGCCACGGGTCGAGGCCGGAGGCCCGCACCCGGGCGGCGACGAACGCGTTGGTGACCGGCTCCCGGTCCAGCACGGCCAGCGCGTCGTCCAGGTCGTCCGGCGCCAGCAGCCGGGTGGAAGTCGTCGTCAACACGTAGGAAGGGAGCCTCACCGTGCGGGGTGGGGAACGGGGACGTTCCCCACGAAAAAGCGATTCTCCGCACTCTACCCCCGGGCGAAGTCCTCAGACCTCCGCCCGCCGGAAGGCGGGGTCAGCTGACGGCCACCTCGGGTTCACCCGACATCACGCCGTCCTTCTCCATCTGCTCGGCGATCTTCATCGCCTCCTCGATGAGGGTCTCCACGATCTTCGACTCGGGCACGGTCTTGATGACCTCCCCCTTGACGAAGATCTGGCCCTTGCCGTTGCCGGAGGCCACGCCCAGGTCCGCTTCCCTGGCCTCGCCGGGGCCGTTCACGACGCAGCCCATGACGGCGACGCGCAGCGGCACCTCCATGCCCGTCAGCCCGGCCGTGACCTCCTCGGCCAGCTTGTAGACGTCCACCTGGGCCCGCCCGCACGACGGGCAGGAGACGATCTCCAGGCCGCGCTCGCGCAGGCCGAGCGACTCCAGGATCTGGGCGCCGACCTTGACCTCCTCCACGGGCGGCGCGGACAGCGAGACCCGGATCGTGTCGCCGATGCCCTCGCTGAGCAGCGCTCCGAAGGCGACGGCCGACTTGATCGTGCCCTGGAAGGCCGGTCCGGCCTCGGTGACGCCGAGGTGCAGCGGGTAGTCGCAGCGCTCGGCGAGCTGCCGGTAGGCGTTGACCATGACCACGGGGTCGTTGTGCTTCACGGAGATCTTGATGTCGCGGAAGCCGTGCTCCTCGAACAGGGAGCACTCCCACAGCGCGGACTCCACCAGCGCCTCGGGCGTGGCCCTGCCGTACTTGCGCAGGAGCCGCTTGTCCAGCGAGCCGGCGTTGACGCCGATCCGGATGGGCGTGCCGGCGGCGGAGGCCGCGGCGGCGATCTCGCGCACCTTGTCGTCGAACTGCTTGATGTTGCCGGGGTTCACCCGGACGGCCGCGCAGCCCGCGTCGATGGCGGCGAACACGTACTTCGGCTGGAAGTGGATGTCCGCGATGACCGGGATCTGGGACTTGCGCGCGATGACGGACAGCGCGTCGGCGTCGTCCTGCGTGGGGCAGGCGACGCGCACGATCTGGCAGCCGGAGGCGGTCAGCTCGGCGATCTGCTGGAGGGTCGCGCCGATGTCCGAGGTGCGGGTCGTGGTCATCGACTGCACGGACACCGGAGCGTCACCGCCGACGGCGACGGAACCGACCTGGATCTGCCGGCTGGCGCGGCGCTCGGCGAGTTTGATCGGCACGGACGGCATTCCCAGCGCGATGGCTGTCATGTGGCGCAACCCCAAGGTGTGGTTCTGGTCCCGAGATCGGCGGGCTCCGGTGCCGAGGTTACGACACCCCACCCGGGCGGAGCACATCGAGCCCGGCTTTGCTCCGCCCGGATACGGGACCCGACCAGGAATGATCGGTTCCGCCCCTGGCTAGCCCGCCAGGCGTACGGGGTTGACCACGTCCGCGACCAGCACCAGCAGCGTGAAGCAGATGAAGGCCCCGGCCACCACGTAGGCCACGGGCATGAGCTTGGCCACGTCGAACGGTCCCGGGTCCGGACGCCGGAACACCTTCGCGAAGAACCGGCGCACCGACTCCCACAGCGCCCCGGCGATGTGCCCGCCGTCCAGCGGGAGCAGCGGGAGCATGTTGAACAGGAACAGGGACAGGTTGAAACCGGCGACCAGGAACAGCATCGTCGCCACCCGCTGGCTCGCCGGGATCTCCAGGGCGATGATCTCGCCGCTCACCCGGGCGGCACCGACCACGCCCACCGGGGAGTCCTCGGCCCGCTCGCCGCCGTTGAAGGCCGCCTCCCACAGGCCCGGCACCTTGGACGGCACGGCGAGCAGCGCCTCGAAGCCGTTCGTCATGATCTCGCCCATGCGGTCCACGGCCTCGGGGAAGGACTGCCGCACCACGCCGGTGGCCGGGGCGAAGCCGAGGAAGCCCGCGGTGACGTACTCGCCGGGCACGTACGCGCCGTCCCCGTCGATCCTGGTGACCTTGTTGCGGATCGGGTCGGCCCGCAGGGTGCGCAGCTCACCGTCCCGCTCGACGGTGAGGGTGACCGGGCCCGTCGCCTCCCGGATGCGCGTCTGGAGCTCGCCCCACTCGGTGATCTCCGCGCCGTCGAAGGCGACGATGGTGTCGCCCGCGCGCAGCCCGGCCGCGTTGGCCGGGGTCGGCGGCGCGTCCTTCGGGCACGAGTCGGTGGCCGCGTCGGCGGAGACCACGCACTCGTTGACGGCCGCCACGGTCGTCGTCGTGGTGTTGATGCCGAAGGTCATCAGCACGCCGAGGAAGATCACCACGGCCAGCACCAGGTTCATGAAGGGGCCGGCGAACATGACGATGACGCGCTTCCACGGCTTGCGGGTGTAGAACAGCCGCTTGTCGTCGCCGGGCTGGAGCTCCTCGTAGGCCGCTGCCCGCGCGTCCTCGATCATGCCGCGGAACGGCGAGGTGGAGCGCTGGCGCACCCGGCCGTCGTCACCGGGCGGGAACATGCCGATCATGCGGATGTAGCCGCCCAGCGGAATGGCCTTGATCCCGTACTCCGTCTCGCCCTTCCGGCGGGACCAGACGGTCGGCCCGAAGCCCACCATGTACTGCGGCACGCGGATGCCGAACATCTTGGCCGTGCTCAGGTGGCCCAGTTCGTGCCAGGCGATGGAGAACAGCAGGCCGACCGCGAAGACCACTATCCCCAGGGCGGTCATGAGGGCGATCGTCATGCGCGGGCCTCCGCTGCTGTGGTGTCGGCTTGTGCCGCCAGCTCGCGGGCGCGTGCGCGCGCCCACGTCTCCGCGTCGAGTACGGCGTCCAGCGTCAGGTCCTCGCCCTGCGGCCGGCCGTGTTCCTCGACCACAGCGGCCACCGTATCCAGGATCGACGTGAACGGCAGCCGGCCCGCGAGGAACGCACCGACGCACTCCTCGTTCGCCGCGTTGTAGACGGCCGGCGCGGTGCCGCCCAGCGCGCCCACGTGGCAGGCGAGCGGCACGGCCGGGAACGCCTCGCCGTCCAGTGGGAAGAAGTCCCAGCTCATCGCCTTCGTCCAGTCGAAGACCGGGCCGGCGTCCGGGACCCGCTCGGGCCAGCCGAGCCCGAGGGCGATCGGCAGCCGCATGTCCGGCGGCCCGCACTGGGCGAGGGTCGAACCGTCGGTGAACTCCACCATCGAGTGGATCGCGGACTGCGGGTGGACGACGACCTCGATGCGTTCGAAGGGCACGTCGTACAGGAGGTGCGCCTCGATGACCTCCAGGCCCTTGTTGACGAGCGTCGCCGAGTTGACGGTGATGACCGGGCCCATGGCCCAGGTCGGGTGGGCCAGCGCCTCCTTCGGGGTGACGCCCGCGAGCCCGGCCCGCGTCCGGCCGCGGAAGGGGCCGCCGGACGCCGTCACCAGCAGCTTGCGGAC
Organism: Streptomyces solitudinis; assembly: GCF_036323765.1. Classification (NCBI taxonomy): domain Bacteria; kingdom Bacillati; phylum Actinomycetota; class Actinomycetes; order Kitasatosporales; family Streptomycetaceae; genus Streptomyces; species Streptomyces solitudinis. The sequence continues at coordinate 67,309 of NZ_JAZDCW010000011.1, forward strand.
CTCCGCCCTGGTGCCGCCCATGAGCGCCTGGAACAGCGCGGAGTGCTCGGAGTCCACCGGCACGATCTGGCCGGGCCCGGCCAGCGCCTTCACCAGCGGCCCGCCCACGATCAGCGACTCCTTGTTGGCGAGCGCGAGCACCCGTCCGGCGCGCAGCGCGGCCAGGGTCGGACGCAGCCCGATGGAGCCGGTGATGCCGTTCAGCACGGTGTGGCACGGGGAACCGGCCAGCTCCGTGGCGGCGTCGGGGCCGGCCAGCACCTCCGGGATCGGCTCCCCGGGCCCGTACTCCGCCCGCAGCGCCTGCCGCAGCCCGGGCGCCTTGTCCGCCTGCGCGACGGCGACCGCCCGCACCTGGAGCCGGTGCGCCTGCCCGGCCAGCAGCCCGATGCGCCCGCCGCTCGCGGCGAGCGCGGTCACCCGGAAGCGGTCCGGGTTGGCCAGGACCACGTCGACCGCCTGGGTGCCGATCGAGCCCGTGGACCCCAGGATCACCACGTCCCGCGGCCCGCCGTGCGGACCGTCCCCCACCGGGTAGCTGACACGCGGGTCAGCGAGCGTCTGCGTCATGCCCCCATTGTGTCCGTTCACCGGGAGGGGACGAACGGCCCCCTGCGGAGCGCCCCGGGCGTGCGCCTGGCGCCCCGCGCCGGGGCCCGGGAGCCCCTCCGCCGGGCCGGCCCCGCATGGCGCGGCCCCGGCGCCGCCGGAGCTTCCCTCCGCCGGGCCGGTGTGCTACGTTTTTGTTGTTGCAGTTTTGGTACCCATGAACGTTGTGCGCGCCTGACGGGATGTAACCCTTTGGGCGCGTTTTTGTTTTACCGGTCTTCCGGGTGGGCTCAATGCGGCGACGCGGGACGCGCGAGGTGTGCGTCCCGGATCGGCCACCTGTGAAGGAGATCATCATGGCCACCGGTACCGTGAAGTGGTTCAACGCGGAAAAGGGCTTCGGCTTCATCGAGCAGGACGGCGGCGGCGCCGACGTCTTCGCCCACTACTCGAACATCGCCGCCCAGGGCTTCCGCGAGCTGCACGAGGGCCAGAAGGTGTCGTTCGACGTCACCCAGGGCCAGAAGGGCCCGCAGGCCGAGAACATCGTGCCTGCCTGACCCGGCAGCCAGCCGACACGAGGCCGGGGCCCGCACCGATCGGTGCGGGCCCCGGCCTCCGGCGTTTCCCGGCCGCGGACCCCGCTGACCCGCCTGGCCCAGTCACCGTTTTCCGCCGCACCCGCCGGGTACCCGCCTCCGCCGTCCGCCCGGCCGACGGCGGAGGAACGGAGACGCTCATGGCTGAGACCAACCCCATCGAACTCCAGAAGGCGCTCAAGGGCGCCGAGTACCCGTCCTCGAAGGACGACCTGGTGAAGAGGGCGAAGGACAACGGGGCCGGCAAGGGCCTGGTGGACCAGCTCGCCGGCCTGAAGGAGAACAGCTTCGACGGCCCCGACAAGGTGCAGAAGGCCGTCTTCGGCCACTGAGCACCGCGCAGTGCGGGCGCCCGGCGGGCTCCCCCGCCGGGCGCCCGCCGCGTTCGGCCCGCCGGGCGCCGCCCGGGTCAGCCGGAGCACGGCCGGGGCGGCGCCGTCCGGCCGTGCTCCGGACGGCGGGGCGCCGTCAGCGGCCCCCCTTCATGCGGTCGACCGCCGCGACACCCACCGCGGCCAGCACCACCTGGATGGCCAGCTCGATCCAGTCGATGCCGTCGGAGTCGGCGACGCCGAAGGCGGCCGCCAGCGCGGTACCGAGGAGCGCGGCGAGGATGCCGACGCCGATGGTCAGCAGGATGCCGATGCGCTGGCGTCCGGGCAGGACGAGCCGCCCCAGCACGCCGATCACGATGCCGATGAGGATCGCGGTGAGTATCCCGGAGATCTCCACGGTGTTCCCTTCTCCGAAGCTTGAGTTGTCGTGCGCTGGAGCGCTTGTGCCCGGGCCTGGCGGCGGCATGCACGGCGGGCCGGTGCCGTCACCCGCACGGGGTGCGGGCGGCACGGGCGGGTGACACGTCCGGCGGTGCACGCCGGGGACGGGGGAACGCGGGGACGGCTGCTGCGTGACCACTCCGTTGAAGCGCTTCAACGAACGTCTGGACAGCCTTCGTGCACCGGTCTAGGGTCTCGGTACGCCTTCAATCGAAGCGCTTCCGCACACATTCCCCAGCGCCCTGGAGCAGCAGATGGTCACGCTCGCCGACGTCGCCCGGCAGGCCGGGGTCTCCGCCAGCACCGTGAGCTACGTGCTGAGCGGCAAGCGTTCCATCTCCGGCCCCACCCGGGAGCGCGTGGAGGAGGCCATCCGGCGGCTCGGCTACCACCCGAACGCCGGTGCACGGGCCCTGGCGAGCAGCCGCTCCGACATCATCGCCCTGATGATGCCGCTGCGCACCGACATGTACGTGCCGGTCATGATGGAGATCGCCCTCGCCGTGGCCACCACGGCCCGCTCCCACGGCCAGGACGTGCTGCTGCTCACCGGCGAGGAGGGCCCGGAGGCGGTCCGCCGGGTGGGGGCGAGCGGGCTCGCCGACGCGCTGATCCTCATGGACGTCGAGCTGGAGGACGCCCGGCTCCCGCTGCTGGCCCAGACCGGGCGTCCGGCGGCGCTGATCGGCGTCCCCGCCGAGCCGGCGGGCTTCACCTGCGTCGACCTGGACTTCGCGGCGACCGGCGCGCTGTGCGTGGAGCACCTGGCCGGGCTCGGCCACCGCGACATCGCCGTCGTCGGCGAGGCCGCCGCCGTCTACGAGCGGCGCACCGGATTCGCCGAACGGACGATGGAGGGGCTGCTGCGCCGCGCCGGGGAGCTGGGGGTGCGGGTGCTGCACCGGCCCTGCGAGGGCGGTTACGCCTCCCTGACCGCCACCTTGGACCGCATCCAGGACGAGCGCCCCCGCACCACCGCCTTCATCGTGCAGAACGAGTCCGCCGTCGACCCCCTGCTGTCCCTGCTGCGGCGGCAGGGCCGGGCCGTGCCCGAGGACGTCTCGGTGGTGGCCGTCTGCCCGGAGCAGGTGGCCGTGCAGGCGGCGGTGCCGCTGACGTCGGTGGCCATACCGGCCCTGGAGATGGGCCGCCGGGCCGTGGAACTGGTCATGGCCAAGGCCCGGCCCGGCGGTGCGGACGGCCTCGCGGCCGCCGCGCCGCAGGTGGACCTGCTGGCCCCGACGCTCACCGTGCGCGCCAGCTCCGGGCCCGCCCCCGCGCCGTCCCCCGGCTGACGCACCGCGCCCGCCCCGCCTGCACCCCGCTGCCCCCTGCCTGCCTGCCGCCCGCCGACCCTGCCGTCCCCGCCCCACCGCCCCCTGACCCGTTGCCCCCGACCCCGCCGCCCCCTGACCTGCCGCCCCGCCGATCACCGCCGAGCCGCCCACGGGAGTGCCGTGAACCAGCCGTCCGTCTCGCTCGCCCAGTCCTCCCCCACCGAAGGCACCTTCCGCGAGAGCGGCGGCGCGCTGGAATGGCGGGGCCGCCAGGAGACCGTCCGCGTCGAACCGTGGGGTCCCGACGCCGTGCGGGTGCGCGCCCGCCTCGGCGGGCCGCTCCTCGACGACCTGCCCGGCGCGCTGGAGCAGGCACCGCCGCCCGCGCCCACCGCCGCCGTCAGGACGGGTGACGGCACCGCGACGCTCGTCAACGGCGCCGTCACCGCCGAGATGACGTCCACGGGGGAGCTGCGCTTCCTGCGCACCGCCGACGGCACGGAGCTGCTGGCCGAGGAGCGCGCGCACTTCTGGTGGCCCGGTGCGCGCCTGTACACGCCGGTGGGCGGTGGCACGCACCGGCTCGAACAGCGCTTCCGCGCCTACGAGGGCGAGCGGCTGTACGGGCTCGGGCAGCACCAGCACGGCCTCTTCGACCAGAAGGGGGCCGTCGTCGACCTCGTCCAGCGCAACGCCGAGGTGACGATACCCCTGCTGACCTCCAGCCGCGGCTACACCCTGCTGTGGAACAACCCGGCCATCGGCCGGGTGGAACTGGCGGCCACCGGCACCCGCTGGGTCGCCGACGCCGCGCGCCAGATCGACTACTGGATCACCGCGGGCGACCCGGCCGCGGCGCAGCGCAGCTACACCGCCGTCACCGGGCGCACCCCGATGCTGCCCGCCTGGGCGGCCGGGTTCTGGCAGTCCAAGCTGCGGTACCGCACGCAGGAGGAGCTGCTGTCCGTCGCCCGCCAGTACCACGCGCGGGGGCTGCCGCTGGCCGCCATCGTCTGCGACTTCTTCCACTGGACGCACCTGGGCGAGTGGCGGTTCGACCCGGCCGAGTGGCCCGACCCGGCGGCCATGGTGCGCGAGCTGGACGAGCTGGGGGTGCGGCTGGTCGTCTCGGTGTGGCCGTCGGTCTCACCGCTGAGCGAGAACCACTCCCTCATGGAGCAGCGCGGCTGGTTCATCGGCACCGAGTACGGGCCGATGGCGCACGCCGACTGGCCGGACAAGGAGGTCGCCGAGCCGGTGCAGGTGGCCTTCTACGACGCCACCCACCCCGAGGCCCGCGAGTTCGTCTTCTCCCGGGTCCGCGACAACTATCTCGCCCCCTACGGCATCACCACGTTCTGGCTGGACGCCTGCGAGCCCGAGCTGAAGCCCGGCTTCTCCGCGAACCTGCGCTACCACGCCGGTCCGGGCCTGGAGGTGGGCAACCTCTACCCCCGGGAGAACGCGCGCGCCTTCCACGAGGGACTGCTGGCGGCCGGCCAGGAGGAGGTCATCACCCTCAACCGCTCGGCGTGGGCGGGTTCGCAGCGCTACGGGGCCGCCCTGTGGTCCGGTGACATCGGCACGGACTTCGCCACCCTGCGCCGCCAGCTCGCCGCCGGGCTCAACACGGCGCTCAGCGGCATCCCCTGGTGGCACACCGACATCGGCGGCTTCCACGGCGGCGACCCGGACGACCCGGCCTACCGCGAGGTGATGGTGCGCTGGTTCCAGTTCGGCGCCCTCTCCCCGCTCATGCGGCTGCACGGCTTCCGCGACCCGGGGATGCCGCTCGGTCCCGGGATGACGGGCGGCCCGAACGAGGTGTGGAGCTACGGCGAGGAGGCGGGCGCCGTCATGGCCGCGTACCTGCGGCTGCGCGAGCGCCTGGCCCCGTACGTGCTGGAGCAGATGCGCTGTGCCCACGAGGAAGGGCTGCCCCCGATGCGACCGCTGTTCCTGGAGTTCCCCGAGGACGAACCGTCCTGGCACGTGGCCGACGCCTACCTGCTGGGGCCCGACCTGCTGGTGGCCCCGGTGCTGGAGGCCGGCGCCCGGCAGCGGGCGGTGCACCTGCCCGCGGGGGCGCGGTGGACGGACGCGTGGACGGGTGACACGTACGAGGGCGGCGGCACGGTCACCGTCCCGGCCCCGCTGGACCGCATCCCCCTCTTCCTGCGCGACGACGCGGACCTGCCGGTCCGGGCCTGATCCCCGGGCCCGTCGGCGTCCCCGCCTGACGGGGCGGCGCCGGCGGGCCCGGTGACTGACGGCGGCCTCCTCCCGGCCCGCGGGCCGGGAGGAGGCCGCCGTCAGTCACGGCGCAGCGCGGCCACACCGTAGGCGGGCAGGGCGAGGGCGGAGGTGTGGCGGTCGCCGGTGAGCCGGTCCGTGTGCGGGGCCGGCAGCGGCACCGTGACCGGTTCGCGCCCGTGGTTCAGCACGAACAGCAGCTCGCCCCGGCGCACCGCCTCCACCCCGCCGGGCAGCCCCTCCAGCGCGGGCCGCACCCCGGCCTCCGCGGCGGCGCCGGCGAGCAGTGCCCGCAGGGCCGCGGGCTCCGGCAGCGTGGAGACGTAGCGGGCCGTGCCCGCGCCCGCCGCGTTGCGGGTCACCGCGGGACGGCCGGCCAGTTCCCCGCCGGCGTACCGCAGCGGTACCGCGCAGCCGGGCTCCGTCTCCAGGTCCTCGCTCCACAGCGTGCCGTGGGTGCCGTCGGACAGCGCGACGCGCTCGCCGTCCGCGAGCGGCCACCACTCGTGCACGGTGCGCAGCCCCAGCAGGGCGCGCAGCCGGGCGTCGACGCCGCCCTCGCGGACCCGGTCGTCGGCGTCGGCGACGCCGGTGAAGAACCCGGTGACCAGGGTGCCGCCGCCGTGCACGAAGCGGGTGAGGTTGTCGATGGCGGCGTCGGTCAGCAGGTAGAGCTGCGGCACGCACACCAGCCGGTAGCCGTCGAGCGGCGTCTCGGGGTGCGCCAGGTCGGCGGTCAGGTGGGCCTCCCACAGCGCGCGGTGCCAGGCGCCGAGCAGTTCGGCGTGGTCGGGCAGCGCGGAGGGGCGGCCGTCCTGGCCGGAGGCCCACCAGGCGTCCCAGTCGTGCAGCACGGCGGCTTCGGCACGCACCCGGGTGCCGGTCACCTCCGCCATCCGGTCCAGCTCGGCGCCCAGTTCCCGCACCCGGCGGTGGTGGCGGCCGGTCTCCCCCGCGTGTCCGAGCATCGCCGAGTGGAACTTCTCGCTGCCCTGCCGGGAGGCCCGCCACTGGAAGAAGCACAGGCCGTCGGCGCCGCGCGCCACCGCCTGCCACGACCACAGCCGCAGCAGCCCCTCCGGCTTCGGCCGGTTCACACCCCGCCAGTTGACGGCGCCGCTCGCCTGCTCCATGAGCAGCCAGGGCCCGCCGCCGGCCTGGGAGCGGGTGAGGTCCTGCACGAGGGCGCCGTACGCGCCGGCCTCCGGGCCCTTGGCCGGGTCCGGGTAGAGGTCCACGCTGACGACGTCCTCCTCCCGCGCCCAGCGCCACCCGTCCTGCCCGGCGAACAGCGGCATGAAGTTGGTGGTCACCGGGGTGTGCGGGGTGCGGGCCGCGAGGGCGTCGCGTTCGGCGGTGAAGCACTCCAGCAGGGCGTCGCTGGTGAAGCGCCGGAAGTCGAGCTGCTGCGTGGGGTTGACCAGGTACGGGGCGGTGCGCGGCGGCAGCACCTCCGCCCAGTCGCCGTAGCCCTGGCTCCAGAAGGCGGTGCCCCACGCGGAGTTGAGCGCCTCCAGGGTGCCGTAGCGCTGCCGCAGCCAGCGGCGGAAGTGCGCGGCGCTGGTGTCGCACCAGCAGGCGGTGCCGTACTCGTTGCCGACGTGCCACAGCCGCAGCGCCGGGTGGTCGCCGTAGCGTTCGGCGAGGTCGGTGGCCAGCCGCAGGGCGTGTGCGCGGTAGACGGGCGAGGAGGGGCAGTACTGGTTGCGCGAGCCGTACCAGAGCGTGTGCCCGGCGGCGTCGCGCGGCAGCGTCTCGGGGTGGCGGGCGCCCATCCACGGCGGGGGCGAGGCGGTGGGGGTGGCCAGGCACACCCCGATGCCGCCCTCGTGCAGCAGGTCCAGCACCTCGTCGAGCCACCCGAAGTCGCGCACGCCGGGCTGCGGTTCGATGCGGGCCCAGGAGAAGACGCCGACGGTGGCGAGGTTGACGCCGGCCTCGCGCATGAGGCGCACGTCCTCGCGCCAGACGTGGCGGGGCCACTGCTCGGGGTTGTAGTCGCCGCCGTACAGGAGGCGGCCGCGTGCGGCGTCGGCGAGTGCGGGCAATGACGCTCCTCGGGTCGGGGCCCGGCACGGGCCGGAGCCGGGGCCGGGACCCACGGCGGGGCCGGGGACCACGGCGGGGTCGGGGGCCGAACGGGGCGGGGCTCAGCCCTTGATGGCCCCGATGAGCATGCCCTTCTTGAAGTGCTTCTGGACGAAGGGCGAGAGCACGGCGACGGGGATGAGCGCCAGCACCATGACGGCCATCTGGATGGAGAGGGTGTTGATCTCGCCGGTGTTGATGGTCTGCGCGAGCCCCGTGGGCCGTTCGCCCTTGATGACGAGCTGGTTGAGCACGTTCTGGAGCGGCATCATGTCCTGGTCGTTGAGGTAGATCGACGCGTTGAACCAGGCGTTCCAGTAGCCGACGGCGTAGAAGAGGGCGATGACGGCGATGACGGCACGGGAGAGCGGCAGCACGATCTGGAGCAGGATGCGCAGCTCGCCCGCGCCGTCGATGCGGGCGCTGTCGATGAGTTCGGGCGCGGTGCCCATGAAGAACGCGCGCAGCACCAGGATGTTGAAGACGCTGACCGCGCTCGGCAGGATCAGCGCCAGGTAGCTGTCGATGAGGCCGAGCGACTGCACCAGCAGGTAGGTGGGGATGAGTCCGGCGCCGAAGAACATCGTGGCCAGCAGGAACATGAGCATCGGCCGGTGGCCGAGCGAGCCCGGCCGGGACAGGCCGTAGGCGCACAGGATGGACACCGTCATCGAGAAGAGGGTGCCGAAGCCGGTCACGCCGAGGCTGACGAGGGTCGCGCGGGTCACCTGGCCGCCGCTGAGCAGCTCCTGGTAGGAACGGAAGGTGATGCCGTCGGGGACGATGACGAGCCCGCCGGCCTCGGTGATCGTCCCGGCGTCCGAGAGGCTGGTGACGACGACGATCCACAGCGGGAAGAGCACGGCCAGGCAGGCGAGGACCAGGATGGCGCCCTTGGCGGCGAGCCCGGCCGGGTGCGGGGCCTCCTCCCAGACGGGGCGGGTGACGCGCTCCTCGCTGCGGTCCTCGGTCAGGACGCTGCTCACTTGCGGTACACCCCCTGCTCGCCCATCAGGTGGGCGACCTTGTTCGCGGCGAGGACCAGGCACAGTCCGAAGACGCCCTTGACGATGCCGACGGCGGCGGCGTATCCGAAGTCGCCGTTCTCCAGGCCCTTGAACCAGACGTAGGTGTCCAGCACCTCGGCCGCGTCCGCGCCCACGGCGTCGCGCTGGAGGAGGATCTGCTCGAAGCCGACGGTGAGGGCGTTGCCCACCTGGAGGACGAGCAGCAGGGCGATCACCGGTCGCAGGGCGGGCAGCGTCACGTGCCACATCCGCCGCCACCGCCCGGAGCCGTCCATGGCGGCGGCCTCGTAGAGGTCCTGGTTGACGGAGGCCAGCGCGGCGAGGAAGACGATGATGCCCCAGCCGGCGTCCTTCCAGATGGTCTCCAGGGTGAGGAGGAAGGGGAAGAAGTCGCCGTCGGTCATCACGTCGATGCCGCTGTAGCCGTTCTCGCGCAGCTTCTGGGAGATGATGCCCGCACCGCCGATGATCTGCTGGAAGACGGTGATGACCAGCACCCAGGAGAAGAAGTGCGGCAGGTAGAGCACGGCCTGGGCCCAGGCCCGCACGCGCGGGCGCAGGACGCTGTTGACGACCAGGGCGAGCGCGATGGGCACGGGGAAGAAGAACACGAGCTGGACGAGGAAGATGACCAGCGTGTTCTGTACCGCGTCCCAGAAGTAGGGATCCGACCACATCTCCGCGAAGTTGGCGGTGCCCACCCACGGGCTGAGGGCGAAGGAGTCGAAGAAGCCCTCGCCGAGGTAGGGGTCGTACTCCTTGAACGCGACGACGTTGCCCAGCAGCGGCACGTACTGGAAGACCAGCAGCAGGAGCACCGCGGGCAGCGTCATGAGGATCAGCGGGCGGTCGCGGCGCAGCCGGTGCCGCAGGGTGATCCCGCCGGGCCGGGCGGCGGGCTCGCCGCCCTTCCCGGCGGCGGGCGGCGGGTCCGCTCCGGGGCCCCGGCGGCGCGTGGTGTCCGTCTGGAGGGCCATCAGGAGGCGCTCTCCCCGGCCTCGTCGATGAGCTTGGCGTACCAGTCGCGCAGTTCGTCGCCGCCGCTGCGGCGCCACTCGGAGACGGCCTGCTGCATGTCGGAGACCTTCTTGCGGCCGCGCACGATGTCGTCCTCCAGCAGCTCGAAGCGGTCGCTGAGGTTGGCCCACTTCGACGGCTCGCGCACCTGCATGCCGTACAGCAGCGGCTTGCGCATGTGCGCGCCCATGCGCTGCTGCCAGGCGCACCAGTCCTGGGCGACGTGCGGGTGGTCGGGCGTCGCGGAGACCGCCTCACCGGCCGCGATGAAGTAGTAGGTGTCCTGGGCCTCGGCCTCGCCCTTCTTGTTCTTGACCGGGATGCCGTCGCGCAGCTCGTGGTGGACGCCCTCGACGCCGTACTTGACGAGGCGGGCCTCCCTGGTGCCGTAGGGCGCGGCGGCGAAGTTGGCCAGGGCCAGGCACTCCTCGATCGTCTCGCGGGACGCCTTCTTGCTGATGAAGGACCAGATGCCGGCCGGGTTGGCGAAGTACAGGACGGGGTCGCCGCCGTCGTGGCCGAAGATGTCCATGCCCTGGATGCGGAAGCCGGGGTTCTGCTGGGACTGTTCGCTGGTGTAGCCGTACCACTTGGCGTTGCCGTCGTTGAACATGAGCGACTGGCCCGCGGTGAAGCGGGTCCCCGCGTCGCCGGTGACGGCCATCGCGTCGGGGTGGACGACGCCCGCCTGGTACAGGCTGCGCGTCCACTCCAGGGCCTCCAGGTAGTTGTCGTGCTCGATGCGGTGGACGAGCTTGCCGCCCTGCCGCGACCAGCAGTACGGCTTCTCCGGCAGGCAGCCGAAGACGTTGAAGGCGGTCCACTTCATGTCCTCGCAGGCCCACACCTTCGCGCGCGGCGCGGTGATCTCCTTGGCGAGGTCCATGAACTCCTGGGCGCTGGTGGGCGGCTGCCAGCCCTTCTCCTCGAAGAGGTCCTGCCGGTAGTAGGGGATGATGATGTCCACCGCGCCGGAGGAGACGGGCAGGCCGAGGAGCCTGCCGCCGAAGACGGACATCTGCCAGGCGGCGGTGGGGATGGCCGCGAGGTTGGGGTAGCGGCGCACCTTCTCGCCGGACAGGTAGGGGCCGAGGTCGGCGAACCGGCTCTGGATGGCGCTGCGGATCTTGCCCTGCATCTCCCAGCTGGGGATCACCGTGATGTCGGGTATGCCGCCGCCCGCGAGGACGGCGCCCAGCTTCTCGCCGTAGGTGTTGCCGTCCTGCGTCTGCCAGTTCACCGTGACGCCGGCGGCCTCGTCCACGGCCTGGTAGTAGGCGTTGCCGTCCTTGGGCGGGGTGCCCCAGAAGGGGCTCGTGACGGTGACGGAACCGCCCTTGCCCAGCGGTTCGGGCACGGAGGCGGGCAGTTCGGCGTACGGGGCGGCCGGGCGGTGGAACCCGGGGCGCGAACCGTTCTCGCTGGGGATGTCGGGCTCGACGACGCTGGAGGGCACGTGGTCGGGCAGCAGCCTGCGCAGGTCCTCGCCGCTGGTCGTGCCCTCCTTGCGGGCCGGGGCTCCGCCCGACGAGGAGCAGGCGGACAGCGCGGGCAGCGAACCCGCGGCCGCCGCGACGAGTGCGGCCTGCCCCAGGAAGCGTCGGCGACTGGTTTCCGGGGTGTGCGGCATGACGGCGGCCCTTCCGTACGGCGATAACGTCGGTTGAAGCGCTTCGATGTTGCGCTGAGGCTAAGGGCGTGCCACGGGGCACGCAAGACTCGCGCCGAAACATTCCGAGATGGCGCAGGGCACTTCGGCAACCATGGGCTGACTGGGCTAGACCGGTCTACTGCGGTGGGATGCCTTGACAGGACAGCCCTCGCGGCAGCAGCATCGAAGCGCTTCGAAGCGGAGGTGTCCGCGTGCGGGCGCCGTCCGCTCGCCACCACCGTCCTGGACCAGCCCGCGGGCCTGCCGCACGGCGCGGTGGCAGAGGGCGGACCGCCCGGGCCGCGCGGCGCGGGCCGCGCCGCCGCCCCGCGCACCCGTCCATCCGGGCCCGCCCGCACGCCGCGCCGCCCGCACGCCGCACCGCGCACCGTCCGCACCCGCACGCCGTCCGCCGTCCGCACGCCGTCCGCACCGTCGAAAGGGACGCTTCCCGTGCCCACCGATCAGCCCCCCTTCCGCGATCCCGCGCTGCCGGTCGCCGAGCGCGCCGACGACCTGCTCCACCGGCTCACCCCGGACGAGAAGCTGGCGATGCTGCACCAGTTCGCGCCGCCCGTGGAACGGCTGGGGCTCGGCGCGTTCACCACGGGCCAGGAGGCGCTGCACGGCGTCGCCTGGCGCGGACCGGCCACCGTCTTCCCGCAGGCCGTCGGACTCGGGGCGACCTGGGACGAGGAGCTGGTGCGGCAGGTGGGCGAGGCCGTCTCCACCGAGGTGCGCGCCATGCGCGGGGACGACCCCCGCATCGGGCTCAACGTCTGGTCGCCGACGGTGAACCTGCTGAGCCATCCGCTGTGGGGCCGCAACGAGGAGGGGTACGCCGAGGACGCCTGTCTCACCGGCGCCCTGGCCACCGCCTACACCCGGGGCCTGCGCGGGGACGACCCGGTCTACTGGCGCACCGCCCCGGTGCTCAAGCACTGGCTGGCGCACCGGCACGAGGAGGCGCGCGACACGGCCTCGACGTCCGTACCGGCCCGGGTGCTGCACGAGTACGAACTCCCCGCCTTCCGCGGCGCGGTCGAGGCCGGTGCCGTCGCGGGGGTGATGCCCGCGTACAACCTCGTCAACGGCCGGCCCAACCATCTCTCGCCGCTGCTGAACGCGCAGTTGCGCGCCTGGACGGCGGCGGAACTGGTCGTCTGCTCGGACGCGGGCGCCCCCACGAACATCGCGGGCAGCCAGGCGTACCACCCCGGCCACGACGAGGGGCTGGCCGCCGCCCTGCGCGCCGGGGTGGACAGCTTCACCGACCACGGCGAGGACTCCGCCGTCACGCTGGGGCGGCTGCGGCGCGCGCTGGAGCGCGGGCTGATCACCACGGACGACGTGGACACGGCGGTGCGGCGCCTGCTGCGGATGCGCATCGCGCTCGGCGAACTGGACCCCGCGCACGACCCGTACGCGGGCATCGACCGCGCCGGCGGCTTCGACACGCCCGCCCACCGCGCGCTCGCCCTGACCACCGCCGAGCGGGCGGTCGTGCTGCTGAAGAACGACGGGCTGCTGCCGCTGCGCTCCCCCGCCCGCGTCGCGGTCGTCGGACCGCTGGCCGACGCCTGCAAGCTCGACTGGTACAGCGGTGAGCTGCTGCACCGCGTCACCCCGCTGGACGGGCTGCTCGACCGCCTCGGCGCCGGTGCGGTCACGTTCGCGGAGGGCGCCGACCGGGTGCGGCTTCGCTGCGCGGACGGCTACGTCCAGGTGCCGGAGGCGGGACCGGAAGCCGACCGGGACGCGCCGCACGACGACGGCGCCGAGCCGCTGTTCGACCCCGCCCTGCGCGCCGGGCGCACCGACCTGCCTCCGCTGACCGTCGGCCCGCGGCCGACGGAGTTCGCGCTGCTGGACTGGGGCGACGGCGTGCTGACCCTGCGCGCCCCGGACGGCCGCCACCTGTCCGTGGCCGAGGACGGGTACGTGCGCGCCTCCGCGCCGGAGCCGGGCGGCTGGGTGGTGAACGAGACGTTCCGCCTGGAGCCGCACGACGGCGCGCACGTCCTCGTCCACCTGGGCAGCCGCAGCCGCGTGGGCCTGTCCGGCGGGAAGCTGAAGACCTCCGCCGAGGACGTGCCGTTCGCGCTGGAGGTCGTCGAGGACGGCGCGCGGGCGGTGGCGCATGCGGCGGCCGGCGCCGATGTCGTCATCGTGGTCGCGGGCAACGACCCGCACATCAACGGCCGCGAGACCGAGGACCGCCGCACGCTCGCGCTGCCCGCGCAGCAGGAGCGGCTGTGGCGGGCCGCGCGGGAGGCCAACCCGCGCACGGCGCTGGTGCTCGTCTCCTCCTACCCGTACGCCGTCGGCGAGGCCCACGACCGGCTGCCCGCGCTGCTGTGGACGGCGCACGGCGGCCAGGCGGCGGGCACGGCGCTGGCCCGCGTCCTGTGCGGCGACGTCTGCCCCTCGGGACGGCTGCCCCAGACGTGGTACGCGCGCGACGCCGACCTGCCGGAGCCCACGGACTACGACATCATCGGCTCCCGCAGCACGTACCTGTACTTCGACGGCACGCCGCTCTACCCGTTCGGGCACGGCCTGTCCTACGCGGAGTTCTCCCACACCGGGCTCACCGCCGCGCAGCGGGGCGACACCGTGGAGGTGCGCTGCACCGTGGCCCACGCCGCGGGCATGCCGGGCGCCGAGGTCGTCCAGCTCTACGCGCGGGCCGCCGACGCCGCCGTGCCCCGCCCGCACCGCGCCCTGGTGGCCCACCGCCGCGTGGAGCTGTCCGGGGGCGAGCACACGGAACTCGTCTTCCGCGTGCCGCTGTCCGCGCTCGGCCACTACGACGTGGTGCGCGGCCGCTGGACGGTGCCGGGCGGGCGCTACGAGTTCCACGTCGGCGCCTCCAGCACCGACATCCGCGCGGTGACCGCCCTGCGCGTGGACGGGGAGGACCCCGTGCGGCGCAACCCGGGGGACCTGCCCGCCGCCGCGTTCGACGCCCAGACGGGAACCGAGCTGGTCGACCTCACCCGCGAGAACGGCGACGCCGTCACCCCGCGCGGTACCGGGCCGGGCCACCTGGTCTTCTCAGCCTGCGACTTCGGCGCCAGGGGTCCGCTCACGGCCACCGTCGAGGCGGCGCTCGACGGGGACGCCGAGGCCCGGGTGGAACTGCGCCTGGCCGACGGCACCGAACTGGCGTCCGTCGCCGTCCGCCCCACCGGCGACCGCTACGCGTACGCCACGCGCACCGCCGTCCTCGCCCACCGCCCGACCGGAGTCCACGACGTCCACGTCACCCTCCGCGGCCCGGCCCGCCTCGCCCGGCTGCACCTCATCTGAACCCGCCCGCCCTGCCCAGGGGGCGGGGCGGACGGAGACGGACGGCGGCGGGCGGTGCCGGGCAGGCGGCGGGCGGCTGGTCAGAGCGGGAGGCCGGTCAGGACGAGGACGCGCTCGTAGGTGTAGTCCTCCATCGCGAAGCGGACGCCCTCGCGGCCGACGCCGGACTGCTTGGCGCCGCCGTAGGGCATCTGGTCGGCGCGGTAGGAGGGGACGTCGCCGATGATCACGCCGCCGACCTCCAGAGCGCGGTGGGCGCGGAAGGCGGCCTGCACGTCGTGCGTGAAGACGCCCGCCTGGAGGCCGTACCGGGAGTCGTTCGCCGCGGCGAAGGCGGCCTCCTCGCCCTCCACCCGGGTGAGGCTCATGACGGGGCCGAAGACCTCCTCGCAGGCGAGCCGGGTGCCGCCGGGGACGCCCTCCAGGACGGTGGGCGCGTAGGTGGCGCCGTCGCGCTTGCCGCCGGTCAGCAGCCGGGCGCCGCCGTCGACGGCCTCCTGGACCCAGGTCTCGACGCGCCGGGCGGCGTCCTCGCTGACCAGCGGACCGACGTCGGTGGCGTCGTCGGAGGGGTCCCCGGTGCGCAGTGCTTCCACGGCGGCGACGACGCGCGGCACCAGCCGGTCGTAGACGGCGGCGTCGGCGATGACCCGCTGCACGGAGATGCAGGACTGGCCGCCCTGGTAGTTGGAGAAGGTGGCGATCCGCTGGGCCGCCCAGTCCAGGTCGGCGTCGGAGGAGTAGTCGGCCAGGACGACGGCCGCGCCGTTGCCGCCCAGTTCCAGGGTGACGCGCTTGCGCGGCACGGAGTCCAGGATGGACCAGCCCACCGGCTCCGAGCCGGTGAAGGAGACGACCGGCAGCCGCTCGTCGCGCACGAGGGCGGGCATCTTCTCGTTCGGGACGGGCAGTACCGACCAGGAGCCGGCCGGCAGCTCCGTCTCGGCCAGCAGTTCGCCGAGCAGGAGCGCGGAGAGCGGGGTGGCCGGGGCGGGCTTGAGGATGATCGGGGCGCCGACGGCGATGGCCGGGGCGACCTTGTGCGCGCACAGGTTGAGCGGGAAGTTGAACGGCGCGATCCCGAGGACGGGGCCGCGCGGGAAGCGCCGGGTGAGGGCGAGGCGGCCGGTGCCGCCCGCGTCGGAGTCCAGGCGCTGTGCCTCGCCGCCGTTGAAGCGGCGGGCCTCGTCGGCCGCCCAGCGGAAGACGGAGACGCAGCGGCCGACCTCACCGCGGGCCCACTTGACCGGCTTGCCGTTCTCGGCGGAGATGAGTCGCGCGATCTCCTCGGCGCGTTCGCCGAGCCGCCGCACGACGTGGTCGAGCGCCGCGGCCCGCACGTGCGCGGGGGTGGCGGCGAACGCGTCGGTCACGGCGGTGGCCGCGGCCACCGCCTCCTCGACCTGGGCGTCCGTGGGAACGCTGGCCCGGCCCACCGTGCGGCCGTCGAAGGGGCAGGTCACCTCAAGGGTGTCGTCACCGGTCGCCTGTCGGCCGGCGAGCCAGAACGCGTGCGTGGACGTCGCTTCAGTCACTGCGAGTACCGGCCTTCCGAGGGTCGTGGGTGGGGCGTTTCCGCCCACCGTAGGGCCGGGACGCCGGGAGGTGTCTTGTCCGGCGCGGCGTACTGGCCGACCGCGCCGCGCCGGTTCGGCAGGGACACATCCGAGTGATTGACGAAGACATGTCAGCAGGACAGGATGGCGCCCGCACTGCGCTACCCCCACCGTCTCATCTGGACACCCCAGGAGATTCGATGCGCCTCAACCGAACCGGCAGGCGGACCACATCCGCCGCCGTCCTTCTCGCCCTCGCCCTGGCCGTGCCGCTCGGCACCCAGGCGACGGCCTCGCCCGCCGGCAGCGGAACCGCCGCGGAGCGGCAGGCAGCCGCCGGGCAGCAGGCCGACCGGCAGTACGCCGACCGGCAGTACGAGATCAGCGGCGTGACCACCGCCGTCCAGCGCACCGAGGTGACCCGGCTGGGCACCGCGATCGACGAGGTGCGCGAGCGCTCCGTCGTCGTGACGGCCGACGCCGCCGAGGCCGCGCGGCTGCGCGCCCACGGTTACCGCATCACGGCACTGCCCGCGCCGTCCGGACCGGACGCCCGGCAGCAGGGCGAGGACGGCGGCGTGCGCGCCGCCGCGCCGTCCGACTACCACAGCTACGCCGAGACCATGGCCGCCGTGGACCGCTACGTCCGGCAGTACCCGAACCTGATGAGCAAGCACGTCATCGGACGGTCCTACCAGGGCCGCGACATCGTCGCCGTCAAGGTCAGCGCCAACGTGCGCGCCGACGAGAACGAGCCGGAGGTGATGTTCACCCACAACATCCACGCCCGCGAGCACCTGACGGCCGAGATGGCCATCTACGCGCTGGGCGAGCTGGGCTCCCAGTACGGCCGCGACCAGCGCGTCACCCGCATGCTCGACTCGCGCGAACTGTGGGTGCTGCCCGTCCTCAACCCGGACGGCAAGGTCTACGACATGGACTCCGGCCAGTTCCGGATGTGGCGCAAGAACCGCCAGCCCGCGAGCTGGGCCACCGGCACCGACCTCAACCGCAACTTCCCCTACAAGTGGGGCTGCTGCGGCGGCTCCTCCGGCAGCCCCTCCAGCGACACCTACCGGGGCACCGGCCCGGCGTCGGCGACCGAGACGCGCGTCCTCCTCGACTTCGTCCGCAGCCGCGTCGTCGGCGGCCAGCAGCAGATCACCGCGCACATCGACTGGCACACCTACAGCGAGCTGATCCTGTGGCCCTTCGGCTACACCTACAACGACACCGCGCCCGGGCTCAACCAGGACGCCCGGAACGCGTTCGCGGCGGTCGGCACGCAGATGGCGCGCAGCAACGGCTACACGCCGCAGCAGTCGAGTGACCTGTACATCACCGACGGCAGCATCAACGACACGATGTGGGCCGACCACGGCATCTTCTCGTACACCTTCGAGATGTACCCGCGCTCCAGCAGCGGGGGCGGCTTCTACCCGCCGGGCAGCGTCATCCCGCGCGAGACCGCCCGCAACCGCGAGGCCATGCTGATCCTGCTGGAGAACGCGGACTGCATGTACCGGTCGATCGGCAAGGCGGGTCAGTACTGCTCCGCGTGACCACGGGCACGACACGCTGAACGGCTCCCGGGCGGCGGGGCGGACGTCACCGCCGTCCGCCGCCCGGGAGCGGCACTCCGTCACCCGTGTGGGTGGCCTTGAGCGCGAGCCACAGCTCCATCCGCACATCCGGGTCGTCCAGCGAACGGCCGAGTATCTCCTCCACCCGCCGCATCCGGTAGCGCAGCGTGTGCCGGTGCACGCCCAGGTCGGCCGCCGCCGCGTCCCACTGACCGTGCCGGGAGAGCCAGGCCCGCAGGGAGGCCACCAGATCGCCCCGGCCGCTCGCGTCGTGCTCGCGCAGCGGACGCAGGACGCCGTCGGCGAAGGCCCGCACCGCCTCGTCGGCGAGCAGCGGCAGCACCGAACCGGCCGCCATGTCCTCGTGCTCGACCACCGCGGCCCCGCGCCGCCGGGCTACGGACAGCGCCTGGGCGGCCTGCTTGTACGCGGTCCCGGCCGCCGCGATGCCGGTCGGCGCCGAGATACCGGCGGCCAGCACCCCGTCCCCGGCCGCCGCGGCGTGGTCGGCGGCGGCCCGCACCGCCGCGCCGCCGTCCGCGGCCAGCACCACCAGCCGGACGCCGTCCGGCACGGCGAGCACCGCCTCCCCGCTGCGGGACGCGCCCGCCTCCACCGCCTCGGCCAGCAGCTCCAGCGCCCCCGGCCCGCCCGGCTGCGCGGGCTCCGCGCCCGGCACCTCCTCGGCGAGCACCACGCGCAGCGGCGCGTCCAGCAGCCCCCCGTACAGCGAACCCGCCACCGCGCGGGCGTGCTCGGCCTCCCCCGACATGAGCATCCGCAGCACCGCGCCGCCCAGGCGCTGTTCGGCCTCGTGCAGCGCCCGGGACCGCTCGGTCGTCAGGGTGAGCAGGGCGACGGCGGAGTTGACCGCGTAGCGCTCCGCCGTGCCGGGGGGCCCGCCGGTGCCGACGGCCAGCACGGCGCGGATGCGCCGTCCGGTGCCGACGGACTGGAGCTCCACCCGGTCCTCCCCCTCGGCGCTGACGACGGCGCTGGCCGGCGCGGGCCGGTCACGCAGCCGCTCCACGTCGCCGGTGAGGCGGGCCGCGCGGCGGGCGGCCCAGGCGGGGGCGGCGGCGACCAGCGCGCCGGAGGCGTCGAACAGGGCGGCCCAGCCGCCGACGTGCGCCACGAGCCGGGACAGCAGCGCGGTGGGCCCCTCGGCGGACAGGGCCGCGCGGGTCAGCTCCCGCTGGGCCTCGAACCCCGCCGTCACCGAGCGGTACTGCTCGGCGGCGATGGCGGCGGACACCGCCTTGGTGATGGCGATGAACGGGGTGCGCCGGGGCACCTCCAGCAGCGGGAAGCCGCGCTCCCGGCACGCGTCCACCAGGGCCCGCGGAACCTGCTCGTAGTTGACGCCGGCCGCGAAACCGAGGCCGACCACGCCCGCCCCGGCCAGCCGGCCGACGTAGTGGCGCATCGCCCCGGCGTCCTCGGCGTCCAGCTTCATCGCCGTGACGAGCAGCAGTTCGCCGCCGTCCAGGTACGGCACCGGGTCGGTCAGCTCGCTGACCTGCGCCCAGCGCACCGGCACGTCGAGGCGGTCCGCACCGGCGAGCACGGTGAGCTTCAGGGCCGAGTGCTGGACGAGCGAGGCGAGGGTGGGCTGCATGGCGGCGTCGGCTGCTTCCGGCTGCGGGGGGTGGGCGTCGTCGTGAGCCGTACGGGAGTGCGGAGGGTGTCCGATTCCGCCTCAGCGTACAGGCGGCGGCCCGCCGGGGTCAGCCGCCGGGGCCGCCATCCACGGAGGTCAGCCGCCGAGGCGGGTCAGCAGCGGCGGGCCCGCCTCGCCGCTGACGGAGGTCAGCGACAGCACCGCGTGCCCCGGCGGCACCCGGTGCGCCAGGTCGGAGGCCGACCAGCGCTCCCGCTGCACCCGGCGGACGGTCACCGAGGTGGTGGTGGCCCGCACGCCGGTGAACGCCGTCCGCACCGCCCGCACGCCGCGCCGCAGGGTGCCGCCGGAGAAGTCGGGATTGCGGGTGACGTCCTCCGTCTCCACCCAGTCCTGGCCCCACGCCCTGGCGAAGACCTCGCCGTCCCAGGTCGTCACCCCCGACAGCGCGACCTTGCAGCCCACCGTGCCGATCAGCGCGGCCCGCAGCGCCTCGGGCACGTCGTCCAGGGTGCGCAGGGTCAGCACGGCGCCCGCGCCCGCCGAACGCAGCCGGCGCAGACCGCGCACCGCGTCCGGTGTGATCGTGTGCTCGGCGTCGTCCAGGACCAGGCAGGCGAACAGGGAACGGTCGGTCCGCGCGGCGACGGCGGCGGTGAACTGCGCCAGCACCAGGCGGGCCAGGATGCGCGAGGCTTCCGCGTGCCCCCGCTCGGGCAGGTCCACCCGCACCCGCACCGGGTGTTCCAGCGCCCGCAGCGAGAAGGGGCGCGGCCCGTGGGTGCGGGCCCGTCCGGCGCCCTGGCCGCCCGCGCCGCCCGAGCCGAAGAAGCCGTCGAAGGCGGGGCGCAGGAGCACCGCGATGCGGTCGGCCAGCAGCGCGCCGACGTCGTCGGGGCGGGCCGCGTTCCGGGCTCGCGCGTCCAGTTCCCGCTGCTGCCCGAACTCCCCGGCGGCGTCGAGGGCCTCGCGCAGGGCGGCGACGGCGACCTGGTCCCCGTCGAGCAGGTCACGCAGCTCCCGCAGCGCCGGGAAGCGCCGGTGCGCGGCCTGGTGGGGGCCCAGGAGCTGGGCGAGCGCGGCCATGGCGGCGCGCCGCACCGCGGCGTCGGCGGCCTCCGGGCCGAGCAGCGCCTCGGTCAGCAGGGCGGCGGCCTCGTCGGGGTCGGTGGTGCCGCCGTAGGGGTCGAGGTCGTGGGTGGAGCGCGGGTCCCCGAGCCGGACGACGACGTCGAAGGCGTCGTCGGGGGCGAGGGCCGCGCGCGCGGTGCCGACGGCGACCACGGCGGCCTGCCCGGCGAGGGCCTGGAGGCACAGCGCCTCCACGGCGGGGCGCACGACGCGGCCCGTCTTGCCGGAGCCGGGCGGCCCGACGGCGACCAGCGAGGTGGCCAGCAGGGACGGGTCCAGGGCCAGCGGGCAGCCGCGGTGCCGGTAGGGGTTGCGCCGGTCCTCCAGGGCCGCGCCGATGCGGACCTGGCCGGTGAGCAGGTCGTGGACGGCCGTGCGCACGGACAGGTCGCGGGCCCCGGAGGGGTGCGCGAACGCGGCGGCGCCCTGCTCCTCGGCGGCGCGGGCGAAGGCGGGCAGCGCGTCGGCGCGCGAGCGCACCTGGCGCCAGACGCGTTCCACCCGGACGTAGTCCAGGTCGGTGGCCCGTCCCGCGTGCACGTCGCCGGTGAGCCGGTCCGCCGCCGCGGTGAGCCCGGCGGCCCGCAGTTCGGGCCACTGGTCCAGGCGCGCGTCGGGGGCCCGCTCGGGCACCGGGGCCCACGGCTGGGTGCCGCCCCGCGCCCGCTCCCGCGCGGCGGCCCGGCGGCGCCCCGGCAGGCGCAAGCCGCCGGCCCGCGCGGTGAGGGCGAGCAGGAGGAGCGTGTAGAGGACGTAGTAGGTGTTGTAGGCGACGACGTAGGGCGTGCTCTGCTCCGGCTCCCGCCAGCTGCGCGGCGTCAGCCAGTCCAGCGGGGCGAGCCAGAACGTCCAGCCGCCCTCGGCGAAGCTGAGGACCCACACCAGGGCTCCGGCCAGGAGCGCGAGCAGCGCCCGGCGGCCGGCGCGCAGGGGCGCGAGGACGGCGGCGGCCCGCTCACCGCCCCGCCGCCACGGTCCGGGGGCGTGCCGCTGCCACACCTGCGGCCAGCGGCCCAGCCGTCCGGCCAGCCACACCACCGGTCCGAGCACCAGGGCGTACACCGCGTAGGAGACGAGCGCCGCGAGGAACGCCGAGCCGCCGCCGTACAGCCACGGCTCCGGCAGGACGGCGTACACCCAGCCGACGAAGGGGAGGTACCCGTTCACGATCAGGGACCCGGCGGACAGGGCGCACAGCAGGGCGAGCAGGGCGCCGCCGAGGAGCTGGCGTCCGGGCAGGTCCTGCGGTTCCTCCTCGGCCCGGGGCCGGAACCCGTGCCGCCAGACACCGGGCGGCGCCTCGGGCCGGGGGGTGCGCAGCCAGGCGACCAGCGGGGTGAGCGGCGCGGCCGGCGGCTGGCGCGGGGCGGGCGGCGCGGCGGGCGGCGCGTACGGGGGAAGGGGCGGCGGGACGGGCGGGGGCGCCGGGGTGGCCGACGGTCCGCCGGTGGCCTGCCACTCGTTGCTGCCGCCCGCGTTCATCTGCCGTCCCGCCCCCTGCACTTGGCCCACTCGGGTGTGTCGCGCACCCAATGTAGACCCCGCCGCCCGCACGGCGCGGAATCCCGGGCGCCGCTTCCCCCGCGCCGCGCGCTCCGGCGTCGGCGCCGCAGGTGAGGCGCCCGGCGGCGGGCGGCCGCGGGCACTCCTCGGCCGGTGCGGAGGCGGGACGCGCGGGACCTGTCCGCCGTGGCCAACACACCCGGCGGAATTTTCCTCAGCGGTGCATGTCCCGCCCGTCGGGGTGCCCCTAGCCTGCGAGGAGCGAGCACACCTTCTGCCCGGTTCCTCCGGGTCCCCGTCGCCGTCGTGCCCGCTTCGTCACCCAAGGAGAGCGCCATGACCGCTACCACCCCGGCCGCATCGTCCGGCGGCCCGGCCCTCCCGCAGGAGCGGCGCGTCCGCACCGCGATCCCCGGCCCGAAGTCCCAGGAGCTGGCCGCGCGCAAGCAGGCGGCGGTGGCCGACGGCGTCGGCAACGTGCTCCCGGTGTACGTGCGGCGCGCGGGAGGCGGCGTCGTCGAGGACGTCGACGGGAACTCGCTCATCGACTTCGGCTCGGGCATCGCCGTGACCTCGGTCGGCAACAGCGCCGAGGCCGTGGTGCGGCGCTCGGTCGCCCAGCTCGCCGACTTCACGCACACCTGCTTCATGGTGACCCCCTACGAGGGCTACGTGGCCGTCGCCGAGGAACTGGCGGAGCTCACGCCCGGCGACCACGCCAAGAAGTCCGCGCTGTTCAACTCGGGCGCGGAGGCCGTCGAGAACGCGGTGAAGATCGCGCGGGCGTACACCAGGCGCCAGGCGGTCGTCGTCTTCGACCACGGCTACCACGGACGCACGAACCTCACCATGGCGCTGACCGCGAAGAACATGCCCTACAAGAACGGCTTCGGACCGTTCGCGCCCGAGGTCTACCGCGTTCCGGTCGCCTACGGCTACCGCTGGCCGACCGGCCCGGAGCACTGCGGCGAGGAGGCCGCCGCCCAGGCGCTCGACCAGATCGCCAAGCAGGTCGGCGCGGAGAACGTCGCGGCCGTCGTGATCGAGCCCGTCCTCGGCGAGGGCGGCTTCATCGAACCCGCCAAGGGGTTCCTGCCGCGCATCGCGGAGTTCGCCCGGGAGAACGGCATCGTCTTCGTCGCGGACGAGATCCAGTCCGGATTCTGCCGCACCGGCCAGTGGTTCGCCTGCGAGGACGAGGGCATCGTGCCCGACCTCATCACCACCGCCAAGGGCATCGCGGGCGGTCTGCCGCTGGCCGCCGTCACCGGGCGCGCGGAGATCATGGACGCCGCGCACGCGGGCGGCCTCGGCGGCACCTACGGCGGCAACCCGGTGGCCTGCGCCGCCGCGCTCGGCGCCATCGAGACGATGCGCGAACTGGACCTGAACGCCAGGGCCCGCCGCATCGAGGAGATCATGAAGGAGCGGCTGGGCAAGCTCGCGGAGCGCCACCCGGTGATCGGGGACGTCCGGGGCCGCGGCGCGATGATCGCGATCGAGCTGGTCAGGCCGGGCACCAAGGACCCGGACCCGCAGCTCACCGCCGCGCTCGCCACCGCCTGCCACCAGGCCGGTCTGCTGATCCTGACCTGCGGCACCTACGGCAACGTCGTGCGCTTCCTGCCGCCGCTGGTCATCGGCGAGGACCTGCTGAACGAGGGCCTCGACGTCCTGGAGAACGCGCTGGCCGAGCTGGCGTGACCCACGGCGGCGCTGCGGCTCCCGCCGCCCACGGATCGTCCCCGTGGGTTCCTTCAGCGGCGCGCCCGCGGTGGACAGTCCGCGGTGGCGAGAGCCGTGACGTCCGGGAGCGCTCACGGCGGGACGCCGGGCACAGCACCCCAGCGGTGGTCACCCACCGCTGGGGTTCACCGCCTGTGCCCGTGCGGGACAGCCGGGCAGACCCCGCGCACGGAAGGCACCGGGCCGTTGTTCACCGGTGCTGAGAGAGGCGTTCCTGACGGAATGCGGGCGAAGTGGACGGGCGGGTCAGCGGGCGCGGCCGACGAGGTCGACGGCGATGACGACCGGCTTGTTCTGCCGGATCGTGTACCAGACGCGGTAGCGGCCGGCGTGGATGCGGTACTTGCCGCCGCCGCAGTCCAGTGCGCCTGTGGGGCGGGGGTCGCCCGGCAGCAGGTTGACGCTGTCGAGGACCTGGTCGACACCGGCCGGGTCGTCTTTGCTGTACCGGGTCAGGGCGTTCTTGGCAGCCCGTTCCCACATGACCTGGCTCAAGAGGTCATCCGCCCCTTCAGCGCGTTCCGCAGTTCCTCGGTGGTCGCCGGGGCGGCGGTGCCGCGCTGCCTGTCCAGCGCTCCCTGGAGCAGCCCGAGGGCGTCTTCCAGTACCTCCAGGACGGCCGGGGAGATGACCACCGCGAGGGTCTCCCCGGTGGCGTCGGTCAGCGACAGCGCCTTGGCCTCGTGGACGAAGGCCAGCGCCTTCTCCGCGTCCACGGCCGGCGGGTCCCCGTCCTTCTCGCGCTCGGCGAGGTCGTCCCGGGTCTGGGCCACGTAGCGGACGATCGTTTCGAGCTGCCGGGCGGCGTCCGCGACGGAGAGCGTGTCCACCGGCCCCCGGCGGACGTAGCCGCCGAACTGTGCGGGTTCCATGGGCGAGACCGTGGCACAGCGCGAAGCCGGGCAGCAAGGGCGCCTCGCCGTCCAGCCCCGGGCAGCGTCCCTGCTCGCACCCGGCGCGGGTCTTGAGGTCCGAAGGCCACGTGGCAGGGGGCCACGTCGGGCTGCCGGGCGGCGTCCGCGACGGAGAGCGTGTCCACCGGCCCCCGGCGCTCCACAGTGGTGAAGGAGTTGTGGGAGGCCGATGGCCGTTCGGTCGCCGGTGCCCCGGCGGGCGTGGGCGTGGCGTACGGTGCGGTGCGATGCGGATGTACGACGCAGCCCGCCCGCACGGGCCCGGCCGCGCTTCGGCACGGGCCCTCCGACCGGACCGCCGCCCGCCCCATACCCCCCGGGGCGTGCGGTGACCGGTCGCCACGGCCGTCCGGGAACACTCCCCCCTGTTCCCGGACGGCCGTTCGCGCTGCCCGGACTCCGGCGCGTGCTCGCCCTCCTCCTGGCGGGGCTGTTCGGCGTGGTCACCTGGCAGGTGGCCGCGCACGGCCCGCTGCGTGACGCCGACGAGGCCCTGTCGCGGGCGTGGCGGCAGCCCGACCCGGCCGCGCCGGACGCCACGGCCTCCCCCGCCGAGTTCTTCGCCGACCTCGGCCACTGGTACGTGGCCGTCCCCGTGCTGCTGGCCGCGCTCGTGCTCGCCCGGCCGTACGGCCGTCGGCTCGCCCGGCTCGCGGCGGCGGGCGCCGCCATGGCCGCCGTGCCGCTCCTCGTGGCACCGCTGAAGGCCCTGCTGGACCGCCCCGGGCCGACGGGCGGCACCGGGTACTACCCGTCGGGGCACACCGCCACGGCCGTCGTCGCCTACGGCACGGCCGCGCTGGTGCTGGCGTCCCGGCTGCGCTCCCGGCCCGCCCGGTGCGGCGTCGCGGCGGTGGCCGCGCTGCTGGTCCTGGGCGTCGGCGCGGGCCTGGTGCGACGCGGCTACCACTGGCCGCTGGACGTGGTGGGGAGCTGCTGCCTGGGCGGCCTGCTCCTGCTCGCCCTCCACACCGCCGCCCGGCCCGGCCCTCGCCCCACCCGCCCCCGCGGAGCCGCCGGGGCCCCACCGGGCCGGTGACCGCCTTCCCTCGCGGACACGGCGACCCGGCCGTGCGGCGGGGTGGAGCCGCCCGGCCCGGGGGCGGGGCGGCTCCGGCGGGTCAGGTCACCGGGGTGCGGGGGTCACCAGTTCTTGTACCGGACGTCGCCGAGGCCGCAGAAGGCGCAGCCGGAGCGCAGGAAGTCCGCCGTGCGTCGGGACTCCTCGTCGGCCAGGTGCCACCGCAGCCAGGCGGTGATGATGTGCTGGCCGTTGCGGGTGGCGTAGATGTGGTCGGTGTCGTCGAGGACGGTGAACCACACCGGCACGTCCGTGGTGGTGTAGTCCCGTTCCATGTTCGCGGTGGCGAAGTCCTCGTCACCGCCGATGTAGAGGGCCGGGTTGCGGAGGTTGTCCGGGCCGTTGCCGTCGAAGGAGCCGCCGGCCACGTGGATCGTGGTCTCCAGCCGCCGCTCGTCGGCCACGTCGAACGTTCCGATCGACCCGCGGGAATGGCCGCCGAAGGCGACCTCGGAGATGTCGAGATCCTGGTACAGCGGGCTGCGCGGACTGGCGTTCTGGTCCTCCAGCCAGTCGAGGGCCTCGACCATGTAGTCGCCGCGGCTGGAGGAGACCTCGCTGTAGACGACGAACCCGTGCGAGGCCCACTGGCGCAGCATGTCCTCGTAGTCGGCCGGCGTGGACCCGGCTCCCGGGCCCCAGACGAAGACGGGGTGGTCCACGCCGCCCTGCCCCGCGTCCGCCGGGTACGCCAGCCACCCGTCGCCGCCGGGGCCCGCGGAACGGTCGATGGTCACGGCGTACGGTCCCGGTGCGGTGACGTCGTCCACCGGGGGCAGCGAACCGGACGGCGGGTCGGCCGGGTCCCCGCCGCTGTCGGCGTTGACGAGCACGTCGTCGACGGTCAGCGTCTCCAGGGCGCTGTTGGCGTCCAGGGCGAACCGCAGCCGCACGGCGCGGCCGTCGACGGACGCGGGCAGGCGGAACGACGCCGGGCCGGTGGCGGTGCGCCCCGACTCCAGCGTGGTGAACGAGCCGCCGCCGACCGAGTAGGCCACGGTGAAGCTCTCACCGAGGTCGAGTCCGACGGCCGCCCGGGTGTACGACACCGTGACGCCGCCGTACCCGGCCAGGTCGATGGGCGCGGAGGTCATGGACGGGTCGGAGAACGGTGAGCCGCCCAACCGGGCGCCGTACGTACCGGTCCTGACGGAGCCGGTGGCGGTGAAGGAGCCGAGCCCGTCGGAGAAGTCCTCGCTGTAGACCGGCGTGGCGGCGGAGGCGGGGGTCGTGACGGCGCCGAGTGCGCCCAGGGCCACGAAGCCGGTGACCGCTGCGCCCAGTACCCGCAGACGCCGGCTGAGGTGAGACGACATGCCTGAGATCCCTTCTGGCCGCGCCCGGGGCGTGCGTCGGCACGGCGCTGTGTCGGTTGCGCGAGGGGTGCCTGATCCCGGTCACGGAACGGCGTTCCGCAGCCGGTTGCCGCCGATTGAAGCCGGACTCCCCGAAGCGGGTATCAGGGGAATCACCTGCGGGCGGCGGCCGGGGCCGCCCCGGCGACATCCGCACCCGCGGGGGCACGGACCGGCGTGCCGGAGCCGGGGCGCGCCTGGGGCGCCCCGCGCTACGTGCCGGGCGGCGTCAGGGGGGCGGTGCCGACGACGCGGGCGTCGTAGGGGTAGTCCTCGTAGTAGATGTCCGGGTCGTCCTCGGCGGACTCGGCGCTGATGGCGATGACCAGGATCGCCACGAAGAGCGCGGAGAGCGCGGTGCACACGATGCCCAGCACGAAACCGGTGGTCGCCTGAGCCGACCCGTGGGCCTCGCCGCGGGCGACGCGGCGGCGGGCGGTGATGCCGAGGCCCAGCGCGAGCGGGCCGAGCAGGATGGCGACGAAGGAGCCCCAGATGGTGAGGGTCAGCGAGGTGCCGATGATGCCGATCACCATGGCGGCCGTGCAGATGCCGCTCGTCTTCGGCGGCGGGGCCGGCGGCTGCCACGGCATGCCGGGGTTGTAGCCGTACGGCGGCTGCCCGGCGTGGCCGTACCCGGGCCCGTGGCCGTAGCCGTAACCGGGCTGCGGGCCCGGGTGGCCGTAGGGCGGGCCGGGGAACGGCACCGGGGGTGCCGGGGGCGGGGAGGGGGCCTGCGGCACCGGGGGGACGCCGGACGTGCCGGACGCCGGGCCGGGCGCGGACCCCGGCGGCGGGCCCTGGGGCCGGGGCACGGCCGGGGTCGGCGGACCGGGGAGGGACGACGCGGGCGGCGCTTCGGCGGACGACGGCGGGGCGGACGACGGGACTGCGGCGGGCTTGTCCAGCCGCACCGCCTCCTGGGGAGGCGCCCAGGCGGACGGGGGCGCGCCGTCCCCCGGCCCCTGCTCGGCTGCGTCCTGTGCCATGAACCCCTCCCGGTCGGATACCCCCGCCATCGTATGCGGCGTCCCGCATACGATGGCGGGCGCCCGACGGGCCGCTGCCACCGGAGGTTCACCCGTGCCCGACCTGCCCGACCTGCCCGAGTCCACCCACTTCACGGACGCCGCCGACCTGACCGGCTTCGTCGCGGGGCTGCCCAAGGTGGAGCTGCACGTGCACCACGTCGGCTCCGCCTCGCCCCGCATCGTCGCCGAACTGGCGGCGCGGCACCCCGACTCCGCCGTCCCCGCCGACGTGGCGGCGCTGGCCGAGTTCTTCACCTTCCGCGACTTCGCGCACTTCCTGGAGATCTACCTCTCCGTCGTGGACCTCGTCCGCGACGCCGAGGACGTTCGGCTGCTGACCTACGAGATCGCGCGGGAGATGGCCGGGCAGAACATCCGCTACGCGGAGCTGACCGTCACCCCGTTCAGCTCGACGCGGCGCGGCATTCCCGACATCGCGTTCATGGAGGCCATCGAGGACGCCCGGAAGGCGGCGGCCGCCGAGCTGGGCGTGTCGCTGCGCTGGTGCTTCGACATCCCCGGTGAGGCGGGGCTCGAAGCGGCCGAGGAGACCACCCGGATGGCCTGCGGTCTGCGGCCGGAGGGGCTGGTGTCCTTCGGCCTCGGCGGCCCGGAGATCGGGGTGCCCAAGCCCCAGTTCAAGCCCTACTTCGACCGCGCCGTCGCCGAGGGGCTGCACAGCGTGCCGCACGCGGGCGAGACGACAGGCCCCGGCTCGGTCTGGGACGCGCTGACGTACCTGCGCGCCGAGCGGATCGGGCACGGCACGAGCGCGCCGCAGGACCCCCGGCTGCTGGAGTACCTGGCCGAGCGGCGCATCGCGCTGGAGGTCTGCCCGACGTCGAACGTCGCCACGCGTGCGGTGCCCGACCTGGCCGCGCACCCGGTGCGCGAGATGGTACGGGCCGGGGTGCCCGTCACCATCGGGAGTGACGACCCGCCGATGTTCGGCACCGACCTGAACACCGAGTACGCGATCGCGGCCCGCCTGCTGGACCTGGACGCGGCCGGGATAGCGGCACTGGCGCGGAACGGGGTGGAGGCGTCGTTCCTGGAGGCCCCCGCCAAGGCGGCGCTGAACGGCGAGATCGACGCCTACCTCGCCGCCCACCTGTCCGCCCGCTGAGCCGGGCGGAGCGTCGGGGCGGCGGGGCGGCCGGCCCCGCACCCGGCCCTCCCGGCGCCCCGCCGCCCCGCCGCCCGCGTGGTGGCCCTACAGGGCCGTCATCACGTGCTTGACGCGGGTGTAGTCGTCGAAGCCGTAGGCGGACAGGTCCTTGCCGTAACCGGACTTCTTGAACCCGCCGTGCGGCATCTCCGCGACGAGCGGGATGTGCGTGTTGATCCACACGCAGCCGAAGTCCAGCGTCTTCGACAGCCGCATGGCGCGCGCGTGGTCGGTCGTCCACACGGACGAGGCGAGGGCGTACTCGACGCCGTTGGCCCACTCGACGGCCTGCTCGTCGTCGGCGAACCGCTGCACCGTGATGACCGGCCCGAACACCTCGTTCTGGATGATCTCGTCGTCCTGCCTCAGCCCGGACACGACGGTCGGAGCGAAGAAGTAGCCCCGGTCGCCGACGCGCTCGCCGCCGGTCTCCACCTTGGCGTGCGCGGGCAGCCGGTCGATGAAGCCCTGCACCTTCTCCAGGTGGACGGGGTTGTTGAGCGGCCCGTAGAAGCAGTCCTCGTCGGACAGGTCGCCCGTCTTGATCTCGGCGGCCGCCTTGGCGAGGGCGGCGACGAACTCGTCGTGCACGGACGCGTGGACGAGCACCCGGGTGGCGGCGGTGCAGTCCTGTCCCGCGTTGAAGAAACCGGCGTCCCGGATGCCCTCGACGGCCGCGGGGACGTCCGCGTCGCCGAAGACGACGACCGGTGCCTTGCCGCCCAGCTCCAGGTGGACGCGCTTGACGTCCCGGGCCGCGCTCGTCGCCACCTCGACGCCCGCCCGCACCGAACCGGTGATCGAGGCCATGGCCGGGGTCGGGTGCTCGACCATGAGGCGTCCGGTGTCCCGGTCGCCGCAGACGACGTTGAACACGCCTTTGGGCAGGATCTGGCCCAGCACCTCGGCGAGGAACACGGCGGAGGCGGGGGTGGTGTCGGCGGGCTTGAGCACGACCGTGTTGCCCGCGGCGATGGCCGGGGCGAACTTCCACACGGCCATCATCATCGGGTAGTTCCACGGCGCGACCTGGGCGCAGACGCCGACCGGCTCCCGCCGGACGAAGGACGTCATCCCCTCCATGTACTCGCCCGCGGACCGGCCCTCCAGCATCCGGGCGGCGCCCGCGAAGAACCGGATCTGGTCGAGCATCATCGGCAGCTCCTCCTGCCGGGTCAGCTCCAGCGGCTTGCCGGTGTCCTTGCACTCGACGGCGAGCAGCTCGTCCGCACGGGACTCCAGGGCGTCGGCGATCCGCAGCAGGGCGAGCTGCCGGGTGCCGGGGGTCGCGTCCCGCCAGCCCGGGAAGGCGGCAGCGGCGGCGGCCATGGCCGCGTCGACGTCGGCCGCGGACGACAGCGCCCCCTGGGCGTACGCCTCGCCCGTCGCCGGATCGAGCACCTCGGTGGTCCGCCCGTCCGCGGCGTCCCGGAACTCACCGTCGATGTAGTTGCGCAGCCGGCGCGGTTCGGTGGTCACGTCAGCACCCTCCTGCTTCCTCGTGTGCGATGGGTGAGACATCCACCCTAACCGCCGCGCTCACGCAATCAACAGGGCCGCCACTCGGTACCCGTGGATTCAGTTGCCAATAGCCCAGTCAGCGATGGATTCCATCGTTCCGTGCTTGCGTGACGGAGCACCCCTCCTGCACAGTGAGGCCGTGGCTGAGAATGACGGGGTGCGTGCGGGGAAGAGGACGAACGGCGGCGCGGTGGCCGACGCCGTCTCCCTGGCGATCATCGAGCAGCTCCAGGAGGACGGCCGCCGCCCGTACGCCGCCATCGGCAAGGCCGTGGGCCTGTCCGAGGCCGCCGTGCGGCAGCGCGTCCAGAAGCTGCTCGACCAGGGCGCCATACGGATCGCCGCCGTCACCGACCCCCGTGGCGTCGGCCTGCTGCGGCAGGCCACGGTCGGGATCACCGTCGAGGGTGACCCCGTACCGGTCGCCGAGGCGCTGGCCGAGCTGGCGGAGGTCGGCAGCGTCGTGGTCACGGCGGGCCCGTTCGACCTCCTGGCGGAGATCGCCGTCACGGACGACGAGCACCTGCTCCGCCTGCTCACCCAGCGCGTCAGGACGCTGCCCGGCGTCCGCTCCACCGAGAGCTTCGTCCACCTCGGGCGGCGCGAGCGGGCGGGTGTCTGGCGGCCCCCGCCACCGTGAGGGCCAGCGGCTGCCGTCCTCTGCGGCCCGGACGGCGACGGCGACGGCTCAGCGTTCCCCGTCGCCGGGCGGCAGCCGGACGACGTCCTCCTCGGCGAACGTCACCGTCACGGAGGCGCCCGTGGCGGGCGCCTCGCGCAGCGGGCAGGCGGCCTCCAGGCGCGGGCCCCGTTCCACGTCGAGCAGCACCACGACGTGGTCACCGCGGAAGGTGCGGGCCGCGACCGTGCCGCGCAGCCCCTCCACCTCCCCGGCGCCCGCGAGGCGCACCCCCGTGGGGCGGACGAGCAGCGCGCACGGCCCCTGCGGCGTGCCCGGCGGCACCGGCACCGCGCCCCACGGTGTCCGCGCCCGGCTCCCCCGCACGGTGCCGGACACCACGTTGGCGAAGCCGAGGAAGCGCGCCACGAACGGGGAGGCGGGCCGCTCCCACACGTCCACGGGCGTGCCGCTCTGCGCCACGCGGCCGTCGGACATGACCACCACCCGGTCGGCCAGCGCGAACGCCTCGCCCTGGTCGTGGGTGACGGCCAGCACCGTCGTGCCGAGCCGGTCGAAGAGCTGGCGCAGCTCCACCACCAGCCGCTCCCGCAGGCCCCGGTCGAGCTGGCCCAGCGGCTCGTCCAGCATGAGCAGCCGCGGCTGCGGCGCCAGCGCGCGGGCGAGCGCCACCCGCTGCTGCTCCCCGCCGGAGAGCGAGGCCACCGCCCGCCGTCCGGCTCCGGGCAGCCCGACCAGTTCCAGCAGCTCGGACACCCGCGCCGCCGCCCGCCGCCGGTCCACGCCCCGCACCCGCAGCCCGAACGCCACGTTGCCCGCCACGTCCCGCTGCGGGAAGAGCTGGTGGTCCTGGAACATCAGGCCCAGGCCGCGCCGGTGCGGCGGCACCCCGGACAGGTCCTCGCCCGCCAGCAGCACCCGCCCCGACTCCGCGCTCTGGAGCCCGGCCACGGCACGCAGCAGGGTCGACTTGCCGCTGCCGCTGGGACCCAGCACGCACACCGTCTCGTGCGGCCGCACCGCGAGGCCGACGGCGTCGAGCACGGTACGCTCGCCGAAGCGGACGGTGAGGGACTCCACGTCCAGGGACGCCATCTAGAACTCTCCGAAGCGGTCGGTGCGCACGCGCTCCAGCGCCAGCAGGCTGGCCGCGCACACGAGCATGAGGATGGTGCTCAGCGCCATGGCCTGCCCGTAGTTCAGCTCACCGGCCCGGCCGAGGAACCGTTCGACGGCCACCGGCAGGGTCGGCGCGTCGGCACGGGCGAGGAAGACGGTCGCGCCGAACTCGCCGAGCGACACGGCGAAGGCGAACCCGGCGGCGACGGCCAGCGCGCGGCGCACCAGCGGCAGGTCCACCTCGCGCCAGGCCCGCAGCGGGGAGGCGCCGAGCACGGCGGCGGCCTCCCGCAGCCGGTCGTCGACGGCGCGCAGCACGGGCAGCATCGTGCGCACCACGAACGGCACGCCCACGAGCGCCTGCGCCAGCGGCACCAGCAGCCAGGCGGAGCGCAGGTCGAGCGGCGGCTCGTCCAGCGCGATGAGGAACCCGAAGCCGACGGTGACCGCCGAGGTGCCCAGCGGCAGCATCAGCAGCGCGTCGAAACCGCGCACCAGCCGCCCGGCCCGCCGGGTCAGCGCCGCGGCGGCCAGGGCGCCGACCACGACGGCGATGGCGGTGGCGACGGCGGCGTAGGCGAGCGAGTTGCCGACGGCGTGCAGCGCGGGCACCGCGAAGGTGCTGGAGCTGTCGGGGACCTGCGCCAGAGCGCGGTAGAACGTCAGCGCGTAGCCGTCGGACGTGGCGAAGGACCGCTCGACCAGCACGGCCAGTGGCGCCACGAGCAGCACCGCGATGACGGCGAGCTGCGAGCCGAGCAGCGCCCACTGCCCCGCGCCGCGCGGCCTGCGCGCCGTGCGCGCGGCGTCCACCAGGCGCAGCGCGCTCTCCCGCCGACGCACCGTGCGCGCGTGCACGGCCAGCAGCGCGAGGACGGCGGCGAACTGGAGGCAGGTGAGCACGGCGGCGGTCGGCAGGTTCAGGAACTGCGCCGTCTGGCGGTAGATCTCCACCTCCAGCGTGGTGTAGCGGGCGCCGCCGAGGATCTGCACGACGCCGAAGGAGGTGAAGGTGAACAGGAAGACCATCAGGGCGGCGGCGGCCACGGCGGGCGTCAGCGCGGGCAGCGTGACCCGGCGCCAGGCGGTGAACCGGGAGGCGCCGAGCATCCTGGCGGCCTCCTCCTGCCCGGGGTCGAGCTGCGACCACAGGCCGCCGACGGTGCGCACGACGACGGCGTAGTTGAAGAAGACGTGCGCCAGCAGGATCGCCCACACGCTGGTGTCCAGCCGGATCCCCCACGCGTTCTCCAGCACCCCGCCCCGGCCGAGCAGCGCGAGGAACGCCGACCCGGCGACGACGGTCGGCAGCACGAACGGCACCGTCACCACGGCCCGCAGGAGCTGCTTGCCGGGGAAGTCGAGCCGCGCGAAGACGTAGGCACCGGGCAGGGCGAGCGCCAGGGTCAGCGCGGTGGACGCCGCGGCCTGCCCGACGGTGAACGCCAGGACCTGCCCCGTCACCGGGTCGCCCAGCACCTCGGCGGCGCCGCCGAGGTCCCAGCGGCCGTCCTCGCGCAGGCCGCGGGCGACGATGGCGGCCACGGGGTAGCCGAAGAACACCGCGAAGAAGGCCAGGGGCACGGCCATCAGCGCGAG
Organism: Streptomyces solitudinis; assembly: GCF_036323765.1. Taxonomy (NCBI): domain Bacteria; kingdom Bacillati; phylum Actinomycetota; class Actinomycetes; order Kitasatosporales; family Streptomycetaceae; genus Streptomyces; species Streptomyces solitudinis. The sequence goes on from NZ_JAZDCW010000011.1 coordinate 101,427, forward strand.
CCGCACGGCCAGCGCGCGGCGCCGCGCGGAGGCGTCCCGCGCCCGCGTGGGGACCGCCGGGCGGGCCGCTCCCGCCGGGCGGGCTACCTCATCAGCGCGGACCACTGCTCGATCCACTGCTCCCGGTTCTCGTCGATGCGCTCGGACGCGACGCGGTGCGGCTCCTCGACCGTGGCCCCGTACCGGGTGAAGACCTCCGGCAGCTCCGCGTCGCCGCGCACCGGGCGCACGAACATCTGGAGCGGGACGTCCTCCTGGAAGGCGGGGCTGATCAGGAAGTCCAGCAGCGCCTCGCCGCCCTCGGTGTTGTCCGCGCCCCGCAGCAGCCCGGCGAACTCGGTCTGCTGGAAGCAGGTGCCGGTGGCGACGCCCGTCGGTGCCTGCTCCGGGCGCGCGTCACCGCCGTAGTACACCTCGGCCGGCGGGCTGGAGGCGTAGGAGACGACCAGCGGGCGGTCGCCGTCCCGGCCGGCCGACGAGCCGGAGAAGCGGTCGTTGTACGCCTGCTCCCAGCCGTCGACCTGCTCGGCGCCGTTGGCCTTGAGGTCCTTCCAGTACTCCTGCCAGCCGTCCTCCCCGTAGGCGCCGACGGTGGCGAGCAGGAAGGCCAGCCCCGGCGAGGACGTCGCCGGGTTCTGCACGACGAGGAGGTCCCGGTAGACCGGATCGGTGAGGTCGTCCAGCGTCTGCGGCGGCTCGGTGCCGCGCTCCTCGAACCAGGCCCGGTCGTAGTTGACGCAGACGTCGCCGGTGTCCACCGGCGTCACCCGGTGGCGGTCGTCCAGCCGGACCGCCTCGTCCACCTCCGCGAGGCCCTCGGCCTCGTAGGGGGTGAAGACGTCGGCGTCGAGGGCCTTGGAGAGCATGGTGTTGTCCACGCCGAACAGGACGTCGCCCTCGGGGTTGCCGGCGCTGAGGACGGCCTTGTTGACCGTGACGCCGGCGTCACCGCCGCGCACGACCTCCACCGTGTAGCCCGTCTCCTCGGTGAACCGCGCCAGCACCTCCTCGGAGACGGCGAACGAGTTGTGGGTGACGAGGGTGACCGTCTCGGACGTGCCGTCCCCGCCGCCGGACCCGCAGCCCGCGAGCAGGGCGGTGCCCAGCGCGGCGGCGAGGACGCCCCGGAACGTGGTCGTGGTGCGCATCATCGTGCTGCCTCCGGATACGGGCGCAGGCGTGCGGCACGAGAGTGCTTCCGAACTTCCTACCCAGCATGACCTGGGCGAGGTTCGAGGGTCTGCGGACGAACCGCACTCTCAGCGCTGCGCGCTCCCCTGTCGGATGGTGGCTATTCGTATGTTCGGACGATACCAGTGCCGGGCGGGGCGCCCACGGCGCCCCGGCCCGGACGCCGTCAGCGCTCCCCGGCGGCGAGCTGCCCGCAGGCCCCGTCGATCTCCTGGCCCCGGGTGTCCCGCACGGTCACCGGCACCCCGTGCGCCTCCAGCGCGAGGACGAACGCCCGCTCGTCCTCCGGCCGGGACGCCGTCCACTTGGAACCGGGCGTCGGGTTGAGCGGGATGAGGTTGACGTGCACCCGCTTGCCCTTGAGGAGACGGCCCAGCAGGTCACCGCGCCACGCCTGGTCGTTGATGTCCCGGATGAGGGCGTACTCGATCGAGATCCTGCGGCCGGAGACCGCCGCGTACTCCCACGCGGCGTCCAGCACCTCGCGCACCTTCCAGCGGGTGTTGACCGGCACGAGGGTGTCCCGCAGCTCGTCGTCCGGCGCGTGCAGCGAGACCGCGAGACGGCACTTGAACCCCTCGGCGGAGAACCGGCGCATGGCGGGCACCAGGCCGACCGTCGAGACCGTGATGCCCCGCTGCGACAGCCCGAGCCCGTCCGGCGCCGGATCGGTGAGCCGCCGGATCGCGCCGACGACCCGGTTGTAGTTGGCGAGCGGCTCCCCCATGCCCATGAAGACGATGTTGGACAGCCGGGCCGGGCCACCGGTCACGTCCCCATCCCGCAGCGCCCGCATGCCGTCCACGATCTGGTGCACGATCTCGGCCGTCGACAGGTTGCGGTCCAGGCCCGCCTGCCCCGTCGCGCAGAACGGGCAGTTCATGCCGCAACCGGCCTGCGAGGAGACGCACATGGTGACGCGGTCCGGGTAGCGCATCAGCACCGACTCGACCAGCGTCCCGTCGTGCAGCCGCCACAGCGTCTTGCGGGTGGCGCCGTCGTCGCAGGTGACGTGCCGCACCACGCTCATCAGCTCCGGCAGCAGCTCCGCCGCCAGCCGCTCCCGGGCGGCGGCGGGGATGTCCGTCCACTGCGCCGGTTCGTGCGCGTACCGCCCGAAGTAGTGCTGGGACAGCTGCTTGGCCCGGAACGGCTTCTCCCCGATCCCGGCCACCGCCTCCCGGCGCTCGGCGGGATCGAGGTCGGCAAGGTGCCGCGGCGGCTTCTTGGCCCCCCGCGGCGCGACAAACGTCAGTTCTCCAGGCGCAGGCATGATGCCCCCAGTGTCGCAGATCGCCCAGCCCCACCCGGGCCACCCGCATGGGACCTCGGTCACCCCACCCCGGCAGCCCCCGACCCGTGCCGATGACGGGTTCGCAGGGCAGCACCCTCTTATCCCCGTCCGTCTAGTCCCTGTAGATGTTGTCGACTAGGGAACCTGGACTGCCAACTCCACGCCCACAAAACGGAGTTGTTATGGACGCTGGTCGGATGGTGGAACTGCCCCGGATTCTCGCCCGTCGATCGGGCGATGGCTGGGTGCTGCACATGGACGGAGCGGAGCCCAGCTACGTACGGCGTCTGGATGGCGCGGTCGAGCGCGGACGCGTCCTCATGGAGGCAGGCGGAGTGCCTGGAGCCGAGCACGGGGCCGCGCTCAGAATCGACCTCGGCGACGAGCTCAACCGACGCGTCAAGGCATCGACGCAGGCCACCGCCGACGCACACAAGGCCCAAGTGACGGCCGCGGCGGAGCTGCGGCGCACAGCGGCAGCGCTCGACGAGCACGGCCTGACCGGCAGGGACATCGCGCACGTCCTGGGAGTCTCACCCCAGCGCGTCTCACAGTTGCTCAACGACCGGCATGCCCGAGGTTGAGAGCGGACCGATTGTTGTTGCCGCAGGGGCGACGGTCCTGGGTCGTGAGGAACCGGCGGACGGGCGGGTGACGCGTCTCGCAGGACCCACCGCCGCGCCGGGCGGGCCGTCGCGTTGCCGGTGCTGGCGGCGGTACGGGCGGGGTCAGCCCGTGCCGACGCAGAGGACCAGGAGGAGCCAGACGACCGGGGCCGTGGGCAGGAGCGAGTCGAGGCGGTCCATGATGCCGCCGTGGCCCGGCAGCAGGCGGCCCATGTCCTTGATGCCCAGGTCGCGCTTGATCATGGACTCGCCCAGGTCGCCCAGGGTGGCGCTCACGGCCACCGCCAGGCCCAGCAGCAGCCCCTGCCACCAGGTGCCGCCGTCGATGAGCAGTTCCATGCACAGGGCACCGGCGACCACGGCGAAGCCCACCGCGCCGAGCAGGCCCTCACGGGTCTTCCCCGGGCTGATGCGCGGCGCGAGCTTGCGGCGGCCGAAGCGCCAGCCGACGGCGTAGGCGCCCGTGTCGGACACGACGGTCAGCAGGAGGAACGTCAGCACGCGCTGCGGGCCGTCGTCCGCGGCGAGCATGAGGGCCACGAAGGTGGCGAGGAAGGGCACGTAGAACGCGGCGAAGACGCCCGCCGTGACGTCCTTCAGGTAGTCGTGCGGCGGCTGCGCCATCCGCCACACCAGGACCGCGAGGCAGGTCAGCGCCATGGCCACCCAGGCGGCTCGCGCACCTCCCGCGTATCCGGCGACCACCATCGCCGCGCCGCCCACCGCGAGCGGGACGAGCGGGGCGCGGATGCCCTTGCGTTCGGCCAGCCGGGACGTCAGCTCCCACAGGCCCACCACGACGGCGAGCACGATGACCGCGACGAAGACGTCCTTCAGCAGGAACAGCGCGGCCAGGATGACGGCCCCGAGGCCGAGGCCGACCCCTATCGCCGCGCGCAGGTCACGGCCGGCCCGCTTCGCGCCGGGCAGCGGCGAAGCGGGCTCGGGGACGGAAGGGCCGCCGGGCGGCGGACCGTCCGGCAGACCGCCGGACGGGGTGCCGCCGGGCCGGTGGCCCGGGCGGTCGCCGCTCTCCTCCTGGTCGCCGCCGCCGGCGTCGGGCACGATGGGCATGAGCCGAGTCTGCGCCGTATCGCGGACACCATGCGCGGGACCCGCCGACGGACCCGGCCCGGGGCCGGGGTGGAAGCCCGGTCCGGCGGACGGGGTCGTGCCCCAGGGTGAGTCGTTCACTGAATTGCAGCCCTTATCTGGAAGACCCCGTCAGACCTCGAGCAGCTCGGCTTCCTTGTGCTTGAGCAGCTCGTCCACCTGCCCGACGTACCGGGACGTGGTGTCGTCGAGTTCCTTCTCGGCGCGACGGCCCTCGTCCTCGCCGACCTCGCCGTCCTTGACGGCCTTGTCGATGGCCTCCTTGGCCTTGCGGCGGACGCTGCGGATGGAGATCTTGGCGTCCTCGGCCTTGCCCTTGGCGACCTTGATGTACTCCTTACGGCGCTCCTGGGTCAGCTCGGGGAACACCACCCGGATGATGCTGCCGTCGTTCGACGGGTTGACGCCGAGGTCGGAGTCGCGGATGGCCTGCTCGATGTTGCGCAGGGCGCTCTTGTCGAACGGCGTCACCACGGCCATGCGGGCCTCGGGCACCGAGAACGACGCGAGCTGGTTGATCGGCGTCGGCGCCCCGTAGTAGTCGGCCACGATCTTGTTGAACATCGCCGGGTGCGCACGGCCGGTGCGGATCGCGGCGAAGTCCTCCTTGGCGACGACGACCGCCTTCTCCATCTTCTCCTCGGCTTCGAGGAGGGTCTCTTCGATCACCACGTGACTCCTGGTTCGATGAATGAGCGGATTCGGGCGGTGGCCCCGGGTACGGCCGTACACGGGTGTGCCCTGGTGCCTGCACGGTGTCTGACCGGCAGGCCCGTGTCCACCGGTGCGCGGTCAGCCGCGGCTGCTCTGGCTGCCGACCAGTGTGCCGATCTTCTCACCCTGGACGGCACGCGCGATATTGCCCTCGGCGAGGAGTTCGAAGACGAGGATCGGCAGTTTGTTGTCCCGGCACAGGGTGATGGCGGTCATGTCCGCGACCTTCAGGTCCCGGGTGATGACCTCGTCGTAGGTGAGCGCGTCGAACCGTACCGCGTCGGGGTTCTTCGCCGGGTCGGAGTCGTAGATCCCGTCCACGCCGTTCTTGCCCATGAGCATCGCCTCGGCGTGGATCTCCAGCGCGCGCTGGGCCGCCGTGGTGTCGGTGGAGAAGTAGGGCATGCCCATGCCGGCGCCGAAGATCACGACACGGCCCTTCTCCAGGTGCCGGATCGCGCGCAGGGGAATGTAGGGCTCGGCGACCTGCCCCATGGTGATGGCCGTCTGCACGCGGGAGTCGATGCCCTCCTTCTCCAGGAAGTCCTGGAGGGCGAGGCAGTTCATGACGGTGCCGAGCATGCCCATGTAGTCGGAGCGCGCCCGGTCCATGCCGCGCTGCTGCAGTTCGGCACCGCGGAAGAAGTTGCCGCCACCGATGACGACGGCGATCTGCGCGCCGTCGCGGACGACCGCCGCGATCTCGCGGGCGATCTTGTGGACGATGTCGGGGTCGACGCCGAGGCCACCGCCGCCCGAGAAGGCTTCACCGGAGAGCTTCAGCAGAAAGCGGCGGGGGATGTCGGTATCGGTTGCAGTCCTGCTCATGAAGGTCTCCTCGTGCACATACGAGGAAGGCCATTGCCCGCGGAACGGATGGTTCCCTGCGGCAATGGCCTCCTCGTCTGCGGCTGGTCTCAGCTGCCGTGTGCCCGACCCTATCGGGGCCGGACCCCAGCGGCCGCCCGTGTCACGCCGTCCCGTGGCGTCGGGACGTACGAATGGCTCAGGCGCCGACGCGGATGCGGGCGAAGCGCTTCAGCGTGACGCCGGCCTCGTCCAGGACCTTCTGGACGGACTTCTTGTTGTCCTTGGCGAAGGGCTGGTCCAGGAGGCAGTTCTCCTTGAAGAAGCCGTTCACGCGGCCCTCGACGATCTTGGGGAGGGCGGCCTCCGGCTTGCCCTCCTCCTTGGCCGTGGCCTCGGCGACGCGGCGCTCGTTCTCCACCGTCTCGGCCGGGACGTCCTCGCGGGAGACGTACTTGGGCGCGAAGGCGGCGATGTGCTGCGCGACGTCCTTGGCGACCTCGGCGTTCTCCTGGTCGAGCTGCACCAGGACACCGACCTGCGGCGGCAGGTCGGGGTTCGTGCGGTGCAGGTAGGTGGCGACGAAGCCGCCCGAGAACTGCGCGAAGCGGTCGAGCACGATCTTCTCGCCCAGCTCGGCGTTCTTCTCGTCCACGAACGCCTGGACGGTCTTGCCGCCCTCGATCTCGGAGGCGAGGAGGGTGGCGGCGTCGGCCGGGGAGGTGGCGGCGATGTGCTCGGCGATGGCGGCGACGGCGGCCTGGAACTTGTCGCCCTTGGCCACGAAGTCCGTCTCGCACTTCAGCTCGACCAGCACGCCGGAGGACTTGTCACCGGCGATGAGGGCCGCGACCGCGCCGTTCTCGGCGGTACGGGACTCGCGCTTGGCGACACCCTTCTGGCCCTTGACGCGCAGGATCTCGACGGCCTTGTCGACGTTGCCGTCGGCCTCGTCGAGCGCCTTCTTGCAGTCCATCATGCCGGCGCCGGTGAGCTCCCGGAGCTTCTTGACGTCAGCGGCGGTGTAGTTCGCCATGGGGTGAATCTCTTCCCGGAAAGTCGATGAGGTGGTGTCCGATGTGCCCGGTGACCCGCGCCCCACGCCGTCCGACCGGGCGGAAAGGGTGCGGAACGCACGGCGGGGCGGCGCTGGCGCGCTGCTCCCGCCGTGCGTTCGGTGCGCTCGGGCGGTGCGCTGTCGAACCGGTGCGTCAGCCCTGCTGCTCGGCCGGGGTCTCGGCTGCGGCCTCGGCCGGCGCCTCGGCGGGAGCGTCCTGCTCCTCGACGGGGGCGGCCTGCTCCTCAGCCGGCTTCTCCTCGGCCTTGGCCTCGGCACCCTCGGCGGCCTTGTCGCCCGCCAGCAGCTCGCGCTCCCACTCCGGCAGCGGCTCGGCCGCGGCCGGGGCCGCCTGCTCGCCGCCCTTGCCCTCGGCGGCACCGGAACGGGCGATCAGGCCCTCGGCGACACCGTCGGCGATCACGCGGGTGAGCAGGGTGACGGAGCGGATCGCGTCGTCGTTGCCCGGGATCTTGTAGTCGACCTCGTCGGGGTCGCAGTTGGTGTCCAGGATCGCGACGACCGGGATGTTGAGCTTGCGCGCCTCACCGACGGCGATGTGCTCCTTCTTGGTGTCCACGATCCAGACGGCGCTGGGCACCTTCTGCATGTCGCGGATGCCGCCGAGGGTCTTCTCCAGCTTCGCCTTCTCGCGGGAGAGGACCAGCAGCTCCTTCTTGGTGAGGCCGGAGGCGGCCACGTCCTCGAAGTCGATCTGCTCAAGCTCCTTGAGGCGCTGGAGCCGCTTGTGGACGGTGGAGAAGTTGGTCAGCATGCCGCCGAGCCAGCGCTGGTTGACGTAGGGCATGCCCACGCGCGTGGCCTGCTCGGCGATGGCCTCCTGGGCCTGCTTCTTGGTGCCGACGAACATGACGGTGCCGCCGTGGGCGACCGTCTCCTTGACGAACTCGTAGGCGCGGTCGATGTACGACAGCGACTGGAGCAGGTCGATGATGTAGATGCCGTTGCGCTCGGTGAAGATGAAGCGCTTCATCTTCGGGTTCCAGCGGCGGGTCTGGTGCCCGAAGTGGACGCCGCTCTCCAGCAGCTCCCGCATCGTGACGACGGCCATGGCCGTACTCCTCGGTTTTTCTCGGTTAACGCGCCGGCCGGATGGCCGGCGCTCCTGACGCCCCGACGCGTCGTGCCTGCCGACCGCCTTCGCTTCGCAGGTGAAGAGCGGTGCCGAGGACCGAGATGCGCTGCCGTCCAAGGAGGACGGCGGGGCGTGCGAAGTCGACCCGGTGACCGGGTCGCCAGCAGAAGTGTACGGGACCTGCCGCACGGTGAGCGACACGCCGGGTTTTCCACAACCGGCGAGTAATCCACAGCTCGGGCCGGGCCCGGCCCGCCGTCGGCGGACCGGTGTCACGCTGCGCGCATGTTGCTCTCCCTGTGTGCGGCCGCGGCGCTCGCCCTGCCCGCGTCCGCGAGCCCCGCTCCCCCGCCCCCGTGGCCGCTGCCGGAGCCCGAGGTGGCACGGGGCTTCGCGCCGCCGCCGGTGCGCTGGGCGGCCGGGCACCGCGGCGTGGACCTGGCGGGGCGCCCCGGGCAGCCGGTGCGGACGGTGGCGGCCGGGCGCGTCGTGCACGCCGGGCCGGTGGCCGGACGCGGCGTCGTCTCCGTGGAGCTGGCCGGTACGGGGCCCCCGCCCCTGCGGGTCACGTACGAGCCGGTGCGGGCGTCGGTGCGCGTGGGCGAACGGGTGGCGGCGGGCGCGGTGGTCGGCACGCTGACACCCGGCGGCTCGCACTGCCCGCCGCGCGCCTGCCTCCACTGGGGCCTGCGCCAGGGGGAGCGGTACCTGGACCCGCTGTCGCTGCTCGCCACCGGCCCGCCGGTGCTGCTGCCCGTCTTCGGCGTCCCGCTCCCGGGCACCGCGGCCCCGGGCGGCGCTCCGCCCGCACCGGCGGAGACGGCGGTGGCGACGGCAGCAGCGACGGCGGGGCAGGAGGCGGCGGACCCGGTGGTCTCCCCCGCGTGGCAGCCGGCCGCCGCCCGCACCGGCCCGGCCGGCCTGGCGCTGCCCGGCGTCCTGGCCGTCACCGCGCTGTGGGCCGCCCACCGCCTGCGCCGCCGGAAACCGGCCCCCGCGGGGCGTCGCGGACGGCTCCCCGGCCCCGTGACTCCCGCGCCGCACGGGCGGGCCGGGCGGGCCCGGGGAGCTGCCGGCCGCCGTGCGGTCACGGGGTGCGGCGGACTCCGTGGAGGGCCATGGCGACGGCCGCCTCGGTGATGTGCCCGGGGTCCTCGGCGGCACCCAGCTCGATGCGGCGGACGGCGGCGTCCACGACACCCTGGAGGAGCATCGCCGTCAGCCGGGGCTGCTGGTGCCCGAGCTGCTCCAGCGCCTCGACGGTCAGCGCGACGAGCCCGCCGTGCGCGGCGCGGATCTTCTCCCGCGCGCCCTCGTCCAGCTCCCCGGCCGAGATGGCCACCACCGCGCGGTGCCGGCGGTCCCCCACGAGGGCGAGCTGCCGCCGTACGTACGCCTCGACGCGGCCCTCGGGCGTGGCGGCGGCGGTCATCGCCGCCTCCACCTCGGCGGCCCACACGGGGAAGTCGACGGCGCACAGCTCCTCGACGACCGCCGCGCGGGAGCGGAAGTACTCGTAGACGGAGGAACGGGCGAGCCCGGTGCGCTCGGCGAGCGCCGGGAACGTCAGCGCCTCGGTGCCGCCTTCGGAGAGCAGGGCGCGGGCCGCCTCCAGCAGGGCGCGGCGCTGCATCGTCCGGTGCTCGGCCACGGTGGCCGCTCGAATCCTGGGCACGGCCCCCACGATACGGCCTGTCCGATCAACGCGGCAGTGGGCCGGGAGGGACGATTCAGCGGCCGACCTCGGCGAGCTTCGCCCGCAGTTGCAGCACCGACTTGGTGTGGATCTGGCTGACCCTGCTCTCGGTGACGCCCAGGACCTCGCCGATCTCCGCGAGGGTCAGCCCCTCGTAGTAGTAGAGGGTCACGACGGTCTTCTCCCGCTCCGGGAGCGTGTTGACGGCACGGGCCAGCAGCCGGCGCAGCTCACGGTCCTCGGCGACCTCCACCGGGTTGTCGGCGGCCGTGTCCTCCAGCGTGTCCAGGAGGCTCAGCCGGTCCCCGCCCTCACCGCCGGCGTGCAGCAGCTCCTCCAGCGCGACGACGTTGGCCAGGGAGAGCTGGCTGAAGACGGCGTGCAGCTCCTCGACGGCGATGCCCATCTCGGCGGCGACCTCCGCCTCGCTGGGCGTGCGGCGCAGGGCCGCCTCCAGGGAGGCGTAGGAGCGCTCGACCGCACGGGCCTTCTGCCGCACCGACCGCGGAATCCAGTCCAGCGCCCGCAGTTCGTCGATCATCGCGCCGCGGATGCGGGTGATGGCGTACGTCTCGAACTTGATGGCACGGGCGGGGTCGAACTTCTCGATGGCGTCGATGAGCCCGAAGACCCCGGAGGAGACGAAGTCGGACTGCTCCACGCTGGCGGGCAGCCCCACGCTCACGCGTCCCGCCACGTACTTCACCAGAGGCGAGTAGTGCAGGATGAGCTGCTCGCGCAGCCTCTCGTCACCCGTGTCCTTGTACGAGCGCCACAGCTGGTCCAGTGAGCTGGGCACGACGGGGCGGACCGCCGCTGCGGCCGCGGCCGGCAGCGCCGTGGCCGTGCGGGAGGACCCGGACGTGTGGTGGGGCATGCGTTACCTGGAGCCGTTCTGCCGTGATCGAGGGGGGCGTGAATCGGAAGCGGACGGGTGGGGGCGGGGACCGTGCGGGAAGAGTCTGGCGAGCGTAGCGTGACCGCGGAGTCGCAGTGCGCGATCAGCGTTCGACGCGGCATGCGCAGATACGTTCCTCAGACCGCACGCCGGTGGGACACCGGCGCCGCCTCATCGCCCGGCGCCGCCCCGCGGTATCTGCCGTGTCGCTCGCATGGCCTCACCCTTTCACTCCGTCGCCCCAGGTCAAGCACCCAGAGATCACCTGTTGGGGTGTCAGTGGGACCCCGCTGACAATTGCCAGTGGCCTCGGACGCAGTCGACGAAGCCGAGGGCGCGCAGCTCGTGCAGCCGGGCTCGCACGGGCTCCGGGGGCGTGCCGGAGGCGCGGGCGAGCCAGTCGACGGTCACCGCGCGCCGGGCGGGAAGCGCCTCCAGGACCCGGGCGGTGTCCGGGTGCAGCAGATCGCGCGGCAGGACGGGCGTGGCCGGTTCCGGGGCCAGCTCCCCCATGCGGCCGACCAGTTCGACGACGTCGGCCGGATCCGTCACGAGCCCCGCGCCGTCGCGCAGCATCCGGTGCACGCCCGCCGAGAGCCCGGAGGTGACCGGCCCCGGCACGCCCATGGGCTGCCGCCCCAGCCGCGTCGCCCAGCGGGCGGTGACCAGGGAACCGCTGCGCGTTTCGGCCTCCACGACGACGGTGCCGCGGGTGAGGGCGGCGATGACCCGGTTGCGGAGCAGGAACCGGGGCCGTGTCGGGTGGTCGCCCGGTGCCAGTTCGGCGACCAACAGGCCCTGTTCGGCCACGCGTGCGATCAGCTCCCGGTGGCCCGGCGGGTAGGCCACGTCCACCCCGCAGGCGAGCACCGCCACCGTCGCTCCGCCCACCGCGAGTGCCCCGCGGTGGGCGGCGCCGTCCACCCCGTAGGCGGCGCCGGAGACCACCGTCCAGCCGCGTTCGGCCAGCCCGGCGCCGAGGACGGAGGCCATGTGGGCGCCGTACTCCGTGCAGGCGCGGGCGCCGACCACGGCGACGGACCGCAGCGCCGCCAGCCGCAGCGACGCAGTGCCCCGCACCCACAGCCCCACCGGCCGGGCCGGGCCCAGGTCGTCGAGCTGTCCGGGCCACTCCGCATCGCCCGGGCACAGGAACCGGCCGCCCGCCTCCGCTGCCCGGGCGAGGTCCTCGCCGGGCCGGGCGGCGGCGGCCCGCAGCCGCAGTCCGGCCCAGCGCTGCGGGTCCGCCCCGGGCAGCGGGCGGTCCTCGGCGAGCGCCCGCACGGTGGCCACCGCCCCGTGGCTCTCCAGCCAGCCCCCGCCCAGCTCGTCGCCCGGCTCCAGCGTCCGGCTGAGCGCGGCCCTGGCCAGCCGCTCCTCGTCGTCGGCCCGTGTCACGCCGGGACTCCGGTGCTCCGGGCACCGCGGCTGACGCCGGTGCGCAGCTGGAGCGCGCAGTCGACGTCCTCCGTGTGCGGCCTGCCGTGTCCGGCCAGGTCGGCGACCGTCCAGGCGACCCGCAGTACCCGGTCCAGCCCGCGCGCGGTCAGCAGACCCCGTTCCATGTCGGCCTCGGCCCGCACGAGCGCTCCGGGTGTCACCTGCCAGCGGGTGCGCAGTTCGTGGCCCGGCACCTCGCTGTTCGTCTGCCAGGGGGTGTCGGCGTAGCGGGCGGCGGCCCGTTCCCTGGCGGCCAGCACCCGGGCGGCCACGGTGGCGCTGTCCTCGGCGTTCCGGCCGGTGGCCAGCAGCTCCGCGCGGGCGACGGGCTCCACCGTGACCCGCAGGTCCACCCGGTCCAGCAGTGGTCCGGAGAGCCGGGCGCGGTAGCGGCGGACGGAGGAGGGACGGCACTCGCATCCGCCCGCGGGCGTCCCGTGCCGGCCGCAGGGGCACGGGTTCGCGGCGAGGACGAGGAGGATGCGGGCCGGCATGCGCATCATGCCCTGCGCCCTGGCCACCACCACCTGCCCGGACTCCAGCGGCTGCCGCAGGGCGTCCAGCACGCGTCCGCTGCATTCGGCGGCCTCGTCGAGGAAGAGAACGCCGTGGTGGGCCATCGAGACGGCGCCGGGGCGCGGCAGTCCGGTGCCGCCGCCGACGAGCGAGGCCATGCTCGCGGAGTGGTGCGGGGCGCAGTAGGGCGCCCGGGAGACCAGGGGCTGCCCCGGTGGCAGGGCCCCGGCCACCGAGTGCACGGCGGTGGCCTCCAGCGACTCCTGCGGGGTGAGCGGGGGCAGCAGCCCCGGCAGCCGTTCGGCGAGCATGGTCTTGCCCGCTCCGGGCGGGCCCTTGAGGAACAGGTGGTGCCGCCCGGCGGCGGCCACCTCCAGCGCGCGACGGGCCGCCGCCTGGCCAGCCACCTCCGCGAGATCGGCCGGACGGACGCCCGTACGGGCGGACCCGGCGAGGGCGGTGCCGGGCAGCGCGAGGCCGGGCGACGTCAGGTCCGGGCCGCCGCCCGCCTCGTCGGCCGGTTCCTCGGGCTCCGGCTCGCCCGCGAGCACGGCGATGAGTTGGCGCAGGGTGCGCACGCCCAGGACGTCGACGCCGGGCACGAGCCGCGCCTCGGCGGCCGTCTGCTCGGGGACGATGACCCGGCGGTAGCCCGCGTCGGCGGCGGCGAGCACGGCGGGCAGCACGCCGCGCACCGGGCGCACCCGTCCGTCCAGGCCCAGTTCGCCGATCATCATGACGCCGCTCAGCCGCCGCGGGTCGATCCGTTCCGCGGCGCCGAGCACCGCGCTGGCCACGGCGATGTCGAAGCCGGAACCGCTCTTGGGGACGGAGGCCGGGCTGAGGCCGACGGTGAGCTTGCGCTGCGGCCAGTCCACCCCGGAGTTGACCACCGCGGCGCGGACCCGGTCGCGGCTCTCGACGAGGGACTTGTCGGGGAGCCCGATCAGGGTGAAGGTGGCGACGCCGGGTTCGAGGTCGGCCTGGACCTCGACCGGCACGCCCTCCACCCCGACGAGCGCGACCGAGCAGGTGCGGGCGAAGGCCATCTCAGGCCACCCCGCGCACGTGCTGGACCTGCGGGGCGCCGCGCCGGGGCAGCAGCACACCCACCACGTCGATGCGCACCCCGCCGGCCGGGGGCCGCCCGTAGCGGACCAGCCACCGTTCGCTGAGCCAGCACGCGGCCAGCCGCCGCAGCCGGGCGGCCTTGCGGGGCGTCACGGCCGCCATCGGGTGTTCGTAGGCTCCGGCGCTGCGTGTCTTGACCTCGCAGACCACCAGGGCGTCGCCGTGCCGGGCGACGATGTCGATCTCGCCGTCCCGGCAGCGCCAGTTGCGTTCCAGGACCGCCATCCCGGCCTCCCGCAGCCGCCGGGCGGCCAGGTCCTCGCCGTAGCGTCCGAGTGCTCGTTGTGCGTTCATCACGCCACCTCCGCGACCGACTGTGACGGCCGGGACGGCAGGGCGGGAAAAACAGCGGTTTTCCGTGGACAACGCCGCACATGGGGATAACTCCGTCACCCTCCCGGGTGCGGCCGGCTGCCGGGCACCGGGCGGGCAGACGGGCGGACGGGCGGACGGGCGGACGGGCGGACGGGCGGACGGGCGGACGGGCGGACGGGCAAGAACGTTCAGCCGCCGAACCCGGAGTCCTCGGGCAGGTTGAGATCGCTCTTGTTCAGCTCCTCGACGTTGACGTCCTTGAACGTCAGCACCCGGACCTGCTTGACGAAGCGGGCCGGCCGGTACATGTCCCACACCCAGGCGTCGGCCATGGACACCTCGAAGAACACCTCGCCCTGGACGGAGTGCACCTGCATCTCGTAGTCGTTGGTGAGGTAGAACCGCCGCTCGGTCTCGATCACGTAGCGGAAGAGCCCGACGACGTCCCGATACTCCCGGTAGAGCTTCAGCTCCATCTCGGTCTCGTATTTTTCGAGGTCCTCGGCGCTCATGGCATGTTCCCCTTCAGCCGTGCGTCCCCCCATTGTGCGTCAGGGCCGCTGCCGCCGTCCGGCGCGCCGCGCTACCGGCCCGTAGGCGGCCCCGCCCAGCACCAGGGCGGCTCCGGCGCCCAGGGCCCACGTCAGCGCGCGCAGCGGCCCGGGTTCCGAGACGCCGCCGGGCAGGGCGGCGAATCCGCCGGGGCGCTCCAGCGCGCCCGCCGAGCCCAGCGGCCAGACGGCTCCGTCGACCCGGGCGCGCACCGCGTCGCGCGGCACCGCGCCGTGGCCGCCGTCGGCGAGGAGGGCGCGGGAGTCCACCGACTCGCCGCGGCTGTCGCCGAGCAGGAAGAGGGTGCCCTCGGGCACGGTGGTGCGGAACGCGGCGGCGGACGCGGTCCCGGCCACGTAGGGCTCGTCCACGGGCGTGCCGTCGACCGTCAGCCGCCCCCGCGCGTCGCAGCAGGCCACCTCGTCGCCGCCGACCCCGACGACGCGCTTGATCATCGGCATGCCGCCCCACTGGGCGTCCTCGAAGACGACCACGTCGCCACGGCGCACCTGCCCGCCGTCGATCCGTTCGGCCAGCACGCGGGCGCCCGCGTCGACGGTGGGGGCCATGGAGCCGGTGGGGACGGCGTAGGGCCGGTAGAACAGGGCCGCGAGGACGAACGCGCCCAGGAAGAGCACGCAGCCCACGGCGACGGCGGCAGCCGACAGGACGGCGCCCGCCCGTCCGGGCGCGGGCGCCGTGCCGTCCGTCGGTGCGCTGCTCATCCGGTGCTCCCCACGGTCGCGGACGCCTCCGGCGCACCCTACCCGCGGGTTCCGTTCCCGGTCAGCCCCGTGCGGGGTGCCGGACGTCCGCCCGGGCACCCCGCGCCCGGGGCGGCGGGCGGCGGGCGGCGGGGAGGTCCGGGGAGGTGCTCAGCGGCCGGCCGGCCGCTTCCTGCGCCACAGCAGGAGCGGCAGCGCACCCGCGAGGCCGAGCGCGGCGGGGGCCGCGGCGGCCAGCCCTCCGTACGTGTCGGGCACCGGGAGCGTGCCCCAGCGGTCCACCGGCCAGGCCCGGACGACGGCCCGTCCGACGACCTTGTCCACCGGCACGGCGCCGCCGCCCGGCTCTCCCGTGTGGTAGCGGGAGTCCTCCGAGTTCTGCCGGTGGTCGCCCATGACCCACACGTGGTCCTCGGGAACGGTCAGCGGCCCGAAGGGGCGGTCGCCGCAGGGTGTGTTGCCCGGGAAGAGGTAGGCCGACTCGTCCAGCGTCTCGCCGTTGACCGTCACCTGGCCGTCCCTGCGGCACTCCAGCCGGTCGCCCTCGACGCCGACGACGCGCTTGATCAGGTTCTGCTCGTCCGCCGACGGCATCAGGCCGATGAAGCTGAGCGCCCGCTGCACCGCGTTCGGCTCGGCCGTCACGGGGCCCAGCCAGCTGCCCGGGTCCTCGAAGACGACGACCTCGCCGCGCTCGGGCTCCCCCCCGAACCACGGCGTGAGCTTGTCGACCAGGACGCGGTCCCCGCGCTGGAGGGTGTTCTGCATCGAGTCGGAGGGGATGGAGAACGCCTGGAGCAGGAACGTCTTGATCAGCAGGGCCAGCACCAGGGCGATGCCGAGGAGGAGCGGCAGCTCCTTCCACAGGGAGCGCTGCTTGGGCTCCCCGCCGTCCTCGCCGTCGCCGTCCTCTCCGTCGTGCTCGCCGCCGCCCTCAGCGCCGCCGTCGCCGCCGCGCGCTCCGGGCACCCGGGGGCCGGGGCCGCCGGTGTCCTCGGAGGGCGGGTGTGCCCCGTGCGCGGAACGGTCGCCGTGCCGCCCCTTTGGCCGCTCCTCCGGCTCGTCCCCGCCGGACCCGGACCGGGCGCCGACCGCCACGTCCCCCACGTTCTCTCCTAACGCTGTACTGCCGCCTGACGGACCTGCGGCGCAGGACCGTCACTCCCATAACGAGCGTGAGTTCCGCAGGGCTCGGGAGCGGCACGATTTCGTTCGTTCCGCGGTCTCCTCGGGACCCGGCGTCACCGCCGGGTCCCGTCGGGCCATTGTCCGCCATGGCGGGCACCGCCGGGGCCCGCGGGTCCGCCGTGTCGGGCACCGAGGCGTAGGTGCCGGGCTCCTCCAGCCGGGCCCAGTGCCCGAGGGGCCAGGCGATGACCACGGCCTTCCCCACGACCAGGTCCTCCGGGACGGTGCCCTGCCCGGCGTCCCGCAGGTGGTACCGGGAGTCGGCGGAGTTGGCCCGGTGGTCGCCCAGGACGAACACGCGGCCCGGGGGCACGGTCACGTCGAAGGGCAGTTCGGAGGGCAGGTTGCCGGGGTGCAGGTAGGGCTCGTCCAGCGGGGTGCCGTTGACGGTGACCCGGCCGCCCGCGTCGCAGCACACCACCCGGTCGCCGCCGACGCCCACGACCCGTTTGATCAGGTCCTGCTGGTCGTCCGACGGCAGCAGCCCGATGAAGGTCAAAAAGGCCCTGCCCTGCTTCACGACCGGCGGGTCGTCGCGCGGCCCGCCCTGGGCGTGCCCGTCCAGCCAGCCGCCCGGGTCCTCGAAGACGACCACGTCCCCCCGCTCGGGGCGGGAGCCGAACCACGGGGTGAGCTTGTCCACCAGCACCCGGTCGTCCACGCGGATGGTCTGCTCCATGGAACCCGACGGGATGACGAACGCCTGCACCAGGAAGGTCTTCAGTACCAGGGCGATGAGCAGTGCGATGCCGACGAGGAGCGGGATCTCCTTCGTCGCCGAGAGCCTGCGGCGGCGCCTGAGCCGCCGCTCGGCCCGGCGCCGGGCCGTCCGCCCGCCACCGTCCGGCGCGCTCCCGCCGGGCTCCGCGCCCCCGCGCGGCCGGCGGCCGTCACCGTGGCCCGCGGCCTCGCCGTGCGGCGCGGGGCGCCGCGCCGGGGTGCCCGCCGGGCCCGGCGGCCTGCCGCGGCTACCCATGCCCGCCGTGGACGGCCGTCCACCGCGTGGGCGGCCAGCCGACCGCGTCCACCCGTCCGATCACCCGCTCCACGGGGACGGTTCCGCCGCCGGGGCGGCCGAGGTGGTCGCGGGAGTCGCTGGAGCCGGAACGGTGGTCGCCCATGACCCACAGGCGGCCGTCCGGCACGACGACGTCGAACGGGACGGACGACGCCTGGTCCCCGGGGCGGAGGTAGCGCTCGGTCAGCGGTTCGCCGTTCACCTCGATCCTCCCCCGCGGGTCGCAGCAGGTGACCCTGTCCCCGCCGGTGCCGATGACGCGCTTCACGTAGTCGTTGCCCGGGGGCTCGGCGAGGCCCGCCGCCGCCGCCGTGGTGCGCAGCATCCGCGTCAGCGCACCCGGCCGCGGGCCCTCGGCGGTGAACGTGCCCGTCCCGTCGAAGACCACGACGTCCCCGCGCGCGGGGACGTCGCCGAACCGGTAGGCCAGTTTGTTCACGAGCACCCGGTCACCGGTGCGCAGCGTGTTCTCCATCGAGCCGCTCACGACGACGAAGGGCTGGACGGCGAGGCTGCCGCACAGCAGCACCGCGGCGAGCAGCCCGGCCGCCCACGCGGTGCGGCGCCGCAGCGCGCCCGGCAGCCCGGGAGCCGGTCCGCGCGCCGGGCGCCACCGGCGCGCCGCGACGGCCGGCGGTGGGGCACCGCTCGCCGCGGTGCGCCGGGTGTCCGTCATGGGGCCGCTTCCCTCTCGTCCCGGTGGTGTGGCGCGGTGGTGTGCCTGCCGGAAGGCAGCAGCCTATCCGGGGCCGGGCCCGCGGTGGAGCAGCGGGCGCGCAGCACGACGGCCGGGCCCCTGCGCACAGGGGCCCGGCCGTCGCGTCACGCGGGGAGCGTACCGCTCAGCGCTCGCGCTTCTCCTTGATCTTGGCGGCCTTGCCGCGCAGCTCGCGCAGGTAGTACAGCTTGGCGCGGCGGACCTGGCCGCGGGTGACGACCTCGATCTTCTCCACGACCGGCGTGTGCACCGGGAAGGTGCGCTCGACACCGACGCTGTAGCTCACCTTGCGCACGGTGAAGGTCTCGCGGAGACCGGAGCCCTGGCGGCGGATGACCACGCCCTTGAACTGCTGCACACGGGAGCGGTTGCCCTCGATGACGCGGACGTGGACGTCGACGGTGTCGCCGGGGCGGAAGGCGGGGATGTCGCTGCGCAGCGACGCCGCGTCGACGTTGTCGAGAAGCTGGGACATGCTCGTCTGCTTTCCTCGCCGCTGCCACAGGTCAGCCGCGGAATGTCGTCGGTGATCGAAGGTGCCGGCCGGGGCGGGCGTTGATCCCCCTGTGGCAGGGTCGCGCACCCGGGCGTGGCCAGCGGCCTATTCTTCCACGCTCTGCCCGGACCGCCCAAATCGGCCGTCGGGCCGCACGTCCCAGCCCAGTTCCGCGAGCACCCGCAGGTCGTGGCCGTCCAGGGCGGCCGGGTCGCAGCGCGCGATCAGGTCGGGGCGGTGGGCGGCGGTGCGGGCCAGCGCCTGGTCGCGGCGCCAGCGGGCGACGCGGGCGTGGTGCCCGCTGGAGAGCACCTCGGGCACCTGCCGCCCGCGCCAGACCGGCGGCTTGGTGTAGACGGGCCCCTCCAGCAGGCCGGCCATGGCCCCGGGCGCGAAGGAGTCGTCGCGGTGGGACTCGGCGTTGCCGAGCACGCCCGGCAGCAGCCGGGCCACGGCCTCGACCATGACGAGGACGGGTGCCTCTCCCCCGGCGAGCACGTAGTCGCCGATGGACACCTCGCGCACGTCGTACCGTTCGGCGTAACTCTCGATGACGCGGCGGTCGATGCCCTCGTACCGGGCCGGGGTGAACACCAGCCACGGGCGCGCGGCGAGGTCGGCGGCCAGTTCCTGGGTGAACGGCCGCCCGCTGGGCGTCGGCACGACGATCACGGGCGCGACGGCGTCGCCGCCCGCCGGGCCGTCCCCGTCTCCCGCGCCGGTGTCCCCCGCGTCCCCCTTCCCCGCGCCGGCGGTCACCGCGTCGAGCGCCTCGCCCCACGGTTCCGGCTTCATGACCATGCCGGGACCGCCGCCGTAGGGGGTGTCGTCCACGGTGTGGTGCCGGTCGTGCGTCCACTGCCGCAGGTCGTGGACGCGCACGTCGAGCAGCCCGCGGGTGCGGGCCTTGCCGACGAGCGAGACGTTCAGCGGTTCCAGGTACTCGGGGAAGATGGTGATGACGTCGAGCCTCACAGCGACTCGCCCTCGTCCAGCAGGCCCGGCGGCGGGGCGATGACGGCGCGCTGCTCCGCCAGGTCGATCTCGGGGACGAACGCGGTGACGAACGGGATCATCACCTCGCCGCCCTGGGGGCGGCGGACGACGAGCAGGTCCTGTCCGGGCAGGTGGGCGATCTCGGCGATCCGGCCCACCTCGGTGCCGTCGCGGGTGACGACGTCGAGGTCGACGAGCTGGTGGTCGTAGAACTCCTCCGGGTCGTCGGGGACCTCGTCGGGGTCGACCTCGGCGATGAGGAGGGTGTTGCGCAGGGCCTCGGCCGCGGAGCGGTCGGCGACGCCCGCGAACCGCAGCAGCAGCCGGCCGCTGTGCACGCGGCCGCTCTCGATGGTCAGCGGCCCGGCGGACGCCGGTTCGGTGGCGAGGACCGCGCCGGGGCCGAGCCGCAGCTCGGGCTCGTCCGTCCGCACCTCGACGGTGACCTCGCCCCTGATGCCGTGGGCGCGGCCGATCCGCGCGACTACCAGCTGCACGTGCTCTGTTCCTTCTCCGGTCGGTGAACGCGCGCACGGGCCGGGAACGGCTCAGCCGTTCCCGGCCCGTGCCGGTGCTGTGTGTGCTCAGCGGTGCCGTTCCGCGTCAGTGGACGGCGTCCACGTCGACCAGGTCGACACGGATGCCCCGGCCACCGAGCGCCCCCACGACGGTGCGCAGGGAGCGGGCGGTGCGGCCGTTGCGGCCGATCACCTTGCCGAGGTCCTCGGGGTGGACCCGGACCTCCAGCACACGCCCGCGGCGCAGGTTGCGCGAGGCGACCTGCACCTCGTCGGGATGCTCGACGATGCCCTTGACCAGATGCTCGAGGGCTTCCTCCAGCATGCTCAGGCCCCGGTGGACTCGGCGGCCGGCGCGGCGGCGTCGGCACCCTTGTCGGCCTTGTCGCCCTTCTTGGCCTTCGGGGTGATCGCCTCACCCTTGGGCTCGTCGGAGGACTCCTTCGCGGCGGCCTCGAAGAGGGCGCGCTTGTCGGCCTTCGGCTCGGGGACCTTCATCGGCTCGGGGGCGGGCAGACCCTTGAACTTCTGCCAGTCACCGGTGACCTTGAGGATGGCCATGACCGGCTCGGTCGGCTGCGCGCCGACACCCAGCCAGTACTGCACGCGCTCGCTGTCGACCTCGATGCGCGAGGGGTTCTGCACCGGGTGGTACAGGCCGATCTCCTCGATGGCCCGGCCGTCGCGGCGGGTGCGGGAGTCGGCGATGATGATGCGGTAGTGAGGCGAACGGATCTTGCCCAGACGCTTCAGCTTGATCTTGACTGCCACGGGTGTGGTGTCTCCTGGTCTTGACGGGGTGGGTCACGGCGGGATCGCCACGTGGGGTTGCGGCACCCGGGTGCCCGGTGGACGCGTCAGCCGAGGGAGAGAGGGTCCGGACGACTGTCGAGTACAGCCGCCTATTGTGCCACACGGCGCGGCGCCGCCTCGCCCGGGCCGGGGCGTGCGGGACCCGCCGGGCGGGCCGTGGCCGCCCGGCGGTGTGACGGCGTCAGCGTGGGTGCGGCCGCCGTGCCGGTGCGCCGTCTGCGGGCTGTCGCCACCGGCACGGGCGGGCTGTGGGTACGGCCGTCGAGGGGGGCCAGCCGTATACGTCCTGCCCGCTGGGCCGCGCGCTCAGCCGACGGCCATGATTTCCGGGATGCGGAACTGCTTGCCGCACGCCCCGCACATGATCGGGGCCTGGGCCAGCACGGACGGGACCACCCGCACGTTCCGCCCGCAGTCGCAGACGGCCTTCACCCGCACGCCGCCCCCGGAGGAGCCGTGCCGGGCGGCGGGCCCGCGGAAGGAGCGCGAGGTGTCGGTGTGGGTGGCCGCCCGGTGGGCCCGCAGCGCGCGGTGCAGCCGTTCGGCGGTGGACCGGTAGCGCTTCCTGGTCTCCGGGACCATCACGACGAGCGAGAACCCGCTGCTGGGATGCGGCTCGTCGGGATGCTCCAGGCCCATTTCCTCGGCGATCGCCAGGAAGCGGCGGTTGTGGTAGCGGCCCGCCCGTGAGGTGTCCCGGACGCCGCGTGCCGCGGCGACTCCGTGGACGGCCTCGTGGAGCAGGCGCTCGAAGGAGAGGTCGGCGCCGCAGGCGGACGAGGACTCCCCGATCAGTGCTTCTGGTGCGGCCAGATCCGGCAGCTCCGGGTGGTGACGTTGGATGTCGGCCCACGCGGATGCCAGCTCGGCGGCGAGAACAGGTGGTGTCGTGCTCACGTCGTGCCCAACGAGCCGGAGGGGCCGAGTGTTCCGATTACGGGGCCATTCCCGTGAATGTGCACGTACGGGTCAGTACCGCGTCAAGCCCGCGTGAAGGACCGGGCGGCGGGGCGGGCGGCCCGGGGCGTCCCCGGGCCGCCCGCCCCGCGCGGACGTCAGTACGAGCGGGCGGCCAGCGCCACCGTGCCCGGGGCGTCGTCGGACGCGGGCACGGAGCCGTCCTCGGCGACCAGGCAGCGCACCGAGACGGCCTGCTCGGCGAGGCGGGCCTCGCCCTCCGGGCCCAGCTCGGCCCACGGGATGCGGGCCCAGCCGCCGGACGTGGCGACCTCGGCGGCCTCCTCGACGGTGCGGACGTCGCTGGTGGCCGCCTCCCGGCGCTCCCGGGACTCGCGCAGCAGCAGCGCCTGGTCCTCCTCCAGCACCTTCGGGAGCAGCTCGGCCAGCGCCTCGGCGCGCACCGGCTCCTTGCCCCCGGCGATCCGCCGGACGAGCATCGCCGTGCCGTTCTCCAGGTCGCGCGGGCCGATCTCGACGCGCACGGGGACGCCCTTCAGCTCCCAGTCCACCGCCCGGCGTCCGAACGGGACGTCCGTGCGGTCGTCCACCTGGACCCGCACGCCCGCGGCGGCCAGCCGGTCGCCCACCTCGCGCACCTGCGCCAGCACCGCGTCGTCGCCCTTGATGGCGAGCACGACGGCCTGGACGTGCGCGAGGCGCGGCGGCACCCGCAGCCCGTTGTCGTCGCCGTGGCTCATGATGAGGCCGCCGACCATGCGGGTGGACACGCCCCAGGACGTCTGCCACACCAGCTCGCGGCCGCCGTCCCTGGACAGGTACTGGGTGTCGAACGCCTTGGCGAAGTTCTGGCCCAGCTCGTGACTGGTGCCCATCTGGAGGGCCTTCCCGTCGCGCATCATGCCTTCGAGCGTGAGCGTGTTGATCGCCCCGGCGAAGCGCTCCCTGGGCGTCTTGCGGCCCAGCACGACGTCGATGCCGAGGACGTTCACCATGAAGTCCGCGTAGACGTCGCGGTGGATGCGGGCGGCGTAGTCGCGGGCGTCCTCGTACGTCGCGTGCGCGGTGTGGCCCTCCTGCCAGAGGAACTCACTCGTCCGGAGGAAGATGCGGGGACGCATTTCCCAGCGGACCACGTTCGCCCACTGGTTGATGAGGAGCGGCAGGTCACGGTAGCTCTGGACCCACTTGGAGAAGTACTCGTTGATGATCGTCTCGGACGTGGGCCGGACGACGACCGGCTCCTCCAGCTCCTTGCCGCCACCGTGGGTGACGACCGCCAGCTCGGGGGCGAAACCCTCGACGTGCTCGGCCTCCCGCGTCAGGTAGGACTGCGGGATGAACAGCGGGAAGTAGGCGTTCTGGGCGCCGGCGGACTTGATCCGCGCGTCCATCTCCTGCTGCATCCGCTCCCAGAGCCCGTACCCGTACGGCCGGATCACCATGGTGCCGCGCACCGGCCCGTTGTCGGCCAGTTCGGCCTTGGTGATCAGATCCTGGTACCAGCGCGGGAAGTCGTCCGCCTGGGGGGTGAGTACGGGAGCCTTTGCCATGGCGGGCATGTTACGGCGGCGCGCGGCCAAACCGTGAATCCGCCCGCCCCGGGGCCCGGGGCCCGGACGGCCCGAAGTGGCCGGCGGCGTCCACTGGACGCCGGGGCGGATCGGCAGTTCCCTGGCATGGGGAGCGGCTCGCGCGGGGACGGCCCGCACCGCACCCTCGGGGGGACGGACGGCTGCGCGGACACCCGGCAGCGGGACGGGCGGCAGGGCCGGCGCGGAACTGCCGGACAGACGGACACGCGGACCGATAGGGGCGCCTGTGATGACAGCGACGTATCTGCCTCAGCACCTTCCACGTGCCGCCCGTGACTGGGCGGAGATCCAGGAACGCATGCTCGTGCCGCTCTACGAGGCGGTGTACGACCGGCTGGAGGTAGGCCAGCACACCCGGCTGCTGGGCCTGGGCTGCGGCTCGGGGCTGGCCCTGCTGCTCGCGGGCGGCCGCGGCGCGGAGGTCACCGGTGTGGACACCGACGAGCAGCGGCTCGCCCTGGCCAGGGCGCGGCTGCTGGACGAGCCGCAGTGGGGCGGCAAACCGCTGGACGTGCGGCTGGCGCACGGCGATCCGGCCGGTGCGGACGCCGCCAGGGGCCGCCCGTACACACTGGTGACGGCTTTCGACGCCCGGCCGGACGCCGGGACGCTGGCCGCGGCGGCTCGGCGGGCGGAGCGGGGCGCGGCGGTGGTGCTGGCCGACTGGGGCCCGGCCGAGCGCTGCGCGGCGGCGCCCGCCCTGCGCGTCGCCGCCCGGCTCGCCGAGCCGCCGCACCACAGCGCCTGCTGGCAGCCGCGCGGCCGGGACGACCTGGAGGAGCTGGCCCGGCAGGCCGGACTGCGTCCCGACGGCTCCGGGCGGGTGTCGTGCCCGTTCGGCTACGCGGACCTGGACAGCGCGGTGCGCGGGCTGCTGTCGACCGGTTTCTACGCCGCGGCCGTACGGGCCACCGACGAGGCGCAGGTCGGCAAGGAGCTGGCGGAGGCGCTGCACCCGCACCTGCGCCCCGACGGCACGGTGTGGCTGCCGAACCTGTTCCGCTACGTCATCGCCCGCGTCTGAGCACCGTCCGGGACGTACGGGTGAGGGGCGGCCCGGACGAGCCACCACTCACCCGTCCGGCGTAAGCCGGGCGTCGTGCGTGCCGCCTACTTCGGGGGCAGCAGGTCCCGGAACTCCTTGGGCAGTTCGAAGTCGCCCGGGTCCTGGCCGGCGCCGGGCAGCCCGAAGGCGGCCCCTTCGTCGCCCGCCGCCCTGCGGTCCGCGGCGGCCTGCTCCTCCTGGCGGCGCTTCATCGGGTTGCCCGACTGGCGCTTGCCCTTGCCCTTCTTCTGCTGCTTGGCCTTCTTCTTCCCGGCGCCGCCGCCGGGCATCCCGGGCATGCCCGGCATCCCCGGCATGCCGCCGCCCTGGGCCATGCGGGACATCATCTTGCGGGCCTCGAAGAACCGCTCCACCAGCGACTTCACCGCGCTGACGTCCACGCCGGAGCCGCGGGCGATCCGGGCGCGGCGGGATCCGTTGATGATCGTCGGGTCGTGCCGCTCCCCGGGCGTCATGGACTTGATGATGGCCGCGGTGCGGTCCACGTCCCGCTCGTCGAGGTCGTTGATCTGGTCCTTCAGCTGGCCCATCCCCGGCATCATGCCGAGCAGCTTGGAGATGGAGCCCATCTTGCGGACCTGCTCCATCTGGGCGAGGAAGTCGTCGAGGGTGAACTCCTTGGGCCCCTTCGCCAGCTTGGCGGCCATCTTCTCGGCCTCTTGCTGGCTGAAGGTCTGCTCGGCCTTCTCGATGAGGCTGAGCACGTCGCCCATGCCGAGGATGCGGGACGCCATCCGGTCGGGGTGGAAGGCGTCGAAGTCGTCGAGCTTCTCGCCGTTGGAGGCGAACATGATCTGGCGCCCGGTGACCTGGGCGATCGAGAGGGCGGCGCCGCCGCGCGCGTCGCCGTCGAGCTTGGAGAGCACGACGCCGTCGAAGCCGACGCCGTCGCGGAACGCCTCGGCGGTGTTGACGGCGTCCTGGCCGATCATGGCGTCGACGACGAACAGCACCTCGTCCGGGCGCACCGCGTCCCGGATGTCGGCGGCCTGCCGCATCATCTCCTGGTCGATGCCCAGGCGGCCCGCGGTGTCGACGATCACCACGTCGTACTGCTTGGTCCTGGCGTGCTCGACGGAGTCCTTGGCGACCTTGACCGGGTCACCGACGCCGTTGCCCGGCTCGGGGGCGTAGACGCCGACACCGGCCCGCTCGGCGACGACCGAGAGCTGGTTCACGGCGTTGGGGCGCTGGAGGTCGCACGCGACGAGCAGCGGGGCGTGGCCCTTGCCCTTCAGCCAGTGGCCGAGCTTGCCGGCCAGCGTCGTCTTGCCCGCGCCCTGGAGGCCGGCGAGCATGATGACGGTCGGCGGGTGCTTGGCGAAGCGGAGCTGCCGCGTCTCGCCGCCGAGGATGCCCTGGAGCTCCTCGTTGACGATCTTGATGACCTGCTGCGCGGGGTTCAGCGCCCGGGAGACCTCGGCGCCCTGGGCCCGTTCCTTGACCTGCTTGATGAACGCGCGCACGACGGGCAGCGCGACGTCCGCCTCCAGCAGGGCGATGCGGATCTCGCGCGCCGTGGCGTCGATGTCCGCCTCGCTCAGGCGGCCCTTCCCCCTGAGGTTCTTGAAGGTGCTTGCGAGGCGATCGGAGAGAGTGTCGAACACGGCGGTCGCGAATCCTCACGTACATCGGTGCCGGCGGTCGGGACGTGCCGCGGTGTCCCGGCTGGACCGGCCGTCCCAGCGGGGGCGTCGCGGCACGCATCGCCCAAGGGTATCCGCACCGGCGGGGAACGGTCAGCCGCCCGTCAGCCCCCGAGCGAGCGCTGGAGGGCGCGGACCAGTCCGGCCGCCTCCGGCTCGCCCAGCGGGCCGCCGTCCGGCCCGGTGACGTAGAAGGCGTCCACCGCGTTGGCGCCGAGCGTGGAGACGTGCGCGCTGCGCACGGTGACGCCCGCCTCCTCCAGGCCGCGCCCGATGCGGTGGAGCAGCCCGGACGCGTCCTGGGCGCGGACCTCGACGACGGTGGCCCGCTGCGAGCCGCCGGGCGCGACAGCCACCCGGGGCGGCGGGGCCGCCGCACCGCGCCGCCTGCCCCGGTAGGCCCGCTCCCGTTCCGCGAGCCGCGCGGCGACGTCCAGGGACCCGTCCAGGGCGCGGCGCAGGTCGGCGCGGAGCCGGTCGGCCCGCGGCAGGGCACCGTACTCGGCGGCGACCCGCCAGGTCAGCACCAGGACGGGCCCCAGCCCCGCCGGGTCGGTGGCGCGCAGGTCGGCGGCGCGGACGGTCAGCCGGTGCAGGGCCAGCACCCCGGCCACGGCGGACAGCGCCCCGGGCTGCCCGGGCAGGGCGACGAGCAGTTCGACGCCGACGGGTCCGGCCGCCTCCGCGGCCGGTGCGGCCCCGGGCCCGCCGGGCCCGTCCACCGGGCCCTCGGCGCGGGCGCTCAGGGTGAGGACGGGGCCGCCGGTGCGCCGGGCCTCGACGGCGAGCCGCTCGGCCTCCGCGCTGAGGACCCGGCCGTCCCCGGCCGCCCCGGGCCCGCCCGGCGGTTCCCCGGCGAGCAGGGCGCCGGTGCGGGCGGCCAGGTCGGAGACGAGCGTGCCGCGCCACACGGACCAGGCGGCGGGTCCGGTGGCCAGCGCGTCCGCCTCGGTCAGGGCGTGCAGCAGTTCCAGCGTGCCGCCGGTGCCCACGGCGTCGGCGACGGCGCGGACGGTGGCCGGGTCGTCAAGGTCGCGCCGGGTCGCGGTCTCCACGAGCAGCAGGTGGTGGCGGACGAGGGTGGCCAGGACGTCCGCGTCCGCCGCGTCGAAGCCGATGCGGGCGGCCATGTCCCGGGCGATGGTCGCGCCGGCCACCGAGTGGTCGCCCGGCCAGCCCTTCCCGATGTCGTGCAGGAGGGCCCCGACGAGCAGCAGGTCCGGACGGTGGACGCGGCGGGTGAGGGCGGACGCCTGGACGGCCGCCTCCACCAGGTGCCGGTCCACCGTCCAGGTGTGCACGGCGTTGCGCTGCGGGCGGCAGCGCACCCGCTCCCAGTCCGGCAGCAGCGCGGCGATCAGCCCCTCGGCCTCCAGCGCCTCCCAGACGGGGACGGTGGCCCGTCCCGCGCCCAGCAGCGTGACCAGCAGTTCACGGGCCTCGGGGGGCCAGGGCACCGGCAGCGGGGCGGCCTGCCCGGCCAGGGTGCGCGCGGTGGCCAGGGCCAGCGGCAGTCCCGCCTGGGCCGCCGCCGCGGCGGCGCGCAGTACCAGGCAGGGGTCGCGGTCGGGCCGGGCGGTTCGGGCGAGCACCACCTCGCCGTCCTGTTCCACCACGCCCTCGGCGAGCGGGGTGCGCTCGGGGGCGCCGCGCCGCGCGCCGCGGGCGCCGGCCAGGGCGCGCAGTCCGCGCCGCGCGCTGCGGGCCCGCAGTACGCGGCCGACCTCGCGCCAGGTGACGTCCTGGGCGTAGGTGAGGGTGCGGGCGGCCTCGTAGACGGTGCGCAGCAGCGCGTCGGCGTCCAGCAGGCCCAGGGCCGCGGCGACCTGGTCCTGGTCCTCCAGGGCGAGCCGGTCGGTGGCCCGTCCGGTGGTCAGGTGCAGCGCGTCGCGCACGTCGAGCAGGGTGCTGCGGGCCCGCGCCAGGCCCTCGCGGGGGGCGTCGGCCAGCCAGGAGGCGGCGACGGCGCGCAGCGCGGTGGCGTCCCGCAGGCCGCCGCGGGCCTCTTTCAGGTCGGGTTCCAGCAGGTACTGCAACTCGCCCTGACGGCGGGCCCGTTCCTGCCCGAGTTCGCGCAGCTCGGGCAGGCGGCGCGGGGCGTCGGCGCGCCACTGCCCGAGGAGCTCGGTGCGCAGGACGGCGGTGAGCCCGGCGTCCCCGGCCAGGTGCCGGGCGTCGAGCAGGCCGAGCTGCACCTTGAGGTCGTCGGCGGCCGTCCTGCGGGCCTGGTCCGGGGTGCGCACGGAGTGGTCGAGGTCCAGGCCCTGGTCCCACACGGGGTACCAGACGCGGTCGGCGAGCGCGGCCAGTTCGCCGCCGTCCAGGCTGCCGTCGTGGAGCAGGAGGAGGTCGAGGTCGCTGCGCGGGGAGAGTTCGCCGCGTCCGTAGCCCCCGACGGCCACGAGGGCGACGCCGCCGGGTGTCCGGCCGAGCAGCCCGGCGAGCCACCGGTCGGTGAGCGCGGCGAGCGCGGCGCGGCGCGGCGGCCCGGACCGCTCCCCCTTCAGGAGGCGCAGCCGGGCCGCCGCGTAACTGTCGCGGGGTTCCGTTCCGGTCGTGTTCGTGGCCTCGGCCGTCATCCGGTTCCCCTGTTCCCTGCGTCCGATGGTCGGTCAGCCGGTCGCCGTGGTGCCTAGAGCGCGTCCGGACCGCGCTCGCCGGTGCGCACGCGCACCGCCGTCTCGACGGGGACGCTCCACACCTTCCCGTCGCCGATCTTGCCGGTGCGCGAGGCTTTGACGACGACCTCGATGAGCTGCTCGGCGTCGTCGTCCTCCACCAGGACCTCGATGCGGATCTTCGGCACGAGGTCGACGGTGTACTCCGCGCCCCGGTAGACCTCGGTGTGGCCGCGCTGGCGGCCGTACCCACTGGCCTCGGTGACGGTCAGCCCGTTGACTCCGAACGCCTGGAGGGCGTCCTTCACCTCGTCGAGGCGGTGCGGCTTGATGACTGCGGTGATGAGCTTCATGCGTCGACCTTCTTGGACGGGCGGGTGCCCTGGGGGGCGGTGGCGTCGCCGGCCGGTCCGGCGGGGGCGACGGAGCGGGCGGAGGAGGTGCCGACCTGGCTGAAGTCGTACGCCGTCTCGGCGTGGTACGCCTGGTCGACGCCGGCGATCTCGTCGTCCTCGCTGGCCCGCAGGCCCATCGTGGCATCGACGATCTTGGCCAGCACCCAGGTGACGACGAAGGTGAACGCCATCACCGCGACGGCGCCGAGCGCCTGCTTGCCGAGCTGGGTCAGGCCGCCGCCCTCGGTGGCCAGGAGGCCCACCAGCAGCGTGCCGATGAGGCCGCCGACCAGGTGCACGCCCACCACGTCGAGGGAGTCGTCGTAGCCCAGCCTGAACTTCCAGCTCACGGCCCAGGAGCAGGCCAGGCCGGCGGCCAGGCCGATGGCGATGGCCCCCATCACGTTGACGTCGGCGCCGGCCGGGGTGATGGCGACCAGGCCCGCGATGGCGCCGGAGGCGGCGCCCAGCGTGGTGAACGCACCGTGCCGCAGGCGCTCGTACAGCAGCCAGCCGAGGATGGCCGTCGCCGTGGCGACCTGGGTGTTGAGCGCCATGCTGGCCGCCGTGCCGTCGGCGGCGAGCGCCGATCCGGCGTTGAAGCCGAACCAGCCGAACCACAGCAGGGCGGCGCCCAGCAGCACCAGCGGGAGGCTGTGCGGGCGCATGGGTTCCTTCTTGAAGCCGATGCGCTTGCCGACGACCAGGACGGCCGCCAGCGCACCGACCCCCGCGTTGATGTGGACGGCCGTGCCGCCGGCGAAGTCGATGACGCCCATGTCGAACAGCCAGCCGCCCTCGGCCCACACCCAGTGCGCGACGGGGAAGTAGACGATGCTCACCCACAGGGTGATGAACACCGCCCAGGCGCTGAACTTGACGCGGTCGGCGAGCGCGCCGCTCATCAGGGCCGGGGTGATGACGGCGAACATGAGCTGGAACAGGACGAAGGCGAGGACCGGGATGCCCTCGTCACCGCCGGTCAGCGTCTCGGGGGTGATGCCGCTCAGGCCGAGGTGCCCCAGGCTGCCGATGATTCCGGCGGTGTCGGTGCCGAAGGCCAGCGAGTAGCCGTACAGGACGTAGAGCACACTGACGATGCCGAGGGCGATGAAGCTCATCATCAGCATGTTGAGCGCGCTCTTGACCCGGACCATGCCACCGTAGAAGAAGGCCAGTCCGGGCGTCATCAGCATGACCAGGGCTGCGCTGATGAGGACGAATGCGGTATCCGCGCCGTTCAATGTGGACGTCTCCTCGGTGTCACGACCCGTGCGGGCGGGATCTGGGGCTCAGGATGCGATCAGGCTCCTCAAGCTCCGTTTCCTGTGATGCGTCCCGCTGTTTCGGTGCCGTGACGAAGACGGCGGCCGTGTTACGCCGGGATGAACGGTGGTGCCGGGCCGGGCCGGGGCGGTGCGGCCGCCCGTCCGGCCGCCCGCCCGCGCGGCAGGCGGGCGGGCCGCGCGGGCGACGGCCGCGTCACACGGCGGTGGCGGCCTCGGCGGTGGGCAGTTCGCCGGCCAGCCGGTCGGCGAGGGCGACGACCTCGGCCACGTCGCCGTACTCCCGGTACGCGCCTGCCGCCGTCTTGCGGATGCGGGTGTTGACCCGCTCCGAGCGCAGCCGCTTGGCGACCTGCATGGCCTGCTCGGTGCGGTGCGCGCACTGCTCGGGCTCGTGGCGCATGAGGTGCACCGTGGCCAGCCCGACCAGGTTCAGCGCGTAGCTGCGGTGCGGGCCCGCGGCGTTGCCCCGGCACTCCCGGCCGAACAGCTCGACGGCCCGTTCCATGGGCTCCTGCGCCAGCCGGGCGTAGGTGTGGCTGCGCCCGGCGACGTAGGCGAGGTCGCGGTAGGAGTGGGCGTTCTCGGCGTTCAGCTCGGCCTCGGAGAAGAAGCCGATCCAGTTCGGGTCGTGGTCCTGGGCGTCGATGTCCGCGTAGGACTCCTGGGCGAGCCGGACCGCGCGGTGGCACTGCTTGGGCTGGCCCATGTTGGCGTGTGCCCGGGCCTCCATCGCATACAGCATGGCCTGGGTGCGGGCGGTGGCGCCGTCGCGGCCGCCGTACTGGGCCAGGTGGATCAGTTCCAGCGCGTCGTCGGGCCGGTTCAGGTGGATCATCTGGCGCGCCATGTTGGAGAGCACGAACGAGCCGAAGGGCCGGTCCCCGGCCTCCTTGGCGGCGTGCAGGGCGAGGACGAAGTACTTCTGCGCGGTCGGCTGGATGCCGATGTCGTAGCTCATCCACCCGGCCAGCTCGGCGAGCTGGGCGGTCACCGAGAACAGGCGGCGGCGCACGGGCTCGGTGTGGGTCTCGTCCTGGAGGAGGTCGGTCACCTCGTGCAGCTGGCCCACGACGGCCTTGCGGCGCAGCCCGCCGCCGCACTGGGCGTCCCAGGTGCGGAACATCTCCGTCGTCTCCTCCAGCAGCCCGATCTCCGGTGCGGAGAGCCGGGCGGCGCGCCGGGCGGTGCCCTGGGACGGCAGCGGGGCGAGCGTGCCGGAGGCGCCCGGCGCGCCGCCGGAGACGGGCACGAGCCAGCGCTGCATGGGTTCGATCAGGGCGGGCCCCGCCGACATGGAGAGGGAGGTGCCGAGGTAGCCGCGCCGCCCCAGCATCAGGTCGCTGCGGGAGAACTCGCTGAGCAGGGCGACCGTCTGCGGCCCGGCCCACGGGAGGTCGACGCCGGAGGCCGCCGCCGCCTGCCGGGGCTGGCGCAGGCCCAGCTCCTCCACGGCCACGACGCAGCCGAAGCGTTCGGAGAACAGCTCGGACAGGATGCGCGGGATGGGCTCGCGCGGCTGTTCGCCGTCCAGCCAGCGCCGCACCCGTGAGGTGTCGGTGCTGACGTGGTGGGCGCCCAGCTCCCGCGCCCTGCGGTTGACCTGCCGGGCCAGTTCCCCCTTCGACCAGCCGCTTCGCGCGAACCACGAGCCCAGTTGCTCGTTCGGCCGCTTCTCAGCGGTGCCGCCGCTGCTGCCGTTGCCGCCCACGTGATGAGGCCCCCACTTCTCCAGGGCCCGGCCCGTCCCCCCGGCATGGACCGAAGCCGTGTCTGCACGGCGTTCGCGTGCACCGAACGTAATCCTACGGTCACGGGGGCGCCGAGAGGCGACCGTGAAGCGCCACCATTCGCCACCCCTTCGCATGAACCTAACGAGTGGTCCACACGGTTCACTGGGCCTACGGCGATCACCACTCGATGGAGCGAAGCGCGCGGGGGCGCACGTCCCCTGGCGCGCCACCCCGGCGGCCTTCTGACCAACCGGCACGCGCCCCTGGTCATCGCTCTCCGTGCAGGCGTCGTGCGTGCGGCGTAACCATCGGCCCGGCGAACCCGTTGGAGAAGACATGGGCTTCACGATCGGCGGCATGCGGAGATGCGTGAGATGCGGCTGACGACGCGCCGCCGGTGGCGGCCGGGGCACGGTACCGCCGGGCGGCACCACCGCGCCCCGGCGAGCACGGCCGTCGCGGAGTACACGGCGCTGTGGGGATGGCCGGTGGTCCCCGGGGCCCGCGCGGTACGCGGCGCCACCGGTCCGTCCTGCTCCTGCGGATCGCCCGTCTGCCCGGCACCCGGCGCCCATCCGCTCGACGCCTCGCTGGAGGTTCCGGCCGGGGCCACCCTGGCCGAGGCCGGCACGGCGTGGAGCCAGGTGCCGGACGCGACGCTGCTGCTGCCGACCGGGCGCGCCTTCGACGTGCTCGACGTGCCGCAGGACGCGGGGCGCCGGGCGCTCGTCCGGCTGGAACGCATGGGCCTGCCCGTCGGCCCCGTGGCCGTCACCCCGCACGGCCGCGCCTGGTACCTCGTCGCCCCCGGGGCCGCCTCCGAGCTGCCGCGGCTGCTCTACCGGCTGGGCTGGGACGACGCCGGGCTCGACCTGCGCTGCCTGGGCCGGGGCGAGTACATCACCGCCCCGCCCTCGGATCTGGCCGGGCTCGGGCCCGTCCGGTGGCTGCGGCCCCCGACGCTGGACGCGGCCGGGCGCCTGCCGCAGGCCCGGCTGCTGCTCGGCACGCTCGCCGCCATGACGCGCTCGCTTGGCCGCACCCCGCTCTGACCCGCCGCTCCGGCCCGCCGCACGCGGCCCGGGTGCCCGCCTCGGGGTACCCGGGCCGCGTGCCGGGGCTCATTCGCCGAGGAGCGCGTCCACGAACGCCTCCGCCTCGAAGGGCGCCAGGTCGTCCGCGCCCTCGCCGAGGCCGACGAGCTTGACCGGCACGCCCAGCTCCCGCTGGACGGCCACGACGATGCCGCCCTTCGCGGTGCCGTCGAGCTTCGTCAGCACGATTCCGGTGATGTCCACGACCTCCGCGAAGACCCGCGCCTGCACCAGACCGTTCTGCCCGGTGGTGGCGTCGAGCACGAGCAGGACCTCGTCCACCGGGCCCTGCTTCTCCACGACGCGCTTGACCTTGCCCAGCTCGTCCATGAGGCCGGTCTTGGTGTGCAGCCGCCCCGCCGTGTCGATCAGCACGACGTCGGCACCCTCGGCCGTGCCCTCCTTGACGGCGTCGAAGGCGACGGAGGCCGGGTCGCCCCCCTCCGGACCGCGCACCGTGCGCGCGCCGACCCGCTCGCCCCAGGTCTGGAGCTGGTCGGCGGCGGCGGCGCGGAAGGTGTCGGCGGCCCCCAGCACGACGGACTGGCCGTCGGCCACCAGCACCCGGGCGAGCTTGCCGGTCGTCGTGGTCTTGCCGGTGCCGTTGACGCCGACGACGAGGACGACCCCGGGCCGGTCCTGCGCGCCGGAGGTCTCGGTACGGACCGTGCGGTCGAACTCGGGGCCGAGCAGCGTCAGCAGTTCCTCGCGCAGCAGCCCGCGCAGCTCGTCGGGCGTGCGGGTGCCCAGGACCTTGACGCGTTCGCGCAGCCGGTCCACCAGCTCCTGGGTGGGCGCCACGCCGACGTCCGCGCCGAGGAGGGTGTCCTCGACCTCCTCCCAGGTCTCCTCGTCCAGGCGGTCGCGGGACAGGAGCGTCAGCAGGCCCTTGCCGAGGGTGTTCTGCGAGCGGGAGAGCCGGGAGCGCAGCCGTACCAGGCGGCCGGCCGCGGGTTCCGGGGTCTCCAGCAGCGGGGCGGCGGGTTCCGGCTCCACGACGACGGAGGTGGTGTCGGCCGCGGGCAGCCCGACGTCGTCGATCGTGCGGTGGGGCGCCTCGGCGGTGTCCTCGGCGTCGTCGCCGACCCGCGGTTCGGCGGGCGGCGCGGTGATCGTCGGCGCTCCCTGCTCCGGGGGCGGCACCTCCTTCTTCCGGCGCCCGCTGATCACGAGGCCGCTGATGGCGCCGAGGGCGACCACGGCGATGACGACGAGGAGGATGACGATGTCCATGGGTTCCCTAGTTCGTTGCCTGTCTGCGGGCGGGGTCCGACGCTGGCGTCGCGGCCCGTCCAGTATCGGCCATCGTTCCCGCACGGCGCTGCCCCGGCTCGGGCGAGCCGGGGCAGCGGGGCGCGGAGTGGGCGGCGGGGCCGGTCAGCCCATCTCCTCCAACGCCTTGCCCTTCGTCTCGGGCACCCACTTGAGGATGAACGGGATGGAGAGCAGGGCGAAGGCCGTGTAGATCATGTAGGAGCCCGACAGGTTCCACTCGGACATCGCGGGGAAGCTCGCGGTGATCGCCCAGTTGGTGACCCACTGGGCGCCCGCGGCCACGCCGAGCGCGGCGGCGCGGATGCGGTTGGGGAACATCTCGCCGAGCAGCACCCAGACGACCACGCCCCAGGAGAGGGCGAAGAAGAGGACGAAGGAGTGCGCGGCGACCAGGGCGACGGCGCCCTGGGTGTCGGGCAGGGACACGTCGTCGCCCGTGCCGGTCTTGAAGGAGAACGCCCAGGCGGCCGTGCCCAGCGAGAGGGCCATGCCGGCCGAGCCGACGAGGGCGAGCGGCTTGCGGCCGACGCGGTCGACGAACAGGATCGCGATCACGGTGCCGACGATGTTGATGATCGACGTCGTGAACGAGTAGAAGAAGGAGCCCGTCGGGTCGATGCCGACCGACTGCCACAGCGAGGAGCTGTAGTAGAAGATCACGTTGATGCCGACGAGCTGCTGGAAGGCCGAGAGGCCGATGCCGATCCAGACGATCGGCAGGAGGCCGAACCGGCCGCCGGTGAGGTCGCGCAGGCTGGGCTTGTGCTCGCGGCGCATGCGGGCGGCGATCTTCGCGGCCTCGGCGTCCAGGTCGGTGCCTTCGGGCTCGACCTGGGCGAGCACCCGCTTGGCGTCCTCCGCCCGGTCCTGGGAGATCAGGTAGCGCGGGGACTCGGGGATGCGCAGGGCGAGCAGGCCGTAGACGAGCGCGGGCACGACCTCGATGCCGAGCATGATCTGCCAGGCTTCCAGGCCGAGCAGTTCGCCGCGCTGGTCGCCGTCGGCGAGGGTGAGCAGGCCGAAGTTGACGAGCTGGGAGCAGGCGATGCCGAGGACGATCGCCGCCTGCTGGAAGGAGGCCAGCCGGCCGCGGTACTGGGCGGGGGCGACCTCGGCGATGTAGGCCGGGGCGATGACGG
This sequence comes from Streptomyces solitudinis, assembly GCF_036323765.1. NCBI lineage: Bacteria > Bacillati > Actinomycetota > Actinomycetes > Kitasatosporales > Streptomycetaceae > Streptomyces > Streptomyces solitudinis. The sequence continues at coordinate 137,110 of NZ_JAZDCW010000011.1, forward strand.
AGGCCATGCCGATGGCGACGCCGCCCAGGGTGCGCCAGATGGCCAGGTCCCACAGGGCGAAGGGCAGCATGGACCCGATCGCGCTGGCCGCGAAGAGGACGGCGGCGAGCTGCATGACGCGCAGCCGTCCGATGCGGTCGGCGAGCCGTCCGGCGATCATCGCCCCGAGCGCCGCCCCGAGCAGCGCGATGGCGATGACGGCTCCGAGGGTGGTGTCTCCGACGGAGAACCTCCCCCTGATGCCTTCGACGGCGCCGTTGATGACCGCGCTGTCGTAGCCGAAGAGGAAGCCGCCCATGGCGGCCGACGCGGCGATGAAGATGACGAAGGTGAGGTGCGGTGGCCGTCCGGGGGCGGAGGGCTCGGCCTTCTCGGTGCTGGTCACGGTGATCTCCTGCGGGGCCCGGCGGCGGTGCCGGGCGTGGGGGCTCGTCGCTTTCTCCCAGTGGCCCACGCCTGACCGCGCACCACCAGCTGAACGTTAAAGCGACCTCGCAGAGACTATGCCTTCAAGTTTCGAAGTCAATACCCGGTGGTGAACTATTTGCACCCCTGCAACCTGGGCGATGCATTCAAGAGGTGAAGCTAGGACGGGACCGGGACTCAGCTCAGCCGCTGACTGATCACCTTCGATACCCCGTCCCCCTGCATGGAAACGCCGTACAGCGCGTCGGCGACCTCCATCGTGCGCTTCTGGTGCGTGATCACGATCAGCTGGGACGCCTCGCGCAGCTCCCGCATGATGCCGATGAGCCGTTGCAGGTTGGTGTCGTCCAGCGCGGCCTCCACCTCGTCCATCACGTAGAACGGGCTCGGGCGGGCCTTGAAGATCGACACCAGCAGTGCCACGGCGGTCAGCGAACGCTCGCCGCCCGACAGCAGGGACAGCCGCTTGACCTTCTTGCCCGGCGGCCGTGCCTCCACGTCCACCCCGGTGGCCAGCATGTCGTCGGGGTCGGTGAGGACCAGACGCCCGTCACCGCCGGGGAACAGCCGCGAGAACACGCCCTCGAACTCGCGCGCGGTGTCGTGGAACGCCTCGGTGAACACCTGCCGCACCCGCTCGTCCACGTCCCGCACCACCTGGAGCAGGTCGGTCCGCGTCTTCTTCAGGTCGTCGAGCTGCTCGCTGAGGAACTGGTGGCGCTCCTCCAGCGCCGCGAACTCCTCCAGCGCCAGCGGGTTGATCCTGCCCAGCTTCTGGTAGGCCCGCTCGGCCGCCCGCAGCCGCTTCTCCTGCCCGGCCCGGTCGAAGGGCACCGGCTGGTTGCGCGGGTGCTCCGGGTCCTCGGGAAGCTCCTCGCCGTCCGCCGGCGGGGACGGCGGCACCGGCTGGTCCGGCCCGTACTCGGCGACGAGCACGCCGGGCTCGACGCCCAGCTCCTCCAGCGCCCTGGTCTCCAGCTGCTCGACGCGCATCCGCTTCTCCGCGCCCAGCACCTCGCCCCGGTGGACGGAGTCGGTCAGCTTGTCCAGCTCCGCCTTCAGCTCCCGGCCCCTGGCCCGCTCGGCGGTCAGCTCCCGGTCCCACTCGTCCCTGGCCCGCTCGGCGTCCGCGCGCTCCTGCCCGGCGCGGGCGAGCGACACCTCGACGTGGGCCAGCAGCTGCCGGGCGCCCGCGCCCACCGCCTCGGCCACCTCCGCCTCGTGCCGCAGCCGGGCCCGCCGGCGCTCCGCCCGTGCGCGGGCCTCCCGTTCGGCGGCGGCCGCCCGGTCCAGCGCGTCCGCCCGCCCGGCCAGCGCCCGGACCCGCTCCTCGTGGGTGCGCGCCTGGAGCCGGGCTTCCATCTCGGTCTGCCGTGCGTTGGCCCCGTCCGCCGCGAGCCGGTCACGGACGGCGGTGTCCGGCTCCTCCAGCTCCTCCGCGGCCTCCTCGGCGACGGCGAGCCGTTCGGCCAGCTCGGCGGCGTGCCCGTCGGCCTGCTCCAGGGCCTCCTCGGCCTTCACCACGGCCACCTCGCAGCGCTCGGCCTCCCCCGCCGCCCCCTTGGCCTGGCCGGCGAGCTGCCCGAGCCGCGCGGCCACCGCCGACTTCTCCCGCTCGGCGGTCCCGCGCCGGCGGTCCAGCTCCTCGGCGGCGGCGGCGCACTCCCGGCGCCGCTCCTGCGCCCGCTGCCTGGCCCCGGTCAGCTCCGAGCAGCGCGCCTCCAGCCGCTCCAGCGCCACGGCGGCCTCGTCCACGGCGGCCTGCACCTCCAGCAGGCTGGGGGCCCCGGCGGAACCGCCGTGCGCGAAGTGGGCGCCCAGCACGTCACCCTCGGCGGTGACGGCGGTGAGCCGGGGGCTGCGGCGCAGCAGCTCCTCGGCGTCCTCCAGGGTGTCCACGACGACGGTGCCGTGCAGCAGCCGCCGCACCGCGGGCATCAGCTCCTCGGGCCCGCGCACCAGCCGCGCGGCCCACGCCGGACCGCCCGCCGCGTCCTCCGCCGCGTCCCTCCGGCCGTCCGTCGCGCCGTCCGCCGCCGCCTCCGCTCCGGGTGCGGCGCCCCCGACCAGCAGGGCCGCGCGTCCGCCGTCCTGCTTGCGCAGCAGCCGCAGCGCCTCCGCGGCGGCGGTGGGCGACGCGACGGCCACGGCGTCCGCTGCGGCGCCCAGCGCCGCGGCGACGGGCACCTCGTAGCCGGGGGCGACGCTGAGCAGCGCGGCGGCGGGGCCCAGCAGCCCGGCCAACCGCTCCCGCGCCGCCAGCAGGGCACCGGTGCCGTCCTTGCGGCGCAGGCCGAGTGCGAGCGCGTCGCGGCGGGCCGCGGTGGCGGCGCGTTCCCGGTCGGCGGCGGCCAGGGCGTCGCGGACGCCGCTCAGCTCCGCCTCCGCGTCGGCCAGCTCCCGCCGGGCGGCCTCGTGGCGGGCGGCGAGTTCCGCGTCACCCTCGTCGAGCCCGGCCACCTCCGCCCGCAGCGCCTCGTACTCCCCGCGCGCGGCGGCGGAACGCCGCGCGGCGTCGTCCCGGGCGGCGCTCAGCCGGTCGATCTCGGCGCGCGCGGAGGCGGCCTTGCTGCGGGCGGCTCCGGCCTGCCCGCCGAGCCGGGCCAGTTCCTCCCGGCGCCGGGCGATCTCCCGGGCCGCGTCCTTGAGCCGCCGCTCCTCCTGGGCCAGCCGGCGTTCCAGCTCGCCGCGGTGCTCCGCGGTGTCCTCCAGGGCACGCTCGGCGGCCTCCAGCGCGGCCTCCAGTTCCGCCTCCTGCTCCCGGACGCGCGCCGCCTCGCGCTCCAGGTCCTCCGGTTCGCGGCCGCGGCGCTCCTCGGCGGGGGCGGCCCGGGCGCTGGTGACGCGGGCGTCGGCCAGGCTGATCGTGCCGCGCACCCGCTCGGCGAGCTGGGACAGCTCGTACCAGGTCTGCTGCGCCTCCTGGAGCCGGGGCGTGAGCCGCCGTACGCGCTCCTCCAGATTGGCCTCGCGCCGGGCGGCGTCCCTCAGGGCCGACTCGGCGGCGTCCCGGCGCTCCTTGAGCGCGGCCTCGTCGGCGACCTCGGCCCGCAGCGCCTCCCGGAGGGTGACGAGGTCGTCGGCGAGGAGCCGCAGCCGGGCGTCGCGCAGGTCGGCCTGGATGACGGCGGCCCGGCGGGCGGCGGCGGCCTGCCGGCCCAGTGGCTTGAGCTGGCGGCGCAGCTCGTCGGTGAGGTCCTGGACGCGGGAGAGGTTGACCTGCATGGCGTCCAGCTTCCGCAGCGCCTTCTCCTTGCGCTTGCGGTGCTTCAGGACGCCGGCGGCCTCCTCGATGAAGGCGCGGCGCCCCGTCGGGTCGGCGTGCAGGACGCCGTCGAGCTGGCCCTGTCCGACGATGACGTGCATCTCGCGGCCGATGCCGGAGTCCGACAGCAGTTCCTGGATGTCCAGCAGGCGGCAGGTGTCGCCGTTGATCTGGTACTCGCTGCCGCCGTTGCGGAACATGATCCGCGTGATGGTGACCTCGGAGTAGGCGATCGGCAGGGCGCCGTCGGCGTTGTCGATGGTGAGCGACACCTCGGCGCGGCCGAGCGCCGCCCGCCCGGCGGGCCCGGCGGTCCCGGCGAAGATGACGTCCTCCATCTTGCCGCCGCGCAGCGACTTGGCGCCCTGTTCGCCCATGACCCACGACAGGGCGTCCACGACGTTGGACTTGCCGGAGCCGTTCGGCCCCACCACGCACGTGATGCCGGGTTCGAACCGCAGCGTCGTGGCGGAGGCGAAGCTTTTGAACCCGCGCAGGGTCAGGCTCTTGAGGTGCACGGCGTGTGACTTTACCGGTGTGGTCCGGTTTCGCCGCTGAGGGTGCCGGGCACATCAGTCGGTAACGAGCAGCCGACACCCGGGGGGCGAAACGGGGGAAAACATGACGAAGGGACGCCGAAGCGTCCCTCGCAGTTCTGCAAGACGGTGAGCGTCAGCCGCCCACCTGCCCGGCAGCGGGTCAGGTGAGAGCAGGCTCGCCCTGGGGTACGTCGATGCTGTCAAGCAGCGAGTCGCCGTGGTGACGTGCGGCAGCCGACAGCGCGTCGTTCTCGGCCTGCATCCGGATGAGCTCGGATTCCAGGTCCTGGACGCGCTGCTGAAGCCGTCGCATCTCGGCGAGGACTCGGGGGTCGGAGCCGCCGACGTAACCGAGAAGCGCCTTTGCCATGATGGATGGTCCTCCACACTGAGTAACCGACCGCGTCGCGGTGGTGGGTTGTGAGGGAAAGAGCACCCGGAACCGTCCGGCGCCGATTTCAGGGCCAAACAGACAAGGTGCGGGGTAGTTCAAGCGTCTCACCAAAAGTTTTCACGGTCAACACGATCACATGCCGTGTGCGCGGTCGGCCCGGCTCGGACGGCGCCGAAGCGCCGGAGCTCAGGCCCCGCACGTCCGCAGGAGCCACTTGTGGATCACTTGTGTCGGCAGCCTTCCACGTCAGGCGGCGATTGGCAACCAGTTCCGCCCACCTCGACGTGAGCAAGCTCTCACCGGCGGGTCGAGCGGTTCCTCAGCGGGACTCGAATCCCCGGTAGCCGCCACGGGGCGCGTCCCAGATCTCCGTCACGCCGTCCACCCGGCCGGGCGTGTCGGCGCCGCGCAGCCAGGCGAGCAGCTCCTCGCAGCCCGCCCGCGGCCCCTCCGCCACCACCTGCACCCGTCCGTCGCGCAGGTTGGCGACGAAACCGGTCAGTCCTCCGACGCGCAGCGCGTTCGCCCGCGTGTACCAGCGGAAGCCGACGCCCTGCACCTGCCCGCGCACCCAGGCCGTCATCCGTACGTCGTCCGCGTCATGTCCCGCCGTGCTCATGTGACGCACGCTATCCAGTCTCTTCACACCGGCGCACTTCCGCCTTCCGGGGGATGGCGTACATTCCCCCGGAACGGGCTTCACTCGATCGGGTGAAGCGACCGCCGTCGAGTACGTGAGGACTGCACCCCATGGGCCGCCATCGACGCGTCAACCCCGCCGCGGCCGCGCGCCACTCCGCGCCCGGCCACGCCGCCCCGCACGCGCCCGCAGCCGTGCCCGGGCCGTCCACCGAGCTGTACCGGGGCACGCTGGGCGACGCGGACGGGAGCGGAGCCGGACGGCGTGGCTCTCACCGCAGGCGCAAGGCGGCACCCGTGCGGACCGGGATGCTCGGCGTCTCGGCCGCGATGGCCCTCGGCGCCGTCGCCGTGGGCAGCGGCCTCGTACCCGGCGTCGGCGGCCTGCGGCTGGACGGCGACGAGGGACCGGCCACCTCCGTGCAGGCCGACGGCGTGCCCGACGCCGAGACCGCCGGCACCTCGGCGAGCCCCCGGCCGGACGAGAGCGCGGCCAGCCGCGACGACCGCCGCTCGGCCTCCCCGAGCGTGAAGCCCTCCACGTCCCCCGACGCCTCGAAGAGCCCGAAGCCCTCCGCGACCCCCGACGCCTCCACCACGCAGCCGGGCCCGCCCGCGACGAAGCCGGCACCGGAGCCGGAGCGCCGGACCACCACCGCGCCGCCCGCGGCCGACACCGGCCCCAGCCGCGAGACGACGCCCCCGGCCGGACGCGAGGAGACCCAGCGGCCGGCCCCCCAGCCGCAGGAACCGGGCGTCCACTCCGAGGCGGAGGCACGGGTGCTGACCCTCGTCAACCAGGAGCGGGCCGCCGCCGGGTGCAGCGCGCTGCGGGCCGACCCCGGGCTGGCGGCGCTGGCCGGCGACTACAGCCGGGACATGGCCGAGCGCGGCTTCTTCTCGCACACCGACCCTGACGGCCGCAGCCCGTGGGACCGTGCCGAGGCGGCGGGCGTCTCGCACATGGGCGGCGAGAACATCGCACGGGGGCAGGCCGACGCGGAGGCGGTGATGGAGGCGTGGATGAACAGCCCCGGCCACCGCGCGAACATACTGAACTGCGACTTCCAGACCCTCGGCGTCGGCGGCCACTTCGCCTCCGGCGGCCCCTGGTGGACCCAGAACTTCGGCTTCTGAGCCGTTCGCGCGGCTGCCGTGGTCCGGGGGTGTGCCGCAGGGGCGGCGGTCAGCGGGTGCGCGGTGGTGGCTGGCAGCGCGGGCAGTGGTAGCTGGAGCGGTTCATCCAGGGGCGGCGGCGGATCTGCGTTCCGCAGCGCCGGCAGGGCAGGTCCGCGCGGCCGTAGGCGTCCAGCGAGCGGTCGAAGTACCCCGACTCGCCGTTCACGTTGACGTACAGGCTGTCGAAGCTGGTGCCGCCCTGGGCCAGGGCGGCCGTCATGACGTCCCGGACGTGGCCGAGCAGTTCGGCGGTGCGGGGCCGGGTCAGCGTCCCCGTCGGGCGCTCGTAGTGCAGCCGCGCCCGCCACAGGGCCTCGTCGGCGTAGATGTTCCCGACGCCGCTGATCAGCGACTGGTCGAGCAGGGCCCGCTTGAGCGTGGTGCGCCTGGCACGCAGTGCCGTGTGGAAGGCGTCCTCGTCGAAGGCCGGGTCCAGCGGGTCGCGGGCGATGTGCGCGATGACGTCCGGCAGGCCGCCGGGCAGCACCGGGTGCACCGAGAGCCCGCCGAAGGTGCGCTGGTCGACGAAGCGCAGTTCCCCCTGGTCCCGGTCGGCGAACGCGATCCGTACCCGCAGGTGGCGCTCGTCGGGCGCGGCGGCGGGCTGCACCAGGAGCTGGCCGCTCATCCCCAGGTGGGCCAGGACGGCGCACTCCGGCTCGGCGGGCGTCCGGCCGAGCGGCAGCCACAGGTACTTGCCGCGCCGCTGCACCGTGCCGACGCGCTGGCCCACGAGGCGGGCGGCGAAGTCCTCGGCGCCCGCGACGTGCCGACGCACGGCACGGGGGTGCAGCACGGTGACCAGCTCGACGGTCCGGCCGCTGATCCAGCGGTCCAGGCCACGGCGGACGACCTCCACCTCGGGCAGCTCGGGCACGGTCTCCCCTCCTCGGTCCTCACCGGGCCGGCATCGAAGAAGCCGGTACCCACCGCCGGCGCGCCGGTGGGTACCGGCACGCGGCGGACGGCGGTGCGGCTGCCCGCGTCCGCCGGGCGGACGCGGGGCTCAGCGGCGGGCGTCGGCGGACGCGGTGCGGTCGGCGCTCTCCTTGACGGGCGCCGCCTCGGCGTCCTCCCCCGGCGCTCCGGCGACGGGGGCGCCCTGGGCGTCCACGGTGCCGGGAGCCGGGGCCGCTCCGTCGGCGGCGGCGCGGATCTCCCGCCACGCGGTCTCGGCGGCCTGCTGCTCCGCTTCCTTCTTGCTGCGGCCGGTGCCGGTGCCGTACGCGACACCACCGACGCGGGCGGCAGCCGTGAAGGTCTTCTCGTGGTCGGGGCCCGTCTCGGTGACCACGTACTCGGGCACCCCGAGCCCTTCGGCGGCGGTGAGTTCCTGGAGGCTGGTCTTCCAGTCCAGGCCCGCGCCCAGGCCCGCCGACTTCTCGATCAGCGGGTCGAACAGCCGGTGCACCAGCTCGTCCGCCGCCGTCAGCCCCTGGTCGAGGTAGACGGCACCGATGACCGCTTCGAGGGTGTCCGCGAGGATCGACGCCTTGTTGCGGCCGCCTGTCCCCTCCTCGCCACGGCCGAGCCGGACGAACGAGCCCAGTTCCAGGCCCCGGGCCACCTCCGCGAGGGCGCGTGAGTTGACCACGGCCGCGCGGAGCTTGGCGAGCTGCCCCTCGGGCAGGTCGGGGTGGGTCCGGTAGAGCGTGTCGGTCACCACGAGGCCGAGCACGGAGTCCCCGAGGAACTCCAGGCGCTCGTTCGTCGGCAGACCGCCGTTCTCGTAGGCGTAACTGCGGTGCGTCAGCGCACGCGTCAGAAGGGCGGACTCAAGCTGGTACCCGAGCCGCCCTTCCAGAAGCGTGTGGGACGAGGCCGCATCCGCCAGATGCGCCGTTGCCCGCTTGGGCGTACTGGCGTCTGACATGAAGCCTGCCACCCGCCGATCAGACCTCGAGGACCTGACGCTTGTTGTAGGTGCCGCAGCTCGGGCACGCGATGTGCTGAAGCTTCGGCTCCTGGCAGCGCTCGCACTTGACCAGGTTGGGGACCGCAGCCTTCCACTGCGACCGGCGGTGGCGCGTGTTGCTGCGCGACATCTTCCGCTTGGGAACGGCCACGGCTACTTCTCCTGCTTCTCGTCGGCACCGGGGGCGGTGCCGTTCACGTTGTCCTTCTCGCCGTGGCGGATGTCCTCGGCGAGTCCCTCCAGGGCCGCCCACCGGATGTCGGCGGCCTCGTTGTGCCCGTGGTCGGGATCGTCCGCGAGCCGTGCGCCGCAGCTCGGGCACAGCCCCGGGCAGTCCTCCTGGCACACGGGCTGCATCGGAAGCGACAGCACGACCGCGTCCCGCAGCACGGGTTCGAGGTCGAACAGATCCCCTTCCAGGCGGAGCGTGTCGTCCTCGTCCTCGGCGTCGTCACCGGTGTCCGCGAAGCGGTTCCGGTCGTCGGCGTCGGGGTAGGAGAACAGCTCCTGGAATTCCGCTTCGGCTTCCTGCTCCAGCGGCTCCAGACACCTTACGCACTCCCCGGTCAGCGGTGCACGGGCGGTACCCGTGACGAGCACGCCCTCCATGACCGCCTCCAGCCGGAGCTCCAGCTCCACGGACGCGCCCTCGGGCACCCCGATGACCTCGGTACCGAGGTCCTTGGGCGCGGGCACCGTACGGGTCAGCCGCTTGAGCGCACCGGGACGACGGCCCAGCTCGCGTGTGTCGAACACGAGAGGGGCACGGTGGTCGAGGGGGGCGTTCAGGGCTCTCCTGCTTTCATCGGGAGGATTGCGGCGCACCCGGCGGTTCCCCCGGGCAGCCGGAAGCCGCAGGCGTGCGTGCGACCGATGAGCCAGGATACTTCACCTGCGGCGAACGGCCCAATCGGGACGCTTCGGCTACCGGCCCTGCTCGTAGCGGCGCAACTGGTCCATGTCGATCATGCTGGTGTCGAAGAGGCTCGTCTCGTCGAGCGGCTGCGTTCCCGGCTGCTGCCCGGACGGATAGCCGCCGGGCTGCGGCGGGTAGCCGTCCTGCCCGGCGTAGCCCTGCTCCGGCGGGTAGGGGGCGCCCTGCCCGTACGGCTCCGGATAGCCCTGCGGGGCGTAGCCGTCCTGGGCGTACCCGCCCTGGGCCGTGGCGTGCTGCCCGGCGTACGGGTCCGGCTGCCCGGCGTACGGGTCGTGCGGGACGGCGCCGGGCTGGGGCGGGTAGCCCTGCTGGTGGTGGTCCTGCTGGGACTGGCCGTAGCCGTCCCCCCCGTACCCGTAGCCGTCCTGCGCGTACCCGCCCTGCTGGTACCCGCCCTGCTGGTACGTGCCGTCCGCGTAGCCGCCGCCCTGCTCGTAGCCGCCCTGGGCGTAGGAGGGGGCCGGCGCGTAGGAGGAGGCGTCCTGCGGCTGCGCCCCGGGGGCGGACTGCGCCGGCCCGGGGGCGGCGTCCGGCCGGTCCGCCGGCGGCGGCGCGTCCGCCTGGGGTTCGGCCAGGCCCGCCAGGTACTCCGCGTCGGTGACGTGCACGCGGTGGTGGTCCTCGGCCCCGGCCTCGTCCTGCGCCGCGAGGTGGGCGCCGAGCTCGTCGATCGGACGGTGCCCGGAGAGCTTGGTGCGGCCCCGGCCCACCGCGTCGAGCGTCTTGGTCAGCACCGCCTCGAAGGCGCGGAACTGGGCCTCGACGTAGGCGTCGGCCCGCTCGCGCAGCTCGCCCGGGTCGGCGGGGCGCTCCGGCTCGTCGTCCGCGGCGTCCTCACCGGGCACCCGGCCGAGGAGCTTGTCCTTGCCCCGTCCCACGGAGTCGATGGTCTTGCTGAGCACGACCTCGAAGTTGGCGAGCTTGCTGTCGACGTAGTCGTCGGCCTCGGCGCGGATCTGGGCGGCCTCCTGGCGGGCCTCGGCCAGGATGCGGTCGGCCTCCTCCTGGGAGCGCCGGGCGACCTCGGTGCCGGAGACGAGCGAACCGCGCTCGGAGCGGGCGGCCTCGATGATGCGCTGCGCCTCCTCGCGGGCGTCGGCGACCATCTGCTCCCGGCCGCCGAGCAGTTCCTGCGCCTGGGCGAGCGAGCCGGGCAGCGCCTCGCGCAGCTCCTCCAGGCGGCCGAGCAGTTCGGCACGGTTGACCACGCACGAGGCGGACATGGGCATGGCCCGCGCGTTCCGGACCGCCGCGACGATGTCGTCGAGTCTTAGCTGTACGTCCACGGGAGGGACTGTACGGGCACGGGCGGCCGGAGCGACACCGCGAGGGACCGGGCAGCGGCGGCCCGGGCGCAGCGGTGCGGCGCCGGGGCGCTACCGGCGGAACGTCACTGCCCGGCCAGCCGCTCGGTGAGCGCCGCGAACACCTGCGGCGGCACCAGGTGGGAGACGTCGCCGCCCCAGGTGGCGACCTCCTTGACCAGGCTGGAGGACAGGAAGCTGTAGGTGGGGTTCGTCGGCACGAACAGGGTCTCCACGCCGGAGAGGCCGTTGTTCATCTGGGCCATCTGGAGTTCGTAGTCGAAGTCGCTGACCGCGCGCAGGCCCTTGACGATGGCGGGGATGTCCCGCTGCTTGCAGAAGTCGACCAGCAGCCCGTGGAACGCCTCGACCTGCACGTTCCCGTACTCCGCGCACACCGTCTCGATGAGTTCGATGCGCTCCTCGACGGTGAACAGGCCGCGCTTGTTCTTGTTGATCATCACGGCGACGTGCACGACGTCGTAGAGCTTGGCGGCACGGGCGATGATGTCGAGATGCCCGTTGGTGATGGGGTCGAAGGACCCCGGACAGACGGCGCGGCGCACTGGCGTTTCCTCGCTCTCCGAGCTGTTCATGACGCGGCGGTAACATGCCGGGCGGCGCGACCGTACCAGAGCGTTCCCTCGCCGTAGCGCCGCGCACGCAGCGCGGTGAAGCCTTCCGGCCAGCGGAACTCGCCGCCTCTCGTGCTGCGCTCCACGGTGACCAGGGCGCCGGCCGCGAGCCAGCCCTTCCCGGCGAGTGTGAGCAGGATCTCGCGCAGGTCGGCGTCGCCGACCGCGTACGGCGGGTCGAGGAAGACGACGTCGTAGGGCTCCTCGGGCCCCGGTCCGGCGAGGACCTGCTCGGCGCGCGCGGCGCGCACCTCGGCGCCCGGCAGACGCAGGGCGCGGACGTTCTCCCGGATCGTGCGCGCCGCACGGGCGTCGGCCTCCACGAGCAGCACGTGGGCGGCGCCCCGGGACAGCGCTTCGAGGCCGACGGCGCCCGAGCCGCCGTACAGGTCGAGCACCCGCAGCCCGGACCAGCCGCCGAGCTGCGCCTCCCAGCTGGAGAAGAGGCCCTCCCTGGCGCGGTCCGAGGTGGGCCGGGTGCCCTGGCCCGGCGGCACGGCCAGCCGCCGTCCGCCTGCGGCTCCGGCGATGACGCGGGTCATGGTCGTGGGCGTCCTTACGGGAGGGAACGGGGGCCAGGCGTGGTCCGGCGGGACGGGGGTGTGCCGCGCCGCTCCCACGATAGGCCGCCGCCGCCCGGTGCCGCCCCGCGCACCGCCCACCGCGCCGTCGTGCGCCGCTCACTCCGCCGCCGCGAGCCGTCCACCCGGCACCCCCGGCGCCCGGCCCCCGGGGATGCGCCCGGCGGACCCGCCGGGCTCCGGCCGCGGGCTGTGCCGGGCCGCCAGCGGCCCCGCGAAGGCCGCCATTAGGCTGAGCGGGTGGACTGGCTGGGGCGGGTACGGGGGCTGCGGCGGTGGGCCCGCGCCGGGGAGCGGGCGCCGCACAAGCCGCTGCTCCTGCTGTACGCGCTCAGCCGTTTCCAGCGGGACGCCGGCGCGGCGCTGGCGTTCACCGACGTGGAGCGCGACCTGCGCCGCCTGCTGGACGCCTACGGCCCCCGCCGCGCCACCTCCCCCGGCTACCCCTTCCACCACCTCGTCAGCGACGGGCTGTGGGAGGTGCGCACGGAGTCCGGGCACGGCAGTCCGGGCTCGGGCGTGGGCGCGCTGCGCGCCGAGGGCGCCACCGGGCGGCTGGCGCCCGGGCTGCGCGAGGCGCTCCGGCGGGACCCGGCGCTGCTCGGGCAGCTCGCCCACGCGCTGCTGGACGCGCACTTCCCGCCGTCCCTGCACGCCGACATCGCCGCCGACGCGGGACTGGACCTCGCCGGGGCGGCGCGGCCGGCCTGGCCGAAGGAGCCGGACGGCCGCCGCCGGGACCCGGCGCTGCGGGGGCGGGTGCTCGCCGCCTACGAGTTCCGGTGCGCCTTCTGCGGCTACGACGGACTGCTGGGCGGGACGACCGTCGGGCTGGAGGCGGCGCACGTGCGCTGGTGGGCGCTGGCCGGGCCGGACGACCCGGCGAACGGGCTGTGCCTGTGCGCGCTGCACCACAAGCTGCTCGACAAGGGCGTCCTCGGCCTGGACGCCGGGCGGCGCATCATGGTCTCCCGGGAGTTCACCGGCCGCAGCGACACCGCCCGTACGCAGGTCATCGCCCTGGCCGGGCGGGAGCTGGCGGGGCCGCAGCCCGGTGCGGAGCCGGTGGCGGCCGAGCACATCGCCTGGCACACCGCGCAGGTCTTCCGCGGGGAGCCCCGGCTGGCCGCCTGAGCCCGGCGGCCCCGCGGCGGCGGCGCCACGAGGACCGCCGGGGCGGCCGTCAGCTCCCCGCCGCCTCCTGCGGGGCGGCGCCGACCAGGGCCGGGGAGGCGTAGCGCGACCAGGACAGGCAGCCGTCGGGCGGGCAGTCCTCGGGACGGCGCGGGTCGTGGCCCAGCTCCCGGAGCTTGGTGCGCACCGAGTCGGGCGTGCGGCCGAAGCGGGCGGCTATGCGGGCGATCGTCTCACCGGCGTGGAAGCGGCGGGTCAGGTCCTCCTCGTGCGCGGGCACCCAGGGGGCGCCGTGGCCGGGGAACAGCTCGCGCAGGACGTCCCGGTCCGGGATGGGCTCGGAGACGTCGGCGGCGAGCGCCAGGGCGCGCAGCGCGCGGTTGACGGCGATGCGCAGGGCGGGCACGTCGGCCAGCGGCAGGGTGAGCGTGCCGGAGGCCAGCGGGGTGTCGGGCGTGGCCTCGTGCCAGCCGGTGAGGCCGAGGGTCACGGTGGCGTCGTCGTCGCTGGCCAGCTCGATCCGGAAGACCTTGTCGCCCAGCGGGAGTTCGTTGATGTGCCGGAATGCCATGAAGAGCCCCCAAGTCGTCCAAGTTGGCCCATCCTCTTATGGATTGGCTCGGACTGGTCCTATTCTCCCAGCCGCCACTGACAGTCGGCCGGCGCGGGACGGACCCCCGGGCGCCCGGTTCAGCCCTTGTCGAGGTACTGCTCGCGCTCCTCGTCCAGCAGCGCGTCCAGCGCCAGCCGCAGCTCCGGGTGGGCGTCGAGCCCCGGGTCGGCGGCGACGAGGGCGGTGGCCTCCGCACGCGCCTCGGCGATGACGTCCTCGTCCTCGATGACGGTGAGCATGCGCAGGCTGGAGCGCACCCCGGACTGGGCCTGGCCGAGCACGTCGCCCTCACGGCGCTGCTCCAGGTCGATGCGGGACAGCTCGAAACCGTCCAGCGTGGCGGCCACCGCGTCGAGGCGGCCGCGGGCGGCGCTGCCCTCCGGGGCCTCGGACACCAGCAGGCACAGCCCCGGCGCCGCGCCCCGGCCCACCCGGCCGCGGAGCTGGTGGAGCTGGGAGACGCCGAAGCGGTCGGCGTCGAGGATCACCATGACGGTGGCGTTGGGGACGTTGACGCCCACCTCGATCACGGTGGTGGCCACCAGCACGTCCACCTCGCCGGCCGCGAAGCGGCGCATGACGTCGTCCTTGGCGTCGGGCGCCATCCGTCCGTGCAGCGCCTCCACCCGCAGGGACGCCAGCGGTCCGTCCGCGAGCCGTCCGGCGACCTCCAGCACGGCCAGCGGCGGGCGGCGCTCCGCCCCGCCGTCCGCGCCGTCCTCGGGTCCGTCCCCCGCCCCGCCGTCCGCCGCGTCCTGTCCCGCGGCGCGGTCCGCGCCCGGTTCCTCGTCCCCGATGCGCGGGCAGACGACGTACGCCTGGTGTCCGGCCTCCGCCTCCTCGCGGACCCGTTCCCAGGCGCGGGCCAGGAAGTGCGGTTTGTCGGCGGCGGGCACGACGTGGGACGCGATCGGGGACCGCCCGGCGGGGAGCTGGTCCAGCACCGAGACGTCCAGGTCGCCGAAGACGGTCATCGCCACGGTGCGCGGGATGGGCGTGGCCGTCATGACGAGCAGGTGCGGCGGCTGCGCGCCCTTGGCGCGCAGGGCGTCGCGCTGCTCGACGCCGAACCGGTGCTGCTCGTCCACCACCACCAGGCCCAGGTCGTGGAAGCGCACCTTGTCCTCGATGAGGGCGTGGGTGCCGATGACGATGCCCGCCTCGCCGGTGGCCAGGTCCAGCAGGGCCTTGCGGCGGGCCGCCGCGCCCATGGAACCCGTCAGCAGCACCACCTTCGTGCCCAGCTCCGCGCCGCCGAGCATGCCGCCCTCGGCCAGCTCCCCCATCATCTCCACCACCGAGCGGTGGTGCTGCTGGGCGAGCACCTCGGTCGGTGCGAGCAGGGCGGCCTGGCCGCCCGCGTCCACGACGGCGAGCATGGCCCGCAGCGCGACCATCGTCTTGCCGGAGCCGACCTCGCCCTGGAGCAGGCGGTGCATGGGGTGGGCGGTGGCCAGGTCGGCGAAGACCTCGGCGCTGACCTGCCGCTGGCCCTCGGTGAGGGTGAACGGCAGCCGGGCGTCGAACGCGGCGAGGAGACCGTCGCGGGACGCCTCGCGCGGCACGGCCGGCAGCGCGGCCTCGGCGGACCGGCGGCGGGCCAGGGCCACCTGGAGGACGAACGCCTCGTCCCACTTCAGCCGGTCCCGCGCGGCGTGCACGTCCGCGTGGGACGCGGGGCGGTGGACGGCGCGCAGCGCGTCGGCGAGCGGCAGCAGGCCGCGTCCCTCCCGCAGGGCCTCCGGCAGCGGGTCGGTCAGCCCCGCCCAGCCGATGGCGGCCATGGAGGTGAGGACGGTGTCGACGGCCTGCTCGATCTGCCACGAGGACAACTGGCGGCAGGCCGGGTAGAGGGGCAGCAGGGCGCGGGCGAACTTCTCGGCCGCCGCGCGGTCGCTGTCCTCGTCCAGGAGCTTGTAGTCGGGGTGGGCGAGCTGGAGCTTGCGGTTGAAGACGGAGACCTTGCCCGCGAACATGCCGCGCCGGCCGGGCAGCAGCTTCTTCTCGTGGGCGTAGGCGCCCCTGCCGAAGAAGACGAGCTGGAGGCGCCCGCTGCCGTCGGTCAGCGTGACCTCCAGGCGCTGGCCCCTGCCCCGGTTGAACGACAGCAGCCGGGCGTCGGCGACCTGGGCGACGACGGTGACGTGCTCGTCCAGCGGCAGCTCGGCCAGGCGCGTCAGCTCGCCGCGCTCGGCGTAGCGGCGGGGGTAGTGGTGCAGCAGGTCCCCGGTGGTGTGCAGGCCGAGGTGATCGGCGAGCACCTTCGCGGTGGTGCCGCCGACCGTCTTCTTCAGGGGTTCGCCCAGTGCCGACGCAGTGTCCATCGTGCCGTCCATCCTCGCCTACGGGTGTGACAGTGCCGCTATTCCACGCCGATGAGCAGCGGGGAGGGCTGCCGTCCCGTGTAGACGACGGTGTCCACGCCCAGGTGGCCGCGGCGCACCCGCTCCCGCAGGTGCCGGGCCAGTCCCTCGGGCGCGCCCGCGCCGAGCACCAGGGTGACCAGCTCGCCGCCGGCGGCGAGCATGCGCTCCAGCACCTCGGTGGCGGCGGCGGTGAGGTCGGTGCCGATGAGGGCGACGTCGCCGTCGATCAGGCCGAGCACGTCACCGGCCTGGCACACGCCGCACGTGGTCCACGCCTGCCGCTCGGCGACGGCCAGTTCGGCGAAACGGGTCGCGCCGGCCGCCGACGTCATGGCGACGACGTCCTCGTCGAAGCGGCGTGACGGCTCGTGCACGGCGAGGGCGGCGAGCGCCTGCACCGGGGAGCGGGCGGGGATGATCGCCACCCGCACGCCCTCGGTGCGGACCTGCTCGGTGGCCGCCGCGGCGGTGTGGCGCAGCTCCGCACCGCCGAGCAGCAGCACCACCTCGCGGGCGCGGGCGCCGCGCACCGCGGCGGCCAGCTCGCCGCTGCCGGGCGGCTCCTCGGGGCGCACGGTGACCGCGGTGGCGCCCGCCTCGGTGCACAGCCGCGCCAGCCCGTCGCCCGGCACGACGGCCACCACGGCGCGTTCGGCGAGCGCGGGCGCGGCGGCGCGCCCGGTGAGGTGCGTGATGCGGACGCGGTGCGGACGGCCCGCCTCCAGGCCCGCCTCCACGGCGGCCCCCGCGTCGTCCACGTGCACGTGGACGTGCCACAGCCCGTCCCCGCCGACGACGACGAGCGAGTCGCCGAGGGCGTCCAGCCGGTGCCGCAGCGCCGCCACGGCGGCCTCCTGCGCCTCCAGCAGGTAGATGACCTCGAACTCCGGACCCGCCGCGGCGGCCCCCGCGCAGCCCCCGGCCGGTGCGGGGGCCGCCGCGCCGCCGGAGGGCCGGGGCTGCCCGGCGTCCGGGACGGTGGTCGGCGGCCGCGCGGGGCGTTCCCCGGTGAGCGCGGCGAGGAGGGCGCCGAGCACCGTGTGGAGCCCGTACCCGCCCGCGTCCACGACGCCCGCGCCGCCGAGCGCCGCGAGCTGTCCGGGGGTGGCCGCGAGCGCGGCGCGGGCGCCCTCGCAGGCGGCGCGGGCCACGGCCGCGTCGTCCGGACGGTCCCGCCCGGTGCCGTCACCGCCGCCGCCCGCCGGGGGCGCGGCCTCGCGGGCCGCCGTCGCCGCCGCCGCCGCGACGGTGAGGATGGTGCCCTCCACCGGGTGCGCCACCGCGTCCCTGGCCAGGTGTGCGGCGCGCTCCAGCGCGCCGCACAGGCCGGTGCCCGCCGCGATGCCCTCGGCCATGCCGCGCAGCAGTTGCGCGAGGATCGTGCCGGAGTTGCCGCGCGCCCCCAGAAGGGCGCCGTGCGCCATGGCGGCGACGGCCTCGGCCGTCGTCGGCTCCCCCGCGCAGGCGGCCTCGACGGCCTGCGCGGCGGCCTCGACGGTGAGGTACAGGTTCGTGCCGGTGTCGGCGTCGGCGACCGGGTAGACGTTGATCGCGTCGATGGCCTCCCGGTCGCTGCCGAGCGCGTCCAGCGCCCGCGCGCACCAGTCGCGGACCGCGGCGGCGTCGAACGTGTGCGGCACCGGCGGTCCTCCTCGGTCGGCGTGCGCGTCCTGCCGGGCGTGGCGTTCGGGGCAGCGTAGCCGCAGGACAGGGCCGGGGCGGGAGGCGGGGAGCGGAGCGGGCATGCTAATTTCTGTGTCCGTAAGCAGTCGTTGTATGCTGCTTCGGTTGCCTGAAGCGAAGCATCGGGCAGCCGTCTTTCCCCCTGGCACTGCCGGTGAGTTCCGCTCCGAGCGGTCTGATCTCCGCGAGGCCAGGACCCACCGTACGTGAATCTGAAGTCTTTGGAGTGACCCGTGGCTGCCAACTGCGACGTCTGCGGCAAGGGGCCGGGCTTCGGCAACAGCATCTCCCACTCGCACCGCCGCACCCCGCGTCGCTGGAACCCCAACATCCAGCGCGTGCGTGCCGTGGTCGGTCGGACGCCGAAGCGCCTCAACGTCTGCACCTCGTGCATCAAGGCCGGCAAGGTCTCGCGCTGACGCGATAGTCGCCGCGCGGCCCTCCCGGTCGCGAGAAGCCGGTCCGCCCTGGGCGGACCGGCTTCTCGCATGCCGTGGCCGGGGCGCGCCCCGCACCAGGCGTCCTCACCCGCCGGACGTCTCCGGCCGCGGGCGGTCGCGCAGGCGCCAGGCGTGGTCGACCGGGCCTATCCCGGCGCCCAGGGCGAACCCCGCGGCGATCGCCCCGGTGACGTACTCCTTCGCCGCCGTGGCGGCCTCCGGCACCTCCTGGCCCCCGGCCAGCCCGGCGGCGATCGCGCTGGCCAGCGTGCACCCGGTGCCGTGCGTGTGGCGGTTCGGGTGGCGCGGCGCACGCAGCCAGTACACGGCGTCCCCGTCGGTGAGCAGGTCGGTGGCCTCGCCCGGCAGGTGGCCGCCCTTGACCAGCGCCCAGCGCGGTCCGAACGCCAGGACGGCGTCGGCGGCCCGCCGCAGGTCCGCCTCGGACTCCACGGTGACGCCGGTGAGCTGGGCGACCTCGTCCAGGTTCGGCGTGGCGACGGTCGCCGCGGGCAGCAGCTCGGTGCGCACCGCGTCCAGCGCGTCGGCCGCCAGCAGCGGATCGCCGTGCTTGGAGACGCCCACGGGGTCCACGACGACGGGCACGTCCACCGTGCGCAGCAACGCGGCCACCGTCTGGACCAGCTGCGGGCCGGACAGCATGCCGGTCTTCACGGCCTGCACGCCGATGTCGTCCACGACGCTGCGGAACTGGGCCCGCACCGCCTCGGCCGGCAGCTCCCACGCGCCCTGCACGCCCAGGGAGTTCTGCGCGGTGACGGCGGTGAGCACGCTCATGCCGTGGGTGCCGAGGGCCTGCATGGTCTTGAGGTCGGCCTGGATGCCCGCGCCGCCGCCGGAGTCGGACCCGGCGACGGTCAGCACACGGACGGGGGTGGCGGGGTCGCCGGTGTTCATGCGTCTCCTCGGAAGTGGTCCCAGCCGTCGGCGGCCTCCCAGGGCGCGCCGTTCACCGTGACGCGGGGCAGGGCGGCGGGGTGCAGGACCTCGCCGACGACCCGCCAGCGGGCGGGCAGCTTGCGGCCCGGCGGGAAGGTGGCCACGATCGCGTGGTCCTCTCCCCCGGTCAGCACCCACTGGAGCGGGTCCACGCCGACGGCCTGGCCGATGTCGTTCATCTGGGCGGGCACGTCCAGGGCGGCGGTGCACAGGTCGATGCGGACCTTGCTGGCCTCCGCGATGTGCCCGAGGTCGGCGACGAGGCCGTCGCTGACGTCCGTCATGGCGGTGGCGCCCAGCGCGGCGCCGGCCGGTCCGGCGTGGTACGGCGGTTCCGGGCGGCGGTGGGCCTCGACGAAGGCGCGGGGCGAGCGCAGGCCGCGCCTCAGGATGGCGTACCCGGCCGCCGACCAGCCCAGCCAGCCCGTGACGGCGACCAGGTCGCCGGGGCGGGCCCCGGAGCGGGTGACCGGGTCCCGGCCGTGCAGGTCGCCCAGCGCGGTGATGGCCACGGTGATGGTGTCGCCGCGCACCACGTCGCCGCCCACCACGGCCGCGCCCGCGACGTGGCACTCGTCGCACAGGCCGTCCATCAGCTCGGCGGGCCAGGTGGCGGGCAGCTCGGCGGGGACGACGAGGCCGAGCAGGAGCGCGGTGGGGGCGGCGCCCATGGCCGCGATGTCCGCGAGGTTCTGCGCCGCCGCCTTGCGCCCGACGTCGTAGGCGGTGGACCAGTCGCGCCGGAAGTGGCGCCCCTCCAGCAGCAGGTCCGTGCTGGCGACGACCCGGCGGTCGGGGGCGGCGACCACCGCCGCGTCGTCCCCGGGCCCCAGCCGCACCGCGGGCGTGGCGGTGATCCGGGACGTCAGTTCCCGGATGAGGCCGAACTCGCCCAGCTCTCCCACCGTCCCGCGCGTGGGGGGACGCCCCCCGGGGGAACTCAGCATCCGTCTGCCCCTTCACAATGCTCGCCGCTGGTGGTGACGACGCGATACCGTAGCGTCCCTTCCAGCTCCATGATCCTCAAAGCCGCCCTGGAGGTTCCGTGGTACAGGCGTACATCCTGATCCAGACAGAGGTGGGCAAGGCGTCGGCCGTCGCCGACGTCATCGGCTCGCTGCCCGGCGTGCTCCAGGCCGAGGACGTGACGGGCCCCTACGACGTGATCGTCCGCGCGCAGGCCGACACGGTGGACGACCTCGGCCGCCTCGTCGTCGCCGAGGTGCAGAAGGTCGACGGCATCACCCGCACCCTGACCTGCCCGGTCGTGCATCTGTAGCTCCCCCGTATGCTCGCGGCGTGAGGCTGTTCCCCCGCCGTCCCCGCCCTCGTCGCCGCGTCCGTCCGGGCACCCGCCGCGCCCTCCTGGCCGCCGCGGCCGTCGCCGTCCTGTCCGCCACCGGGTGCGCGGGCCCTTCGCCGAAGGGCCCCGCCGTGCCCAGCCCCTCCGGCGCGGTGGCCGCGGACTGCCGCGCGCTCGCCGGGCTGCTCCCCGCGGAACTGGCCGGGCAGGCCCGCGTGGAACGGGAGCCGGTGTCGGTGTTCACCGCCGTCTGGGGCGACCCCGGCATCGAGCTGCGCTGCGGCGTTCCACGGCCGCGCCCGCTGACGCCCGGCAGTGAACACTACAACCCCACCGCGGACGCGGTGGAGGTGAACGGCGTCTCCTGGCTCCTGGAGGAGCGTGAGGACGGCTACCGCTTCACCACCACCGGGCGCTCCGCGTTCGTGGAGCTGACGGTGCCGGGCGCGTACGCGCCGGAGATCAACGCGCTCACCGCCCTCGCGGAGCCCGTCGGGCGGGCCGTGCCCGAGCGGCCGCTGTGACCCGCCCGCTCAGCGCAGCCCGGTGGGGCGGTGCAGGGCGGCCTGGATCAGCCGGTCCACCAGTTCCGGGTAGCTGACGCCGGACTCCTGCCACATGCGCGGGTACATGGAGATGGGTGTGAACCCCGGCATGGTGTTGATCTCGTTGATGACGAAGTCCCCGTCGTCCTGGAGGAAGAAGTCGGCGCGCACCAGGCCCTCGCAGGAGGCGGCCTCGAAGGCGAGGACGGCCAGCCGCCGCACCTCGGCCGTCTGCTCCGCGGTCAGCGGCGCGGGCACGATCCCGGCGGCCGAGTCGATGTACTTCGCCTCGAAGTCGTAGAAGTCGTGGCTGGTGACCGGCGGGATCTCGGCGGGCACGCTGGCCTGGGGGCCGTCACCGAACTCCAGCACCCCGCACTCGATCTCCCGGCCGCTCAGCAGCGCCTCGACGATGACCTTCGGGTCGTGCCGGCGGGCCTCCTCGACGGCGTCGTCGAGCCCGGTGACGTCGTGGACCTTGGTGATGCCCATGGAGGAACCGGCCCGTGCGGGTTTCACGAAGACCGGCCAGCCGTGCTCGGCGGCGAAGTCCACGACCTTCTTGCGCGCCGCCGCCTGGTCCCGCGCCCACTCGCGCGGGCGGAGCACCGTGAACGGGCCGACCGGCAGCCCGTAGGAGGCGAAGACCCGCTTCATGTACTCCTTGTCCATGCCGACGGCCGAGGACAGCACCCCGGAGCCCACGTAGGGCACGCCGGACATCTCCAGCAGTCCCTGGATCGTGCCGTCCTCGCCGTAGGGGCCGTGCAGCACGGGGAAGACGACGTCCACCTCGCCCAGCGCCTTGGGCACCGTCCCGGGCTCGCTGTACGTCACCTCGCGGCTGGTGGCGTCCACCGGGAGGGCCACGTGGCCGGGGTACGTCCCGGCCAGCTCCGCCACGCCGGGCAGCCGCTGCCCGGTGATGGCCATCCGCTCGGGAGCGTCGTCGGCGAGCGCCCAGCGGCCGTCGGCCGTGATGCCGACGGGCAGGACGTCGTACTTCTCCCGGTCGATGGCGCGCAGCACGGCACCGGCGGTGAGCACGGAGATGCCGTGCTCGGAGCTGCGGCCGCCGAAGACGACGGCGACACGGGGTTTCCGCGACGGGCGCGGGGCGGAACTGGGGCTCATAGGCGTGCTCATCGCGTCGAGATTACCGGCTGCCCCGCCCGGCGGCGCACGGGCGTGCGACGTCCGGCCGTGTCGCCGCGGCACGGGCGCCCGTCCGGCGCCGGACGGGCACCGGCGGCCTCAGTGCCCCTCGGCCTTCGCGCTGCGCGCCATCAGCTCCTTGAGCGCCACCATGGGCGGCTTCTCCTCGTGCACGATGTCCACGACCGTCTCGGTGATGGGCATCTCCACGCCGTTGCGCCGGGCGAGGTCCAGCACGGACCGGCAGGACTTGACGCCCTCCGCGGTCTGCCGGGTGACGGCGATCGTCTCGGCCAGCGTCATGCCGCGTCCGAGGTTGGAGCCGAAGGTGTGGTTGCGGGACAGCGGCGAGGAGCAGGTGGCGACCAGGTCGCCCATCCCGGCCAGCCCGGCGAACGTGGCCGGGTCCGCGCCGAGGACCAGGCCGAGCCGCGTCGTCTCCGCGAGGCCCCGGGTGATCAGCGACGCCTTGGCGTTGTCGCCCAGGCCCATGCCGTCGGCGATGCCCACGGCCAGTCCGATGACGTTCTTCACCGCACCGCCCAGCTCGCAGCCCACCACGTCGGTGTTGGTGTACGGGCGGAAGTAGGGGGTGTGGCAGGCCCGCTGCAACCGCCTGGCCACGGCCTCGTCCCGGCAGGCGACGACGGAGGCGGCGGGCTGGCGTGCGGCGATCTCCTTGGCCAGGTTGGGGCCGGAGAGCACGGCGACGCGCCCCTCGTCCGCGCCGGTGACCTCCCGTACGACCTCGCTCATCCGCTTGGTGCTGCCCAGTTCCACACCCTTCATGAGGGAGACCAGGACGGTGTCGGGCGGCAGCAGCGGCGCCCACCGGGCGAGGTTGTCGCGCAGCGTCTGCGAGGGCACGGCCAGCACCGTGAACACGGCGTCGCGGGCGGCCTGCGCCGGGTCGGTCGTCGCCCGCAGCGCGGCGGGCAGTTCGACGCCGGGCAGGTAGTCGGGGTTGGTGTGGGCGGTGTTGACGGAGTCGGCCAGATCCTGGCGGCGTCCCCACAGCGTCACCTCGCAGCCCGCGTCGGCGAGCACCATGCCGAAGGCCGTACCCCACGAACCGGTGCCGAACACGGCGGCCTTCGTCACGCGGGCTCCCCCTCGGCGGTGACCGGCTGCCCCTCGGGCTGCGGCACGGCCTCGGGGGCCGCGGCCCGGCCGGTGGCGCTCCGGCCGGCCGTACGCCGCTTCCCGCGCCGGGCGTCCAGCGCCGCGCGGCGGTCGTACCGCTGGGCGGGGGGCGTCTCGCCGCGCAGGTCGGCGAGCTGCTCGGTGATGGCGTCCATGATCGCGTCGGTGGCGGCGCGCAGCACCTCGGCGGTCGGGGCCTGGCCGTGGAAGCGGGAGAGGTCCACCGGCGGCCCGGCCTGCACCCGCAGGGTCCGGCGCGGGAACAGCCGCACCCGCTTGCGTTTGGCGTACGGGGGGATGACCTCGTGCGCGCCCCACTGGGCGACGGGGATGACGGGCACCTGGGTGAGCAGGGCGACGCGGGCGGCCCCCGTCTTGCCCTCCATCGGCCACATGTCGGGGTCGCGGGTGAGGGTGCCCTCCGGGTAGAACGCCACGCACTCGCCCCGGTTGATCGCCTCGACGGCGGCGCGGAACGCGCCCACGGCGTCGGCGGACTCGCGGTAGACGGGGATCTGCCCGGTCCCGCGCATGACGGTGCCCACGAAGCCGCGGCCGAACAGGCTCACCTTGGCGAGGAACCGCGGAACGCGTCCGGTGTTGTACTGGAAGTGCGCGTAGGACAGCGGGTCGAGATAGGAGTTGTGGTTCACCACCGTGATGAATCCGCCCTCGGCGGGCATGTGCTCCGCCCCGCGCCAGTCACGCTTGAAAAGGACGAGCAGGGGCGGTTTCGCGATGACCGCCGCCAAGCGGTACCAGAACCCGATCTTTCGGCGGGACACCGGGACACCATCTCCTCATTGCCTGCTGCGCACCGCTGAGCCGGGGGCGACCGCACAAGTGTGGCCCTGGACCACGGCCCTGTCGAGTGACACCGTAACCCCGGGCCGCACGGCCGGGTGAGAATGGGCCCGATGCTTGCCGACAGACGCGCGGACGCCGGGGCCCGGTGGTCCCTGGTCGTGCCCCTGAAGTCCCTGGACCGGGCCAAGAGCAGGCTCGCCACGGCCGCCGGGGAGCTGCTGCGTCCCCGTCTGGCGCTGGCCTTCGCGCAGGACACGGTGGCCGCGGCACTGGCCTGTCCCGCCGTGCGCGATGTGGTGGTTGTCACGGACGACGCCCGCGCCGCGCGCGAGTTGGCGGCGCTCGGCGCCCGGGTGGTGCCCGACGTGCCCGGCCGGGGTCTGAACGCGGCGCTCGTCCACGGTGCCGGTGCGGTGCGGGCGGCGCGCCCCCCGGCGGCGGTGGCGGCGGTCAACGCGGATCTGCCCGCACTGCGCCCGGCGGAATTGGACCGGGTCCTGCGGGCGGCACGGGAATTCCCGCGCGCATTTCTCGCCGACGCCGCGGGAATCGGCACCACGCTGCTGTCGGCGGCTCCGGGCGTGGAATTGGCTCCGGCTTTCGGCGGGGAATCGCGCAGCCGCCACCTGGCCTCGGGGGCGGTGGAGCTCGCGGTCGGCGGGGTGGAGAGCGTGCGCCGGGACGTGGACACCGGCGCGGACCTGCTCGCGGCCCTGGCGCTGGGGGTGGGGGACTACACGCTCAGAACGTCTGGAGCGTCACGAACGTGACACGCAGCCCGGTGCCACTGCCCTCGGTCTCGATGCGGACGCGCTGCCCCGGGCGCAGCAGCCGCAGGCCGCCCGCGTCGAAGGCGGAGGCGTCGAAGGGCACCGGCGTGCCGTCGTCGAGGAGGACGCTGCCGGTGCGCGTGCGGGGGTCGTAGGTGTACGCGGTGGCCTGCATACCGGGCAGCCTATTGCGTCACGGCCCCGGACACGGCCGCGGGCCGGGCTCTCCACGAGGGCCCGGCCCGGCTTCGTCGCCCGCGGTCACCGGTTGCGGGCGGTCTTCTTCGCGGTGGTCTTGCGCGCGCTCGTCTTGCGGGCCGGTGCCTTCTTCGCGGTGCTCTTCTTGGCGGGGGCGCTCTTCGCCGCGGGCTTCTGGGCGGTGCTCTTCTTGGCGGCGGACTTCTTCGCCGCGGCCTGGGTGCCCGTGCTCTTCTTCGCGGGCGCCTTCTTGGCGGCGGACTTCTTCGCCGGGGCCGCCTTCTTGGCGGTGGCGGGCGCCGACTTCGTCGCTGCGGCCTTCTTCGCCGCGGCCTTCTTGGTGGCGGCCTTCTTCGTGGCCGTGCCGCCGGAGAGGCTGCCCTTGGGCGCCTTCTTCACGGCGACGTCGTTCTTGGGCAGCTTCTTCGCCCCGCTGACCAGGTCCTTGAACCCCTGGCCCGCCCGGAACCGCGGCACCGCGGTCTTCTTCACCCGAACCCGCTCGCCCGTCTGGGGATTGCGGGCGTAGCGCGCGGGGCGCTCGACCTTCTCGAACGAGCCGAATCCGGTGACCGAGACGCGCTCGCCCGCACACACGGCACGGACGATCGCGTCCAGCACGTGGTCGACCGCTTCGGCGGCCTGCTGGCGGCCGCCCAGCCTGTCCTGGATCGCTTCAACGAGCTGCGCCTTGTTCACGTCTTCCCCTTCGGAGGCATTGCCAGAACGTATCTGTTCAAGCTTTTTCGCACGGTAGGCAGATATATACCGCAAATCAAACACGAAACGGGCTAATCACCCTTGTGCCGCAACGAACTGCCGGTCATGCAGAAGGGAAGCGGCCGCCGTCGATCTCCTCCATCAGCCGTTCGAGCCGCCGCGCCGCCGCGGCCAGATCGTGCTTCGCCGCGGCCGTGATGACGAGCAGTCGCCGGGTGAGCGCCTCCCGTTCGCCCTCCGGGACGTGCAGGGCACGCACCTTCGCGTGCGCCTCCTTGAGCCGGTCGGCGACGAGACCGTACAGCGCCAGTTCGTCATCGCCTCCCATGTACCGATTGTGCCATCTGAGGGGAGTTGTCGCCCTGTGGGGGTCCAACACGCCACTCGATGACGATGGAGCAGATCCAGCCACCAAGGCTACCTTTCCGGCCAAGTCTGTGGGAGCCCGGGTCAGTTCGGTGGCGGAGAAGAGGGGTAAAAGCCACAAAAAGGCGGTGCCCCCGTTCTGGTGAACGGGGGCACCACGGTCGTGCGGGACGGGCGTGTCAGGCCGCCTGGGTCTGCGGCTTGAAGGCGGGACGCCGGGACTCGTACGCGGCGATCGCGTCATCGTTCTGGAGGGTGATGCTGATGTCGTCCAGCCCCTCCAGGAGCCGCCAGCGCGCGTTCTCGTCCAGCTCGAAGTCCGCCTCCACGCCGGGGGCGTGGACCTTGCGCGCCACGAGGTCGACGGTGACCTCGGCCTGCGGATCAGCCTCCACCGCCGCCCACAGGGCGTCCACCGTCTCCTGCGGCAGGACCACGGTGAGCAGGCCGTTCTTCAGGGAGTTCCCGCGGAAGATGTCGGCGTAGCGGGAGGAGATGACGGTCTTGAAGCCGTAGTTCTGCAGGGCCCAGACGGCGTGCTCGCGCGAGGAGCCGGTGCCGAAGTCGGGACCGGCGACCAGCACGGTGGCGCCCTGCCGCTCGGGCTGGTTGAGGACGAAGGACGGGTCCTTGCGCCAGGCTTCGAAGAGGCCGTCCTCGAAGCCGTCGCGGGTGACCTTCTTCAGCCAGTGGGCGGGGATGATCTGGTCGGTGTCGACGTTGCTGCGGCGCAGCGGCACGGCGCGGCCGGTGTGGGTGGTGAAGGCTTCCATCGTTCAGACTCCCGCGGGCACGGCGTGGTCGGACAGGTCGGCGGGCGAGGCCAGGTGGCCCAGGACCGCGGTGGCGGCGGCGACCGGCGGGGAGACCAGGTGGGTGCGTCCGCCCTTGCCCTGCCGCCCCTCGAAGTTGCGGTTGGACGTGGACGCCGAGCGCTCGCCCGGGGCGAGCTGGTCGGGGTTCATGCCCAGGCACATCGAGCAGCCCGCGTGCCGCCATTCGGCCCCGGCGGCGGTGAAGACCTGGTCCAGGCCCTCCTCGACGGCCTGGAGCGCCACGCGGACGGAGCCCGGCACCACCAGCATCCGTACGCCCTCGGCGACCTGGCGGCCCTGGAGGACGGCCGCGGCCGAGCGCAGGTCCTCGATCCGGCCGTTGGTGCAGGAGCCGACGAAGACCGTGTCGACGCTGATGTCCCGCAGCGGCTGCCCGGCGGACAGGCCCATGTACTCCAGGGCCTTCTCCGCCGCGAACCGCTCGCTGGCGTCCGGGAAGGCGGCCGGGTCGGGCACGGTGGCGGACAGGGGCGCGCCCTGGCCGGGGTTGGTCCCCCACGTCACGAACGGCGCCAGCTCGGCCGCCTCGATGACGACCTCGTGGTCGAACACGGCGTCCGCGTCGGTGCGCAGCGTCCGCCAGTACTCCACCGCCGCGTCCCAGTCGGCGCCCTGGGGGGCGTGGGGGCGGCCCTGGAGGTAGTCGAAGGTCGTCGCGTCGGGAGCGATCATCCCGGCCCGGGCACCGGCCTCGATGGACATGTTGCAGATGGTCATCCGGGCTTCCATCGACAGTTTCTCGATCGCCTCGCCCCGGTACTCCAGGACGTAGCCCTGGCCGCCGCCGGTGCCGATGCGTGCGATCACCGCGAGGATCAGGTCCTTGGCGGTGACGTCGTCCGGCAGCTCGCCGTTGACGGTGACCGCCATCGTCCGGAACGGGGCCAGCGGCAGGGTCTGGGTGGCCAGCACGTGCTCGACCTGGCTGGTGCCGATGCCGAAGGCCAGGGCACCGAAGGCGCCGTGGGTGGAGGTGTGGCTGTCCCCGCACACCACCGTCATGCCCGGCTGGGTCAGCCCGAGCTGCGGGCCGACCACGTGGACCACGCCCTGCTCCACGTCACCGAGCGGGTGCAGCCGGACCCCGAAGTCCGCGCAGTTCTTGCGCAGGGTCTCCAGCTGCATCCGGGAGACCGGGTCGGCGACCGGCTTGTCGATGTCGAGAGTGGGGGTGTTGTGGTCCTCGGTCGCGATGGTCAGGTCCGTGCGCCGTACCTGCCGTCCGCTCTTGCGCAGGCCGTCGAACGCCTGCGGACTGGTCACCTCGTGCAGCAGATGAAGATCGATGTAGAGGAGGTCGGGTTCGCCCTCCGCACGCCGGACGAGGTGATCGTCCCAGACCTTTTCCGCAAGCGTCCGTCCCATCGTCAATCCCTCCGGCCGGCCACGCCGCCGACCACGCATAGAGACCTTCGCCCCATCCGGCTCGTGACCTGGATGGTGGCCGTCACCCCAGACTGGCGGCTTCCCGGGGAATGTGAACTTGCGTTTCGTAATGTGAGACGCGAGTATCGACGCATGGACAACTCTAGTGGCGCCTCAAGTGGTGTGGGCGTTCTCGACAAGGCAGCTCTGGTACTGAGCGCTCTGGAGTCCGGTCCGGCCACGCTCGCCGGGCTGGTGGGCGCGACCGGCCTGGCACGCCCCACGGCACACCGGCTCGCCGTGGCGCTGGAACACCACCGCTTCGTGGCACGGGACATGCAGGGCCGGTTCATCCTCGGGCCCCGGCTGTCCGAACTCGCGGCGGCGGCCGGCGAGGACCGCCTGCTGGCCTCGGCCGGCCCCGTGCTGACCCACCTGCGCGACCTGACCGGCGAGAGCGCGCAGCTCTACCGGCGCCAGGGCGAGATGCGCATCTGCGTCGCCGCCGCCGAACGGCTGTCGGGCCTGCGCGACACGGTCCCCGTGGGCTCGACCCTGCCGATGAAGGCCGGTTCGGCTGCGCAGATCCTCATGGCGTGGGAGGAGCCCGAGCGCCTGCACCGGGGCCTCCAGGGGGCCCGCTTCACCGCCACCGCCCTGTCCGGCGTGCGGCGCCGGGGCTGGGCGCAGTCCGTCGGGGAGCGCGAGCCGGGCGTGGCGTCCGTCTCCGCGCCCGTGCGCGGCCCGTCCAACCGCGTGGTGGCCGCCGTGTCCGTCTCGGGGCCGATCGAGCGGCTGACCCGGCACCCGGGACGGATGCACGCGCAGGCCATCGTGGACGCCGCGAACCGGCTCTCGGACGCCCTGCGCCGGAGCTGAGGCCGCACCGCGCCACGTGACGCCGTACGGCGCCGCGCGGCCCGCCGGAGTGCTCCGGGCCGCCCCGCACGGAACGAGCTTCCGGCCGGGGCGGCAGCACGGCCCGGGCGGGAACGCGCGCCGCCGGAGCGGCCGGAGCGTGCGACACGTCGAAGGCCCCGCACCACCAGGGTGCGGGGCCTTCGACGATCGAGTACCCCCGACCGGATTCGAACCGGCGCTACCGCCTTGAGAGGGCGGCGTGCTAGGCCGCTACACAACGGGGGCCCCAGCACGGCTCCACGAGTGGAGCCAGTACCCCCGACCGGATTCGAACCGGCGCTACCGCCTTGAGAGGGCGGCGTGCTAGGCCGCTACACAACGGGGGCATTCGATCTCGCTGAGTGAAGATCGCGCTGGGGTACCAGGACTCGAACCTAGACTAACTGAACCAGAATCAGTCGTGCTGCCAATTACACCATACCCCACCAGAATTCAACCCCCTGGCGGGGGTTTCCTTCGGTGTCCGCCTCCCGGTGGTCCGGCCTTCCGGCCCGCCCCGCTCGGCGACAGGAAGAACATTACCCGATCGGGACCGGTGCTCCAAAACGGGTTCCCCCCGCCCGGCCCCGGCACCAGGAAGGTTCCGGGGGCCGGGCGGGGCCCGTCCGCTACGGCTCCAGCCGCCGCAGCGCCGCGTCGACGCGGGCCAGCGTGCGGTCGCGGCCCAGCACCTCCAGCGACTCGAACAGCGGCAGGCCCACCGTCCGCCCCGTGACGGCGACCCGGACCGGGGCCTGGGCCTTGCCCAGCTTCAGGCCGTGCGCCTCACCGGCCGCCAGCACGGCCGCCTTCAGCGGCTCCGCCCGCCACTCGGCGCCGGCCAGCTCCTCGCGGGCCGTGCGCAGCAGCGCCTCCGCGCCCGGCTTCATGGCCTTCTTCCAGGACGCCTCGTCCTCCACGGGCTCGTCAAGGAACAGGAAGTCCACGTTGGCCGTGATGTCGGACAGCACGGTGAGGCGGGTCTGCGCGAGGGGCGCCAGCTCCTCGAAGGCGGCCCGGTCGAACGCCTCGGGCTTCCACGGGGCGTGGGGCGCCCGCAACCACGGCTCGCAGGCCGCGACGAAGTCCGCCACCGGAAGCTCACGCAGGTGGGTGGCGTTGACCGCCTCGCACTTCTTCAGGTCGAAGCGGGCCGGGTTGGCGTTCACCGAGGTGATCTCGAAGGCCGCGACCATCTCGTCCAGCGAGAAGATGTCCCGGTCCTCGGCCAGCGACCAGCCCAGCAGCGACAGGTAGTTGAGCAGCCCCCCGGGCAGGAAACCCCGCTCCCGGTAGAGGTTCAGCGAGGACTCCGGGTCACGCTTGGAGAGCTTCTTGTTGCCCTCCCCCATGACGTACGGGAGATGGCCGAACTCCGGGATCGTGCCGCTGCCCACGCCGATCTCCGCGAGCGCGCGGTACAGCGCGATCTGGCGCGGCGTGGAGGACAGCAGGTCCTCGCCGCGCAGCACGTGCGTGATCTCCATCAGGGCGTCGTCGACCGGGTTGACCAGGGTGTACAGCGGCGCGCCGTTGGCCCGCACGATGCCGAAGTCGGGCACGTTCTCGGGCTGGAAGGTCAGGTCACCGCGCACCAGGTCGGTGAAGGTGACCGCCTCGTCGGGCATCCGGAACCGGACCATGGACGTGCGCCCCTCGGCCTCGTACGCGGCGGCCTGCTCGGGGGTCAGCGCACGGCACAGCCCGTCGTAGCCCGAGGGACGTCCGGCGGCCCGGGCGGCCTCGCGGCGGGCGTCCAGCTCCTCGGTCGTGCAGTAGCAGCGGTAGGCGTGGCCGGCGTCCAGCAGCTTGGCCGCGACGTCCGCGTACACGTCCATCCGCTGCGACTGCCGGTAGGGCGCGTGCGGGCCGCCCACCTCGGGGCCCTCGTCCCAGTCCAGGCCGAGCCAGCGCAGGGAGTCCAGGAGCTGCTGGTAGGACTCCTCGGAGTCGCGGGCGGCGTCGGTGTCCTCGATGCGGAACACCAGGGTGCCCCCGTGGTGGCGGGCGAAGGCCCAGTTGAACAGGGCGGTGCGGACCAGGCCCACGTGCGGGTTGCCGGTCGGCGAGGGACAGAAACGGACCCGGACGGAGCCCGGAGCGGATGCGCTAGCCACGCGTGATCACCTTGTTGGTGAGAGTGCCGATGCCTTCGATGGTGACGGCGACCTCGTCGCCGACGTTGAGGGGGCCGACACCCGCGGGGGTGCCGGTGAGGATGACGTCGCCGGGCAGCAGGGTCATGGCCTCGGAGACGTGCACGACCAGGTCCGTGACCGAGCGGACCATCTCGCTGGTGCGGCCGAGCTGGCGCTGCTCACCGTTGACGGTGCACAGCACGGCCAGGTCGGAGGGGTCGAGGTCGGTGACCACCCACGGCCCCAGCGGGCAGGAGCCGTCCCAGCCCTTCGCCCGGCCCCACTGCTCCTCGGCGCGCTGGATGTCCCGCGCGGTGAGGTCGTTCGCGCAGGTGTAGCCGAGGACCACCTCGGACACCCGCTCGCGCGGCACCTGGTGGCACATGCGGCCGATGACCACGGCCAGCTCCGCCTCGTGGTGCACCTCGGCCGAGAACGAGGGGTAGGCCACGGGGTCCCCGGGGCCGGCGACCGCGGTGGACGGCTTGAAGAAGACGATCGGCGCGTCGGGGACGGTGTTGTGCAGCTCGCTGGCGTGTGCGGCGTAGTTGCGCCCCACCGCGACCACCTTGCTCGGCAGCACGGGCGCCAGCAGCCGGACCTGGCTGAGCGGGACCTTCTGCCCCGAGCGCTCGAACTCGCCGAACGGATGGCCCTTGATGATGTCGAGAACGGGCCCGCCCTCGGTGTCGGCGTCCCCCTCGACCACGCCGAATCCGACGTTGCCGTCGATGGAAAATCTGGCGATGCGCACGGGTTGCGTTGCCCTTCAGTGACCTGCCGGAAAGTGACACTCCAGCGTATCGGTCGGCCGCCGCCCGGGTGCGACCCGGCGCCGCCGCCCCGCGCGGACGGGCCGCACGGGGCGGGCGCGGGACAAAGACGGGGCCGGCGGCGCGCCGCGGCGGGCCCCGTGTGCGTCCGCCCCGGCTCAGCGCAGGCGGGCCATCAGG
>NZ_JAZDCW010000012.1:0-157788 GCF_036323765.1 Streptomyces solitudinis
CCGCTCCCGCTCCGCGGGAGCGGAGGCGGCTCGCTCCGCTCACCGCCGGGTGGCACGCGCTCCGCGCCCGCCACCCAACCGCAGGGCATCCGGCCCGCGTTGCGGGCCGGGGCCGGCCTCCGGCCGACCCGTGGCCTCCGCTGCGCTCCAGCCACTCGGGGCACTCCCCCAACCCCCATGCGGGCCAGGCGTGCCACGCTCCGCGTGGCCCACCCACAGGGCTCACGCCACAAGCAGCAGCAGGGAAGGGGGGTGACGGGTAGTCGGGCGGGTGACGGAGCGCGGGGACCGGCCGCCCGCAGAAAGGGAACGGACTGAGGGGGTGTCAAGGCGCTGGATTGGCTTGCGATAAGGCAAGACTAGCAGCTTTCGGCCACGTTAGAGGGAATCTTGCGATCTGTGTGCTTCATTTTTGGCGCCGAGATAAGCTATGGACTCAGAGCACACCACCCCGAACCGCTCCGAAGGGTTATCGAGATCCATCCCACGGCCTTGCTGGTGCTCCGGTTAGGCAAAGCAACCAGCCGATCGCGTCAGTCCAACCGTAGCCCTTGCGACTCCCCTACGTGCAGGTTTCCCGTTTCCCGCCGCTCGAATCGACCGGACGGCACCCCAGGAGAAGGCAGGCGATATGTCGAGCACAGACCGCGTTGACCAGCGCGAGGCAGCCCAGCGAGAAGCCATTGACGCGGTCGTGTGCGCCCTCGAATTGCCTGCAAGATCACTTGTGCCCGAGCGGGGGCTTCGAACGCAGGTGATCATGGCGACCGGGTCCGGGAAGACGCGGGTGGCGGTCCGCAGCGCGGAGGAGCTCCACGCGGGCCGTGTGCTGGTGCTCGTGCCCTCGCTGGACCTGCTGGCGCAGACCGAGGCCGCGTGGCGCGAGGGGGGCCGCCGGGGGCCGATGATCGGGGTGTCCTCGCTGCGGGGTGAGGAGGTGTCCTTCCCCAACACCACGGACGTGGACGAGCTGGTGGAGTGGACGCGGGGCCTGGAGAAGGTGACCGTGTACGCCACGTACGCCAGCCTCGGGCTGGGCACGCTGGAGCGGGCGCACGCCGGGGGCCTCGCGGCTTGGGACCTGATCGTGGTGGACGAAGCCCACCGCGTTTCGGGCCGGATCGGGAAGCCGTGGGCGGTCGTCCACGACAACCAGAAGATCCCGTCCCTGCGCCGCCTCTACATGACGGCCACGCCGCGGCTGTGGCAGCTCGGGGACGAGGACGAGGCCGACGCCCCCGGCGAGCTGGTCGCGAGCATGGACGACGACCCCGCCGGCCCCTTCGGCAGCCGCTGCTTCACCCTGACGCTCTCGGAGGCCATCGACCGGGGAATCTGTGCCCCCTACCAGGTCGTATGCGTCGACGTCACCGACACCCAGCTCCAGGCCGCGCAGCTCCTGGGCGCCGAAGGCCGCTCGGCAGAGGTGCGCGGGGCCCGGCTCGCCGCGCTCCAGACCGCCCTGGTGAAGGCGTCCGCGGAGGAGGGCTTCCGGCGCACTCTCGTGTTCCACCACGTGGTGAAGGAGGCCGAAGCGTTCGCGGCCGGCCTTCCCGACGTCGCCGCGCAGCTGCACGCCAGCGACCCCGAGCTGTACCCCAAGACGATCTGGGCGGACTGGCTGTGCGGCGACCACAAGCCGCTCCACCGCCGCCGGCTCCTCGGGGAGTTCGCGGCCGGGATCGCCACGGACGGCACCGTCGTGGAGAAGTGCTTCCTCTGCTCGGTCAAGGTCCTGGGCGAGGGCGTCGACACCAAGCACTGCGACTCCGTCTACTGGGCCGACGTACGCGGCTCCATGCCCGACCTCGTCCAGGCCGTCGGCCGGGCGCTGCGAATGCAGCCCGGCGAGGGCAAGGTGGCTTCCCTCGTGGTGCCGGTGCTGCTCGGGCCCGGGGAGACGGCGGACAACATGCTCACCTCCCGGGCCTTCGGCGGGTTGGCGAAGCTGCTGGAGGCGCTGCGGGCGCACGACGCACGGATCGTGGAGACCCTCGCGGAGCAGCAGGCCCCGAGCCGCTACAAGCCCGTCAGCAAGGACGAGAGCGGCAAGAGCACGGGCGGGAGCAGCGAGGGCTCCGGAGGCGTCAGCGCCCCCGCCAAGGCCCTGCTGAAGTTCTCCACGCCCCGCGACCCGGCCGCCCTCGCCGCGTTCATCAACCTGCGCGTCCTCAACCCGGAGCACGAGCACTGGCGGCGCGGCGTGGAGGCCGCCGTCATCTACGCCCGCGAGCACGGCGACCTGAAGGTGCCGTTCACCTTCCGGGTGCCCGCCGCCGTCGACGGCCAGGAGGCGGAAGCCACCGGGTGGCCGGCCTCGCTCGCCGGGTTCCCGCTTGGGCAGTGGACCGCCGACGCGCGCCGGTTCTACGCCCGCGGTGACCTGGACGAGGACCGCGTCACGCAGCTGGAGAAGCTCGGCATGATCTGGAGCCACTACGACGTCGCGTGGGAGGAGGGCCTGTCCGCCGCGCGCGGGTGGGCCGCCGAACACGGGCACCTCCTGGCCCCGCTCGACGCCACCTACCAGGGCGCGAAGGTAGGCATCTTCCTCAAGAACGCGCGGGCCGCCGCCCGGAAGGCGCAGGAGAACGAGCAGCGGCGTGCCGAGGGGTTGCCGGTTCAGTCGTCGGCCGGGGCGCTGTCGGAGGAGCGGCGCGAGCAGCTGGAGGAGATCGACGCCTCCTGGTGCCCGGCCTGGCCGGTCACGTGGCAGCGATGCTTCCACCTCGTGCGGATGCACCTGGACGCCGGTGAGGCGCTACCCACCGAGACGGGCGACGTCATGCGCCAGAGCGAGGACCTCGGGCGGTGGGTGCAGTCGGTCCGGCTCGGCTGGGACCAGCTCACCACCGTGCAGCAGTGGATGTGCGAGCAGGTCCTCGGCATCGAACCCGCCAGCGAGGACGAGAAGCCGCGCCCGCGCCGTACACAGGCCGACAAATGGGCCATGAACTACGAAGCCGCCAAACAGTTCTACGAACGCGAGGGCCACCTCCAGGTCCCCAGGAAGCACGTCGAACGGATCGTCGGCGAGGACCAGGAGGAACGCGAGCACAAGCTGGGCGCCTGGATCAGCAACCAGCGCTCCCGGGCGGCGACGCTGACGCCGAAGCGGATGGAGAAGCTGTCCGCCATCGGGATGCGGTGGTCCTGATGGTGGGCGTCATCGTCACCGCGGCCGCCGCCCTCGCGGCCGGCCATCTGCTCGGGCGGCTATGCCCGTGGCAGTGCCTGGGCGAGGTCAGCCGGAGAGCTCGCTGCTGGGGACCTACTCGTCCACGTTTTCACGCCTCGGGCAAACCGGGTTGTCACACGTCTGGAGATCGAGGGCGTAGGTCCGCTTCTCAGTGAAGGCGAGCACTTCCACTCGCTCGTACCGCCGGGGCCACCCGCACACGCAGGCGTCTGAGTCGTCGCTCGTGGCGTTTGTCATGTACTACTCCATATTCTGTTGTGGCGCCTCAGTATCCAACCGCGCTATGCCGTGGGCGAGGACGCATCGGGCTCCGGATCCTAGGCGCTCTGCCGCCAGGAGCCAACCCGTTTTGCCCGAATCATGGCCTATGTGAGTACTCTCACTCGAGGGGTTCTCGCTGCAGACGCCAGCGCGCCGTCGGGCAGGAGTCGCAGCAGAGAACTGGTGGGTGTGCGCCCGAACTGCCGTCGGCGTCGTCGAGGGACCGCACGCTCGAACGGATCGGATGGCAGGGAGTCGTCTTCCTGGCACCCGATCCGTTATGTCAGGCGTCGACCAGGTCCAGGAGGTCCTGGAAGCGGCGGGCGATGTATTCATCCGCACAGGCACGCTTCACCGCGCGGTCCTTCTGAAGGCCGCTGACATCATCACGGATGATCTCGCGGTCCTCCTTGAACATCTGCTCGATCAGAGGCGCGGCGCTGTTGCTGTAGAAGACCTTGCGGTTGCGGCCCATCGTGCCGTAGCCGCCCTCTTCTCCGATGTAGCACAGGGTCATCCAGCGGACGATCTGCACCCGCACGTCCGCAGGAACCGAAGCGAGCCCCCCAAACTCGGGGAACAGCCGGAGGGCGGGGCCGTGGGAGGCATGGGCCCTCCAGCTGTGGCCGATCTTCTCCAGGGCCTCAAGCTGGTTTCGGAAGAAGGCAGTTCGCTGAGCCTTGCGGAAGTACGGCAGGATGCCGGCCGCGTGGGCGACGCGCACCTGGAGCTCGGTGAGCGGCGCGCGTCCAATCTTGTCCATCTGGTATGTGGCCAGGTCAACACGTACGGAGTTGCCCGTGAGGGCATCGAGTTCCTGGATGAGGACGTAGGAGTTCTCGCGGACCAGGTCGGGTTCCGAGTCGTCCAGAGCCACACTCAGCAGGAACTTGAGGATCTCCAGCTGCCGGGTCTCGGGGGCGTGCTTGTAGTCGGTCAGGAGATCTGGGTCGGCGGTGACGGGGCCGGACGCCTGAACGATCTGCTTGACCTCCGAGACGTGGATGAGCGTGATGGGGTCGCGGGAGAGGACCGCGTCGATGCAGGTCTTGAAGATGTAGATGCAGTCCTCGATGCCGGCCTCGTACTCGGCGTCCTCGTGCTCCAGGTCGCGGCGGATGTCGTAGGCGCGGGTCATCTTGCGCCATTCGGGTCGGCTCAGCAGCCCCATCCGGTAGGAGAGGTCGATGAGCTTGGCGGTAGAGTAGTTCTCGATGTCCTCACCGCCGCGGCTTCCCCGGTTGATCGGCGGCAGCTTGTGGGCTGCGGCGACTTCGGAGGCGATGTCAATCCCAGCGATTTGGACTTTCTCCCGGAGATCCTGGATCGCAGCGTTGAGCAGGCGCTGACAAGCACTGCTCGGATCCACCGGCAGCAGACGACGGACCCGTTCAATCAGTCCCTTGGACTGCCACTGCGGCCGAATCTGCCCCATGAGGGCCGGGACCTCGCTGTTCGAGATCAGATCGCTTGCCGGGTGCGGTACGACTTCCCCCACTGATTGCTCCTTGCACAGTTCGCGCGAATCGTCTGACGATCCTAGGGACCCGCTCGCCCGGCAGTCCGGGGATTTCTCTAAACGGCACCGTTCCGGGCGGCGGCCGGCGCCAGTCATCTGAACCGGCTGACCGGGGGCGTGCCGGGCGCAGCATGTGCGCCCGGCACGCCGCCTCCATCAGGCGGCGCGCACTGGTGGGCCTGGCCGCCGCGCCACTGCACCCACGGCGGGTCGTCCCAGATGGCCTCGGGTTCGGCGACGCCGACGCCATCAAGAACCACGACCAGGTCGTGGTCGCTGTAGGCGGTACCGAGGATCTCGTCCCGGCCGCTGCTGTGCACGGTGACCCTCCGGCCGCCCGAGCTGGAGGGC
Organism: Streptomyces solitudinis; assembly: GCF_036323765.1. Taxonomy (NCBI): domain Bacteria; kingdom Bacillati; phylum Actinomycetota; class Actinomycetes; order Kitasatosporales; family Streptomycetaceae; genus Streptomyces; species Streptomyces solitudinis. The sequence goes on from NZ_JAZDCW010000012.1 coordinate 5,331, forward strand.
CGGTGCACGACGATCGGCGCGCTGCTCACGCCTCCCAACGTGCCCCGGGCCGATCGGCCGGGCGACCTAGCGATCTTCGACGATGAAACACGCTCGCTGGTAGAGCTCGTCGAACGTGATGATCTCGACGTCCTGGATCGATGTCCGATAGAGCTCGAAGGAGTTGATCTTCTCCGGGTTCACGGCGCCGTTGTGAGTGAACTCGCGCAGGCTGCCGATCACCACGACCTGCCGGGGCCGGGTAGTGGACATTTCGACGCCGGTCGGAGTGCCGTCGTCGTCGTAGATGCGGGTGAGGAACTCGCGGGAGATGAGCTGCTGGGCCTTGCTGGCGGTCTTCTGCACCTGCGCCACGCCGCCACCCAGTTCTTTTGATGCCTGGTAGACGCCCGCGCGGTACGGGGTCCTGGCGAGCAGCTCCGTGTCGTGGGTCTTGATTTCACAGAAGAGCATGCTGCTGATCAGGCCCTTGGAACGCATGATGGCGTCGATACGTTTGCCTGCTCCGCCGAAGATGTTCGCACCGGTGGTGATGCGTTCCAGCTTGCCGTCGTCGATGGATTCGCAGGCAATGAGGTTGAGGCCGTAGCCGAAAATCCACTGGTTCGCCTCGAAGAAGGCCTGCCAGACCGCTTCCGCCCCGCGCGTCGTTGCCAGGCTCTCCTCCTGCTGGAAGTAGTCCGGATCGGTCAGCAGCCGCTCGAACCTCTGGAGCTGCCCTCTGCGGTTGCTGATCAGCCGGATGTCCTCTTCGGTGAGCCCACCGCCGATCGCGGTCCTGACCGCACTGAGAACCATCGTCCGATCCTGGCCGGCCAGCAACTGGGTCAGTTGGCCCTCGTCCCTGGCCACAAGCTGAAGGGAGTCACCGGGCGTGCTCAGCCCCGCGCAACCCTGGAGGAAGTTGATGACTTTCCAGAAGTTCTCGTGGACATCCCCGGCGTCGACGAGCGCCTTGACAGCCCGGGTGGTCCCGGTATCGGGCACCGTATGCGTAGCGGAGACCTCCCCTGCCTTCCTCTTGTCCTTCTTCCACAGCTTGATCCTCGGCGTGAAGATGTCGCCCTTCTTGATGATGGTGACGTTGCACAGGGTGGCCACCCGGGGCCGGTCGTCGAGGACGAAGTCGGTGATCATCCGGCGTGCGCGGGTGTCGTAGAGGTAGTGGAACCCGCTCCTGTCCTGCGAGGCACGGATCTCCAGATCGGCAAAGTCCCTGCGGGTGACGTCGAACTCGGTAGTGGAGAAGGAGAGGCGGAGGCCGCGAACGATGGGAGTAGCGGGTGCCGCAGCATCGGTCCGCCAGTCCGGGGAGATGTTGGGCAGCGGCCGGGTATCGCCTTCGACCACAAAGTTCTGGACGTCGGTGCGTCCGAGCTGGCTGAGCAGGGGCTGCAGTGTCCGCCAGATCACCTCCTTCGTCTCCGGGGTGCAGGCGGGGTGGAGTTCGCGCTCTACGGTCAGGACCGCCTCGTAGGTGTCCGCCGTCCAACCGTCACCAGGCGTGGGGTTGAAGAAGCCGCCGTCGCGGCGCAGGGTCAGGACAGCCGTGCGCAACAGGTCACGTGCGGGCTCCTCGCCGGCGCAGTCCAGGAGGCTGTAGGTCTGCCCGAGGACCAGGTCGAGCTTGCTCGTGTCGTCGTCGTTCAGCGGCAGCGGGACCAGCGGTCCCGTGGGCGGAATCCGGACTGGCGTGTAGATAGGGCGGCCGGAGAGGAAGTCGTAGGAACGCAGGCCCCATCCGTCGGGTGCCAGCAGCCGGTTCAGCTCCTCAACCTGCTTCATTGCCTCATCGACGCTGGCCGCGACCTCGGGATGGACGGTTCGTGCCAGGAAGGCGAGCAGCACCTCGTCCGGTCCATCGGAGAGCCCCAACCGGGAGTCCTCGAAGATCCAGTCGTCGTCCAGGTCGTAGTTGTTAATCCGGTGCTGCTGGATGTCAGCGCGGACAGTCGGGAGCTGGCTGTTATCGGCCGTAGGTTGGTCCAGGTCGTAGAGGTCTTCCAGGAACGTGACCTCGTCCAGTTTCCCCCACCAGGGGCTCGATATCTCGCGCAGATAGTTGAAGATGTCATACCGCGTCACTGCTGTGATTGATGGCTGCGGGTGTGCCGAGGTGGGGTCAGTGGACGTCATGTGTCTCAGGATGAAGGGCAGGGCGGCCGGGTGCCAGCAGATCAAGACATTTCCCCTCCCTGACGAAAAGTCAGGCAAAGCGCTGTAGCAGGACCGTCGACCACGAGGCGCGCACCGCCCCTGTCGCGGCTGGGCAGGACGGTCCTGCCCAGCCGTGGTCTCCGTCCGGACGTCAGCCGCAGAAGCGGGAGAGCCAGGTGTCGCCGGCCTTCTGCTCAAGCACGGCCTGGCCCTGCTCCTCGTACCGGTGCTCGTTCGACCAGGCTTGCTGGGTGTTGCTGACGTACCACCGGTCGCAGTCTCCGCACAGAGACGGACGGGGCTCTGAGGGGGTACCCCAGTCGGCGCGCTCGACCGTCTGCCACCGTTCGTCGGTGAACGCTGCCCCGCACTCTGCGCAGTCGGGACGGCGGGCGTATCGCTGGAAGCTGTGCTGCGCCGTCCCACGACGCCCCGGCTCCTGCTGCTTCTGCTCGGCGACAGTGTGGCGTTCGGCAGCGACGGCCGCGAGCTTGCACCCGTCGCACAGGTGCGGATGGGAGTCCTTCGGGGTGCCCCAGTCCGTCGCCTGTGCCGCTTCCCAGCGTTCGTCGGTGAACTTCGCCCCGCAGCCGGTGCAGACGGGGCGGCGCGCCTCCCGCTCGGCTGCCTTCTTCGCGGCCTGCTCCTGCGCCGCGCGCTGCGCCTTTGCCTGGTGCTCCGCCTGGGCGCGGGCGGCCTCTTCCCGGGCGCGGGCGTCGGCGGCCTCGCGGCGGGGGTTGCCGATCGCCTCCAGGAGCGGCTGCATGTGGTCGCGGCCGAAGCGGAGGAACACTGCTCCGGCCGAGCCGTGCTTGCTGAGGTTCTCCAGGGTGGCCGCGATGATCGGGATCTTCCCGTCGTAGAGGTGGTAGCCCTCGCGCTGCCACTCTCCTTTCCAGAGGTGGCGGGTGAGCTCGATCAGGCGTGCGGCGGTGCGGTCGGGGTTGCGCTTGCCGATGTGGTTGAACACCAGCAGCACGGGCGGGTGCGGCGCCTCCCTGTACCGGTCTGCGGGGGTGGTCCAGCGCGTGCGCCACATCGGGCGCTCACGGCCGTCGGTGTCCTTCGCGGTGCGGCGGAAGAAGCGGGCGTACTTCTCCAGCTTGGCGGCGAGCTCCTCCGCGGTCTCGTGGCAGTTGTCGACCTCGATGAACAGCAGCGGCACCTGGTCCTGCGGGGCGGTGAGAACCAGTTCGGCTTGGGCGCCGCCCTTGCCGGGTGCCTTCCACGTGCCAGTGGCGGGCAGCGGGACCTCGGTCCAGTACGAGGCGATGGTGCCCACGCCGCGCGGTCCGTCGACGGCGGCCTGGGCGGCGGCCTGGACGTGCAGCGGGTCGACGGTGAGCCTGGCCATGTTCGGCTTCGGGCGCAGCAGTGCGATCACCGTCTCGTTGACGGCCATCGAGTGGGAGGCCCCGCTGGAGCCCGCGCCGCGCGCGGTGGAGCCCATCTCCGTCACCGGCCGGTTCAGCTCGTAGGAGGCGGCCAGAAGGCCCTTCGGGGTCAGGTTCCGCAGGGCGTCGCCCGTCCCGGTGGAGCCGCCGTTCTCGGACAGGCCGCGGCAGCGCATGTCGGAGAGCGCGGCCGTGTGCGAGGCGGTGCGGGCCTGCTTCCGCTTCGACGGCGTCGGCTTGTCGGCGTGCCGGAACGTCAGGTGCGGGGCGCCGATCCGCTGGATCTGATCCGTCGTGGCAACCTTCAGCGCTCCGAGCACGCGCAGCACGTCGCCGCGGTAGCTGTTCGTCGACCCCGCCGGGTTCGTCTTCCGCTTCCCCGCCATCAGCTCTGCTCCCTCATGGTCCGCGACCGGCCGCCGGCCGACCGCTGCTGCCGCTGGCCGCGCCCGGCCGGGGAAGGCGTCCGGGCCCCCCGGAACCCGATGCTCTCCTCCAATACGGACATCAGGAGGAGAGAAGAGGGTTGTGACGGCGCGGTTTTCGCGCCGATTACGGCTCTGACAAGGGGTTTCCCTCCGGCCTCGGGTGCCGGGCACCAAAGGGGGATCCCAAGGGGCCTTCGAAGGGAGCGCCCAGGGAGCCCCCTTGGGCCTGCCCGCCAGGCGCTGGCCTTCCGGTGTGATCGGCCCGAGCGGCGGTGCTGCCCGGCCCCCGGGTGAGTACTCGTCATCGTCTCGTCTCCTTCGCTGGCCCCGGCCGGGGTGGTCGGGGCGAAGGAGCAGCGTGCACGGACCCCCCTTGTCCGCGGTCTAACTGGCGCCGGTAGCGGGCGCGGTCAAGGAGAAGCACGGCCGTGGTTGGACCGGTAGCGGAGGCGGACAAGGGGTCAGGGTCAGGTTCGCGGTCGGGCCGACCCTGCCGGACAAGGGGGCCGGGTTTGACCCTTGCAGACCGGATTCGTCCTGTTCGGCCGAGGGGGGAGAGTTCTCCCCCGTCGGCGGCCGGACTCTGTCCACAGGGCCGCAGTTCGAGGGTGTCTTCGAGGCCGCCGCGATCAGCGGGGCGACCCGAAGATGAGGAGCCACCCATGCCCGAGAACACCGTCACCACGCCGCTCGCCCCGATGGAGCCGGAGGACGTCGCCGACGCCTTCGCCTACATCCAGGCGATCCATGCCGCCGACATCGACACCGCCTGCGCGATCGCCGACGACACGGGCCCGGAACTGCACCGGCTGCTCTTGGACGTCGCCGCGCGCGTCTTCATCCCCGTCACCGCCGCGGACGACCACGACGGAGAGCCGTGCGAGCACTCCTTCCTGGCCGCCGCGCTCGGACGCCTGCTGCTGGAGCTCCTGTGCCACAGCGTGTGCCTGGCCGGCGCGCTGGGCATGGCCGACACCATCGTCCGCTTCACCGAGAACATCCTCACCGAGGACCACGGTGGCGTCGCTGACGTCCTGCGCCAGCTGGAGGCCGCGGGGATGAAGCAGGCGATGGAGGCGCACCGCACCACCGCGTAGCCGCACCTCCGGGACGGTGGTGGTGCGGTGGCGCGCGTCCCCGGCGCGTAGCCGCACCACCGTGGTGCGCTCCACCCGCACCACCGCACCGCACCGCGCCACCGTGGTGCGCTCCACCGCACCATCGAGCCGCACCGCCGAGCGCCGGCGGTGCGGTCTCCCGGTGTCGCCGCACCGCGCCGGGGCGCGCCACGGGCCGGGCGGGCTCCTCTATCACAGACCCCCTTGACCGCGACCTGATCGCGAGCCGAAACCGGCGATGTCAAGGAGAAACCTCGCGGTAGCAGAGCTGGACAAGGGGGTGTAGCGGAGCCGGACAAGGGGGCCACGCGCGTCCGGCCGCACCCGGACAAGGGTCGGCGGCGGGCGAACCGGCGCGGTGCGGCGCACCGGCGCGCGCGAGTGCTGGGCATGTCGGAGTGGTGCGGTGAGGGACGCGGTGGCGCACCACATCGGTGCGCACCACGGTGGAGTCCATCGTCGTCCGGCGCACCGAAGTGGAGTCCACTCGGTGGAGCCCACTCGGTGGAGCCCACCCGGTGTCGTGCATCGCCACTGGATGCAGAACATCGTGGCTCCACTCAGTGGACGGTGTCCGGCATCGTCACCACAGCCAGGCGTTGGAGTGCCGCACCCGGGACAGGGCGCGGGCATCGCGGCGCGCGGCCGCGTTGCCGATCCGGCTCTGCCGGGCGCGAGGCCGGCGCGAGTTCCTCGCGGCGAGGCGGCGCTTGGCGGCTTCCTGGTTGCACAGCGCGCTACAAGACGCTTTGGGGACAGGTCCCCTGGCCGGCCAGACCAGTGCTCGACTACCTGCGTGGCTGTACAAGCTCTACGAGGAAGCAGGCAAGCCGGGATCGGCGAAACCGGGCCATGCCATCGGGTGCGCGCACAGCACAGTCCTCAGGCTGCTCAAAGGGCCTCCGCCGGCGGACGACCTGTACGCGCGTACCGCCTCATCGGACACCTGGCGGAAAACCGAACGCAGAACTCCGAAGAGGAGTGGGACGGCGGCTGCCGTCACTGGCCAGGGAGCGTCACGTGGCGATTCGGTGCGTAGTACCGGGGCGCCTGGCCTGCGGCGCGTGCCGCCGTGATGATCCACTGGTAACGGTCACGCCCAAGGGGATCGAACCGCGGCCGCAGAGGCTCGCGAGGCCCGCCTGTCGTCGGCGCCGCAGAATCGGTGCGCCACCCGGAACACCGGGTCCAACCACCGTTAGATCCTGCGGAGCGGCGACACCGTGATCGGCTCCATGGAGTCGACCTACAGCGACGGCCTCCCGCTCCGGGCGTAACGGCTGGACCGGCTACCTCGGCACCACCCCGGCCCGCGCTGCAGGACCCGTGAGCAGGCACCAGTGGACCTGGCGGCGCGCTGGGTCCGGTCGGTCACCGCCGCACCCAGGCGCACCATCACCAGCGACTGCTGACCACCGTCAAGGACCGGGGGACTACCTGGGCACCTCGTAGGCCACTTTGTCCATGCACACAGGTTTCTGGTGCTCAAGATCATCGGAAAGCGCTTGGCTTTCCGAGCTGTTGCTGTTCACCGTCTCTCAGGATCTGGGGCAGTCCTCAGGCTCGTGGCAGGATGCACAGGGAGCAGTAGGTGATCCAGGGGCGGAGAGTGTGGCGCGGGTGGGTGTCGAAGAGCGCGACGAGGCGGACGTGTTTACGCACGATGCTGCGGTGCCGGCCGTAGGACAGTTAGTCACCGTACGCAACCGTCATTGGGTGGCCACGGCGGTGGAGCGCTCCTCGATTGCAGTCGAGCAGCCGGGCAGCCCATTACTTGCCGAAGCCCAGCACCTGGTCTCTCTGGTGTCTGTGGACGGTGACGCCGGCGACGAGGAGCTTCGCGTCCTGTGGGAGCTGGAGCCCGGTGCCACAGCTCGTGAGCAGCACGCCCTGCCCTCACCGGCTGCAGGGTTCGACGATCCGGCAAAGCTGGACGCCTTTTTGGACGCGGTGCGCTGGGGTGCGGTGGCGACGGCGGACAAGACGCTGCTGCAGGCGCCCTTCCGTTCCGGGGTCAAGCCGGAGGACTACCAGCTCGACCCAGTGGTGCGGGCACTGCAGATGCCGCGTACGAACTTGCTGATCGCGGACGACGTCGGCCTTGGCAAGACCATCGAAGCCGGTCTGGTGATGCAAGAGCTGAAGCTGCGACACCGGGCACGGACGATGCTGATCGTGTGCCCTGCGTCACTCACCCTGCAATGGCGCGATGAGATGCGGGACAAGTTCGGTCTCACCTTCAAGATCGTGGACGCGGAGCTGCTGAAGGAGCTGCGAAGGTCACGCAGCCTGTACGCGAACCCGTGGACGCACTATCCGCGCTTGATCGTCTCGATCGACTGGCTCAAGCGCGAGCGGCCGTTGGCGCTGCTGCGCTCGATCCTGCCGCCGGTGCCCCAGTACCCGCGAACCTTCGATCTGCTCGTGGTCGACGAGGTGCACACCTGCGCGCCCTCGGGCTCGGGGAAGTACGCGGTTGACTCCCAGCGCACGAACGCGATCAAGACTCTGGCCCCGCACACCGAGCACCGACTGTTCCTCTCGGCCACCCCGCATAACGGCTACCTAGAATCCTTCACCGCGCTGCTAGCACTGCTCGACAGCCACCGCTTCGCCCGTACGCTCAAGCCCTCGGAGGAGGCCAAGGCCCAGGTGATGGTGCGCAGGCTGAAGCGGGACCTGCCACCGAACTGGGACGGCAGCCCGCGTTTCCCGGAGCGCGACCTCGACCATCCCCTAGAGGTCGCCTACGACGCCGCCACCCGCGATGCCTACGCGAAGCTCGATCAGTACGCGCAGTCCCGTCGAGAGGCGGTGAACGGGCAGCTGGCACTAGCAGGCATAGCTCCGAGCCGCGCCGCGGACTTCGTCGTCACACTCCTCAAGCGCCGCTTCCTGTCCAGCCCGAAGGCCTTTGCCAACACGGTGGAGGCGCATCTGCAGACTATGCTGACACGGGAGCGGCAGGACGAGCCCGAACGGGATGGTGACTCCGGCGCGCACACGGCGTCGGAGAAGATCCTGGTCAAGATGATCGAGCAGCTGGACGAGACGGCGGAGGACGACACCGCCTTCGAGGAAGCCGCGCGGGAGGCCCTCACCACTGCCCGCCGGTTCGTGCCGCCGCTGTCTCCTGCCGAGAAGACTCTCCTGGAGGAGCTGCGCGACTGGGGGCTGCGCAACTCGGACAAGGCCGACGGCAAGTTCACCGCGTTTCTCGGCTGGCTGCGCAAGAACGTGCAGCGGAACGAGACGGGTACCGACGGTGTGAACGGCCGCTGGGACGGCGAGCGGGTCATCGTGTTCACCGAGTACCGCGACACGCAGCGCTGGCTGTACGAACGGCTGATCAGCGCCGAGATCCCCCACGAGGCCATCGCCCAGCTTTACGGCGGCCAGGACCTTGACGAACGCGAGCGCGTCAAGAACGTCTTCCAGGATGACCTGGATGTCGACCCGGTGCGCATCCTGCTCGCTACCGACTCTGCGAGTGAGGGCATCAACCTTCAGAACCACTGCCATCGCGTACTGCACTGGGAAATCCCGTGGAACCCCAACCGCCTTGAGCAGCGCAACGGCCGAGTGGACAGGCACGGACAGACCGCCGCGAAGGTCGAGATCGTGCACTTCGTCCCCCAGGGCTGGGATCGGCAGCGCGAGGATGACACCGGATTCACCGAAGGCACCCTGGAGGACGCGATGGCGTTCCTCGGCGTCGCGGTCCGCAAGGTCGAACAGATCCGCACCGACCTCGGCAGCGCCGGAGACGTGATCGCCAGCCAGGTCGAGCAGAAGATGCTCGGCAGGCGCTCCAGCTGGCAGACAACCGACCGGGAGATCCAGCGCCGAGCCGGCAAGGCCGTACTGAAGATCGAACGGGATCTGGCGCACGATCTGCAGCAGGCCCAGGACCAGCTCACCCGAGCCCGCACTGAGCTGAACCTGAGCCCGCAGACGATCGAGCGGGTGGTCCGCACCGCGCTGCGGCTGGCCCACAACAAGGACTTGATCGACATGCCGTCGCCCAAGAAGGTTGCTGCGCGCTGCTTCAGGCTTCCGGAACTCAAGGGAGATTGGGCGCAAGCCCGCAACAACGGCCTGCGGCACCCGGTGAGCGGCAAGGAGCGCCCGGTAACCTTCGACCAGGACTACGCTGGCCGCGCCGACGTCGTGCTGCTGCACCTGAACCATCCCCTGGTTGACCTGTGCTTGCGCCTGCTGCGCGCCGAGCTGTGGTCTCAGGGTGAGCACGGCGACCACCTGACCCGGGTCACCGCCCGCGTCGTCCCCAGTGACCTGCTGCGCAGCCCGGCGGTGATTGCACATGGCCGTGTCGTGATCACCGGAAACCGCGGCGTGCGCCTGCACGAGCAGATTGCCCTGGCCGGTGGACTGATCGAGCACGGCAAGCTGGCCGTGGAGAAGGACTCCGACGTCCTGGAGCGCTGGCTCGCTGCCGCGTCGCAGGACGCACCGCCGCCCGAGCTCCTCGACCGGCTCGCCGGACTGTGGGAGGCGCTGGAGGCACCGCTCGGCAAGGCACTGGCGGTCGAGTCCAACAAGATCGTACGCAAGCAGCGCAATGTCCTGGCCAAGCGCTGCGAGGAGGACGTCAAGGCGATGCAGACGGTGCTGACCGAACTGGAACGCAACATCCGCGAATCACTGGACTCCAGCCCGCAGTGGCAGCAGATCTCTCTGCTCACCGCCGACCCGGAACGCGAGCAACTCAAGAAGGACCATACGGAACTGGAGGCACACCTCGCGGCCATCCCCGCACAGCGTGACTCGGAGGCCGCGGCCCTGCGCCACCGCTACGCCGACCCGGTCGCCCGCCGCTTCCCCGCCGCGGTCACCTTCCTCGTCCCCGCCTCCTTGACCATAAGCGCTACCGCAGACCAGGCAGGCCGCTAATGCCAGCACGCACCCGCACTCCGAAACCCAGGCAGCAGACCCCGATCGAGCAGCACGGCGAGTGGCTCAACCTACTGCGTGCGGACGGCCCCTTCATCAGTGCGAAAATCCTTGCCGAGGCATTCCCTCAGGGCCTCGGCGTCGTCGAAACCGCGCTCCGGGCCCGCCTCCGGCAGGCGTGGGCCGAGCTCCAAGCCGCGCCGGAAACCCTCTGTTCCGCCTGGCAGAACCTCATCCTGGAGGAACTGCTCGATTACCGCGGGCAAGCGCTGCGGCAGGGCTCGATGCTGCCACGCGAACTCGCCGAAGGCTCCGGCATCGTCCCCGACGCGCTGCTGATGGGCCCGGCCGACCCGACCAGCGGCCTGCCCGGCGCAGCCGAACGCGCCCTGATCTATCGCCGTCCCTGGGGCGAATCGCTCACCCGCGCCCGAAAGAGCCTGCCGTCACTGGTCGAGCAGGCTGCCGAGCTGTGCCGACGGCGTGCCGTCCCCCTCGCGCTACTCACCAACGGGCGCCTGTGGGTCCTGGTCCATGCACGCCCCTCGACGCCGACGTCCTTCGCCGTCTTCGACGCCGACCTCTGGTCCGAAGAGCCATTGCTGCTTCGTGCCTTCGTCTCGCTGCTGGCAGCCCGCTGCGCCGCGATCGCTCCGAAGGACCGCGACGGCAAGGACACAGACTCCCTGGGCGCCCTGTTCACCCGCACCGCTCAGGACACCACTGCCGTCACCAAGACTCTCGGCCGGCAGGTCCGCGCGGCCGTGGAACTCCTTATTGCCGAGCTCTCCCGCCGCGACCGCGAGGCCGGCGGCAGGGTGCTGGCGGACGTCGCCCCCCGCACCGTCTACCGCGCCGCCCTGACAGCCATGATGCGCGTCGTCTTCCTCCTCTACGCAGAGGAGCAGGCGCTGCTGCCCGCCGACGATGAGCTGTACGCGGAGTCCTACTCGGTCACCAAGCTCTACGAGCGCCTCGACCAGGATGACGCCACCATCGCGGACCGTGAGTGGGCCGCCTGGCCCACCCTGCTCGCCACCTTCCGAGCCATCCACGGCGGCGCCCGCCACCCGGACATGTGGATCCCCGCGTACGGCGGATCACTGTTCGACCCAAGCAGGTTCCCGTGGCTGGAACGGCTAAAGGTCAGCGACCGCGTCGTCTTCGCCATGCTCGAAGCGCTCATCATGCTCAAGCGCACCACCACGACCGGTAAGAGCGCGCCACCGGAACGCCTCTCCTACAAGGGCCTCGACGTCGAACAGATCGGCCACGTCTACGAAGGCCTTCTCGAATACTCCGCCGTCCGCCTCGACGAGACGCACCTCGGACTCAAGGGCAAGTCCGGCAGCACCGCCAAGCTCGTCAACCTCGAAACCTGGCACGCCACCGGACGCCTCCAGGCTGAGGTAACCAAGCTCGCCGGACTGACAAACAAGCAGTTCACCACCGCACTGGCCACCGAACCGACCGGGGAAGAGATCGGCCAGCTCGACGCGGCCTGCGACAATGATCCTGAACTCGCCGCCCGCGTCCGGCCGTTCTTCGGCCTGCTGCGCCCCGACCTACGCGACGAGCCGGTCGTTCACCCCGCCGGGACGGCCATCGTCACCCAGGTCGGCGACCGACGCGACTCCGGCACGCACTACACCCCACGCGCCCTCGCCGAAGAGATTGTGCTCCACACCCTCGACCCGCTCTGCTTCTCACCCGGCTCCCCGGACGGCATCCCGCGCCCCGCCGACGGCACCCAACCGGCCGAGTGGCGAGTACGGCCGGCCTCGGAACTCCTGGCACTCAAGATCCTCGACCCCGCGATGGGCTCCGGAGCGTTCCTGGTCTCGGCGTGCCGGTACCTGTCCCAACGCGTCGTCGAGGCATGGGACCGCGACGGAGTGCCGGAGATGGTCGCCGCACGCCTGGGCGCACAGCTCGAGGACCGCGACGCCCTGCTCCTCGAAGCCCGCCGCATGGTCGCCGACCGCTGCCTATACGGCGTCGACAAGGACGAGATGGCGGTGGAACTCGCCAAGCTCTCACTGTGGCTGGTCACTCTCGCCAAGGGGCGGCCCTTCAACTTCGTCGACCATGCCCTGCGCTGCGGCGACTCCCTCATCGGCTGCCTCACAGCGGACCAGATCGAAGCCTTCCACCTCATGCCCAGCGAGGGGCGGATGAAGGTCCGCCTCACCGACGAGATCGACAAGGTCATCGGCCCGCTGCTGTCACGGGCCGCGGAATTGCGCCGTGACATCGAGGAGCACGAGGTCTTCGACATCCGCGATGCGCGGCAAAAGGCGGCGAAGCTTGCCGAGGCCGAGTCGTTGACCAAGCGGCTGCGGCTCGCGGCGGACGCCGTGGTGGCAGCGAAACTGTCCACCGCGATGGCCAAGTCCGACGACGCCTACAACGACCGCCTCGCTTCCGTTGCGGATCTTGTCGAGCGGGCACTGCTGGGCGACAGGGACGCGGAGGCCGAGGCCCGTGCCATCGTCGACGGTTGGCTGCGCGGCCCTACCGACGGACCGCGCACCGCGCCCCTGCGCCCGCTGCACTGGCCACTGGAGTTCCCCGAGATCATCGCCGACCCCCTTCGAGGGAACCGGCGCTTCGACGCGGTAGTCGGGAATCCGCCGTTCTCGGGCGGTAGAAGGCTAGGCGGCCGGACCGGAGCCGATGTAAGCAGCTATATTGGCAATGTAATTGCGAATGGAGTTGACGGTGGTGGCCGCGCCGACTTCGTTTCCTACTTCTTGCTCCGTGAGTTCGCCCTGACGCCGTGTGGACGTCTAGGCATGATCGCGACCAAGAGCATTGCGCAGGGCAAGACTCGCCAGGCTGGCCTAAAGCAAGTAATAAGTAGCGACATTGCTGTCTATCGGGCAACCAAGTCTCTCTCTTGGCCGGGAGAAGCGTCCGTATACGTCGCGCTTCTCTGGCTCGGCAAAACAGGCAAGCTGGAGCAGTGCATCCTCAATGGGAACGTGGTTCCAAGGATCGATTCGAGCTTGAGCAGGCCGTCACGGAGCAGCGGAGAGCCCCGGAAGCTCATGGCATCTACCGGTCAGGTCTCCATGGGATTCATCCTAAATGGGGACGGATTCAAGCTGGACAGTGCAGCCGCCGAAACAATTATCAATGCTGACGTCCGCAATAAAAATGTCATTCGCCCCAGGCTGGTTTGCAAAGACGTAAATAACCGTCCAGATTCATCGGCAAGTGGATGGGCAATCGACTTCAACGACCTTCCTGAAGAGGAGGCCCGAAAGTACCCAGAAGCCTTCGCAATCCTTGAAGAAGAGGTCCGTCCGCAGCGCCAACGCAAAAAGCCGGACGGAAGTTACCAACTTCGTGGCCATTTGCCGGTGCGCTGGTGGCAATATGGAGAGCGGCAGCCTGCCCTCCGCAAAGCCATTGCCGATCACGATCGGGTTCTCGTGCTCGGTACCCCGAGCAAGTACGGCCTGCCCGTGATTGTCCCCAATGGGCAGGTCTATACGAATACTCTCTTTGTATTTCATTCACCCGAAGTTGAAGCGATGCTCGCGCTCTTGAGTAGTGCCTGGCATCTTAACTGGTGGTCTGTCAAGAGTGAGTCGACATTGGAAACGCGGCTCCGCTACACCCCCTCTGACGGCTTCGCCACGTTCCCGCAGCCGGAGGTCACTCCGCGGATCCGTGCTGCGGGTAAGGAATTGGACATTTACCGTCGTCATGTCCAGCTGTCGCGGACGCCGCAGCTCGGCATGACTGATCTCTACAACGAGGTCCATGATCCGGCTAACCATGACGCCGATATCCAGCGGCTACGCGAGATCCACGTCGAAATCGACGAGGCCGTCGCCGAGTCCTACCTCGCGCACCCTTTCGCTGCACGATTCGGTTGGACGCCGCTCGCGCTGAACCACGGCTTCCACGAGACTGTCCATGGCCTGCGCTGGACTGTCGATCCTGATGTTCAGACCGAGATGAACGATCGTCTGCTCGAGCTCAACCATGCCCTCTACGAGGACGAGGTTCGTCGCGGCCTCCACAGCAAGAAGGGTTCGGCCAAGCCCAGGAAGGCTGCGGTCCGTAAGCCGCCCCACGCTCCCGAGGACGTGCTCTGGTAGCGGAGCCGCCTGCTGCTTAGACCGTGTCCTATGTGGTGAGGCGGTCGTTGGGTTGTTCATGGGGCGGGGTACGTGGAGTTGGATTGTTCCGGACGGGCTGTGGGAGATCGCGGAGCCGTTGATCCCGCCGTCGAAGGTGCGGCCGCAGGGCGGCGGGTCGCAGGACACGCCTGATGAGACGCTGTTCGCGGCGATCATCTACGTCCTGGTCAGTGGATGTGCTTGGCGGGCTTTGCCGCCGTGCTTCGGGATATCGAAGTCGACGGCCCACCGCAGGTTCCTGATCTGGTCAAGAGCCGGCGTCTGGGGCCGTCTCCACGAGGAGATCCTGCACCGCCTGGACGACGCCGGCCTCCTCGACCTGTCCCGGGCCGTGCTCGACTCCGCCCACGTCAGGACTAAAAAAGGGGCGAACTCACAGGTCCGAGCCCCGTGGACCGGGGCAGGCCGGGTTCCAAGATGCACATCCTGTCGGACGCGAACGGACTGCCCCTCCTCGTGGGCGTCTCCGCAGCGAACACCCACGACAGCCTCGCGCTGAAGCCCATGGTCGCCGGTCACCAAACGAGACACGATCCCCACCGCGGCCGCTACCTCAAACCCCAGCGCCTGCACGCGGACAAAGCCTACGACGTCCCCCACCTGCCCCAATGGTTGTGGGGCAAGCACATCGGCGTCCGCATCGCCCGCAAAGGCATCGACTCCAGCGAACGGTTAGGACGCCTCAGGTGGGTCATCGAGCGGACCATGTCCTGGCTGACCGGCTACCGCCGCCTCAACCACCGCTACGAACGCCACCCCCGCAACTACCTGGCCTTCCTCGGCCTCGCCGCAGCACTCTGCTGCTACAAACGACTCCTCCGCCTCACCACATAGGACACGGTCTTAGTAGGGATCCGTCTGTCTTGTCAGCGTCGCGCCCTATCGTGGTGGTCCATGAGCGACATGTTGCCGGCCACGCCGTCGAGCGGTCCGATCCTGGCTGTCCCGTCCCCTGGTGCGGTGCGGGACGAGCTGGCCGAGCTGGTGGTGCGGGACCTCCTCGGGCCTGTGGGCGACGAGATGGAGGAGGTTGCGGACGCTCCGACGGATTGGTATGTGCTTGGGCGGCTCGCGCCGAACGGGACCACGATCTTTCCGGAGGAGCTGGACGCCCCGCTCGGCGACAGCAGGCTGGCAGGCGCGGACGATGGGGCGCCGGACGCGGATGCGCCGAACGTGCCGAGCCTGAGCCCGTCTTCGATCGGGTTCACTGCGCGGGTACGCGGTGACGCGGACCGCTTGGAGGTGACCGGGGAATGGGCGCGCTATGTCCGCGCGCGCTCGTCGGATCCGAGCGTCGAGAAGCTGATCTGGAGGCGTGAGCCGCACGTCGGCAGCGTCCCGGTCAAGCTGGTTGAGGGTGCCGTGGAGCCGCTCGTTCTCGACAGCGAGGACGAGAAGATGGTGTTGCGTGGGCGGGTACGTCGCTTCGAGGACGACTGGCTGGTCACGCTGTTCCTGGTCAACACGACCGAGACCGATTCCAACTCCGCGCTGCACTGGGCCTTCCAGGCTGAACTCTCGGCGACTGGGGCTGAGGGCGCGGCGGTGTTTCTCCCTCGGCATGAGCCTGGTTCCGGCGGCGACGGCGCCGACCGGGCTGAGCAACGCCGTCTGGCGATGGCGTACCGGTTCAGTCCGGAGTTCGCGGTGGGACATGCCACCGGCGTACATGCGACGGCAAGTGACACCGATCCGATGACAGCGGTCGCGATTCGAACGAAGGCTGCACCGCAGTATGACATCGCGCAGACCGACGCCCCGTCAGCACACAGTGACCCGGACTTGCCGGAGTTGGCCGACCTGCTGGTCGACATGAAGGTGCTGGCCACGTGCGAAAGACAAAAGCTGCGCGAGAGGCTGATGCCGCTGGTGGCCGGCTATCGGGCATGGATCGGGCGAGCCGAAGCGCGGGTCGGGCAGGAGGGCCAGCACCTTGACGAGTACCGGACGCAGGCAGGTGAGGCGCTGAGAGACGCGAAACGTGCAGCGGATCGGATCGAAGCGGGGATCGAGCTGGTGCTCGGGAACGACGATGCCTTGACCGCGTTCCGGTTCGCCAACAGTGCGATGCACCTGCAGCGCATCCACACCCGGGTCGCCGCAGCCCGGCGCCGTGACCCGTCCCGCGAGGTCGAGGCAGTATTCCTCGAGGAGGACAAGCCGGTCCACCGGTCTTGGCGCCCGTTCCAGCTCGCGTTCCTGCTGTTGAACCTGCCTGCGCTGACGGATCCGGCGCACCCGGAGCGTGCCACGGGGGCCGAAGCGGTGGCGGACCTGCTGTGGTTCCCCACCGGTGGCGGCAAGACCGAGGCATACCTCGGCCTGACTGCCTACACCCTGGCCATCCGCAGGCTTCGACCGGATCTTGGCGGTCTCGACGCGCGCCACGGGGTTGCGGTCCTCATGCGCTACACCCTTCGGCTGCTGACGATCCAGCAGTTCCAGCGCGCCACCGCGCTGATCTGCGCCTGCGAGGTCCTGCGCCGAGCGGACGAGACGCGGTGGGGCACGGAGCCGTTTCGGATCGGGTTGTGGGTCGGCGGAAAGGTCTCTCCGAACACGACCGACCATGCCGACAAATGGGTCAAGGATGTACGGAAGGCCAGTGGGCGGCCCAATCGAGACTCGGGCTCGCCCTACCAGCTCACCAGCTGTCCTTGGTGCGGCACGAAGATCGAGAAGGGGCGCGACGTCGAGGTCGACATGACTCTTCGCCGCACCTACCTGCGCTGTCCGGAGCTGTTCTCCTGCCCGTTCGGCGGCTGGGACCCGAACGGGGAGGGTCTGCCGGTTGTGGTGGTCGACGAGGAGATCTACCGGGTCCTGCCGAGCCTGGTCATTGCGACCGTCGACAAGTTTGCGCAGCTGGCCTGGAACGGGCGCACCCAGGCCTTGTTCGGGCGGGCGTCACGACACTGCTCACGCCACGGGTATGTCACAGCGCAGATAGCGGAGGAGAGCTGGGAGGCCGGCAGCCACATCGCGGAGGGCCGCTACCGGGCCGCGGTGCTCACGGCGGCCGCCCAGGTGCGTCCGCCGGATCTCATCGTCCAGGATGAGTTGCACCTGATTTCAGGCCCCCTGGGGTCACTGACCGGCCTGTACGAGGCCGCCGTGGACCGGTTGGCCACCTGGGAGTACGCGCCGGGCAAGACGGTGCGGCCTAAGGTGATCGCCTCGACGGCCACTGTCCGCCGCGCGGAGCGGCAGATCCACGCCCTGTTCGACCGGCGCACCGAGGTTTTCCCGCCACAGGGCCTGGAGATCGGCGACAGTTTCTTCGCCCGTCAGCGGCCTGCCGACTCGCATCCGGGACGCCGCTACATCGGGATCTGCGCGCAGGGAGTGCGCACGAAGTCCACGATGATCCGCGTGTACGTCGCCGTGCTTGCCGCCGCTCAGACCGTGCACAAGAAGTACGGAAGCAACCCGGTGACCGACCCGTACATGACGCTGGTCGGCTATTTCAACAGCCTGCGCGACCTGGGCGGTATGCGTCTCTCCGTGGAGGACGACGTCTCCACCCGACTGGAACGCGTCAACGAGCGCGGCTTGTCCCGACGCTACGACTTGCGACTCGAGGAACTCACCTCACGTCTGACCTCGGAGAAGATCAAGGACATCCTCGATCAACTGGAGTACACCTTCCCCAAGGCGAACAAGCTGACGCCCATCGACGTGCTCCTGGCCACCAGCATGATCGCCGTTGGCGTCGATGTCTCCCGCCTCGGCGTCATGGTCGTGGCCAACCAACCCAAGTCCACCGCCGAGTACATCCAGGCGACCAGCCGCGTCGGCCGTGCCACCCCAGGCCTCGTCTTCACTGTGTTCAACTGGGCCCGCCCACGCGACCTATCCCACTACGAGACCTTCGAGCACTTCCACGCCACCGTGTACCGGCACGTCGAGGCCCTCTCGGTAACCCCGTTTGCAGAGCGCGCCATAGACCGCGGCCTGGCCGGCGTCCTGGTGGCGCTGGCCCGCAACCTGGACGTCGGCGACAACGGCAACCTCGGCGCGCAGACCTTCGACACGCACAGCAGCAAGGCCGACCACATCGTCCGCTACCTCGAACGCCGCGCGGGCGAGATCTCCACCGATCGCACCGTCGCAGCTCGGGTACGCGAAGAACTCGACAGCCTTTTGGATCTGTGGGCGCGCGAGCAGCGCCGCCCGGCGACCCGGCTTGCCTTCGACGCCAAAGGCAAGGCCGACGACATCGTGGGACTGCTCCGCAGCCCGGACGCCGGCCCCTGGGGTCCCACAACCTGTCCGACCTCGTTGCGCGAGGTCGAGCCCGGTATCCGTCTGGTCCTGCGAGCTGCACCGGGCAGCATCGACGACCATGAGAAACACCCCTTCCTCCCACGTACAACCCCGGACATTGATGGCGCCAGGCAGGAAGGGGACCTCTCATGACCAGCACCACGAGCGTTTCACGACCGGCGGACGACCTGCGGGTCGGGGAGCTGCGGCCCAGCCAGCTGCTGCACACCTACGGAGTGGGCGCGGTCGCGGACCTGCCGAACCTCTCGGTGATGATCCTCGGACTCCACGAGTGGGCGTTGGAGCAGGCCGCGATCGTTCCCGAGGAACGGCTACTCGCGGCGGTGCGCAGCAAGCTCGGCAACCAGGTCCAGAACCTGCGGATGCCGCCGTACACGCCGGAGGACCCGAACGACTTCAGCGGCGCCTGGTCACGGATCGGCGTTCCGGTCGCGGTCTTCCCAGGCTGGCTGCGGTGCACCGACAATCGCTGCAACCGGCTCGCACCGGCTGACTCCGGGCTCTTTCATCTGCTGCCGAACAGCTTCGCGCCCGACCAGACCCGCTACGTCCACTCCTGCCGCGAGAGCGGGCGCAGGAGGCCTACCGCGGTACCGGCCAGGTTCGTCTCGGCCTGCCCAGCCGGGCATCTCGACGACTTCCCATGGATGTACTTCGTCCACCGCGGCGCGCCGCACGGATCGGACCACACGCTGAAGCTGGTCGAGCGCGGCACCACCGGTGAGGCGGCGAACATCTTCGTCGAATGCTCCTGTGACGTGAAGGCCCGTTCCATGGCCGAGGCCATCGGTACCCGCAGCGAGCTCGTCCTGCCGGCCTGCCGGGGCCGGCACCCGCACCTGGGGACCTTCGAGTTCTGTACCGAGCAGACCCGGACCATGGCGCTGGGCGCCACGAACGGCTGGTTCGCGATGCAGCTGCGGGTCTTCTCCCTGCCGCACGCCGAGAACCCGGTGGACAGCGCGGTCGCCGAACACTGGGCCGGACTGCAGGTGGTGGCGGACCTGCCACGCGAGACTGCCCGCCTGGTCCTGCCCACCCAGGTGATGTGGCCGCAACTCGAGCGCTTCGGCGCGGACGAGGTACTGAATGCGATCGCGCGCCACCGCGACGGAATCCAGTCCGGCGCCGTCGAGGACGTGGACGCACTGGACATTGCCGGCCCGGAATGGCTCGCCTTCACCGGCCGTCCCCAGAGCCACCCCGATTTCAGCGTCAGCGACGAACCCGTACCGTTCACCCACCGCAATTGGCTCAGCCAGGTGCGGCTCGTCAAGCGGCTCCGAGAGGTATCCGCCCTGTACGGGTTCAGCCGAATCGACGCACCGGAATGGGGATCCGCAACCAGTGGCGGACCGGTGCAGGAGGAGAACCGCGCACCGCTGACCAGCTCTGCGCCGAGCTGGGTACCGTGTGCGGAGACCCGCGGTGAGGGGATATTCCTTCGCTTCGACGAACAACGGGTCGCCACGTGGGAACAGAACCCGGACGTCATTCGACGCGCTGGCATCCTGAGAGCCGCACACCGGAAGTGGTGCGCCCAGCGCCGGACCGCCGCGGAGTGGCCGGGCATCCGCTACCTGCTGCTGCACACGTTCGCCCACGTCCTGATCCGTGAGTTCGCCCTGGAGTGCGGCTACGGCGCCTCCGGCATCGGCGAACGTATCTACGCACGCTCCGGCAACGACCCGATGGCCGGGATCCTGCTCTACACCGCGGCCCCCGACAGCGAGGGCACCCTCGGAGGCCTTGTCACCCTCGGCGGGCAGCACCGGCTCGGCGCTCTGATCGACCAAGCGCTCGAGGCCGCGCGGCTATGCGGCTCGGACCCCCTGTGCGCCGACCACAATCCTGTCGCCCACGGCCGCCTGCACGGCGCAGCCTGCCACGCCTGCCTGTTCGCCGCGGAAACATCCTGCGAACGAGGCAACCATTTCCTGGACCGCGAACTGCTGGTCGAGACGTTCAGCGGCCGGCCAGGCGGATTCTTCACGCCATGACCGGGCACGATTTCGGCCAAGCCGCGATCCCCCTTCCCGAAGTGATCTCTGAGCTCGTCGCCAGCCTCCCCAAGACCCATCTCGCAGCTTGGACGAGGGCCTTGCGTACCATCACAGCTCCCGACGATCAGACAGAGTCCCGTCTCATCGCCGCGCATCCCGGCGCGGGACTCGGGCCGCGCGCTGCTCTGCTGCTGTCCGCCTGGAGATCCACCGATCCGCAACTGCCGGGGCCCGCTCTGGCCCTGGCACTTGAATCTGCCATCTGCCGCTACGAGCAGGACCTCGCCTCCCACCATGTCGACATCGTCGTCTCCGGCCCGCTGAGCGGTACCGTGCCTGTCAGGCTCACCGCATCCGCGGCAGTCGAGGTCATACGGGCGGCGACCCGCACGCTCCTCGTTACCAGCTACGCCGCATTCGGCATGCAGGAGATCGTCAACGAGATCACAGAGGCCGCAGACCGTGGCGTCAGCGTGAACCTGGTCCTGGAGACCGCGCGCTCTGCCGGCGGCAGGCTGCACGGAGAGGCCGACGGGCGTATCGCCTTCCATGCACTGCGCTTCCACCCGGACGTGCATCTATGGCAATGGGCGAACGCCGAGCGGCGCGGCTCTGGCGGCCGACGCGGCAGCATGCACGCCAAGGTCATCGCCGCTGACCGAAGCACCGTCCTACTCGGCAGCGCAAACCTCACCGACAACGCGTACAACGACAACCTGGAGGTCGGTGCCGTTATCCACGACCCGATCGCTGTCGGCAAGCTCGTCGATCACTTCACCACCCTGATGCACTCAGAAAGCAGCTTGCTTGTCCGATTGCCGTGGATATCCTCCCAGGGAAACGGAGTCGGCGGGAGCGACGGACGTACCTGAACCACGGCGAGGTGCCCTACGGTTCATGCGCCCGCCCCTGCTCGGTCCGGGCCTGGCGCTGGTGGAAGGAGACCACCGGGCTGACCTTCGAGGCAGTGCGACCGCCGGGAACATCGATACAGCGGTTCTCGGTGAGATCAATTTTGGGTGACAGCGAGACCGGCGGGGGTCTGTGCGGACCCCGCCAGGGCCGTTGCTTTCAAAGACGGCGCTGAGCCCAAAAGATGATTAGACTCACGCACCCCGACCCGGCGCCATAGGCAGCTCCGAGCAAGAATCGCCTGCTCAGGACCTTGATCTGGCGGCGCCGCCACTTGACCGTCCGCTGCCAGCGTCCCGGGGGTTCGACATCCCCATGAGACATGGGATTAGCATGCACTGTGGTTCTCCGATCCGTTGCAGAGCGGCAAAGGGAATCGACAGAGGGCCCCCTCGGCACGGTTTCTCAGGCCATGTGCCGGAGGGGTCCTTTGTTTGCCTGTAACCAGGGAGTCTACTGAGGGCTCAAGCAGGGAACTTTCGCACGATGAGCGTCCTGCTTAAGGGAGTTGGCGACCCGTCATGCGCCAACCTTGACGAGCTGTCACCAACTTGACGACCCGCGATTTTTTGATCTCGTTTTGATAACGAGACTCGCGAGGAATCCGCCGCCGCGGCGTGCAACGCACGGCCCCGGCTAGTGCCGTGCCGTACCCAGCGCGGTCAGTGACGGATGGTCTGCAACCGGCTACCGGTCTCTGCGATGATCCAAAACGACCAGCCGTTCCGGCTCGCACTCACCTTGGGGTTCTGCGCACGCAGCACCGCAGCGGCTGCGCCGCTCGGGGACTTGTACCGCCCCTGTGCCGGCCCGTTCGTCACGGTCACACTGTCCGTCGCCGGGTCGTAAAACCCTTCGATCCGCACCCCTTCGTACAGGGCGTAAACATCGATCATGCCCCCCTGATCGCTCTTCTTGGGAGTGGAAGAGCGCTGGAAGTGCTCCACCAGCCTCTGCACTGCCTCGCTCTCAGAGACGCCCCAGGCTAGCGCCAGCAGTGCCACCTGGTTGTGCGTGGTCTCCGTGATCTCCATGCACACATTTCTTCTGGTGCTCATGGCCGCGATCATACGCTTTGGACAGCTGTGTCCGCAGCTGTTTCTGAAAGCCGAAGAGGCGGTCACCGCCGGTTCTACAAATGGCCAGTTGAGAGACCTCCTGAGTGCTGCACGACCGACGCGTTGGCCCAGGTTGCCCGTCGCAGAAGGCCTCTCAGGACCGGCTAGTTCTGCGACGGAGATCTGAGGCGACTGACCGCCGTAAGGACGTTCTCGTTGACGGGATGCGCGAGGCTGACTGCAGGCCCTGACCGGTTTCCAGCTGCGCCCGCCGAACTTCACCAGGCCCCTGGGCGACGGCTAAGTGCTTCCCTGTCCGGCCAGGCCACGCGTATGGAAGGGACAGTGCCGAGCCAGGGCGGGCAGAACCGGTCGCTGAACCAGATCGAGGCGGTGCCGTCGGCCCGCATCTTCTCGGCGCGGGCGGTAATGCCTGCGCCCGTGATCGGCGCGAGCTGGGCTTCCAGCGCCGTCCCGGGGCGTGGGGGAATCGGCGGCACGGTTTGGGAAACGATCTTCGGGAGCACCGGCGTAGCTCCTGACCAGCGGCTTCCGTCGGTGTCCCGGTACGCCTGAGGAATCCGACAGATCGGCTGGACGAATCCACCGACAAACCGCCTGGACAGTCACACGAAGACGCAGGTCAGTGCGACGCCCGACGACATCTCAGATCGGAACCTACAGCCCACGAGGCCGTGAGACCGTGTACTACTCCCCCTGGCCTGCGCCTATGCAGCGGGACAGGGTCTGGTGCTCCCAGACCTTCCGGGCCTGTCGCAGGTTCGTAGAATCGAACCTATGACCGATGAACCGTCGCGGCTCCAGCTGCTCCACTTCACCCGCCGGGTGGTGGTGCAGCAGGCGACGGCAGCCCTTGCCCAGGTCGACGGCTGGATCGCGGCCGAGGAACGACGCGAGGCGGAACGGCGCCGGGGCCAGCAGGCCCGGCCGGCGCCACCGGACTGGCTGGTCCAGTACGGCCGCGACCGCGCCAGCATCGAGGCCGTGCACACCGGCGACTGCTGGGCAGTGGCCAAGAGCAAGCGGCACTGCCGTCCCGCCACCCGGCAGCAGGCGGCCGACGCCCTGCGGCAGCAGGTTCCGCCCTGCCCCTGCTGCCGGCCCGACACCGCCCTCGGCATCCTCGACTGACCCAATGGCGGCACCGACCGGGCACCGGATGCCCCCGCACCGGGCGGAACGGCGCGCTGGCGGTGCGGGAGGACGACCGGCCGACGTCTGAATGGTTCCAGCAACGCGCCGTCCCGCTGCGACGTGACGGCGGCCGTGGCAGAGCGGCGCGGTGGCCAGTTCGCTGCCCCTGCGACGGGAGAACG
Organism: Streptomyces solitudinis; assembly: GCF_036323765.1. Classification (NCBI taxonomy): domain Bacteria; kingdom Bacillati; phylum Actinomycetota; class Actinomycetes; order Kitasatosporales; family Streptomycetaceae; genus Streptomyces; species Streptomyces solitudinis. The sequence goes on from NZ_JAZDCW010000012.1 coordinate 29,096, forward strand.
CCGCTCCGCGTGGGTCTGAGCGAAGGACGGCTGGAGCACCGGGGTCCACGTGGTCTCCAGCGACCTGCTGCGCACCGCCGGCACCACCCAGCCCCGCACAGGCGCGCCACGGCCAGCGCGCCCTGCTGTCCGCCCGCCGTCGGCCACCGGCCACCCCGACGCCGCTGATCCCCGGAGCTGGTGCCGACTGCGGGCATGGATGCGAAGAACACCCTGACGGCGGTGCGGCAGTGCCCGTAAGCCTTGACCGGCCCGAGCCGCTGGTTCCTGCTTCGAGGCTCGAGGCGTCAAAGGAGACTCTGCCCGTGGTGCTCAGCGCCGTGCGCGAGGACGAACGGGCCGGGTACGTGCAGCGCCTGGAGGTTCGCCGAGCAACACCGCGGGCACCTTCGGAGCTGCTCGGCGCGGGCGGCGGACGGCGGACGGCGGACGGCGGACGGCGGACGGCGGACGGCGGATTATCCGGCCCGCCACTCGTGCAGGTGAACTCCCCCGTCAGACAGCAGCTTGGGGCGACGCGAGCCGCTAGGAAGAGGCCGACCAGTCGTCTTCCCGAAGCAGGTGACCGTGCGCGCCTTCGCCGCCCTCGCCGCTGCCACTGCAGCGTTCGCCACTCTCATCCTCCCCGCCCATGCCGGTGAGCCCGGCAGCAGCAGCACGCTGCCCGTCCGGGCCCTTCTTGGGGTCCTGCCCGTCAAGGAGGAGACACGGACCGGCTATGAACGTGCGGCGTTCAGGCACTGGGTCGACGCCGACAAGGACGGCTGCAACACCCGCAACGAAGTCCTCCTGGAGGAAGCCGTCAACCACCCCGAGCTCAGCGGGCGCTGCACCCTGACCGGCGGTACCTGGTACAGCCCTTACGACGACACGTACGCCGAGGGGGCCCGCGGACTCGACATCGACCACCTCGTCCCCCTCGCCGAAGCCTGGGACTCCGGCGCCGGTACCTGGACCGCGGCTGAGCGCGAGGCCTACGCCAACGACCTCGGCGACCACCGGGCCCTCATTGCCGTCACCGCCCGCTCCAACCGGTCCAAAGCCGACCAGGACCCCGCCACCTGGCAGCCCCCGGCCCGGCCCTACCGCTGCCAGTACTACACCGACTGGGTCACCATCAAGACCCGGTGGGGCCTGGCCATCGACCCCGCCGAGCAGACCGCCCTGACCGAACTCGCCAGGACGTGCCCGAACACGCCCGTCACCGTGGAACCCGCCCGCTGACACCCCAACGCCCCCACCGGCACAGACCACGGCGGGAGCACAGCACGGACGTAGCCCACGTCGCCAGCCAGGCAGAGCAGTGGACGATGCACCTCGCCAGCGCCCGGTAGTTCTTCATAGGAGCAGCGGGACCGAGCGCGTTGGGGCATTGTGGTGGAAGGCATGGCCCCATGACGTGGTCTCTGCCCGATCCGACACTCACCGCCGCCGCCCACCCCGCTCAGATCCTGGGATGGGCGGTTGAACCGAAGTGGGACGGCTTCTACGTCCGCACGCCAACTACCGCTCCCACTCAGCAGGTTGGGAAACGCTCATTGCGCTCGCCAGCCACCGTCGCGTACACGCCTGGCAACGAGTGGACCGCGGTCCTTGCCTGCCGTGGCCGACCTCACTCCGCCCCACCTGGAATCAGAGCTGGAACTTGAAGCCGACGTGTGATCCGACGAAGCCGAGCCGCTCGTAGAAGCGGTGGGCATCCGGGCGAGCCGCGTCGGAGGTCAGCTGCACCAGCTGGCAAGCCTGGCGGCGGGACTCCTCGATCGCCCACTCGATCAGCTGCTGACCGAGCCCCTGGCCGCGCTCCGAGCCGTGTACGCGCACGCCCTCGATGACCGACCGGGTGCTGCCACGACGGGACAGACCGGGAATGACGGTCAACTGGAGTGTGCCGACAACCATGTCACCACGCACGGCCACTGTGAGGAACTGGTTGGGATCACCTTGCAACCGCTCGTATGCAGTGAGGTAGGGACGCAAGTCGTCCGGAGACTCGCGGCTGGCCCCCAGCGCATCGTCGGCCAGCATGGCCACGATGGCGGGGATGTCGTCCGCGACAGCGGGCCGGATGTCGATATCTGTCATGCGGCGCATGGTATTTGGACGCGTGTGGGCGTGATCAAGATCTGCCAACGTCGCCTGCTCCATGGTGAGCTGCCCCGAGTTTCGTAGAGTCCGATCTTGCTTGGTTCAGGCGGACTGCGGGATTTGCTCCTGGCTCCGCCAGAAGGCTTCTTCGTACTCGGCCGGCGTAACGTAGTCGAGCGCGGAGTGAAGACGCTCCTCGTTGTACCAGGTGATCCACTGGAAGATCGCCCGCTCGACTTGGTCGACGTCCTTCCAGGGGCCCTGCATCTCGATCAGCTCGGCCTTGAAGGTGCCGTTCAGCGCCTCGGCCATCGCGTTGTCGTAACTGTCCGCGACGGAGCCAACCGACGCGGAAGCACCGATGTCAGAGAGCCGGTCGGTATACCGAATTGATACGTATTGCGAACCGCGGTCGCTGTGATGTATCAGCCCGGAGTCCTTCTTGATCCGACGCCGCCACAGCGCCATCTCCAGAGCGTCCAGCACGAGTTCTGTCCGCATGTGGTTCGCGACCTGCCAGCCGACGATCATCCGCGAGTACACGTCCAGGACGAACGCCACATACGCCCACCCCGACCAGGTGCGGACATAGGTCATGTCCGCGACCCACAGCTGGTCGGGCCGCGAGGCGGTGAAGTCGCGGTCAACCAGGTCCGGCGGACGCGGCGCCGACGGCTCCGGAACCGTGGTCCGGCGCCGCCGGCCACGGATGACGCCCTCCAGGCCGAGCTCGGCCATCAGCCGCTCGACGGTGCACCGGGCCACCTCGACGCCCTTGCGCCCGAGGGCCCGCGTGATCCGGCGGGCGCCGTAGGTGCCGCCCGACTCGGCGTGGACCTCTTCGATCAGCGGCATGAGCTGTTCGTCGCGGAGCCGCCGGTCGGACTTCGGCCGCTTCTTGCGTGCGAAGTACGTCGACGGCGACAGCTCCAGCACCCGGCAGACGGGATCGACCCCGAGACCCTTCTCACGCAGGTGGTCGATCACCTGCTCGGCCTCGTCCGGGGACGGTCGATCTCCTGGGCAAAAAACACCGAGGCGGCCTTGAGGATCTCGTTCGCCCGCCTCAACTCGGCATTCTCCTTGCGAAGCTGCCTGAGTTCGTCCTGTTCGGCGGAGGTCAGCCGGTCGTCGCGTTCGCCCCGGTCGGCCTCGGCCTGGCGGACCCAGCCGCGCAGGGCCTCCTTGTGGATGCCGAGGTCTTTCGTGACGTGCGCGATCGGGCGGCCGGTGCTACGGACCTCGCGGATCGCGCGCTCCCGCAGTTCGTCCGGGTACTTACGTGGTGCAGGCATGGTGCTCGTGGATCTCCTTCGCCAGGACCGTAACCCTGGCATCAGGGACTACACGAAACGCAGTGCAGCTCACCTGCAAGTGCCGCGTGAGCACGTCGGGACGATTACTGTGCCCGGCGAGGACCAGGAGCAGCGGGGCCGGGCGCGTTCTGGGCGTTGTGGTGGAAGGCATGGCTCCATGACATGGTTTCTGCCCGATCCGATGCTCACTGCTGCCGTCGCTCACCCCGCTCTGCTTCCGGCGTGGGCGGCTGAACCGAAGTGGGACGGCTACCGCGCCCAGCTCGCCGTCTGCGCCGATGGGCGGGGTTGCTGCGCTCGAGGCGCGGGGCCGACCTTGCCGCGGCCTTTCCCGACATCGTGGCCGCCTCCCGCGCGCAGCTGTCGGCGGACACCGGGCCCGACGGTGAGCTGGTGGTGTGGGAGCAGGGCCGTCTGACGTTCGAGCGGCTCCAGCAGCGCGCTGTCCGCCGCGGGGCCTCCGCTGCGGCGGAGGGGCGGCGGTGGCTGGCGCACTATGTGGCCTCGACTGAGGCACATGCCAGATGGCTCAGAGCGTCTGAGCGGCCCACCTTCTACGAGACAGGACACCGAGTCCGCAGTAGTGCGGCCGGGTGCCTCGTTCTCACCTCATCACGGTACTAAGGTAGCGCCATGACTGCTCCCTACAGCCCTGATGATCGGGAAAAGGTAGTTGCCAAGCTGCCGACCGATCTACGGCGCGAACTCAAAGTGCGTGCTGCGGAATTGAGCGAGGACATCCAGGACGCCGTCACGGCCGGTGTCACCTCCTGGATCAATCTGGAAGATCACCCTGCGGTCGACACCAGTGGGGGTACTTCGTTCTCGACCTACCTGCCGACTGGGCTGTACGAGGAGCTGAAGAACGCCAGCAGGTCGCGCAGGCTCTCCTACAACCAGGGGATGGCCCAAGCGATCCGGCACTGGCTGGACACCCATCCGTCACCGCGCCCGTCGACACCACGCACCACTGGAGCCCGGCGGCTCGTCTTCGGCAACCAGAAGGGCGGCGTAGGCAAGACTTCCGTGTCCGCTGGCGTCGCCCAGGCCCTGGCCGAGATGGGCAGGAAAACCCTGCTGATCGACTTCGACCCGCAAGGTCACCTGACACGGCAACTCGGCTACGAAATGCTGGAGATCGAGTCGGTCAGCCTCGCCAAGCACATGCTCGGCGAGACCGAGGACGACCTGCGTGGCCTGTTCGTCCCGATAAAGGGCGGTGACTTCGAGGAGCGGCTGTGGCTGCTGCCTTCCTGCAAGGACGCCTTCCTCCTGGACGCGAAGCTGGCCACCACCCGCGCCGTGCGCATCAAGGAAACCGCGCTGGAGCGCGTCCTGAGCGACGTGGAAGCGGACTTTGACTTCATCGTCGTCGACTGCCCTCCGAGCCTCGGCTACACCATGGACACCGCCCTCTACTACGGTCGCACCCGAGAGGGCGAGGAGCCCGGCCAGTCCGGGCTCGTCATCCCGGTCCAAGCAGAGGACACATCCGGCGACGCCTACGACATGCTCGCCGACCAGATGGATGACCTGTGCGAGGACCTGAAGGTGGAGATCAGCACCTTGGGCTTTGTCGTCAACCTGTACGACGCACGCAACGGCTTCATCGCTACTTCCTCACTCGCGTCCTGGCAGAGCATGGACGAACCAGTCCTGGGGATCGTCCCGGAACTCAAAGAGCAGCGTGAGGCGGTACGCCGCAAGCAACCTCTGCTCGCCTACGAGCCGGACTGTGAGCAGGCTCAGGTCCTGCGGTCGATCGCAAGGAGGATCAAGAGGTGAGCATCGCTGACAAGGTCGGGGAGAGCTCCTCGTTCGGCCGCCGCAAGCGCAGCGAACGCGGCCGGGCCAAGGCCCTTGCTGAGGGCGTGATCCCCGCCTACGAACTGGTCCGGCTCGACCTGGCGCAGGTCTCCCCCACCCCCCTCAACCCGCGCCGGAACTTCGGAACGGACCACGAACTGGCCCGCTTCGGCGAGGAATTGCGCCAGGTGCAGCTTGCTGCCTGTGTCGTGGTGACCCGCACCGCTTATCTACGGCTGTGGCCCCACCAAGAGCAAACGATCAGTCCCGACGCCCAGTACGTGCTGGTCAACGGAGAGCGCCGTTACCGCAGTGCTCTGCACGTCGGTATCGATCAGCTTGACTTCGTTGTCCGTGATGACCTGGCGTCATCCCGTGAGGACTTCATCGACCACCTCCTTGCGGAGAACCTGGATCGTGAAGACTTCAACGTGATCGAGCGTGCTCGCGGTGTGCAGCAGCTGGTTGACGTGTGCGCGGAAGAAACGGGAGCGCGCGGCGCGCGTGCCCGTGCTGCGGAGCGCCTGAACAGGGACCGATCCTGGGTGACTAACCAGATCGCGCTGTTGACGCTCCCCGAAGAACTCCAGGCGCAGCTGGTCTCTGGCGAGGTCTCGGAGCGGGACGGTCGGCTTCTGGCCCGCCATCTCAAGGACAATCCGGGCTTGGATGCTGCGTCTCTCCTGGAGCATCTGTCGTCGGTGAAGAACGCGGTCAGCCAGCAACGGGAAGAGCAGCAGCGCCTGATCAATGTGGGTCGGCAGGTGCTGGAGCGGCATGACAACGGCGGTTTGTTGTCCGCGGACAACAAACCCGCCCCTTCCCAGACTCCTCTGGCCGGAACGCCAGCCGGCAAGACGCCTGCGGCTGGTTCGTTGTCCGCGGACAACGAACCAGCCGAACAGACGGCACCCGACGCGAGCCAGCCAGCGGCGCAGAGCCCGGCGCGCCCCGAGGCGTCTGTTCCCTCACAGGCCATGGAGCACAACGGCGCGAAGCCGCCCGTTGACGTCTCCCCCGCGCCCCCCGGTTCCGCTGTGACCGCGCTTGAGAGGACTGCCCAGCAAGCCACCGAGGTGGCCGCGAGCTTGCGCCACGTCACTACGCTGCACCGCGAGACGGCCGGAGCAGACCGCGAGGCCGCCGATAAGCTGATCGAGGTCATCCGCGAAGAGCTGGAGGCGGCGCTGCGTCAGCTTCCTGCCGCCATGCAGATCCGCTGAGCGCCGCTCCAGCCGGGGGTGTGGCGCAGCCCGTCACGTCGGCACCACACCCCAGTTTGTTGTCCGCGGACAACAAGACAGCACCCCGATAGAGGGATGCGCCTGATCGCCCCGTGCCTGCTGGCTTCCGCCCGACGCTTCCTGAGCTGGCCAGAACACAAAGAAGGGCCCTCTCCGACCGGATCAGATCCGGTCGGAGAGGGCCCTTTCGAAGCTCACGCTCAGGCGGTCATGCACTTCCCTGCGACGGCGTCGGCCAGGAGCGCGGTGACGTCGGTGACGTACGGGTCGGTGTAGCTGTCGCGGTCACTGACGTCGAACAGCGCGTCCTTCACGGAGACCGTGAACCCGGGGATGACGGTGGCCGCCCGGCCCGCGAGCTCGGTGTTGAGACGGTCGGCATCGTGGGAGGCGACCCAGGTCTGGAAGTACGGCCCGAGGCGCAGCAGGGTGTAGCCGGTGCCGTCGGCGCGACGGGCCTCGACGTGGACGCCGTAGCGGGCGGGGTCCATGCCGAGATTGTCGGGCAGGGGCAGGTTGGCGGCGGCGTGGGTGAGCATCGTGTAGTCCGGCTGCCAGAGGCCGAGGATCGCGGTGGTCTCGCAGCGCAGCCAGCCGCGGCCGGTGTAGCCGAGCTGGTGGCCGTGGAGGTAGGCCGCGGCGTTGCCGGTGTCTGGGTGGACCAGGAAGATGGCGATCATTTCGGTGCCGTGGTCGTCGCCGGGTCGGGGGCGCGCGCGCTCGATGAACGGCCCGACCCGCACAGCGACGTCCTAACCGCAACCGGGTGTCCAGGGCTGGGGGGCACGTACGGCGGCGAGCATCGCGCGGAACGCGTCGTGGACAGTCTGGTCCTCGGGTGGGACGGTGTTGGGCGTGGTGGCACGGCGGCTGAACATGCGACGGATCATCGGGCGGTCTCCTGCTCGCGGTGGGCGGTGTGGCTGCCGGTGGGTGCCTTGAGGACGCGCGGCAGATGGACGTGCAGGTGCTCGACAACGACCTGGCGGCCGCGGTCCCGAAGTGCTCGGGCAAGGAGTTCGGTAAGACCGCTGGCACTTTTCCGGACTAAGGCGGCGACGCCACGTGGCTGTCCTGAGCGAGCGTCTTTCCTGCGCCGCGGGACTGGTCGGCAGGCCAGTTGCCAGGTCAGAAGCTGACTTCGCCTGGCAGGATCGGGGCCATGTCGATAGATCCGTTGTTACTCAGAGCTCGTGCTCTGTGGGAAGACCTTGCTCGTGTACCGGTGTCGTTCCCGCCGCCGGGTGGTGTGCACGTCGTGGTCTCCCCGGATTCAGAGCTGTGCCCGACTGGCTGGCTAGGGGTGGTCGCTCTCGGTGAGTCGGCGATCGCAACCGTGCCGACTGAAAGCGCCGCGGAGCGTGTTCGGGGTGCGCTGGCGCGACTGTCGGTGGAGGCTGTCGTGGACGGCACTTCAATCCAGACGGTCCTGCCTGTAGCGAGAGCGTTGGGACCGGCGGCGTTGTCGTATGTATCTCCGGTGGGTTTCCGCCCGGTCGAATCTGGTGCGCTATTGGCGGAGCAACTGCCGGCCAGCCACCCGGATCTGCGACGTCTGGAGAAGACAGCTGGCGAGGGAGACGCTGGGGAGGCCGCTCTGGACGAGATCACGTCTCCCGCGTTCGTGGTTCGTGAGCATGGCCAGGTAGTTGCTGCTGCTGGTTATCGAGCCTGGCCGAGTCGCACCGCTCACATTGGCGTGCTGACCGCGCCAACAGCGCGAGGGCGAGGAATGGCGCGGGTGACGGGTTCAGCGACGGTCACACATGCCCTCGCTGCCGGGCTGCTACCGCAGTGGCGTGCACGGCCTCCCGCCTCCCGGCGCGTTGCAGCCGCATTGGGCTTCGAGGAACTGGGCTTTCAGCTGAGCATCGAGATCGTCTAATCGGTGAAGAGCGGCATGCCGAGGTCGACCAGTTGGGGCCGGCCATAGGCTGGGGCCCGGCTGAGGCTGTTGAGCTTGGCGATAGCGGCGTCGAGGCTGACCTGGAGTCCTTCGACTTCTCCGAGCCAGCCGTTGCCGCGGGCCTCGCGGATGCGGTCGCGCAGGTTCTGGATGATCTCGATGAGGCGGCCCCGCTGGCGGGGGTCGATCTGGAGGACCGGGCAGCGGATGCAGGCATGTTCGTGCTTGCAGGGGGTTCCGTAGGGCCGTCCGCAGGTGCCGAGGGACACCTTGCGGAGCTCGAAGTGCTGCTGGAAGTCGCGCCACTCCTGCTCGGTGGGCTCGCGGTACTCCTCCTGTGGCCGGTCGGCCCGGCGCCGGTCCAGGAAGCTGCGGTAGGTGCGCACCAGGTCGTCCTGGAAGACGGCGAGGTACGCCTGGGTAGTGGTCAGCGTCTTGTGGCCGAGGATGCGGGCGGCGATGTGGACGGGCAACCCTCCGGTGACGGCCTCGGTGGCGAACATGCGGCGGAAGTCGTGCGGGGTGTAGCGCAAGGGCTCGCCGGCACCACGGCGGTTGCCACGCCCCTTGCCCCTGCGGCCCCTGCCCGCCCGCGTGTCGGCACCCTCGACGTGGTCCGGCTGCGCGAGGACATCGAGCGCCTGGTCGCGCTGGACGCCGAACGCGGGGGGTACGGCCTGGCGCAGGCCGCCCTCGACGGAGCCGCTGAGGCGCTGAGGCTGCAGAAGCACAACGCCGCCTCCCAGCGCGTGCGGCAGCGGCTGTTCGCGCTGGCTTCCGACTTCACCGCGACGGCGGCGTGGTCCCTGATCGACGCCGGGCAGCTCGACGGAGCCGGCCGCCACCTGGACCATGCGCTCACGCTCGCGGGCCTGGCGCAGGACTCCGAGATGGCGATGCAGGTGTGGAACCTGCGGGCGATGCTCGCCCGGCAGCGTCGCGCCTACCCCGAAGCGGTCGCCGCCGCGCGGGCCGCCCAAGCGACGGCCATCGCCCGGCGCAGTCCGCTGCACGCCTCCCTGGCCCACGCCAGGACAGCCGTTGGCCTCGCGCACAGCGGCGAGGCCCGTGCGGCGCTGGAGTCCCTCGCACGCGCCGAGGACGCCCTGGCAAAGGCCGACCTAGCCCAGCCGCGTCCCTCCTGGATCGCCTTCTACAGTCCGGCGGAGCTGTACTGCCTGACCGCGATCGTGCGGGACGTCGTGGGACACCCCGCGCAGGCGGAGGCCGCCTCCCACCGGGCGCTGGCGGCACTGCCGGAGACCTACCGGCGCAACCGCGCGCACACCACGGCACGGCTCGCCCTCGCCCAGCTGCACCAGGACGACGTCGAGCAGGCTTGCGCGACCAGCGGCACGGTCTTCACGATCATGGCGGGCACGCCGCTGCCAGGACGGATGCGGCAGCTCCTCGGTGACTTCCAGCGTGACCTGATCGCCCGTGCCCCTTCCGCCCACGCCGCGCACGCGTGGACGGAGCGCTACCGGACCGAATGGAGCAGCTCTTGACCACCGCAGCCGTTGACCTCCGCCGCTTCGGCCACGAGGACCTGCCGTCCATCCGGCAGACCCTCCTGGAGGTGCACGCGGATGCCTACGCCGACGAGATGGACGACGAGTTCACCCAGCGCTTCCCTTGGTTCGTGGACCACTGGGGCGGCCAGCCCGGTTTCGCCTGCGTCATCGGCTACGACGGCGACGAACCGGTCGGGTTCGCCTATGGCGCCCCGGCGACCGCGGGCCGGGAGTGGTGGCGCGAGCATGTGGCCGAGCCGCCGACCGATAATTCGACCTTCAGCGTCTCGGAGCTGATGGTGCGCCCGGCCTGGCGGAAGACCGGGACCGCCGAGCGGCTGCACACCGCGCTCCTCGAGGACCGGCCGGAGGCCCTGGCCGTGCTCCTGGTCGATCCCGGCCACCCGAAAGTGGAGGCACTGTACGAGACGTGGGGATACCGCCGGATCGGTAACCGGCAGCCGTTCCCTGACTCCCCCAACTTCACCGTCATGCTCCGTGACCTGCGCACCCCGGCCGTTTCCTGACCTCCCCGGGCAGGCGGGACCGAGCGTGTCAAAACCCTTCACTGCCGCCCAGAGGCGTTCCGGGCCGACCGGCTGCTGCTCCCTCACCGTGGCACCGCGACCCGGGCTGCTGCACGCGCACACCCAGGGGCGGTCAGCACTGGCATGCAGGTGCACCGGCGCCCCCGGCAGGACGGGGCCGGCCCGCTGCCCGGGGGTGAGGGCTGCGGCACCTGGGGCAGCGTCGTCCTGGGACGGGCAGCGGTGACGCTTCGATAGCCCTACGAACGAGGACGAGCCGGTAAGCCGGTGAGCCGGGCAGCGGACGGGAGCGCCGCCTGCTGCGCACGTCCCCGGCAGCACCGTGCCGCCGGGGACGTGCGACCGGGAGAGGGCCGGACGTGCTGACGGTGCCCGACGCAGTCGCCTCGCCGGTGTCCACGCCTCCGAGGAGGAAGTTCGGGGGCTGGGAGGTCAAGCTGGACGGGTGGCGGGCGGCGCTGCCGCACAGGGACGGGGACGAGGTGGACGTGCAGGCGCGCCCGGGGCGGCTGATCACCGCCCAGTTCCCGGAGCGGCCCGAGGCTCTGATCGTGATCCCGGCCGGACAGAGTCAGGCGGTGGTCTCCAGCCCTCTGTCCGCGCAGACGCGCGGCCCGCTCGGGCGGGCGCTGGCCGCCCACGACCTGGCGTCGGCGCCCACCGCCCGCACCCCGGCCGGAACCGCCTACCGGCCCGTGTCCCCCGGGCTGACGGTGGAGGTCCTCGTCGGCCAGGGGCGGCACACGACCGGCTGCGCGCCGAGCCATAAGCCCTCCCTCGAGGGCAACGACCGGCGCCCGGCCGGTGTCACCCGCCGGGCGCCGGGGCTGAGTCAGGGGGTGTCGCCGGACCAGTTCCAGCGTTCCGGGTCGCCGGGGCGCGGGTCATACAGGGCGCGGCCGCCGGGGCCGAAGCGTCCGAGCTCGGTCATCAGCGCGGCGCCGGTCTGGACCTCGTTCGCTGTCCAGCCGGTGATGTCCAGCAGCAGGCCGTCCAGCGGGCCGCCGACCAGTTCGGCGTAGTGGTGTCCGGGCTGGGGCCCGGGTCAGGGGCATCGGCGTCGCTCCCGTAGACCCGCCCGCGCAGCAGCCGCTCCTCATCGCCATCCATCCGGCCAGCCTCCCAGCCACCACCGACAGCGCGGGCCGGAAGACGGCCAGCAGGGGCCCGGCTGAGAGCGGAAGCCGGCCAGGGCTTCGGCCGGGGCCGGTGGCTACCGGGCCGGCTCGTAGGTCACCGTCTGCTCCGGGCATCCGGCCGCCAGGTCGCGCAGGGCCGCCACCTCCCCCGCGTCGGCGGCCAGGTTCCAGCGCAGCTTCGTTGCGGTCCACTCAGCGGCGTACCGGCAGTGCACCGCGGCGGCGGGCGGCAGCCACCCGGCGGGATCCTGATCGGCCTTGGAACGGTTCGAGCGGGCGGTAACCGCGACCAGGCTGGCCGCCGCCTGCTGGTCGTTGGCGTACGCCTCGCGGCGCTGCGCCGTCCACGCGGACGCGCCGCTGTCCCAGCTCTCGGCCAGGGGCACCATGTGGTCGATGTCCAGACCGGACGCCGAGTCCACCCGCACCTGGTCGTAGTAGGACCACCAGGTCCCTCCGGTCAGGCGGCAGCGGGCGCCGACCGCGGGGGGCTCGACGGCTTCGGCGAGCAGGACTTCGGCGCGCGTGTTGCAGCCGTCGGCCGGATCGGCGCCGGTGTTCCAGTGGCGGAAGGCGGACCGGTCGTAGCCGTCGCGGGACTCGGGGCCCACCGGCAGGCTGGTGACGGCTTCGGCCAGCGGGAGCGTGCGTGCCGCTTCGGCCGCGTGGGCGGGCGCGGGGACGGTGAGGGGCAGGACGGTGAGGGACGCGGCGGCCAGGCCGCGCAGCAAGTTGAGCATGAGCCGTTGGTAGCGGCCGCCGGCGGGCACAGGCAGCCGCTTGCCTGCGACGCCGCCCGTGTGGGTGGAATGGTCATACCGCGAGGCCCCGGTGCGGACACCGGTCAGGGACCGGCCGGCTGCCAGGCCGCTGCCAGGATGAGCCCGGCGGGCAGGGGATCACCGGGTGGCGGGACGAGGCCGCCCGGGGGCCTCCCGCTCGCGGCGGCGAAGTCGACCGTGCCGCCGGAGAACCCTGCCCCGTCGAAGTCGACCGCGCAGCCGTCGAACGCTGCCGCGCCGAAGGTGACGAGGCCGCCGGAGAACGTCGCCCCGTGGAAGCCGACCGCACCGCCGGAAAACTCCGCCCCGCTGAAGTGGACCGCGCTGCCGCAAAATCCGGCCCCGTCGAAGTCGAGCGTGCCGCCATCGAACTCCGCTCCAATGAAGGTGACGAGGCCGCCGGAGAACGCCGCCGCGCGGAAACCGAGCCAGCTGTTCACGCCGAACACCGCGCTGCGGAACTCGACCGCGCCGCCGGAGAACACCGCCCGGTCGAAGAAGACCGTGCCGGTGTTGGAGAACCTCGCCCTGCTGAAGTCCACCGCGCCGCCGGAGAACTTCGCTGAGCTGAAGTTGACCACGCAGCCGTCGAACGTCGCGCTACTGAAGTCGACCGTGCCGCCGCGGAACTCCGCTCCGCGGAGGTCGATGGTGCCGTGGAGGAACCTCGCGCCGCTGAAGTTGACGATGCCGCCGCAGAACACAGCCCTGCTGAAGTCGCCGCTGTCGAAGACGACTCCGGTGAGGTCGAGGTCGTGGCCTTGCCAGGAGTGGTGGTGCTCGCGGGGCAGGCGGAGGTGGTCGCGGATGACCCGGATGACGGTGCGCCGCACCTCCCGCAGGGCCAGGTATTCATGGCGGGCTGCCGCGTCACCTCGCGGCAGGTCGGTTAGAGCGGTGTAGGGCAGCCGGAGGTAGGCGCACAGAACGTCAATACAGGTCTGGCGCAGCTCCCGGGTGGGGGCGTCGTCGGCGAGCCCGGCCAGGGCGTGAACGCCGCCCAGGCGCACAGCGGGAGAGGCATCCAGCTGGGAGACGGCGGTGGTGAAGCGCTCGGTGTGCAGGCGGGTGGCGTCGCGCAGGGCGCCGTCCTCCTCGACACGCTGGCGGCGGTAGGCCACCACCAGGGCGACCAGGGCGCCCGCACCGGCCACCACCCCGAAGGCAATCTTGACCAGGTCGAAGAATGTCTTGGAGTCGAGGCGCGGCTCGGACTTCAGCCCGCGTGCGCCGAGCAGGTCCCACCCGGCGTAGAACACGGCGGCGGCGACCAGGACTGCGATGGCGAAGGCGGCGGCCAGGGCGATACCGACGGGCCACAGGCGCAGACCGCGCCGGTCGGCCTGACGCCGGGACAGACGTAAGTTCATGAGGGGCAAGACTGGCCGCAGGCGTCACTGGTTGCAGTCGAGCCTTACGCTGTCCGGCTCCGGAGTGGCCTGTCAGCGGGGCGGCACCGCACATCAAGGGCCTGCGGCCGCCGCCGGCGGTCACGCCGGTACCCGGCTCCGGGGCGCGGCACGGAACGCACGGGTGTCGGTGCTGGCCTCCCGCCAGTGGCCGTGACCGGCCGGGCACTCCCAGCGGTCGTTGCAGCTCTCGACCTCGAACGGGCGAGGCCACCGGCGACCGTCCACCGGGTTTCGTCCTCAGTCGGCGGCCGGGCGTGGATGGACGGGATGGCGCCGACCCAGGGGCGCAGCCGGGTGGCGACCCAGCACACCCGTACGCCGTCCTTCGCGAACCGCGCGGTGCGCTCCTTGATCTCCTCGGCGGTGATCGCGGACAGCTGTGCTTCCCAGGCCATCCGCGCGGTGCCGTCCTGGGAGGAGGCCATCACGTCGGCACTCCAGTCGCCGTCGGGGCCGCGGACTTCGAGCTCGGCGTGGTGGTCGGCGGCGCGCACGGCGGTGGCGAGCTCCAGCTTCAGCAGGTGGTGCTCCATCGACTCTCCGGCCAGCGCGCAGGTCGGGGACCCGGGGTCGTGAGCGAAGAACCGCAGGCCGTGCGGGGAGACCTTGGCGTGGAGCGGGTGGGCGCACTCCGGGCAGGTCATGACCACGCGTGGCCGGCTGCGGTGGATCGCGGCCCACTCCCAGCCGCACCCGAGGTCGGGCTGTGTTGCATCGAGCCGTCCGCGGCCCTCGTGCTGTGCGGTGAACCCCACCGTCTCCCCCTTTTCTCGCGCCGCTGTGGCGTCGGCCGGATCAGCCAGGCTGCGTGAGCGCGGTCATCGGTTGTGCGCTCCCCTCGGCCGGTCGGCATGCGCCTGGTTCTGCTCGTCGGTGTTGTGCCCGGTCCTGCCGCCGTACGGCCCGAAGGGCCCGCTCAGCCCAGGCCGGTCGCGCCCAGGACGAGGGTGCCTCCCTTCATCCGGTGCGGGGCGGGGATCACGCGTCGTCCCCGGCCGTCTGCGCGGGCAGTACGGCGTCGTCGGCGGGCCGGAACTTGGCCAGGCACAGCCCGCACAGCAGCGGCCCCTGCCGGAAGCGGTAGCCGGCTTTGCCGGTGCGCGGCGGGACGGCGGACTCGGCGGTGGCTTCGAGCTGGACGGCGGCCGCGGCGTCCAGGGCGGCGATCACCTCGGACCAGGCTTCGGCGTCGGCCAGCGGGCAGTGGGCCAGGCCGACGACCTTCGCCGCCCGCGTGGGCGGGGTGAGTCCGACTTCCCGGGCGAGGCGCCCGTACCGCTTGTTGTGCCAGCGGCCGGCGCTGCTGGTGTCGCTGATGCCGCGGGTGAGGGCCAGACCGTGCGCGGCGTGGTGCAGCAGGCCCTCCATCATTGGCCGGCCGCCGAGCGCGAGGGTGCCGGAGAAGACCTGGAGCTCCATGGCCAGGTGCCCGTCGCGCACGAAGCGGCGGCCGGTCCGCAGCGCTGCGCACTTGGTGGGGTCCTGCGCGCCGGCGGTGGGCGGGATGGTCACGGAGATGTCCGGGACATCGCCGAAGCGCCGCCGGATCTCGCGCCAGGTGGTCTCGATGGCACTGATGATGACCGCGCCGTGGACGACGGACGCGGTCGCCGCGGTGCCGGCCGCCAGGACCGGTTCGTCGCAGTCCGGGGTGAAGAGGGTGGGGTTGTTCACGGGGTGGCTTTCCGGGTGAGGTCGGTCAGGGACGCGGCCGGGTGGTGGTGTCGAGCGCGAGGTGAACGAGGTGGCTCCCCAGCGCGGTGCCGGCGCCGAAGGCAAGGCCGCCGCAGAAGAGAGCGGCGGTGGCGGCCGCGCCCCAGCGCAGCAGGGGTGGGGAGTCCGGCGGGGGAGACGGCGAGGCAGCTGGTGCGGGGGCGGAGCGCTGGGGAGCCGGCGCGAGGCGCGGAACAGTGAGTGCAGCTGCTGGCTCTTCAGAGGCCGGGGCGGAGGCGCGGCGGTCGCGGGGGATACGGTGCACGGTCGCCGCCTCGGCGAGCGCCTTGCCGACAGGCTGGCGGTCCCAGGCAAGGACGTGCAGGTCGCCGAGCGTGGCGAGGCCGGCGAAGGTGGCATCGGCGGAGACGACGGTGAAGTGTGTGACGCCGTTGGCGGCGGCCTGGCGGGCGCGGTTGAGGAGGACCTTGTCGGCGGCGTTCGGTCCGGTCCCGGCGGACAGCACCTTCACACCTTGGTCGGCCAAGGCTTGTTTGACGTCGGGCCGGAGACCTCGCCACCGGAACAGTGCCGCTCACACACGAGGCCATCCAGGCTCTGCCGAACTGGCGGACCGCCGCCTACTTGCGCGACCTGCTCATGGACAGCGGCGTGCTGCCTCACATCGACCGGCGACTCCTGCTGTTCGAACGGTGGCTCGCCCAGCAACTCGCCGCCACCGCCGACACCGAACACGCCCGACTGCTCCAGCACTTCGCCACCTGGCACCAGCTCCGCAAGCTCCGCGCCAAGGCGGCCAAGGGCCCGCTGGGCACCAGCACGACGCAGGAATGCCGCCAGCAGATCACACAGGCCGGCGCCTTCCTGGCCTGGCTCGCCGCCCGCCACGTCGCGCTGAGCGCCTGCACCCAGACCGACCTCGATGCCTGGCACGCGAAGAAGTACGCCACCCGGCGCCCCGCAAGGCATTCCTGCGATGGTGCATGGACAGCCGCCGGATGCCGCGGCTGATCATCCCGAACCGCCCGACCACCAACCCCCACCCAATGGGCCAACACCAACGCATCACCGCCCTACAACGGGTCCTCGCCGACGACAGCACCGCGCTGAGGGTCCGGGTCGCGGCCTGCCTGGTCCTGCTGTTCGCCCAGCCCGTCAGCCGAATCGTCCGCATGACCACCGACGATGTTCTCCACGACGGCCAGCACGTCGCACTCCGCCTTGGCGACCCGCCCACTCCAGCGCCCGAGCCGGTGGCCGACCTGCTGCTCAACTATCTCCAAGCGCTGCCCGCCGCCACCCCCGCCATCAACCAGAACTCGCCCTGGCTGTTTCCCGGTCGCCGAGCAAGCCAGCCCATGAACCCCGCCACCCTGCGCGACGCGCTACGAGAACTCGGCATCCCCGTCGAGAAAGGCCGCACCTCTGCTATCCGGCAGCTCGTCCTTCAGGCGCCGGCCCCCGTCATCGCCCAGGCCCTGGGCTACCACGACAAGAGCACCACCCGCATCGCCACCGAGGCCGGAGCCCCCTGGAAGAACTACGCACCCGGCGACCACACCCGATGAAACGATCCGCGCAAAACCTCACCAGAGGAGACAACAGCCCGATGTCCGCAAAACACTCACTCACGCGCGCGCTCACCGAGTTCGCACGGTCCTTTGGAAGCCGCGATGGCCATAGGCCACGTCCGTTTGACCTCTTCATCCGGGAAGGCACCGACCCCGAAACAGCGCGGACAGTGGTTGAAGAGGTGATACGGGAGGTGGCACCTGACGCGGCTTCGACGGACATTGATCTCATCTCTGACCTCCCCTGGCCTTCGGATGCCCAGGCCGCCCTCACCGCCATCGCCGACGCGACGGGCGCTCGGGAAGGGGAGACCGCCGTTGTCCTGGACTTGACGGACGAACGGCAGCGCGAATGGTTCATCACCCTCGTGCCGCACACAATCTCCGCAGAGATCTGGGGGCCGACGGGATCAGGAGTCTCCTTCTCCGCGAGTGACACCGGATCGGCGATCGGGTGGCAGTTGCCCGCTGAGCGTTGGGAGCGGGTCCGCGCGCGGCTACGGCACCGAGGCATCGATCCCGACACCGCAACACAAAGGGCTACCCGAGACCGCCCCTGACGGATACTCACAGTAATCGTAGGCAGCGCAAGCCCTCAATTACAGGTCACCTGATCACAGACTCCTACCAGTATCAACCCCTTTTTCCTCGCAGACCTGCAGGTCAGGTGACCGCGGCGGACGGCTGCGGTTCGTAGAAGGTTCCGTCGCGGAGCATGTCGAACAGGACGTCGGCCCGGCGCCTCGCGAGGCAGAGCAGGGCCTGGGTGGGGTGTTTGCCCTGGGCGATCTTTTTGTCGTAGTAGTCCGGGAGGCTCGGTCGCCCAGGGTGGCGAACGCGGAGAGGAAGAAAACCCGTTTGAGCTGCTTGTTTCCCCGCCTGGAGGGCTGTTCACCACGGATCGATGAGCCCGAGCTCCGGGTCGCCGGGGCGAAACTGACGTAGGCGGCGAGGTGGCCGACAGTCGGGACGATCAGCGCGGCCGCCTCGGTCCCCGGGACCGTCACGGTCTGCTCGACCAGAGCATCGAATATCTCCTCGACCACCCGCTCGGCCATCCTCGGTGCCTTCGGCCGCAACAGCGTGACCAGCCGCCGAAGGCCCGCCTTGCGGATCTGAGCCGGGGACCCGAACCGCTCCAGCAACGTGAGGGGGGGGCCGGATCCTGCAACCGCGGCCCCAGCACCCGTTCCAGCGACGGATGGACCGGGGCCAGTAGGCCGGGCGGCCGGTTCGCGACGCGGGTAGCCTCACCGGCCAGGTCGTCGACGAACCCGACGATCATCTCCAGCTCGGCCAACGTCTCGTCCTCCCCGCCGAGCGCCCGCAGCGTGTGCGGCATCACGCGGGCCGCATAGGTTTGCAGGCTGGGCTATCCAGCGTCGGCCTTCTCGGGAAGGGAGAAGTGCCTGTTGTTTCTTGGTCTGCCGGGGAGGTGGGATCTTGTCGTGGGGTGGGTCGCTTCAGTCGCTTGAGTAGCTGCCTGGTGGAGGAGGCCAGCGACTGGAGGCCAGCGACTGGCGCCCTGCTCGGTCGCTGCCCCGGAGCGGGGTAAAAGCGCTGGTCAGAGGCTTTCCTCGTTGTGGGGAGCGACTGAAGCGACTCTAGGTTCCGTATGTCAGGACATTCGCGTGCGCGCGTGCGCGTCATATATAGGAATCTTGAGTCGCTTCAGTCGCTGTCTGCATGGTTTCGAGCGGTTGACCTGCGGTTTCTTCCAGCATGTGGTGAGCGACTGATCGACGGTCAGTCGCTGTGCTCGTTCTTGGGTCGCTGACCGGTGTGGAGGTGGGTCTCGACACGGCGTGCAGTCACCCCCCGCAGGCTGGGCTTTCGCTAGGCTGTGTCCGTCGTTGAGTCGCTTGGGTCGCTGATAGGGGAGCTGGATGCCTGCTGAGCTGCGGTTTTCTCGCAGCGACTCGGAGCAGGAGCCTCGGCGGGCTTCAGTCGCTGCTCGCCGCCCGCTGGATATCGCCCGCTGGTGTGTGAGCCAAGGCTGGCCGGTTCACCCCCTGGCGGCCGGCCGGAAGACGCCCGCAGCGAACTGTGCCGCCTGCAACGCTTCCCGCCATGATCCGGGCTTCTGTGCCTGTCTGCCCGAGGGCCGTTGGTGTCACGGATTCCACGCCGCAACCCTGGACCCGCTGCGCATCGAAGAGTGGTGGGGGCGCCAGCCGGACTTCGGAGTCGGGGTGGCCTGCGGCCCCGCTGCCCTGGTGGTCATCGACATCGACACCCACCCCACCGAGCTCCCGAGCCGGGACCGGCTGCTGCCCGGCATTCAGATCGGGGACCACATCCAACTCGGCGGCCTGGCCAACGGCTACCACACCCTCGCGGTGCTGGCAGCGCTGCGAGGTCAGACGCACCCGGCTGACGACGCCTCCACCCTGCGCGTACGCACGCCCTCCGGCGGGCTGCACGTGTGGTACCGGGCGGCTGACAGCCGCCGCTGGCAGTGCTCCACAGGCTCCGCGAAAGGGAAAGGGCGCGCACTGGCCTGGCAGGTCGATGTGAGGGCGCACGGCGGCTACATCATCGCCCCCGGCACCACCACAGCAGCCGGCACCTACACCCCCCTCGACGGTGCCCGCACCCCCGCGCCCCTGCCACCGTGGCTGGCCGCCGAACTCGAGCGCACCGGCCACCTGCCCGCTCCCGCCGTACCTCAGCCCCGCAAGGTGCCGCCCCGCGCGCTGCAGGCCGTGATCGCCGCCGGCGGCGGCCGCGACCGCAGTCACCGCGTGCTCAGCACCCTGGTGGCCGAGATCGCTGCCTGCGGGCAGGTCAGCGAGGGCGCCGGGTTCTCCACCACCCTCAACCGCGCCGCCTTCACTCTCGGCGGCCTCATCGCCTCCGGGGCCCTGGACCAGCAAGAAGCCGAACAGGCCCTGCGCGCCGCCGCAGCCGCCGCCCGCCCCGGCCAGGAACGCCGCAGTGAAGGCATCATTCGCAGCGGCCTGGCCGCTGGTGTCCGGCGCCCCCTCTACCCGAGCAGGGGCCGCCGGACGTGAACGCCCACAGCAACGAGTACGCGCTCTTCGACGCGCAAGCCGTCGCCCAGCAGATCCTCGCCCAGGGCCCGGCACCGCTGCCTGCCCAGGCCACCCATGAGCCGTCCGGGGCGGCGACGGCCAGCGGGCTGTTGCCTGACACGCTTACCGATCGTGGTAACGCCAAGCTGTTCGTGAAGCTCTACGCCCACGACTACCGCCATGTGCCGGGCATGGGATGGTACCGGTGGGACGGCACCCGTTGGCAGCTGGACGAAGACGACACGGTTCTGTGGGCCGCCGGTGACCTGGCGGAAGCCATCACCGACACCGATCCTCGTGGCCTGCACACCGCTCAAGCGCTCCAGCGTCACCGCCGGCGGGCCCTGTCCACCTCCGGCATCAACGCGATGCTGAGCCAGGCCAAGTCCGCTCCTGGCATGGTGCTCAACGCCTCCCTGCTGGACGCCGACCCGTACGCACTGTGCACGCCCGCAGGCGTCGTCGATCTGCGTACCGGCTGGGTGAAGACTCCCGACCCCGACAAGGATTTCCACTCCCGCTCCACCACAGTCGGTCCCCAGTCGATCCCCACCCCGCGCTGGCAGCGCTTTCTGGATGACACCTTCGGCTTCGACGCCGAAGGCCGGGAGATGACCGGCTTCCTGCACCTGCTGCTGGGCTACTCCCTCACCGGAGACGTCGGGGGACAGGTCATGCCCTTCCTCTTCGGCTCCGGCAAGAACGGCAAGTCCGTACTGCTGGACGTCCTGATGAAGCTCCTGGGCGACTATGCCGACGCCGCGCCGCCCGGCTTCCTGATGGCGCGCCCCTACGAAGGCCACCCCACAGATCTGGCCGAACTTCATGGCCGCCGGGTAATCGTCTGCTCCGAAGTCAAACCCGGCGACAAGTTCGACGAGGCCCGCGTCAAGCTCCTGACCGGCGGCGACCGCATCAAGGCACGCCGCATGCGCCAGGACTTCTTCAGCTTCAACCCCACCCACAAACTCTGGCTGCTGGGCAACCACCGCCCCGAGGTCGGCACCGGCGGCTTCGCGTTCTGGCGCCGCATGCGCCTGATCCCCTTCGAGCGCGTCGTCCCCGACAACCGCAAGATTGACAACCTCGCTGACATCCTCGTCACCGAGGAAGGCCCGGGCATCCTGGCCTGGCTCATCGACGGCGCCCGCCGCTACCTCTCCGGCGATAAGGACCTCACCGGCCCTGAACGCGTACGGATCGCCACCACCGCCTACGCCGAGACCGAAGACCACACCGGCCGCTTCTTCGACGAGTGCTGTGCCCTCAACCCTGACTACCGCACCGAACAGGCCAGCCTCTATGCCGCCTACAAGGCCTGGTGCCAGGCCGAAGGCACCACGGCCATCTCCTCCCGCGCTTTCGCCCAGCGAGCCCGTGAGCTGGCCGGACTCGCCTCGCCTAAGGAGATGATCCTGTCCAACTCGCGCAAGTACTACCCGGGCATCGGACTGCTCGCCGACGAGGAGAGGGTATGAGCTCCCTGATCACCGAAGACGAGATCAGCCACGAGAAGGAACTGGTCTGGTTGGAGGACATCGACGCCCTGGACTACGTGCGCCAGAGCCTGGACCGCCTCCCCACCCGCCGCGGCAAGCCCGCCTACCACCGCGACGGCCGCATGGTCGGCTACGCCACCCTCACCACAAGCGCCAAGGCCTCCCGCTCCTCAGGAACTTTCCGCCGCCGAGTCTTCTGGCTCCTGCCCCACGACCGTGACAGCGAGCCCGAAGGCCTCTACGCTACCGGCGCGCCCGCTGAAGCTGTCGACCCCCGCACCCTGGGCGTGGGGGTCAAGGGCCGAAAGACCGAACGTTCCGAAGGCGGACCGCCCTCTGACGCCATGCGCGAGCTGGGCATAACACTCCCGCTGTAGAGCTGCTGGGCGGCTCATGGGCACTCTTGTGAAGCCCCGACTCAATACCTCAGGCCGACCGGCGATGACGCGAGTCCCCGTACGGAGAAGGCCCGTGCCCCGCCACGATGGTGCTTTCTAGGGGTCGTCGCAACACGTAGTCGTGTGGATCAGGCCGCGAGCAGTCTATACAGGCGCTCGGCTGGAGTTCCCCAGCCGAGCGTTTTGCGTGGGCGGCCGTTGAGTTCGGCGGCGACGGCGGCCAGGTGTTCACGGGTGTGGACCGTCAGGTCGATGCCCTTGGGGAAGTACTGACGGAGCAGGCCGTTGGTGTTTTCGTTCCCTCGCTGCCAGGGACTGGCCGGGTCACAGAAGTAGACCGGGATGTCGGTCGCGACGGTGAACTCGCGGTGGTTGGTGACCAGCTCGGTGCCCACCAGCAGGGCGAAACGGCTCCGCCGTCAACAGCACGGTTCGTGCGAGTACCGCCCCCGCGGTCCGCCGACTTCACTACGGTCAGCACATGATCAGTGATGGTGTAGTCGTGGACGAGGCAGTCCGCGCGGCATGGGACTCGTACCGGATTTTAGAGAAGCGCACGCCAGAGAAGGAGCGCCAGCAGGCGCAACAGCGTGTCCAGGCCGTGATGGACACCTACGGCCGGGAGGAAGTGTCCCGGGGCGCGGTCTTCCTGGTGGGTGTGCTGACCGCGCACATCATCGGCCAGCAGGACGGCGAAGAGGAGGACCGCCTCGATCCGCTCAGTGATCTGATCCCGGCCGTGATCCGCAAGCTGCCCGGCTTCGAACTGGCCGACCCCGCCCAGGTACCGATGGTCACCGGCGTCCTCATGGCCGCGGCCCTGGGTATGGACCCTGTGGCCTGGCGCGACCAGTTCGGGACGATCCCGGCGAAGGAGGCCCTGGTCCACAACTTCGTCCTCTGGCTGCTCGTCGACCTCTTCGACAGCCTGGTCGAACAGGACGGCGCCACCGACCAGCTCATGCGGGAGACCTTCACCTCCATGGCCGCCGGGGCCGGTTGACGGTACCCGACTGGTTACTCGTTGCCGCCCGCGTGGATAGCCGGTGGATACGGCCGTGGCTACGATGCGAATCGCCCCGTCCCTGGCAGTTGCGATGCCGGGGTCGGGGCGTTGTCACCGGGTGGCTACCCGAGCCAGACGATGTTCAGGACGGTCAGGCGGCGCATGGGCCGGTTCACCCAGTAGGTGAGGGAGAGCTGGCCAACGGAGGCGTAACGCACGTCTTCGCCCTCGGGGTCCTCAGCGTTCCACTGGCCGAAGCCCCATGGGTCACCGGCGGCGGCGTCCAGGACGTCCCACATGGTGTCTTCGACGTGCTCGGGCAGGGCGTCGAGGACCTTCGCGGCCGGGGCGGAGAAGCGGACCGCGTACGGCGACGGGCTCACCCGCGACGGCGGCGGAGCTCCGCCAGGTCGATGGCGTCGCTGTCGTCGTAGCCGGAGGCGACGAACGCGTCGACGGCCGGTGCGTGCGCGATGCGGCCCTGCCAGTCCTGGACGACCTCGTAGAGCCCGGCCAGGGAGAACGTGCGGCGGGATTCCTTGAGGGCGGCCGCCCACTCGCGCTCGAAGGCTGGCACCCACTTCTCCGCGCGCTTGTCGGCGCGCAGCTGGGCGAGGAGTTCGGCCGGAGCCCCGGGCGCGGGCGCGTACGGGCTGGCGGGTGCGTGGTCGGGCTGCGCGCTCATCGGCTGGTCCTCCCGGCGGCGGGTCGTCACCTCACGGTACGCGCGCCGGGTGGCCGTGGAGGCGGTCATGGGCCAGATCCCTTCTACGGGGTGTCCTGAACGGGGTCCAGCGGTCCCGGGGAACGGAAAGTTCTGGCCCCACCCACCGAACCGGCAGACGACCGTTCGCAGTGCTTATCTAGGGATATCGGTTGATCGCACAGGTCAGGCGGCTTTGTGTGCAGGCACGTTAGGCACGTACGGGAAATGGTGCGGGTGAACCACTTCGTGGACGCTCGTTCGAGCGCGGCGGCGCGCCACGCGGAAAGCAACGAGGCTGAGTAGGTCTGTGGGACGCCACCCATCACACGTCTTCACCAGTGGTGCCAGGTAGCGGTCAAGAGGGAGTGGGACGTGGATCATTGCCATGGCAGCGTGGGCGTGCCATCCGGATCTAGGCCGTCGGGCCACCGCGCTGCGAAGGCTCGACTGGGAGCGACTGCGTTCAAAGCGTTGTCCATACCGTAGTCGGCGGCTTGCCGGTAGAGGTGCTCGGCGCTTTCCCGGTCCCCGGCCTCCTCCCGCATCGCGGCCAGACGGAACAGGGCGGCGGAAGGGTTGCCGTGGTCGGCGGCCTGCCGGGCGAGGTACTCGGCGCCCTGCCGGTCCCCATCCTCCTCCCGCATCGCGGCCAGGTCGTACAGGGCGGCGGTGCCGCCGTGGTCGGCGGCGCGGTATCGGAGGTGGTGGGCCCATTGCAGGCGGTGCCGTTTCTCGGCTGCCGTGGTGAGGTTGTCCAGGTCGTCGGGTGGGTGAGGTGAGTGAGGGCGGCGTGCCAGAAGGAAGCGGGCGGACACAGCGGTCTGCGGGCGGTGCGGCCGTGTTGTTCGAGGTAGTCGGCGAGCCGGAACACCGGTCCCGCAGTCGCCGGGGGCGGGACGTCGGCAGGTGGGGAGGGCGTGGACGGTCGTCGTCGAGGCCGGGGGGTGGTGTTGCGCAGGGGGCTTGTTTGCCGTGGACCAGTTCGGCGAGTTCGGCGAAGGCCTGTTCGGCCCAGTCCTCGGTGAGCTGGTCGTAGTCGGTGTCGGTGAGATAGTCGGCGACGGCGTCGGTGAGAAAGGTTTGCGGCAGGTTGAGGCCGACACCGAGGCGGCGCGCGTCCATCGCCGCCTCCAGCACAGCTCTGGCCGCAGGACTCGCCTGTTCGTAGCGGTTGAGCAGCTCGGGGGCCCCGGCCAGGTCCTGAGTCACTCGCCCGTCGGCGTCGGCGCGGGTGAGGGCATCGGCCAGCAGCCGGTCGCCGTCCCGGGCGAGGGCTGCCGCGGTGGCCAGCGCCTGGGCGTCGAATGCATCCGGGACGGTCAGCGTGCGGCCGGACAAAAGTTCCCGCACCCGGCTGTACGGGTCTCCCCTCTCTGGGGAGGGCATGGCGGTGTAGCGGGCGGCGTACTCGGGCCAGAGGGTGCCGAGCACCAGTACCGGACCACGCTCCGGGGTGGTGAGCAGGCCATGGAGTACGGCGGCGATGCGCTCACCGGCCTCCCGGTCGCCGAGGTAGTGCTGGGCTTCGTTCAGCCACACCACGGTTCGACCAGCGACACGGTGCAGGTCATCGAGAGCGGCCTCGGCGCGGGTCGGATCGAAGGGATGCCAAAGCCTCCACCCCATGTCCGCGAGCGGCTGCACAGCCTCCCAGCACGCCCGTGTCTTCCCCGTCGACGAACTGCCCACCAGGACCACCATCCGGCTGCGGCCAGCCGCAGCGTCCCGCACCGCTTCCGCCAGCACCAGGTCATGCCCGCGCTTGACGTACCCCGGCAGCACCCGCTCCCCCGGCGCATCTCTGCCGGCAGCGACGCTGCTGGGCCCGGCCGGATGGACTTCCAGAGCGTGCGGCTCCCACTGCTCGATCGGACGGCCCGGCACCGGCCGCTTCCCGCCCCCGCCTGCGTCCGCGTCCCGCTGCAAGGCCAGCAACTCCCCGACAGGCAGCTTCAACGCGCGGGCCAGTGCCTCCACCGTGTGCGCCGAGGGCACCGGCCCGCCGGTCTGGAAGGCCTCCGACACGGTCGTACGTCCTAGCTCCGACCGGCGGGCGAGTTCCGTCTTGTTGATCCGGTTGCGGGCCAGCCCGTCGCTCAGCTTCCCGCGCAGCTCCGTGAGTGCCGGATTGCCGCCGTTGCCGTTCCGCTCGTACTGCATTCGCCCGCCCCCGCACAGCCGTGTTCGCCGGTGTTCATCTTCCTCCGGCGAACCCCGGCGGACAGGGTTTCCGCGACTTTCGACCACGACACCCCATCTCATGTACCGGGAGCCTGCCGTGACCGTCGCCGTCGCCCTCCTCACCACCGCACTCGTGATCGTCATCGCGCTGCTGGCCGCCGTCGGCGCGGCCAAACTCGCGCGCTTGGACAGCGCCACCTACCCGGCCGCTCTCACTCGAGCCGCCACCGCCTTCGCCGCGGTCATCACCCTCGCCGCTGTGGTGGCGGGCGCCCTCGCCGCTCTCTTCGCCTGAACCAGCCCACCGGCCGCAGGCCGACGGTCCCAAGCCCCGCACCCAGTACCGCACCACCATCGCGGACTCTCCTTCCAAGTCGTTGCGCCTCACGGAAGGTGCCCCCGGGCCGCGGTGAAGACGATGTTGTCCTGGGCGCCGAAGTCGGTGACGTCGGAGCAGGAATTCGGTGGGCATGCGTTCACGCCGAATTCAGTAATCAAGATCGAAGTAATCAATGTCGTTCAGGGTCACTTCCGAGAGCCCCATAGCGCGCCCTCCGCCGTCCTGGAAATAGACTTCCTTAAACCCTTCGGCGACGATCTCGCGCATCTGCTGGTCGCTGGCCCCGGTGTCGCGGGCGTCGAAGAGGCGCTGCGCGTACGCGGCGGGGAGACGGACGGTGAGGCGGCGGAAGCGGCCGTCGTCGGTTGTGCCGACCGGTGCGGTGTAGCCGAACCGGGCCCGGGTCTCCACCGTGATCCCGGTGGCGGCGGCCTGCTGGCGGCGGCGCTTACGGACCTGGGGCTGCCAGCGGAACCGGACGGCGTCGTCGATCCTGGCGGCGATGTCCTGGGGCGGGTGCTTGCGGGCGCCGCGGCGGTAGCGGTTGATGGAGTCGGCGGTGACGCCGATCCCCTGGGCGACGGCCTTCGCGCTGCCGAGCTGCCGGATCAGGTAGCCGACCCTTCCCTTCAACGTCTTGGGTGGCTCCCGGGTGAAGTTCTCGCGGTCGGCGCGCTCGATGGCGTCTTCGATCTCCCCCACGGCTCTACTCTCCTTCGTCCAGGACGGCGTCGCCGCCCTTGATGTGGCGGGCGGGGTTGAGGCCCTGTTCCATCAGGTCGACCGTCCACAGCATCGACTGGACGCCTTCCAGCTTGGCCAGGCCCGGGGAGGGGCCGAGGCGGAAGCCGCCGGGCTGCGGCTTGCCCGAGGCGGCGTCTGGCACCGCTCCCCACTGAGGAAACGTGACCCACCTGATGCCGCCACGCGTCCCCCGGACAGTGGAGCTGCCCTCGCACAGAAGTTGCTCGGCCAGTGTGTAGGTGGGCTCAAGAAATCCCGGCGGAGGTGAATCCTTTAGACGAGCACCTGGGTGGAGCCCGCGTGCAGGGCCTGGCACTCCGCACGCACGTCGTGATTCCCTCATTTTCCGCAACTTCCTGGCCTGAGCCAGCGATTCTGCGGCACCACGGGGGCCTTGCCGCAAGCCCCCCGGTGGGCTATACGTTGCGAGTGGCGAGGAGTGGGTACGCCTCCTTGTCTCGTGGTGGGGTCAGACGGCGAACAGCTTGTCCTGCTCGGCGCGGAGCGTGTCGACGAGCCGCCCCGGCGGGAGGGTCACGTCCCCGTAGCCGAGCACGGTGTCCTTGGCGACGGCGCGGCGCAGCACGCAGCCCTCGGAGATGCCCATCGGCAGCAGGTCGTCCGCCCGTGTCACGGCGTGCGACTCGGCCACCCCGTAGGTGTCGTAGCCGCCGATCCCGTCCAGCACCGTGCCGGCCGGCAGGTCCCGCTTGGCGGTGGCCACCACATCGACCCGGGGACCCGCGGGCGGGGTGAGGGCCGCGTCGCCGAAGTCCACGGCACGGGCCACGGTGTGCGGCACCTCGAAGTGGCACAGATGGTAGGGCGTGTAGAAGGCGTACAGCGGGCCGCGGCCCAGCTTGTACAGCTCCAGGTAGCTGCGCTGCGCCGGGTCGTCGTGGGTGCCGAGGACGTACACACCGGGGGCGGGCTTGGTGCCCACCACGTAGTCCACGATGCCGCCGGACTCGCGCAGTTCGTCGACGTCGTACATCTGGGTCAGCTCGTCGACATGGCCGGTGTGGTCGCGTCCGTACATGCCGCGCCGGGGCACGGTGAAGCCGAAGGCGTTGGCCACGATCGCCTGCTCGAAGGAGACCTTCGTCCCGTCGGTGAAGCTGGTGATCATGTGGACGTTCTGGCCCCACCGGTCGGCGAACGGCTGCTGGGTGGTGGGGGTGCGGTACTCGTCCTGGAAGCCCTTGATGTTGCCGGCCACCAGCGGCGTCACGCCCAGACTGCGTACGAAGCGGAGCAGGTTGGCCTGCACCGCCGGCTGGTCGCCGTCCGCCCCGGTGAGCACCACCCCGGCTGAGCGGGCGCGGTGTGCGAGCAGCGGGCCCACGGTGCAGTCGAGCTCGGCGTTCATCGTGACCACCGGCAGGCCCCGCTCGATGGCGGCGATGGTGATCCGGGCGCCGAAGTCCACCGCACCGGTGACGTCCACCAGACAGTCGATGCCCTCTGCGGCGATCAGCGCGAACGCGTCCTCGGTGACCACAGGCCGGCCCCCGGCCACCGCGGCCGAGATCGCGTCCACCGTGTCGGCCCGCGCGGGCGCAAGCCCCGCCTCCTTGTAGGCGCGTTCGGCGTTGGCCGGATTGCGGTTGGAGATCGCCGCGACCCGCATGCCCGGAACCGAGGCGGAGATATGCCGTACCAGGCCGCGCCCCATGTAGCCGGCGCCCACCATGCCGACCCTGATCGGCCGATCCTCTTCCGCGCGGCGGCACAGCGCGGTGTCGACGATGATCATCGGCTGCCCGCCGGAACCTCGGCCGACCCGGGTCGGCGGGCGGGGCGCGGGGCGCCCGCGCGGCGGCCAGGCGACGCGTCACACCGTTCGCCCGAGCGGAGAGGGCGTAAGGAGCGGGTGGGTATCCCGCGGTCGTCATTCGGTTGTTTCCGCTCGATGAGCGCCGCACCCGTCGGCGGAGTGGCGTGAACCAGCATGGCGAATCTCCGATGCCTGTCGATGCGTCAGGGAATTGCGAGGCTAGGTCGGTGGCACGAAGCTGGGCAACAGCCGCCGGAGCGCGTCACGCCGAAAGCGGCGTGGGGCTCTGGTGGTCGGCCTTTCGACTGCTTACCGTACGCAGTCGAACAACGAACAAGGTCACTGTGCAACGGAGTTGACGGTCCGACTGGCGCACTCGATATCGTCGCGCAATGCGTCCGCTCCCCGTCGCAGACCCAGGTCATCCCGATATCCGATCGGCCTCGCGCTATATGCTGTGGCTCGCCGGCCGTATCGCCGGGCCACTGAGCGCGGCGGCCTTCCTGGGCCTGCTCTGGCTCGGCTCGCAGGCACTCATGCCGGTCGTCGTCCGCGAGGCCATCGACGAGGGGCTCGTTCCCGGCGACATGCGCGCCGTGCTGCTGTGGTCCGCCGTGCTCCTCGGCCTCGGCGTGGTGCAGGCGGTGTCCGGCATGATCCGGCGCCGGCTGAGCATGCACAACGCGCTGGCTGCGGGCTTCCGCACGGTGCAACTCGTGGTCGGCCACGCGGGCCGGCTCGGCGCGGACCTCGAACGCCGCGTCGACGACGGTGAACTCGTCAGCGTCGGCACCTCCGACATGACGACCATCGGCAACGCCTTCGACGTCGTCGGCAGGGCCTTCGGCGCCGTCGTCTCGACCCTGCTGGTGGCCGTGGTGCTGCTTGACCAGTCGCCCTCCCTCGCCGTGCTCCTGATCGTCGCCCTGCCCGCGATCATCCTCACCATGGGCTACACCCTGCGCCCGCTGCACCGCAGACAGAGCGCCTATCGGGAGCTCCAGGGCGAACTGACCTCCCGGCTCACCGATGTGGTCACCGGCCTCCGGGTCCTGCACGGCGTCGGCGGCGAGACCTCCTTTGCCCGCTCCTACCGCGAGCGCTCCCAGCGGGTGCGCGCCGCCGGCTCCCGGGTCGCCGGCGCCGAGGCCCTGATCCGTGCCGCCCAGGTGCTGCTGCCCGGCCTGCTGGTCGGCACCGTCACCTGGATCGGCGCCCGCGCCGCGCTGACCGGCGCGGTCACGCCCGGCGAGCTCGTCGCCTTCTACGCGTACGCCGCCTTCCTCGTCGAACCGCTCGCCATCTTCACCGACACCGCCGACCGGTTCGCCCGCGCCCATGTCGCCGCCCGCCGCGCCATCGCCGTGCTCGCCCTGCCGGCCGGTCCGCCCGACGGCACGCACGGCCGCACCCCGGTACCCGCCGGTCCGCACGACCTGGTCGACGAGCGCACCGGACTGGTCGTGACCGCCGGCTCGTTCCTCGTGGTCGTCGCGCCGCCGGCCGACGGCGTACACCTGGCCGACCGGCTCGGAGGCTACGCCCACGGGCCCGTCCGCTACGCCGGGCTGCCGCTGACTGAGCTGCGCCGCGACGACCTCCTCAAACGCGTCCTCGTGGTCGACAACCGCTCCCGGCTCTTCCGCGGCCCCCTGCGCGACAGCCTCGACCCGCACCGCACCGCCGGCGACGACGAGGTGCTCGCCGCGCTGCGGGTGGCCGCCGCGGAGGACATCGTCGAGGCGCTGCCCGACGGCCTGGACACCGAGATCACCGCCGACGGGAGCCGCTTCTCCGGCGGCCAGCGCCAGCGGCTGGTCCTCGCCCGCGCCGTGCTCGCCGACCCGGACGTCCTCGTCGTCGTCGACCCCACCTCCGCCGTCGACGCGCACACCGAGGACCGGATCGGCCGTCGGCTGCGGGGCGCCCGCGAGGGCCGCACCACCGTTCTCGTCAGCTCCAGCCCGCTGCTGCTCGACCACGCCCAGCAGGTCGCCCTCGTCCACGACGGCTCGGTCGTCGCCACCGGAGGCCACCGCGACCTGCTCGCCACCAGCGCCCCGTACCGCCGGGTCATCCAGCGCGAGACCGGCGCGGAGCCCACCGGGGACGCGCCCGCCACCAGCCTCGTCACCCGGGAGAACACGGAATGAGCAGGGCAGCACTGCCGGTCGCCGACACGGCCGAGGTGCGCCGGCACGCCCGCGCCCTGGCCCGCCGTCACACCGGCGACCTCGGCCGGCTGCTGGCGCTGCACGGACTGGCCGCGGCGTGCGGCCTGGTCGCCCCCTGGCTGATCGGCCGGCTCATCGACGAGGTGGTCGGCGGCACCACGGCCGGCACCGTCGACCTGCTCGCCCTCGGCCTGCTGGCCTCACTGGTCGCCCAGGCAGCGCTCACCTACGGTGCGATGCAGCGCTCCTGCCGGTTTGGCGAGAAGATCACCGCCGAGGTCCGCGAGGACTTCGTCGACCGGATGGTGGACCTGCCGCTGTCCACCGTCGAGGACGCCGAACCCGGCGACCTGATCACCCGCGCCTCGCGCGACACCGACGCCCTCACCAACACCGTCCGCTACGCCGCGCCCGAGACCCTGATCGCCTCGCTGACCTGCCTGTTCACCTTCGGAGCCCTGCTGCTGACCGGCCCGCTCACCGCGCTGCCCAGCCTTCTCGTCATCCCGCCCCTGTGGATCGGCACCCGCTGGTACCTGCGGCGCTCCGGCATCGCCTACCGCAGGCGCGGGGCCAGTTACGTGGCGCTCGGCGACAGCCTCGCCGAGACGGTGCCAGGGGCCCGCACCGCCGAGGCGTTCGGCCTCCAGCAATGGCGCCGCCGGGCGCTCGACCGCGACCTGGGCACGGCCTACCGGGCCGAGCGGCACACCATGTGGCTGCGCAGCTCCTGGTACCTGCTGGTGGAGCTCAGCTACGCCGTCCCGCTGGTCGCCACCCTCGCCATCGGCGGGCTGCTCCACACCCAGGGCCTCGCCTCGCTGGGCCAGGTGGTCGCCGCGACCCTCTACGTACGGCAGCTGATCTTCCCTCTGGACGACGTGCTGAGCTGGATGGACGAGCTCCAGATCGGCTCGGCCTCGCTGGCCCGGGTCCTCGGGGTGAGCAAGCTGCCCGCCGACCGCGAGCCCACCGGCGCCCGGCCCGCGGGCCAGGACCTCACGGCCCGCGCGGTCACCTACTCCTACGTGCCAGGGCGCCCCGTCCTGCACGGCGTCGACCTGGAACTCGCGCCGGGCGAACGGCTCGCCGTGGTCGGCCCCTCCGGCTCCGGCAAGTCCACCCTCGGCAAGCTGCTCGCCGGCATCTACCACCCCGGCTCCGGCACGGTCCGCCTCGGCGGCGTACCGCTGGTCGAGCTGAGCACCCGCGACCTGCGCGGCCGCATCGCCCTGGTCACCCAGGAACACCACATCTTCCGCGGCACCCTGCGGGAGAACCTCACCCTCGCCCGGCCGGTCGCCGACGACACCGAGGTGCGCCGCGCCCTGAAGGTGGTCGGTGCTGGCGACTGGGCGGCGGCCCTGCCGGACGGCCTGGACACCCCGGTCGGCTCCACCGGGCACGACCTCACCGCCGCACAGGCCCAACAGGTGGCACTGGCCCGCCTGTTGCTCGCCGACCCGCACGCCCTGGTGCTCGACGAGGCCACCGCGCTGCTCGACCCGGCCACGGCACGGCACACCGAACGAGCCATGGCCGCCGTCCTGAGCGATCGGTCCGTCATCGCCATCGCGCACCGGCTGCACACCGCCGAGGACGCCGACCGGATCGCGGTCGTCGAGAACGGCCGTATCACCGAACTGGGCAGCCACCACGAACTGCTGGCCGCCGGCGGCGCCTACGCCGCACTGTGGCGGGCCTGGCACGGCGAATGAAATAGCGGTACCCGGACGGCGATTGAAATCGTTGCGGCGAATACGGCTCCGGCCCTAGCCTGAGGAATATGAATCCAAGGAAGCCGCATGTGGATTGGGGCGCCCTTTTCGGCGACGCCTACGACTACTTCGATCTCCCCGATCTCACACCGGAACTGAGTGAGAAGGAAGCGTCCAGCATGGTCGCACTCGGCGGATTCGAATCGGGGATGGACCTCCTGGACGCCCCGTGCGGGCACGGCCGGCACGCCAACGTGCTGGCCTCGCACGGCTATCGGGTGGTCGGCATCGACCGCGACGAGCGCTTTCTCGCGATGGCCCGCAGCGAGGCCGGGGAAATGGGCATCCAGGTCGATTACCGGCACGTCGACCTGCGGGAGATGTCCTTCGAGGCAGAATTCGACGCGGCCGTCTCCTGGTACAGTTCCTTCGGCTACTTCGACGACGAGACGGACCGCGACATTCTCCGGCGCTATCGCCGCGCACTCCGTCCCGGCGGCCGGTTCCTGCTCGACATGCATTCCCCCTACCGGCACATTCCGAGCGTGCTCGCCAATCACGAGATGCACGTCGACATCCTGCGCCGGGGATCGGACATGGCCGTTGACATCCAGGAACTGGACGCCGAGGCCAGCCGCTACTACGCGGAGAAGATCACCATCCGCGACGGCAAGGCGGAGCGGGCCCGCTACAGCGTCCGCATGTTCACCGCCCCCGAGATCCTCGAGTGGTTCCGGGCCGCCGGCTTCTCCCAAGCGCGGGTCATGAACGAGTCCGGCGGCACCTTTACCGTCAGCAGCCGCCGCCTGGTGGTCCTCGGCACCGCCTGACCCACCCCGCGCCCGTCCCCGCCGGGTCACGCGTGCCCGGCCTCGTCCAAGACAGCCCACCGTGACGACCATCCGCGAAAGAGGGGTTTTTGTGGACGTCCACTCCGCCCATCCCGTGGCCTCGACCGGCCGGTTCCGCACCGAGGGCGCCGACATCGGCGTCGACGCCCTGCGCGCCCACTACTCCGCCCACCGCTGCGCCCAGATACCGCGGGTCACCGACGTCACCGAGCTCAAGGCGGCGGCCCTGTCGGCCTACCGCGAACTGGGCGACGAGGTCGAGCTCGACGCCCAGAAGCACACCTCCGCCGACGGCGCGCTCGGCTACGGCTTCCGGCTGCGGCGCATCGACGCCAAGACCGACTCACCGGCCCGCGCCGAACGCGTCACCACCGTCCTGCGGGACCACGGCCTGCTCGACTGGGCCGAACACGCGGCACACCAGCTGCTGCCCGTCGTCGACACCATCACCGGCCGCCGGCTGCACTACGAGCGGGTGTTCGTCCTGGTCTACCGCGAGGGCGACTACATCGGCCCGCACGGCGCCGAGGAGGACACCGACCTCGACCGGTTCAACCTCCAGTTCCCGCTCTGCTACGGCACCGTCGGCTCCATGCGCGTCCTGCGCGAGGGCTTCCTGGAGCCGATGTACGACCGCGACGGCGACGCCCGCCTCCTCGGCCCGCGCATGTGGCACGAGGTACCGCCGCTGCTCCGGCTGCCCGACGGTCCGGACCCGCTGCGCCTGGTCGTGTCGCTGCGACTGAGGGCGCACGGATGACCGGCATCACCAACGGCGCCGAACGCGCGGCGCGCGCCGCCGAGACCGCCGCCGTGGCCGCCGAGGTCTTCCGGCGCCACGGCGCGGACTTCGCGGCCGCCCGCCGCGCGGCCGGCTGGACGAACGCCACCTGGCTGGGCGGCGGGCTCGCCGTACGCGTCGCTGGTTCCGCCGGCGCCCGGGACCTGGTCCGCGAGACCCGGCTGGCCGCTCTGCTGCCCCCCGAGGTGGGCTACCCGACGGTGCTGGACTCCGGCGCGACCCGCGGCTTCGAGTGGGTCGTCACCCGGGAGATCGCCGCGACCAGCCTGGACGAGGCCTGGGACACCCTGGACGGCGAACGGCGCGTGGCCGCGGCCCGCCGGCTGTGGGAGCGCGCCCGGGCGGTGCACCGGGTCGACCCGGCCGCCGCCGCGGCCGTGGCCCGGCCCCACAACCCCTTCTACGCGCGCTCCCCGGACGAGGCCGGGGCCGCCCTCCTGCGGCTGCACACGGCCGGGGTGCTCACCCGGGACGAACGCGCACGGCTGAGTGCCGCGCTCGACCGCCACTGGGCGGCCCTGCCCGACGCCCCCCGGGTGCTCAACCACGGCGACCTCTCCCCGGTCAACGCGCTGTGGGACGGCACCGACGTGGTGGCTCTGCTGGACTTCGAGTTCGCCGTGCTCGCCCCCATACAACTGGACCTGAACGAACTAGTGAAGCTGGCCTTCGCGCCCCAGCCGGCCGGCGCCGGGCCGACCGCCCGGGAACGCGTCGACCGGGCACTGCTCCAGGAGGCGGTGGCCGAACTGGCCCGGCCCCTGCTGCGCACCGACGCGGACGACGACCTGCTGATCGGCCACTCCATCCAGCTGGAGACCTGGGGGCTGGAGCGCGAGCTGGTCAAGCCCGGCAGGAAGTCCTACGAGGACTGGGAGCCGTACCGGATGCTCGTCGCCTGCGCGCACACCGACGGCGGTCATTACGCCCCCCTGCTGGGGCGTTGAGCCCGCGGGGCCGTCACCGGCCCCCGGGGAAAGGGTCTGAAGCATGATTCGAGCGCTGTTCGTGGACGCCGGCGGCGTGCTCTACAACAACATCAACGAGGAGACGGACTTCCTCGACCGGGTCGCCGACCGGTACGGCGTGGACCGCGCCGAACTCGCCCGGCGTGTCGAGGCGTCGGCGCCCCGGTACGAGAGCGGCACCCGCCATGTGCACCAGGTGCTGAGAAGCCTCGTCGCGGACGGAGCGGGGCCACCGGCCGGCACACCCGAGGAGGCGCGGTGGCTGGACCGCGCGTACCTGGATTCCGTCCGTGCCCACCGGGACAACTTCCGCGCCCTGCGCCGCCTGCGGCAGGAGCGGCCGGGCCTGACGACGGTCCTCACCAACAACGAGGCGGAGCACTGGGACCGTATGAAGGACGCCGCCTACGGGCACTTTGCCCTGTTCGACGCGCTGTACTCGTCATGGCGCGTGGGCCGGGTGAAACCAGCGCTGTCGTTCTTCACCGAGGCCCTGCGGGGCTGCCGGGTGGCGGCCGCCGAGACGCTGCTCGTCGACGACCGCGTCACGGTGCTGCGGGTGGGAGCGGAACTGGGGATGCACACGCTGCACGTGTCCACCCCCGAGGTCCTCGCCGAGCGGCTCGGCCCGGCGATCCGTGGGGACGTGCTGCCTTCCATTCCGTGACCCCCTTCAGCGGTGGATCTCCCGGACGTTGTCCAAGACCTTCCGGAACGCCCGGGCGATGTCGTCGATGGCGTCGAGCGGGGCCAGCAGCACCTCGTGTCCGAAGCTCACCACGCTCTCGTGGATGCGCTTGGCGACCGGAAGGTCGAACCGCGCCGGGTCCACCCGCTGCAGGTAACGCGCGTCGGTGGCGAACCGCCGGCGCGAGGCGGGCCGGTGCAGCGGATTGTCGTTCAGCGGCCGGTGGGTCAGCATCACCGGGAAGCCCAGCTCGGCGGTGAGCGCCCGGGCGATCCGGTCCACCGGCGCCACCGCCAGCACCTCGTCGGGCAGCCGCACCATGTAGCGGTAATAGGCCCGGGCGGTGGTCCCCGGTGAGGTGTCCTGCACCGTCATCCCCATGTCGGTGAGCCGGCCGGTCAGATGGTCGGCGGCACGCACCCGGCGGGCGTTCTGCCCGTCGAGCAGGGCCAGCTGGTCCAGCAGCACAGCCGCGTGGAACTCCGACAGGCAGGCGTTGCTGCCCATCAGCCGGCCGGTCTCCTCCAGCTCCATCTCGCCCACACCCACCGGTTCCTGGCGCAGCACCCGCCCGTCCGCCCGCAGGTGCTCCGCGCGGTTGGAGATCTCCGCGTCATCGGTCACCAGCGCACCGCCCTCGCCGCAGGTCAGCAACTTGCTGCCCTGCATGCTGAACACCCCCGCCGCACCGAACGCACCCACCGGCCAGTCGCCGTAACCGGCGCCGTGCGCGTGCGCGCAGTCCTCGATCAGGGGCAGACCGTGCCGCTGGGCGATGTCCAGCAGCGAGTCCAGGTCCGCCACGGCCGAGTACGCGTGCACCACGGTGATGGCCCGGGTCCGCTCCGTGATCGCCGACTCCACGGCCGCCGGATCGAGGCAGTACGTGGCCGGATCGACGTCCACCAGCACCGGTACGGCGTTGATGCCGAGCACGGCCGACGCGGACGCCACCCAGCTCAGCCCGGGCACGATCACCTCGTCCCCGGCCCCCACCCCGCACGCCTCCAGCGCGATGGCCAGCGAGGCGGTTCCCGTCGCCATCGGCACGCACATCGCCGAACGGCAGTATTCCGCGAATGCGGCCGCGAATTGGCGCTCGTAGGACTGCCGCCCCTGATATGCGCAGCTGATGGTCCAACGGCCGCTGGCCAATACGTCCTCGAGGCTTTTCAGTGCCCGCTCGCCCGACTGTGGCCAACGGGGCCACTCCCGCTCCGTCAGACGCGGTCCACCGGAGATCGCCAGTGCATTTCCCATGATTGCCCTCGCTTTCGAGAATGCGACGGATGGGCATAGGAATTTAC
Organism: Streptomyces solitudinis; assembly: GCF_036323765.1. Taxonomy (NCBI): domain Bacteria; kingdom Bacillati; phylum Actinomycetota; class Actinomycetes; order Kitasatosporales; family Streptomycetaceae; genus Streptomyces; species Streptomyces solitudinis. Next base: position 66,290 of record NZ_JAZDCW010000012.1, read on the forward strand.
GCACCCCCACCAGCCGTACGCCACAGTGCGTACGGTACGCACGGACCACCAGGAACTTCCGGCCGTGTTCGACCGGGGAAGGCACGCAGTCGAACGGGATGGGTACGCTGCGGCGAACCGGCCGCCCGGATATCAGGTCGCCTCTCCGCGGCCGGAGGCGGGAAGAATCAGGCGAGGAGTCAGAGATGTCCGGCAGTCCCCCGTCGCACCGCGACCCGGCCGCCTCCCGTGCCGATGGACCAGGCCCGTGGGGGCCCCTCCCGGGGCACGCCCGGACGGTCATCGTCGGCGGCGGCCTCGCGGGCGTCGAACTCGCCGCCGCGCTGGCCGGCCACGGCGCTGAGGACGTCCTGCTGCTGGAGGCGGGCCCCGGGGAGGACCTGGCCCACATCCACATGACCCACCCGCGGGGGGCCGCCACCGAGGTCGTCTTCGCGCCGGAGCGCGACCCGCACTTCCACCGGCCCTGGCGGTCCGACGCGCCCCCGCACTACACCGGCATCTCCGGGCTGCGACGCCGGCTGGGGGGCCGGTCCCTGTACTGGCACGGCGTCATCCTGCCGCTGGAGGACTGGGCGCTGCGCCCGCCCGCGTGGCCCGCCGAGGTCGTGGCCGACCTGACCACCGCCGCCGCCGGAGGGCCGTCCTGGTACGACCGGGTCACCGCGGACCTGACCGCCTGGAGCGGCGGCGTCCTGTGGGACCCCGCGCAGCCCGCCCGGACCCCGTTCGGCGGCCGGGAGTTCCGCCCGCTGCCCCGGGCCTGCCGGCACCTGCCCGGCACCGGCCGCTGGGAGGCGTACACCGCGCTGGCCGCCTGGCGCGGGCCCGGCGGCCGCCCCGCCCCGCCCCCCGGTGTCCGGGTGCGCTGCGACACCGACGTGCTCGCCGTGGACGTGCGGGACGGACGGGCCCGCGGGGTCCGGGTGCGCGCCGCCGACGGCACCGTGGCAACGGTCGCCGCCGACACCGTGGTGCTGTGCGCGGGCACCGTGGAGAGCACCCGGCTGGCCGCGCACGCCCTCACCGAGGCGGGCGCACTGCGCGCCCCACGGCTCGGCGGCCTCGCCGACCACATCGTGCAGGGCTTCGTGGTCCGGCTGCCCGCCGACCGACTGCCCGCACCCAGCTCGTACCACCTCCCGGCGGACCCCGTGCTGCGCTCCTACCTGCGGATGGACGTGTACGACGAGGGTCACGGCGAGGCGCTGCTGGACGTGCGGGTCACCGGCGAGCAACTCCCCAGCGATGACAGCGTGGTGGAGTGCCGGCCGTCCGCCGGACAGCCCTGGCGGGCGCACGTCCGCACCGAACTGCTGCCCGAGGACCGCAAGATGATCGGCGGACAGCGCGACCTGCTGCGCGACTTCTGGGCGGCGGCCGCCCGGGAACTGGGACTGCCCGCCACTCCGCTGGAGTTCACCGGCTTCGGCGACGCCGACCGCGACAACACCCGGGTGCTGCCCGACCACACCCGCGGCCAGTCCACCGGCCGGCCCGAGACCTGGGCGAGCCTGCTCGGCACCGAGGACCACGAGGGCGGCAGCCTGCCGCTCGGCCGGCTGCTCGACGCGCGCCAGGCCTTCCCCGCGCTGCCCGGCCTGTACGCCGCCGGGCCGGCCGTGTTCCCCCGGCTGGGCGCTGCCAACCCGTCCTTGACCACCATCGCGCTGTCCCGTCGCCTCGCCGCCCTGCTCGCGGCCGGCTGACACCGCACCCCGGACCACGGGGCGACACCCAGGAGGGACCACAGTGCCGGGACCGGGCTACCGCTTCTTCGGCAACGAGGAGCGCGCCAATGTGATGGCCGTGCTCGACCGCTGGTACGCGGGCCGAGAGGCGTTCGACGACCCCGGCGAGGGGGAGTGGGTACGCCGCTTCGAACGGGCGGCGGCCGAGCGCTTCGGCGCCGCCCACTGCCTCGGCGTCAACAGCGGGACCTCCGCGCTGGTCGCCGCCCTCGTGGGCCTCGGCATCGGACCGGGTGACGAGGTCATCGTGCCCGGCTACATGTTCGTCGCCTCGATCGCCGCGGTACTGCACTGCGGTGCCGATGTGGTGCTCGCCGAGATCGACGAGTCCCTCACCCTGGACCCGGTCGACGTACGGGCCAGGATCACCCCCCGCACCCGGGCGATCATGCCCGTGCACATGCTTGGTGCCCCTTCGGACATGGACGCGCTGCGCGCCCTCGCCGACGAACACGGCCTGCTCCTGCTGGAGGACTGCGCCCAGAGCGCCGGCGGCAGTCACCGGGGCCGCCCGCTCGGCACCCTGGGCAGCGCCGGCACCTTCTCCCTCAACCACTACAAGGTGATCACCTCGCTCCAGGGCGGGTTCGTGCTCACCGACGACGCGCTGGTCTTCCAGCGCGCCTACTCCTTCCACGACCAGGGCTGGTTTCCCTACCGCCAGGACAGTGGCCGGGGCGACCTACTGCTCGGCATGAACCTTGGACTCGGCGAACTGCACGCCGCCCTGGCGCTCGCCCAGCTCGGCAAGCTCGACCGCATCCTCGGCCGGGTCCGCGACGTCAAACAGCGGCTGGTCCGGGCCGTCGGCGAACTGTCCGGAGTGCGCCGCAGGCACCTGCACGACCCCGAGGGGGAGTGCGGCACGACCGCCGTGTACGTCTTCGACGACGCCGCGCACGCCCGGGACGTCGCCGCCCGGCTCGGCACCCGGACGCTCCTCGACTCGCCGACGCACTACTACGGCGGGCTGCCCGCGCTCACCGCGTTCGGCCGCGGCGACCGTTCCACCGTGCCCTTCCGCGCCCCCGGAGGGCGCCCCGCCCCGCACGCGTTCGAGCCCGGCGCCCTGCCCCGCACCGACAGCGTCCTCGCGCGTTCCCTCGCCCTGGCCACCGGCGTCTCCGACGGCTACCTCGGCCCCGGATTCGGCGTCCACCCCGGCTCCTCGGACGCCGAGATCGACCGCGCGGCGGACACCTTCCGCCGCGCCGTCAAGGGCGAGGCGCTGACCTGAGCGGTGCGGGCCGCCCGGGACCGGCCGGCGGCGGTGCCGGCCGGTGACGTCACACCCCCGCGTCCCGCAGCAGCCCGGTCAGCCCGTCCGCGACGCCGTCCGCCGCGTACACCAGCCAGCGTCCGTCCAGCCGGCTGCCGCCGCACAGGTCGTCGACGCGCCCCCCGGCCTCCCGCACCAGCAGGGCGGCCGGGGCGCGGTCCCAGACGTGGCCGCCCTCGTCGACCACCGCGTCGGCCCAGCCCTCCAGCAGGTCCGCGACCAGGCACACCGAGGACTCCACCCACCGGACCCGGCCGCGCACCGGCTCGACGGGGGAACCCGGCATCAGGAAGCCGCCCACTCGGGCCTCACCCAGCGGCACCGCGGCCCCGGGGATGCGCAGCGGACGTGCCGCCGACAACGGCTGTCCATCGGTGGACGCGAACGCCCCCCGGCCCTGGACCGCCCACCACCTCACACCCTCGGTGGGCCGGCTCAGCACGGCGGCCCGCAGCGCACCGTCGACCTCCAGGGCCACATGGGTGCCCCAGTCGCGCGCCCCGGCCAGGAACGGGATCGTCCCGTCGATGGGGTCCAGTATCCAGCGGCGCCGCGACGTGGTCCTCAGCGCGCCGCACTCCTCGCTCAGCACCGCGTCCCCGGGCCGTTCCGCCGCCAGCACCGCCAGCATCGCCTGCTCCACGGCGAGGTCGGCATCGCTGACCGGGCTGCCGTCGCTCTTGTGCCGCGCGGCCAGCCGCCGTCCGAAGAATCCCAGCGCCAATTCACCCGCCAGATCGGCGAGTCGGTGCGCCAGCAGTACGTCACTGTCATTCTCCATCGGCCCACCATATCCACGGATGGATTACCGGCGGCGCGCCGCATTCCCCGCCGCCGTTTCCCGGCACCGGACAGTTGAACACCCGCGAGGAAAAAGTCCCGTGGCCGTTCCCGGTGTTAGCCTCTGGCATGCTGTTGGAGAACAAGCTCGTGGATCGCCGGAGCCTCGTCCGGCTTGTCGAGGAGAACTTCCAGGAATACATACCGAGCGGCCGGGAATTGCCCGAGCCGGAATTCTTCCCGCTCGGCGAGGACAGTTGGTCCTACCGCTGTGGACCCCTGTGGATCAGTGTCCGCCGCGATCTGGACGGGCATTCCCCCGGGGCGTACGAAGTGGCGCTCCTGCTGCGCGAGAGCGGCAAGGAGTACGTGCTCGCCCCGCTCGCCGGGCGGGACGGACGGGTGGTGCACCGGATCGCCGACTTCCCCGTCGTAATCTTCCCGTACGTGGAGCGTGCCACCGCCTCCTCGGCACCACCCAGCCCCGCACAACTGGACCTGCTGATACGCCAGTTGCGTGACGTGCACGGCTTCGAGCCGCCCGCCACCCGGCACGTCGACGTACCCACCGAGGACTTCCGCTTCCCCTTCGAGAACGACCTCGACAAGGCGCTGGAGGCGGCCCTGAACGGCGGCGCCGCGGAGTGCGGCCCCTACGGCGGCCGGCTGGCCGGTCTGGTGGCCCGTCGGTGGGACCACCTCACCGCGCTGCGCGAGGAAGCCGCCCGGGTGGCCGCCCGGTGCACCGCGCAGTGGCGCGGCGAACGCCCCGCGCTGACCCACGGCGACCCCAGCCCGGCGAACGTCCTGTTCGGGCGGGGCGTGGACATCATCGACTGGGGCGGGGCGATGTGGGCCCCGCCGGAACGCGACTGGGCCGCCCTGACCCGGGTGTTCGGCGCCGCCCCCGAGGGCCGCCCGGTGTTCCTGCGCTTCTACGAACTGCGCTGGACGCTCGCCGAGATCGCCGAGTACGCCAGCCGCTTCGCCGGCCCCCACACCGGGGACGCCGACGACGACGCCATGTGGGGCCGGCTGGCCCGCTACCTGCCCGCCGCCTGAAGCCCCGTACACCACCGCAAGCGTCCCGTGACCGACTCGTACCGGAGGGTTGGCCGTGAGCCTGGTCAGTGTCCACAACGAATGGGACCTGTTGGAGGAGGCCGTCGTCGGCACCGCCCTCGGCGCCCGGGTGCCGGTCGCCGACCGGAGCCTGCTCGCCGTCGAGTACGCCGAGTACGCCGGGCCCGGCCGCTGGCAGGACGTGCCCACGGGCCCCTACCCGGACCGGGTCGTCAAGGAGACCGAGGACGAACTGGAGGAGCTGTGCGAGGAGTTGCGAGGCCTCGGCGTGACCGTCCGCCGCCCCCGCGCCCGCGACCACGCCGCCCGCGTGCGGACCCCCGACTGGGAGAGCGACGGGTACCACGACTACTGCCCCCGCGACGGGCTGCTCACCGTCGGGAACACCGTCATCGAGGCCCCGATGGCACTGCGCGCGCGGTACCTGGAGTCGTCGGCCTACCGGGAGCTGCTGATGGAGTACTTCACCAGCGGCAGCAGATGGGTGTCCGTGCCCAAGCCCCGGCTCGCCGACACGATGTACGACCCGGCCGCGCCCCCCGGCGAGCGGCTGCGCGAGCTGGAGCCGGTGTTCGACGCGGCCAATGTGCTGCGGCTGGGCACCGACCTGCTGTACCTGGTCTCCGACAGCGGCAACGAGCTGGGAGCCCGCTGGCTCCAGTCGGCCCTCGGCGAGACGTACACCGTCCACCCCTGCCGCGGCCTGTACTCCTCCACCCATCTCGACTCCACCCTCGTCCCCCTGCGGCCGGGCCTCGTCCTGGTCAACCCCGCCAGGGTGACCGAGGACAACCTGCCCCATGTGCTGCACTCCTGGGAGCGGATCGAGTGCCCCGAGCTCATCGGCCTCGGCTACGCCGGGGCCGTACCGCACTGCTCCCCGTGGATCGGGATGAGCCTGCTGGTGCTCCGGCCGGGCCTGGTCGTCGTGGACCGCAGGCAGCGGGGGCTGATGCGGGTGCTGGAACGGCACGGCGTGGACGTCCTGCCGCTGCGGCTCACCCATGCCCGGATGCTCGGAGGGGGCTTCCACGGCGTCACCCTCGACGTCCGCAGGACCGGAACCCTCGAGACCTACCGCTTCTGACGAGAGGAGAGCGGATGCGTCCGCTGAGTGTGGACGGCGCCTGGCTGGCCGAGACCCGTGCGTTCGCCGACGACCGGGGCGTGTTCCAGGAGCTGTACAGCGGCCGGGAGCTGAGCGCAGTGCTCGGTTACGAACCCGGCGTCGCCCAGGTCAACCGGTCCGTCTCGCGGCGCGGGGTGCTGCGGGGCGTGCACTTCGCCCAGGTCCCGCCCGGCCAGGCCAAGTACGTCACCTGTCTCAGCGGTGCCGTACTGGACGTGGTGGTCGACATCCGCGTCGGCTCGCCCACCTACCGTGCCTGGGACGCCGTCCGACTCGACGACCCGCACCGCAGCCTGTACGTCGAGGTCGGGCTCGGCCACGCGTTCATGGCGCTCACCGACGACGCCGTCGTTGTCTACCTCACCTCGCGGGGCTACGCCCCCGGGCGGGAGCACGGCGTGCACCCGCTCGATCCGGACCTCGGCATCGCATGGCCCGAGGACATCGAGCCGGTGCTCTCGCACAAGGATCGGCAGGCCCCCGGCATCGCGGAGATGGAGCGGCGCGGCCTGCTGCCGGCGTACGGGGAGTGCGTCGCCTTCCACCGCTCCCTGCGCGAGCGGTCCGTGGCCTGAGCGCACGACCGGACGGCCCGCCGGTGGACCTCCACCGGCGGGCCGTCGTCCGCGTGCGCCCCAGGCCGGGGGCGGCACCTCACCGCGGGGGCACCGCCGAACGGCCCACCGCACCGCACAGCGTGGGGAACGCCTCCGCCAGCGCGGCGCGCCAGTCCCGCAACGGCTCCATGCCCACCTCCCGCCAGCGCGGCTGGTCCAGCACGCTGTAGCCGGGCCGCGTGGCCGGCCGGGCCAGCGCCCGGCTGGTGGTGGGACGGACCCGGTCGGGATCGGCGCCGAGCAGCCGGAACGTCTCGCGGGCCAGGGCGTACCAGGTGGTGGTACCGGTGTTGGTCGCGTGGTAGACACCGGCGGGCGCCGCACCGGCGAGTGCCGCCGAGCCCAGCGCCGCCAGCCGGTCGGCGAGGTCGGCAGTCCAGGTCGGCTGGCCGTGCTGGTCGTCCACCACGAGCACGGTGTCCTGCTCGGCCTCCAGGCGGATCATCGTGGCCACGAAGTTGGGCCCGCCCGCCCCGTACAGCCAGGCGGTGCGGACCACGTAGCCGGCCTCCGGCAGGGTGCTCAGCACCGCCCGTTCCCCGGCCCGCTTGGTGTAGCCGTACACCGTGCGCGGAGCGGCGGGGTCGTCCTCCCGGTACGGCCGCGCGGCCGACCCAGCGAACACGTAGTCGGTGGAGAGCTGGAGCAGGACGGCGTCCAGGGCGCGGCAGGCCCCCGCGAGATGACGCGGCCCGTCGCCGTTCACCGCCATGGCCCTCGACGGCTCCGACTCCGCCGCGTCGACCGCGGTCCACGCCGCGCAGTTGACCACCACCGCCGGCCGGTGGCGTGCCAGTGCGGCCCGCACGGCCGCGCCGTCCGTGATGTCCAGGGCACCGCGGCCGAGCGCGGTCACCGCCGCACCCCGGCGCAGCAGCAGGGAGGTGAGTTCGCGCCCCAGCATGCCGGACGCACCGGTGACGAGCCAGCGCGGGCGAGGGTACGGGGACATGGTGTCGGTCTCCGGGGGATGCGCGCCCGGCGTCGGGCGGAGGGAACCCAGGGGCGTGCTTTCGGATCGTGCCGGGCGCGGTCCGAAAGACGCCCTAGGCGGGCAGCGAGCCGGCCGGGAGCAGCGGCTCCCACCAGGAGCGGTTCGTCCGGTACCAAGCGACGGTGGCGGCCAGCCCCTCGGCCAGGCCGGTGGCCGGCGCGAAGCCCAGTTCCCGCCGTATCCGGGTGGAGTCCACCGAGTAGCGCCGGTCGTGCCCCTTGCGGTCCTCGACGTGCACCACGCTGCTCCAGTCGGCACCGCACGCCTCGAGGAGCAGCCCCACCAGCTCCCTGTTGCTCAGCGTGGTGCCCCCTCCGATGTTGTACACCCGGCCGGCCCGGCCGCGGGTGCGGACCGCCTCGATGCCCCGTACGTGGTCGTCGACGTGCAGCCACTCGCGCACGTGCAGCCCGTCCCCGTACAGCGGCACCCGGTGTCCGTCCATCAGCAGGGTGATGAAGCGGGGGACCAGCTTCTCCGGGAACTGGTGAGGCCCGTAGTTGTTGGAGCAGCGGGTCACCCGCACGTCCAGGCCGTGGCTGACGTGGTGGGCCAGCACCAGCAGGTCGGCGGACGCCTTGGAGGCGGAGTAGGGGCTGTTGGGCCGCAGCGGTTCGTGCTCGGTCCACGAGCCGTGCTCGATGGACCCGTAGACCTCGTCGGTGGACACCTGGACGAACGGCGCCGCCCCGTGCCGCCGCGCCGCGTCCAGCAGCGTCTGGGTGCCGTGCACATTGGTGCGTACGAAGGCGGAGGCGTCGACCAGGGAGCGGTCCACGTGGGACTCGGCGGCGAAGTGCACGACCTGGTCCTGGCCGGCCATCACCCGGTCGACCCGCGCCGCGTCGCAGATGTCGCCGTGCACGAACCGGTACCGAGGGTGGTCGCGCACGGTTGCCAGGTTGGCCGGATTGCCGGCGTAGCTCAGGGCGTCCAGCACGGTCACCACCACATCGGGCGGGCCGTCGGGGCCGAGCAGGGTGCGGACGTAGTGGGAACCGATGAAACCGGCTCCCCCGGTGACAAGCAGATGTGTGGTCATGGGAACGGGCTTCCGCCTTCCGGTCGGAACGGGTCGGGGTCGGGAGGCATCAGGAGGAGATCTGCGCCTTGCTGTGGTCGCCGAGCACGAGGCGATGGGCGTGCGGCACCGGCGGCGCGGAGGTCACCCGCACATGGCGGCCGATGAGCGACGCCTTGATGCGCCGCACCCCGCTGATGGAGGCGCCGCGCAGCACGATGGAGAACTCGACCTCGCTGTCCTCCACGAGGCAGTCCTCGGCGATGGAGGTGAACGGTCCCACGTACGAGCCGGCCACGACCGAGCCCGCACCGATCACGGCGGGGCCCACCACCCGGGAGTTGCGTACCTCGGCGCCCTCCTCGACCCGGACGCGGCCGATGAGGTTGCTGTGCTCGTCCACCAGGCCGTCGCAGCGCGGCTCGGTCGCCTCCAGCACGAGCCGGTTCACCTCCAGCATGTCGGCCACGTTGCCGGTGTCCTTCCAGTAGCCGGTGATCTGCGTGGAGCGCACGTCCCGGCCGGCGTCGATCAGCCACTGCACCGCGTCGGTGATCTCCAACTCCCCGCGCCACGAGGGCCTGATAGCCCGCACGGCCTCGTGGATGGCGGGGGAGAAGAGGTACACCCCGACCAGGGCCAGGTCGCTCCTGGGGTGGGTGGGCTTCTCCTCCAGCCCGCACACCCGCCCCGAGGCGTCCAGTTCGGCCACGCCGAAGGACCGGGGGTCGGACACATGGGTGAGCAGCAGATGCGCGTCCGGCCGGGCGGCGCGGAAGTCCCGGATAGGTCCCTCGATGCCCCCCACCACGAAGTTGTCGCCGAGATACATGATGAAGTCGTCCTCGCCCAGGTAATCGCGGGCGACCAGGACGGCGTGCGCGAGTCCCAGGGGTTTCGGCTGCGGTATGTAACTCACGTCGAGACCGAATTTCGAACCGTCCCCGACGGCGTCGGTGATTTCACCGAAGGTGTCGCCGACGACAATACCGACATCGGTGATGCCGGCCGCGGCGATCGCCTCCAGCCCGTAGAACAGGACGGGTTTGTTGGCCACCGGCACCAACTGCTTCGCGGACGTGTGCGTGATGGGCCTCAGGCGCGTGCCCGCTCCGCCGGCCAGTACGAGCGCTTTCATGTCGTTCTCCCTGTGTGGTCTTGGGAACACGGGGGTGTGGGAACACGGGTGCGCGGCGCTGCCGCGGGGAAGGCCGCGCCGCCGGACAGCGGCGGGGGGCGGCGGACGGTGTGACGTTTTCCCGCCGCGCGATGAATCCTTTTGCGTTAAGACCGCGTTGACGAGGACGACTGATCGATCGTCGGCAGTGGCCGGAAAGGAGTGCATGGCCCGGGCCGTCGTCCCCGCGGCCCTGTCCGGCACCCCCTGTCCTGCCGGTCCGCCCTGCGGCGACGGTGCCCGCGCCGGTGAGGGCCCGTCCGCCCCGGGGTCGCCTTTCGGCCGCTTAGGGTTACTTTACTTAAACGTTCATGGATGCTAAGCATATGCCAGGTGAAAGAGAGAAGGCCCTGACCCGTGCTGCCGTGAATGGCCGGCGACCTAAGGATAGGTAATGGAGCCTGTTTTAGGTAACAGTCCTGTTCAAGCGCATGACCAGCCAATGGGGTGCCTGGGAGAATCCGACGAGAACAGCTTCCAATTGTCCGACGTGGTCATGGTGCCGATCGATTCGCTCCGGGCCTCCGACTCCCCCCGCAGCTCCGGCGAGGATGCCGAACACATTCGTACTCTCGCAGAATCCGGAGCGGAACTTCCTCCCATTGTGGTGATGCGCTCCACGCTGCGGGTGATCGACGGCATGCACCGGCTGCGGGCCGCCGGACTCCGCGGCGCCACCGAGATCGCAATCCGGTACTTCGAGGGGGAGGAGAAAGAGGCATTCGTCCTCGCGGTCAAAGCGAACATCGCCCACGGCCTGCCGCTCTCCCTCGACGACCGAAAGGCCGCCGCGAGCCGCATCCTCACCAGCCATCCGCTCTGGTCCGACCGGGCCATCGGACGGGCGACCGGCCTCTCGGCGAAAACGGTGGGAACCCTGCGGTCCTGTTCGACCGCGGGAGTTACACAGTCGAACGTACGGGTCGGCCGGGACGGGCGGACCCGCCCCCTGGACGCCACGGAGGGACGGCAGTTGGCGGGCCGTCTGATCCAGGAGAACCCCACGGCGCCGCTGCGTCAGATCGCCGCCCAGGCCGGGGTGTCCCTGGGCACCGCCTCCGACGTCCGCAAGCGGCTGCGCCGGGGCGAGAGTCCGCTGCCCGGACGCGACCGTGCGCGGGAGAGGCCGGCGGTTGCCGAACAGCCACCGGCCCGCGCCAAGCCGGCCGAGGAGGCCGCTCCCTCACGGGTGCTGATGCTGCGTCACCTCAGCCGCGACCCGTCCATACGGTTCACCGAGGACGGCCGGGTGCTGCTGCGCTGGCTCAACGTGGTGGCCGTGCGCAGCCAGGACTGGGACCGGCTGCTGGGCAACGTGCCGCCGCACCGCGCCGAGGTCATCGCCGAACTCGCCCGGGGCTGCGCCGAGATATGGCAGCGCGTGGCCGAACAGCTCGAGCGGGCCGACGCCGACAGGACCGACGAGCGGGCTCCGGACGTCACCGACGGCGACACGGACGCCCCCCTGCACCGGGCCAGCCTGCGGTGAGGTGCCCGGGCACGGCCAAGGACGGCGTCCCCGAGAACCCCGGCCCCGTGGCCGGCCACGCGCACACCGCGCGACCCTGGTAGACCGCCCGGCCCCGCCGGCGGGGCCCGATCGGGTCACCACGGCCGGGCCGCGGCGGGCAACTCCCCCGTGAAGGAAAAACCGATGAGTACGCCGGAAACAATCGAAGTCCCCGACGCCCTGGCGGCGTCCCTGACGAGGAACGGTGGTGAGGAGGAACGGGCCTGGATCACCGCCCTGCCCGCCCTGGTCGCGCAACTGCTCAGCCGGTGGGAGCTGAAGCGGGACGGCCGCGTCGCCTCCGGTGAGGCCTCGCTCGTGGTGCCCGTACGGCGCGCCGACGGCACCCGGGCCGCGCTCAAGCTCCAGATGCCCCGCGAGGAGACGACCGCCGCGCTGACCGGGCTGCGCGCCTGGAACGGCAACGGCGTCGTGCGGCTGCTCGACCACGACCCGGTGAGCAGCGCCATGCTGCTGGAACGCCTGGACGCCTCGCGCACCCTGGCGTCCGTCGAGGACGACGACGTGGCCATGCGCACCCTGGCCGGCCTGCTGGAAAGGCTGCACTCCGTCCCGGCACCCGACGGGCTGCGCGGTCTCGGCGGGATCGCCCGCGAGATGCTGGAGGCCGTGCCCGAGGCCGTCGGCTCGCTGACGGACCCGGCCGACCGGCAGCGCCTGCGCGCCTGGGCGTCGGCCGTCACCGAGCTGGTGGGCGAGCCGGGGGACCGGATGCTGCACTGGGACCTGCACTACGACAACGTGCTGGCCGCCGAGCGTCAACCATGGCTGGCCATCGACCCTGAACCCCTGGCCGGTGACCCGGGCTTCGACCTGTGGCCCGCGCTGGACACGGGCTGGGAAAAACTCGTGGCGGCCGGGGACCCCCTGCGGGTGGTCCGCCGGCGATTCGACCTGCTGACCGAGGCGCTGGGACTGGACCGCGAACGCGCGGCCGGCTGGACCCTGGGCCGGCTGCTCCAGAACACGCTGTGGGACCTCGAGGACGGGCGGACCACGATCGACCCGTCGCAGACCGCCGTGGCCAACGCGCTGTCGCGCCGCTGACCCGGCACACGCACCACGGCACACCGACCGCACGAGCCGTACGCCGCTGAACGCGACGCGCACCCACCCGGATGCGCGTCGCGTTCTTCGCGTTGGCCGGACGCCCCAATCGCGTTGCCCGGACCCCCGTGCACCGCGCGCCGCCCTCCCGGTGCCCGCGGAAGGCGGCGCGCTGCGCGGGCGTTGACCGCGTGCCCGGGAAAGCCCAGGTGGCGATCTCGTCCGAGACAGCGCGGAGCGGCAGCGGACACAGTCGCGGATCGAGGCGGCGGTTGTTAGCCTTCAGGCGGTCCGGTGGTCCGGGCGGCACCACTGAGGAACATCACACCGGAATCCCGCGCGGTCCCCCGGAGCGGGGTCCGAACGCCCATCGGCACCGTCGAGGCCGTTCCCGCCGTTCCTTCCGTACCTCCCGTCGTACGCCGTGCCTGCCGGGCCGTTCCCGGCGGGCCGGCACACGTCCCGGCCCGCCTTCCGCCCACCGCCGCGCCCCGGGGCCGGCGGCCCACGCCGCGGGCCGGCCCACGCCGCACCGGTCACCGGTCGTCGCACCCCCTGCCCATCCACGTGAGGAGTGTCATGAGCCTTGTCAACGTGCACAACGAATGGGACCCGCTGGAGGAGATCATCGTCGGCACGGCGGTGGGCGCCCGCGTCCCCCGCGCCGACCGCAGCGTGTTCGCGGTGGAGTACGCGAGCGAGTACGACAGCCAGGACCAGGTCCCCTCCGGCGCCTACCCGGACCGGGTGGTGAAGGAGACCGAGGAGGAACTCCAGATCCTGGTGGAGGAGCTCACCAAGCTCGGGGTCACGGTGCGCCGGCCCCAGGCCCGCGACAACGCGGCACTGATCAGGACCCCCGACTGGGAGACGGACGGCTTCCACGACTACTGCCCGCGCGACGGGCTGCTGTCCATCGGCCGGACCGTCATCGAAACCCCGATGGCGCTGCGCGCCCGCTTCCTGGAGTCGCTCGCCTACAAGGACATCCTGCTGGACTACTTCGCCAGCGGGGCACGGTGGCTGTCCGCGCCCAAGCCGCGGCTGACCGACGCCTCCTACGACCCGCAGGCCCCGGCCGGTGAGCGGCTGACCGACGTGGAGCCGGTGTTCGACGCCGCCAACGTGCTGCGCTTCGGCACCGACCTGCTCTACCTGGTGTCCGACAGCGGCAACGAACTCGGCGCCAAGTGGCTCCAGTCGGCGGTCGGCGACACCTACACGGTGCACCCCTGCCGGGGGCTGTACGCGTCCACCCACGTGGACTCCACCATCGTGCCGCTGCGGCCCGGCCTCGTGCTGATCAACCCCTCGCGGGTGAACGACCGGAACATGCCCGACTTCCTGCGGTCGTGGGAGACCATCACCTGCCCGGAGCTGGTGGACATCGGCTTCACCGGCGACAAGCCGCACTGCTCGGTGTGGATCGGCATGAACCTGCTGGTGGTGCGACCCGACCTGGCCGTCGTGGACCGCCGACAGACCGGCCTGATCAAGCTGCTCGAGAAGCACGGGATGGACGTGCTGCCGCTCCAGCTCACCCACTCGCGCACCCTCGGCGGCGGTTTCCACTGCGCCACGCTCGACGTCCGCCGCACCGGCTCGCTGGAGACCTACCGGTTCTGATGTCCCGCCACGTCCGCTACCGCCAAGGGAGATTGACCACGTGATCGGTTACGGCGTCTGCGTAGGCCCGGGCAATCTGTTCGAGCGCATCTGCCTGCCGGGTATCGAGCGGGTCCGGGCACCGGGCAGCCCGGTGTTCACCATGCGCAACCAGCGTTCACTGTTCTCGGCGTACAACGCCATGTTCGACCAGGCGGCCGCCAACTCCGACATCACCGGGCTGGTGATGCTCCACGACGACGTCGAGCTGCGGAAGAACCCGGCCGAGGTGGCACAGCCGGTGTTCGAGGACGACTCCGTGGGGATGCTCGGCTCGGTCGGCGGCTCCGACACCGTCTCGCTGGCCTGGTGGAACGAGAAGGAGACCAGGCGCGGCCGGGTCACCGACTACGACAAGGTCCACGACTACGGGTCGGACCGCTACGAGGTCCACGCCGTGGACGACGTCATTCTGTGCGTCAACCGCTGGACCATCGAAAACATCCGCTTCCCCGAGGGGCACTACCGCGGTTTCGAGGGGCTCGGCGTCATCCTCGCCACCCTGGTCCGTGCCGCCGGCAAGCGCGTGATCGTCCAGGACCTCCAGGACGTCATGCACCACAACGACGGCCGCGGCTTCAACGGTCTGAAGGACTGGCGCCACAACGAACTGCGCTGGCAGCGCGAGTTCTTCGACCTCAGCACGCTCGAGCGGCTGGGCAACCACCTGGAGCGGCTCACCATCCCCACCATCCCCCTGCGGCTCGCCGCCCGCCGGCTGGCGGTGCGCGCGGCCGGCCGGGCCCACGAGGTCAGCGACGGGGAGACGGGCGACCCGGTGATCGACGAACTGGTCGGCGGCTGGTACCGGCGGTGCAAGCGCCTGCGCGGCCGCATGCTGGTGTGAGGAGAACACATGGCCAAGTACACAAGGCTCCGCTATGACGTGACCCAAATCCCCCTCGCCGACCTCGTGCGCGAGGTGCTGAAGGTGGACGACCTGGAGGGCCTGGCGGCCAGTGAGTGGCTCGCCACCCGGGAGACCGACCAGAGCACGCCGTACCACAAGCAGTTCTACGACAACTTCGACATCGTCTCGCCCGCGTACCGCACGCTGGCACGGCACCTGCTCGGCGACACGGTCGACGACGTCTACCTCCAGCGGGTGCCCACCTTCCGCGTGCACCTGCGCAACTCCGTCGCCGTGGGCTCCTGGCACCGCGACCGCGACTTCGGGCACGACCCGGCGGAGGTCAACTACTGGGTGCCGGTCACCCGGGCCTTCGCCAACAACACCCTGTGGATCGACAACGAGCCGGTGCACGCGGAGTACGGCGAGGTCATCGTCTTCGACGGCGCCAACTCCTGGCACGGGAACGTTGTCAACGACACCGAGATCAGCCGGGTCAGCATCGACTTCCGCACGCTGCCCCGGTCCGCGTACCAGCCCAACGGCAAGAAGTCCGTGTCCTACGGACTGCCCTTCCTGCTCGGCCAGTACTGGGACGTCGTCTGAACCCCCGGCCGGCTCCCGCGCCACGACGAAATGGCCCTGACATGGTGATGACCTCCGATCCGACCGGGAAGCCCCCGGGCGACACACGCCCCGGGGAGTCCCTGACACACCTCGACCACAGCTTCCGGGAGTTCCTGGCCGGGCTCCCGGCCGACCGCCCCCCGTGGTTCTGCTTCTTCTCCTCCGGCCTGCTGCACGTCGTCCACCACTTCCTGCGTTTCGTCCCCGAGCGGCTGAACTGCGTCTTCGTGTGCTCCGCGCTCAACGCCGAGGAGACCGCGCTGCGCGACCGCATGAGCGGTGGCCTGCCCGTCTTCGACATGGACGACCGGGTCGGCAGCCACGAGATCTTCGAGCTCCTGCTGCGTAACGTGGACCGGCCGTTCGGCATCGTCGACGTCGACTGCTTCGTCACCGACACCGACTGGTTCGACCGCTGCACGGACGGACTGGAGCCGGGCGTGGCGGTCAGCGGCCCGCTCAGCTACGGCCCCATCCCCCTGGCCGCGCCGCCCTTCCTGGCCCTGGACCCCCGGGCGCGCCCCGAGATCGAGCGCGCCATCGGCGGCACCGTCACGCCCGCCGCGTACGCGTACGTCCCCCCGGGGCCGGAGAAGGAGATCGACGGCGCGACTGTGCGGCTCATCGAGCCGCACCACGAGCGGGCACTGGCCCGGGTGATGGCCCTGGAGGGTCCCCGGCTGCCCTTCCCGCAGGGCGGAGTGGTGGACGTCCTCGACGACGGCCGGGAGGTGCGCAGCCATGAGCGCCATCACCACCTCCACAACGGCAACGAGGTGATCCGCGTCGTCTTCGACGGGCTGATGTTCTACCAGCTGATGGCCCTGGCCGCGGGCCTGCGGATCGCCCACTTCCACCAGTACCCGGGCACCAAGGTCTTCGCCCCCCAGCTGGTCCACGCCGGCGGCATCTCCTACTGGCACCGGCTGCGGCCCAGTGAGATCGCTGCGGGCATCCCCGAGCTGCCCTGGTCGGCGCATCTCGACGCCCTCCTGCTGGAGGACTTCAACAAACGGCCGGACGCCCCCTCGGGCTACCGGACCCGCAGCACCCGGCTCGCCGCCAGTCTGCGCCAGTCCAAGGCCGACCTGGCGAGGCTGCGCGAGGAGCTGCGCACCAAGCTCACCTCCTCCGGCGTGGACGTGACCGACCCCCGGTGGGCCGCCGTACTTGACTGACGCAGAACCTCATACCGGCACTCCTCCCGGGGGCGCCGACGGGCTGTTACGGAGACTTTCGATGAGAGTGGGAATCGTCGGGGCCGGCCGCATGGGCCAGCTGCACGCCCGTACGCTCCTGAAGCTTCCCGACCCACCGGCCGTGGTGGTGCACGACGTCGACCCCGACGGCGCCCACCGGCTGGCCCGCGCCTTGGCGGAGGAGACCGGGGCCCGCGTGACGGTGCGGCGGACACTCGCCGAGGTCGTCGCCGGCGTGGACGCGCTGGTCGTGGCGACCCCGGCTACACAGCGGCGGGCCCCGCTGCTGGCCGCGGCACGGGCGGGTGTGCCGGTGTTCTGCGAGAAACCGCTGACCGCCGACGTGGCCGAGGCCCGCGAGCTGGCCGGCGCTCTCGCCCCCGCCCGCGTGCACGTCGGCTTCCAGCGGCGCTGCGACCCCGCCTACCGGACACTCCGCGAAAGGATCGTCTCGGGCCGGCTCGGCCGCGTCCTGCTCGTGCGGTGCACCGCCTTCGACCACGAACCGCCGGCCGGCGCGTACGAACGGACGGCCGGCGACATCTTCACTGACTGCCTCATCCACGACATCGACGCCGTGCACTGGCTGACCGGACAGCCCACCGTGGCCGTGCAGGCCGACGGGGCCCGGCTGCTGGGCGGCGCCGGGTACGACGTGGCCACGGCCGCCCTGACCCTCGCCGACGGCGCCCGCGCGGTGCTCACCGCGTCCCGGCTCGACCCGCACGGATACGACCACCGGGTCGAGGTGCTGGGCACCGAGGGCTCCTACGCGGTCGGGCTCGACGCGCGGACCCCGCTGCGCCTGCTCGGCCAGGACGGCACGGGCCGCCCGCCCACCCCCGGTGAGTACCCCCCGTACCAGGACTTCACCGACCGCTTCGCGACCGCCTACCGGCAGGAGATCCATGACTTCATCGGCATGGTGACGCGGGGTGCCCCCAGTCCCTGCACCGCCGAGGAAGCGCTGCGCGCGCAGGAAGTGGCCGCGGCCGCCGGCCGTGCCGCCGCGACCGGCACCCGTGTCGTCCTGGACCCCGCACCGGCCGCCGACGCGGCCACGCCCGTGGGGGGCAGGGCCGGATGAGCCGCACGTCCACC
The DNA here is from genome assembly GCF_036323765.1 of Streptomyces solitudinis. NCBI lineage: Bacteria > Bacillati > Actinomycetota > Actinomycetes > Kitasatosporales > Streptomycetaceae > Streptomyces > Streptomyces solitudinis. The sequence goes on from NZ_JAZDCW010000012.1 coordinate 84,141, forward strand.
CGCCGGGGACGCCCGGGGCGGCGTGGCGCCGCCCTGGCCGCGGCCCTGCTGGTCCTCGTCACCCTGCCCGCCGCCTCCACCGCTGACGGGGCGGGCGGAGCGGACCAGGACCGCGCACCGACGGACACCGTCCAAGGCCGCGCACCGGCGGACAACGTCATCCTGCTCATCGGCGACGGCATGGGCGACGCGGAGATCACCGCGGCGCGCGACTACTCCGTCGGCGCGGCCGGCAGGCTGGCCCTGGACACACTGGACACCAGCGGGCGGCGCACCACCTTCTCCGTGGACGAGCGGGGGCGGCCGGTCTACGTCACCGATTCCGCCGCCGACGCCACCGCCTGGGCGACGGGCCGGCGGACCGTCAACGGACGGGTCTCCAAGACCCCCGGCACCAACCGGCCGCTGCCCACGCTGCTGGAGAAGGCCCGCCGCCACGGCTACGCGACGGGCAGCGTCACCACCGCCTCGGTCTCCGACGCGACCCCCGCCGCCCTGACGGCCCACGTCACGGACCGGTCCTGCAAGGGCCCCGCCGGCATGGCCGAGTGTCCGGCGGACACCCGGGCGGCCGGCGGCGCCGGCTCCGTCGTGGAGCAGACGGTCGCCGCCCGCCCCGACGTTCTCCTCGGCGGCGGTGCCGACCACTTCGCACAGACCGTCACGGACGGCCCGTACCGCGGCCGTACGGTGCTGGAGCAGGCCCGCGCGGCCGGCTACCAGGTGGTGCGCGACCGGGCGGAACTGACGGCGGCCCGCACCGACCGGCCCGTGCTCGGGCTGTTCGCGCCCGACTACCTGCCCGTGGAATGGACCGGGACACCGGCCGCGCCCGGTGGCACCGCGCCCCAGCGGTGCGCCGTCCACAACCCCGCCCGGCCCGCCGGCACACCCACCCTGGCCAAGTCCACCCGCGCCGCTCTCGGCCAGTTGACGGCCCGTCGCGACCGGGCCACCGGCAAGGGCTTCTTCCTCCAGGTCGAAGGCGCCTCGATCGACGACCGGGCGCACGAGGCCGACCCCTGCGGGCAGATCGGCGAGACTGTGGCGTTCGACAGGGCGGTCGCGGTCGCCCTCGCGTACGCCGGACACCACCCCCGTACCCTCGTGATCGTCACCGCCGACCACGGCCACGCGACCCAGATTCTGCCCGAGGGCGCCCGGTCGGCCGGGCTGTCCAGCACCCTCGTTACCGACGAGGGCGGCCGGATGCTGCTCGGGTATGCCACCGCCGGACCCGGCGGGACGCAGGAGCACACCGGGGTCACCGTGCCGGTCGCCGCCCGCGGTCCGCTCGCGCACCGGGTGCTCGGCCTCCGCGAGAACACCGAGCTGTTCGGCACCGTGTGCGCGGCGCTCGGACTGCGATGAACCACGGCCGTGCCCGACGGCCCCCCGGACCATTCCCGACCCTTCCCCTTCCGAATCGAAAGGTCATACCTTGAGCTCCTTCCAGGAATTACCGCGGTGGCCCCAGCTGACGGACGACGACATCGAGGCGGCGGTGGCGGCCCTGCGCTCCAACCGCCTGGTGGGGCAGGGCAACAGCACCGTCCAGGAATTCGAGGCGGCCCTGGCCGCCGGCCAGCGCGTGGAGCACGCGGTCGCGGTGTCCACCGGCACGGCGGCCGTGCACCTCGCGCTGCACGTCCTGGACGTCGGGCCCGGCGACGAGGTCATCGTGCCCGCCCACACCTTCATCGGCTCGGCGAGCCCCGTCGTGTACCTCGGCGCCCGCCCGGTCTTCGCCGACGTCACACCGGACACCCACTGCCTGGACCCGGACTCGGTGAAGTCGCTGATCACCGACCGGACCAAGGCCATCGTGGTCGTCCACATCAACGGCATCGCCGCCGACATGGCCGCTCTGGCCGCCGTCGCCGCCGAGGCGGGCGTCCCGGTCGTCGAGGACGCGGCGCAGGCGCTGGGCACCGAGATCGGCGGCCGTCCCATCGGCGGCTTCGGCGACCTCGCCTGCGTCAGCCTCTTCGAGCAGAAGGTGATCACGTCGGGCGGCGAGGGCGGCGCCGTGCTCACCGACAACTCGGACCACGCGGAGCGGCTGCGTCGCCTGCGCAGCCACGGCGAGGGCCCCATCGAGGGCCGCCCCGGCATGATCTGGGCACACGAGGTGGGCTACAACTACCGCCTCACCTCGGTCCAGGCCGCCATCGGCCTGGCCCAGCACAAGCGGCTCGGCGAGATGGTCGAGGCCCGCCGCCGCAACGCCGCCCGACTCTCGGAGCGGCTGGCCGGTGTCGAGGGCCTGGAACTGCCGGTGGAGCCGGAGGGCACCACCCACGCGTTCTGGAAGTACGCGGTGCGCGTGGCGCCGGGCGGCGGCCGCCGCCCGGCCGGGGAGATCGCGGCCGAACTGCGCTCGCGAGGCGTCCCGGTGCTGCTGCGCTACCCCTTCCCGCTGCACAAGCAGCCCGCGTTCGCCGGACACAAGGGGGTCTCCCTCCCCGTCGCCGAGCGGCTGTCCCAGGAACTGCTGGCGCTGCCGTCCCACCCGGGGCTCACCGAGGGGCACCTGGACCACATCGCCGACGAGGTCCGCCGCGCCGTCGCCGTCACGGTGTGACCCGCGCCCTGTCCGCCGACGGACCCACGGGCGCCGCACCGGCCGCGTACCACCGCGGTGCGGCGCCCGCCGCCTCCCGACGAACCCGACACACCAGGAGAGCCACATGACCACCGCCCCCCGGCCCGCCTCCGCGCCGCCCCCCGGCCCCGAGGGCCCGCCGCTGCTCCTCGGCACCTCCGCCTTCGGCCAGAACGAGCGCGGCTTCCCCGTCTACGACGCCTACTGGGAGGGCGGCGGCCGCGCCTTCGACACCGCCTGGCTCTACGGCCATGCCTACGGCCCTGGCTGCTGCGAACGCACCTTCGGCGCCTGGGCCCGGTCGCGCGGCGTCGAGAAGGACGTCTGGGTGCTGGCCAAGGGCGCGCACACCCCGGAGTGCCTACCCGACCGCGTCGAACCCCAACTGACCGAGAGCTTCGAGCGCATGGGCCGCGACGACGCCGCGCTCTACATGCTCCACCGCGACAACACCGGCGTCCCCGTAGGGGAGTTCGTCACCGTCCTCGCCGACCTCGTTGGCCGCGGCCTCATCGGCGCGTACGGCATGTCCAACTGGACCCTCGAACGGGTCGTCGAGGCCGTCGCCTACGCCCGCGTGCACGGCCTGCCGCTGCCCGTCGGCATCAGCAACCAGTACAGCCTGATCAACATGGTCCACCCCATCTACCCGGGCACCGTGACCTCCAACGACCCCGCCTGGCGGGACTGGCTCGCCGAAGGGGCCGTCCGGCTGTACCCCTGGGCCAGCCAGGGCCGCGGCGCGCACGCGCTCGCCGACCCCGGCGAGTTGCGCACCGGTTCGCTCGCCGAAAGCTGGTACAGCGAGACCAACGCCGCCCGGGTCCACCGCGCCCGCCTGCTCGCCCGGCGCACGGGGATCTCCGCCACCGGCATCGCCCTCGCCTGGACCCTCTCCCAGCCTTTCCCGGTCGTCGCCCTCATCGGGCCCCGGTTGCCCGAGGAGGTCCGCGACTCCCTGGCCGCCGCGGCCCACCGGCTCACCGACGCCGAGCGCGACTGGCTGGAGACCGGCGAGGGCGACGGGCCTTGACCCGGAATCTTGGACACGGGTTATGCGGCTTGTGTCAGCGTAGGCGATGTCGTTCGGAAGGTGTTCTCGTGGTCGATGGGGCTGCGGTGTCCGAGGCGGGAGTGACGGCGTCGGGTGTTGTAGCGGTGCAGCCAGCGGAACGCGTCGAGGCGTGGCGGATCTTCCGCAGAGCCCGCCGCAGCCCCAACCGCATGACGGCCATCGCCGCTGCCGTCCTCACCCTGGAATGCCAGTGCTCGGCATGCAGCAGGACCCGCTGCCAGGCTGCGGCGGTGTGCACCGAAACATCGGTGGCCATGGTGGGGTGCCGGCGAGCTGAGCTTAGGAGGCTGTGAGCTCGAAGGCGCGGAGTGTGTAGTTGTGCGAAGGGCCGTGACTCTCGGCGAGTTCCTCGCTATTGGTCCGGGCGAGCGTCAGGCCCTCCTCACGTCGTCCGGTGCGCAGGGCGTGGCGTATGGCTTCGACCTGCGGGGCGAGGAACGGGGACGGCGGCGGGGGCCGGCAAGGTGGGAGCGGTGTGCCTGAACTCTCCCCTGGATCGTTGGCGGCTTCGAGCGGGTGCCGCCGCCGGGGGGCCGGCGGCGGCACCTGGAATCAGACCAGCAACGGTGTGCTGCTTGACCGCGCACGTCAACGGGCGTGGGAGGGCCCTCGGTGCTGGGCGACGTTTCCCTGTGCGTGCAGGGTGCGCCGACAGGGGTAGTCCACCGTGCCGAGGTGGGCGGGAGCAAGTCCGACCGCCGGGAAAGCGGTGCATATTCCAAGGACTGGAATGGGGGTGCACCCGTTGTTCCGCTGTCCGGAATAAGGGGGTGCGCCGGAATGCGGGTGGTCAGCGTGTGGAGCGCTCCCAGGCGATGCGCGCCGCGCGGTCCATCAGCTCCAGCAGGTCGGGGGCGGTGGAGTCCTGGTCGAGGTGGCGGTACTCCGTGCTGAGGGTGATGGCGAGCCGTTCGGGAAGGCCGAGCCCGGCGTACCGGTCTTCCCTGATCAGGATGCGTGCCGCCTCGACGGCGGTCCGGCCCTGGCCGTGCATCAGGGAGGCCTGGCCGGCGAGATCGTCGAGGTAGGCGACGTACTCCTGTAGGTCGTCCGGCGTCATCAGCTGTCCGTGGCCGGGTATGATCCACTCGGGTTCGAGGTCCAGAATTCGTGCACAGGCGGCGGATACCTGCTCCAGAGGGCCAGCCCAGTGCGAGGGGTGGTCCCCTGCGAAGACGATGTCGCCGGCGAAGACTACGCGCTGCTCGGGAAGATGGACGATGAGGTCGCCGACGGTGTGGGCCGGTCCCACCTCGTGCAGCTCGGCGGATATCCGGCCGATCGCGAGGTCGTGGCGGCCGGCGAACGTCGTGGTCGGCGGCAGGACCTGTATACCGGCGAAGTCGAAGCTGCCGAAGTGCTCCCGGAAGTACCACCCGAGCGGCTGGCCGGGGTCGGTGTCGTGGATGAGTGCCTGGAGCTGTTGCGGCTTCGGCTCCAGGCACTGGTGCTCAAGAGTGGCGTGAGTGGCGAAGACCTCGGCGCCGGGAAGTTGCTGGAGACCCCAGGTGTGGTCGCCGTTGGCGTGGGTGACGGCGACACGGTTTAGCGGGACGTCGCGGCCCGCGGCTGTGCGGACCGCGGTGAGGAAGGCGTCGGTCAGTGCGGGCGTGTAGGGCGTGTCGATGACGAGGGCCTGGTCCCCGGAGACGACGAGACCGCAGTTGGCCATACCCCAGGCCGCCTCGTTGCCGGGCTGCCAGGCGAAGACGCCAGGAGCGATCTGCTTCAGGTCAGTGGTTGCCATGAACATGCATTGTGCGTGCCGCGGTCGCTCTGGGGGAATCGCTCCTGGAGCGACCGCGGGGGACGACGTCAGTGGTGGGGCACGAAGGGCAGGAGGAAGAACCGGGCGCCCGGACTGCCGAACGGCTGGGCCGCGCACATGGTGACGGTGCCCAGCTGGGACGGCGCGTGCCGTTCGCAACACCGGGTGCGGCGGTCCTCGCGGCGGCGCGGGGGCACGTAGCCGGCATGCCGCATCGGCCGCGCGTCGCCATCCGGGTGGATGTACGCGAGGCTGTGGTCACGGTAGATCGGCCCTGCCACCGGGTCCTCGCTGACCTCCCTGTCGAGCAGCTGGAGGTCCTCGTTTTCGGAGTGCGCGGCGACGGCCGTGCGTAATTGGGCCGCGACCTGCGGCGCCCAGCGCGTGTCCCAGTCGACTAGGTGGTGCTCGCGCGCGTCCTCTCGCAGGAGCATCCACCGGATCAGGTTGCGCTCGGGCAGCTCCGGGGCTTTCCCCTCGGACTGCGGGAACATCCGCTTGAAGTCGTCGTTCGCGGCCAGTACGTTCCAGGCGACGTCGTTGATGTAGCAGGGCTGACCGGACACACTGTCGACGGCCACCTGCCACGCCGGGGCGACGTTCGTCCCCGCGCATGGATCCATGGGGAAGGGGGGCTCGTAGCCGAGTGCGTAGACGTAGAGCACGTTCCTCTCGCGCTCGTTCATCCTGAGCACCGTGGCCACGTTGTCGAGGAACTCGGTGCTCGGCTGGGACGTTTTTCCACGCTCGAACTCGGCGTAGGTCCTCTCCGTCACGAACAGGGCCTGCGCCACCTGAGCCTGCGACAGTCCACGCGAGCGCCGGCCCCGGCCGACGCGTTGGGGCCGGCCGAGCTCGGCCGGGTCTATCTGCCCACGCTTCCGTTGCAGCAGTTGCTGCAACGCCTCCTTTTGATTCAACTTTCAACCCTTCCCCGTGGAGCCATCCCCGTAACGGCCCGGTGATATACCGGAAGCGTTAGCTCCTGAAATTCAAGGACCGGAAAAATCAGAGCCTGGCGAGCGGGATCTTGGTCGGGAAGAATCGACCGCCGGATCGAATCCGCGTTGTGGGAGACGCGAAGGTCCTCCACAACCGCGAGGGGGAGTTCGCGTTGCTGCAGCCAGTTGCCACTCCGTCCGACCGCACCGATGGGTCCGTGGCACGCACCATGGCGGTGCTCAGGGCGCTGATCAGTCTTGGACCGGGTGAACAACATCCCCTGACTGTGGTTGCCGAGTCCGCGGGTCTCCCCGCGGCGACTGCCCATCGGTATCTGCAGGCCTTGATCCGGGAGGGCGCCGTCAAGCAATGCGGGCCGCGTGCTCGCTACGCGCTGACTGACGCGCTGCACGGTCCCCCCTCGTCGACACCCGCCCAGCCCCTCCAGGCCGGCCCGCCCTCCCCTGCGGTGAGGGCCGAGATTGTCACACTACAGTCGAGAACAGGGCAGCTCGCGTTTGTTTACCGACCGCACCTGATCGGCACACCGATGAGGATCTGCACGGAACGGGCATACGGGCCACACGATGACGAGGTCCTCACATCGCCTCAGATCGTCTTTCGCTCTCTTGAATCAGCGCCTCTCGATGCTGACGCCGCCGGCCTGGCGATCCTCGCCTGCCTCGGTTCGGTGGGCGACCACAAGATCGACATCGCGCACGTCCGCGAGGAAGGTCACGCCATCGGGCCGTCTCCCCTGCCGGACCGAACCATGATCGCCGCGCCCATCTGGTATGGATCGGCCGTCGCCGGCTCCGTCGCGCTGCTGGCCAAGGGTGGCGCGCCCATGCGACGGGCCACGACCCGCGCCCGGTACGTGACCGCCGTCATGGACACTGCCGCAGTGATAAGCGGACACCTCACCCGTTCCGGCACACGCCAGACCAGTTAATACACAACAAACCATACGAAGCCCCACAGAAAGGCGCCACCCGTGTCCCGTTCAGTCCTGATCACCGGCGGCAACCGCGGCATAGGCCTCGCCATCGCCCGTCACCTCGCCGAGGCCGGCGAACGCGTCGCCATCACCTACCGCTCGGGCGAACCCCCCGAGGGCCTGCTCGCCGTCCGCTGCGACATCACCGACGCTGACCAGGTCGACGCCGCCTTCAAGGAGGTCGAGGCGCAGCACGGCCCCGTCGAGGTCCTCGTCGCGAACGCCGGCGTTACCAAGGACCAGCTCCTGATGCGCATGAGCGAGGACGACTTCACCTCCGTCGTCGACACCAACCTCACCGGCGCCTTCCGCGTCACCAAGCGCGCCTCGCGCGGCATGCTCCGCGCGAAGAGGGGCCGCGTGGTCTTCATCTCCTCCGCCGTCGCTCTGCGCGGCGAGAGTGGCCAGGCCAACTACGCCGCCTCTAAGGCCGGCCTCGTCGGCTTCGCCCGCTCCATGGCCCGCGAACTCGGCTCCCGCGGCATCACCTTCAACGTCGTCGCCCCCGGCCTCACCGAGACCTCCATGAGCCAGCAGCTGAGCGACGAGCAGCTCGAGAACCTCAAGACCCAGATCCCACTCGGCCGCCTCGCCCGTCCTGAGGAGATCGCCGCAACCGTCGCCTTCCTCGCCTCCGAGCAGGCCGGCTACATCACCGGTGCCGTGGTGCCTGTCGACGGCGGCGCCGGCATGGGCCACTGACCTCCTAGCCGCCCACAATCACTGGAGCTCATTGAGCACATGATCTGACAGCGGGGCAGTCCCCATGGACTGCCCCGGCGGCGGCAAGCCCCTGGTGTGTCCAGCACCTCGGCCCACCCGCCGCCCCTGCCACCACCAGACGAGTATCCAGCCCGCCTGGTGAAGAACCCGGTCCGCAGACCGGGCAACACCGCCCCTGCCAGGGCGGATCTCTTGGTTCCCGAAGAACCCGGCCCCACCAAAGCGGGGCCCTGTACATGCCCGGAAGGAGGGCGTGCCCTGTCCATAATGCAGCATGCCCGCGCCCCGGTCCACGATGGCGCCGCCCCACCGCGCCCATCACAGGGTCACCACCGATTATCCCCGGACAACCGATTCGTCCTGGTGCGCGACCATGAGGACCAGGAAATCGACACGACCACGTCCCGGCGCACCCGCCGTGGCGACTTCCTGCGCGCCGCCACCTGGGCCGTCACCCAGCGTCTGCACCCGAAAGCCAACGACACCACGCTGCACGTCGCGAAAGACCTCGCCGCCCGCCTGAACGCGGACGGGCACGTCGCCTACTGCCGCGACAGCATGTGGAAGCGCCTGAGCATCAGCCGACGCACCCTCGAGCGGCACATCGCCGTCCTGCGTGAACTGGGCCTCCTCGTCTGGGCCGTCCACGGAAGCCGGACCAACACCCGCCCCGCCGGGAGCGGGGACTGGGCGGGCACCGCCACCATCTACGCAGCCGTCGTCCCCCGAGCATGGGACGATGCCGCCGGCCACCGCGTCCAAGGCCAGGGCTATCACGCCCGGCACATCGGTTTCACCGAGCACGGGCGCCAGGCGGCCATCGCCGACGCCCGCACACGCAGCAGCCGAGCCCGCCGCCGTGACACCCCTTCCTGTAAGACCAACCCCCTACGTCCTACAGCTAAGGGAGAGGGAAAGAAGAACAACACTCGCGCACCACGGCGCGCACGGCCACGGCGCGGCCGCCAACGGGAGATCCCCGAGCCCTACCGCGCCAGTCCTGAGCAGGCGTCCCACGCCGTGTCGGTCGCAGCCTGGGTGCGCCCCCGGGTGCCGTGGACCCAGACCGAGGACCTACGGCGGCTGGCCTTCGCCCTGCGGCCATGGATCAACACCGGCCGCTCCGCCGCGGACATCGCCGCCGAGCTGTCGGTCTGGCGCGTTCCCCGACGGCCGGACTCCCCGGCAGGTCTGATCATGGCCCGCTGGCGCGACGAGCTTGCCGAACAGGCCCAGCTACTTACCGACACGGCCGCCCCCGATGTGCCGCCCGCCGGCGACCCGCCCAGCCAGGCCTTCCTGGACGCCATGGCCGCTTTGCGGGCACGCCTTCAGGTGCTGCACCCGCCGGCCGATCCGGAACCGGATCCGCCGGCCTTCGTCATCCGCCACCAGATTCTCGCCTCGCTCGCGGAGGCCGACCGGGCCCGGCGGGCCCGCAGGCCCCAGCAGTGCCTCACCCTCGCCGAGTGGGAGGCCGTCTGCGACGCCAGGGAACGCGCACCGTGGTGACGCCACTCCGCCTCGGCGACCCATGCCGCGCACCCACTCCGTCGACTACGTCTCGCCCGCCACCGGAGCGGCGAGCCCCGCTTTACCGCCCCGGGCTGGGCGCGTCCTGTCGAGGGCGACTTCACGGCGGCTCGGCACGCTGTGGTGCGCGGGACAGCGGAGTGCCGCGCAGGTTCTGCCTGCCGGGCGGCGCGTTCGGCCTGGGCCTGGTGCAGTGCCAGGGGCCGGGGTGAGCGCTATGCCTACGAAGGCCAGGAAGTGTTCGGCCTTTCGCTCGTAGCGGCGGTGCAGCCTTCGGCATCCGGCTAGTACTCCAGTCTGGTTTCGCGATCTTGTCGCGGACCCGGCTGGGACGGGTGCGGCCGCCGCGTGATCATCGGGGGTTGTGTGGACTCCTGAAGATCGTGCGGTGGCCGCGGGCCATAGCGTAGACCCTGCTCGCTGGCGGACGATGTTCGACCAGGTCATGGCCCGGATCGCGGGCCGCTTCGGGCGAGTTGAGCCGCGGGCCGCGGCCCGTGCCTACCTGCTCGGGCTACTGTCGAACGTCGAGCGCAAGAACTGCTGGCAGCTGGCCGAACAGGCCGGCCACAGCCGACCCGGGCCGATGCAGCGCCTGCTGCGCTACGCCCGCTGGGACGCCGATGCGGTCCGCGACGACCTGCGCGCGTACACCGCCGAACACCTCGGCGCGGACGGCGCCGGTCTCGTCGTCGACGAGACCGGCTTCCTGAAGAAGGGCCGGGCCTCGGCCGGTGTGCAACGGCAGTACACCGGCACCGCGGGACGCATCGAAAACTCTCAGGTCGGCGTCTTCCTCGCCCTGGCCACCAGCCGCGGACGGGCCCTGATCGACCGTCGGCTCTACCTGCCCGAGCAGTCCTGGTGCTCCGATCCCGAACGCCGTCACGCGGCCGGGATCCCCGAGGACATCCAGTTCACGACCAAGCCCCGCCTGGCCGGGGAGATGATCGCCGCCGCGCTGGACACCGGGATCACCGCGTCCTGGGTGACCGGCGATGAAGCCTACGGCCAGGACCCCCAGCTCCGCGCCGCCCTCGAGGCGCGCGGCACCGGCTACGTGCTGGCCGTCGCCTGCTCGATGCGGGTGAGAATCAACCACGGCCGCACTGCCGTCCGCGCGGACACCGTCGCCGGCCGCCTGCCCGCCACGGCCTGTCAGCGCCACAGCGCCGGAAACGGTGCGAAAGGCCCGCGGTACTACGACTGGGCCTGGTTCCACATCGGCACCGACTGCCACCGCCACCTGCTCATCCGACGTAACCGGACTACCGGTGAACTCGCCTTCTACCTGTGCTGGTCACCCACAAAGGTGGCCCTGTCCGAACTGGTCCGCGTCGCCGGTGTCCGCTGGAGCGTCGAGGAGTGCTTCCAGGCCGCCAAGGGCCAGGTCGGACTCGACCACTACCAGGTCCGCAACTGGACCTCATGGCACCGGCACATCACGCTCGCCATGCTCGCGCTGGCGTTTCTGACCGCACTTGCCGCCGACCCGGCACCACAACGGCCCGTCGATCCGCTCCACCCCACCCGCGGCAGCGACCCGATCACGTTGACCGTCCCCGAGATCCGCCACCTGCTCGCCGCCGTCCTCACGGCACCGGCCGTGACCGCGGGCAGACTGCTGCACTGGTCCCACTGGCGCACACGCCACCAGGCAACAGCCCGCCGCAGCCACTACCGACGACGATCCGCCGACAAATCCGCTGGGTAGATCACGAAACCGCACTGGAGTACTAGCTCCGCGCCACGTCTCCTACCTTTCGCCTCGGTTCGCGGAGCCGACGTCCGGCCCCGCGCATCGACTCTGGCACGACCCTCGGGCGCACTTCCTTCCTCTGGGCCCGTGCCGGGGCCGTGGTGCCGAAAAAGTGCGTTTCCTGATGCAGGCGAGAGCTGCACGGCACAATGCGAGGTGGCGGGCCGTCAACCATTGACGGGCGTGTCGGGGCGAGGGGGAGCCGCTGTGTCGCAGGGATGGAAGATCACGGTCATCGTGCTGGCGGTGGTCGGTGTCTTGTCTACACCGCTGATCTGGCTTCTGGACAGCCCCGGTGCAGGACAGCTGGCCGGGGCCACTGTCCAGGCCGCCGTCGGTATTGCCGCCCTGGTCTGGGCCCTGTTCCAGCGTCCGTCCTCTATCGGGCCCACAGATAAAGCCGTCCGGACCGGTAAAGCCAGCCGCGGTGGCACCACCGGAATCCGGCGGCCCGGCGGCCAGGGCCGGGGCTCGGCCACAGCCGAGCGGACGGGTGAGGCCAGCGGGGGGAACTCCGTCTCCGGCATCGACTACTCGAACTAGACCCCGCATGGCGAAGGCATCATCAGGCACGGCACGGGACGAGGAACCTGAGCCGTCAGTGACCGCGACGGACACCGGCAACGCGAAAGCCGTCGGCGATGAGATGGCTGTGACGGGCTATCGCGGCCCGGCCCCGAGAAGCGGCCCTGAGTCTCCCGCCTGGGTACACCTGTCCGGCACAGGAGACGCGACGGCTACCGACGGCGCAACCGTCAACACCGGCTATGTTCACACGCTGATTGTGCAGCCCGCGCCGCGGGAACCGGCGTCCTGGCCGCACCAGGTCGGTGTGGTCCCGTCCTCGGCGCGCTCCTTCCAGTACCGCGTCGAGGCAGAACAGCTGCGTGCGGCGGTCGAGGACGGGGGCACCGCCGTGCTGTCCCAGGTATTGACCGGGATGGGTGGGGTTGGCAAAACCCAGCTCGCCGCCGACTACGCCCGCGCCGCCTGGGCGGACGGTGGCCTGGACATTCTGGTCTGGATCACCGCGAGCGCCCAGGTCCCCGTGGTGAGCGCATACGCGCAGGCCGGCGTCGAACTGTGCCGGGCCGATCCCGCGGATCCCGAGCAGGCCGCGAAGACATTCCTGGCCTGGCTGGCGCCCAAGCCCGGGCAACGGCCGTGCCGGTGGCTGATTGTCCTAGACGATGTCGCCGACCCCAGCGACCTCGTCGTCCACCCCGAGGACCCCGGGAACCGCTACAGCCTGTGGCCGCCCGCCAGCCCACACGGCCGGACATTGCTCACCACTCGCCGTCGCGACGCCGCCCTGTTCGGAGACGGGCGCCGCCGAATCGAGGTCGGCCTGTTCACCCCTGCCGAATCGGTCAACTACCTCACCGCGGCCCTGAACGCCCAAGGCCGCACCGAGCCCGCGGTCCAGCTCACCGCCCTCGCCGCCGACCTCGGGCACCTGCCCCTGGCCCTGGCTCAGGCCGCCGCCTATCTCATCGACTCCGGCGAAAGTGCAGCGACCTACCGCAGCCTGCTGGCCGACCGCACCACGAAACTCACCGACCTCGCCCCCGACGCCCTGCCCGACGAACAGGCCACCGCCCTCGCCGCCGCCTGGTCCCTGTCCATCGACCGCGCCGACACGCTGCGCCCCGCTGGCCTGGCCCGGCCCATGCTCCACCTGGCCGCCCTGCTCGACGCCAACGGCATCCCCCAATCTGTCCTGACCAGCGAGAGAGCCCGCACCCACCTCGCCGCACACCGCACGACAGCCGGCCCCGGACGAAGGCGGCGAACGAAGTGGTGGCCGAGTAGACGGCAGCGCTCGGTGGTTCCTGTCCCACCGGACGAGGCTTTCGGTGCTTTGAGGGCCCTGGACCGGCTCAGCCTCATTGACCACCACCCGGGCAACCCCCATCAGGCCGTCCGCGTCCACCAGCTCACCCAGCGCGCCACCCGCGATATCCACACGCCCCACCAGCACCACCAGACCGCGCGCACCGCCGCCGACGCTCTGGTCGCCGTCTGGCCTGACATCGAACGCGACACTGATTTCGCCCAAGTCCTGCGCACCAACGCCGATGCCCTCACCCGCCATGCCGACGACGCCTTGTACTGGCCGGACGCCCACGTGGTGCTGCTCCGCGTCGGCCGCAGTCTCGGCGACTCCGGACAGGTCACCGCCGCCAACGGCTACTTCGAGCATCTCGCCGACACCACCTGCAGCCGCCTCGGTCCCGACCACCCCGACACCCTCATCACCCGCAACGAACTCGCCACCATGCGCGGGCGGGCGGGGGATGCGGCCGGTGCGGCGCAGGCCTTCACCGATCTGCTGGAGGACACGGTGCGGGTGCTGGGCTCTGACCACCCCGACACCTTTATCACCCGCAACAACCTCGCCATCATGCGCGGGGAGGTGGGGGATGCGGCCGGTGCGGCGCAGGCGCTCGCCGATCTGCTGGAGCACGAGGTGCGGGTGCTGGGCCCCGACCACCCCGACACCCTCACCACCCGCAACAACCTCGCCGGTTGGCGGGGGGAAGCGGGGGATGCGGCTGGGGCGGCGCAGGCCTTCACCGACCTGCTCGAGCGCATGGCGCGGGTGCTGGGCCCCGACCACCTCAACACCCTCACCACCCGCAACAACCTCGCCGGTTGGCGGGGGGAAGCGGGGGATGCGGCTGGGGCGGCGCAGGCCTTCACCGACCTGCTCGAGCGCATGGTGCGGGTGCTGGGCCCCGACCACCCCAACACCCTCACCACCCGCAACAACCTCGCCACCATGCGCGGGCGGGCGGGGGATGAGGCTGGGGCGGCGCAGGCCTTCACCGACTTATTGGAGGACACGATGCGGGTGCTGGGCCCCGACCACCCCGACACCCTCATCACCCGCAACAACCTCGCCTTCTGGCGGGCGGGGGCGGGGAGGTGATGCGGCCGGGGCGGCGCAGGTTCTTGCCGACCTGCTGGAGCACACGATACGGGTACTGGGCTCTGACCACCCCGGGGCGCACCGTCCGCTGCCGCGAGCGGCGAAGACGGCCCCCGGGTCACCGAACTCTGCGGACACCAAGGGCACGAGCAGGGAGCGTCCGCAGGGCCGGGCTCTTGCGGCCCCGGCATTTTGGCGACCCGCCGTTCCCCGACTGGTCGAGGAGGCTACCGGCGGCGGTGGAAGCACTCCAGCCGCGGAAGTCCATCAGCGACTTGAAGGCGTTCGCCGCACTCACGGGGTCCCGGCCGGAGCCGCGGCGCCCGGCGGTCTGCTGCAGCGGCGCCCGGCCGGCCGCCGCCGGGGGCATCACCGCCAGTGCGCCGGACGCCGACCACGGCCGCCGCCACGAGCTTGAGACGCCGCTGGCCGCGGTCGTGCGCGCGAACGGCGGGCGGCTCGCCACGGTGCGCTTCGTGCGCCTGCGTGGCCAGGCGCCGGGCTGTCAGCTTGGTCACGGGCTGACGCCCGTCGACGTGAGTTGTCTGGTCGGTTCAGCGGCGCATCGGCCCGTCGCAGGCCAGGCGGCGTGGGGTGTGGCTGGTGGGGGTGGGGTCGCTGGGGTGTTCGTGGTGGCGGGTGGCGAGCAGGGCGGTCACGGTGGCCGGTTCGGTGCCGGTGATGGTGGCGATCTTGTCGATGCTCAGGTGCAGGGTGTGGTGGAGCAGGACGGCGTCCTCGGCTGGGGTGGTGGGGTGTCCGGTGCGGTGGGCGACGGCGTGGACGTGCCGGGTCCACGCCCATGCGGAGGGGGAGATGCCGGTGACCACGGTGGTCCATTGGTCGGCCACAAGGTCGAAGAGCTCGGCGACGGCCGTCGCGGCCTCCTCGGGAGCGAGGAGGGCGGCGGCGTAGGCGTGGTAGGCGGGGCGGTGCAGGTCGTGGAAGGCGTAGAAGGCGGTGGCGAGCAGGGTGGGCAGGGTGGGCGCGGCGGCGAGTTTCATGCGGTCTTTCCCCCCGGGGGTTGGCCGGGGTCAGCCGAAGGCCCCGGCGGAGACGGAGCAGGTCTCGGTGTGGCCGTGTGCCCGGCTCCACAGGGCGAGGGCGGTGTCGGGCTGGCTCTGCAGGGTCACGGCGAGCTGCTTGACCACCGCGCGCGGGGGAACGCCAGGGCCTTCGAGGGCCAGGTGCAGGGCGGTGGCGCTGATGGTGTGCTGGGCGGAGGCCAGGACGGTCTCGCTGCTGGGCGAGCCGGCGGCGTAGAGGAGGGCCTTGAGGTAGGTCCGCAGGTCGCGTGCGGGGTTGTCGCTGGGGCGGGGCACGCCGTCGCCGTTGGCCGCGTCCCACAGCGACTGCATCAGCGCCGTGTCGGCCTGGCACACGTCGCAGATGAGCTTGACGTGCTTCCAGGAGGCGTCGCGCTCGCCGGAGAGCAGGCGGGAGACGTAGGAGGGGTCGATTCCCATGCGGTCGGCGAGGACCGCCTGGGTCAGGCCGCTGATCTGCCAGGCGCGGGTCAGGGCGCTTGCCAGGCGCTGGCGCGGCAGCCGCTGGAGGGGCTGCGGGTCCGGTGGGTCCGGCGGTTCGGTCGGTGATGGAAGTTTGCTGGCCGGGCGTCGTGGCCGGCTCCGCTTCGTGATCGTGCGGTCGATGTCCTGCGGGGGGTACTTCTTGCGCAGCCGGTCCGCGCTCCGCTCCAGGATGACCGCGAGTTCGTCGAGTGGTTTGCCCTCCGAGCGCTGGCGCACGACGAGCGTCGCGATCACGTCTTCGAAGAGGGCGTGAAGGCCGGCGGCTTTCTGGAGCAGTTCTTCCGCCGAAGCGTTCTCGCTGCTGGCCCGGTCCAGAAAGTCCTCGGACCGCACGATGGCATCCTCGGCCATGCCGCGGACGGCTTCGGTGCAGCGGGCGGCGCGGGCGGGGTCGGCCGTGGGAGTGGAGCGGGCCGCCCGGCCGGACGCGGACCGGGGGTTGTGAGGGGAACGGGGTGACACCGGTACCTCTTTTGGGGTGCCGGGGCGGGTATCTATGCCCGCCCACGAGGAAGGGGTTCGAGGAGATGCGCTGCGGCCGGGCGGCGAGGAGGCTGTCCTCGCCGCCCGGCTTGTCGCGTCAGCGACGGCGGAATCGGTGATGGATCAGCACAGATCCGTGCGAGGCCGCGAGACAGAGCATCAGGCAGGGCAGCACCCGGGGCGGAAAAGAGACCGGCAGGAGGAGGAGCGGCAGGGAAATCAGCACGATGAGCATGCTTGCGCGGGCCGTGACAACCGTGGCATGCCACCGCAGGGTTTGAACCCACGGCAGTGGCGGGATGATAGTTTCACGGCTCTGCTCCCGTGCAATTGCGGGAAGCAAAGTACGGCGTCGGTGACGAGTCATGAGGGACAACTCTCCTGGGTCGAACTGGCGTGAGAAGTGGCAAGACCCCGGCGCCGAGGCGACCAACCAGATGCCGGGGTCCTGCCGTTCCCGGCGATTGCCGGGGCATTGGACAGTACTACCTACCGGGCACCGGCAGCGCCGCTTAGTAGCGCTATAGGCATAGGTGCCCGTCACCACGGGCACGACCAATTTCTTCCCGGTCTGATCAGATTCTTTCAAATGCCGGTCAGAGATGATCAGACCGCACCCGGGAAAAGGACATTGGGTGCTTTTCGCTGAGAAAGTGGTGCGCCCGCGTAGCGCTCTTCACCTCAGTACGCCCTCCGCACGCCCCTCGCCCACCGGCCGGAGAGCCACAACTCTGTCAACAAACCTCTTGCCCTGCCGCCGGCCTACTGCCCCCATCGAGTGACAGGCAGGCCTTCACGCGAAAAGTTGTGCGAGCGGGCCTCCAGGCCGAGCCGCAAGACGCTGCCCGCAGAGCCCGGCTCGGCGATGCCGGAACGGTGGGCGACGCCCTCGAGCGGACGCGGCGAGTACGACGGCGGCCAGAACTCCGCGCCGGACGGCCGGGCGCGGTGGTCCCGACCGCCGGACCGGACCGACTGCACGAACCTGGCGGGCCCCGGCGCGGGGCGATCCGGTGGCACAACGCCGCGACGGCCGACGCGGCACGGCCGGACCCGCCGGCTTCGCCCTGTCCAACGCCCACACCGAGGTCCTGCGCCTGGTCGAGTACATCGACCAGGACATCGCCACCTGGCTCGGGCAGACCAGCCGCGTTCCCGAGCTGCTGCGCGCCCGGCCGTGACCATCCAGCGGCCCTCCCCTCACGCGGTCCTGCCCAGCGGCGCCGGGGCCCGGTACATCGCGGGGAGTGTGCAGCAAACCAACGAGCGGCGCTCGGCCCGCACACGGGGGCGCCGCCAGGGTCCCGTAGCGTTCGGCCGTACCCCTCCGCCTTTTCTGCGCGGAGCTGCTGAACCACTCCGTCGACTACGTCCCGTCCGCCACCGGAGCGGCGAGCCCCGCCCCACCGCCCCGGGCTGGGCGCGTTCTGTCGAGGGCAACTTCGCGGTGGCTGCTCCGTGCGCTGTGGTGCGCGGGACGGCGGAGTGCCGCGCAAGGTTCTGCCTGCCGGGCGGCGCGTTCGGCCTGGGCCCGGCGTAGCGCCCGGCGCAGTGCCAGGGGCTTGGGGCGCTTCAGGCGCGCGGCGCCGCGTCCCGCTGTCACTGGCCGGAGCCGCCGGATGAGTCCGGCGGCCGTTGCTGTCGCCTCAGGTTGTCCTCGGTGGCGCGTCGCTGGGCGTCCGGGGGTGGTGTGGCGGGGCTGTCGGCGCTGGGTGGTGGGGTGGGGTGGTGTGCGGCTGAGTCGCGGAGTGCCTGGCCGCAGTGGTCGGTGGTGCGGATCATGTGGGTGGGTGTTCGTGGGGCTGGCCAGCACTGGAGGAGGTAGTCCTCCACGGGGTCGCTCTGGACGGCTTGGTGGGGGGTGTCGCGGCCGCGGGCGTGGGCCCGCAGCCGGTACCAGCCGGGGCCGGCGTGGGCGAGTTCGGGGAGGGCGAGGTAGGTGTCGGGGCTGGCGGCCGGGTCAGGGACCTCGACGGCCAGCTGTCCGGTAGCGGAGTACACGCTGGCCTCGACGATGTCATCCCAGGGCCCGTCATCGAGGGACTGGGGCTCGCTGGGCAGGGGGTGGGCCCGGACGCGGACGTTCCCGGTGTGGATGCCCGTGTGGATCTTCGCGCCATGGCTCATGAGGACCACTAGGCCGTTGGAGTAGTCGGCCCACTCGGTGTCCAGGTACATAAGGTTCGAGTCCAGGACGTAGAACTGGTGATGGCTGACCGACACCTCGGTCCAGAAATCGTTCACGGCTCAGGTCGTCCCTTTGCGTTCGACACATGGTGCCCAACAGCCGCCGGGCCGACAGCCGCAGCAGCCTTCGAAGATGAGCGGGAGCGCGGGTAACGTCACCGCGGCGAGCCACAACCCGAGGCAGCGCGCCGGACCGTCCACCAGCGCCATCAGCACCCGGCGACACCGACGGGCGCGAGTATCTCCCACACCATGCCCCTCCCCCGCCGCTCCCCGGTTCCGCTGGGATGATCCTAGGTCGTGTGGCCCTCGCCCTTCCCCGGGCCTTCGCGGAGCTGTCCCCGCGGCGCATGTACGACATGGTCAGCAGGAGGCCCCCGCCGACCAGGAGCACCGCCCCCGCCGTGACCGCAGGACGCAGCACGTCAGACCATGACCCGTCCGATGCGGAGTGTTCCGCCGCCCGGTGGGCCAGGTACCAGCAGGGCAGGCTGCCCCAGGCGAGGAGGGCCGCGAGAGACCGCAGGCCCCGGTGCGGTTGTGCGGACGCGTCGCGGAAGGCCCGTACCGCCAGGAGCAGGTGGAGGAGAAAGTACAGCTCACCGACGGCTAGCCACATCCAGTACGGACCCAGTAGCCAGGCGGTGGAGGGCACGCCGAACAGCAGAGCCGCCGAGCTGCACAGAGCCCAGGCGGCGGTCACGATGCGCACCGCGTGCGCCGTAGGAGCAGGTCGGCCCGGACGTGCCCAGGCCGCCTACGCGGCATGGGCCTTTCTGTTGATCGTCATGCTGGTCATCTTCCTATCTGCGGGCGCTACGCGACCAGCTCGGGCTGAGCCGCAACCTTCCGCGCGGCTCGGACACCCTGCAGATCGCGCCTACAGATCTCCCTCGAGCCCAGCGACGGAAGGCGGTGTGACCTCGATGATCACGGCCGTGCCGACAACCGGCCTGCCTTCGTGCATGGTGATCACGTCGCCAGGCTGGACATCGCGCCACTGTTCGGGGCTGAGTGGTGCCAAACGGACCGTCGCGCTTTCTCCCGGCGCCAGGCCGGGTGCACCCTCCACCCACAGTCGCGCAACGTTCACTGCCTGCCCGCCATCGGGCGCCCGGTTGCCGATGTCCCAAAGCGGCCGCAGCTGCCCCTGCCCGGAGAAGGCGGTCTGACGTCCGCCCTCCTTCGTGCTCAGCAGGCTCAGCCTGGCCCGGAGGATGCCGTGCTGCATCTCCCCGGCCCGCCACTCGCACCAGTCAGCGCTGTGCTCCAGCATCATCTGGCGGGCTGCCTCCTCGAGTAGCGACCAGAATCGCAAGGAAACCGGCTGCTCGTCCGCAATCTCCATCAGGAGGTCGAGGACCAGCTCCCACTCCTGGTGCCGTTGATAGTCGCGCACGTCGTCAACCGACACACCGTTTTCAGCCCGGGCACCCTCGGGGAGTAGATCAGTCGCTCGCCGAAGGAGCGTGAAGGCATCGTCCATGAGGAACATTTTCCAAGGCCCCAGTCACGTCCTCATCGGGCACCCTTGCGAGAACCGGCTCGGCGACACGCCCGGAAGGCCGCCGATCCTCAAGAAAATCGGCCGCTACTCTCAGCGACCTATCGGCGGACAGACTGTCGGACCGCGCGGAAGATTTCAGGAGCGCACGATTCATTTCAGTACGTCCTTCAGTGCCGCACCAAAGGCTTCAGTGCCGCGGCCTCGACGGCAGGGCGCGGGCAACCATCCGGCCGCGCTCGATCGTCCTCCGGGCATGACACCCGCACCTCCCGAACCGCCTTCCAGCACGCCGCCGTCGTGGCCGCACTGCGGCCACGACGCCGCCCAGGCCGATCCGGTCGGCTGCCGCGGCATCCACGTTGGTGACCACACCGCCTGTCTGGCCCACCTGAGCGAGGCCGACCGCGCCGCCTACCTCGCGACGTTGTCACCCGGCACCAGCATCGACCACCGCGGCACCCCCTTCACCACGGAACTGCTGCACCAGTTACTCGCCGCCCTACGCAGCCCCACCACCGGTCTACCCCTCATCGGCGACGCCCGGTTCGGCGGGACGTCCTTCTCTGGCGACGCCTGGTTCGGCGGGACGTCCTTCTCCGGCGACGCCGAGTTCAGCAGGGCGTCCTTCTCCCGTGACGCCTGGTTCAGCGAGGCGTCCTTCTCCGGTGTCGCCTGGTTCGACGGTGCGTCCTTTTCCAGCGACGCCGGGTTCGACAGAGCCTCTTTCTCTGGCTTCGCCCAGTTCGGCGAGGCGTCCTTCTCCGGTGTCGCCGGGTTCAACGGAGCGTCCTTCTCCCGCGCCCAGTTCGGCGAGGCGACCTTCTCCGGCACTGCCCGGTTCGACGGGGCGGCCTTCTCTGACGACGCCTGGTTCGGCGGGACGTCCTTCTCAGGCGACGCTCAGTTCCACGGGGCGGCCTTCTCCGGCGACGCCCGGTTCAACAAGGCGCGATTTGAATTGACGTCGGGCATGGGACCGCTGGTGTGCGGTAAGCGGGTGGTATTGGACACCGCGGTGTTCCAGCAGCCGGTGACGTTGGAGATTGCAGCCCGTCAGGTGAGTTGTGCGCGCACCCGATGGGCGTCGACCGCCATGCTCCACCTGCGCTATGCCGAGCTGGACCTGAGGGATGCGGTCTTCGAGTACCCGGTGCTAATCGCCGCCCGTCCCACCCCTTTCCCCCTGTCCAGCTCAACTGGCTTGTTGCCAGAGACAAAGCTGTTCGGCCTGGAGCCCGGCGTGCACCTGGCGACGGTGGGCGGGGTGGATGCCGCGCACCTGGCGCTGCACGACATCGACCTGAGCAGGTGCCGGTTCGCCGGCGCCGTCCATCTCGACCAGCTGAAGGTTGACGGCTGGTGCACCTTCGCCACCACCCCCACCGGGCGGTACGGCCGATCTCCTTGGCGCTGGAGTCCACGGCGCACATTGATTGAGGAGCACCACTGGCGCGTCCAAAGCCGTCACAGACCCGACCAGCCCCGTGGTTGGACTCGCCCGCCCGAGGACGCCGCTGTGCTACAGCCGGCCGCGCTTGCAGCACTGTACCGACAATTACGCAAGTCATTGGAGGACGGTAAGAACGAGCCGGACGCCGCCGACTTCTACTACGGCGAATGCGAGATGCGCCGCCACGACGCCACCCGGCCCTGGGCGGAGCGGACACTGCTGACCGCCTACTGCACTCTGTCCGGATACGGTCTGCGCGCCACCCGCGCACTGGCCTGGCTGGCGGCGGCCATGGCCGCCACGGTCGCGGTGATGGTGCTGTGGGGGCTGCCTGCGGAGGATCCGAAGCCGACCATCACCGGCCGCCAGGTCGCCGCCGGGCAGGAGGTCGCCTGGACCACCGACACCCCCGATCCGGTCAACCCCACCGGCCCGTGGTCCGAGCGCGTCACCACTGAACGGTTCGACAAGGCCCTGCGGGTGGTGATCAACTCGGTGGTATTCCGCTCCTCCGGCCAGGACCTGACCACCGTCGGCACGTACACCGAGATGGCCTCCCGACTGGTCGAACCCGTCCTCCTCGGCCTGGCCGTCCTAGCTGTCCGCAGCCGCGTCAAACGCTGACCACCAGCCCATCCCGCAGAAGGACCGCCGACGCCACGGCCGCCGGACACCGAAGGGATCGGTGCGCTCGCACCATCCCGAGACACCGCACGGAAGATTTCAATGCCCAGGTCACAGAACCGCCCACTGAAATCTTCCGTGCGGCCCGACACAGACGGCCCCAAGCGGTCAACATGCCAAGTTCGGATAAGACCAGCTCGGCGCGCTCGGCCTGGTCCTCAACGCCATCGTGCTCTGGACGACGAAGTACATCGACGCCGCCGTCACCCAGCTCGCCGCCGAGGGCCACGAACTGCCGGACGAGGACATCGCCCGCCTGTCCCCGCTCAAGCACCGCAACCTGAACCTCCTCGGCCGCTACAGCTTCACCGCCTCGACCCCGGCCGCCGGCGCTCTGCGTCCGCTGCGCGATCCGGAGGCGCCGGAGCTGGACGAGGACGATGACGGTGGCGGCCAGGAGTGAGCGCCGAGGCCCGAACGAGGTGCTGCTCAACCTGTGCTGCCGCTGGGATACCAGGGGCGTGGAGTCAGAGGGTGACCTGCGGGTGGGCGGGGCTGAGGTAGTGGACGGCGCTCTGGGCGGAGTGTTCGGTGAGCAGGTCCTGCAATTCCTCGGCGGCAGTGGTCAGGAGGTGTCCGTCGCGGGTAGCGGTCAGGGTTTCCAGGACAAAGGCGACGTGGGTGGAGTCCTCGGTGACGCGGGTGCGGTGTGCGTCGCGGTGGTTCCAGTGGCGGGTGAGGACGTCGGTGGTGTCGGTGTAGACGATCTCGCCGGGCTTGGGGTTCTCGACGGTGTCGGGTTCGCCGAGCGGGGTGAAGGTCTCGGTGCCGTCGGCGTAGCGGATTTCGACGTCGCCGGTGACGTGGGCGAGGTCGAAGGCTCCGGCGGGCAGGCCGTGGCGGACGGAAACGGCGTTGTAGGAGTCGACGGCCGGGTTGATCCGGGGCAGGGTCCCCTTCTTCGCCATGCGGCGGCCCAGGGCATCGACGCTGGGGCGGATACGGCGGGGATTGGTGCCGAAGGAGCGATAGGCGGTGTGCCACGCCTTGATGCGCGGGTCGCTCTCGTCGGCCGGAGCCCAGGTGCCGTCGGCGAGTTGGGCCTCCAGGTTCTCCAGAGCCTCGGTGGTATGGGGCCAGGGCTCGCGGCCATTCAGGCCGGTGGCGGTGACGACGGCGATGAGGGTGTCGGGGAAGGCGTCGGCGACGTCGGGGCTGATGCGGAAGGCGGTCATCGTGGGAGCGTGTCCGTTCGGTGAGCTGGCCGAGGGTGGCAGTGGTCAGGACTTCCAGGTGCCGATGCGGTCCAGGCGGCGGAGCTGCTGGCCGGCGGTGGGTGCGTCCAGGGCCGTGCCGCGTTCGGTGAGCCGGCGGGCGGTTTCGGTGCGCTGCTCGACGGGTTTGTGGTCGTCGTACTTGAACTTCGCGCGGACCTCGGTGACGTCCAGGCGCAGGCCGCGGATGCCGGGCAGCATCCGCCCGTAGGGAGGCTGGTCGGGATCGATGGGGGCGTGGTCGCCATCGGGCTGGAAGTGGGCCATCTGCCGGCGCAGCAGCTCGGCCTTGGCCGCCGGGTCGTCGATGATGCCGGCCTGGCAGGTGAACTGGACGGCGGCGTAGTAGCTGGTGGGGACGCCGTCGATGGGCTCGGTGCCGGGCTTGGCGCGCCAGGGCCCGGGAATGAAGGCGTAGTCGCCGGTGACGGTGAAGGTGACGTTCGGGTCGGCCTCGATCGCCTTCCACACGGGGTTGGGCCGGGCGAGATGCACGAGCAGGGCCGTGCCGTCGACGGTGAAGTGGGTGGGCACGACGGCCGGCGGGTGTCCAGGCAGGCCGTTGACGCTGAGGATGCCGAAGTCGTGGCCCTCCGCGATCCAGGTCTGCCACTCGGCGTCGTCAAGGGCGGCGTCCCAGGGCTGGATGAACATGCCGGGTTCCTTCCGGGGAGGGTGGTGGTTCAGGTGAGGGCGAGGAGGCTGACGGCGACGGCGGCGGTGCCCAAGCCGATCAGCTGTCCGCGGTGGATGCGTTCGGAGAGGACGCTGCGGGCGAGCAGAACGGTGCCGGCCGGGTACAGGGCGGTGATCACGGCGACGACGGCCAGGTCGCCGCTGCGGGCGGCGAGCAGGAACAGCAGGTTGGCCACCGAATCCAGCACGCCGGCCGCCGCAGAGATCCCGTAGGCGGGCTTCTCCGTGCCCAGGCGGCGGAACATCACGCCGGCGGCAGCCAGGGTGACGGCGGAGGAGACGGCGCGGCCGACGATCAGCGGGCCGACGCCGCTGTCGGAGGGTGCCTGGTGCAGGAAGACCAGCTGCAAGGCGATCGCGGCGCCAGCTCCGAGGGCGAGCAGCAGCGCGGTGCGCGAGGGGCGGGCCGACTTCGCGCCGTGCCCGGCGCTGACCAGCACCACGGCCGCCAGCGCCAGCGGCAGGCCGACCAGCCCGGCCACCCCCAGGTGCTCGCCCTGCACCAGCCCGACGCCGACCGGCAGCATCGCCGACACCAGCGCGGTGACCGGGGACAGCACGTTCATCGGCCCGATCGCCAGGGTCTTGTAGAGCAGGGCGAACGCGGCGGCCGACGCCACGCCGGACGCGGCGCCCCAGGCCAGGGTCGCCGGGGCGAAGGAGGCGCCGAGGACGGGCCACAGCAGCAGCTCGACGGTCAGCGAGGCCGGGGCCGCGATCATCACGGTGCGCAGGACATGGGCCTTGCGGGCGCCCAAGCCGCCGAGGAAGTCGGCGCATCCGTAGGCCAGAGAGCTGCTCAGGGCCAGCAGCAGAGCGATCACAGGTAGTACATCCCTTACTATCAATGGAACGACTACACCGTACAACGCACCGACCGTAAGTCGTCAACCGACCGACCGCACGGACCAGTGCAGTGACCCACCTGCTTGGAGGGGTGATAGCGATGACGGAGACCGAGGCGGCGCTGCGGACGCTCGCGCACAACGTCCGCGCGGCCCGCACCCGCGCCGGACTTTCCCTGGACGAACTTGGCCGCCGGGCCAAGGTCAGCAAGGGTGCCCTCGTCGCCCTGGAGAAAGCGCAGGGCAATCCCAACTTCGCCACCCTGGTCCGCCTCGCCGACACGCTCGGCGCCTCCGTTTCCGCCCTGATGGAAGGCCGCCCCGAACAGCGGGTGCGGGTGGTGGACGCCGACACTGTCATGCCCCTGTGGAAGGGCGAGCACGGCAGTGAGGCCCGGCTCATGCTGACCACCAGCGGTCCGGCGGCCACCGAAGTCTGGCGCTGGACACTGGAACCCGGTGAGGAATACCCCAGCCACCCCCACCAGGCCGGCGTGACCGAGACCATCAGCGTCACCAGGGGCGAGATGGTCCTCGTCGTCGACGGCATCGACTACACCGTCGCCGCCGGACAGACCGCCACCTTCGACGCCGACACCACCCACACCTACCGCGGCACGGGCACACAGACCTGCCACCTGATCATGACCGTCCACCTGCCCCCGGGCCCCGGGTAGCGTCCCGATGACCCCAGGAGGCCGGACAGCATCCGGCTTCCTGTCGGCAAACGATCGTTTGGCGACAGGCAGGCGGCGCGTCCAATGAACCCGTGCAATCCGAGGGCTCACGGCGCCGCGAATCCAATCAGATCCGATGGTGATTGCTGACAGGGTTTGACGACAGCTAGGCTCCGATCCTCCGTACGGAAGGGGCCCCTCGGTGGCGAACCTGGTCTACAAGCGGGTCTCGACCGACCAGCAGTCCACCGCCCGGCAGAACCTCGTCCTGGACGAGGCCGGGATCGAGGACCCGGTCGTCTTCGAGGAGGACCCGGGCACCTCCAGCCGCCTCCACCCCCTCCAGCGCCCGAAGTTCCGCGAGCTGTTGACGTACGCGCGGCCGGGCGACACCGTGCACATCTCCGAGATGTTCCGCCTCGTCCGCGGCACCGGGCACATCCTCGACGTGCTCGATGTCCTCCACCGCGACCAGGTGGCGCTGCGCATCCACGACGGCGCGTTCTCCGCGATGGACCTCACCGCCCGCCACCCCCGCACCGGCGAGCTGCTGTCCACCGTGAAGTTCATGGTGCAGACCCTCGCCGCCGCCGGCGAACTTCAGCGCGACCTCCAGCGCGAGCTGACGTACGACGGGCTGCGTGCCGCCGAGGCCAGGGGCAGCAAGGGCGGGCGCCGCCCCGCGGTGGCGGCCGCGAAGACCGACGCCGTACGCACCGCGTACCTGGAAGGGCGCTCCATCGCCGCCCTCGCCCGCGAGCACCGGGTCAGCCGCGGCGCCATCCGCACGGCCGTCGCCGACCTCCTGCCCGACCACACCGCCAGCGAGGAGGACGCGCCCGCCCCGGAGCTGCCGGTCACCCTCGACATGCCGGGCAAGGTCGCCGACTACCTCCGCGCCACCGAGCTGGAGCCCGCCGAGCGTGCCGCGCTCGACCAGGGGACGACCGTACGGCGCGGCCAGGGCTACACCCTGCGCGTCAGCGCCGTCCCCGCCATGCACCGAGGGCTCCTCGCCCGCTGCCAGCCGCTCGACGGCGGTCAGGGCCTCCCCGCGGTCCCTGCCCAGCGCAAGGCCCGCCGCGAGTACGAGAACAGGGTCAGCGCCCTCACACCCTGAACAAGATCGTTCTCACCGATAACCGCTGTACCGATGTTCCCCGAGGCCGAAGTACCACCTGATCGTCGAGGCGCACAGCGCCCGCTCGCGGCAATCGCCACCGACGGCAACCGCAACGGCGTCACCCAACTGATCTCGCTGATCCAGGCCGTCCCGCCGAGCTGAGGCAAGCGCGGCCAGCCACTGCACCGCCCAGGTATCTGTACCGACCGCGGCTATGACCATGAGGTCTGCCGGGTCAAGGTCCGCCGGTTCCAGGTCACCCCGCACCTCGCCCGGCGCGGCACCGGGTACGGCTCCGGCCTGGGCGTGTACCGCTGGGTCGTGGAAGGAGCGATCGTGTTGCTGCACTGGTTCCGCCGCCTGCGTATCCGCTGGGAAGTCCGCGACGACATCCACCCCGCGTTCGTCCTCCTTGGCTTGCGCCGTCATCTGCTGGCGACGACTGCGCACCGCACTCTGCGGGGAGTAAGGGCGGGCGATCGCCCCCAGGGCATGGCCTGCTCGATGCATCAGAACGCATACGTGGCAGTCGGCCCCGCGCAGCCTCACATCCGGGATCTCAGCACGTCGACCTCACAGCCCGGTGCGAAGGGGTCGAAGCCGTGCTCGGTCAGCCAGCGAACTGCCAGCAGGCTTCGCAACGACCACCACGCGTGGATCACGTCGAGGTCGATGTCGGTGCCATAGCCGACGATGACGTCGTCGAGGTGCTCCTCGTGTCCGAGCGTGAAGGTGGCGAGGTCGTACAGGGCATCGCCCTGGCCCGCCTCGGACCAGTCGATGATGCCGGTGACCTCGTCGCCGTCGACGAAGACGTGCGCGATCTGCAGGTCGCCGTGTGTGAACGCCAAAGTCCACGGCCGGAGCGCGGCCTCGGCGACCTGGCGGTTGCGGGTGACCAGGTCAGCAGGCAAAACACCGTTCGTCACGAGCAACTCGCACTCGTCGTCGAGTTCCGCCGCTAGCGCGACGATGCTCCGGCCGGCCTGGCCCGGCCGGGGCGGCAGGGGTGCTTCGTGCAGCTTCCGGATGGCGGCGCCCGCCGCGGTCCACGCCGCCGGCGACCCGGTCGACGGCCCGCCGAGGCGCCCCAGCGTCGTCCCCGGGAGTGCGGCGATCGCGAGCACGGGCGGCTTGCGCCACAGGACCTGCGGGGTCGGGACCGGCGCGAGGGACATCGCTTCGACCTCGACGTCGATGCGCGCCTGATCGGCGTCCACCTTCAGGAACACGTCACCGACGCGCAGCGTCGCGCGCTCGGAATGGGCGACGACGACTTTGACCTCATCCATGGGCGACCACTATCCCGGGGGTGATCGCCGACGTCGCCGGGTTTATCGCCTGCGATGAAGCGGCTGACCGCGTGCCGCTACCCGGCGGCCTCGTGCACGGCATCTACCTCTGACCAGGTCCCACCACTTTCTTCAGGAGTCCTAAGGGTCCGCCTCGGGCAGTCCCTGTCCTTGCCCGAGAGCGGGCCTGTAGTCCGGGAGCCGCAGCGTTCAGAGCGAACAGCAGCAGCCGTACCTCTGCCAGGTGTCCCGTATCACCTGCAGGATCCGCTGCTGTGTGGCCGCCTTCGTTGGGCATGGCGGTCGACGTTGTTGAGGAAGGGCTGACCGGGGGCCTGGTTGGTCGAGTCCGCGTCTGCGGCGGGGTGGGGGCTCATGTACGTGAGGTCAATGAGCGCCGATCCTGGGAGCGATGCTCATTGACCTCACGTACATGAGTGCTGGTTTCCCGAAGTGGTTCAGGTCGCCCGGCGCAGGGGGACGACTACGTCCTCGCCGGTGCTCTTCTCGCTGAGCCGGTAGTAGCTGATGTGTGCGAGCCGCTCGGATTCCTCGAGCCATCCGGCTTCGACGACCTGGCGCCGGGTGCGGGAGAACACGGTCGGGGACATGCCGACGAGCTTGGCGAGGTTGGCGCCGGTCTCGATGACGGCGCCGGCGCGGTCGGTGGGGTGCATTGCGTAGAGCATGACGACCAGGCGCTGGTTGGCGGTCATGCCAGCGGTGCGGTGGAGGACGTCGAGGAGCTTTCGCTTGTCGTCGTTGTTCACTGGGCCTCCCACCGCGCAGGGGTCGTGTTGTCGAAGCCGGGGATGTCCGGCGGGTTGCACGTCTTGATCGCTTCCCGCTGTTCGATCCCGGTGCCGTGAAAGGCAATGTACGGGCTGATCCGGTAGAGCCTGTAGTTGCCGATCCGCCCGCGCTCGACCAGGATGCGTCGCTTGAGTAGTTTCCGGTTGATCTTGCCGACGGCGTCGGCCGTCATGCCGACCTTCTTGGCGATGTCGGCGCCGGTTGCCCTCAGGGGTGCCATGCCCTGGGGAGAGACTCCGATCCACCACAGCACCAGGTACTTCTGGCTCGGGGTGAACTCCTTGCTCTCGGTGATCGCTGCGACTCTGGCCTTGTCGACCTGGATGTGCTCGCCGGAGAAGGCGTAGGGCGCATAGGGGATGGCCTCGCCCGTGTCCGCATCAACGAGTCTGCGTACTGCTCCCAACGGGCCCTCCGTAGCTGGGCATTGCCTCGACGTGCATGAGCGGCGGCTCTCAGGCCGACCAGATGAACTTAACGTACATGAGCGTGGAGTTCATGGACTCCGTCTTCAGGGGCGTGTTGCTCAACCAGGTGTCGATCCCCTCTTCGGTGCCTGGCGCGGTCACGGCACCGGAGCTGATGAACCTGACGTCAATCTGGTCAGGTCCTGCAGCCGGGGTGATGGTTCGCTGGACATGGGTGTCCGGTTCCGCAGAGCAGCCTGCCCTGTTCTGTGAAACCGGATGCACGATGGTGGGCACTGGGTAGCAGATCGCCAGAACCCGATGCAAAAGGGCATTTTCGCAGGTCAGGCCACTTCTAGGGGTCTGTGCTCTCTTAAGCGGGGACCAGGCTGTCTCACCTGCAGCCGCCCCGCTCACACGCGCCGTGCCTTCAGGAAGGCGCGCAAGGCACGGTCAGCGTGTCCCTGCGGCGCTTTACATCCGTACCCCTGCCACTGGTCGACGAAGCCTTCACCCTTGCCTACCTCAGCCGACGAAAGCACGCCACGACGCGAGGGCAGTGGACGGAGCACCCGTCACGTGTGTCCCCGTCACCTCGTGCCGGCCCCGGCCACACCTCTTTCCAGCACCCTCACCAAGGCCGCAGTCGCCCGGCCACCCCGAGGGCCCCGGCGGTACCCCGGAGGCCCCCAGGGGCCGAGGGGGTACCGGCCCCTGGGCGTTAAGAGCCCGAGGTCAACCATCTCCTGTGGGTCGAGGCAGCGGCTGGCCGGCATCCCGAGTGATGGAGGCGGCACGACTTGGACGAAGGGCAAAACCGCTGTGTGGGCCAGCCCGGCAGCACAGCTCCTCCCAGCACGGTGCCCGGACCGTCGTCCACGACCAGACCCACCAGGAAGTGGTGACCGCGTGCTCGTTTCGCGTGGTGTCGCGGCGAACGACCTCGTAGCAGTCTTCGTCCAGGACGGCCACTGAGGCGAACCACTCAGGGCTGTCATCGTCTGGCTGGACGACCACGAGGTGTTGTCGGAGTGGTTGAGGTCGCTGATCATCATGAACAGCGCGTCCTCAGACGCGTCGTCGATGCGGTCGCCGTTCTTGCTGTCGGCGCCGTAGTTCCGAGCCCCCATTCCTTCCGTTCTCCCTCGCTCCGTTCAACCTGGCCGCGGGCATGGCATGCGTAGCCGGTATCTCCGGCAGGTCACAGCCATTCGCCGGTCGCGGCAATCAGGACAGTGGCCTCGAAGCGGACCACGAGTATCTCGAACCGTGTGGCCACCACCCGAGTGCTTTTAAGCCGGTTGCTCCCGCACTCGACCGCCTGCCGGGCCTTGTAGCCGCCGCGGTCGAGAGCCGGAGGCCGTCCGCCCGTGTTTCCACGTCGCTTGCGGTTGCGGCCTGGTCAGCCAGGCTCGGGGACGGTGCAGGGGATCCCCCGCTTCCGCAGGTAGGCCCGGTTGGCGCGTGATGAAGACGCCTTGTCGCCGCGCACCCGCAGCGGCCGGCCACAGGGGCGGCCCGTCCCGATGCGAGACTCGGATGGCTTCCAGTACGGCGGCGAGCTGAAGACTGTCGCCGAGCTGTCCGGCCGTGACCAGCAGGGACAGAGGTCGTTGGCCCTGTTCAGGCCAGATGGATCTTGGAGGTGAAACCACCTCGGGACCGGCCTAGAAGGAAGGCGAAGGACTCAAACAAGCAGTGCTCGCCCTTGCCCGGTGCCGCGCCAACGTTCTGTGGGCCGTGACCTGGGACAGCGTTCCCTTCCATGCTGCGCCAGCGTGCACGACGCGCAGCTGAGCGCTATTCCTCAGCGGGCAGCGGCAGCAAGCTGCCGCTCCAGCGTCCCTCGCCCTTCCTGGCCGGCGTCACTCGTAGCCCGAAGGCATCCTCGGCGAGAGCCAGGACGCCGTACAGCGGAGCCGGCGCCCCTGGGATGAGCCCGAGGGGACGCATGAACGCTTCGAGCCGGTGGGGGTCAAGGCCAGTCGGCTCGATCGGCTGCAGGGTGTGGAAGTCGACGACGATGCCCCCTTCGACCGCGTACTTGAACCAGTGCATCGGCTTCTCGTTGCAGTGGAGCGCGACCGCCTCCGTCCCTCGCGAGACCCTGGACAGGACTCCCCCGTCCAGCCCATGACTGCCGCCCTGCTCCCATGCCCAGGCCCACACGCCGTCGACCCCGGTCGTAGCCACCGGCTCGTCCTCGTCAAGCAGGGTGTCACCGAACTCCTCCTCCAGGTCCAGCAGGCTGCGGAGGGCCAGCGTCTCGGTGTCCACCCCCATGCGGGTCAGCAACTCCGCAGGAGACAAGCCTTTGGCGAAGGTAAGCGTGTAGAGGGGCATGTCCGCGCGAAGAACATCCAGACCATGAGCTGCATCGGCACCCGTCATGCCCGGACTCTGGCACGCCTCACTGACAGATCGAGCACTGACCAACCCCACCCTCGCCCTGACAACGGGATCGGGAAGTCCGCGCACCTCAGCATCCGGGCCCGGCGCTGCTGCGCGGGACGTGGCTGCTGGCTATCCGTCGTAGCTCAGGTGAGCGGTACAGGCGACTCCGCCTGCGCCCGTCGCCGGGACCGGCGCGAGAACGGGCATACCGGCGAGTCGCAGGTGGGCGGCGATGACGGTGAGTTCGGACATGGCCATGCCGTGGTGGACGTCGCGCAGGGCCTGTTCCAGGACTGTGTCCGCCGCCGGGTGGACGGTCCAGGCGGTGACGGTGGCAGCGCCGCCGTGGGGTGGGGTGACGCAGACGCCGACCGAGGTGAGAGTCAGAATCTGTCCGGGCAGGGTGCCGAGGTCGGCACGGTCCACCGGGCATACCGCCGACCGGGCCACCCATCGGCCTGGGTGCTGAGCGGCGGCTGGCAGGGCAGCGCGGCCGTAGTCCAGCCACAGGATCACCTGGCCGTTGCCATCCGGCCCCCGGTCCTCAACACCCGGCAGGCAGGGGTCAGGCCGGTGCGGCGGGAAGACCTGCTCACCGCGGTAGGTGTACCACTCCCCCACCTCATGCAACGCAAGCGTCGCCAGGGCGTAGTGCGCCTGGGCCACAGCCAGCGCCGACACATGCCCGTCATCGAGTCCAGCCGCACACGCGGCGATGAGCTGGTCGTCGGCCCACATATCGAACCAGCGGAAGGTGCTCACCGTGCGGTGGCGATCGGTGACGTCAGGCGCCGTGAACTGCACGCGAGCGGTGAACGCGGACGGCTCAAGCTCAGGTGCACACCGCGGTGCTCGTAGGTGATGGCGGAAAGCAGTCCGGCCAGGCGGTCACCGTGCTCATCGACCGCCCGCCGCCGACAGGCCCGGCACAACAACTCCTCAGCCGTAGCGCCCGGCCGGCCGCACAGGCAGGGCTTCAGATTCCTGGCCATCGGCGGCAGATACGGAACCAAGCAAGGCAGCACCACCACACCAGCACCCGGGCACAGCACGGGACTGCGGAGCACGGAGAGAACTCCCCCTTCCGCAGTCACCCGCCAACACTCCCATTCTGCCCGACACCAGGGGACACCACCGCGGCGGTCCCGAGCCAGCACCTCAACTCGGATGGCGGCAGGCCGGCGCCTCCCAGGCTCGCGGAGAGTCCGGGCCCAGGGCGACCGGCCGCCTCAGCCGACGGACACAGCCGGTATCAGCCAACCGGGAACGAGCTGGCGTCTGAGTGCAGGCCAGCGCGCCTTGCCTGCACTCAGGCACCAGCTCATGAAACGCGCCCGGCCAGCTCGACGACATCACGAGGTCGAACTCAGCTGGTCATTCACGTCCAGCCGCCAGAAGTGGCTCAGTCGAGCCAGATCAGCATGGCGTGACCGGTGCATGCGGCACCTTGGAAGAAGTCTGTCAGCGGAGCAAACAGGTCACGGGCCCACTCCAGTGACGTGGGCGAGTCCCAGACCTGGGGGTAGACCTCGGCTTCGGTGAGTTCGGAGGGATCGACACCCTGGATGAGTTGGTCATACGTCGTCTGGTGCAAGCTGGGTCAGCCGCCAGCCGGACCCGAGCCGGAGTCAGGTATCGCGGTGGTCCATAGCCCCAGTCGTCGTCGGCGAGGGGTTGCTCGCCGTGGACGATATCGACAGGGAAGGCCGAGCGTCGCAGGAGAAAGCCGAACAGGTCCCATGTCTTGTGCGTGGTGAAATGCCGCGCCTCCTTCGGCGCTGGCTGATGCCCCTCCTGCGCGTCCTGAATCTCCTCGGCGAGGGCCAGGGCCCACTCGGGATCCTTGAGGGCCCGATCCAGTTCCGCAGGCGCGACACGCAGGTACTCCCCGTTCATGCTCATGGGCGGCAGCATACGGAGCGTGCCTGACAGTGGGGCTGGACCCCGGGCGCCGCAGGTCACTCCGTGCGTCGGGGCTTGGTTCCCTTCTGGTGGTGGACTGACCGGGCGTATGCCTTGCCGGTGACGAGGACTGCCCGAGTTCAGGGCGGGGTGCCGGTCACTGCTTCTTCGAGCCGGGCAGCCGGCCGGGGCCTGGGCGGGATCGGTGCGTCGGCCGGGGAGCCGCCGCACCACCGCGATCCGGCGCACGTCCCGGAGACGCCCGCCCCGGTCGTCGCTGAGGCTCTGAGCTACCACCGGGTTACCACGGCCAAGCTGGGCCTCCGAAACCGGAAGCATGGAGCCGATACGCCTCTAGCCTCGCGCTTTCATGAAGCGGGCTGTCCGGCAGGCGGTCAGTTAAGCGAAAAGTGCCTCTGACCAGCGAGAATGAGGATTGCTGAGGTCCTTGTTCCCGCTCCTGTCGGAGGCACTTTCCAGGTGAAGCAGCCTACCGGGTCCTACCCCCATGTCCGTGTCCAGGATGACGGCCGGGCCGTGGTCTGTCAGGCCGGGTCGGTCCTGCTGGTCGAAACAGTCCGCAAGACCGGTCTGGATCAGGCGATATCGCAGGTGCTGGCTCCGTGGCGCAAACCGCGGGCCGTCCATGACCCGGGCAAGGTCCTGCTGGACGTCGCGCTGGCGGTGGCGCTGGGCGGGGACTGCCTCGCGGACGTCGCGATGCTGCGGGCCGAGCCTGCTGTCGCCGACGAGGTCCTCGCCCGCCACGAACCCCTGATCTGCCAGGCGCGGGTCAGGGCGCTTGCCAGGCGCTGGCGCGGCAGCCGCTGGAGGGGCTGCGGGTCCGGTGGGTCCGGCGGTTCGGTCGGTGATGGAAGTTTGCTGGCCGGGCGTCGTGGCCGGCTCCGCTTCGTGATCGTGCGGTCGATGTCCTGCGGGGGGTACTTCTTGCGCAGCCGGTCCGCGCTCCGCTCCAGGATGACTGCGAGTTCGTCGAGTGGTTTGCCCTCCGAGCGCTGGCGCACGACGAGCGTCGCGATCACGTCTTCGAGGAGGGCGTGGAGGCCGGCGGCTTTCTGGAGCAGTTCTTCCGTCGAAGCGTTCTCGCTGCTGGCCCGGTCCAGAAAGTCCTCGGACCGCACGATGGCATCCTCGGCCATGCCGCGGACGGCTTCGGTGCAGCGGGCGGCGCGGGCGGGGTCGGCCGTGGGAGTGGAGCGGGCCGCCCGGCCGGACGCGGACCGGGGGTTGTGAGGGGAACGGGGTGACACCGGTACCTCTTTTGGGGTGCCGGGGCGGGTATCTATGCCCGCCCACGAGGAAGGGGTTCGAGGAGATGCGCTGCGGCCGGGCGGTCAGGAGGCTGTCCTCGCCGCCCGGCTTGTCGCGTCAGCGACGGCGGAATCGGTGATGGATCAGCACAGATCCGTGCGAGGCCGCGAGACAGAGCATCAGGCAGGGCAGCACCCGGGGCGGAAAAGAGACCGGCAGGAGGAGGAACGGCAGAGAAATCAGCACGATGAGCATGCTTGCGCGGGCCGTGACAACCGTGGCATGCCACCGCAGGGTTTGAACCCACGGCAGTGAGCCGCTCAGTGTCGAGGTGTCCACGATCAGGGTGGGAGGCCCTTCCTGAACTCCTCCGGATACGGAGACTTGCGTCCCACCTGGACATCCCTCTCTGGGCCATCAAGATCCATTGTCAGGGTGTCCACTCCAGAGGATCAGCCTCACCAAGCGAATTTTCCGTAGAAGCAGACACCTCTGGCATTCGTCCGGTAACGAACCCCTGCTCTCCCGAGGGCCGATGTGACACTGAGGGCAGCCCTCCGGGGCCAGCCGGTTGCCGGAGCCAGAGGACAGGAGACCCCTGTGCCGAAACGCCCTCGCCAGCCCAACGACTCGCTCGCACAGTTGCTGGCCGAAGCGGGCATGAGTTCTGCCGAACTGGCTCGCAGCGTCAACCGTCTCGCGGCCGCGCAAGGAGTGGTGCTGCGGTACGACCGCACCTCGGTGGCGCACTGGCTGGCCGGTTCCCGCCCCCGGGCCTTCGTCGCCCAGTTGGTGGCGGAGGTATTCACACGTGGAACCCGCCGTCTGATCGGAGTGGCGGAGACGGGACTGACACAGGGCTCGGATACCGCAGACCCTACGGGTGAGCCTGTGTCACAGGTCCCCCTTCACGACCTCGTCGCTCTGGCCCGGACCGATGCCGAGCCGGTGCGCCGGTCGGGGTTGCAGTCCTACGTCTTCCGCGAGCGCGGCCTCCCGGACATCCACGTCGCTCGTACGGCGGCCTCCGTGAGCCGCAGCGGCTCGGGGGCGAAGGCCGGCGCCGCCGATGTGGACAGGATCCGTTTCGTCGTCGACCAGTTCTACGCCAACTGGTCACGGTTCGGCGGCGCTCACGCCCGCGGCGCGTTGGCGTCCTACCTCGGTGATGACGTAGCGCGCCTGCTGGCGCAGCCAACGCCGCGGAACATCCGCCCGGCTCTCATTTCGGCGACCGCGCAACTCGCCCACATCCTGGGAGGTATGTCCGCGGACGCCGGCTTCCAAGGTCTTGCCCAGCGCTACTACTTTCTCGCACTCAGTACCGCGTCGGAGGCCGGAGACCGAAGGACACGTGCGATCACGCTCCGGGCGATGAGCGTGCAAGCGGTTCGGATGCACGCGCCGCGCTACGCGGACGATCTCGCCGACGCGGCGGTCACCACCGTCGGCCGATCGAAGGACGGGAACTTACGGGCGTTCGTTCTCGCCCAACGGGCCTATGTACGGAGCTTTTCGGGGGAACGCCGCGCCCCTTGCCGGGATCTCCGCGCAGCTGAGCAGGTGCGGGGGCAGACAAGCTCCGGAGAAGGGCCCTTCCACCGCTACCCGGCGGCCGGACTGGCCTATCGCACGGGACAGACTCTCTATCGGCTCGGGCTCACGCGGCCGGCCCTGGATGCCCTGCGGTCCGCGGCCGACCACCGTCTCGGTCACGAGCACCGTCTGCGGGCGCAGAGCCAAGCACGGCTGGCCCTGGTCCTGCTGGACCAGGGCCACGTCGACGAAGCCTGCGTCCACGGCCGGCTGTTCGTCAGCGAGTACCCGGCTCTGCGGTCCCACCGGTCCTCTCTGCTACTCCAGGAGTTACAAGCGCGGCTCACGCAATTCCAGCGGCTTCCCGAGGCGGCCGATCTCGTTAGGACGCTTTTGGCTCTCAACGTGCCTTGGGTGCCCGCCCAGCGGTGACCCGCCGGTGGCGGGGACACACAGCCGGTGCCCCGCAGGGCTGTTCCTCTGTACAGCGGTCGGGACGCGCACCGGCCCCGAGGCCGGATTCCTCGGTTCGGGGCGCGCGCCGCGTGAGGGCGGCGACATGATCGAACAATGGGTCGTTCATGGTGTCACTGTCGGCTGGGGCGCATGTGTCGGCACGGCGTGGGCGTCCGTCCGAGTGAGCCGCCCTGCGGGCAGTAGCGAGGCGTGTCGCTGGTTTCCACGTGTTCAACACGTTCACGCTTTCGCGCACCCGGCGAGGTGTGCCCCACGCGGGTCTGGATACTCGGAATAAGAGGGGCGCAGAAGCGGCCTTTCGGCTGCCGCCGGTCGTCGCCGGAATACCACTCTCCGCGTCACCCCGTGGCGGGGTCGCGCGAGTGGCCACCGCTGACCGGGGCCGCGCCCGGTGCGTTTCTCGTCCGAATGGAGATGCACATGTCGATCGATTTGTCCCACTTCAGTTTCAGCAACCCGGAACTCTTCGTCGATCCGTACCCCATCTATCAGAAGATCAGGGAACGGGATCCGTTTCACCATTCGCAGATGTACGGCGGCTCATGGATCCTCTTCCAGTACGAGGATGCCGCCGCACTGTTGCGCAGCGACAAGCTAACCAACAACAGAGCGCTTCTGCCCATCCTGGCGTTACCGGAAAGTCAAAGGGATGAATTCTCGGGTTTCGTGGACTTCCTGCGGACCTGGACGGCCTTCCATGAGGGTGATGAGCACATGCTTCGGCGCCGGCGGATGGACGAGGTGTTCCGCGCCCTGACGCCGGCCGTCGTCGGGCACGCCGTCGAAGAGATCGCCGACGATCTGATCGACCGGTGGAGCAGTAGGAGCCGGGTCGACCTGGTCGCTGACTACGCCCAGCCGTTACCTGCCTTGCTGCTCACTCGCCTGATGGGCGCCCCGGAAGGTGATCATGAAAAGCTCAGTGAGTGGGCGGACGCCATCGCTTACCTTTTCGGCACGAGTGACCTCGACGCCGATGACGTTCGGCGGGCCCGCGACAGCGCCGATGCACTGATGTCCTACCTGCGGCAACTGGCCTCCGACATGTCGAGGTTACCCGAGTCGAGCATCTTGGGCGGTCTGCTGGCAGGCGGAGGGTCGGGCTTCGATTTCAGCACAGCGGAGGCATGCGCTCAGTGTGTGCTTCTGCTGTTCGCCGGGCTGGAGCCGTCCCGTCACCTCATCGGCAGCGCTGTCCTCGCCCTGGAGAAGTTTCCCGAGCAGCGGACGCTGCTCGACGAAGATCCACACCTGTGGCCCTCCGCCGTGGAGGAGTTCCTGAGGTTCGACCCGCCCGTGCAGTACATCGGACGCCTCGCGGCCGAGTCCTTCCGGTATCAGGGCCATCGCATCCACAAGGGGCAGGCGGTACTGCCCCTCGTGGGATCGGCGAATCGCGACCCGAAAAACTACCGTGAGCCGGACGTCCTCGATGTGCGTCGGCGGGTGAAGAATCTGTCGATGGGTACTGGCATACACCGTTGCATCGGAGCCGGAATGGTTCGCGTGCAGACATCGGTCGCTCTGCGCAGATTGATGGACCGCAAACAGGGCCTGCGTGTCTGTGCTGACACCCCGCCTGTCTGGAATTCGTACGTGGGCTTCCACGGTCTGAAGACACTCATGGTCACGACCTGACCGTGAATCGCAGACAGGTCGACGAACCGGATGTGTGCGGCCAATACACGCCCGCCGACGATGAAGAAAAACGTGACCGAAGTATCGGAAGGTAGGGAACTCCACCTATGTGCGGTATCGCCGGCTGGATCTCGTATCAAGGAGAATTGGGTGCCGAGGGGCTTCGAACACGGCGCATCGTCGACGACATGACTCAGACGATGACGTGCCGCGGACCGGATGCGGGCGGCGTCTGGACGGATACGAACGCCGCGCTCGGACATCGACGCCTCGCGGTCATCGACATCGAGGGTGGCAAGCAGCCGATGCTTGTGGAACATCACGGGCACAGCCGACTGGTCATCACCTACAGCGGCGAGATATACAACCATCGCGAGCTGCGGGACGAACTGCGGGCCGCCGGACACACCTTCGCCACCTGCAGTGACACAGAGGTCGCCCTGCACGCCTACCTGGAGTGGGGCGAGGACTTCACCACCCGGCTGAACGGCATGTATGCCTTCGCCTTATGGGATTCCCGGTCCCAGCAGCTCCTGCTCGTACGCGATCGACTGGGTATCAAGCCGCTGTTCTACTGGCCGACCGACGACGGAGTGCTGTTCGGCTCGGAACCGAAGGCGATCTTCGCTCATCCCGATGCGCGTCCGGCGATCGGCGTCGAAGGCCTGGCCGAGTTGTTCACCCTCGCAAAAACCCCTGGCCATGCCATCTACCAGGGCATGTACGAAGTCAGGCCCGGCTATACGGTTCGAGTACGGCGCGAGGGTCTGACACCGCGCCGCTACTGGTCGTTGCAAGCCCAGGAGCACACCGACGACCTCCCGGCGACCATTGCCCGTGTGAGGGAGCTCCTCGACGATATCGTCGCCCGTCAGCTCGTCGCGGACGTGCCGCTCTGCACGCTCCTCTCGGGCGGCCTCGACTCCTCGGTCATCACCGCGCTGGCCGCGGGGGAACTCCGGAAAAACGGGCGTGGTCCGGTGCGCTCGTTCGCCCTCGACTTCGCCGGTCAGGCGAAGGACTTCCGCCCGGACAGCCTGCGGGGCACGCCCGACCGCCCCTACGCGCACGCGCTTGCACGGCATGTACACAGCGATCACACCGACCTTGTCCTGGACACTGCGGCCCTGGCCGACCGAGGTCACCGCGCCGCGGTACAGACCGCCCGAGATCTCCCCCTTGCCGTCGGCGAGGTCGACACCTCTCTCTACCTGTTGTTCCAGGCCATCAAGGAACGTTCCACCGTCGCCCTGTCCGGAGAGGGAGCCGACGAACTCTTCGGGGGCTATCGCTGGTTCCAAGACGGCACGGCGGCGATGTCCGACACCTTCCCCTGGGCAGAGATCTTCGGCAAGCGCGGATTTTCCGGAGACGGTGGCGGCGACATCACCAGACTCTCCCTGCTCCACCCGGAATTGCTGCGCCGGGTCGACCCGGAGGGGTACCTCGCAGACCGTTACCGAGAGGCGCTGACCGAGGTGCCGCGCCGACCGAAAGAGATGGGGCTGGAAAAGCGCATGCGGGAGATCAGCTACCTCCATCTCACCCGGCATCTGCAGTTCTGGCTCGACCGAAAGGACCGCATGAGCATGGCCACCGGGCTGGAGGTTAGAGTGCCCTACTGCGACCACCGGCTGGTGGAGTACGTCTTCAATGTGCCGTGGTCCCTTCAGACGTTCGACGGCCGGGAGAAGTCGCTCCTCCGTGCGGCGGCCGGACCGTTACTGCCGGATTCGGTCCTCCAACGGGTCAAGAGCCCGTACCCCGGCAGCCAGGATCCACGCTACTCCGACATGCTTCGTGTGCACATGCGCACGCTCCTTGCCGACAGGACCGCTCCCGTCCGCGATTTGCTGCACCTGCCCGGCGCGGAGACGGCGGCCCGGTCCTCCGGGGACGAATATCGCTACAGCATGGAGTTCGTGCTCGCATTGGAGAGTTGGCTGCGTGACTACGAGGTCGAGCTGAATCTCTGAGCATCGGCTGCGGCGCCGTAAGCCGCCCTCTCTCACGACACATTCGCGAAGAAACCGATCGAGGAGGCTCTTGTGACCCCTGAGATGCGCACTCCCCCGGCGCCAACGGGCAAGCCGCTCGCGCCGGCCGTCGAGGACATGAGCGCATGGATCATCGCCGGTGCCGTCGGATCCGACCCCGGCCGCTTCCGCCGCGCCACCGAGGGACGTACACCTGCCCAGGGGATCCAGGACGGCGTCGACGCGGAGCGGCTAGGCTTCCGTCGCGTATGGCTGTCGGAGCGATGGAACATCAAGCTTGCCGACGTGATACTCGCGGGCGTGGCGGCGCGCACGACGCGGCTCGGCATCGGGACGGGCGCCGTAGTCCCGACTACACGGCACCCGTGGGCCACTGCCG
Source organism: Streptomyces solitudinis (assembly GCF_036323765.1). Lineage (NCBI taxonomy): Bacteria > Bacillati > Actinomycetota > Actinomycetes > Kitasatosporales > Streptomycetaceae > Streptomyces > Streptomyces solitudinis. Next base: position 124,980 of record NZ_JAZDCW010000012.1, read on the forward strand.
CTCTCGGAGCGACGATGCACGCGGCATTCGGTGAACGCTTCGTTCTCGGGCTCGGGCGTGGCGAGAAAGACGCCCTCGCGGGAATGGGTATCAAGGTTACCTCCTATGAGGCCTTGCGTGACTACATCCACATCTACAGGCGGCTCTGGGCAGGAGAGACAGTCCGTCACGACGGCCCGGCGGGCAGATTCGACCGCCTCCACTTCGCCCAGACCTACGAGGGGAAGCCACCGGAGATCTGGCTGGCGGGCATGGCCAAGCGCATGGGTGCCGAGCTCATCGCCGCGGCCTGCGACGGAGTTCTGCTGCCGCCGATGTATACGCCCGGGGCGACGCGGAAGGCGGTCGCGCGCATCCGCGCCGCATGTGAGCGCATCGGTCGGGATCCGGCCACCGTACGCGTGTGTGTTCCCGTGGTCACGGCGCCGGACATGGACGAAGTGGAGACGCTGTCGATCTCAGCCGGTCGACTGACGACCTATCTGCAGTTTCGCTACTACGGCGACATGCTCGCGGCCGAGAACGGCTGGGACCCCGGACCGGTCGAGCGACTGCGATGTCACGAACAGTTCAAGGGGCTGGAGCGCTCTGCTGATCACACGTTCCAGCGCCACGAGATGCTGGGGCCGGCAGCCCGTCTCCCACAGGAATGGATCACCGACTGTTCGGCGATCGGCAGTGTCGACGAGTGTGTCGCCTCCCTGCAGCGGTTCCTTGATGCGGGCGCGGACGAGGTGGCAACGTTCGGCTCGACTCCGATGCAGAACGCCGCGCTGATCGCTGCCTGGCGTGACCGGGACCGGACATGACCCGGGGCGAGCCGTCTGCGTACCCTGTTCGATCACTCTCCCCGGAGGGCCACCGAGCCGTGCATGCCCGATCGGGCCGGCCTGCGGTGGAATGGATCGCCGAGACACCCGAGGAGCTGACACCTGACTGGTTCACCCACATCCTGCATGCGAGCGGGACGCTCCAGCCCGGAACGAATGTCACCTCGGTCTCGGTCCACAGAATCGGGACCGGCCAGCTCAGCTCAGTGGCGCGCGCACTCCTGGAGTACGACCGTGTCACAGACGCCCCCGCCTCACTGGTGGTGAAGCAGCCCTCGCCCGACGCGAGCAGCCGCCGGGTGGGCGTGACCATGGGTGTCTATCGTTCGGAGATGCGCTTCTACGAGGAGATTGCGCCTACGGTCGGCCTGCCCACACCCACCCTCCACTGGGGGGCATTGGAGGAGGAGACAGGGCGCTTCACCCTTGTTCTCGATGATCTCTCGCCTGGGGCTGAGGCTGGCGACATGCTTTCCTACGCGACGACTGAACAGGTGTCATTGGCGATCGGCGAGCTAGTGGCACTGCAGGCCCCCAGGTGGGACGACATACGCCTGCGTCAGCTGCCTTGGCTCGGCGGTCTCGGCAGCATGCGCAAGTTGTTCGATGCGGTGCCGCTCGCGATCGGGAGGTTCGAAGAGCGCTTCGGAGAGCGGCTCGAACCGCGCGACATGGCCCTCATCAGAACCTTGGCACCACGGGCGACCGAAGCCTTCGGCGTCCTCTGGAAGCGACCCTTCGTCATCGCCCATGCCGATTACCGCCTGGACAACATGCTGTTCGGCAGGACGCCTTCGGTGCCTGCACTGACGGTCATCGACTGGCAGACCGCGTGCCTGGCACCGCCGGGCCTCGACGTCGCCGTCTTCCTGGCCTCAAGCGTGGACATCGAGACTCGCCGCGCGACCGAGCGAGAACTTCTCGAGTGCTACGTTGACAGGCTCGCGCAAGCTGGCGTGCGCCATTTCGGTTACGGCGAAGCCTGGAAGAGCTACCGCGCGGCTTCGCTTTCTCCCCTTCTCCTTTCCGTCTTCACGTCGGTCACTCTTGAGCGGACTGAACGCGGGGACGCCATGTGGACGCAACTGCTCCGAGGCGCCGCCCAACTCGTAGCCGACGTCGAAGCTGCACGTGTGCTGGACTGACCGGAGGTCCAGGATCACCCGGTTACCCAGGGCTTCGGCGTAGTCGGATGACATCCGGATTCTGACGTCCCGTCACGTTGGGCGGGGTCCGGTACGAAGCAGGCACGGAAGTCCGTAATCATGGAGTCCTCTACGCTCTGTGACCTTGGGGAGCCCGTGCCGGCCCGGCTGTCACCGACCCGGTTGCATTCGGCGAGCGTTCCGTCGAGCAGGACGTGATCGGGATCCGTTTCCCGCAGGACCCGCAGCAGCCCGGGCGCCCGGCGGGACAGATGGCCGACGACGGCGGCGACGTAGGCGTGGGCAGTGCCGACGGATATGCCGAAACCGGCGGCGATCTGCGCGAGCGTGTCGTGCCGGCGAAGGTAGACCAAGCCGACGAGGGCACGCTGGTGCGGCGGGAGCTTACAGCGGCGGTCACCCTCACGGGTGACGATGAGCATGGTTACCCACTCGACCAGGGCGTGCGGGAGGTCGAGTGCGGCAGGACAGGGAACCAACGAGGCTCCTGCGCTGATGAGTTGAGACGTCGAACACCTCTCTCAACGGCACAGGAGCCTCGTGCGTTGCGGGAGGCCGCCCCGTCACCCGGCCGGTGGCCACTCTGAAAACGCTCAGTGTTCCTTCGTAGTTCCACGTCACGTCGCGCGTGCGCTGGTTACTGGGCGGTGTCCCGTCCGATCGCGCGGAGGACATCGGCGAGCCAGACCAGGTGGTAGCTCACGGCTCGGTCCGGGTCGGCGAGTAGGTCTTCAAGGTGCTGCCATGACTCGGAGAGCTGCCCGATCGTAATCGTTCTCGGCTCATTGGGGACGTCATAGAGTTCGTCGCCCGGAACAGACCAGAAGTAGTCGCGTTCGAGCGCCACAGTGCTGCCGACTGACGCTTCGATGTGTCGCAGTGCCAGCTCGAAGGCGTGCCGGAGCTGGTCAAGCGGGATCTGCAGAGGTTCGCTGTCCATGCGCTCATCTTGTCGATCAGGGCCGTCGGGCCGAAGCGAGGAGTTCGGTACTGCCCTGGACCCGGCCAGGAGCGGGAACGACCACCGCGTGATCATCGTCGCGCCGTGCGCAAGGCCCGGGCGGTGCACGATCCGGGCAAGGTGCTGCTGGATGTGGCGCTCGCGGTGGCGCTGGGCGGGGACTGCCTAGCTGATGTCGCGATGCTGCGGGCCGAGCCGGCTGTGTCCGGGCCGGTCGCCTCCGACCCGACCGTCTCCCGGCTCGTCGACACCCTCGCCGCCGGCGGGATACGGGCCCTGACCGCCCTCCGCGCCGCAGTACGCGAATCGCTGGAGGCGAGCCTGCGACGTCTGAGAACCGATCGAGTGGACCTGTTGTGGGCCCGCGCTCCCGACTACGCGACGCCTATCGAAGAAATCAAGCGGTGTCTTCTGCGAGTGTGCGCCCCTGGTCACCCGCGCTTCCGGTCGCCGCACACCGCCCGGTCCAGCAGGCGGACCGCGGCCTCCGCCTGCTCGAGGAAGCGCTTCTCGTCACCGAAGCGCGTGGTGAAGACAGCGGCCGCAGCCGACACCCGGCCGTCGGGCGTGACGGCGGTCTCGGAGGCGGTGCCGAAGGACGTGCCGCCGTGGTACCAGATCCCGCCCCCACAGCCCTCGGCCGGGCGCCAGGCAAGGCCGAGCCCGTAGCGGGTCCTGCCGTCAGTGGCGTAGCCGGGCGCCGGGACGGTGGTGCGCATCTGCTCCAGCTGCTCCGGCGGCAGCAGCCGGCCGCCCATCAGGGCGCGCAGGAAGGTGTTCATGTCGCGGGTGGTGCTGATGATACCGCCGTCCGCGCCGCCGCCCACGGCCAGCGTGGTGTCGGTGAGGTCGTCCCGGCCGGGGAACTGCGTGTACCCGGCGGCCGTCGGCATCGGCACGTACGGCGAGGTATCCGGTATCAGCGTGCGGCGCAGCCCCAGCGGCTCGATGATCCGGTCGTGCACCTCCTGCGCCCAGGAGTTGCCAGTGGCCTTCTCGATGACCATCCCGAGCAGCACGTAGTTGGTGTTGGAGTACGCCCACTGCGTCTCGGCGCCCGGATCGTCCGCGTCCGGCAGCCAGCCGGGGGCGCGCTCCATCGCCACGGCGACCTGCTCCTCGGGGGTCTGCGAGCGGAACCGCTGTGCGTGGAAGCGCTCCGGCGTCAGCTCCGCCGGGCCCTCGAAGGCGATGTCCGTGTAATTGGCCAGGCCGCTGGTGTGCTGGAGCAGGTTGCGCACGGTGATGCGGCTGCCGTCGTTGCCGCTGCCGGTGACCACCCCGGGCAGCCACTGCTCGACGGTGTCGTCCAGGCTCAGCGTGCCCTCGCCGACGAGCTGGAGCGCGGCCACGGCCGTGAAGGTCTTGGTGTCGCTGCCGATGCGGTAGTAGGCGTCGAAGGGCACCCGGCCCCCGTCCTTCAGGCTCGCGGTGCCGGACCGAACCTGCGTCTCGCGCCCGGCCGCGTCCCGGGCGAGCACCGTCAGCCCGGTGGCTCCCGTGTCCCGTACCGCGTCCGCGTCCCACTGCAGCCGCGACCGCGCGTCCCCGCCGCCGGCGCCCATGGCCTCGGCCGTGGTGCCCGGCCCGAGAAGCGATGCGGTCCCGATTGCGGCGACCCCGGCCACGGCCAGCCCCGCACGCCACCGTCCGGACCGGCCCCACCGCGCACTCTTCAAGATCTCCATGGCCGGAACGCTACGGAGGGCCGGCGCCGCACACCATCCAGCTGGCTGCCCGGACGGGGGTGGTGCTGGCCCCCTACCACCCGGCGGCCACCGCCCTCCTTGCCACCCCCCTGCTGATTGTGCCGGTGAGAAGCAGCAACCCGTTATGGTGAGTTCTGAGAGGGCGTCGGCGAAGGCCCCATGAGCACGGCCGCCGATATCGCGCTGGTGCCCGCCGAGGACGATCTCGGCTAGCACCAGCCCGCTGTGCCGCTGGACCCGGCGGCCGCCGAGCGCCACGCGCTCATCGAGCGGTGGGCGCCCGGGTCTGCGGCTACTACGGCGGCAGCCAAACCGACGGAGACGTGCCGGCCAAGGGCTTCGTTCCGCATCCGAAGACGTACTTGCACCCGGAGTTCCTGTCCGCAGGAGCCCCTGCCGAATCCGGACTGCGCGGAGGTACGGCTCGGGCGGCCCTGCGAAAGCACGGTCACCGGCCGCATCGCCCAGGGCGCCGGCGCCGCCATGATCATGCCGGTAGGCCTGTCCCTGCTCACCAACGTCTACCCCGAGCACCTCAGAGGCCGAGCCACCGGACTGGCTCTGGGCATCGGCAACATCGCGACCGCTTGCGGCCCGTTCGTCGGCGGAGTCCTCACCGAAACCGTCTCCTGGCGCGCCGTCTTCTGGCTCAACGTCCCCCTGGCAGCCCTGGGCGCGCTGTGGACCTCACGCACCGGGGAGAGCGCAGCCCCCGACGCGACCCGGCCGGTGCACTGGCCGGGCCTGCTCACCGTAACGGGCGCGCTCGCCCTGCTCGCCACCCTGCTCGACCAGACCCAGCGGGACGCGCCGGCAGAGCAGCTGCTTCTCCCGTTCGCCTTCTGCGGCATGCTGCTGACGGTCTTCGCGCACATTGAGCGCCGGGCCCCGCATCCACTCATCGGGTTCGGGCTCTTCCACAACGGGCCCTACCTCATCCTCACGCTCACGGGGGCCGCCGCCAACACCGCCACCGTGATGTTCCTCCTCGTCGTCCCCCTCTCCCTCCAAGGCCAGTGGGAGTTCTCGCCCCTGGGTGCCGGCTGCGCCTTCCTCCTGCCCGCCGCCGCGATGGCCATCGCCGGCCCGCTCGCGGGCCGTGTCACCGCACGAGGCGCGGCACCGGCCATGGCGGCCTGCCTCGGCGGCGACGCCGTGGGCCTGCTCTGCCTCGTGCTCGCTGCCAGCCTGCCCACCTCTCCCACCGCGGCGGTGTTCTGCGGAGCAGCCCTCGGTGTGGCCAACGCCCTGACGCTCATCGCCACACAAGGTGCCGTCCGCCCGAAGCGGGCCGGGGAGGCGTCCGGCGTGACGAAGACCGTCATCACCGTCGCCGCCGGCTTCGGCGTGGCCCTAGCAGGCTCGGTGACCGGCGAAGGCCACGGCACGGCGGGCACCGAGCCAGCCGCAGACACGGCCCTGCTGACCACAGCACTCGGCTGCGCGGCAGCCTGCTCGGCACTGCTGCTGTGACGCGCCGGACCCACGCCCGCCCCGTCGTCCCCCGGGCGGCCCCGGAAGGGAGTCAGCCGCCGTGAGCAGACGTATCACCCGGCGCGTTGCGGTCCTGGCCGATGCCGAGGGCGCGATCGGCCAGGACATCGACGTCGGCTTCACCGCGGTGCGTGCCCACCAGCACGGGCCAGGAGACCACAAGGCTGGGCATGGAAGAGGTCGACGTGTCCGGGGCGCCACAGCCGCGGCGACTGGCGACGTTGCTTGGCCACCTCGGTGCACCTGACCACCGGGGCGGTCGACGACGCGCTGGACCTGCCGGAGGTCGCCTCCTGGGCCGGCACCGACCAGGCGATCACCTCGGGGACGGCGGCGAGGCCCGGCTCAAGGATCTGTGCAGGTGACGATCGCGGCGCTGCTGGGGACCATCCCCGCGGGTGCGGGGCCGATGAGTAGCCAAGGCTGCGCTGGTAGGCGGCGTAGGGACCATCCCCGCGGGTGCGGAGCCGACCAGCCCATCAGCCGCCGCGCCAGCGGCACGGCAGGACCATCCCCGCGGGTGCGGGGCCGACTTTTCTTGAGTCGTGAATCAACCACGATCGTAGGGACCATCCCCGCGGGTGCGGGGCCGACATCCATCGAGAGCACCGAGTGAGCACCACCGCAGGACCATCCCCGCGGGTGCGGGGCCGACTCCTGTGCAGTGGTGCGCATGGAAGGACGTCACGGACCATCCCCGCGGGTGCGGGGCCGACCAGTTGACGGATGCGGAGATGCCGCCGAAGCCCGGACCATCCCCGCGGGTGCGGGGCCGACTGCTGGAACCCGGCCGAGATCGTCTGGCTCGTCGGACCATCCCCGCGGGTGCGGGGCCGACGGTCGCCAAGATCACGCGCGACCAGGTGCGGGAGGACCATCCCCGCGGGTGCGGGGCCGACAGCCGTTCCACCAGCGGCCGAGTGAGCGGGTCTGGACCATCCCCGCGGGTGCGGGGCCGACCCGAGCGGGATCGTCGCCGCGGAGTCCTCCGTCGGACCATCCCCGCGGGTGCGGGGCCGACCGCTCCGTCCGCTCCGCGTCCACCCGAACCGCCGGACCATCCCCGCGGGTGCGGGGCCGACGCCATACCCCCTGATCCGACCAGGAGGAAGACCGGACCATTCCCGCGGGTGCGGGGCCGACACGCCGCGCGTCGTGGGCCAGGCCGGAGACCTCGGACCATCCCCGCGGGTGCGGGGCCGACTGACCGGCTCACCGTGGAATTCACCGGTTGCATGGACCATCCCCGCGGGTGCGGGGCCGACCTCGCAGAGCTGTTGGGGGTCGATGCCGGCCTCGGACCATCCCCGCGGGTGCGGGGCCGACGTCAGGCGCCTGGAGACCAAGACGTGGATCCTCGGACCATCCCCGTGGGTGCGGGGCCGACAGCAGGTCAGCCCGGCGGCCGGACCTCGACCAGGGACCATCCCCGCAGGTGCGGGGCCGACTAGAGTAGTCGGGGAGAGAGCTGCCCCGGGGTGGGACCATCCCCGCGGGTGCGGGGCGGACGGCCACCGGGCGATGAGCCGGTAGCCGGACACGGGACCATCCCCGCGGGTGCGGGGCCGACGAGCGCACGTCGCCCCCGGCCGGGACGACGTAGGGACCATCCCCGCGGGTGCGGGGCCGACCCGCCACTCGTCCACCAGGTACAGCCGCTGATCGGACCATCCCCGCGGGTGCGGGGCCGACTGTACGTGCGCGAAGAGGACCGCACGATGTGCAGGACCATCCCTGCGGGTGCGGGGCCGACCGGCGGATGGTGACGCGGGCGCCGTTGGTGTGGGGACCATCCCCGTGGGTGCGGGGCATCTTGTACTCGGCCTGTGCCACCAGTCGGCCGGACGGAAGGCTTCCGCAGATGCGGATGTACGTTTACGTCGGTACCGCTGCTCCGCTACGTTCGGAGAACCTCCGCGAGTAAGGGCTGCTATGTTCAGCCTTTCGGGTGCTACGTGCGAATGAGGATGAGACCGCACCCATAGGCGCGGGCGTGACCAATTCCGTTGGTGAGCGTGGTGACGAGTGTGCTGGGGTCGGTGACGGTAAGTTTTCCTTTCATCTCTGCTCGTGTGATGCGCAGTCCTTTGTGCGGACCGGAGCTGCTGATCGTGGGCAGCATGCGGACACTGAGGGCTTCGGAGTCTGTGTTGGCTCCGATGCGGGCGATGCCAGCTGGTCCGGTGTTGGGTTCTCCGTCGGGCTGGAGCCGTTTGAGGAACCACTGCTTGCTGTGTTCGGGCGTGGTGTGCGGGACGAGTCGGCCGCGAACTTTCTCGGAGGGGGGCTTTCGGGATGGGCGGCTGCGGGCGGGGTTCACCACGGTTCGGAAGCTAAAGGTGTCACCTGGCTGGATGGCCCGGTCCACGTTGATGGTCTGGGGTGCCGCTACAAGTGCACTACGGGGGATGCGCGTCCAGTCACCTGGTACGCGTGATTGGACGACGAGGACGAGGGTGTTGGTTTTGAGGTCAACGGTCCAAGTGGAGAGCACTCCCATCTGGGATCGTGCGGTCGGGTCGCCATCGGGTACCCAGCCGTAGAAGCCGCTCATAACAGTTCTGTGCATGTGGTGGGCGTCGATGAGGGCTTTAGCGGTGAAGGAGTGCTGCGCGTCAAGGGTAAGGACGCTGTGGATGGTGACGAGACGTGCGCTAGGGCTGGTCATGGGATCACGTCCCATTCGATGGTGGTGTCGGTGAGGGTGATGCGGGTGCGTGTTTCCCAGCGGGTGGTGTGAGCGCGCTGGTCCGGGTGGAAGGTGAGCGGTTGGTCATTTGTAGGGGTGGAGCCGGGGGTGGTGGGTGGGGTCTCGATCCAGGCCCATGGGCGGTCGGTGGTGGCTTCGGGGAGCAGGGCTGTGCGGGCCAGGACGGTTTCGATGGGGCCGTGGTGGACGCCGCCGCTGATGGTTCCTGAGGGGGGGCATGATTTCCGGCCGAGCCAGAGCAGGCGTTTGGGGTGTTCGAGTGCGTGGGCGATCTCTTTTAGCAGGCCGTGGTCGGGGTGCTGGAGGGCGGTGACAAATGCGGCGTCTGCCAGGTACCAGCGTTCAGTGATCAGTGCGGTGCGGGAGAGTTCGGCTGAGATGAGTGTCCCGGACAGCGGGTCGGTGGTGATTTTTTTCGGGGCGCCGTACCAATTGGTGAGATGGTGGTGTCCGAAGGAGGTCCCCGTGGCGGCATCGAGACTTGCACTGAGGGCGGCGGCGCGCCGGTGGTCGGTGATGATGTCTCTGGGGCGTACGGGGTAGGTGCCTGCTCCGACGGTGTGGTAATCGCGGATGGGAGTGCCGGGGCTGTCCGCTCGGACGCCGAACCGGATGTCGGCGAGGGGGCCGAGTGGTGTGGTGCGGTCGTGGCCGAGAGCGGCGGCGCACATGCCGATGACGGCGGACTTGGTCGGTCGGAGGTGGGTGTCGCGGCGGGAGAAGCGGGCGGTGGCGCCCCATGCCTGGAGGGGGGCGGCGAGCCGGCCGAGGAGAGTATGGGTCATGCGGTCAGTTCCTCGATAATTCCGGCTTCCTGGGCGGGAAGTTCTCCGGCTGTGTCGAGATCCTTGATGATCTTGTGGATGTCGAGGTCGTAAGTGAGGACACGGCCCTTCTCGATGTCGGGGCGGCGTGCGGTGACGAAGCGGTGGTGGTCCAGGAGCCGGCGGGCGGCAGCCTGGGCTGCGGGGCCGTCGACCGTTTCGTCGATGGGGTTCTGGAAGGCTGCGGCGTAGTTGAATGGCCTGTCGCCGGTGAAGGCGAGGACGAGGCCGGGGAGGGTGCCGGTGGAGGCGGTGGAGTTCTTCTTCGCCTCGGGGAAGGCGTCGATGAATGCGGTGACGAATTCTGCTTCGGCTGCTTGGGCTGCGGCTTCGGCGTCCTGTTCGTTCATGCCGGCGGCTCGGATGTTGGCCCGGATCTTCCTGCGGTCGAGGACGGCGTGACGGTAGAAGGTGCCGGTGATGAGGGACTGGTAGCCGGTCATGCCGGCGCCGGCGTCGTCGGCGGCGTCGAGGAAGTCCAGTGCGTTGGCCTTGCGCTGGAGTTTGGCGTCGTCGGCTGCGGCGTAGAAGTCGTCGATTTGCTCGGCCTCGTGGACGGTGAAGGCGTGTGCGCTTTGGATGGCGCCGTCGACGTTGGGTGAGTCGGCGATCTCGGCGAGGAACCGGCCGTAGAGGGCGATGTCGATCGCGTCCCGGGGGGCGAGGGCGGTGAGGACGGCGGCGCGGATCTCCTTCTGCAGCGGCGGCAGTTTCCCGTCGCCGTTGTCCTCCGCGGCTGGCTCAGCACCGTTGTCGTTGTTTGCCTGCTTCTTGCCCTTCTTGCTACTCGCGGCGGCTTCCTGGGTTGCCACGTAGTCCTTGGTCCACGCGGTGATCGCTTCGCGGTCGGTGTGGAGACGCTCCGCGATTTTCGTACCGGCGTCCTCGGGAGCGAACAGCAGCACTTTGGTGAGGTTCGCGACGGTCTTCTTGGCCGGGTCGCCGAACTTCAAGCCGACTGCCTCAAGGACGGCACGGGCGGTGGTGATGGCTTCTGCCTGGTCCCACCCGTGCGTGGCCTCGAGTGCGCGGGCGGTGATCAGCGCCCATTCGCGGGTGCGCATGCCCATGGTGTGGCCGGCGAGGGCTCCGACGCCTGCGTTGGCGCGGTTGCGGGTGTGGACGCGCTCGGAGCGCCGCCTGGCCTGGCTGGTGATCACGTGTCGTTCGGCGCCGCCGTAGACGAGAGTTTTGGGAGCGCCGTTCTCATCCCGGACGGGGAGTGCGGCGACGACTGTTTCGATCAGGTGCAGGGAGAGGTACTGGCGGCCGGTGAGAACGATGGGTGTGGTCACTTGGTCGTGCCTTTCGTGGTGTTCCTGACAGGGGTGTGGAAGTTGACGGCCCAGCTGTAGGGGACGGGGCGGCCTCGTTCGGTCCAGCGGTCGAGGTCGTCGATCAGCTGCCTCCAGGAGGGGGGAGGCTGGTCACAGGAGCGCAGCCGTGTGACGGCGTGCTGGAGGTGGCGCCAGGGGATGCGGCGGCTGGAGACGATGCGGTCGGCCAGGCGGGTGGCGCCGGGGTCGTTGGGGCCGCGCCCGGCGGGGCTGCCGATCTTGCGCATGGCGGTGCCCAGGCTGCCGTATCCGTAGGAGGGGTGGATGGCGCCCCGGTGGTAGACGGCGAAGAGGAATGCGACCTGCTCGAACACTTCCCGCTGTTTGGGAGCGTCGGCGGGGGCGTGGGCGGCGGCCAGGATGTGTGTGGTGGTCCTGGCGCGGGGCCTGCGCAGGTCGGCCAGCTGCCCGTACTGGCGTGTGCGGACGAGGTTGGTCAGCCAAGTGGCCAGTTCCGCGCTCGGGGTCTTTGTGGGTTGTTCGGGCGGTTTGTTGGTGGCGGTGTCGGTGGTGGTGCTGGAGGTGTTCATGAGGGGAGGGCCTCCTTCACGTAGTCGGGGGCTTTGCCGCTGGTGAGTTCGTCGGTGAAGCGTGCGCGGGTTTCCGCGCGGGCCTGGTAGCCGCGGGCGTTGGGAGGGAGAGAATCGAGGCGGCGGGTGAGGAACTCGGTGGCGGACGCGGTGATGGTGGCCGCGTACTCGGCGAGCGCGCCGGGCAGGTCCTCGCCGTCGGCGGCGGCTTCCAGGAGGGTGTGGAACGGCTGGGCGGTGGCGGCCCAGTGTTCACCGCGGGCGTCGAAGCGGGCGATCTGGCTGGCCTTGTCGGCCGGTTTGGGGTTGGGGTAGGCGATGGTCCAGGCGGTGTATGCCGCTTTGCCGAGGCAGGCGGCGATGTATTCGGCGATCTGTGAGCCGGTGGAGGCCGCGTGCCGCAGGTCGGCCTGGCGTCCGGGGACGAAGGGGAAGCTGTCGGAGATCCAGGAGATGGCGGTGGTCTGCTTGGAGATGAGTCCGACGGCCCACAGGTTGATGTGCCGTGCGGGCAGCAGCGCGAGGCGGCCGTACAGGTCGGTGTCTTTCTCGCGTTCGGCGACGGCCGCGTACAGGGCGTGGGCTTCTCGCCACAGGGCGCGGGCCGCTGACGGCCACACGGGCTTGAGGGTTCCCGAGGCGGTCTTGGCGTAGACGGCGTCTTGCATGTAGCGGTCGGGAAGCGGGGCCAGGAGCTCGCCGGCGCCCATCAGGACCCGGTCGACGGCCGGTTCCCCGCCGGGGCCGGTGACCGGGCGCATGAGGATGGACCGGCCCAGGACGCTGTGGAGGTCGGCGGGGCCGTCGACATGCCGTCCGGCGGGCTTGGTGGTGAACCCGCGGCGGGGCCGGCCGTCGGTCCAGGTGAGGTTGAGGGTGCCGGGCCCGTCGGCTGAGGGCGTGAGGTTGAGGCGGAGGGTGTCGCCGAGGGTGTCGCCGAGCGCGATGACGCGGATGCGGGCACTGAGCCGGCCGAGGGCGAGGTTGGTGATGGTCGGGCCGAGGGTCTCCTTGCCGGAGATCCTGGCGCGGCCGCCGGTGCCGTACAGGTGCTGAGCGAGCATGGCCCGGAATGCCGCGGGGGCCGGCAGGGGGGCTGGGTGCTCGAGGTGGTGGTGGTCGAAGAACTGGTTGTAGTCCCCCACATGTTCGATGACCAGCTGTGCTGGCCCGGCTCCGTGCTCGTCCAGGTAGGGGGCTAGCTGGGCGTTTTGGCCCAGTGGCCTGGTGGGGTGGAACAGGTCCCAGTCGTCGTCGGGCTGTTGCGCGAGCCACTGGGCGGCCGGGGTGAGGGGCTGGCTGCTGTGGACCCACCGGCGCCATTCGCGGGCGCTGGCCGGGTAGGTGCCCGAGGCGTAGCAGATCCCCAGCAGGTTCTCGAGGACAGCGATGGTCTCACCAGGGGTGGATCCGGTGATCGCCCGGTAGGTGTCGGCGTTCTTCAGGGCCTCGATGAGGCTGGCTGGTTCTGGTTTCCCGGCCATTGTCAGTGCCTGGGTGCATGCTTCCCGCCGTGGGTCCCAACGGGGCCGGGATGCCGCGCCGGCGACGGTGTGTGGTTCGGCCATGAACAGGATCTATCTCCCAAACCTCTAACGGTTCCGTGACGGACGGGGAGGACCGTAGCACGATGGGTGATGACCGCAGAGTGAATCAGAAAAACTCGAACAAAGTTCCCTATCAGTGGATTTGGGGGAAGACGGACCGCAGCGGAACCTCCACCCAAAGCGGCGACCCCGCATGGCATCCGCTCCTCGCCCACCTCCTCGACGTCGCCGCCGTCGCACTGGAGCTGTGGGACCGCTACCTGCCCGCCACCGTGCGCACCCGCCTGGCCGACGCCTTCGGCAACGGCCACGAACCCACCGCACGCGCCGTCATCGCATGCCTCGCAGCACTCCACGACCTCGGCAAAGCCTCACCAGCCTTCCAAGGGCAATTCGCCACCGGACCCTTCACCACAGCCCGCATGCGACAGGAACAGCAGCAATGGGAACAAGCCGCCAGAGCCACCGGACTACCCCTGCCCACCCAGTGGAAAGGACTCCCACACGCACGGCACGAACACATCACCGCAGCCACCCTGCCCCGCCTCCTGGGCTGCGACTGCGGCCCCGTCAACGGAGAAATCTGTGACCACCCCAACCACGAAGGGCTCCATACCGCCGCCTACAGCCTCGGCGGACACCACGGCCACATCCCCAACCCGGAGACGGTCAGCAAAGCCCACGGCGCCGACGGCGGACACACATGGGACCAACTCCGCGCCACCCTCATCGACGCCGTCGCCAACCTGGTCGGCGTAAACCCCCACCACCTGGCCGACCACATCGCCCCCACCAGACCCGCCACCCTGCCCCTGTTCACCGGACTAGTCGTCCTCAGCGACTGGATCGGCTCCAACGAGCAGCACTTCCCCTACGCCCACCCCACCGACACCTGTACCGCCTGGTGGAAGACCGCACGGCACAACGCCAAAGCCGCCCTCACCTCACTCCGACTGGACCGCTGGCAACCCACCCCAGCCACCTGGGAAGAACTCTGGCCCGGCACCACTCCGCGCCCCTTCCAGGCAGACACCATGAAACTGATGCCCGACCAAGGCCCAGCCCTGGTCATCGTCGAATCAGACACCGGCTCAGGCAAAACCCGCCTCGCCCTGTGGTGCGCCCACCACCTCGCCATCCGCAACGGCTACCAAGGCCTGTACATGGCCATGCCGACCCGCGCCGCAACCAACCAGGTGGCCGCAGAGATCGAAAAGTTCATCCACACCTCCGTCACCACAGACGCCGCCACCCTCGCCCTGGTCCACGGAACCGCCTCCGCGACCGACATCGTCCACCGCCTTGTCGACGCCGCACGACCCCCCGAACCCGACAGCGACAACACCGCCGGCACCCTCGAAACCCTCGCCCACGACACCACGGGCACCTGCACCACCGACCAGCCAGAGCACTCACCAGAACACAGCCGCGCCGTCCTCGACCCCTGGTATCTGCGCCGCTGCCTGGGCCTGATCGCCACCTTCGGCATCGGCACCATCGACCAACTCGTCCTGGCATCCCAGCGCTCACGCCACTGGTTCCTGCGCCTGTTCGGCCTCGCCTCCAAAACCGTCATCATCGACGAAGCCCACGCATACGAGCTCTACCAGCAAGAACTGCTGAGCGCTGCCATCGAATGGCTCGCCGACGCCGGCTCCTCCGTCGTGGTTCTCTCCGCCACCCTCCCAGCGGCCGCCCGCACCGCGCTCACCGATGCCTGGTGCACCGGCCTGCGCGTCACCGCCACCGACACCGGCGACAAAGGCCCCATCACTGTGGTCAACGACCGAGGCGAGACCAGCCGAGGAGGCCCTCTGCCCCACCAAGCCCCACCCCTGCACACCACCGTCCGCCTCGAACCCGACCCCGGCCCACAGGCCCTGGCCCGCAGCCTCCTCACCCAGGCCAGCAAGGGAGGCTGCGTCGGAGTTGTCCGCACCCGCGTCGCATCCGCCGTCACCCTCTACCAACACGCCCAAGCCCAAGCCACCGCCATGGGCTGGGCCCCCGAAGAGATCATCCTGCTCCACGGCCGACTCATGCCCCGCGACCGGCAGCCATTAGAAAACCGCCTGGCACACCTCCTGGGACCAGGAGATGAAGAAACCAGACACCGGCAGCTACCCAACCCCCACCGCCCCCGCAGACTCCTGGTCATCGCTACCCAGGTCATCGAACAGTCCCTCGACCTTGACTTCGACCACCTCGTCACCGACCTGGCCCCGGTAGACCTCCTCATCCAGCGCCGCGGCCGCGAACACCGCCACGCAGTCAACAACCCCAGCAGACCCGCATGGTGCGCCACCCCGCTCATGAGCGTTCTGTACCGGCCAGACCCCACCACACCCGGCCTGCCACTCGTCGAGCCCAAGCCCCCCGCCCCCGGCCACCCCGGCAACGCCGACGGCTTCGTCTACGCCCCCTACACCCTCGCCGCCACCTACCACGCCCTCCACACACGCCGCGACCACAACGGACTGATCCACATCAGCACGCCCCAAGACAGCTCCCCCCTGCTGGAAGCCGTCTACGGCCCGCAGCACACCCCCACCGGCCCCTGGGGCACACTGCTCGACCGCACCTGGAACGCATGGCAGGAAACCCTCACCGAGGAACGCAAACAGGCCCACGAGCGTGGACTTCACCCCTATCAAGGCGAGCGCCGAGTACCGACAGAGATTCTGGGCCTCGCCTCCGGCAGGCTCCACGGCGACGGAGACGAAGGGGGAGCCTCAGGCATCCGCGCCGTCTCCCGCCTCGCGGACCCCTCCACCCCAGCCGTCTGCCTCTACCAGCAAGAAGACGGCACGCTCACATACGACCAGACAGGCACGCTGCCCGCAGACCTCAAAGCCCACAGCCGTAACCCAGCAGACCTCGCAGCACACCGACAGCAGCAACGAGACATCCTGCTCAACACCCTCACACTGCCCGCCACCTGGTTCCGAGGCAAAAACGCCCTACCAGCACGCACAGCCTGGCCCACCCTGGACCACCCGCCACTACGCCGAACCGACGTACTCCTACTCGATACCTCAGGAAACTGCATCTCCGGCCCCGCAGGAAGAATCACCTACAGCCCACTAACAGGCCTTGCCAAGTGCTGACCGGTAAGAACCGACAGCACAGCGGCACCGAACAAAAAACCATGATCCCCGCGCACGCGGGGCGGTCGCTCCCCAAGCTGTAACGAGAGCCATCCCTGCCAACACAGGGCTATAACAGACTACGCATTCTCTCCACCCCGCCGACGAGCAGCGGTCAACCCACCACACCTCCTCGCACCATGCATAACATCGTGCACACCGCCCCACGCAGCCAGGGACGCTCCCAGGTAGACGGCACCGCCTTCCTTCCTACCCGCCTCCACCCCGCACAGACGGGATGATCCCCCGGTGGGGATGCTCAGGCAGCGGTGCCGCACACCGACCCCGCACAGGCGGGGATGTTCCCTGCGGCATGTACACATCCACAGCGTGTACCTCGTCGACCCCGCTCCGCACCCGCGGGGATGGTCCGGGGTCGTGTTCGGTGTCATCGGCCGGAGGGCCGTCGGCCCCGCACTCGCGGGGATGGCCCACCGGGCAACCCACGCCGCCGCATAGCGTTCCCGTCGGCCCCGCACTCGCGGGGATGGCCCGCCTTCCAGGCTCGTCCCGCGCCAGTGGGTGTGGTGTCGGCCCCGCACCCGCGGGGATGGCCCGGAGGGGGGGCACCCTGCTTGCGCACCTGGCCGAGTCGGCCCCGCACCTGCGGGGATGGTCCTGTCCCCGAGGGGGACTGGTACATGGTGGTCGGGTCGACCCCGCACCTGCGGGGATGGTTCGATGTGGCAGCGGCTCCAGCACGACCACGGGATGTCGGCCCCGCACCCGCGGGGATGGTCCGCCGGGCTGCTGGTCGGCCGTGGCCAGGAGGCCGTCGGCCCCGCACTCGCGGGGATGGCCTACCTCCTTCGGCCCCGCGACAGGACCAATACACTGGCGAGCCACCCTGGACACCACCACTGACAACGGCTCCTCCACCCGCACGGACGGACCGCCCCCGCACCATCTCGACACCCGGAGAACCCACGATCGAACTAATCAAAACCACGCACTGTCCGGCTTAAAGCACCAGGTCAGGAAGTGTCGGCCCCGCACCCGCGGGGATGGTCCCGGGATCTACGCGCAGGGCCGTAAGCGGCTCGTGTCGGCCCCGCGCCCGCGGGGATGGTCCCTCCAAACCGTCGAAGCCGCCCGCCTGGACGAGGTCGGCCCCGCACCCGCGGGGATGGTCCCGCCGACAAGGAACGGGCCGAGTCGCTGGCCCAGTCGGCCCCGCACCCGCGGGGATGGTCCCGCCGACAAGGAACGGGCCGAGTCGCTGGCCCAGTCGGCCCCGCGCCCGCGGGGATGGTCCTGGCGGCGACGGCCTCGGGTCCGCCCATCCGTTGTCGGCCTGCGCCCGCGCTCGAGTCGGAATGACAACGCAACCGGACCCGCGAAGAAGAATGAGCACGACGCCTCGGCGAACACCCCCGAGCCCTTTCGCCCGGCTCGTAGCCGGCGGCCCCGCTCGCCACCCAGGGGGGCGCCCGCCTCAGGATCACCAGCCGCGTCACCGACATCGTCTCGCTCAGGCGCCTCCAGTGAGCTTCGGCTGGCCGCTGACGATCGCCGGGCCCGCCGACCTGACGGTCCGGCGGCCCCGCAGCAGTCAGGTCCCAGAGTGCAGCTGGTCCAGTTCGCTGCCGATCGTTTCCCGCAGCGCGTCGTGCTGCGGACCGAGCCTGAACTGCTCGTCGCTCCACCGTTCGCGCGGATAGAGCCACACCGGCTTGTCCACCATGCTGGCTGGCTCCCACTCGAACCGCGGCCAGACATGCGCATGCAAGAACGGGTCCGTGTTCCCCAGGATTTCCAGATGGACCCGGCGGAAGGCCGGGTCCAGCCGCCGACAGGCACGCTCGACCGCTTCACCGAGCTGGTCCATATCGGACAGGAACGACAGCCGCTTGCCTTCGGCAGGTCCGACAGCCGCTGCACATCCGGTTCGTCCACGAGCAGAACCGAGTATCCCGGCAGGAACTGCACGTCCCCGATCACCGCGAACCCCGACGTCAGCCGTCGCAGCACGGTCGGGTTCTCGCCCCTCAGCGCAGTCCCGATTCGGTCCATCCGCCAGTCATGGCCAACACCTACTTCCCCCACAGCGCTCCCAGCATCCGAACCGAACCACGTCACACCCCGACGCCCTTTGACCCACCGTCAAACTCCCGTCACCCAATACACTGGCGAGCCACCCTAGACACCACCACTGAACAACGGCCCCTCCACCCGCACGGACGGACCGCCCCCACACCATCCCGGCACCCGGAGAACCTGCAATCGAACTAATCAAGAATGCGCCTTGTCCGGCCTAAAGCACCAGGTCAGGAAGTGTCGGCCCCGCACCCGCGGGGATGGTCCCACCGGCGGCGGCCCCTTCCGGGCGCTCACCGCGTCGGCCCCGCACCCGCGGGGATGGTCCCGCGTCCAGCGTCGCGACGTCCACGTCCGAGGCGTCGGCCCCGCACCCGCGGGGATGGTCCGCTGAACGCGCTGGCGAGCAGGGCGAAGGACCTGTCGGCCCCGCACCCGCGGGGATGGTCCCGGCGCAGCCGACCCCTTCGACATCGGCGACGCGTCGGCCCCGCACCCGCGGGGATGGTCCGGCACTCCGGATCGCCCGGCGACCCTCCCCGCGGTCGGCCCCGCACCCGCGGGGATGGTCCCGGTGTCCGGACCGGTCGGGCCGGGGTCCGGATGTCGGCCCCGCACCCGCGGGGATGGTCCCCATCTCCTCGGCCGTGTGGTCGTCCGTACGGGGTCGGCCCCGCACCCGCGGGGATGGTCCCTCGGCTCGGTCGACGGCGGCCGCCGCGAGGGCGTCGGCCCCGCACCCGCGGGGATGGCCCGACACCGGCGGGGCCCGCGCTCGTCTTCCCGGCGTCGGCCCTGCACCCGCAGGGATGGCCCCCGTACGGCGGCCTCATCGACCTCGCCCACGCTGTCGGCCCCGCACCCGCGCGGGTGCGGGGCCGACGGCAAGACGGTGCTGACCGGCCGGGTCACGGTCGGCCCCGCACGCGCGGGGATGGCCCTGATCAGCACCCAGACATGGCACGAGCCGAGGTGTCGGCCCTGCACCCGCAGGGACGGTCGAGAGCCTGTCCCCGACCCGTCAACACAAACCGTCACTTCGCCTGGAAAGACATCGCATGAGTGTGAACCGTCGCGCCTCGAGCGCCTTCGCGCTGCTCGCCGCACTGCAAGGCGTCATCGGCATCGTCCGATGTCCTCCGCGCGATCGGTGAGGACACCGTCGGGTAGCCCCGCTGGAGATCCATACCGATGAGGAGGTGCCGCGCGAGTGGAGGGAGTTCGCTGGGGCAGGCCTGCGAGGCAGCAGCCGAGGATCCTCGCGCGAGTGGGGGCGGCCCGACGGACGCCGCCTTGCTCGTCTTGAGTACGACGCGCTCCCCGCGTAGACAGAGGTGAACCGCTGACCGAGGCGATCGGGCCGGGGGCTGGAACGGATCTTTCCGCGCGAGCGGGGGCCCGAGACGGCAGGTAGGGCACGCGGGCCGTACCGAGTGCTCCCCGCGTGAGCGGGGGTGGCCCGCTCACGAGCAGGGACAGGGCGGCGCTGCTGGTGTGTTCCTCGTGCGAGCGGGGGTGTTTTCCGCTCGTGCTCGCTGTGCGCGACGCCGAGGGCTTGCGCGTGCGCGGTAACTTGTCGTCCCCGTCGCGGAGGGCCGGTGCACGATAATCGGCGCCCGGTCCATGTTCCAATCGGGCGGCGGGGGCTCTGAGCCTCCTCCTGCTCTTGCGAGTAGGGGGTGGTGCCCGCGCGAGCGGGGGCGGACCGCCGGAGTGCTCGGCTGGCATGCCGAGGCCGGGTGTTTCCTGCGCGGCATTTGAGCCAGGCCCCCGCCAGCGTAAGGAACTCTGTCAGGAGTACTGGCCGTGCATATGGAGTCCTGCCACGGGCCGCTATGCGGCTGAGTCGCTATCGAGCTGCGATGTGTTGAACCCATGCCTGGGCGGTGTGGAGGTTGGGGGCGGTGCCGACTACCTGGTATGTGAAGCCGGTCCACTCTTCGAGCACACGTGGCTGTTCTGGGTGGAGGTGGTTGCCTTTCCGGTGCGTCGGCCGGTGACGGCGGTACTGGCTCATCGGCGGTTGGCGGCGTTTGGTGTATGCGGCGAGGGGGTCCTGGCTGTCCGCGCGTGGGATGGCGCGTGATGGCTGATTGGGTGGTCCCGGTCGGCGGTGCGTGCCCATGCCTGTGATGGTCTCAGGTGTGCGGTGGTGGTGGTGCGTGGTTGGTTGGGCTGTCTGTGGTCTGTTTTCTGCCGAGTGTGGTGTTTCCGCTGCCGTTCGTGGCCCGTACGGTACTGGTCAGTGTCTGGGGCGGGCACCGATCCTGCTCATGCGGCAGTCTCCCGGCTGACCGCTGTTGGTACAGGAAGGGGCGCGCATGGCGACGCTTGGATCCGATGCTCCGTGGGTGATGCGGCTGGTCACCGACCGGCTCAGGGTTGGCCCGCCGTTATACGCGAGGGTGGTGCTGGATCCGGGTACGCAGACGGCTCGCTACACCGACGCCGCTGGTCAGGTCGTCGAGATGGGTAAGCACGGCACTTCCAGGACGACTGGTACGGCTTCGGTGTCCGGGGGTGGGGATGGGCAGGACCCGCAGGCGCAGACCCAGGACGATCACACCACGGACTACGAGTCGGACTGACTGATGGCCTCCACCGTCCTGGTCGTCACCGCGCTGGAGGACGTCACGGCGGACTGGGTGATCGCGGCGCTCAACGAACGGCAGGTGCCCGTCGTGCGTGTCGATCCGGCCGACGTCGGGCCCGCCTTGTCCTTCGGGTTCCGTATCGGGCCGGACGTCCCGGCGTGGGGTGGCCGGCTGTGCACGGCGAGCCGGGAGGTGGAGCTTGGGGAGGTGGCGGCGGTCTATTACCGCCGCCCCACCCCGTACGGGGACCGGTTTTCTGCGCTGCCTGAGCAGCAGCGGAAGTTCGCTGCCATCGAGGCAAGACACGGACTCGGTGGAGTGCTGAACCACCTTGCCGGAGCCCGGTACGTCAACCACCCCTCTGCGGTCGCCAGCGCTGATTTCAAACCGGCCCAGCTCCAGCGGTTCACCGAGCTGGGACTTGCGATCCCGCCGACCCTGGTGACCAATGACATCGAAGCAGCACGCAAGTTCGCCGCCGACCACGAACACATCATCTGCAAGACCTTCCGCGGCCTTCCCCCAGGGGACGATGGCTACGCTGGCGCGATCTGGGCCCAGCGCGTAAAGCCGGAACACTTCGATGCCTCTCTGGCGGTGACCGCACACCTGTTCCAGGCCGAGATCCCCAAGACCGGCGATGTGCGGGTGACCGTGGTCGGCTCCCGAGTGTTCGCCCAGCAGGTTGCCGCTCCGGACGGTGCTCTGGACTGGCGCCGGGGCGACTGGAACCAGCTCCTCCACACTCCCATCACCCTCCCGGCTCCGATCGAGACTGCTGTCCACCGCTACCTGGCCTCCTTCGGTTTGGTCTTCGGCTGCTTCGACTTCGCCCTGACCGGCGACGGGGACGCCCCCGAGCACTGGACAGCGATCGAGTGCAATCCCAACGGGCAATGGGGCTGGCTGCCAGACGCACCGGCCATCACCGAGGCGTTCGCCGAGCTCCTGAGCACGAAAGGTGAGGGGTAGGCCATGACGATGCCCTCCCATGTCGAGGCCGACGCGCTCTCACTACGCGAAGCGATGGCCAAAGCTCTCACGGAGGAAGGCGTACTGGCCGATCCCGCCTGGCGGCAGGCGGTGCAGACCGTACCCAGACACCAGTTCACCCCAGGCTTCTACCTACCCGCCGACCAGCGAGACGAGCACGGACTGACGGTGTGGCAGCCAGTCACCGCCGACCTCGACCCCGCCCGCTGGCTATCGGCCGCCTACTCCGACACCACGCTCATCACTCAGTTCGACGGCCACGAACCCGACTGGACCCAGCCAACCGCACGACACGGTGGCACCCCCACCTCCTCCTCGACCCTCCCCTCCCTCGTCCTGCGCATGTGGTCAGACGCAGACGTCCACGAAGGCCACACCACGCTGGAAATCGGCACCGGCACCGGCTACTCAACCGCACTGGCCTGCGAACGGCTCGGCTCCTCCCCCATCACCAGCATCGAGGTCGACCCACACCGCCTCGACCAGGCCGCGAACGCCTTGTACGGATGCGGCTACACCCCAACCCTCGCGGTCGCCGACGGTCTGTACGGCTACTGGCCCGAGGCGAAGTTCGACCGGATCGTCGCCGCCTGCTCCTTCCGCACAGTCCCGCCCGCGCTCCTCGCGCAGACCCGGCCGGGCGGAAAAGTCCTGCTCACGCTCTCTGGCTGGCTCTACGGATACGCCCGGGTGCTGCTGACCGTCGCCCAGGACGGCACCGCCGAAGGACCGTTGCTGCCCGGCACGGTCTCCTTCATGTCGGCTCGCACGCACGCAGCGCCAGCATTCGGCAACCCCGCCCACTGGGCCACGGACCTGCCCGACAAAGCCCGCACCGCCCGGCACCGTCCCGGGCGGATCACCGACGCCACCCGTGAAGCCTTCCACCTACGGTTCCTCGCCCAAAGCACAGTCCCCCACACACAAATGGTCACCGTTGGCCAGGTCGTCCATCTGGTGGACGTTGTCACCGGCTCTGCCGCAACCCTCACCCCCGAGGACGAGACGTGGCAGGTACGCGAGGGCGGCCCGGTGAACCTATGGCAACGAATCGAGAACCTGCTGGACGCCTACGACGCGGCCGGCACCCCGGCCCCGGAGACCTTCACACTGCACGCCCGCGACCGCGAACTACTCCTACGACACCCGCAGATGCCCACGCTGACACTGCCCCCACCCTGACCACCGCATGTTCCCCGCGCGAGCGGGGGTGGTCCGTCCTTGGAGGTCTGGGAAAGGCCGTCGGGGCCGTGTTCCCCGCACGAGCGGGGGTGGTCCGGCGTACGCGCTGGCCGCCGGCACGATCTGGTCGTCGGCCCCGCACCCGCGGGGATGGCCCGGTCGTGCGCGTCTGGGACTCCCACCGGCGGCAGTCGGCCCCGCACCCGCGGGGATGGCCCCACGAGGCGCCGCCCTCCGGCTCCGCCGGGCAGGTCGGCCCCGCACCCGCGGGGATGGTCCGGTGGGCGGGTTGGACATGAAGGGCATGGCCTCGTCGGCCCCGCACCTGCGGGGATGGTCCCTCGGCATGGTGTGGTCCGTCACCGACGCCGCCGTCGGCCCCGCACCCGCGGGGATGGTCCCCGGTCCTCCCACCGGGACGCCTGCCGGTTGGCGTCGGTCCCGCACCCGCGGGGGTGGCCCTACCTCCTTCGGCCCCGCGACAGGACCAATACACTGGCGAGCCACCCTGGACACCACCACGGACAACGGCTCCTCCACCCGCACGGACGGGCCGCCACCGCACCATCCCGGCACCCGGAGAACCCATAATCGAACCGATCAAGACTGCGCACTGTCCGGCCTAAAGCACCAGGTCAGGAAGTGTCGGCCCCGCACCCGCGGGGATGGTCCTGACGGTCCGACTGACCCTGCGGCTGGATTCGGGTCGGCCCCGCACCCGCGGGGATGGTCCTCGACGGAACCGACGAATCCCGCGACCAGTTGCGTCGGCCCCGCACCCGCGGGGATGGTCCCGAGCTGCGCGACGGGTGGCTGGGCACCGTGCAGTCGGCCCCGCACCCGCGGGGATGGCCCCCCGAGCCCCTGCCGTCCGGCGCTGGTGGTGGTGTCGGCCCCGCACCCGCGGGGATGGCCCGGCCCGCCTGGCCGTGCAGGGCGTGTCCGGCTCGTCGGCCCCGCATCCGCGGGGATGGTCCGCGCTGGACCAGCACAGCTGACCGGCTTGTTGACCCCGCCGCTGGGCAGCTTCTCCACGACCAGACCGATCACGGTGCCCGTCGATGGTGGGCAGCGGCCCGTCGTGGTCGAGCCACGTAGCCCGGGCGGGTGGCGGGGTCAGCAACGGGTGCCGTGTGGCGAGCTGCTTGGTCAGTGCACGTGTTGGCGTCCGGTTGTCTCTACGGCGAGACATCCACCGCTAGCCAGAGCCGCCTGTCCGCCGCCCTCGGCAACGGCGTTCCGGCCAGGGCTCGACGTAGCCGGGGCGAGGTCGAGCCGGCCCTGGCTGCGTCTGTCGTGCAAAGCTCCGTGGACCTTGGCGGCGTTCGGGCGCGAGCGCGTGATCAACCAGCGTCCGCATCGGCCCCTCCGTGCATAGCAGTCCGTCGCACGACGCAAACAGAGCATCGTCCGGTGCGGTCAGACTCGTGTACAGCTCCGACCGGACGTGTGACACTCCCGCAAACGCATCCCGCAGACGCCCTGGTACATCAGCCTCACGACCATGGCCACGGGCCTTCGCGCTGGTTCACTCTGTGGCGGAGCACATGGCCAGGTGGAGGCCGACCGCCTGCACGGTGACGTCCCAGGTGAGTGCGTCAGTACGAGCTACGTTCGGACCGGGAGAGCGAATGGTGAGGTCCGCCCCCACGGGTTGAGGCAGTCTGTCGTGATGGCCCGGAATCTGGAACCTGCCCGCGTGGTTGGGATACTTCCTGAATGGACAGATCAACGGTTCCGTGGCGCAACACGACGCACGACTGGACGAGCACCGTGGAGGTCCATCACCTCACGCGCATCCGGCACGATTGGGCCACCTACGCACCGACTGGTATGCAGCACCTGATCCTCGAAGTCGTCGCTTACGCAGCCGACGAGGCGGCAGCAAGGGGCGCAGGGCGTTGCACTGTCACCTTCCACGCCCACGGATCGGTATCGGTCGCGGACGACGGTCGAGGCACCGACACCCGCTTCGATCACCACGGACGAGCCGTGAAGAAGCCGGTCATGGCGTCAAAGGACCTACGATTTTTCGATCACCCCGACGCGCAACTGCTTCCCGACGGCCATCCACGCCGCGGTATGTCCGTTGTCGCGGCGCTCAGCGAATGGCTGGTCCACACCAACCGCTGCGCGGGAGGAGCCTGGAAGCAACGCTACGAGTTCGGCATCCCCACGACTGACCTGACACCGATCGCTGACGACGGCACGACCGGTACCATGGTCCACTTCCGCCCCGACGAGCCCGTACGCACAGCAGCCGGGGCAATCGTGGATGAGCTGTCACGGTTTGTGAAACTATGGCCGTATCTGTCCGTCGAGGTCGACGATCGTCGGAGCAGCTGACTCGCCAACGAGACGAGTCCGGGCTCAGGAGTTAAACAACAAGCTCAGGTCGGCCCCGCACGCGCGGGGATGGTCCTGCTCCATCACGGCAGAACCCATGCCGCCGACCGTCGGCCCCGCAGGCGCGGGGATGGTTCGCGGAGTTGCGCGCGGTCGAGGCGGAGGACGAAGTCGGCCCCGCACGCGCGAAGATAGTCCGTAGTCGGCGTGCCGTGCCCCCTCGACATCACAGTCGGCCCCGCACCCGCGGGGATGGCCCCGCGATGGCGGCCAGTAGCAGAACCTCCATCAGGTCGGCCCCGTATCCGCGGGGATGGTCCTCTCGGCGTCCCGACGCTGGCCTTCAGCAACGAGTCGGCCCCGCACCCGCGGGGATGGCCCGTTGTCCCACGAGGGCGTGATCGCGGCCGCGTTGTCGGCCCCGCACCCGCGGGGATGGTCCGCGCCTGACGATCTGTCTGAGCGCCTCTCGGGGGTCGGCCCCGCACCCGCGGGGATGGTCCCCGGTCCTCCCACCGGGACGCCTGCCGGTTGGCGTCGGTCCCGCACGCGCGGGGGTGGCCCTACCTCCTTCGGCCCCGCGACAGGACCAATACACTGGCGAGCCACCCTGGACACCACCACGGACAACGGCTCCTCCCCCCGCACGGACGGACCGCCCCCGCACCATCCCGGCACCCGGAGAACCCATAATCGAACCGATCAAGACTGCGCCCTGCCCGGCCTAAAGCACCAGGTCAGGAAGTGTCGGCCCCGCACCCGCGGGGATGGTCCCCGATCGAGACGCTGCCCCCCGACGACGGTGGGGTCGGCCCCGCACCCGCGGGGATGGTCCGTCGCTGTCGCCCTGGACGCGATCGCCGGTCGAGTCGGCCCCGCACCCGCGGGGATGGTCCGCCGCGGCCCAGGTGGGGCCGCGCAGCCTGCAGGTCGGCCCCGCACTCGCGGGGATGGTCCGCAGGGCGTGATCCTGTACGGCCCGCCGGCGTCGTCGGCCCCGCACTCGCGGGGATGGTCCTTGCGCGTAGCTCGGGTTCAGCTCGGTGAGTGCGTCGGCCCCGCACTCGCGGGGATGGTCCCGACGCGTAGGACAGGAGGCCCATGCGGCCGGGGTCGGCCCCGCACTCGCGGGGATGGTCCGATCACACACACCGAGTTGGTCAGCGGCGCCGCCGTCGGCCCCGCACTCGCGGGGATGGTCCCGCCGGCGTCCTGGACATGCAGGGCGGGCAGCTGTCGGCCCCGCACGCGCGGGGATGGTCCGCGCGCCCTGGCGCCCGAGCCAGGACTGACCCAGTCGGCCCCGCACGCGCGGGGATGGTCCTGCCCGTCGTCGGGAGTCGCGGAGTGGGTTGCAGTCGGCCCCGCACGCGCGGGGATGGTCCCCTACAGCGCCGAGAAAGGACCCGAGATGGACGGTCGGCCCCGCACGCGCGGGGGTGGCCCTACCTCCTTCGGCCCCGCGACAGGACCAATACACTGGCGAGCCACCCTGGATACCACCACGGACAACGGCTCCTCCACCCGCACGGACGGGCCGCCTCCGCACCATCCCGGCACCCGGAGAACCCATAATCGAACTGATCAAGACTGCGCACTGTCCGGCCTAAAGCACCAGGTCAGGAAGTGTCGGCCCCGCACTCGCGGGGATGGTCCCAGGACGGCCCGGCGCATCCGCCGCCGGTCGAGTCGGCCCCGCACTCGCGGGGATGGTCCCTCGCCGTCGGCGGGGTCCCGGGACCACTGCTGGTCGGCCCCGCATCCGCGGGGATGGTCCGTGCCTCATCGCCGCCCACCGGCCGCCGGCCGCGTCGGCCCCGCATCCGCGGGGATGGTCCTTTCGATCACCCGCACATCACGCCTTCACCCGGGTCGGCCCCGCATCCGCGGGGATGGTCCGGCCGTAGCCGCGCGGGAGTTGCGCGCCGTAATGTCGGCCCCGCATCCGCGGGGATGGTCCCCGGGTGCGTCACCGTGCCCGTCGCCCGCAGCCGTCGGCCCCGCATCCGCGGGGATGGTCCGCGACTGCCCCCCAACGTGGACGTCTTCACCAAGTCGGCCCCGCACCCGCGGGGATGGCCCGGGCTGGGACCACTGGTCGATCCCTTGGGGCTGGTCGGCCCCGCATCCGCGGGGATGGTCCTCCAGCTCCGGCCGTGGCTTCCCTGCGGCCTACGTCGGCCCCGCATCCGCGGGGATGGTCCTGCGCACCCGGCTGGTACTGCACCGGGCCGCCCGTCGGCCCCGCATCCGCGGGGATGGTCCGCTTGCCGGTGACGACCGTGAGCACCAAATTGTGTCGGCCCCGCACCCGCGGGGATGGTCCTGGTACGCGCCCGGTTCATGTCACTGTTGGCCGGTCGGCCCCGCACCCGCGGGGATGGTCCCGCCCGGTACTACTTCACGCTGCACCCCGAGCTGTCGGCCCCGCACCCGCGGGGATGGTCCCCCCAGCACGGGGCCTATCTCGCCGTGGTCGTGGTCGGCCCCGCACGCGCGGGGATGGTCCAAGGCCGTGGTGCAGCTCGTACTCGAGGGTCCCGTCGGCCCCGCACGCGCGGGGATGGTCCGCTGTGTCGCCGTCCGCAAATGCCTGCTCGCGTGTCGGCCCCGCACGCGCGGGGATGGTCCTCCGGAGTCGAGCTCGAACACCTCACCCGCCGCGTCGGCCCCGCACGCGCGGGGATGGTCCCGAGAGGCACCCCGTGAGCACCATGACCAGCACGTCGGCCCCGCACCCGCGGGGATGGCCCTACGAGTTCGGCTACGCGCGCGATCCTCGGCGGGTCGGTCCCGCACGCGCGGGGGTGGCCCTACCTCCTTCGGCCCCGCGACAGGACCAATACACTGGCGAGCCACCCTGGATACCACCACGGACAACGGCTCCTCCACCCGCACGGACGGGCCGCCACCGCACCATCCCGGCACCCGGAGAACCCATAATCGAACTGATCAAGACTGCGCACTGTCCGGCCTAAAGCACCAGGTCAGGAAGTGTCGGCCCCGCACTCGCGGGGATGGTCCCTGATGCTGCCGGAGTTGAGGGTGTAGGTCTGCGTCGGCCCCGCACTCGCGGGGATGGTCCTCCGAGCGCCAGCCAGACCAGGGCCTTCATGTCGTCGGCCCCGCACTCGCGGGGATGGTCCCCCGTGTCGCTTCATAGCCCGTGCCTCATTGGGGTCGGCCCCGCACTCGCGGGGATGGTCCGGATCGTCATGTCGGATCTCCCGATCTCTGTGGGTCGGCCCCGCACTCGCGGGGATGGTCCGGATCGTCATGTCGGATCTCCCGATCTCTGTGGGTCGGCCCCGCACTCGCGGGGATGGTCCGGCGTTTACGATGCCCGCCATTCCCGTCAGAATGTCGGCCCCGCACTCGCGGGGATGGTCCCATTGATGATCACTTCGTCGTCGACCCGGGCAAGTCGGCCCCGCACCCGCGGGGATGGCCCGGGGTCGGCCACGATGCGGCCGAAGGCGTCCTCGTCGGCCCCGCACGCGCGGGGATGGTTCTATGGCTAGGGATACACCGCTCATGGAAGAGCGGGTCGACCCCGCACCCGCGGGGGCGGTCCCGTGCGCCTGGGCGACCGGCAGCAGCCGGACCCGGCTGCTCCGCCTGGTCGAGCAGGCCCGGCGCGACGGTCTCGCCGACCGCGATATCGTGAGCCAGATGAAGGTACGGGCTCAGGCGCTGGGTGTTGAGACCAGGGACATGCAGGCCCTCTACTCGCTGCTGAGTGACGGTGTGGCATCGCGCCCAACGGGACCGGCTCCGCAATCCCGTACACCAACGGCAACCACCGGTCCCAGGCGATGATCGATGCCGGTGTGCAGCGCACGGTGATCGCCACCTGGCACGAACCGGACGATGGCAGGCCGCCCGGCCAGGGACCGGCCGGTCCTTCCACGTGGGGCAGACCGACGGCGGCGGGCTTCGTCAGCAGGTGCTGTCGCCGGCCAGCCGACCCGGATCTGGCAACCCTGCGTCGTCCCGACGGCCCAGGCGGAAGGACGACGACCGGATGCGGCGGAGGCAGGCCGACGGGCAGACGGCCCGGCACGGCGACCCGGCGCAGCGCATCGAGGACTGCGCGCCGCAGAGTCCTGTGGCGACCCGTGGCCGACGGCCCGACCTCGCGGTGACCGGAGCCGGCCGGCCCAGAGCGGCACTGCGGTCGGCGGCGTGGCATGGCATGGACCGGCAGGGCCCAGCGGGACGCCCCGGCAGCCTCAACCGCGATGCGTCGCAGGACCACCGGATCGACGCGGTCGACCCGGCAGCTGCGGCGACTCGGGCGGCCCAGCGCCACGAAGAGGCGACACAGCGTCGTGCCCGGCGGGCCGGGCAGCCAGACCGGCCCCGGCCGCATGAACCCGGCGGACCCCGGCACGGGGCGGCCCAATGGCGCAACGTTCCGACGGGCGACGGTAGGGCGCAGTGGACCGGCAGCGCGGCCGACGCGGCACCGGCGGCACGGCCACCGCGGCCGGACCCGCCGGCTCACCCTGCCCGACGGGGCTGCGCCGAGGTCCTGCGCCTGGTCGAGTACATCGACCAGGACATCGCCGCCTGGCTCGGGCAGAACAGCCGCGTTCCCGAGCTGCTGCGCACCCGGCCGTGACCACCCCCAGCGGCCCTCCCCTCACGCGGTCCTGCCCAACGCGCCGGCTGCGGGACCGCGGCCGGCGCCCCGGCCTCCTGCCCTCCGGGCCTCATCCCGGCAGCCGCCGCCGACGCCGCCGGATCGGTGACAGCACGAGGCGACGCGCGGGAGGAACCGCTCGTCCAGGTGCGTCGACCACGGGCTGCGGCGCGTTCCACGACGCCCGGTCAGCCGCACATCACGCATGGCAGACACCGGCAGCGAGCCTAAGCATGCGGCCGCTAGCTGATCCACCCACCCGCCGACGGGAGTGCTCCGGGTGGGCTGTCCGCCGCAGACTAGCCGAGCTCGTCCAGAAGCTCGTTGCCCGTGGTGCCGTCCGCACGGGCCACCGTCACCGCGGAAGCCGGCGGAACGCTGTAACTGACACTTCAGGTGGCAGAGCAACTGACGTTTTCGTGCCGAGGACAGTCAGTGGCGGGAGGTACTGTCAGCCAGTCGGGCGCCCGGAAGTTGGAGGTTGCATGGCCCTGGACAAGCGCAGAGTGCAGACCGCGGTGATCGGCCACGCCGATTCCGAGCTCCCTGTGGTTCTTCCGATGGAGGCGATAGAGCTCGACGAGTTCCGGGCGCGCCATGCTGGCCAGACCTTCTGGTGCGGCGTGTGGCTGGGGGGTTGCGGACACCAGCTCGTGAACAAGCTGTACACCGATCGCGCCTGCCACTTCGCTCATGCGCCGGATCCCGAGCACACCTCGACCTGTTCCCGCAAGGCGTCCGGGGTCTCCAGCGCGGACCACCTCTACGTCAAACATGGGCTGCTGAGTTGGCTGGCGGAGCAGGACATCACGGCCACGGCCTCCATCCCGCGCGACGCCGACGGTTCGATCGGAGGGGAGGTACTGTTCGTTCCCGTCGGGCACGGCCGTCTGCGGATCCTGCTTGCCGAGCCGACCGGCTCAGGTGCACCGGCGCAGGAGGAGCCCGCCCACCTGGTTCTCGGCCCCGAGGTCGCCTCCGACCCCGACGTCCTGCTGCGGCAGGGCTACGTCAACCGCATTCAGCTTGTCTCTGAGGGCACCCGCCGACGGATTCAGGTCGGCACCGAACGCCATGGCGGCACCACCGAGTGGTTCGACCTGCACGAGGTAGGGCTCACTGACACAGGACTGACCACCCCCGCGGTCGAAGAGATCCGCCGACTGCGTGCCACCCGCCGGCCCATCGGCGTGAGGGCACCCAAGGCCGCGCCTCCGCAGTCCCGCCCGGCGGTACGGGTCACCAGCGACGAAGCCCACGGTGTCCCGACACACGACCGTGCGGCCGTCATGGCGGCCCTTGAACAAGCTGTACGGGTACGGGACGGGCGTAGCCGCACAGAGATCCGCCGCTGGTTGAGCCGGGCAGAAGAGGTGACGCACAGCGGGGCGACCGCCAAGGAGAACGGCCTGATCAGGGAAGCCGCCGACGCGCTGCTGCGGCAGGAACGAGCCGTCGGCCTGCCGACACCGCGGAAACCGACCCCTCAGGAGCGGAAAGCCGTAGAGCAGGTCGAGCGGCTGCTGGGTGCTCTCGAGCGTCAGAAGGGCCGCGGTGTTCGCACGATCGTGCCCCGCGATCGCCGTCGGCTTAAGCAGGCCGCGAAGCAGGCGTCCGCCTGGCTCACTGTCGAACAGCGCTCCCAGGTACAGGCATGGCAGGTAGCTCCGACGGCCTCCGTCCCGATGCCGCGTGACCCTCGGCTACCGATGCCTGGCCGAGTGGGGCGCACCCCTTCCGCGGCCGCGCGCTCTGAGCGTTTTGACGCGGCAGGCCTCGCCGAAGCGGTCCGAGACGTCCTGGAGCACGCAGCACGGCTGAGGAAGACCGTGACCTTCGCCGAGCTGTGCGCCCAGGTCAAGGGCCTGGGGGAGCTGACGGAATCCGAGCAGGTGCAGGTGTTTCGACGGCTCAAGCCCACCGCTCAACCTCGCAGTCCGAAACCCCATCGACCAGCCCTGCTCACAGCTCTGATCACCACCGACGCAGGAACCATGCACCCGATCTATCGACGGCTCGCCGACCACACTGGCCACCACCTACCCCAGCAGGCCGACAACGTGTGGACCGACACCGTCAAGGTCCTTCACGACCGCTACGGCAGCCTGTAACGCACATCCAGACCGCACGCCCGAAGCGCTCTGGCTGAACAAGAGCGACCCGGATGTGCTCACTGGCGAGGCCGCCGCGCGCCACTGACCCGTATCGGGCGGCGTTGCCGTAGGTGGTACCACCGACGGAAGTCGGCGGCGCTCGATCTTCGGGTGCGACGCTGGATGAAGGCGCGGGCAAAACGCCGAGCACGGGACCGGTTTGGTCTCTTGGTGTGCCGTCGCTACGGCTTGGGGGGACGCCGGCGTGCTGGCCCCACCACGCGGCGACCGGTCACGGCCTCGATGGACCGGCTGGCGGGGCCGCCCCGGGTCCCGGCACCAGCGTCGTGGCCGGTGTCAGCGGGTTGGGGCGGCGGTCAGCGCGTGCCGGGTGTCAGCCGGGTAGCTGGTCGATGAGCCAGGTGCCCAGTTCCTCGGTGATGGCCGTGTGCGCGGTGGTCGTGGAGGAGCAGCGGAAGTCGTCGAACTCGCTGTTCTCCCAGGACAGGTCGTTGATGTTGGCGTACAGGTCGTCCTGCGTGTCGATGTCGTGGATGGCGACCGCGCTGACGGAGGGGACGAAGCACACGTCTTCGTGCCGCAGGTCCGCCGTGGCGCCGAGCTTTTTCATCGCTTCGGCGAGGATCGTGTAGGTGTGCAGGGTG
>NZ_JAZDCW010000013.1:0-86517 GCF_036323765.1 Streptomyces solitudinis
GACCCTGCACACCTACACGATCCTCGCCGAAGCGATGAAGAAGCTCGGCGCCACGGCGGACCTGCGGCACGAGGACGTGTGCTTCGTCCCCTCCGTCAGCGCGGTCGCCATCCGCGACATCGACACGCAGGACGACCTGTACGCCAACATCAACGACCTGTCCTGGGAGAACAGCGAGTTCGACGACTTCCGCTGCTCGTCCACGACCACCGCGCACACGGCCATCACCGAGGAACTGGGCACCTGGCTCATCGACCAGCTACCCGGCTGACACCCGGCACGCGCTGACCCTCCCCCCGGCCGCCGCGCCATCGCGGGGCCGCCCCGAGCCGCCGCGCCGGGCTGCCGCGCCGATCCGCCTGCCTGTCGGCCCGCCTCCGCCGTCCGGTCGTCATCCCGCTGCCGAGCCGTCGCCGCAGGGGCGGTCGGCGGAAGTGCCGGACCTCCTTAGCGTGCTCGTGGATGACTTCCCAGGGGGCGCGGTGGCAGACCAGGTCGACCGGTGCCGAGGGTGGCCGTGCTGGCCAGGACGAGGTTGTGCTCAGCCAGTCCGCCGCGCTCCTTGGCCGAAGGGGCCGACTCGGTGCTGGCTGACGGTGCGATGCCCGCACGTCCTCGTTGTCGCTGGCCGTCTGCCCTGCCGCCGTCGTCGTCCCCGCTCCGGAGCCGAAGTTCGCCGACGCCGACGACGACCAGGAGCTGGTCCTCGAGAAGCTCACCCGCGAGCAGGTCCTGGACTGGCGCAACCGCGCCGACGCCGACCACCAGCTGGTGTTCGACCACATCGACCGGTACGGCGAGCTGTCGGCGCAGCGCCTGTTCACCCGGGCGTTCGTCGCCCAGGTCCAGCGCCTGTCCGGCCTCGGGCACCTGGGCCTCGGCTACACCACCTGGGGGCAGGCATGAGCGGCGGCGAGACGTCCGGCGTCGACCTGGCCCGGGTCGCGCTGCGGGCCGCGAAGGAGGCGGCCCGCAAGAACGGCAGCGGCCAGAAGCGGAGCGGCCGGAGCCGAGTCTGCTGCGGGCGGTGGTGCTGCGACCGGAGGCAAGGGAGGTGCTGGGGCGCTGGCGGGAGGACTGGGCGGAGCCGACCGTGGACCTGCTGTGGTCCCCCCTCACTGCCCGGTACGACGTGGTGGAGTGCGAAGTCCCTGACGAGCACCCCGTCCTCTCAAAGGGAGGTTTGCCCGGCACCACCTGCGCACCCCGGCCGAGATGCTGATGGAAGGAGCCCTACGACTGGTGCCAGCCGCTGACCGATGAGGAGTGCATGAACCGGTTCCTGGTCGCCGTCGACATCAACATGTCCTTCGCCGCGGCCGCGAACGGACTCACCGTCGGGCTGAACGGGCCCACCCACCTGACCGGCAACGATGCCCGGCGTCGGCGTCAGGACCGCCGCCGTCCTGCTGGTCACCGTCGGCGACGGCACCAGCTTCCCCACCGCCCCCCCTCGCCTCCTACGCCGGGCTCGCCCCCACCACGAAACAGTCCGGGACCTCGGTCCACGGCGACACGCACCCCGAGGCGGAAACCGGCGGCTCAAACGCGCCATGTTCCTCTCCGCCTTCGCCTGCATGAACGCCGACCCGGCCTCCCGCACCTACTACGACAAGCAACGCGCCCGCGGCAAGACCCACACTCAGGCCCTTCTCCGCCTCGCCGCCAACGCATCAGCGTCCTGTTCGCCATGCTCCGCGACGGCACTTTCTACGAACCCCGGCTCCCCCAGGCGACGGCTGCATGACCCCGCCCACAGACAGACCAACGCAAATCAATACCTTGTGTCGTCTACCCATGCCGAGATGTCAGCGGCACCTCGACGGACAGCTTCTTCCGGGTCCCGGGCGAGCTTCCCGCAGGCCGCTGCGACGTCCAGCGCACCGCCCGGTCCCACGAACACGTCATGCACCCCGGTCTGCAACCAGTCGGCCTGGTTGTCGTCAGCCTCGGCAACCGCGAGAGCGATGAGCCGTATGGCGGCCACCGTCCCCACCCGGGCCAGGGCCTCGGCCGTCTGCCGGGTCACCGCCGTGTCCTCAACATCCAGCAGTAGCCCCACCAGCGTTTCCGCAGCCTCAGGAGCATCAGCGAAGGAAGCAAGGTCACGCCCGACACGAACACGTTGCGTCCACGAAGGAGACAACGCCTCAGCCAAGGCCGCCTCCAACCCACTCATCATCTCTGACACGACCAGACAGTCTCATGCCCGACGAAGAGGATCGAACCCGGAACGGTTCAGAGCGCGTCCTGGCCGACCTTGAGCGGGCGCGGCACGTCCCCCTCGCCCAGCAAGGCGGTGTACGTCTCCTTCGCGACGCCAACCAGTCCGTTCCACGTCCGCGCGTCCACGAAGCCCCCATATTTCGGCTGTTCGTGATCTCAAGCGACCCTGCCACGTGGAGTGATGCGGTGTCAGGGCGATGATCGGCCAGCCGCCCCTTCAAGCGGTGGATGCTGGGCTGACGAAAGGGAAACGCAGCCAGACAGCGCTATGTGGCGTGAATCACAGTAGGTGTCGGGGGAAAGAGTGCCGAATCAGCTCTCTCCCGCCGCAGGTAGGTGAACAGACTTACCCAAGCGACAAAGGAGGCCCGAGATGCCTGCGGCTTCAACGCTAGCCTCGCGCTTTCACGAGGTGGGCGTCCGAGACTTGATCAAATAAGCGGAGAGTGCTCCTGACCTGCAACGATGGGACTTGTCGAGGGTCCTGTTGGCTGCACGGAAAGAAGCACTCTCCAGGTGAGGAAGCGTATCGGCTCGTACCCGTGTGTCCGTACCGAGGGCGGCGGCCGGGCGGTGGTCTCGCAGGCCGGGAGCGTGCTGCTGGTGGAGACCGTCCGCAAGGCCGACCTGGATACCGCGGTATCAGCGGCGCTGACGCCGTGGCGGAAGGCTCGGGCGGTGCACGATCCGGGCAAAATCCTGCTGGACGTGGCCCTGGCGGTCGCGTCGGGCGGGGACTGCCTCGCGGATGTGGGCATGCGGCGGGCCGAACCGGCCGTGTTCGGGTCGGTCGCCTCCGACCCGACGGTCTCCCGCCTGATCGACACCCTCGCCGCCTCCGGCCAAAAGGCCCTGCAGGCGATCCGCTCCGCGCGGGCCCAGCTCGCGAGCGGGTCTGGAAGTCGGCCGGCCGGGCGGCGCCCGACGCGGACGGGACGGTGACCGTCGACCTCGACGGGGTGCTGGTGATCGCTCACTCCGACAAGGAAGACGCCGCACCCACCTGGAAGCGGACCTACGGCCATCACCCGCTCATGGCCTTCGTCGACCACGGACCGGGCGCACCGGGGAACCAGTCGCGGCCCTGCTCAGGCCGGGCAACGCGGGATCGAACACCGCCGCCGACCACATCACCACCACCCGATTGGCCCTGACCTAGCCGCCGAAGAAATACCGGCGCGGGCGACGGACCCTGATCCGCACCGACTCCGTGGGCGGCACCCACGACTTCGTGGCATGGCTGGCCCGGCGGGGGCGGTGGCTGTCCTACTCGGTCGGCATGGTGATCACCGACGCGATCCACCAGCACGTGCTGAAGGTCCCCACCTCGGCCTGGACACCGGCCGTCGAGGCGGACGGCGAGATCCGGGACGGGGCCTGGGTCGCCGAGCTCACCGGCGACGTCCTGGACGGCTGGCCCAAGGGCATGCGGCTCATCGTCCGCAAGGAACACCCGCACCCCGGCACCCAGTTGCGGCTCACGGACGCGGACGGCATGCGCCTGACCTGCTTCGCCACCAACACCGCCGACCGGCACCGATCACCGAACTCGAGCTCCGTCACCGGCTGCGGGCAAGGGCCGAAGACCGCATCCGGGCCGCCCGCGCCACCGGCCTGCGCAACCTGCCCCTGAACCGCACCGCCCAGAACCGGATCTGGCTGGAGATCGTGCAGATCGCTCTCGACCTGCTGGCCTGGATGCCGATGCTCGCACTGACCGGCACAGCCCGTCTCTGGGAACCCCGCCGCCTTCGGCTCCGCCTGTTCACTGCGGCCGGACAGCTCGTCACCACCGGCCGCCGACGCATCCTCCGCCTGGCCCGGCACTGGCCCTGGACCAGCCACATCACCGCCGCTCTCGAACGCCTCACACTCCTACCGAACCCCGGCTGACCAGCGGATTCACCCGTTCCTGCGAGATGAACCCTCCAACCGGGCCGTGGAACCCGGCGTCCACCCGAGACGACACTCGGGCCCTCAGCCTGCCCACTCTCAGCCCATGGCACGAAAACGGGCCACCGACTCCGTCGGCCGCCCGTCACGCACGATCGAGGCTAGGGTCGTACCGATACGTTCGCCGATGCAGCGGTCGATCCTTACCCGCGGGTCGACCAGCCCTCTTTGGCTATGCGCTTGCGCCAGTAGGTTTCCGCATCCTCTCCGCTCTTCATGGCGATGAACTCGTCCGTTCGTTCCGCGAGTGCGACAGCGGAGGGAGTTCCATCGACATAGGACTCCAGCGCGAGGTTGAGGGCGGCGCCACTGACAAATTCGGCGTACTCACGAACGGATTGCACGACGGCAAAGCTCGTGGGGTTGCCGTGCACCAGCGCGTTCCGGACTCGCCGTCGGCGCGCATCGAGCACTGAACCCTCGGCCGTGTACTCCTCGACGAGCGTGCAGTAGACGGCATGACTGCTGATGCTCGCGAACATGCGAGCGATCCAAGCACGCTCGTGTTCGACACGGCACACCGAAAGGAAGTCATCGGCGCGCTCCGCAAGGAACAGCAGCCACGGCTGCTTCGGGTGCTTCGACAACCACTCCCGCGTCAGCTCGGTGAGCAGCTCACTCCGGCCAAGCAGGCACATGCCAGCCGCGCGCTGAAGGTAGGTCAGCCAACGGGCGTGCGCCCAGCGTTCACCGAGGATAGAAAAAAGACTATTCGGATTTATGGTTGCATGCGCGGCCACGTGCCGCACGACACGGTCCGAAAGCGGGATGACGCTGCTGACATCTGCTTCTGACGGCTTACGCAATGCCATATCGCAGCTGAACGGATGGTCGGCAGTCATCTGGACCTCGATCGCAGCGGCCAGGAACCGGGGGAGCTTCTGACGGGCCAGCGCCTCCGCGATGCGCTGGCCATGCTGCCCGATCGCCTCGGTGGTAATGCTCGCGCCGTAGGTGTCGTTGGGAAAGCCCGTCTCATTCCAAACAGCGCGGTGACCGCCACCCGCGGGCTGGCCGGAGCGGAGCACCTCGTACTGAGCGAGATTAGGACGGATCCCTCCTGCCCGATGAATAGAGACGCTCAAGATTACGTCAACGATGGCGATTGCGCGCTCGACTGCACCGGCCGCCGTCGTGGTGCCAAGATCCACGCGCACGATAGTGTCGACGTCGGACTCCTCGTCGACAAGCTCCGCAACGCGGAAGGTGTAACCGTGCTGCACCAGCTTCCAGAGTTCAGCCTTATGCGCGAACTCGGTGCGGCCGGGCCTAGCGCACGGGACGGCCCAGTGCGCGTCGTAAAAACAGACTCGGCCAGCCTCGAAGTGCTGGTGGATCCGCCCTTTGTAACCCAGCCAAACAACGGTCGGTTCCTTTCTCGCCGGGGTCCCGACATACTCACGCGCATTAGTTAGGCGCTCATCGAACGGCGTGTCCTTCTCGCCGATCGGTACGTCGTCCGGGTCGCGCCCGAAGGCGAGGATCGAAACGAGATTGCGGAAGATCCCTTCCGCGTGATGCCCGCGCCCTTCTAGCTGTACGAACAGGAGCTCCGCGATTGGCCGGTATTCTCTCTCCGCGAGAGTTCGATTCTGCGCCGTCGCGACCAGGTCGTCCCAGCTGGCGCGCACGGCGGCGTCAGTTTTCAGCGCCGCAAGCAGGTCCGTCGCGCAGCTCGACACTTCAGTCCATACCGCGTCGGTGCGCGTGCCGGGTAGCTGCTCAAGGATCGCACGCGGGCTTGAGATGAGTTGGGAGAAGGCGGACTCGAACGCCGCCAATGGAGCACCGATCTGCGTGCGCAGCGAAGAGCCCATCGCCTCAATACACTCTTCAAGGTCGAGCCGCAACGAATCGCGGTTCGGACGTGGCTTCCAGGCGTCGACTCCGCTTGCCAGCTGCACCCACTCCGCGACCTCATTTACGATGACCGTGAGCGGGAGGACAGTGCTCATGCCGTGGCGGCGGTCGAGGGACGAAACCAGAGCCTTGAGCCAGTCGGGATCGTTGGGCGACCAGTGATCGCTGACGTTGTAGTCGATCATCATTGCTGGTTCAGCACTCCCTCCTCGGACTTCCCCAAGTATGGGCCAACGTCACGAACGCGAGCACGCCAACCCTGTTCGTTGCTCGGCTGTTGCACAGCAGCGTCTGGGACGCGGACGCTCTCGTTGACCCAGCCGGTGTTCGCCGCCAGGTCGTAGATGCCGTACGGGATCGCCTTGCCCAGCTTGGGGTCGGCGAAGTCGTGGATGTGCACCGGTACCGGCTCACCGGGAGGCCGCCATTGTCGGCCGCTGTTCTTGAACTCTCCGACGAGCTCTTTTTCTTCTTCTTCTTGGTGTCCACGCTGATCACCGGCTGGCCGGCGTCCCGATGCTCGCGCGCCTGCTCGTTGAGATAGCGGAACTGGGCATCGCGGTCCGGGTGCTGGCTGCCCTCCAGGGTCTTGGCGTTGGCCTGCAGGCTGAAGCCCTCCTCTCGCAGCAGAGCGGCGACGGTATCGGCGCTGACGCGGTGCCCGGCCCGGGCCAGCTCCCGCGCGAGGGTGCGGGTCGACTTCACCGTCCACCGCAGCGGCGACATCGGCCCCCGTTATCTTTTTCGTGGTCCTGCAAGAGGGCCGCTGGCCTCCGGGCCCGGCATGACTGTTGCCCCCTGTCGAAAAGATGACCTGGGGGGTGGTGTCACCGGGCCCGAGGGGTGCCGTCACAGACGCTGATCAGAGGTCCGACCACCGCCCGGCCGGGCGCAATGCCCGGCCGCTCGCGGGCGGCAGGTCTGCATAACGTGGATGCGCGAGAACGGCCCCCGACCGCCGAGGCCGGCACGCATCGAGACAGGTGGGGGCACGAAGGTCGACATCGACGGGGTGGGCGTCTTCCTGGGCCTGGACGTCGGCAAGCAGACGCATCACGGCCACGGACTGACCCCGGCCGGGAAGACGGTCTTCGACAAGCCGCTGCCGAACACCGAACCGAAACTGCGGGCCGTCTTCGACAAGCTCACGGCCAAGTTCGGCACCGTCCTGGTGATCGTGGACCAGCCCGCCTCCATCGGCGCCCTCCCACTGACCGTCGCCCGGGACACCGGCTGCCAGGTCGCCTACCTGCCCGGACTCGCGATGCGCAGGATCGCCGACCTCTACCCCGGCGAGGCCAAAACCGACGCGAAAGACGCCACCGTCATCGCGGACGCCGCCCGCACCATGCCCCACACCCTGCGCGCCCTCGACCTCGCCGACAAGGTCACCGCGGAGCTGACCATGCTGGTCGGCTTCGACCAGGACCTCGCCGCCGAGGCCAACCGCACCAGCAACCGCATCCGGGGGCTGCTCACCCAGTTCCACCCCAGCCTCGAACGCATCCTTGGCCCCCGCCTGGACCACCCGGCCGTCACCTGGCTCCTCGAGCGCTACGGATCCCCGCAAGCACTCCGCGAAGCGGGCCACCGCAGGCTCGTCGAGGTCGTCCGCCCGAGGGCACCGCGCATGGCCGAGCGGCTAGCCGACGACATCTTCACCGCACTCGACGAGCAGACCGTCACCGTCCCGGGCACCGGCACCCTCGACGTGATCGTCCCATCGCTGGCGAAGTCGCTGGCCGCCGTCCACGAACAACGCCGGGCCCTGGAAACCCGGACCGAGGCCCTGCTGGAGGCCCACCCTCTTTCGAAGGTCCTGACCTCGATGCCCGGCATCGGCGTCAGGACCGCCGCAGCCCTCCTGGCCACCGTCGGCGACGGCAGCAGCTTTCCCACCGCCGCCCACCTGGCCTCCTACGCCGGCCTCGCCCCGGCAACCCGCCAGTCCGGCACGTCGATCCACGGTGAACACGCCCCCCCGAGGCGGCAACCGGCAGCTCAAACGAGCGATGTTCCTCTCCGCGTTCGC
This sequence comes from Streptomyces solitudinis, assembly GCF_036323765.1. Classification (NCBI taxonomy): domain Bacteria; kingdom Bacillati; phylum Actinomycetota; class Actinomycetes; order Kitasatosporales; family Streptomycetaceae; genus Streptomyces; species Streptomyces solitudinis. The sequence goes on from NZ_JAZDCW010000013.1 coordinate 8,072, forward strand.
AGCCCTCCACCACCCCGCCTCCCGGACCTACTACGACCGCTGCCGAGCCCGCGGCAAAACCCACACCCAGGCCCTCCTCCGCCTCGCCCGCCACCGCATCAGCGTCCTGTTCGCCATGCTCCGCGACGGAACCTTCTACGAGCCGAGAAGCCCCCGCACAGCTTGACGAAAGACATAGAGGCACCCCCCCGCTCATCCGGCTCGACCAGGGCCAGCAGCGCGGGCCGCAGCCCCGGGTCGAGGTCCGTGACCCGCTTGCGTCCTCCGTCCGGCCGCCGTACCCGCCCCAACGGAGCCTCGCCGGCCTCTAGCTCGAACACACCCTTGCGCACCGTCGTCTCGCTCACTCCGGCCGCCCGCGCGACGGCCCGGATACCGCCATGGCCCAGCAGCCGGGCCTGCGCTCCCATCAGCAAGCGGCGCTGCCGCTCGTCCAGATGCGGGGACAACACCTCAAATCTCACCGCGAGTTAGGCACGAGCCTCGTCCTGGATGCGCATACCACACCAACGAGCTCCAGAGCGGGAAGCAACACGTTGATGATCTGCAAGCCCTAACGAGTTGGTGCGTGATAGCGGGTGAGGCGTCTTTACGAGTTGGTGTGTGATAGCGGGTGAGGCGTCATGCCAGGCAGGTGGCATGATCCGGGTGTGGCGATCACGATCAATCGGGCGGTGCTGGCACATCGGCTGTTTACGGGGATCACTCGACAGCATCTCGCCTGTCTCGTCGAGGAGTTGGCCGCGCCGTGGCAGGCCGGACTTGAGGGTCGACGCCATGCTGCACGAGGAGGAGCCCGGAAGCGGGCTGCGGGTGCCGGTGCCCGCCACCAGCTGGTGTTCGTCGACCGACTGGTGGCCACGCTGATCCATCTGCGGCACGATCTGCCGCATTCGGTGCTCGGCCTGTTGTTCGGCGTCGACCGCTCCACCATCACCCGCGCGATCACAGAGATACGTACGCTCCTGGCCGAGCGGGGATGCGCGGTCCCCGACCGCCCCGGCCTGCGTCTTCGGACGCTGACGGACGTGTTCGCCTACGCCCAGGCCGAAGGTGTCGAGCTGCGGCTGGACGCCACCGAGATCCAGGTCCGCAGGCCCCCGGCCAACCGCGGCGGTCGCCGTGCGTTCGTGTCGGGCAAGAAGAAGCAGAACACGATGAAGGCCACCGTGATCGCCGACTGGCGTGGCCGCACGTTATGGACCGATGCCCTGCGACCTGGACGTATGCACGATGCCACGGCCGCCCGCAACGAGGGCATCGCCGTCTGCTTCCAGCACTTTCCCGACGTCGAAGTCCTCTTGGACGACGGCTATCTGGGCCTGAGCCGCGACCACCGCGGGCAAGCGATCACACCGCCCAGAAAGCCGCGTCCGGGAGCACTGCCCGGCAGAGTCCAGCAATGGGAAAGCGACCGCTACTGGCACTCGTCCGACCGCATCACCGTCGAACACGCCCTTGCCGGTCACAAGCGATGGAAGCAACTGATGCGCTGGGCACACCGCCGCGACCGCCTGCCTGACACCTACCGCGCCATCGCCGGCCTCGTCTCCGACCGCACCATCAACATCTGAAAATAGGCCACGACCAGGCTAAAGACGCCTCACCCGCTATCACGCACCAACTCGTTATGCGACGTCTGGCGTGCCCGCCCCTCGTGGTCGACAGGTCACGCCTTCGATCGCCCGCCTGGCAGGTGCATGACTCGGTCCCAATGCGCTCCTGGCGGCGCTGTCTACGCCCTCACCAACAACTCACGATCATGACGGTCTCGGGGCTTCAGGCACGCCCCCGGGCGCTGATCAGTTGCCATGAAGTCTTCACTGAGGTTCTCTAGGAGTATGCCGAGGCGTTTGCTAGCCGTTGAACACACCAAGATCAGGGCGCTGCGCGAGCAGGCTGGGCTTACTCCGCAGGAGCTTGCTGATCTCGTGGGGGTGACGTATCGCGTGGTCGTGTACTGGGAGGAGGGCAGGTACGTGCCTGAAGCCAGGAACGTGCGACGGCTCGCCGATGCTCTGGGCTGTGCCACCACCGACCTCACGGGTACGCCCAGCGGGTCCGAGACGCTGGTTGACCTCCGGTACGCCGCTGGTCTCACCGCGGAGGAGGTCGCCACCCGTCTTCGCGCGACTGCCGCAGGCCGCGATCTGTTCGTGGACGCGCACAAAGTCCGCTGTTTGGAGCGGGGCCGCCGGGTCTCCGGCTGGAACTGGAGGAAGTCGGGGCACACAGGCCGACTGGTGCAGCAGCTTGCCGCCGTGTACGAGGTGCCGGTCCGGATAGTGATGGACGCCTGGATGCGTACGCGGCCGACTGATGAGCCTCCGCGTCTGCCCGAGCGGGAGCGGCACGGTCCGCCGCCGTCAGCGGTCGAGGGTTGGGAGGGGCTGAATGAACGGCAGCGGGTTTATCTGGGGGAAATCCTGCGCGATGACAAGATGACTGAAACTGAGATGTGGATGCGCCGGCAGAACCAGGTCAGGGTTCCGTCGGCCAAGCAGTGGCGGAAGTTGCCGTTCGCTATCGACGCGCCCATGGAAGTAGTCGGCCACACTCGCCTTCAACAGCGACTGCGGAGCGCTGGCGTCCATGATCAAGGGGCCGGGGCCACCCTACACTCCCTGGAGCGGCTGGGACTGATCAAAGTGACCAAGGACCGCGTAGAGGTTCCGGGGGTCGGTGAGGTAGACCGGACCCTCGTGGAGATTACGCGCCGCGGTCGCGCCTGGGCCCGCGCTGGGCTGGGAGAGCCCGCCCAGTCGGCACCTCCCGCGCATCTGCTGTCTGAATGGTTGTGGGGCGTTCTGCTCCGTGTTGCCGCAGCCGGCCCGGAGGGTCTCCACGAGAGCGAGCTTGCGGGTAAGTCCCTGTTCTACTTGGCTGTGGGTTATCGGCCGAAACGCCAGGAGCATCCCAGCAGAGGCTTCATCGAACTGCGTCCCCGGATGGCGCCGGGTGATACGCACGTCCTCGAGTATCGGTGGCACACCACCGGTCTCGGGCAGCAGCACATTGCCTCCTACCTGCACGTCTATGCGAAGATGTACCCAGCTGCGGCATCTCCGGCGCAATGATCATTTATTGATCCGAAACGCTTGTGATTCTGGGTCGTTGAGCTGGGTGTGAGCGATCTGGTGGGGGACGCGCGGCATCTGTCGCCGTCGGCGCAGGAGGCCTTGCGTCTGCGGGCGGTGGCCGCGTTGGTGGCGGGGCGGGGCCGTGAGGACGTGGCGGCAGTGTTCGGGAGGTCGCTGAAGGCGGTCGACATCTGGTGGACGAAGTGGCAGGCCGGCGGTCGGGAAGCGCTGGTCATGCAGCCGCGCGGCAAGCCCGTCGGGGTGCATCAGGTGCTCGGGGATGCCGAGCAGGGTGCGGTGCGGCAGGCGGTCCTCGATCACCGGCCCTGTGACGTGGGGCTGAGCGGGCAGCTGTGGACGCGGCGGCTGATCGGTGACCTGATCGCGAAGCTGTACCGGGTGAAGCTGACCGGCCTGGGGTGGGCAAGTACCTGAAGCGGTGGGGGCTGTCGTTCCATCGGCCGGACAAGCGGGCCGTCGAGCAGGACCCGGAGGCCGTCCGGCGCTGGCACGAGAAGACCTGGCCGGCGATCCGGGCGAAGGCGAAGAAGGACGGCGGCGAGGTCCTGTTCGCCGACCAGGTCGGTATCCGCTCCGACCAGGTCACCGGCCGCACCTGGGGTGAGAAGGGCAGGACGCCCGTGGTGCGGCGGAGCGGGAACCGGTTCTCGGTGAACGCGATGTCGGCGATCAGCACCAAGGGCCGGATGCACTTCATGGTCTTCGCCGAGAGCTTCACCGCCGAGGTGATGTGCCGCTTCCTGGACCGGCTCGCCGGTCACTTCGACCACAAGGTCCTGGGCCTGGTCCGCTTTGACGGACATTCGAGATCAGGGGTTCAGCCCCGGGAGGATGTCCATCATGGAGAGCATGGGGAAGAAGAAACCTCGCCCTCGTCGTTCGTTCACGCCGGAGTTCAAGGCGGAGATCGTCGAGCTGTGCCGGCGCGGTGACCGTTCGGTTGGTCAGATCGCCAAGGACTTCGATCTGACCGAGACCGCGGTGCGCGACTGGGTGAAGCAGGCCGAGGTCGATGCGGGCGAGCGGGACGGCCTGACCAGCAGCGAACGCGATGAACTAGCGGCACTGCGGCGAGAGAACCGCCGTCTGCGTGAGGACGTCGACATCCTCAAGCGGGCCACGGCTTTCTTCGCGAAGGAGACCCGGTGACGGTGCACCCGTTCATCGAGGCGGAGAAGCATGCAGGTCACAGCGTCAAACGAGCGTGTGAGTTGTTGAAGGTCTCCCGGACCGCCTTCTATGCCCGCCGTGCTGCCAAGCCTGGTCCCCGCGCGGTCCGTGACGCCGAGCTGGCGGAACAGATCGCCGACGTCCACACGAGATCGCGGGGAACCTATGGCGCCCCGCGCGTCCATGCCGTGCTCAAGCGGGCAGGCTCCGGATGCGGCCGCCGACGTGTCGCGCGGCTGATGCGGGCTGCCGGCCTGCAAGGCCGACACCGCAGACGACGGCACCTGACGACGATCCCCGATCCACGGGCTGCCCTGCGGCCCGATCTCGTCGTCCGGGACTTCCAACCCGACCCCGCCGGCCTGGATACCCGCTGGTGCGGCGACATCACCTACATCGCGACAGAGGAGGGCTGGCTCTATCTGGCCACCGTCATCGACATCGCCTCCCGTCGCGTGGTCGGCTGGGCCACGGCCGACCACCTGCGGACCGATCTGGTCGCCGACGCCCTCACGGCCGCCTGCCGCAAGCGCCGTCCCACCCGGCCGGTGATCTTCCACTCGGATCGCGGCTGTCAGTACACCAGCCAGCAATTCGCCGCGCTGGCAGACTAGTGTGGGGTACGTCTGTCGGTCGGCCGCACCGGACAGTGCTGGGACAACGCGCTCGCCGAGTCGTTTTTCGCCACCATCAAGAGGGAGTTGCTCGACACGAGTTCCTGGCCCAGCAGGGCCGACGCCCGAACCGCCATCTTCGATTTCATCGAGGACTGGTACAACTTGCACCGTCTGCACAGCAGCCTCGGCTACCGCAGTCCCGCCGAATACGAGACCGCACTCGCAGCCTGACCACCACACCAATGGTGTCCGTCAAAGCGGAACAAGCTCACCATCTTGTGGTCGACGGGTACCCCGCCCACCGCTCCAAGAAGGTCCGCGACTGGCTCACCGTCCACACCGACGACGTCGAGCTGCACTTCCTGCCCCCGTACTCGCCTGAACTCAACCCCGACGAGCTGGTCAACGCCGACCTCAAGCACAGCCTGCCCAAGCAGCACCGAGCCCGCGATCAAGCCGAACTCGCCGCCGAGACCCGCCGCTTCTTCCGCCGACGCCAGCGCCAGCCACACATCATCCGCGGCTACTTCGGCGGCCCACACGCCCGCTACGTCCTGGACGAGAACCCCATGAGTTTCTGATCAATAGGGCGTTCCGAGGCCGTTCCGGGGGCATTGTCAGACCCGTGCTCTACCGTCGTCTCCCGTGACGACCCATGCCGATGATGACGGCCTGACGTTCTCGCAATTCGAGGCGTTCCGCCTGATCAACTTCACCTTCATCAAAGCCTGTCAGACGACCACCGCCCCGGACCTGAGCCCGAGGGACCGGGCCGAGAAGCTGATGCGTTACCACGGGGACTTGCTCGCCGCGTACGGCCCCGGAGTGCCGCTGTCGTTCGGCGAGTTCCGCCGAAGGCTGCGCGGCCCCATCGACGGCCTACTCCCGCCGTGGCTGGACCGGTCCGGCTTCGGCGACCTCGACTTTCCCGTTGTCGACGCCGAGGGCTGCGTCACCGGCAACGCCTTCGATCTGCAGTGGGAGACCTCCCAGCTGCACCGGATTTTGAAGCGGCTTCGGCGGATCGGCCGGATGCGGTTCACTGAGGAGCAGCTTCAGGACGAGATCGACCAGGATCAGATGTACGAGATCCTCAGGGGCCGCGGTGACGCCCAGTACGTCACGGACCGCACCACGCTGGTGGAATGCCCGGCCGGCACGGCCGCGGAGCTGAACAAGCGCGGCCTGCCCCTCAACGCGATCGGCTTCTACGAGCCGATCCCCTACCACGCCGTCTACCGCACCTGGTGGTTCCCCTGCACGGTGTGCAAGTGGCCCATGAAGATCAGCAAGCGGATGAGTGTGGGCCGCGAGTACTACCGCGTCGCCTGCCTCTACGGCCGTCACGCCGATACCGGTGCCAGCTTCATGTTCCGGCCCACGTCCGGAGACGCGCCGCAGCTCCATCCGGACAGCCCCGACACCCCGCCTCCGCACGAGGCAGCGCTCGCGCTGGGCACCACCGGTGCCGTGCCGGAGGCGAAGCCGGTTGAGGGGCATCTAGCCCTCAAGCGCGGCGTGTGGCGCTACACCTGCGTGCCCGGCCTGCACGAGCTGCGTCTGCACACCGTCCTGCGGGAACGGCTGGCCGCCGCACTGGCAAATATGGACGAGGCCGTCAAACTCTGGCCGATGAGCGATGCCTACGACCATCGCATCGAGGTCAAGAGCCCTGACGGGAGCACCCACGTCTTCACCGTGGACGTGAAGGACTACACCCACGGCCGTGTCCTGGCCGAGAGCCTGCACCGCAACGAGGGCGACAAGGGCGGCGCCGAATGGCTCGTCGTTCCCGACCACCGCGCCGACCAGATCCCCCTGCTGACCGTGACCTGCCACAAGTACGGAATGAAGGCCGCGACCATGACCGACTTCGCCAAGATGGTTTGCCAGAGCGCCGGGGTGGTGTGGGCATGAGCCAGATGACTGTCAGGGACGCCTTCGTCCGCGCCGCGCTGGCCCTAGCCGCCCACTACTTCCCGCAGCACGATGACGACGGCAAGCCGCTGGCCTCCTTCCGCCACGCGGCGTTCTTCGCCAGCTGCAAACCGCAGGCATGGGAGAGATGGAATGAGCTGGGCAGTGAGGAACGCCTTCTCGTGGCCGAGGTGATGAAGCTCAGCAACCCCGACCTCGCCGACGAGAAGCGGTTCGCCTCTGCCGCGCGGATCCTCCTGGGCGCCATGGACAGCGGCGACGAGGAGGACGAGGAGACCACCCTCCAGCTGTTCACCCTGGCCGGTGATCCTCTCACCGCCACTGCGGCCTACCCCCTGCTGGGAGGGGACTACCTCGGCTACGCCAAGAGCCTTCTCGCGCCCTACCGGCGGCCGAGCAACCGGCGCAAGCCCCACGAGTTCGCAGCGCCAGGCCAGACGTACGAGACGAGTGAACGCACCGAGGGCAACGAGATCGTCCACGGCCGCGTGACCATCCCCCGCTTCCCCGCTTTCACTCAGCCACTCGGCCACGACACGCTTCCCGCCCTCACCACCCGGCCCAGCCTCGGCACCGTTCGGGTCACCGTCCAGGAACTCAAGGACATCGCGCAGCTCCTGGACACCCAGTACGAGGACACGGAGGCGGGCCCCTGGCTGTACAAGGTGCTGACGGGCCTGCTCGACCGGGTGAAGGCCCGCGACACCGACACCGTCGACGTACTGGATCTCCTGACCGGCCGGACCCAGATTTTCCACGCGCCGACCGGAACCGGTAAGTCCGTGCTAGTTCGGCTCCTGGGCTCGTGGGCCGCGCTCAACGACTACCGCGTCACCCTCCTCGTCCCCGACGTCAAGGCCACACTCGCCTCCGTCTGGGACATCAGCCATGACCTCGAGATCCTGTACGAGGCGGGCAAGACCAAGCACCTGGCGACGTGTGCTCCGCTGATGTCGCCGTCTTCGCGGCACGAGCGCGCCCTCAAGCACGCGGCCCTCGTCAAGGAGGATCCCGACGCCCCCGGAGAATGGGGCAAGCGAGGCCGCCGTGACGTCGACCACCTCGCCTACGGGTGCGCACAGCAGCACTGGCTCGACTCCGCCGGCATCTACCGCCCCGGCAAGGAGAACTGCCTGGGCCTGCGCGGCGGCAGAGAGATGCTGGCCTGCCCCTGGATCCCGACCTGCGGCAAGTTCACCCCCGCCTACCAAGCCGCTGACGCCACGGTGATCGTCACCAACCACCACAACTTCATCCAGGGCACCATGCGTGTGGGCATCCAGATCGACGGCCGCCCGGTCCGGTCCGTCACCGTCCGCGAGTTCGTGCTCCGCGCCAGCGATTTCGTCATTATCGACGAGATCGACGCCTTTCAGGCCGTCGCCGTCGACCGCTGCGCCACCACGGTCGACCTGCACTCCCGGCGCCCGTGGACCGCGGAACCGCAGGTCCTGGACACCGCGGCCAAGCACCTTCCTCTGCGCTTCGAGGACCAGCTCATCGAACCGGTCAGCCACGTCCGGCTCATGGCCGAGTCCCTGCTGACCGGCCTGTGCACCAAGGCATTCCGTCTCAACCACTACGACGACGCCCGAGTCCCGCGGCTCAGGCACGAATACGACTACGAGGGCTGGCGCCTGCCACGCTCCAAGGACCGAGAGCTCATCGGCCTCCTGTTCCCCGAATACCAGGTCAGCGACGGACAGCCGCTTCCCGCCGAGGCAATCCACCGGCTCAATGCCCTGGTACCGGCACCCGACCTCGGCGAAGACGACGAGACGGCTCCCGCGCCCATGCTCTTGGACCCCGAGTGGGAACGAGTTAGCAACGTCCTCGGGGCCGTCGTGTCGCCGCGCGGCATCAACCAGCGCGACGCGCTCAAACTCAGGCTCCACGAGGCCCTCGCCCCGATGATCAGCGACGGCCGCGCCCGTAACCGGGCCATCGACCACCTCCTCATCCGCGCGTTGATGAGCGAACTGGACGTGTCGCTCGCCGTTCTACGCGACACCGCCCAGTCCCTGCGTCATTCCGGGCTGCTCAGCGCCAACCGCATCATCGACTCGATGCGCTCGGGCGGCATCGCCGACGTACTGCCGCACGGAACAATCGGCAGGCCCATCAACGGCTACCGGGTCACCGGCATGAAGAACCCGGAGAAGGACGCCAAGCTCTCCACGCAGCACATGGCTGGCGACCCGCATACCTACGTGTCGGAACTCGGCGGACTCGTCTCACTGATCACCGCCGGCGTGGAGCGGCCCATCTTCGGGCTCTCCGCCACGGCCTACTTCCCCCAGGCGGTCAAGGAGCACATCCACGCGCCCGTGATGTGGTGGATGACCGACGCTCAGGAAGAATCCATCCTGGTCGAGTCCTCGGCCGTCACCTACGGCAACGGCCACCGCAAAGCTGGAGAACGCATCCCGATCGCCGGCCAGTTTCCCTCCGACAAGCCCGAAGCTTTGCGCGAAATCGGTGAACGCCTGTACGAGACAAAGCTGTCGAGGAAACTCACGCGCCTGGCCAAATCGGAAGCGACCCGCGCCCGCGCCCGCGTGATCCTCACCGCCAACAGCTACGAACAGTGCGGCCACATCGCCACCGGCGTCGCCAAGGCGAAAGGGCTCTCCCACCGCGTGTGCGTCCTCGTCCGGGAAGAAGACCGCCTCAGCAACGTCCGTCATCTACCCGACCCGTCACTGGTCCGCCGCATCACCGTCGAAGAGGTCGAGGAATTTCCCCAGTTCGGCGACATCCTGATCGCCCCCCTGGCTAACATCGCCAGAGGACTCAACATCGTCGTCAATATCCGTTCAGCCATCCACTCCATCTACCTGTGCGTGAGGCCCCCGCTGATCATCGACGACCCCACCTGGATGTACGGCAGTGTCAACGCAGCAGGCATCAACTCGTTGCCCTCGTCCGGTGTGTCGGATCCCGTCCAGGCGCTGCACACGGCTCGCACCGCATCACGCGACCACCTGGCCACCATCCTGCGCTCCTCCCCGCAGCTGTCGACCATGGACCTCGTCCTCCAGGAACAGATGGTTGCCGGAATGCTGGTGTCCCTCATCCAGCTCGCCGGCCGAGCACGACGTGGCGGTACGAACATGGAACTGCATTTCGTGGACTACGCCTTCCACGACGAGACATGGAGCTCCGACCTGGCCAGCATCATCGAACGCATGGCCTCCCGATGGCTGCCGGAAGAACGCCGGCAGATGGCCGAACTGTACGGCGAAGCGGTCAACGCCTTCCTGACCTACGCAGGCGTCGACCTCGCCCTCTCCGCATAGCCGAGCGCCTTCCCGAAAGAGATCACAGCATTGAGCGACACCACCTCGAATCTCCCGAGCACCCTCACCCTGCGATGCACCCCCGAACTCGTCCAGGGCCAGAAGGTGTACGTACGGATCTTCCCGCGCAGCGTGCGGGATGAATGGGAGAAGATGAAAGGCGACGGAGACGACGAGCAGAAAAGCCAGCAGCATCCGGACGAGAAGAAGAACCTGCCGTACTCAACCGCCCTGACCTACCTGAAGTTCAAGACCGGCGGGTACGTCCACCTCGACCGGTACCTCAACTTCCTGGTCTCGCTGGAGAAGATCGACGATAAGACCCTCCGCCACGTCTTCCGGTGCGTCGTCGGCTACAGCAAGGGGTTGAACACCGACCAGGCCGTCCTCCTCGACGTACCGCCGGTGGCCGAAGCCATCGCGAAGACGCCCGAGCAGGAATTCGATATGGCGCGGCTCCTTAAGCCAGTTCCGGGCAAGCAGCCGAAGTGTCCCGACTGGATGTACGTGGCCGTGCCCTGGGTGATCTCCAAGAAGCTCGCCCAGGAGAAGTTCACCATCTACGACCTCGTCCCGATCACTGAGAAAGTCGCCGCGAAGGAGAAGGACGGCTCTCCCAAGCTCGACGCCAACGGTGAACAGGTCTACAAGAACCGCACGATCGGCTGGAAAGCCAACCCGAACAAAAGGGAAGTCACCTACCTCCCCGACAGTCGGGGCGGCCTCATCGCCTGGGATCACCCCTTCGGGCGCAAGTACAACCTCCGTGACGACGCAACCGAGGTCAATGAAGCCACTAAGGCCCAGTACGCGATGTCCCGGCTCTCGGTGGTCATGAAGACCGAGCCCAACGTCGTCCACCCCGTCATCTTCCTTGACGCCCATGTCACCCGCGTCCACAGCAACATGGTCTACGCCAAGTCCACGCACATCTACCAGGGCAGCGACGGCCTTCCCATCCTGCACACCGAGCTGGTACGCAACGGCAGCGTCCGAGCGGTCAACCAGCGCGCCCTGGAATTGCTCGCACGCGACGAGATGGACATCAGCGTCCTGCAAGCGCTGCAGACGCGCGTCACCGAGGAGCGGACCCGGCTGGAGAAGGCCGCCGAGGAGGGTGAATTCCCCTCGTTCATTACTCCTGACGCCAGCGTCATCCGCCCGCTCATGCCGAGGAACGACAACTTTGCTGTCGGCACGGGACCTGGCACCCTTCATCTGCGGCTCCTGGCCGAGCACGTCTCCAAGGTGCTGGGCGAGAAGGCCACCTGGGTCGACTTCACGGTGGAACCGATGACCTTCGAGCCGCGCCCCACGGACAAACAGAAGATGCCCCCGCAGGAGCGTGCAAGCCGCATCGAAGCCGGAGAGCTCCTGCACACCATCGGGTTTCCCCCGCCCGAAGAGATCACCGCTTCCGTGAAGGCACAGGGCTTCGAGCACCTGCGGATCGTATGCCTGTGGTACCGCTGGAGCACCCGCCTGCGCATGATCAACGCGCTGTCCCTCGCCTTCCCGGACGGCCCGCCAATCGGCGATCCGGGGCCAGGCGAGGAGGTCTTCCTCGCTCCCGGCATCAGCGTGGTGTTCCGTCAGGCTGAGCGCTTCCTGGCACACGGTGACGACATCACCCGGACCGTGGAGTACAAATCCCTCGAAGACGACTTCGCCGGCAGGGAGTCGCAGGTACTGGTTGGCGCGTGGTGCGAGACCGAGATCCCGGCGCTGAAGAAGAAGGACGGAGAGAAGCGGAACGCCTTCCTGCTGCGCAAGGAGCGCTATGACGGGAAGTTCCAGGTCCGCCGCTTCCTGGCCAAGAAGGACTTCGTCTGCCAGTTCACCTCGGGAATGAAGCCGGGGACGTTCGGAAACCCCGCAACAGAAATCAGTCCTCCGAAGCCTGGGAAAGACCACGCCGCTTACATGGCGCTCCTCGATCTGTACCGCTCACTCGGGATCATCGACCAGCGCCTCGCGCGGGCCATCGCGAAGGACAGGAAGGGCCACGAGGCGGGGAAACTCGTCTACTGCGGGATCCACGCCCGCCGGCAGGCCAAGACCGCCGACGGCAAGCACACCAAACGCATCATCGTTGCCACCGCCCTGTTCCCGCCGGAGGAGGAGGGCAGCGCCTGGACGATGCGAGCGTGGACACCCCAAATCGGGGCCTGGGTGCCCTACCGGGAGGCAATCGCCGCCTTCCATGCCAGTGACTACGCACTCCACGTCGACGGCAAGGCCGAGACGGACAAGGAACGCTGGGCGGAAGCAGCAGCACACGTCGAAGACGCCCTCTCCAGCCTCGTACGCGACGAGCTGGAACCCGGCGTGGGCTATGTCGTCATGGTCGACGGGCACGCCTGCCGACGGATGTGGACGGGCCTGCACAACGAGAATCAGAGCTACCAGGAAGAGGACATCACCGATCCGCGCACCTGGCTGCCTGGGTATGGCAAAGGCAAGAACGCACCTCGTAAGAAGCCGAGCGCGGTCATCCGGATGAACGTCGCCGCGGACGAGGTGCCCCAGTACGTTCCCGTCCCTCGCGAGAGCGATCCGGACACCGAAAAAGAGTCCATCCTGTTCGCATCGGCCAAACTACACCGCGCCGACGTGGACTTCGGGAACCCCTTCTGGATTTTGTTCAACAGTTCGCGCAACTACCAAGCCAAGGGCGGAGACCTGGGCAAGGCCATCACTCGCTGGGATGCCGACCCGGGCAAGGGCGGGGAGGAGGGAGAGCGGGAGACGAATGAGCTCAAGGCTCCGTGGTGGGCCGTCACAGCGACCGAGATCTACCCAGTCGGTGTGGCCGAAGGGGTCGACCGGACGATGCTCGCACGGGCGACCGCGCGCTTGTGTCACCAGACCATCGCCTGGTCCGACCGCTCCCGCTACCCCGTCCCCTTGCACGCAGCCAAACAGCTCGACACTGACCACCCCCAGTACCGACGGTCGGCGCCACCCGAGGAGCAGGGAGACGAAGCTGCCGACGAATAGATGCGAAACGTCCAGACCTCGATGCCACGAAGCCGACTTGCCTTCCTGGCCGCTCATGCGGCGGTGAGTGGCCTGCCTTCCATCTGACACGAGCAGGATCGTGGTTCGCGCTCTCATGGGGTCGAGGCAGGCATCGGGCTTCTGCTTCCGGCTGCGCATATGCGGGTCTCGTACTCGGGTGGCATACGTGACAATGAGGACGGAGGGAGAACCAGCGAGTTCGGGGGTGCGTATGTTCGGCAAGTGACTGGAGCAGGAGCCAGTGGAGCAGCCAGAGGGCGAGCTGCACTATGAGGCCCTCGTCGAGTCTGGCAAGCTCGATGACGAGGAGCTGATGGACCAGCTCGGCCGCGATGTGGCCCGCAACTACCTCAATGCCAGCGAACTCGCACTTGTTTTCGACGATCTGGGGTCCCCGGAGGTCGCGGAATGCCGGTGACCGCCCGGTTCAGCATCACTGACATCATCGAGGCTGTCGTCGGCGTCTGCACCGACGCCCGCACCGGCCTGGTCCTCGTCGACGAGCTCCACAACATCTCGCTGACCAGCCGCAACGGCGCCGAGGTCGCCGATACCCTCAAGTACTTCTCCGAGCGCATCCCCGCGACGTTCGTCTACGCCGGCATCAACGTCGAGCGCCTGCTGGCGGGCGTCCGCGGTGAACAGATCGCCGGCCGCTTCACCCTCATCCGCACCCACCCCTTCCCCTACGAACCCGAGTGGAAGGGCCTGGTCAGAACCCTGGAAGGCACGCTGGTCCTGCTCAAGCACGAACCGTTCAGCCTGATCCGCCTCGACCGCTTCCTCCACGAACGCTGCGGCGGCATGATCGGCTCCCTCTCCCACCAGATCCGCGGCGCGCCATCGACGCGATCCTCACCGGCACCGAGGAACTCACCAAGCACGGCTTGGAGGACATTCCGCTCGACCTCGCCGCCTCGCCCAAGCCCCGCCGACGGACCGCCCGGTGACCCCCGACATGGAGCCGGACCCCACCGTCTCCCGCCTCCCCCGCCAAATCCGGCCGCTGGACCGCGAAGGCATCGAGACCTTCATCGTCCGCCTCGCCCGAGCCAACCACCTCCAGCCCGCCTATCTGCGGGACTACCTCTGCCCGCCGCCCCACCACCGCGGAAAACCGAGCTGGGGCCGGCTCGCCGCCGCCACCGGCCGTCACCCCGCCGCCCTCCGCGAAGCCCTCGAAGGCCCGGCAACCCGATGCGCGGAGTGCGACGCCCCGCTCCCGCCGAAGGGCACCGCCGGCGGAAGCCCCCGACGCCACTGCTCCCCCCGCTGCCGCCAACGCGCCCATCTGCGACGCACCATCGGCACCCCGACCTGGGGATACTGCGGGATCGAACTGCCCAGGACCCCGGGGAAGAGCACGCCGTCCTGGTGTTCCCCACGCTGCTGCCGGATGGCGCACCGCCAAGGAGTCGAGCGGCCCCCCGAGCCACCGGCCCCGACCGCCTCCCCGGCGAAACTCTGCACGAAGTGCGGCGAGATCATCCACCGCATCCCCATGAGCCGCCGCGGCCCGGCCGACTACTGCCAGCGATGCCAAGACCAGGACTACCTCCAGAGCCAGCAGAACCCCGCCCAACCCCTCGCCGGCCACAGCGTCCCCACGGGCCCGACATGCGGCTTCTGCCGCACCCCCATGCAGCCGGCCCCAGCAGCCCGACGGTGGTGCTCGCATGCCTGCCGACAGGCCGCCTACCGAGCGCGGAAACTCGGTGAGCTCCCGGCGACAGCTCTCTCCCGTCAGAACCGAGCGACCTGAGGCACCAGCGCCCGGTTCGACGAAGAAGCCTGCGTTTCGCTGGACCTGCTCAGTGTGTTGCGGACCAATCGGCACTGACCTGATCCGCTACGGAGAAGCCGGTTTCGCAGTCCGGGCACGTCGCATCGCCGAAGACGTAGGTCATCGCGCTGGCGACGTCTTGGTGCCCGTCAGCGAGGGCGATGTCGTGGAGTCGGCGGCCGATGCTATCCATGGCCGCGGGGCTGGCGGGACGCAGGGGCGTCGTCTCGACGTCATCCTCCGACAACGCGTAGTCACCGCTCGTGGAGAAGAAGCCTCGCTCGCCGATGACGATGAACAGGTTGGTTTCGCAGCCAGGACAGGAGACCTCGTACTCCTCGTTCACGATGCCCCAGGCGAGGTCTTCGCCCCAGCCCACGACGCCTTCGAAGCTCAGCATGGATTCCAGGAGATAGGCGTACTCGTTCCGATCGGACGATGTCCGGAGGTGTTCGTTCACCACTACCAGCAGGGTCTCGACCTCCGCGGCGTGCTGGGCGCGGACGTCGCCGGCCCCGTGCGGCTGGTCAGAGCCCGCCAAGATCGCACCCGCCAGGTTCAAGGCGCTGACCGCCTGCTCCCTGTCATCGCGGCCGGCTACGTCGGCCAGCCACGGCAAGGCCGCGAAGCTGGCCGAGTAGACACTGCCTTGATGGCAGAGCGCCGACCACAGGTCGTTCCATCGCTCGGGGCTCGGCTCCGAAGCGATCTGGTCCAGCAGCACCGGTATGTCTTCCGCCGAGCCGTAGGCATGGCTGAGTTGCGCCCAATCCGTCATGCCGGAATCCAAGCAGGTCAGCCCCATCCGCCGCGACTCCGGCCCTCGGACAGGGAAAGCTCCTGACCTGCATGGTTAAGGTTCGATGTCCCGAAACCGGTAGTCATCACGCTTCGATGGCAAACGAGCAAGACCCGATGGCAGAGGACAACAAGGAGCCTGACACCCATCAGAACGAGCTTCAAATGAGCGTCACGAGCGTCATTTCAGCGTCAAAATATCGCCCGTAACGCCCACATCGCACATAATGCGCACGAGCAAATCCGCAGGTCAGGAGCCCTTTGCGGCCGGTTAAAGGATGGCGACACACTCTACGTGGTGGGTCATCGGAAAGGGATCGGCCTGGACGAGTCACGGAAAAGACCAGGTCAGAGGCAGTCCGTCCGCCCGTTGTCCCGCGTACAGGAGCTCGGAGCGTCAAACGAGCGTCACGCCAAACAATTCATCCTCGCGCTTCGCGACAGGCTACCCGCGCCCGAACCGACGACGCGCCGGCTGCGACGGACGAGGGACTGGCTGGAGTGAACCGAGCAGTGCTTCGTGAGCTCTGGCCTTCATGTCTGGTGGGAAGCACGATGCAGATATGAAGTCTGGGCAGGTGGAGCGGTTTCGCTGAAAGAGAACGACGGCTGACGTCCGGTCGGCCGATCGACGGTTGACGGGGGGGGCGACCGACGACGGTGGCGACACGCGGTGCCCAGGTAGCGTCACCGGCATGTCGGCGTCCCGGTTCCTCGTGGGCCGGCCCGGCCGCCTCCGTGGGACGATCAGTCCCATGGAGGGCACCGGCCTTTTGCGGAGGACAGCATGAGTGACGACACCTGGCATCTGTCCGAGCTCGTGTGGTCGGTGGCCGACCTGCTGCGCGGCGACTTCAAGCCTTCCGAGTACGGACGGGTGATCTTGCCGTTCACGGTGCTGCGCCGACTAGACTGCCTGCTGGCCCCGAGTCGGCAGGCGGTGCTCGACGAGGCCGAGCGCACAGACGGCGAGCAGGAGCGGGAGCAGCGCCTGACGGCCGCCTCGGGTTGGCCCTTCTACAAGGTCAGCCCGTTTTCCATGGAGAGCGTGCTGAGCGATCCGGAGAAGGCCGACCGGATGCTCCTGGGCCATGTCGATGGGTACTCCCAGAACGTCAGGGAACTGCTGGACGGCTTCGAGTTCGAGCGGACCGTCGCCCGCCTGTACCAGGCCCGACTCCTCTACCACGTCGTCGCGCAGTTCGTCTCGATCGACCTGGGGCAGATGATCACCGACGACCGCATGGAGAGCCTCTTCGAGGAGCTCGTCCGGCGGTTCGCGGAGAGCGGCAACGAGTCGAGCGGGGAGCATTACACCCCCCGGGACGTCGCCCACCTGATGGCCGGCTTCCTCGTCTCCGCCGACTCGGACGTCCTGACGTCGCCGCATGCCGTCCGCACCATCCTAGATCCGACCTGCGGGACGGCCGGCCTGCTGACCGAGGCGGCCTCGTACATCGCGTCGATGAACCCTCGGGCGGACGTCACGCTGTACGGCCAGGGAGATCAACCGGGAGTCATGGGCGATCTCCCGTGCCACTATGATGGCCAGCGGCCGCCGGGCCTCGACGATCGCCTTCGGAAACGTCTTCGTCGAGGACGGGCACCAAGGAACCGACTTCGACTACCTCCTGGCCAATCCGCCGTTCGGCGTTAACTGGAAGGCGAGCGAGTACACGGTACGGTCGGAGCATGAGGAGCTCGGTTTCGCGGGCCGCTTCGGGGCCGGTCTCCCCCGGATCGATGACGGCTCACTGCTCTTCCTGCAGCACATGCTGACGAAGATGAAGCCGGTGAGCGCCTCGGGCGAGGGCGGCAGCCGAATCGCGGTCATCTTCAACGGCTCCCCGATGTACACCGGGGGCGCGGGGTCCGGCGATTCGGACATCCGGCGGTGGATCGTGGAGAACGACTGGCTCGAAGCCGTGGTGGCGCTGCCCGGCCAGCTGTTCCACAGCACCGGCATCAGCACCTACCTGTGGGTGCTCAGCAACCGCAAGCAGGCACAGCGGAGAGGCCACGTGCTGCTGCTGAACGCTCAGGACCAGTACCAGCGGATGCGCCGCTCCATCGGCTCGAAGCGCAACTACATCACGTCGGACCAGATCGCCGAGATCACCGGGCTCTACCTGGACACCCTCTCCGCCGACCCCGCCCAGCAGCCGGACGACCGGGTCCGCGTCGTTACCACCCGCGAACTGATGTACCAGCGCGTCACTATCGATCGACCGCTGCGGCTCCGGTACGAGCTGTCCGAGGAAGTCCTGGCTCGGCTCGCCGAATCGCGCAGGATGCAGAAGACCCGTGATCCCGCCGCTCTGGTAGCTGCCCTGCGTCCGCTGGTCGGCTCGACGTGGACAAACGGTCAGGAGGCCGTCACGGCACTGCGCCGGGCGGTCACCTCTGCCGGCCTGAGCTGGCCGCGCGGGAAGGTCTTCGACACGGCAGTCCGCAAGGCCGTCGGCGTGCGCGATGCCGAAGGAGAGCCGCAACGGATCGGCGATGCGTACGAGCCGGACCCGGAGCTGCGCGAGGTCGTCCACCTGCCGCTGCAGGTGGATCCGAGCAACCACCTCCGACGCGAAGTACACCCGACCAATCCGGACGCCTGGATCGACGACAGCAGGACACGGGTGGGTTGCGAGATCCCATCCGCGCTCTTCTACCGACCGGAACTCGCCGGCGAATTCGAACTGCTGCGCAACCTCGCCAGAATGGAGACCACCCGGGTCCACCCGCCGCAAAGCGGCCAGGAGCAGGAGGACGGCGCCGACCGGCCCAAGCACCTGCGCGAACAAGACCTCCACGAGGCGGACTCGGCCGTTGAGCTCCCCGACGCGCCGGAGGATGGAGGGGCACTGACCCTGTGCTCGGGCGGCATGCTCGTCGGACGGCCGGGAAACTGGCGCCTGCTGCCGCAAGGCTTCGGCGAGGCGGCGGCCTCGCTCTTCGTGCTGCAGCCGCTCCGCAGTAGCGGCCAGTCGCTCTGCGAGTGGTTGAACTCCCGCGAGGACAACGGTCAGTACCCCAGCGCTCGCGATCTGCTGGACACGCACGTCCCCGTCGGCCTGGTGACCGACAGCGAGGTGGAGAGCCTCCTGGAGACTGTGCAGGATGGGCGGCGCGCACTGCGGACCACAATGTCGGGAATCCTGCCCAACGTCTTCGGCAGCGGCGAACGGGACGTCAAGGGGGTTCGGAACGAGATCAGGGCCGCCGCCCACGAGGCCGGCCTGATCGGCGAACTCGTGCGCCCGCTGGATGACCCCATCGCGCGCGCCGAGTGGAGCTTTCCGCACCACGCCGCCGCGCTGTCCCGTCGGTACCGGGTCAGCACGCACCCGGCGGAGCGGAAAGACGGACTGCTCAAGCTGGGCGAGGGGCTGGCCCGGGTGCTAGGTGTGCTGGCGCTCACCCAGCTCGCCGCGTCGAACGGCTTCTCCCAGAACCTGCGCAAGCAGTTCCGGACCGGCGCCACCTTCGGCACCTGGCTCTGGCTCCTCGACCGACTGGAGGCCGGGGGAATCGCGCCCCGCATCCAACAGCTCGGCACCGTACACGACCGGGGCAACGCACGCGCCCTTCTGGGCCATATCAAGGACTTCAGGAACACCTCGCACCACGCTCACGGTGTCCGCGCCAGCCACCAACTGGCTGAGGAAGTCGAGCGGCTCGAACCGCACGTCCTCCGGGCGATCAGTGCGGTCAGCTGGCTCTCCGGGACGCATTGGGACTGGGTGGAGCGGTGCGAGTACCTCGACGAGGGCTCGTACCGGATAGTCGGGCTCCGGCTGAGAGGCAGCCATCCGAGCTGGGAGCCGTTCGAGCGGTCGAGCACCCAGCCGCTTCGGCCCGACCGCATCTACGTGGACAGTGCCCCGTACGGGGCTCCGGTCGATCTCTGGCCGTTCGCTGTCGTCAGCCTATGCGAGGAGTGTCGGACCCGGGAGCTCTTCCTGCTCAATGAGGTCCTGGACGACCAGCTGACGCTCCGCAGCCTGGAGGAGCATTCGCTGGAGATAACGTACAGCCCGCCCGAGTAGCGGCAGGGGCGAGGGCTGAGCGACCTGGCGCGGCTGCGCCGGGCGCGGGGACCGGATCGACCGGGAGTACGCGGAGCCGCTGAATACACCTCGGGCCAGATCGCCTCGCACAGCAACTCGGCGAACAGGCGTGACCGAAGCATCCTGATCAACCTCATCTGGCCCGGTCAGTGGCCGCGTTGAAACCGTTCAGTACTCGGGAGAAGTCAGCACGACGCGGGCCGCCATGGCGCGGTCCACCTCATCGGTGTGCACGAACATGGCCGTCAAGGTGCCGGCGGCAACTAGGGGGGTCGATTCATCGGCTAGGGCACGGTGGTAGAGGGTGAGTGCCGCTTCCAGAGAAGCACCGCTGTCGCTTACGGCTTCCGCACCGACGCGCAGCCCCGCCCATGCGAAGGGGAGGGTGGTCGATGAAATCCAGGGCTGCAAGAGGACCTGCAACGAGAACGCCTGGAGGTTGCGCTGCCGGTGCGCGGGCGGCGTGGCCCGGTGAAGACCTCCGTACGCGGCGCTGATCCAGCCTGTGGCCTCGTGCGGCAGAGTGCCAACGGCGCGGGAGGCGGCGTTAAGCGCGAAGGCGGTAGTCGCCCTTGCATCGGCCCAGGCGGAAGAACGGGAGAGGGCCACGGCGACGGCTCCAGCCTGCCAGCCGTCGGCCAGCGCGGCAGCGTGGTAGAGGTCCGTGGAGAAGGGGATGTCGACGTAGTGGTTTCGCAGCAGCTCGGCCTTGGTCAGCAGGGCTTCCTCGGGCGTAGTCAGGCCAGCGTCGACGCGGGCGTCGAGTAGCGCGAGGGTGCCGAAGGCGGCCATGCCTTCGGACCGCGCGACCGCCCGCAGGACCCGGTCGTCGCACCACAGGACGAGACCCTGCTCCTTGGCATGGTCGAGGGCCGTCAGCCACTGCGTGTTGCTCCTGTGGACGGACAGTTGCCGGATGCTGCGTAGTTCTGGCCGGGGCACGCGAGGCATTGCCCGAACCACCTCGACGAGTCGCGCCGAGGTGGTTCGCATCCGGTCGAGGCGCTCAGCGGGGGTGGTACGGACGGCCGGGCGGGCGTCGCCCTCGTCCCAGGTGAGCACCATGTCGGAGCGAAGGGCGAGTGATTCCTGCGCGTGTAGTGCATCGGTGAAGAGCTGGTCGGTCGTCACGAGTGACCTGGGGTGACCCATGAGTCGTTCGGTGACGCCCGGCTCTAGGAGGGCTAGGGTGACGGCGGCGCTGGTGTCCACGACCACTCGTCCCGAGCGGCTGGCCTGCACGGCTTCGGCCTCCGCCGGGTCGGTGACGGTGTCAGCGGCGTAGACGTGTGGGCGTTCGGCGGAGGGACGCAAAAGAATCTCGGCGTAGCTGCGACCGGAGGACAGGGCGAGCATGCCGGCGGGCAGTTCGCCGGCGGCGGTCCTGCGGTGGAGCTCCTTGGCATTCTCATGGGAACTGCGCAGTTCTTCGGTGATGTTCTTGAGGGGGTCGTCCTCGGGGCCGATCTGGACGGCCCGGAAGACGGTGCTGTCGGGGAAGCGTTCCAGGTATGCGGCGGTGGTGGTGCGGAGCTGCTCCCCGTCTTGTTCGGAGAGGGACTGTGCAGGCTGGACGGCACGCCAGTGCAGGTTGGCCAGGACCTTTCCGACCAAGTCGCTGTCGTCCCGCCAGCGCTGCGTCAGGGCGAGGGCCCGCCCGGTGAAGTATGGGTCGGCGCTGAAGCGCGCCCCGAGCATGACCCACAGGGCCGTCTCGTCCGAGCTGCGCGGATCGAGGGGCTGTCCCTGTTCACCGGTGGTGAGAGTCTGCCATGCCTGGTCAAGCAGGCCGCGAAGCGCGTAGCACTTGACCAGGGCCCAGCGGGCGTCGATATCCAAGGAGTCGAGTTCGAGAAGGCGGAGGGCCGCGTCCGTGGCACGGTGGTAGCGTCCGTCGGCGGCTTCGGCCTCGATGAGGAGCGCGTACATGCGTCCCTGCCCCGCCCAGCGGGGTCCGGCCATCCGCAGTGCGTCCTGCGCGCACTCACGGGCTCGCCGGTGTTCTTTGGCCTCCAGGAACAGGCCTGCGGCCATGGCCATCAGCCGCGCGTCGTTCCACTCGGCGGAACCGTCTCTGAGGGTCTCGGCAGCCAGAGCGGTGTCTCCGGCACGGTGGTAGCGCTCGGCGAGAGTGACCACGATGGTCGGGCTCTTGGTGATGTTGGCGCGCAGGAGGCTCAGGGGATCGCTCCCCTCGGCATGCAGGGCTCGGGCGAGCAGTTCGAGTTCCTGGACGCGCTCGCCGAAGAGGGGTTCGAGGTGGCTCAGGTCAGGTAGGTCCGCACCGCTGGTCGCCAGGCCGGCCGCGGCCGTGAACTGTTCGCCCTCCGTGACGGCGACTTCCCATGCCTCCTGCCACAACCGCTGAACATCCGCGGTATTCGTGCCGCCTCCCTCCCTTGATTCCGCGAGAACCGCCGCGGCCCGTGCACGTGCGAACCCATGTGGCATGTACTGCACCAGTTTCCTCGGCCTCTCGCCACCGTCCCGTCATCGCGGCGACCAGGGCGGTCTGCGCGCCCATGTGGGGGTCTTCCGCCTCATGCGGTTCAGCTTCCCCTTCCGGAGTCGGCCGGGCCAGCTTCCACGGCCAGGGCCAAGTCCTCGCTCACCACCGCCGCCTGTACGGCCAGCGCAGCTGCTTCGGTGCTGTCGCCCGACCAGCTACGACGGCTGTTTCTGGCGCGGAGGGCCACGGCCAAGGCCTCCTGGCCGGCAGCGAGCCTGTTCGTGGTCCGGCTGTTGCGGGCGTGTTCCAGGAGTGTGGCGGCCAGGGTCATTCCGATACCGCTGAAGGACTCGTCGGCCCTCCGCAGTACCGCCAGTGCCTCCTCCGATCGCTGGAGGTTGAGCAGCGCCTTGGCCTCAAAGTGGCTCTTGATGGCTGCTGCTCCCGCATCGTGTGGTTCCCACCGCCCGAGATCCGCCAATCCCTGCTCCCACGCACCGTCGAGAAAGCCACGGAGCGCTGCCATGAGAGGGGACGAGCCTCCGTCTCCCTGTGTATCGAGGTAGCGGCGTGCGCCCTCTTCCGTGCCGTCCTCCTCCTGGAGCACCGCCAGCATTGTGTAGTAGTCCCGGGGGTGTCCCCCTTCTCGCAGGCACGTTTCGAAGAAGTGCCGGGCCGCGCCAGGAGCGTCGTAGTCGGCGGCGAGGTGTCCTAGCCAGGCATAGGCGCCAGCGGGGGCGTCTTCGAGCCACGCCGGATGGGTGTCCGCCCACTGCCGCAGGACATCGCCCCGCTGCCGCCCCACGGTGGACAGGACGTTTATGCACTTGATCACGCCTGGCCACGATGCGGCGAGGAGGAGGGCTTCCTCGGCTGCCCAGGGACTGAGCGTACGCACGGCCTGCTCAAGACCGTCGCGGCCTCGGACATCCTGCTGGAGTTCCCGGAGCTGGTTCCGAGTCTTCCGTCCCTCCTCCTTCGTGGTCTGCAGCCCCCAGCTTCCGACGAGAAGAGCCGCCTGCGAGGGATCGGCGGCACGCACCGACTCCTCCATCACCATCGACAGCACCCGCAGTGCATTGCGACGGCGTTCCTCAGCGATGTCGCCAGGCATCATGTAAGCGAGACGTCCGGCCGCCTGGTCGAGCGATGCCTCGCTGCATGTGCGCAACTGTTCGCCAGTGTCCTTGCGCGCCAGCCAGATTCGCAGCGACTTCGCCGTCACTGGAATCCCGGCCTCAGCGGCCCGCTTGGCCGCGGCACGCGCCACCCTGGGCCTGCGCATGACCTTCGTGAAACCGCTCAGCGCGAGCTTGCCAGCCCACGGCATGGCTGCCTTCGCCAGCAGTGCGGAAGTCAACAAAGCCATGTGTCCTCCCCGACACAACGCAGGGTCACACGCCCCAGGCACCTCACGGACGGACCTTATCGTCGGGGTCTGACATCGAGCCTTTCAGCGTTGATGTTCCAGGGGAAGGATGGATGCGGTGTTGCCTGTCATTTTGAGGGAGCTGCTGCTGGCGACCAAGCGTTCGGGCTGGCCCTGGTGAGGCATGCGCTGAGTTGTGGTGGGTTGAGGGGCTCGTCGCCCGCTCCGAGACCGAAGGACGTTCCAGTTCGGCAGGACAGAGCGGCTTCGCGCCCCCGTCTCATCGCCGCTGCAGGGCACCTTCCCACCTCACCATCACCGCACAGGGCCAGGCCGTGGGGTTCCTTGTCCTCAGGAGCAAGACCGGACCGAGTACGTCGCCATAGCCCTCGGGTGCACGCCTCCCAGTCACCGTAAGCTGCACTATCAGTCAGGTGACGCATCATTAGAACGAGAGAAATGAGCGTCACGAGCGTCATTTCAGCGTCAAGATATCGCCCGTAACGCCCACACCACACATACTGCGCACGCATGAAACCGCAAGTCAGGAGCCCTTGTGGCGGATTCGAGGATGGCGACGCACTCCAGGTGGCGGGTCATGGGAAAGACGTCAGCTTCCGACCGCCGGTTCGAACTTGAGCCTGCTCAGGCAGAGTCAGACTCACGCCTTGCGCTCAGCGCCACGCTTCTGCGCTGCCCTCACGGGCAGTCACTCAGCGTACCCTCGGCGGCGGCTCCGATGGGATGACGTCTCTTGCCACCACAATCCGCCGCACGACACTTCCTGGGGAGGATCTGGGGAGGATCGACCGTCCTGGGGAGCGCGTGGGGAGAATCGACCGCGTAACGCAGCACGATCCCGAAAGACGCTGAAAGACTTATCCGCGCAGGTCAGGGGTGGGCACAGCCGCATCGATGCAGGTCAGCGCCAACAGATAGACAACTTCATGACGTAGGTGCCCAGATCGTCCGCCTCGACGATCCCGGGCAGCGACCCGCCCTCGCGCAGGGGCGTGACATAGCGGGTCGCTACGACTTCTTGCAACACTTTCCCAGGCCACCCATCTATTCAGCCTTGTAATCCACGGACGACTTCTCCGGGGCGTAGAGGCAGGAATCACCGGTCAACGGCGCCGGGGAGCGTCGGGGGAGTTTCGGCTGGCGAGCCGGTCCCCCGCTCCCCCAGCAAACCGTCGAGGGTGCCGCGCCCCTTGCTGCCAGCTTCCGGCATGCAGTGAGCATAGTAACCGAGGGTGATCGCCGGCGAGGAGTGTCCGAGCCCTCGGACCAGGGTCACGACGGATTGTCCGGCTTCCAGCATGATCGAGGGCGTACGTGTGCCGAAGCACGTGGATCCGTCCTTGGGGCCGCCGCCCGCACGTGTTCACCGCGACGGCGTTGCCGGAACGCGTGGTGAGCAGCGGGGAGAACTTCTCCCTCTCCGGCTTCCCCCACGACAGCTCCACCTCTACCGGCGGGACGGTCGCGGCCCATGCCGGATCCGGAACGCATCGTTGCGGTCGACCGCATGACGCAGGCACGCGTTGAGCGGACAGTGTGGGCCGCGCCACTGACAGCCCCGCTGACCTGCGCGGACGGCGTGCCGCGACCATCACCCGCTCGTCAGCCCGCCCGCGGCGGGCGTATCACCACCGCACCGGCAGCTCCCGCACCCCCCGGAGCAGCATCCCCGGGATCCACTCCCCCGGCTCCCCGTTCGCCGTCAGGTCCGGGCAGCGCTCCAGTAGCGCGCGCAGCGCCACCTCGCTCTCGAGGCGGGCGAGCGGGGCTCCCAGGCAGTGGTGGATCCCGTATCCGAAGGCGACATGGCCCCGGGCCTCGCGCCGTACGTCGAAGCGTTCCGGATCGGGGAAGCGCGCCGGGTCGTGGTCCGCGGCGGCCATGGCGATCAGCACGATGGCACCGCGCGGCACCCGTACGCCGCCGATCTCGGT
The DNA here is from genome assembly GCF_036323765.1 of Streptomyces solitudinis. Classification (NCBI taxonomy): domain Bacteria; kingdom Bacillati; phylum Actinomycetota; class Actinomycetes; order Kitasatosporales; family Streptomycetaceae; genus Streptomyces; species Streptomyces solitudinis. Next base: position 33,636 of record NZ_JAZDCW010000013.1, read on the forward strand.
CTCCTCCAGGGCGATGCGCGGCGTGGTGGTCTCCACCGGCCCGTCGTAGCGCAGCGTCTCCTCCACCAGCCGCGCCGCCAGCCCCGCCGGATCGGCCCGTACGGCCGCCAGCTGCTCGGGGTGCGCGAGGAGCGCGCGCACCGCGTTGCTGATCGTGTTGACCGTCGTCTCGTGCCCGGCGACGAGCAGCAGGAAGGCCAACGAGAGCAGCTCGTCCTCGGTGAGCCGGTCGCCGCCCTCGTCGACCGTGTGGACGAGGGCGCTGAGCAGGTCCTCCCCGGGGCTCTCGCGCTTGGCGGTGATGAGCCCCCTGAGATACGGCATGACCTGCTCGTACGCCTTCTTCTCCGCCTCGGGGCTGGTGGGCGCGAGGGTCTCGTTGGACCAGGCGCGGAATGCGTCGCGGTCCAGGTTGGGGACGCCGAGCAGTTCGCAGATGACGGTCATGGGGAGCGGGAAGGCGAACGCGTCGATGAGGTCGGCGTGGCGCGCTCCGTCCGCCGTCATGCGGTCCAGCAGCTCGTCGGCGATCTCCTGGACGCGCCCCCGCATCCCCTCGACCCGCCGGGCCGTGAACTCCCGCGCCACCAGGCTCCGCAGCCGGGTGTGGTGGGGCGGGTCGCTCATCAGCATGTTGGCGTTGCCGAGCATGTTCAGGGCGTACGGCGGGCGCCAGCCGGCCTGCCGCCACTCGCGATGCCAGTCCCGGCTGAGCTGCGGGGAGTTGAAGGCCTCGCGCGCGGCCTCGTACCCGACCACGAGCCACACCAGCCCCCTGTCGGGCGCCACTACCTGGTGCACCGGACCGCGCTCGCGCAGCCGCGCGTAGGCGGTGTACGGGTCGGCGTCGAAGTCGGGGCTGAGCGAGGCGAGCACCTCGACCCCGTCGGGCCGGTCGGTGCTGTCGGGTATTGCGGGATCGGCGGCGGCTTTCTCGGTCTCGGTCACGACGGAATTCCCCTCCCTAAGGCCCGGGTCGCCGGCCCCCGCCGACCACTCCGAGCACGGCCGTTCACTCTAATCCCGCACCCCCACCCGCACAACTGCCCGCCGCCCTTGTTCACTTCGGGCTTTCACGAGGCGGGCTGTCCCAATGGTGGTCGAAAACACGAGAAATGCTCCTGACCTGCAACGACGGAACTTGTGCAGGGTCTTGTTGGCTGCACAGAAAGAAGTACCTCTGACGCGGAAACAACGGTGAGCACTCCGGGGAGTTGAGCCTGATGAGGGGTGCGCGGACATTGCGGGCGGGCGGCGGAGCGCCGGAGGCAGCAGTGCCGGGGGTGGCCAGGCGGCCCCGGTCAGCTCGATAAGGCCGAAGGTGACGGCCAGGCTGAGGGCTTCAGCCTGGGCGGTGATGCTGGCCTTGGCCCGTTCCGGGCCGCGGCGCGTGTAATACACCTGGCGGAGCCGACCGCGGCGACCGGAACACCGCGCATCAGGAACAGCTGACAACGGTACGCCGAACGGAGGTTATTCCACCGGTAGGCCCTCAGGGTAATGAGAGCGACCAGCTGTGGACTGGCTGTGGTGGGTGCGGCCTGTATGAGGGTCCTCCTTGCGCAATCAGTGCAGTCCCCTGCGATCCGGGAGTCAGCCGGCGGCTTCCTCGGCGCGGATGGTGTCCCCGTGGTACCAGGGGTTGCCCGCGGCCTCGGAAATCAGTTCGCGAGAACGCGTCTCATGGGCCCGGCCGAGGTCCAGCGTTATGTACTGGATCAGTTCGAGCGCGGTGAAGTACTTGCGCATGAAGGTGGGTTCGGCGAGGGGGACCACGGAGACCTCGATGTTCCGGTTCTCCGGGCGGTCGCTGGTGAGGAGACCGAACAGGTTCTTCATCTTCGCCCTGGTGTAAGCGTCGTCGTCCTCGTCCTCGAAAATGATCAGGCTGTGCTTCCTGGTCGGGTCGGACAGGGTGGCCACCTCGCTGTGGCAGAACTCGTGGAAGTAGTTCCGGGCCGCCGGGACCATCGCGATCTCGTTGAGGTGCATCTTGCCCAGCTTCAGCAGGCTCTCGTGCCACTTGGGGGAGGCCAGCATGATGACGTTGGCTTCACGACTGCGCTCAGCCACCACACGAGCCAGCTCGCGGTGGGCCTCGGTGAAGTCGGTCTCCAGGTGCCCGGGGAGTTCCCGGGTCTCCTGCCGGTGGTCCTGGTCGATCAGTCCCAGTTCGAGGAACATGTCCAGCAGGATGGCGAAGTACTGCCCGACGTGGAAAAGCGGGTACTCGCGGTCCGGCTCGCTGAGCGTCCACCGGGCGATGGACACTCCCGCCTCCTGGCCCAGGTCGCCCAGTCGCCCGCCCGAGGTGAGCAGCAGCACCCTGTCATGGGCGTGCGCGAGGTTGTGGAAGACGTGGACCGGCTCGTTCGAGTGGCCGCTGTACGAGCTGAGGATGATGAGTGTCGACTCGTCATCCATAATTGAGGCCGGAACCAGATAGCGGTAGTCGTAGTCGTTGAAGACGTGGAATTCCAGTTCACTGCCGGCCGAGTTGAAGAAGGCTGCCACAACGTCGGAGACGATTGCGGAACATCCCATACCGGTGAACACGACCCGCTTGAACTGTCCCGACTTGATTTTGAGTCGGAGGTTGTCGGTGACACCTGCGAGGGAGTACTCCTCAGGCTTGAGGAATCCCGTCCGGTACTCATTGGCGAGAAAGCTTTCGTAGCGTGCCATGCGCGACTGCATGTGACTTACCTCTCGTTGTGGGGGGAGCGTCCGCCGGATGGGAACCAACTGTGCGGCTACCGGAAAGCCGCACCGTCACCACATGAACTGGCCGCCGTCAACAATCATCTTCTGTCCCGTGATGTACGAAGCCTTGTCACTGACCAGGAACTCCAGTGCGTCGGCCATGGATTCCGGGCTTCCGATGCAGCCCTGCGGGATCTCGGCCAACAGCCGGTCACGGAACTCGGGCTCATCCGTCCTGAACCGTGTGTTCATCTCTTCGGTGTCGATCATGCCGGGGATCAGGGAATTGACCCGGATCGTGGGAGCGAGTTCCAGTGCGAGGCACTTGGTGAGGTGGAGCAGGCCGGCCTTGCTCGCGCAGTAGTTGGCGCCGTTCAGCCGGGGCCGGATGCCAGTGGTTGCGGCCACGTTGACCACACTGCCACCACCGGCCGCCAGCATGGCGGGAGCCAGCGCTCGGGTCAGGTAGAAGGGCGCGGACAGGTTCGCCTCGATTACCTGGTTCCAATCCGCAGGAGACATCTCCAGGAAAGGACGGTCGATGTTCCGCCCCGCATTGTTGACGAGCACATGAGGGGCACCGTGATCGGACAGCAGCAGTTCGATGGTGCGGAAGGCCTCAGCGCTGTCGGAGATGTCCGACTGCCTTGCCGTGAAACCCTCGTCGCCCAGCTCCTTCACGGCGCGCGCGGCGGACTCCCGGTCGCTGCGGTACAGGGCGACGACCCGGTACCCCACGGACAGCAGTCTACGACTGAGGCTCAGGCCGATTCCCTTCGTTCCGCCGGTGATCACGGCAAGTCGCGGCTGCATGGAGAACTCCTTACGTCGTGGGGGCCTGAGTAGCCCGACCTTCACGGACCGGCGCTCATATCCAGAACTCGGCATTCCGGTTCCGGAACCAGCATCGGGGCTTCGGGTGAGGGCTGCGACAAGGAATTGCGTAACGCTAGCGCGGGCCCTCAGGAATCTGTTGGGCGACGGCCTGGCGGCTGACCGCCCAGACGGGCACACCGGCCACGTCGACCGGGCTGGCCGCAAGCAGCCGCGCAGCTTCCGCTCGGGCGTCGGCGGCGAACGGGCGAGGGCGAACAGCGGTTGGGACAGATCCATGACTCGCCCCTACGAAGAGTGCGGATACCGGTGCGGCCGCGGGCGGGCACGTGTACGTCCACCCGCGGGTCGGCCATCAGCAGTCAGGGGGTGTGGTCAGCCCAGTGGGGGCCAGGTGAGGACCGCTTCGTTCTGGCTGGTGAGCTTGGACAGGGGCACGAACCGAAAGTAGAGGTCGCGCAACCGGGACGAGGCCGCGCCCTCCAGCTGCTCGGTCTCGCTGAGCGCACGGGCCGCGCCGACCAGTGCCTCGGTCCGCGGCCGGCGCTCGTCCTCGTAGGCGCGCAGGGCCGCGGACAGATCCGTTGCCCCCTTGAGGTGCTGGGCGAGGACGACGGCGTCCTCTATGGCCAGCGCCGCGCCCTGGCCGAGGCTCACCAACATCGGGTGCGCCGCGTCCCCGAGCAGGGTCATCCGTCCGCTGCCCCACCGTGACAGGAACGGGCGGTCCTGGGCGGTGATGCGGACGATCGTCTCCTCGGGGGTGACCCGGATCGCCTCCTGTACCTCGTCGGCCCAGCCGGCAAAGAGGCCGGTGAGCCCCTCCTTGCCCCGCCGCAGGCGCCCGGAGGCCCCAACGGGGACGTTCTTCGTCCCCCACCAGTACGCGCGGCCGTGACCGATGTCGGCGAGGCCGAAGCGCTGGCCACGCCCCCAGTAGTGCGCGGCGTAGCCCTTGGTCATCCGCGGGTGGCTGAAGGGCACCGTCGCCAGCCAGCACGCGTAGTTGCCGGGCCGTGGCTCATCGGCGTCCGCCACCTGGCGGCGGATCGCGGAGTTGAAACCGTCCGCGCCGATCAGGACGTCGCCCGAGGCCGTCCGCCCGTCCTCGAAGGTCACCTCGACCCCGTCGTCACCGGAAACGAAGCCCGTTGCCGCGGCGTTGAGTTCGATGGCCTGGTCGTTCCCGAGCGCGTCCAGCAGCGTCTGCTGGAGATCAGCCCTGTGGACGGCGTAGTTCGACGCGCCCAGCCGGTCCGCGAGTTCGCGGAAGGGGAGCGTCCTGATCGGTCTGCCGCGCTTGGTGAGGAACTTCAGCTCGTCGAAGACCTCACCGCGCTTGTCCAGCCCCGGAGCGATGTCGATGTCCAGGGCGCGCAACGCCAGGATCGCGTTGGCCATCAAGGAGACCGCTGTCGTCCCCGGGCGCAGCTCGGGGGCCCGTTCGAAGATCTGCACCTCGACGCCGGCCCGGCGCAGCGTGGCCGCGGCCGCCAGCCCGCCGATCCCGGCCCCGATGATGAGGGCCTTGTGTGGGGAGTGCTGGGTCATGTCCCGCTCCTCTCGGCCGGCCGCCCTGTGAGGCGGCCGGACATCACTTCTGCCACCCTCTGGGCGACGGTGCTCACGTGCGGTTCCTCCAGCAGGACCAAGTGGTCGCCGGGAACGTCCACCACCTGCAGCCGGCCGGTGGTCAGGGCTCCCCATCCGTTGGTGGGGTCCTCGTGCAGGCTCTGTGCGGCTCCGTGCATCGGCTGGAGGATCTCCGGCAGCTCCGAGTGGGCGCGGAGCAGTACCAGGTCCTCGTCGCCCGGTTCGGGCTGGTACGAGAGAATCGCGTGCCAGTGCGCCTTGAACATCCGGAACAGGCGCCGCACGGTGGTGCGTGAACTGGCCGCCGGCAGGACGCCGGCCTCCGTGGCGTGTTCAACGATGAAGTCGAACTTCGCCTCCTCCTCCAGCCCGTCCGGCAGCGAGACCACCGGCGCAGTCCCGCCGCGCTCCATCCACAGCAGCTCCCAGAAGAACCACTCCAGCAGCGAGTGATCGGCGATGTCGGGCCGCTCTCCCTGCTTGACGAAAATCGGATCGATCAGCACGGCGCCCCGGAGGGCGTCCGGATCGGTGCGCCGCAGCTGACGCGCCATCTCGAAGGCGATGAAGCCACCGAACGACCAGCCGCCGATGACGTACGGGCCTTCCGGGCACGCCCGGCGCATCGCCTTCACATAGCTGTCGGCCAGCTCGGGGACGGAGCTGAGCGGTTCCGTTCCGGGGACGGTCCCGGCAGCCTGCAGCGCGTAGACCGGCTGGTCTTCCGGCAGGTGACGGGCGAGGCGTACGTAGGACAGGACGTGGCCGCCGAGAGGGTGTACCAGGAACAGGGGTGGCTTGCTGCCCTGGGCGCGGATCGGCACGACGGGGTCGAACTCCGCTCCCGAGTCCCCGGCCCGCAGCCGTTCCGCGAGCCCGGACACGGTAGGCGCCGCGACGAACGCGGAAAGCGGGACGCTGACGCCGTACCGCTTCTCGATCGTCATCACCAGCCTCATCGCGGTCAGCGAGGTGCCGCCGACATCGAAGAAGTTGTCCCGTACCCCGAGCGAGGGCAGCTCCAGCAGTTCCGCCAGGATGTCCACCAGCGCCCTCTCGTACTCGTCACCCGGCGGGGTGGTGTCCGCTGACGGCGCGGCGAGCGGCATACGGCGCAGCAGCGCGTCGTCCCGCTTGCCGCTGGGTGTCAGGGGCAGACTCGGCAGCCACTCCAGGTACGAGGGCATCATGTAGTCCGGCAGCACCGCGCGCAGGCGGGAGCGCACCTCGTCCAGGTCCACGGCCGCCGCATCGCCGACCAGGAACGCCGCGAGGAACGCGTCGGCGCCTTCCCGGCGCCTGGCCACCACCGCGGCCTCGCGGATGCCGGGCTGCTCCCCGGCGAGTTTGGCGATCGCGATCTCCACCTCGGCGAGCTCGACCCGGAAGCCGCGCACCTTCACCTGGGAGTCGGCACGGCCGAGCCACACGAGGTTTCCGTCGGGCATGACCCTGGCCAGGTCCCCGGTGCGGTAGAGGCGGGCGCCCGGCTCGCCGGAGGGATGCGGTACAAAGCGCTGCTCGGTGAGATCAGGCCGGTTGCGGTAACCGTGCGCCAGGCACACTCCGCCGACGTAGACCTCCCCCTTCGCGCCGGGTGGCACCGGCCGCATCAGTCCGTCGAGCAGGTAGATCTCGATCCCGTCGATCGGGGTGCCAATGGGCGGCAGGTCGGGGAAGGCGGCCGGCTCGCCGGTCATCGTGTGGCGGGTCAGCAGATGCGTCTCGGTCGGTCCGTACTGGTTCTCCAGCACGGTGCCCGGCAGCGCGGCGCAGAACCGCCGGATCTCGTCGGTGACCCGCAGCTGCTCGCCGGAGGAGACCACGACCCGCAGCGCGCGAGGCCGGATCCCCAGCGCTTGGGAGGTCTCGGCGAGCTGCTGGAGCGCGACGCAGGGCATGAAGGCCCGCTCCACCTCCTCGCGGTCCAGAAGGCGCAGCAGCGCCTGCATGTCGCGTCGCTCCTCCTCGGCGAGCAGCTGGAGGGTGCCGCCGCCGCACAGGGTGGAGTAGATCTCCTGGAACGCCACGTCGAAGCTCAGCGGCGCGAACTGCAGGGTCTTGCCGCCCGCCGCACCGCTGGCGGAGGGGACCTGCCACTCCATGTAGTTGGCGAGGACCCGGTGCGGGAGTTCGACCCCCTTGGGCTCGCCACTGGATCCGGAAGTGAACAGCAGGTAGGCGACGGTCTCGCCGGTGATCTCCGGCAGTTCCGGGCAGCCGCCGGGTCCCGGCTCGGCGGCGAGCAGGTCGTCCACGTACAGCAGCCGGGAGGAGTCCTCCAAGAGGTGCGCGTGCGTGGCGTGCGTGATGATCCGCACTGGATCGGCCTGGGCGACCATCGCCGCGAGCCTGGCCTGTGGGTAGCTGACATCCAGCGGGACGCACGTGGCGCCGGCCTTACCGACCCCCAGCACGGTGGCCAGCGTTTCGGGCGACCGGTCCATGGCGATGCCGACGGTCGCCCCGGGCCGGGCTCCGGCGCCGATCAGGCCTCGAGCTATTCGGTTCGCGGCGTCGTCGAGCTGTGCGTACGTCCACTGGCGCGATCCGCAGGAGACGGCCACCGCGTCGGGGGTGCGCGCCACGTGCCCGCCGATCCGCCGGATGACGTTCTCGGGCGTGACCCCGCCAGTGCCGGGGACGGTGGTGGGGGCGGACAGCAGTGCCGCTTCGGTCTGCGGATCGCGCAGGAAGGCGAAGGCCACCCCCTCGTCGGGGTGTTCCGCCAGCTGCTGGAGGACGGCGAGATACGTCCGGCCGATGCTCTCCACCTGTGCCCGGGAGAAGGTGCGCCCGTCGCAGTCCATGCGCAGCCACAGGCGTCCGTCCACGGGGTCTACCACCGCGTTGACCAGGAGTTTGAAGTTCGTCTCCTCCCAGGTCCTGAAGTCGGTCAGCTCCATGCCGGTGTCCTCGAAAAGCGAGGTGAGGACGTGCGGGTGGACGTAGTTGAAGGCCGTCTCGAAGATCACATCCCCGCCGCGGTCTCCCTGGATCGCACTGAGCGGGTAGTGCCGGTGGGGGTGGCTCTCCCGCTCCTGCTGGTAGACCTCGCGTGCCGAGTCGAGCCAGGTGCGCGGCTGGGTGTCGAGGCGCAGCGGCAGCGTCTCCAGGAAGAGGCCGGTGATTCGTTCAGCGTCGGCTTCCTCCGGCCGTCCGCCGGTGACCAGGCCGGTGGTGATGTCCAGCGTGTCGGAGTACAGCCGCAGCGTCAGGCAGTGCGCCGCCAGCAGCAGGGACTTGACGGGCAGTCCCTGAGTGCGCGCCAGGTGCCGCACCTGGGTGCCCAGGCCGTCGGGCAGTTCCACATGGTGGACGATGATCCCCTCGTCACCCGCGGGTTCGTACGGCCGGAACCCATCGATCTGGGCCAGTTCGGCGCCGGTCAGCAGCCGCTCCCAGTAGCGCCTGGTGAGGTCGCAGGAGAGGGCTCGCCGTTCCTCACGTACGTAGAGGGCGGGGGACGGCAGCGGTCCCGGCGGGACGGCTGCGACGGGCTGTCCGGCGTGGTGGAGGAAGTCCTGGAGCAGTTCGCGGACGAGGGTGGCCACGCTCCAGCCGTCCAGAATCGCGTGGTGGAAACTGAACACCAGCTCCACGGAGGTGTCCAGGACATGCGCGCGGAACAAGTACAGCGGCGGGCGGTCCAGCCGGTAATCGTGGTACCGCCGCTCCTCGACGTGCCGGGCGACCTCGGCCCGCGCCTCCTTGTCGCTGAGACCGCGCAGATCCGCGATCTGCAGTCCGCCGTCGACCTCCTGGTGGACGAGTTGCAAGGGCTCGGAGTAGCTGCCCAGATCAAATGCCGAGCGCAGGACCGGATGGCGCCGGACCAGGCTGTCGAAGGCGCGGCGCAGCGCTTCCTCGTCCCAGACCGTCTTGAGGGAGTAGCAGAAGACGTCGTGGTAGACGGCCGTCTTCTCGTGTTCCCGGCTGTGGTAGAGAAGGCCGAGGTGAAGCCGTGTCGCCGGGTAGGCGTCCGCCAGGCCGGTCAGCCGAGCGCGGTCGACCCCTGCCACCAGCGCGAACGGCTCCAGCGGGGCGTATGGGCTCTCCGGCGACGAAGTGGTCGCCACCTCGGCGAGCGCCGCCACGGTGGGATGCCGGACCATGTCGGCCAGGGTGAAGTGAATGCCCGCGCGCCGTGCCTCCGCCTGGATGCGGAGCATCAGGATCGAGTCCCCGCCCAGGGAGTAGTAGTCCTGGTCGACGCCGATCCCGTCGGTTTCGAGGACGACCGACCAGGCCGCCGCGATCTTCGCCTCGATCTCGTTGGCCGGCGCCGCGCCCTTGGCGTCCGCCTCTACGGCGGGAGCGGGCAGACGCCGTCGGTCGGCCTTGCCGTTCGCAGTGAGTGGGACGTGGTCGATCCGTACGAAGAAGGACGGGATCATGAACTCCGGCAGCGACTCCAGGAGCCGGGCCCGGAGGTCCGCGAGCCGCACCTCCTCGTCCGCGACGTAATAGCCCACCAAGTGGACGCCGCGAGTCGATGAGTCCCGGTCCACGACGATCGCGTCCCGGACGCCCGGGAAGGCCGCCAGCCGGTCGCGCACCTCGCCGAGCTCCACCCGGTTTCCACGGATCTTGACCTGGTCGTCCAGGCGGCCCAGGTATTCGAGGGTGCCGTCCGCGAGCCATCGCGCCCGGTCGCCGGTCCGGTACATCCGACCGCCGGCCACAAACGGGTCGGCCACGAACACCGCCGAGTCCAGCTCGGGCCGGTCCAGGTAGCCGCGCGCCACGCCCACGCCGGCGATGCACAGCTCACCGGCCACCCCGGCGGGCTGCAGGTCGCCGTGCGCCCCGGTCACGTAGAGCCGGATGTTGTCGATCGGCCGCCCGATCGGAACCCGCCGGACTTCTTCGGCCGCGTCGCCCGGGCAGTCGTAGTGGGTGACGTCGACCGTGGCCTCGGTCGGGCCGTAGAGGTTGACCAGCCGTGGTGTGGTGGCACCGGCCGCGGTGAAGGCACGGTTGAACCGGTTCACCTGAGAGGGCGTCAGCGCCTCACCGCTGCAGAACACCAGGCGCAGGGAGGCGATGTCGTCGACGCGTGCCGGAATCGCTTCGAGCAGGTCCAGGAAGGGGCCGAGCATCGAGGGCACGAAGTGCGCCACGCTCACCCGGTGCGCCTTGACCGTCCCGAGGATGGCCTTGGGGTCCCGCTCGCCTTGGGGCGGAAGCAGCGCCAGTCCGGCGCCGGTGATCGCCCACCAGAACAGTTCCCACACCGAGACGTCAAAGGTCGCCGGTGTCTTCTGGAGCAGGACGTCCTCGTCACCGACCGGGTAGCCGCGCTGCATCCACTCCAGGCGGTTCACCACGGAACGGTGCTCGACCTGTACGCCCTTGGGCTGCCCGGTGGACCCCGAAGTGTAGATGACATAGGCCAGCTCGTCCGGACCGCCGAAGCATCCGGGCGGGGCGGACGCGGCACGCGGGGCGGCGTCCAGGTTCCGTACGGGCGCTGCGTCACCCACGAGGGAACCGGACACGGTACTGCCCAGCAGCACGGCCTTCGCCCCGCTGTCGGCGAGCAGGAACCTGACCCGTTCCGCGGGGTGGCCCGGGTCGACCGGTACGTACGCGCCGCCTGCCTTGAGCACGCCCAGGACCGCCGCGACCAGTTGCGGGCTGCGCTCGGCCGCCACGGCCACCCGGTCGCCGGCCTCCACGCCGTCGCCGCGCAACTGGTGCGCGACGTGGTTCGCCCACGCGTCCAGCTGGGCGAAGGTGAGCGACTGGGCGGGATCGTCCGTGACGACAGCCAACCGGTCGGGGGTCCTGGCCGCCTGCTGCTCGAAGAGCGCGTGGACCGTGGTGTCCCGGGAAAAGTCGGACACCGGGCCACTGCCCGTCGTGAGCAGGGCGGCGCGCTCGGCTTCGCTGATCATGGGGACCTCTGACAGCGGGCGGTCCGGCCGGGCGAGGGCGCCCTTGAGGATCGTCTCGATGTGGGTGGCCACCGACTCGACGGGGAAGTCCGTGTCGAAGACGTCGAGCGCGTAGTCCATGTCAACCAGGACGTCGCTCACGTCGTCGAGCTCGTTGACGACGACCGCCAGTACGTCGTCGTCGTGTGCGCGGGCCTGCACGACGGTTTCGTACGCCACGCCCTGCACGTCGAGCGGACTGGGCCAGCGCAGGTAGGCGATGGTGGTGTCGAACAGTCGCTTGGGGCCGCTGTCCTGAAGCGGTACCGAGCGCAGCAGGTCACCCAGGGAGAATCGTTCGTGTGGTTTGAGCTCCCTGGTCGCGGCCTGTACCCCGGCGACCAGCTCGCTCATCGTGCGGTCTCCGCCCGGGGCCACCCGCAGTGGCAAGGTGTTGGCGAAATGGCCGACGGTCTGCTTTTGGCCGTCGGTGGGCCGGTTCAGCAGCGGAACGCCCAGAACGACCTCGTCGCTGCCGTGCACCCGGGAGAGATAGACGGAGAAGGCACTGGCGACGAAAGCGAAGACTGAGTGACCGCGTTCACGTATGCCGTCGATGACGCCGCGTTCTATCAGGAAGCTGTGGCGGGCGCTCCGCCGGAAGCCGGCCGGCGCGGCGCGGCGAAAGAACGCGGGGACGACGCCCTTCAACTGTTCCTGGAAGAACTCGCGGTCCCGCTGGTGATCGTCCGAACCCTGATAGCGGCGCTCGTCCTCGACGAAGTCCAGGTACGACGGCGCGGACCGCTCGCTGATCCCTCCGGTCCGCCGCACCTGGTCGTATTCCGCGCGGACCTGGGACATGAACAGGTTCAAGCCCCAGGCGTCGGCGACGATGTGATGCACCTTGACGTACGTGTGAACAACGTCCTCGCGCTCCTTGAGGACCGCGATCATGAACAGCCGGGAGCGCTCAACCTCGAACGGGACATCGAACGCGTCTTTGATCCACTCATCACAGGCCGTACGTGGCTCGGCAGCCCCGGAGAGGTCGACCGTCGGGATGTCGAACGCCTCGTGCTCGGCCCACTGGCTCGGGGTTCCGTCCTCCGGGTCGATCCGGAGCCGGAACGCGTCGTTGCGGTCGGCCGCACGGCGCAGGCACTCCTTGAGCAGGTCGATGTCGACCTCGCCTGTGAACCGGTCGGTGATGAAGCAGTTGAACTGCGGGAGATCCGGGTAGAGAGAGTGCGCTGCCCAGATGTCCTGCTGATAGGCCGTTAGAGACTTACGCCCCCGGAGATTCACGATCGCTCCATTTTCCTCGGCTGTTTCGTTTAATGCATTAGCTGTGCGTGTGCCTCAGCGAGCATTCTCCGCGGCGCTCGTGCTGCCGCGATACCAGGGATTCCCGGCCGCCTCGGAGATGAGATTGCGCGACTTCGTCTCCCACGCCCTCCCGAAATCAAGGGTCAGATACTGGATTAATTCCAGTGCGGTGAAGTACCGGCGAATGAAGGTCGACCGGTCGAGTCCGATCTCGGTGACGGTGACGTTCGCATACTGCGAGATCGGCTCGATAAGCAGCGAAACCGACTTCTTACGCTCGATGCAGGTCTAATCGTCCTTCGCCGAGCCGGCGAAGACGAGAACGCCGCGCCGACGCTCGGGGGCGGTGAGCGTGGGCACCTCGCTGTGGCAGAACTCATGGAAATGGTTCCGCATCGCCGGCATGATGGCGATCTCGTTGAGGTGCACCTTGGCGAGCTTCAGCAGTCCCTCGTGCCACTTGGGCGACCCGAGCATGCCGATGTTTCAAGCCCCCGTTGAATCTTCCCTGCTTTTCCCGCCGCGCTTCCCGATTGCCCGCTGCCGCCCCGAGGCGTTTCCCGGGAGCCGCTCCGAGCGAGAGGCCTGGCGGCGGCGATGGCATCAAGAAGGCGAGCGAGGCATACCCACCCCGCCCCGGCGCGGACAGGCCCGTTGGCGCATCCGTCACACCGGTCCAGAGGGTCCCGCGCAGCCGGGCCGGCGCGGCGTGCCCCGAGCTGACTCCCGGCTTGACTACGACGGCTCAGCCGAGCTCAGGCTTGCGGGCGCGAAGGATGACGTCGAACCGTCCAGGGTATTGGCGGTCGATCGTCTCGAAACCTGCTTCGGTGTACCACTGCTCGAACTCCTGCGCCGTGTAAATGCGGCCCTCGGGTGACGCGACCGTCTGGACGTACGCCGACATGAACGCGGCGTGGGCGGGGCCGGTCTCGTCGTCGTCCTGGGCGCAGGCGACGATCACCATGTGACCGCCCGGCTCCAACGCTCGGTAGGCCTTCGCGAAGAGGTTCTGGACCTGCTCCGGGGACCAGATTTCGAGGAACCGCGAGTACACGACGCAGTCGTGGGACGACGTGGGGAACTCGTCCTGCATGATGTCGGTCCCGATCGCGCGGACCCGCTCGGACAGGCCGGCCTCGGCAATCCGGTCGTTAGCCAGCTTCGCCACGTTCGGCAGTTCGAGAATGGTCGCCTGGAGGTGCGGCCATCGCTCGGCGAAGCTGATGGCGTTGGTTCCGGTTCCCCCTCCGACGTCCAGAACGCGGTGGTACGACGAGAAGTCAACGGCGTTGACGAGGTCCTCGACCACCGAGCGGCTCTGGTGTTCCATCATGGCGGTGAACACCTTCTCGAGATCCTCGTTCTCGGCGAGGAGCTCGTACAGCGTGGTCGCCGACGATCCGGCGAGCAGCTCGCGGTCCATCCCCAGGTTCTCGTTCTCCACCAACGATTCGTAGAGCCAGCCGACCGGCCGGTAGAGCATCTGGTGGGTGTAACGGACGATGACGGGCATGAAAGCGTCCTGGTCACCGGCCAGGAGGTCGGTCGCGGCGGTGTTGTGGTACCCGTCGCCTTCCTTGTTGACGAGTTTGTACGCGCAACATCCCAGCAGCAGCACGTGCCCCGCACGCTTTTCCAGCCCCAACGCGTCGGTTATTTCGTCAAGGGTGCTGCCTGGCCGGTCCTTGAGCAGGGTGAATAAACCCAGCCGTTGGGCGGCATGCATAAACGGAAATCGGAAGCTGGTGTAGACCAGATTCCAGAGTTCGTCCAACGCTTTCGACGACGGTTCGGTCATGGCGTTCCCCTTCACAAAATCGCAGGCCACGGGCGCTCGCCCTCGGCCGAGTCGTGGTGAAGTTCGGCATCATCCGGCTCTGCGGAGCGACGGCCGCTCGGAGCCGGCAACGAAAGCAGGTGCTGCGGATCGTCGTCCGCAGCCGGCACTCCCAGTGCACCTTTTTGGAATGCGCCTTGTTCTGCGTCCAGCGAGCGCGCACGGCGCACGGCGTTCGTCCTCGCAGTCGCGCGGCGCGGCGGCGACGTCGCCGTTCTCGGCGAGGTGCCGGGCCGGCAAGGCGGCGTCCTCGACAGCGAGCCCCGCCCCTTGTCTTGGCCCAGCGACGCATGCATTGGGCGAGCAGTGCCGCCTCTCCCCCGTCTTCTGCATCGTCAGCACCTCCCTCCGCAAAAGGCAACAGCAGATTTAGGGTTCACACAAGGCCTCTCAAGTCAGCACCCCTTGATCAATGGCGTGAATCGTGCGGCACTCCCTTCTACATCCCGCCACTGAGGCCGTTGAAGCCCTGAGGACGGACCGGAATCCCCCCGACCACACGGCTGAAAATGCTCCAGTCCATAAATGGTAGATAACTGTATGATTCGTCTGAAGCGGACAGAACGACGAGCACGCGCGCGCTGACTTTGCGTCAGCTTCTGCACCGCTACGGCGAGATGATCGTTCGCTATGGCATGTGACGCGACGCGTTCTTGACGGGCGAGGTGGGCGAAGCGTCGGAGTGGGCATGCGTCGGGCACGGTGTGGCGACGTGACGTGGCCGGCCCGCAGTGGCGGAAGAGTGAGCCTCCGCCGCCGATGGGCGGCAGGCCCGGAGGAGTGGGCCGATCACGGCAAGGTGATCAACGGGGGCCGTTCATCGGCGGGCACGTGGCAACGGGCCCCAGCCGGGCTGCCGTGTGCATCAGCACGCGGCAGGAGCCCGCGCCGGCCGGCGGGCCAACCGTCGACGCCGGACAGGTGGCCGCCCACCGACCGTCGACACCACCCAGTGCCGGCAGCGAAGGGCCGTCGAGCGCGACCGCACCGTCAACAGCACTCTCCCCGTCGCCGCAATCGTCGTCCGGCGAGTACGGGAATCCGCGACGGGACGCGGCCCGCCGTGTGGTCACGGACGGGTGACGGTCCGCACGGCCAACCACCCACTCCTCGCGGTGCCCCCGGTCCGTTCAGACCGTCCACCGCCGCATCAGCCGCAAGACCAAGGCCGACTTCAAGACCGCCTATGTGGACACCAGCCACGCCGCCGAACAAGCCACACCTGTCCATTTCGCGCGAATGATCCGACGGGGCCGGGCCATGGAGGCCCGGCCCCGCGGGCACCCAGGACCAGGCAAAGCGCCGGGGATCTGACTGAAAGGCGTCGCTGCACCTGCGAGGCTGCGTGTCAAGTCGGCGGTTTGCGGCCAGAGCCCAACACCCTTGACACAGCGAGGGTTTGAGGCCTGCTCCGCTCTCAGCGAACGACAGACGGAGTCGCGTTCCGTGACGTGTGAACGTGTTAGCTTCATACGAGACTGGGGAGGCGAGTTCAACCATCGCATGCCCGACGCAGTTTCCCTGGGGTGCCTGGGGATCGGTCAAGAACAGGGGAAGACATGAGTGACGCGAAGTTCCACCACCCGGCATCGTCGATGGCACCGTATGCCTACAACCCCAACGGCGGCGCCGCGTTCGGCGACCAGATTTACAACCGCCTGCTCAGTGACCGCATCATTTTCCTGGGCAAGGAAGTCGACGACGAAATCGCGAACCAGATCACGGCCCAAATGCTCACGCTGGCCGCCGATCCGGACCGGGACATCTACCTCTACATTAACTCCCCCGGCGGCTCGGTGATGGCCGGTCTCGCGGTTTACGACACGATGCAGTACATCCGCAACGACGTCGTCACCATCGCCATGGGGTTCTGCGCGTCCATGGGCCAGTTCCTGCTCACAGCCGGCACGCCGGGCAAGCGATTCGCGCTGCCGCACACCAGGATTCTCATGCACCAGCCGTCGGCCGGGCTCGCCGGTTCTGCCACGGACATCAGGATCTACGCCGAGCAGCTTCGGGAGACGAAACGGGAGATGGCCGAGCTGACCGCCCATCACTCCGGCCAGACTCCGGAGCGGATCACCCAGGACTCGGACAGGGACCGCTGGTTCACGCCGGTCGAGGCCAAGGAGTACGGCCTCATCGACGACATCATGACCCGTGCCACGGGGACGCCGGGCGACAGCAACTTCCCGGGCCAGTCCGCTGGATGATGCGTGGTGGAACCACGACTCCCCTTCGTATGGAGGTGTCGCGCTCAGTGCAGCCGATTGAATTCTTATCTCAAGCCCGGGACACGCCCATGAAAAGTCGCCACATCGTTCCGAGCTTCGTGGAGCGCACCTCGCAGGGAACCAGGGAACTGGATCCGTACGGCAAGCTCTTCGACGAACGGGTGATCTTCCTCGGCAGCCAGGTCGACGATGTGTCGGCCAACGATGTCATGGCGCAGATGCTTTGCCTGGAAGCCATGGACCCGGACCAGGACATCTCCCTCTACATCAATTCCCCTGGTGGCTCCTTCTCGGCCTTCACCGCTATCTACGACACCATGCAGTTCGTCAAGCCTGACATCCAGACCGTCTGCCTGGGTCAGGCCAACTCCGCCGCCGCGGTCATTCTTGCCGCAGGCACGCCGGGAAAGCGGATGGCACTGCCGAGTGCTCGGGTGCTCATTCACCAGCCGTTCAGTCAGGGAAGTCAGGGCCAGGTGTCCGACCTGGAAATCCAGGCCAATGAGATCGAGCGGCTGCGCCGGCTCATGGAGAAGGTGCTGGCGGAACACTCAAAGCAGACCCTGGAGCAGATCTCCGCGGACGTTGAGAGGGACAAGATCTTCACCGCCCAGGAGGCCATGGAGTACGGGCTGATCGATCACGTGGTGGCGCCTCGTTCGATCCCCGGAGCGTCTTGACGGCCGTACATGTTCTTATGGCGTTATAGCGACAGCGGTCGGGGCAAAACGCTCCGGCCCCTGTCCATGTTGGGGCCCTTTCGACCCCGCGCAACACCGCGTCGCTCGGGTCGGCGCTGACGTCACCTGTGCGCACGGCCCTTCACAACGAGGAAGGGGACGAGCTCCGGGGACGGCCGCGCCGCCGATCGGCCTTCTGAGTCGGCTCAGCCATCCGGGTGAAGGGGCGCGGCACGACCAGCCATGGCCGCGCTGCTACGCGAGATCAACGGCGTCGGTCGCTACAGTCCGTCCTCATGACGGCGGTTACCACGCGCACGGTCGAGTACCCGGCCGACGGCCTCACGATAATCGGGCACCTCGCGCTCCCCGCCGGTGTCGGTCGCCGGCCCGCGGTTCTGGTCGGGCCCGAGGGGCCGGGGCTGAACGATTTCCAGCGCCGCCGGGCCGACGCCCTGGCCGAGCTGGGATACGTGGCGTTGGCCTTCGACATCAACGGCGGGCGCTGGTTCACCGATCCCAGGGAGATGCTGGCGCACACGACCCCTTTGCTCGCCGACCCTGACCGGATGCGGGGTATCGGCCACGCGGCGCTCGATGTGCTGCGCGCCGAACCGAGGAGCGACCCCGGCCGGATCGCCGCCGTCGGCTACGGCACCGGGGGCGCCATCGGGCTGGAACTCGGGCGCGACGGCGTCGATCTGCGAGCCATCGGAACAGTCAACGCGCTGACCACGGGCCGGCCGGGCGAGGCCGCGCGCATCCGCTGCCCGGTGTGGGCCGGGGTCGGATCCGAAGATCCGATCATGCCGCCCGCGCAACGGGCCGCCTTCACCGCCGAGATGCAAGCCGCGGGCGTCGACTGGCGCCTCGTGGTCTACGGTGGCGCCTTGCACGCCTTCCACCACCCGCCGGTCGACCAGGCCGTGCTCCCCGGCGTCGGCCATCACCCACGACACGCGCAGCGCGCCTGGCGCGATGTCGTCGGCCTGCTCACCGAGTGCGTACCCGTAGCGGAGTGACTTGTCCGGCCACCGGCGTTCCGGGACGCGGAGCGGGCCCGCGCCCGGCCGGGGGCAGCCCGGCTGCGGCGCATCCCGACCACGACCACCGTGCAATCCGAGGTCGCACGGCCGTCGGCTCCGGCCTGCCCCGGCCGGGGCCGACGGCGGGTTTCTGCCTGCCCCGAGCCGGCGCAGAGGGTGAAGAGCCTGTTCATCGCAGTCGGCAAAGCTTCCGCGCGCCCGGCGCAGTGGAGGGAAGAGCCACGGCCGGCACCGGGCTTCCGGTCCGCTGGCGGCTGGCCGAATGGCCCGCCGACCAGGACGAGCCCGTGCAGTTCTGGCTCTCCCACCTGCCCGGGATCACCCCGCTGCCCGTCCTCGTGCGCACCGCGAAGCTTCGCTGGCGCATCGAGAACGACTACCGCGAGAGTAAACAGGCCCTCGGGCCTGGCCCGTTTCGAAGGCCGAACCTGGCCAGGCTGGCCACCGCGTCACCCTCGTCTCGGTCGCCCACGCCTTCTGCACCCTGCAACGACTGAGCCGGTCCCCACAAGAGACGGCGTCGGCCTGAGCCTCTGCCGAGTCGTCCGCGAGCTGCGGACACTGCGCGCGGCCTGGACCGGCGCCTGCCCCACCTGTCACCGCGACATGCCAGACCCCGCACCGACGTGACCAAGCCCTGCTCGCGCTGTGGCCGGGAACGTTCGCGTCGTCGGGCGGCGAGAACGTTGGGGCGGCGGGTGTTCTGGTTTCACCAGAAGAGGTAGGCGTGCAGGGCCCGGGCCTGGCCTCAGACGCGCTTCTACAGGCCCAGTCGCTTGTTCATCATGTCGAGTGTCAGCCAAGGAGGACCGTCGCGCAGCGCGCACAGCAATTCCTCTCCGAAGAGCCTCCCGTTCGGGAACGCGTCGCCCAACTCCCAACGCCACGCCGCGACCACCGCGAGGACGAGCTGTCGGCACTCGTCCAGCAGCCCTCCGTCGATGTCCGGGTAGTGCTCGCAGGCCTCCGCGGGAACATGGGCGAGGTCGTACTCCACGGGGCCACGGCAGCACGTCTCGAAATCGATGAACAACGGACCGTCGTTCGTGCTGAGCACATTGCCCATATGCGGCTCGCCGTGCAGCAGCTGCTCCACGGCGCCGCGCTGCTCGATCGCCCGGCGCAGGCTCGTGAGCCTGCCGCCGAGGAGGACGCGGTCCGCGTCGGCGAGCTCCGGCGAGCGAGCCGGGTCGGCGACGACCTCCACCGCCTCCGTGATGCGGTCCGTGAACCGCGGGCTCGGCATATCGACCGTGCGCATGCCGGCGTGCAGCAGTTCCAGCGCCCTGGCGCAGTCGGCTGGTGAGACGTGAGGTGTCACGGGCTCGTAGTAGGTCCACAGCGTCACGGTGAAGCCCTCACGCGTGTACACCCGGGGCTCCAAGGGGCACACCGGGGACCCGGCCCCGGCGAGCCGCTGGGCGAGCCCGACCTCGAACTGTGCGACCTCTTGTCCCACAGGTGCGACCCGGGCGAAGGTGTCGCACGGCGTCAGCCGCAGTGCCAGCTTGTTCGAGTTGTGGAGCACGACTGCGTCGCTGACTGGCAGGCCGAGCGATGTGGCGACCGACGTCGCAGCCGCCACCGCACGCGTCACGTTGGACGACTCCATCCGCACATCGTGGCACACCGGCCGCTGGCGGTTTCCTCGTCCGCGTCAGGCACGGGGCCGGCTTGTGCGGGGGCGTCACTCCCCTCGGGGCGTGCGGACCGTCCTGCCGCCGGGCCAGGGCAGGTCGACATCCGCCCAGGCTCCGTCCCTGACGGTTTGGACGGGCTCGGTGTGAGGGCTGCGGCCCGCCCTCGTCCGATGGCCGAGGACGAGGGCCGCTCACCGTTTGACGACCGGAGTGAAGGCGTCCCGGATGCCGGAGGTGGTGGTGGAGACGAACTCGTCGCCACCGGGGCCGAAGTCGTACCCGATCCGGTACTCGTACAGCAGCGTCCTCGGGCAGCTCGTCCCGCTGATCTGCACCTCGCGCGGGTCGACGCGCTCACCGGTGCGCAGTGCGTAGACCTTCAGCGGGATCCTGACCTTGCGGAAGGTCACCTCGTGGGGGAGCCTCTCGTGCCGCTTGTTCTCGTAGTAGCAGGTCTCGACGGCGTCTCCGTTCTCCGCCGTGTCCGCGCAGACCACGAGCGCGGCCTGGGCGGGGTCGCTGGTGCGCCAGCCGTCGGGGAGCTTGCCGGTGTACTCGGAGTCGCCGAGGAACAGCGCCCGGTTGAGACCCTTGCGGTGGGGCGGGGCACCGCTGTACTTCGCGGGCGCGTCGCAGTAGCCCGAACTCGCGCTGTGCGTGTCCGCGACCAGGCGGCCCACCTCCTCCAGTTCGATGGCGAGCGTGGCCTTCCGCACGCCGCCGCGCGCCCGCTCCGTACGGGCGTCGTCCGGGTACGTGTCGAGGAGCTGCTGATAGCGCACTCGTGCCCGCTGCCACTTGTCCCCGTTCATCAGGTCGTCGCCGCACCCCAGCAGCGCGGCGGGTTCCGTGCGCCCGGCGGTCTCGGCGGACCGGTCCAGTACGTCGCCGGTGGGCTCGCGCTCGCGGAGCCAGCCGGCGACGGTGGCGGTGGCACAGGCGTCTTCGGTGGGCAGGCCGCCGAGGAAGGCGTCCAGGACCGTGCGGACGGTCTGCCCGTTCCCGGGCTCCTCCAGGACATGGGCGAGGATGCCGAAGCCGCGCTCCAGGTCCTCGGTGCTCCCGCTCCGTCCGGCGGCCAGCGTGTCCGCGGCCCGCTCCAGCCGGTGGCACGCCGCGACCACCGCGTCGCCGGGCTGCACCGCCGGTCCTCCCGCGACGCGGTGGCCGAACCACACCTCGCCCTGCGCGGCCACGGCCGCCTCGCAGTCGCCCCCTTCGCGGGCCTCGCGCACGCGGTCCTCGATCCCGTACGCGTCGACGCGCAGCAGCACCGCGGACAGCAGCACCGCGACCGTCACGGTGAGGGTGCCCACGCGCTGCCCGCGCCGTACGGCGTGCCGCGCGCGCCGACGGGCCAGGAACCAGCCGTGGGAGGTACCGGCCGTCCACCACAGGAGCAGCACGGCCTCGCACCAGGCCGCGGCGGCCGAGGCGGTGAGCCCCAGGAGGAAGACGGTGCCGAGCGCGGCGAGCGCGGCGAGCCGCCGGTGGCCCAGCAGCAGGTATCCGATGCCCAGCAGCGAGGCGTTGCCGAGCGCCGCCGCCACCGGGTCACACGGCGCCGGGGTGCTGCGCGGCGGCCCGGGAGGCTCCGGCTGCTCGCCGGGCGGCCGGCCCGGGCCGGGGGTGTGCGTCGGGTCGTCCATGGTGGTCACCCCCGGGACGGAGTCGGAGCCGGGCCGCGTACGGAGAACCAGCGGTGGACGGTGTCGCCGAGCACCAGCCACAGGGCCGACACGTCGACGCCGAAGAGCACGAGCACGGCGAGGCTGGGCCCACCGGAGGCCAGCGAGCCGACAACGCCGAGGAGCGTCGAGAACGCCACGAGGCCCAGCCACCCGGCGAACACCACGCGGACCCAGGGCCGTCGCTTCCGGGCCCGTACGACGCAGACCGCCAGGAGCACCGCCAGTCCCCAGCAGCACAGCGCCACGGACCAGGCCATGCCCATCGGCATCAGCAGGTCCTGCCCGTGCTCCTGCTTGCCGGTGTTCTCCTGGAGAAGCGCCCAGCCGCCGACGGCCGTCCCCAGCGCGTGCAGGGCGACGACCACGAGGACCAGGACGAGGGCCGCCGGCATACGCGCCGACTCCGGCGGACCGGGCCGGGCGGACGGAGCGGGCGGGCAGGAAGGGCTCTGCACCGGGGTCACCTCGTGCTTCCGTCGGCCGGGAGGGTGCTGTGCGGACACGGGCCCGGTCCACCGCGCGGACGCTGCCGCGCGGGCCGTCCCTGTGTCCGGCCGCGTCCGGCCGCCCGGGCCGCCGCGTGCGTCGCCGCGTACGCTTGCGCGCCGTACCCCTCGGCGCGGCGCCGGGCGTGAGATCCCCCGTGCATGTCTCTCCTTCGGTCGGTGCCGGTCTACCGGTCTGTGGTGGGAAGGCGGCCGGAGTCCGCGCCGGACCCGGACCGCGCCGCGGCCCGTCCCGGCCGCGTCCCTCCAACATGCGACCGCCGGACGCCGTTGTTCAGCAGGCCCCCGGCCAGGGCTAAACAACCTGCCCGGCGCGCACCGGGCGGGGACCACCCGGGAGGAATCGCGCAGATCGGGTAAACGCCCGTACCTCGCCCACCGGCAGCTCCGGCCCTCGCTTGCGGCCACCCGCCGCGACTCCCTACCGTGGGCGCCTGAGCGGACGCGCTGGGTCACAGGCCGGAGCGGTGACGTGGCTGGCCGAGGACAGGACGGGAACGTGTCGGGACGATTAGGGCCGGGGCGCGCCGAGGGCGAGCTGGACCCGGAGGCCGGAGCCGTACCGCGGTTCGCCGCCGGGCTGCGCGCGCTGCGCGAGTCCGCGGGCAGGCCGACGTACCGGGCGATGGCCCGGCGGGCACGGTACGGGGTGACCGCCCTGTCGCAGGCGGCGGCCGGGAAGCACCTGCCCACCCGCGCGGTGGCACTCGCCTACGTGCAGGCGTGCGGCGGCGACGTCGCCGAGTGGGAGCGCCGCTGGCACAAGGCGTCGGCCGAGCTGGCCGCCGAGACCGCCCGCGCCGGGGGTGCCCGGCCGCCGTACCGCGGCCTGACCCGCTTCGAACCGGACGACGCCCAGCTCTTCTTCGGCCGCGACCAGCTCGTGGACCGGCTCGTCGGGCTGACCCGCGAGCACCGCCTCACCGCCGTCTTCGGCCCCTCCGGCAGCGGCAAGTCCTCGCTGCTGCGGGCCGGGCTGATCCCCCGGCTGCGCACTCCGCGCGACGGCGCGGGCCAAGGGGGCGGTGCGGCCCCTCCCGCCGCGGTGCGCATCCTCACGCCGGGCGCCGACCCGCTGCGCACACACGCCGACCGGCTCACGCCCGTGCCCGGCACCGACGCCGACACCTGGCTGGTCGTCGACCAGTTCGAGGAGCTGTACACCCTCGGCGCCGAACCGGCCGACCGGGACGCCTTCATCGACCGCCTCGTCGCCGCCGCCGACACCGGCAGCCGCCTGCGCGTCGTCCTCGCGGTGCGGGCCGACTTCCTCGGCCGCTGCGCCGAGCACGCCGGTCTCACCGCCGCGTTACAGGACGCCACGCTGCTCGCCGGGCCGATGAGCCGCGCGGAGCTGCGGGAGGCCATCGTCCGCCCGGCCGCCGCGGCGGGACTGGTCGTGGAACGGTCCCTGACCGACCGCGTCCTGGACGACGTCGAGGGCGCTCCGGGCGGGCTGCCGATGATGTCGCACGCCCTGCTGGAGACCTGGCGCCACCGCAACGGCCGCGTCCTGACCGAGGCCGCCTACACGGCGGCCGGCGGACTGCACGGCGCCGTCGTCCGCACGGCCGAACAGGTGTACGGCGAGTTCACCGCGTCCCAGGCCGAGCTGGCCCGCCGCATCCTGCTCCGCCTCGTCGCCCCCGGGAACGGCACACCCGACACACGCCGGCCCGCCGAGCACGCGGAACTCGGCTTCGGCGACCCCGCCGGCACCCGCGTGGTCCTGGAACGCCTGGTCCGCGCCCGCCTCGTCACCTCCGACGACGACACCGTCGACCTCGCCCACGAGTCCCTGATCACCGCCTGGCCCCGCCTGCGCGGATGGACGGACGCCGAACGTGACCGCCTGCGCGTCCACCGCTCGCTCTCCGAGGCGGCCCGCACCTGGCGCTCGCTCGGCCGGGAGAACGCCGCGCTCTACGCCGGCACGCGTCTGGACGCCGCCCGTGACGCCTTCCCGCCCGGCACCGCGCGGAAGGGCCGCGAGGACGGCCGGGCCGACGCGCTCACCCCGTGGGAGCGGCAGTTCCTCGACGCCTCGCTGCGGCGGCGGCACCGCGCCGCGCGCCTGCGCCGTACGACGGTGGCCCTGCTCGTCGCGCTGGTACTGCTCGCCACCGGCACCGCCGTCGTCGCCCTCCAGGCGCGCACCGCGGCGCAGGCCCAACGGGACGACGCCGTCTTCGGCCGCCTCACCGCCGAGGCCGACGGGTCCGGGGAGGGCAGCGTGCGCGCCGTCGCGTTCGCCCCGGGCGGGAAACTCCTGGCCACCGCCGGGTTCGACGGGTCCGTACGCATGTGGCGGTTCAGCCGGGAGGAGGGGATCGCACCGCTCGGCGAGCCGCTGCGTGCCCACACCGCCTCCGTCTGGACGCTGGCCTTCACCCCGGACGGCCGGACGCTGGCCACGGCCGGGTTCGACGAGACCGTGCGGCTGTGGGACGTGTCTCCCGCGGGCCGCCTCCAGTCGCTGACCGAACCGCTCGCCGGGCACACCGCGCCCGTCCTGTCGCTGGCGTTCAGCTTTGACGGCCGCACCCTGGCGACCGCGGGCGAGGACGACTCCCCCCTCCTGTGGAACGTGGCCGATCCCGCGTATCCGCAGCAGCTCGCGGAGCCCCTGGCCGGCCACACGGAGGCCGTGTGGGAGGTGGCCTTCGCCCCGGACGGCCGCACACTCGCCAGCACCGGGGCCGACCGCAGCGTCCGCCTCTGGCACCGGCCGCCGGCCGTCCTGACCGATTTCACCAACCCTCTGACCGCCGTCGCCTACAGCCCCGACGGGCGGCTGCTCGCCGCCGCCAGCACCGACGACGCACTGATCCGCCTGTGGGACGTGGGCGTCCCGGGCCGTCCGCGCCGGATACCGCGCACGCTCACCGGCCACGAGGACGAGGTGCTGGCCATCGCGTTCACCCCGGACAGCCGCACGCTGGCCAGCGGCTCGGGGGACGGCACCGTGCGGCTGTGGGACCTCACCGCGCCGGACCACCCCGCCCCGCTCGGCGAACCGCTGGAGGCGCACCACGGCGGCGCCCTCGCCGTCGCGTTCACGGGGGACGGCCGCACGCTGGCCAGCGGCGGACGCGATCACGCGGTGCGGCTGTGGGACGCGTCCCGGCCCGGCCGCGTCCGGCCACTGGGCGGACCGCTGCGCGGCCACCGGGACGCCGTCACCTCCGTGGCCTTCGCACGCGGCGGCCGCGTCCTGGCCAGCGGCAGCGAGGACGGCACCGCGCGGATGTGGCACGCGGGCGAGGGGGCGCGGGCGCGGACCGCGGGCGCGGCTCTCACCGGGCACGACCAGAGCGTCAACGCCGTGGCCTTCGCCCCGGACGGCCGGACGCTGGCCACCGGCAGCGGCGACCGCACGGTGCGGCTGTGGCACGTACGGCGCGCGGACCGCGTGCGGCCGGCGGGGCCGGAACTGTCCGGGCACCGCGGGCCGGTCAACGCCGTGGCCTTCGCCCCGGACGGCCGGACGCTGGCCACCGGCAGTGGCGACCGCACGGTCCGGCTGTGGGACGTGGCCGACCCGGCCCGCGCCGAGTCCGCCGGCGGGGAACTCACCGGCCACCTCCGGACCGTCACCTCCGTCGCGTTCAGCCCGGATGGGGACACCCTCGCCTCGGCCGGTTACGACCTGACGGCCCGGGTGTGGACCCTCGACGCGGACCGTGCGGCCGACACCGTCTGCGAGCGCACCGGCGGCGTCCTCACCCGGGCCGAGTGGGAGGTGCACCTGCCGCGGCTCGGCTACCGGGAGGCGTGCGAGACGCGGCGGCGAGAGGCGGGCGGGTAGGCGGGCCAAGCCCCTTCCCTCACTCCCGGCACAGGCTTTAAGGAGAACGCACACGCGAAATACCGGCGTAGCGTTCGACATTCCCGCACCCACGCCACTCGCCCGAGGTACTCGTAGTATGTGACTTTGCACGAGCAGCCATCAGCGGCCGATCGCAGAGCGGATCACGGTAGCGTTCCTCTGGCTCCGCACGGAAGGGGCCCGCCCCCGGGGAATGGTGACAGCCATCCCCAGGGGTGCGAAGGAATCAAGACGGGAACACGAATGCTTGACGAATCCGCCGAGGGTGCGCGCAACCGCCCTCCGGGCCATTACACGGTATCAGCCACGTCACTATTCCGGTGCAGTTTCATGGCCAGAAGACGGCTGTGAACTCCTGCGACCGGCCGCTCTGTTCCTGGCCGGCGCAGTCGGCACTGCGGTGGCGCCGCTCTCCCGCCGGGTCCCTCACGCGGTTCCCCGGAGCGCGAGCCTGTCGCCCGGTACAACTCCACTCCTGTTGACGGGGATGTCGCGCTGCCGCTCTCACGCGGTGCAGCGCGGGCACTCCCACGGCCTTCGCCGCCACCACACCGTGTCACGGAACGGCGGCACACTCTCCCGCGGCTCTGGAGACCAAGGACACCACCGTGCTGGAAACCGGCAGCGAGCACGCGCCTCCGTACGCGGCGGGCGCCTGGCGGCCCCGCCGCCCGGCCGCGGCCAGTGGGGCGGCCACCGTGGCCCACCGCCCCCGCGGCCTCGCGGCCATACCCCGCCAACGCACCCGCGAATACGAGGCGTTCGTGCAGTTGCACGAAGCCCACTACCTCCGGTACGCGACCGCGCGCCTGCGCGACGCCGTTGCCGGCCAGGGCGCGGTGGAGACGACGCTCGAGGCCCTCGCAGGCCAGTGGGACGACCTGCTCCGGGCCCCCTGCCCGGCGGCGGACGCCTGGCGCCAGCTCCGCACGGTGGTCAGCGGTGCGCGCCGGAGCGTGCGGCGCCGTCATGCCGGAGTGGACCGGCTGTACCGCACGCTGCCGGACGAGGCCGCCGACGCGGTGCTCCTGCGTTACCGGCTCCGCATGCCCCCGGGCACGGCAGCCGACCTGATGGGGATGGACCGGTCCGCCGTGGCCGCCCTCCTCCAGTCCGCCAGGCGGCGCCTGCCCGCCGCGACCTACGAGCACCTCCAGGAGGACGCCCCGCTTCCGTAGCCACCCAGCGGCTCCGGAGTGAACGTTCGCCAATGAGCGCTCCGTTCGCGCCATTCCGTACCACCGTCACCCGATCCTGCGGTGGTGGATTTTGCCCTGCCCTTCTACGATGACCCCTTGAATCGTGAAAAGTTTCACACGCACAGGAGAGGTCATTGGCGGAAAAACGGCGCGTCGACTTAACGGTGCCCAGCGCGGCCAGGATGTACGACTGGCTCCTGGACGGGCGGTACCACTACGAGGTGGACCGGAGGACCGGCGAGGAGCTGCTACGGCACGCACCCACCATCAAACAGCTGGCCCTCAACAACCGGTGGTTCCTGGAGCGCGTGGTCCGCTCGCTCGTGGAGGAGCACGGCATCCGGCAGTTCATCGACTTCGGATCGGGCCTTCCGACGCAGAACAACGTCCATCAGGTGGCCCAGTCCGTGGACAAGACGTCACGTGTCGTGTACGTCGACAATGATCCGGTCGTCATGGCCCACGGTCTTTCCATCCTCGACGAGAACGAGCGGACGGCCATCCTCTCGGCCGATATGACGAAGCCCGACGACGTCTTCGCGCACGAGGACTTCACGAGGCTCATCGACCTCGACCAGCCCGTCGCCGTGCTGTACGTCTCCGTCTTCCACTGCGTGCCTGACGAGGCGAAGCCGAAGGAGGTCGTCCGCAGCGTCGTCGAGCGCCTGCGGCCGGGAAGTTTCGTGGTGCTCTGCCATCTCGTCAGCGACGACGAGAAGGTCCGCCGGGCGGTGACGGACCTGATGCTGGAGCAGACCCGCGGCCACTGGGGGCGGGTCCGCGAACGGCACGAGGTCGAGGAGTTCTTCGAGGGGCTGACCATCCACCCGCCCGGGCTCGTGGACGTCACCGACTGGCGGCCCGTCTCCGAGCTGCAGCAACGCCAGCGCAGCATCGAGATCACCGACTTCGGGGGCTTGGCCCAGGTGCCGCTGCCGTAATCCCAGGCCGGCGTCCTCACGGCTCGCCGTGAGGACGCCGGCCGACGGGTACGAACGCCTAGTCGCTGTACCGTTCGATGGCCCTGAGCAGCATGTCGTTGCTGACCCGGCGCGAGGCGGCTGCTTCTTCGCTGAGCCGCAGGAGCAGTTCCACGTGACGCTCCACGTCTTCCCTCTTGGTGACGTACGTGGCGTCGTCATGGCCTTCGACGTACACCATCGGCGCCGGACCGGCCGTTCCGAAGATCAGGTGGGTCATGGAGCCGTGGTTGGAGACGACGGTGCTGTCGAAGGGCACGAACCGGATGCGCACGTTCGGCTCGTCGGCGGCGAGTTCCCGCAGCTTGACCAGCTGTTGCCGCATGGTCTCGCGGCTTCCGACCTGACGGTAGAGAACGGCCTCGTCCAGCAGGAACGTCGCCCGCGGAGGCTCGTTCTGGCCGAAGAACCTCTCCTGGCGCTCGCCGCGGAGGCACACCCGCTGCTGTACGGCCTCGCCGTCGGAGACCCGCAGGCCGTTCACGATCACCTGCCGGGCGTACTCCTCGGTCTGGAGCAGGCCCGGCACGATCTTCACCTCGAACGTGGTGAGTTCGGTGGCCTGCGACTCCAGGCCGATCAGCCGCCGCATCCAGGACGCGGTGTAGTCCAGGTACCGGTGGAACCACTCGGGCTCGTTGGCCCGCCGCGCGAGGAACTGGAGGTGGTTCCGCTCCTCCGCCGTCGCCCCGTAGCGCTTCGCCAGGTCCGCCACGTCCCGCACGTCCGGCGGGCTGTCGCCCCGTTCCAGCCGGCTGACCTTGGACACCGAGGCGTTGATGGTCTTGGCCGCCGCCTTCATGGTCACTTTGCGGCGTTCCCTCATGCTGCGGAGAACCGACCCCAGCAGGATTCCGGCCGCGGTCGGGGATACGTCGGGGCGACGAGGAGACACAAAGGGCAGGACGAAGTCATCAGGTCGGGCGGACACGCGCTCTCCAATCATAATGGCATGGCACATGATGGCATGCCGGAGTCACGCGTGTCCGCCGAACTGTGTGCTGAAAACGGTCAGTTGTCTACTGACAGAACGTCGAACTCGCCCTTCTTCGCTCCGTCCAGAAACGCGTCGATCTCCGATGCCAGGAAGACCAGCGCCGGCCCGTCCGGATCGGTCGAGTTGCGCATCGCCACCCGGCCCTGCCCGAGGGCGGCCAGCTCAACACACTGACCGTTCGCCGTGCTCTTCTGGCTCTTGATCCAGACCGCGTCAAGAAACCTAGCGGGTACGCCGTTCCGGTACTGCTCCATACGCCACCTCCATACCGTTGCGTTCGATCATCTGACCTTCTTCTTTCCACCGCTCGCGTCCGTCGCAAACCGGCAGGCCAAAGCTTCATGCAATCCCACCATGCAATCGCATGAGCAGCAGTTACCTGGATACTAGACCCGGACAATCGAACATCGCTGTCCCTCTTAGGGATGACCCGCCGCGTCACTCGGGGTCTTTCAGCTGATCAGACCGCCTGACCCCCCGGCGGAGGAGCGTGCGTTCCCAGGCTGCCCGCTGCCCGGCGCGAGGACTCACCCGGGCGCCGGACGGGAGCACGGGGAGCCGGACCCGGTCCTGGCCCGCGGACCAGCGGACCGGCGGGGACGGAGAGGCTACCGGCACGGCTCCCGGGTCAGCCGTAGCGCCGTGGCTCCCCCGGACGCAGCGCTGACGCGAGCGCGCGGGCGAGCGCGTCCAGTTCCGGGGGCGTGAGACCGGAGACGGTGAGACGGACGGCGGGCGGCGTGGCCACCCGGAAGCGGGCGCCGGGCGCGACCGCCCACCCCTCCCGCAGCAGTGCACCGACCGCCGCCGTCTCGTCCGGGACCGGCACCCACACGTTCATCCCGCTGCGGCCGTGCGCGGTGATTCCGCGCCGGGCCAGGCCGTCCAGCAGGCGCTCGCGCCGCGCGCCGTAGGCCCTGGCGACGGCGGCGGGGTCCACGGCACGCTCCCGCCACAGGCAGGCCACGGTGTCCTGGACCAGGTGGCTGACCCAGCCCGGGCCGAGCCGCTGACGGCCCTGCAACCGGTCGAGGGTGACCGCGTCACCGGTGACCACGGCCAGCCGCAGGTCGGGACCGTACGCCTTGGCCGCCGAGCGGACGACGGCCCAGTGCGCGCAGACCCCGGCCAGCGGGTGCAGCGGCAGGTCCACGATCCCGTGGCCGTGGTCGTCCTCGATGAGCACGGTGGCGGGGTGGGCGGCGAGGACGGCGCGCAGGGCCGCCGCGCGTTCGGCGCCGACGGCGGCACCCGTCGGGTTCTGCGCGCGGGCGGTGACGACGAGGGCGCGGGCACCCCGGGCGAGCGCGCGCCCGGCCTCCTCCGGCAGCGGCCCGTCGTCGTCCACCGCGACCGGCGTCACCCGCAGGCCGAGCGCCGGGACGAGGTCGAGCAGGGCGCCCCAGCCCGGGTCCTCGACGGCGACCGTGTCCCCCGGCCGCAGGTGAGCGGCCAGCACCCGCTCGATCGCGTCCAGCGCGCCCGAGGTGACGGCCACCGGTCCGTCCGGCACGCCGTCGGCCGCGAAGGCGTCCCGGGCCAGCCGGGCCAGTTCGCCGCCGGCCGCCGGTCCGCCGTAGAGCGTGGGGCGGGCCGCGTACCGGGCGGCGGCCTCGGCCAGCGCGTCCGTCAACGGCGGCAGCAGGGCCGGGTCCGGGTTTCCCTCGGCGACGTTGCGCACCCCCGGGGGCGCCGGGGTACCCGCCGACTCCCGGGGCGTACTGGCCGGACGGCCGCGCACCCGGGTGCCGCGCCGTCCGGCCGTCTCGACGACTCCCCGCTCGCGCAGCAGGCGGTAGGCGGCGGCCACGGTGTTGGCGTTGACCCCGAGCCGGGCGGCGAGCTCCCGCAGCGGAGGCAGTGCGGCTCCGGGCGCCAGTGCGCCACGGCCCACGCCCTCCTCCACACTGGCGGCGATCTCGGCGGCGCGCCGCCCGGCGATCCGATATTCTCCTAGCACAAACTCCATTATGCACTAGTTCAATATGTCCCGGCATCGCCGCGCCGGGAAGACCGCGAGAGAGGCCCCAGCATGCCGACGAGCGCCGCCGCTCCCTACGACCCGACCCCCCGCACCGTGCCCACCCGCGCCCGGGAACGCGCCGCCTACGACCGGGAACTGGTGCACCGCATCCTCGACGAGGGCTACGTGTGCCACCTCGGCTTCGTCCGGGACGGCCGGCCGGTGGTACTGCCCACCCTCTACGCGCGCGTCGGGGAGCGGCTCTACCTGCACGGATCCACCGGCTCCCGTCCGCTGCGCGGCACGGGCGAGGAGCCGGCGGGGCTGCCGGTGTGCGTGACCGTCACCCATCTCGACGCGCTGGTGCTGGCCCGCTCCGCGTTCCACCACTCCGTCAACTACCGCTCGGTGGTGGTGCACGGCACCGCTACGCCGGTGACCGGCCCGGCGGAGAAGCGGGAGGCACTGGACGCCCTGGTCGACCACGTCGTGCCGGGCCGCGCTGCCGACTCCCGGCGCGCCGACGCCAGGGAACTGGCCGCCACCGCCGTCGTGGCGCTGGACCTGGTGGAGGTGTCGGCCAAGGTGCGCACCGGCGGCCCGAACGACGAGGCCCGGGACCTCTCACTCCCCCACTGGAGCGGACTGCTGCCGGTCGCCTCCGTCCACGGCGTCCCGGTTCCCTCGGACGACCTCGCCCCCGGTGTTCCCGTGCCGGACTACCTCACCGCGTACGCCCGGCCCTGACCGGGTCTCGGCGAGCACCAGGGCCGTCACCGCGGCCAGCAGCACGGCGGTGCCGACGACGGTGGAGGGGGTCAGGTGTTCGCCCAGCAGCGTCACGGCGATGACGGCGGCCGTCACCGGCTCGATCAGCGTGACCACCGACACGGTGGCGGCGCGCACCACCGCGAGCCCGGCGAAGTACAGCCCGTAGGCCAGCGCGGTGGGCACGGCGGCGACGTACACCATGAGCGCCACGGACCGGCCCAGCGCCTCGGCCTGCGGCCACAGCCCCTCGGCGCCGGCCAGGGGGAGCAGGACCACCGCACCGACGGCGAAGGAGGAGACGGTGGTGCCGAACGGGTCCCCGGCCTCGCCCCTGCGGCCGAGGTGCCGGACGTAGAGGGTCATCGCGGAGTAGCCCGCCGCGGACGCCAGCGCGTACCCGACGCCCACGGGGGCGACGGCGCCCGAACCGTCGGCGCCGCCGAGCACGAGTACGCACAGCCCGGTCAGCGCCCCGGCGGCCGCCAGTGCGCCGCCGCGTCCCAGCCGTTCCGCCATGAGGACCCGGCCGCCGAGCGCGACGAGCACGGGCGCGGCGCCCAGGGTGACGACGGTGGCCACGGCCAGACCGGTGGCCTCCACCGCGGCGAAGTAGGCGGTCTGGAAGACGGTGAGCCCCAGCCCCGTCACGGCGACGCGCACGGCGCGGCGGCCACCGGGAGCGCCGTGCGCGCGGCGCGGGCGCGGCCCGGACGGGCGGCGGACCGCGCGCACGGCCAGCAGCAGCAGGAGGCCGCCCGTGGTGCGCCAGAACGTCAGGGCGAGCGGCCCCAGGCCGCTGCTGTCGAAGAGGAGGGACGCCGCCGCCGCCCGCGGTCCCCCAGGCGGTGGCGGCGACGACGACGAAGAACAGGCCCCGGCCCACGGGCAGGACGGGGGAAGAGAGGTGCTGCATGGAAGTGCTCCCACATCGGTCGGACATCGCGTTCGTCCCGTGTGCGGGCGGCAGCCGGTACCGGCGCGCGGACAGCTCCCTGAGCCGCGGCGCGATTCCTTCCGGTGTGCCCGCCTAGGCGGCGGGCGGCGAGAGCACGGTCTTCGGCATGGTCGGCACCCTAGGGCGCGTCGGCGTCCTGCGGCAACCGCTCCCCAGCACCCGCCCGGCGCTGCCCGGCGACGGGTCCGGCAGGAGCGGGTGCCGAGCGCTGGGCCGTCAGCGCGCCCGCGAGGACGAGTGCGCCGCCGAGCAGCTGCGCGGCCGCCAGCCGCTCGCCCAGCACCACCCAGGCCAGCGCCGTCGCCACGACGGCCTCCAGCGTGGCCACCACCCCGGCCACCTGCGGAGTCAGCCTGCGCACCGAGACGACTCCGGCGAGGTAGGCCGCCACGGTGGCCACCAGCACGATCCAGGCGAGCAGCAGGGCCGCCGGGACCAGCGCGCCGTCCACCGGGACGGAGCCGCGCAGCACCCGCCAGTCCAGGTGCCAGGGCCGGGCGACGACGGTGAGCGCCGCGGCACCGACGAGCAGCCCGTAGGCGATGACGCCGGCCGGGTCGGGGGCACCGCGCGCGTCGCCCGGGCCGCCGCCGTGGGCGGCGAGCACGAAGTAGCCGACCTGGCAGCAGGCGGCGCCGAGCGCGAGCAGCAGCCCGAGCGCGTCGAAGCGCAGCCCTGACCACACCTCCACGACGCAGGCCAGCCCGGTGACGGCCAGCACCACGCCCAGTCCGGCCGCCCGGCTGACCGCCCGGCGCTGGACGAAGCGCACCCAGCCCAGCACCAGGGCGGGGGCGAGGTACTCCACGAGCAGGGCGACGCCGACCGGGATGCGCGAGATGGCGGCGAAGTAGCACGCCTGCACCCCGGCGACCGCCAGCAGGCCGAACCCGGCGAGCAGCGCCGGGCGCTGGCGCGGCAGGGCGCGGTGGCGCCAGGCGAGCGGCAGCAGCACCAGGGCCGCGCCCGCCACCCGAAGCCAGGTGACGTGCAGGGGCTCCATCCCGGCCTCGATGAGCGGCTTGGCCGCCACCCCGGAGCCGCCGAACGCGAAGGCGGACAGCAGGGCGAGCGCCACGCCGGTTCCGGGGCGGGCGGCGGGAGCGGCGGGGGCTGCGGACATGCCGCCATCCTGCCCGCGCCGTACATGAGTGTCGACCTCGTTGGCTCATGACAGCGTCCGCCTGGTGCGGTCCACTGCCCGCGCGGTGGCCGTGGTGACCGCCGTGTCCGGCCCGTTACGGTGCCCGCATGCGCTTCCGTATCGTCGATGCCTTCACCGAACGTCCCTTCGCGGGCAACCCCGCCGCCGTGGTCCTCTTCGACGCCGGCCCCTTCCCGGACGACGCGCGTCTCCAGCGCCTGGCCGCCGAGCTGTACCTCTCCGAGACGGCGTACGCGCACCCGCTGCCGCCCGGCGCCGGCGCCGACTGGGCGCTGCGCTGGTTCACGCCGGTCGCCGAAGTGCGCCTGTGCGGCCACGCCACGCTCGCGACCGCGCACGTGCTCGCCGCCACCGGGCGGGCGCGGGGCACCGTGCGCTTCGCCACGCTCAGCGGCGTGCTCAGCGCGACCGCCGGGGAGGACGGAACCGTCACCCTGGACTTCCCCACCGCGCCGCTCACCCCCGTGGAAGCGCCGGCGGCCGTCGCCGGGGCGCTGGGCACCACCGTCCGCACGGTCCACGAGACCGGGCCGCAGGTGCTCGACCTGCTGGTGGAGGTGGCGGACGAGGCGGCCGTGCGCGCGCTGCGTCCTGACCTGCGGGCCCTGGCCGCCCTCGACGGGCGCGGCGTCATCGTGACCGCCGGGGCCGAGGAAACCGGCGGCGGCTACGACTACGTCTCGCGCTGTTTCTTCCCGGCTCTGGGCATCGACGAGGACCCGGTCACCGGCAGCGCGCACACCGCGCTCGCGCCGCTGTGGTCCGCCCGGCTGGGCCGGGAGACGCTGACGGGGCTCCAGGCGTCCGCCCGCACCGGCCTCGTCCGCACCACGCTGCGCGGCGAGCGCACGCTGCTGACCGGGCACGCCGTCACCGTCGTCGACGGAACGCTGCTCACCGGGTGGTGACCGGCGGCCCGCGCACCGCTCAGGCCGTGGGCAGCCAGCCGACCTTCCCCGCGAGCAGCGCGTAGCCGACGAAGGCGACGATGTCGATGAGCGCGTGCGCCGCGACCAGCGGCCCGACCCGTCCCCAGCGGCGGTAAAGCCACACGAAGACCACGCCCATCACGATGTTGCCGATCAGCCCGCCCACGCCCTGGTAGAGGTGGTAGCTGCCGCGCAGCAGCGCGCTGACCGCCAGGGCCGCCGCAGGACTCCAGCCGAGCTGGTCCAGGCGGCGCAGCAGGTAACCGAGGACGATGACCTCCTCGACCAGGGAGTTCTGCACCGCCGAGAGCACCAGCACGGGCATCTTCCACCACACCTGCGGCAGCGACTCGGGTATGACGGTGAGGTTGAAGCCGGCGGCGCGGGCGCCCAGGTACAGCAGCAGCCCTCCCCCGCCGATCACCGCCGCGACCAGGGCGCCCCGTACCAGGTCGAATCCGGGGCGGCGCAGGTCGCAGCCCAGCAGCCGCAGCCCGCCCCCGGCGCGCTGCGGCTGCCCGGCGCCGCCGAGGGGGCGCGGGACGCCGTGTTCCCGGGTCAGGAGGTGCGCCACGAGCAGTACCGGCACGAGCGCGGTGGCGATGCCGAACACCTGCCAGGCCAGGTCCAGCCACGGGCGGTCGGGGGCGAGCGACCTGTTGAGGTTCGCGGGCTGGGCGGCGAGCCCGCCGGGCCGGGTCAGCGCCCCGGTGAAGCTGATGAGCGCCGAGACCGCGCTGGCGCCCAGGGACAGGGCCAGGACGAGCACCGTCTCGCGTCCGAGCACGGCCCGCGCGGGTCCGGCCAGGGGCGCCGGGGCTGGTTTGCCCTGTTCGCCCGGCTTCCCGGGTTTCCCCGGCTCCCGCGGTGTCCCCGCTGCCTCCGGATCCCCCGGTCCTCCCGGCTGTGACGTCACCGCTCGCCTCCGTACCACCCGTTCGTGCTGGGAGGCCAGCTTGCCGCACGGCCCGCGCCGCCGCCGCCCTGGGGTACGCGCCGCCCGGGACCACGTCGTGCCGGCCACGCCGGGCCGCGGCGCGCCCCGCCCGGCACGTCCTACCCGAGGCCGGGCCAGGTGTGCGCCGGCTCCCCGGAGCGGACGAGTTCCAGGTACCGGCGTGCCGTCGCCGCCAGCGCCTTCTCCCGGTCCAGGCCGGCGTCCAGCCCCTGGTGGTAGGCGGCCACCTGCCAGGCCGCCCCGTTGGTGCGCCGGCGGCAGCGCTGCTCGATGACGCCGAGGTAGTGGTCCCGGTCGGCGGGCTCGATGCCCCAGGCGTCCAGCCCGGACGCGGCCAGCGGCAGCAGTTCGTCGAGCACCAGCCGGTGGGCCGGTACCGTCGCCAGGCCCCCGCCCCGCCCCGGACGCGGCCACCGCAGCCGGGCGTCCATGCCGTACCGGGCGGCGGTGTGGAAGTTCTCCTCGGCGGCGGCGAAGGGCAGGCGGGACCACAGCGGGCGCGGGTCGTCGGCGAGCGCCCGGACGAGGCCGTAGTACAGCGCCGTGTTGGCGAGCACGTCGGTGACCGTGGGCCCGGCGGGCAGGACGCGGTTCTCCACCCGCAGGTGCGGCACGCCGTCGGCGACGTCGTAGACGGGCCGGTTCCACCGGTAGACGGTGCCGTTGTGCAGGGCCAGCTCGGACAGCGCGGGGACGCCGCCCTCTTCCAGCACCGCGAGCGGGTCCTCCTCGTCGCACACCGGCAGCAGTGCGGGGAAGAACCGCACGTTCTCCTCGAAGAGGTCGTAGGCGGAGTCGATCCAGCGCTCGCCGAACCAGGCGCGTGGGCGGACGCCCTGGGCGGCGAACTCGGGGGCCCGCGCGTCGATGGCCTGACCGAACAGCGGGACGCGGGACTCGCGCCACAGCTCCCGCCCGAAGAGGAACGGCGAGTTGGCGCCGACCGCGAGCTGGACTCCGACGACGGCCTGGGCCGCGTTCCACACGTCGGCGAACCGTTCCGGGGTGACCTGGAGGTGCAGCTGCACCGACGTGCAGGCGGCGGCCGGGGCGATGGAGCCGGAGGCGTACCTCAGCCGTTCCGGACCCTCGATGTCGAGCTGCACCTCCTCGCCGCGGGACGCCATGACCTGATCGTTGAGCAGCGTGTAGCGCTCCGCGTCGGAGAAGTTCGCGGAGATCAGGTCCTCGGGCGTGAGGGTGGGGAGAATACCGATCATCAGGATGCGGGCGTCCGCCTCCCGCGCTTTGCGGTCGGCATAGGCGAGACCGGTCCGCAGCTCCTCCGCGAGCTGGTCCAGGACGCGCCCCTCGAAGGGGTGGGGAAGGACGTTGACTTCGAGGTTGAACTGCCCCAGCTCCGTCTGGAAATCCCGGCTCGCGATGCGGTCCAGTACCTCCTCGTTTATCATCCGGGGCATTCCCTGGGCGTCCGCCAGGTTGAGTTCGATCTCCAGCCCCATGAGGTTGCGCGGCCGCTCGAAACGGCGCTGCCCGAGCAGCCGGTCCAGCCCGTGCAGGCACTGGTGGAGCTTGTCCCGGTAGCGACGGCGGTCCGTGAGGCCGAATCCGCCGGCCGCGACCTTCTCCCCCATCGACGTGTTCCTCCTCGATCGGCAGTGCCTCGATGATGCCCCGGGCCGTGATCGACAACTCTCCCCGGGGCAGCCGGTGAGGGTAATCTGGTCGGAAGCCTTCTCGTGGGCACATTCCTGGGGCATACGATGACGGGGAGGCGGCTTCCCCGGCCCGGCCGGGGTAAACGCACCGCCGGATCAGCAGTCCCGCCACGGTCGCCTCCGGCACCGGAGAAGAGGCCCGAACTCCGCACCGCGGGAACGCATTAGCGAAACGGCGCGTTTTCTCCTTGTGCGAAACACCCGAAGCGGCTAGCGGAAACGCCCCGGGAACAAATGTCGTATAAACTTGTGTTCAAGAGGCCGTGACGTGACGTCTTTCGGTTCCGGTCCCTCCTTTTTCCGCGCCCGGCCGCCTGGCCGTGCCCGCCGGTCAGCCGACAGCGTCGTCCGTGCTTCGCCGCGCACCCTCCTGTCTCCCCAAGTGAGAGGCGACCCGCCATGCCCCTGCACGCTCCCCCGGCTCCCGCAGCCGCACTGCGCAGTGTCCTCGCCGCGCTCGGTTCCCGCACCGCCGCGCTCCGCGACGGCCGTGCCCGGTCCGACACGTACGGCGAGCTGCGGCCCGAGCTGCCGCTGCCCGTGCACGTCCTGTCCGGCATCACCGGTCCCGGTGAGCCGCCCACCACGGCGCTGACGGGCTGGCGGTTCCTCCTGCGCGGCACGGAAGCGTCGGTCGGCACGGCCGAGGCCATGCTCACGCCGGACGGCTGGGCGTTCTCGCACTTCGCCGAGGGTCCCTACGTACGCTCCACCGAGACGGCGCTCCGGCGCGCCGAGGCGCTCCCGACGCCGTACCAGCCGCGCCTGCTGTCGGTCCCGGAGCTGTACATGCTGACGCTGTGGCTGCACGCCGACCCGGGGGCCGACCCGGCGGACGGCGCGCTCGCCCCGGCCGACCTGCTGGTGCCGCTGGCGCCCGCGCCCCCGGGCATCGCGCCGAACCTCCCGCACCGGGTGGACGCGCTGCTCCCGCTGCTCACCCACCGGCTGGTGCCCGCCCCCCTGCTCCAGACCCCGGCCTAGGGCTCGCGCCGGCGGACCCACCACAGCGGCCTGCGGTCTGCGGCCCCGTGACCGGCTCGGTCACGGGGCCGCAGACCGCTGACCCGCCGCCGTCCGTGCGGACTAGTCATTCCCGGCCCGGCGCACCACCCGGAAGGGCGGGTAGGGGCACGGGCGACCGCTCGCGCGGGTGACACGTGGTGGTCCGTTGTGGGCCGCTGCGGCGGAATTCCTGCGGAAACGCCCCGCGGGGGACGACACTGGGGAACACGAGACCGGTACCCGGGGGAGCGGGCATGGACGCCGAAGCCCGCCGCAGCACGCACCGCACGTCACCGCAGCGAAAGAGCCGAGAGAACACCACCATGTGCGATCACCAGCCACCCTGCCCGTCAGCCGACTCGCCCGACCGGGAGGCGGCCCATCCCGTGGCCCACCACCCCGGGCAGGGCTGGAGCCTGCTGTGCAACGGCGTCCTGCTGTTCGAGGACACCGGCGAGCTGCTGCCGGACGGGCAGGTCATCGCTCCGCGCCGGCCGCTGGGCACCCACCAGGTCATCACCGCCGCCTGAAACCCGCCCCGCCCGGCGGCGCGGGACGGCCCCGGGACGCCCGCCGCGTGCGGCGGGCGTCCCGGGGCCGTCGCCCGTCGTCAGCCCTCGTACTCCTCCGGCGGGGGGCAGGAGCAGACGAGGTTGCGGTCACCGTAGGCCCCGTCGATGCGGCGCACCGGCGGCCAGCACTTGGCGTCCGCGGTGACACCGGCCGGGTAGGCGGCCTCCTCGCGCGAGTAGGCGCGGTCCCACTCTCCGGCGAGCTGCGCCGCGGTGTGCGGGGCGCCGCGCAGCGGGCTGTCCTCGGCGGTCCACTCCCCCGTGCCGACCTTCTCGATCTCGGCACGGATGGCGATCATCGCGTCGCAGAACCTGTCGAGTTCGCTCAGGTCCTCGCTCTCGGTCGGTTCGATCATCAGGGTGCCCGCGACCGGGAACGACATCGTCGGCGCGTGGAACCCGTAGTCGATCAGCCGCTTGGCGACGTCGTCGATGCTCACGCCGGTCGCCTTCGTCAGGGGCCGCACGTCGATGATGCACTCGTGCGCGACCAGTCCGCCGGGCCCGGTGTACAGCACCGGGTAGTGCGGCTCCAGACGGCGGGCGACGTAGTTGGCGCTGAGGACGGCGACCTGGGTGGCGCGGCGCAGCCCCTCGGCGCCCATGAGACGCACGTACGCCCAGGAGATCGGCAGGATGCCGGCCGATCCCCACGGGGCCGCGGAGACCGGCCCGATCCCCGTTTCCGGCCCCGCCAGCGGCTGGAGCGGGTGGTTGGGCAGGTAGGGCGCCAGGTGGGCGCGCACACCGACCGGTCCGACGCCCGGACCGCCGCCGCCGTGCGGGATGCAGAACGTCTTGTGCAGGTTCAGGTGGGAGACGTCCGCGCCGAAGCGTCCGGGGCGGGCGAGCCCGACCAGCGCGTTGAGGTTGGCGCCGTCCACGTAGACCTGGCCGCCCGCGTCGTGCACGGCGGCGCAGATGTCGGTGATGTCGTCCTCGAACACGCCGTGCGTGGAGGGGTAGGTCACCATGAGCACGGCGAGTTCGTCGCGGTGCTCCGCGATCTTCGCGTGCAGGTCGGCGGCGTCCACGTCACCGCTCTCGCCGGTCTTCACCACGACGACCTTCATCCCGGCCATCACCGCGCTGGCCGCGTTGGTGCCGTGGGCCGAGGACGGGATGAGGCACACCGTGCGCTGCGTGTCACCGTTGGCCCGGTGGTAGGCGCGCACCGCGAGCAGCCCGGCCAGCTCGCCCTGGGAACCGGCGTTGGGCTGGACGGAGACCCGGGCGTAGCCGGTGATCTCCGCGAGCTGCTCCTCCAGTTCCCGGATGAGGGTCAGGTAGCCCTCGGCCTGCTCGGCCGGGGCGAAGGGGTGCAGCGCCGCGAACTGGGGCCAGGTGACCGGTTCCATCTCGGTCGTGGCGTTCAGCTTCATCGTGCAGGAGCCGAGCGGGATCATGCCCCGGTCCAGCGCGTAGTCGCGGTCGGACAGGCGGCGCAGGTAGCGCAGCATGGCCGTCTCGGAGCGGTGCTGGTGGAAGACGGGGTGGGTGAGCACCTCGTCGGTGCGCAGCAGGCCGTCCGGCAGGGCGTCCCCGGTGGCCGCGTCGAGCGCGTCGATCTCCCGCGTGCCGGACCGGACGCCGAAGGCGGACCAGACGGCGGCGAGCTGCTCGCGTCGAGTGGTCTCGTCGCACGCGATGCCCACGTGGTCGGCGTCGGTCAGGCGCAGGTTGACCCCGGCCTCCCGGGCGGCGGCCACGACGTCGGCGGCCCGGCCCGGCACCCTGGCGGTGACCGTGTCGAAGAAGGCGTCGTGCAGTACCTCCACGCCGCCGTCCCGCAGCCCGGCGGCCAGCACCGTGGCGTAGCGGTGGGTGCGCCGGGCGATCGCGGCCAGCCCGTCGGGCCCGTGGTAGACGGCGTACAGTCCGGCCATCACCGCGAGCAGGACCTGCGCGGTGCAGATGTTGCTGGTGGCCTTCTCCCGGCGGATGTGCTGCTCGCGGGTCTGCAGCGCCAGCCGGTAGGCCGCCTTCCCGTCGGCGTCCACCGAGACGCCGACGAGGCGGCCCGGCAGGCTGCGGGCGAACGCGTCGCGCACTGACATGAACCCGGCGTGCGGTCCGCCGAAGCCCATCGGTACGCCGAACCGCTGGCTGGACCCGACCGCGATGTCCGCGCCCAGCTCGCCGGGCGAGGTCAGCAGCGCGAGGGAGAGCAGGTCGGCGGCGACGGTCACGACGGCGCCGAGGGCGTGGGCCTGCTCGATGACGGCACGCGGGTCACGGACGGCGCCCGATGCGCCCGGGTACTGGAGCAGCACGCCGAAGACGCCGCGCTCGGCGGCGTCGGCGGGAATGCCCCCGCTGAGGTCGGCCACGACGACCTCGACGCCGGTCGGTTCGGCGCGGGTGCGGAGCACGGCGACGGTCTGGGGCAGGCAGTCGGCGTCCACGAGGAAGACGCCCTGCTTGACCTTGCCGACACGGCGGGACAGCGCCATGGCCTCGGCCGCCGCGGTGCCCTCGTCCAGCAGGGAGGCGCCGGCGGTGGGCAGTCCGGTCAGGTCCGCGACGACGGTCTGGAAGTTGAGCAGGGCCTCCAGGCGGCCCTGCGAGATCTCCGGCTGGTAGGGCGTGTACGCCGTGTACCAGGCCGGGTTCTCCATGACGTTGCGCAGGATGACGGGCGGTGTGAAGGTGCCGTGGTAACCGAGGCCGATCATGGAGTCGAGGACCTGGTTGCGGTCGGCGAGGCCGCGCAGCTCCGCGAGCACCTCGGCCTCGGAACGCGCCGCCGGGAGACCGAGCGCATCGGTGCTCTTGATCACCTCGGGGACGGCGGCGGCCGTCAGCTCGTCCAGCGAGCCGTAGCCGACCTGGGCGAGCATCTTGGCCTGCTGCGCGGCGTCGGGGCCGATGTGCCGCTGCGCGAAGGACGTGCCCTCGTCCAGCGCGCTGAGCGGTGTGCGTGCGGTGGTCATCTGCGGAGGCCTCCTGGTCTGTGCGACCTGCGAGGGGCAGCACGGGTGCGTGCCCGGACGGCCTCCCCCTCTGTCATCTCAACCTGAGAGTTTCACCGGGCCGTCCGTCGCTGCCCGGCTTTCACCGTCGGTGAGGAGGAGCCGCGGGCGCCGTCGCGTCCTCAGCCCGCCCTGCTTTCCAGAGTGACCTCGTCCGCGCGGTACGTGGGCCTGAGAGATTCCGGGGAGGGTTTGCTCCTTCGGCGCCTCCGGCACTGCGCCGGAGGACTCTCCCGCACGGGGTCGACAGCCGTCTTCGAGCCTACCAGCGCGGGGGGCGGCGGGCCGGTGGGGCCTCGACTGGCCGTCGCGGGGAAAGTGTCCTTGGGTTGTGGGCAGGGACTCTTGTGGAGCATTGGCTACCGGGTGGAGGAACTCGTGCAGACCGACATCGATCCGCGGGACTTGATAGGACGCAAGGCGTACGACCGGGACGGGAACAAGATCGGGACCGTGGACGAGGTGTACCTCGACGACGCCACCGGGGAACCGGAGTGGGCGGCGGTGCGCACCGGGCTGTTCAGCCGCGACGCCTTCGTCCCCCTGGAGCCCAGCGAGGTGGTGCGCGACGCGCTGCACGTGCCCTTCGACCGGGCCCGCATCAAGGACGCCCCGGACTTCGGCGTGGGCCGGCACCTCTCCCCCGAGCAGGAGCTCCAGCTGTACCACCACTACGGGATGGAGGTGCCGGCGGCCGGTGAGCCGGGCCCCGGCGCGGGCGAGGAGGGCCTCGGGCACGTGGCGGGCACCGGGGACTGACCGCCGGCCGCCTCCGGCTCCCGCGCTCACGCCCTGCCGGGTACGAGCGGCACCGGCTCGGACGGCTCCAGGCCGGGATCGTCGGCCCGGAACGTGCGGACCCGGCCCGGTGCGGTGCCCGGCCCCTCGAAGCGGACGGTCACCCGGCCGACGCCGCTGCCCTGGACCCAGCCGGGACCGTACGCGGCGTGGCGCACGTCCAGTCCCGGCAGCCAGTGCGGTGGCGCGGCGCCGGGCCCCGCCGGTGGCCGCGGGACGGGCGGGGCCCGGCGGCCCGCGTCCGGTCCGGCGTCCTGGCGCGGACCCGGTTCCGCGTCCGGTTCCGCGTCTGCCGGTGGCGGGGGCGGCCCGGCCGCAGCGAGCGGGCCGCCCCCGTCACCGGACGCGTCCTGCTCGGCCGGTCCGCCCGCGGCGCTCTGGGCGCTCTGGGCGAAGAGGTCCTCCTGGGTGAAGTCGGCCAGTCCGCTGACGCCGACGCCCAGGAGCCGCACGCCCTCGGTGGTGTCCACCGCGTCCAGCAGCCGGGCGGCCGCCTCCCGGATCACCACCGGGTCGTCGGTGGGGCCGCGCAGCGTCTCGGAGCGGGTGAGCGTGGAGAAGTCGTACCTGCGGACCTTGACCACGACCGTGCGGCCCGAGCGCCCGGCCGCCCGCAGCCGCCGCGCACACCGCCCGGCGAGCCCGGCCAGCTCCTGCTGGATGCGGGTGCGGTCGGTGACGTCCACGTCGAAGGTG
Organism: Streptomyces solitudinis; assembly: GCF_036323765.1. NCBI lineage: Bacteria > Bacillati > Actinomycetota > Actinomycetes > Kitasatosporales > Streptomycetaceae > Streptomyces > Streptomyces solitudinis. Next base: position 77,079 of record NZ_JAZDCW010000013.1, read on the forward strand.
TCCTCGACGGAGACGGACTTCGACGCGCGCTCGGCCACCACCGGACGGTCGTCGATGCCCTGGGCCATGGCGTACAGGGCGCCGCCGTGTGCCTTCCCCAGCAGCCGCAGCAGCTCCGCCTCCCCCGCCTCGACGGCCTCGCCCACGGTGGCGATCCCGGCACGGCGCAGGACCTCCGCCGTCGCCGGGCCGACGCCCGGCAGGGTGCGGACGCCGAGCGGGGCGAGCAGTTGGCGTTCGGTTCCCGGTGCGATCACCACGAGCCCGTCCGGCTTGGCCTGCTCGGAGGCGATCTTCGCCAGCATCTTCGACCCCGCGAGACCGACGGAGCCGCTGAGCCCGGTGGCGGCGCGGATGGCGCCCCGCAGGCGTGCCCCGGTCTCCCGGGCCGCCGCGGTGGCGGCCGGTGTGCCGCCGGCCTCCAGATCGACGAACGCCTCGTCCAGGCTGAGCGGCTCCACGAGCGGGGACAGGCCGGCCAGCAGCTCCATCACGGTCTCGCTGACCTGGCGGTAGAGGGTGAAGCGCGGGGTGAGGTAGGCGGCGTTGGGGCAGCGCCTGCGGGCCTGGGCGGTGGGCATCGCCGAGTGGACCCCGTACCGGCGCGCCTCGTAGGAGGCGGTGGCCACGACGCCGCGCGGCCCGAGCCCTCCGACGACCACCGGCTTCCCGCGCAGGCTCGGCTTGGCCGCCTGTTCTACGGCGGCGTAGAACGCGTCCATGTCGAGATGGAGGATCGTCGGTGCGCCTCTCACGTCTACCGATGCTGCCGCACGGCACTGACAACCGCACCGGCGGCGGGGGGGGCCGCGGGTGCGGTCACGGACGCGGCGAGGCGGCGCCCCTCACACGGCGCGGTTGCGCCGCCGGGCCAGTTCGTCGGCCGGGTTGTCGCGGACGAGCGTCTCGCCGGTGTCCACCCGCTCGGCGTGCAGCTGGGACAGGGCCCCTTCCACGTCGCGCCACACGACGCCCACGGCGATGCCGAAGACCCCCTGCCCGCCCTGGAGGAGGTCGACCACCTCGTCGGGCGAGGAGCACTCGTAGACCGTCGCGCCGTCGCTCATGAGCGTCATCTGCGCGAGGTCCTCCAGCCCGCGGCTGCGCAGGTGCTGGACGGCCGTACGGATGTTCTGCAGGGAGACGCCCGTGTCCAGCAGCCGCTTGACGATCTTCAGGACGACGACGTCGCGGAAGCTGTAGAGCCGGTGCGTACCGGAGCCGTGGGCGGGGCGGACGCTGGGCTCCACCAGCTTCGTCCGCGCCCAGTAGTCCAACTGGCGGTAGGTGATGCCCGCGGCCGCACAGGCCGTCGGCCCGCGGTAACCGAGCTGTTCCCGCGCTGCGCCCCCGTCCGCCAGAGCGGGATCGGCAGCGTGCGGTGCAGGGGCCCCGTGCAGCGGGAACGGGCCGGTAGCAGCCCTGCCGTCGCCGGTGCTTCTCACGCCGACCTCCATCCCTTCACGTCCCGCGGAGACGCCGCCGGGACCTGCCTCCATGACGGTAGGCAGTCGCTGGGGGTGCGTCAACGATCGCCACTCTCGGCACGCCGGGTGATAATCACCTAAGGAGTGGTTTGGCGTGACCTCATTCGGGGAATCGGCACCGATTACACCGCGCGCGGTGTCCGGACGCGGCCCGGCTGCCGTCCCCGCGGTCACTGGTTGCTGGTGCCGAAGTCCTCCGGCGAGATCTGGTCGAGGAACTCGCGGAACTTCTCCACCTCGTCCTCCTGCTCGTCCGGGATGGCGATGCCCGCGTCGTTCAGCACGCCGTCACTGCCGTAGATGGGCGTACCGGTGCGCAGCGCCAGCGCTATCGCGTCGGACGGGCGGGCGCTGACCTCCACGCCGCTGGCGAAGACCAGCTCCGCGTAGAAGACGCCCTCCCGCAGATCCGTGATGCGCACGGCGGTGAGCTCCTGGCCGACGGCCTCCAGGACGTCCTTGAAGAGGTCGTGCGTCAGCGGACGCGCCGGAGTCATGCCCTGCTGGGCGAAGGCAATGGCGGTCGCCTCCCCAGGACCGATCCAGATGGGGAGGTAGCGGTCGCCTCCTACTTCGCGCAGAAGCACGATCGGCTGGTTGGAGGGCATTTCGACCCGGACACCCACGACGTCGAGCTCGTTCACACAGCAACCCTAGGCCGTACGCCACCGGTTTGGGTAGTCGGGCCCCCTCCGTGCACCGCCATCTCAGTACCGCGGGTCCTGTAGCTGCTCGCGCAGGGCGGCCTGGACGAGCGCGGCGTGCAGGCGCACCGACAGGCTGGCCAGCTCCCTGGCCGTCGCCTGCGCGCGCACCCGCGTCTGCGGATTGCGGTGCCGCCGCAGGGGCGCCACCACCTGTTCGACGAGGCCGGCCTCGCGGTCCGCCGCCGCCTTCACGACCCGCAGGTGGCGCGGCTGGAGCCCGTAGCGGCCGAGGTCGGCCACGAGCCGCGCCACCTCCACGGTCTCCGGCTCGTAGCCGCCGTCGGCGGCCTGGGCGACCAGCCCGTAGGACTCCCACTCACTCAGCTGCTCCTCCCCCGCCTCGGCGGCGGCGAGCAGCTCGGCGCGCCCCACCCGGGCCGACGGGAGGGTCTCCGCCGCGGCGGACGGGTCGGCGGCCCCCTCCAGCAGGTCCCGCGGCTGGGCCGGCCCCGGGAGGACGACCTGCTCTCCGCGGTCGATGGCGTCCAGCTGCTCGCGGATCACCTTCAACGGCAGGTAGTGGTCACGCTGCATGCGCAGCACGAACGCCAGCCGCTCCACGTCCTTGGCGCTGAACTTGCGGTAGCCGGACGGCGTGCGCTGCGGCTCGACCAGGCCCTCCGACTCCAGGAAACGGATCTTGGAGACGGTGACCTCGGGGAACTCCTCGCGCAGCAGCCCCAGCACGGTCCCGATGCTCATCGGGCCGCGCTCCGCGGCGGCGGTGCCGTGACCGGCACCGCCCGACGGTGTGTGCATGAACCCTCCGTGGGCGGGTCCTTCGTCAGGCCCCTCGCTGGGGAGCGAAGAACACCAGACGGAACTTGCCGATCTGCACCTCGTCGCCGTTGTTCAGCGACACGGAGTCGATCGGTTCCCGGTTGACGTACGTCCCGTTGAGGCTGCCGACGTCGGAGGCGGTGAAGACGCCGTTCGCGCCGCGCCGGAACTCCACGTGGCGGCGGGAGACGGTCACGTCGTCGAGGAAGATGTCGCTCTGCGGGCTGCGCCCCGCCGTGGTCAGCTCACCGTCCAGCAGGAACCGGGCCCCAGAGTTCGGGCCCCGGCGGACGACGAGGAGCGCCGAGCCGACCGGAAGCGCGTCGATGGCGGCGATGGCCTCCGGGGAGAGCATCGGCGTCTGGCCCGTGGCCTCGGCGTCGTAGGCCTCCAGGCCCGTGATCGAGATGGTGGACGTCGTCTCGGAGGGGCGCTCGGACGCGGGCGCGCCGCCCCGCAGGGGAGCACCGCAGTTGGAGCAGAAGCGGCTGGACTCCGCAGCCCGGTTGCCGCACCTCGTGCAGACCGGCGCCCCGGTCCCGCCGCCCGTGCCCGCAGCCTCCCCGGGAGCTATGCGCCCGGCGGTGTCCAGGCCGGAGGTGTCCAGACCGGCGGACGTGGCGCCCTGGCCACCCGGGGTGTCCGGGTCGGGCCGGAAGAGCGGACGCCCTGCGTCGGTTCCGGGCCCCTGACCGCCGGGAGCACCGTGCTTGCCGGCCCGGTGTGCGCCACCGGCGTCCTTGCGCTTGCCGAACAACTTCGAAAGAAAACTCACGGGCGATTCCCCTCGTACGAAACAGACCCGCCCGCGGGGCAGGACAGACCCTTGATCCTCACACAGGCCACAGCGGACACCCGGGCAACGTCCGCAGCCAGTACACAGTTTCCACCACGCGGCGCCCCGCGGGCCCGCCGACCCCCCGGAAGGATCACCGTCGTCTCACCGAGATGACGACTGAGCGTAGTCAGGCCGCTGCGCGGACCGCAAGGCGTCCACCACGACCTCCTCCGAGCGCTCGATCGTCACGGTCGCCTGGTCGCCTTGCAGCGATTGCACCACGCCTCCGGGAATGTTGAGTGCCGGTTCGAGATCCTGCGGCCGGCCGATCACCTCGAACCGGTAGGGCGGCGCGACCTTGCGCCCGTCGATGCGCACCCCGCCCTCCGCACTGGTGAAGTAGGTGTCGGCGACCACGCGCACGTCGTTGATCTGGACGGCCTCCGCACCGGCCGCGCGCAGCTCCTGGATCGCGTCGAGCAGCTGGTCGGCCTTCACGACGTCCGCCGGGGCGCTGATCCGCATGATGATGCCCGGCCCCTCGGCTCCGACGGTACCGGCGAGGACGCCGAGTTGGCGCTCACGCTCCCGGGTCTGCCGTCGTGCCTCCTCCGCCTGGTCGGAGCTGTTCTCCAGGTCCGAGCGCTGTTCCTCCAGGCGGTCCCGCTCGGCCTCCAGGCGCTCGGTGCGGTCGTCCAGCTCGTTGAGGATGCGCACGAGGTCCTCCTGGCGTGCGCCGCGCAGCGCGCTGTCCTCGCTGGTGGAGCGGACCTGGATGGCGAGGCCGAGGCCGAGGACGAACAGCAGCAGGGCCGCGACGAGTTGGTTGCGGCCCAGCCGGGGCGGCCACAGCCCGGCGGCGAGCCGCTGCCGCCCGGTCAGCTCGTCGCCCGGCGCGGCGCCGCCCGCACCGGTGCCCTCCGGCGGACCCTGCCGGGGCCCGTCCTGCGCCGGCCCGGCCGTCGCGTCCGTCTCCCGGCGGGGTCCGCCCCGCAGGTCGTGCCCGTCCGGCGTGCTCTCGTCGCTCACGGGGCTCACGCTCCGAAGAGGTGCCGCCGGATGGCGGCGGCGTTGGAGAAGATGCGGATGCCCAGCACCACGACCACGCCCGTGGAGAGCTGCGCGCCGACGCCGAGCTTGTCACCGAGGAAGACGATCAGGGCCGCGACGACGACGTTCGACAGGAACGACACGACGAAGACCTTGTCCACGAAGATGCCGTCCAGCATGGCGCGCAGCCCGCCGAAGACCGCGTCGAGCGCCGCCACGACGGCGATGGGCAGGTAGGGCTCCACAGCCGTCGGCACCACGGGGCGGAGCACCAGCCCCGCCACGACTCCCACGATGAGGCCCAGTACGGCGATCACGAATTGCTGCCCTTTCCTGTCGTGACGGGCTCGGCGGTCCTGAGGGTGAGGCTCGGCGCGGCGGGCAGCCGCAGGCCGTCCCGCACGTCGAGGTCGGCGCGGATGCCGTAGTCCTCCTCCAGCACCTTCAGGTACTGGCCGTCCACGCTGCGGGAGAACCGGTCCGCGAACTCCTGCCCGTCGCCCACCGCGAGGATCTTGTACGGCGGTACGAGGGGCTTGTTGTCGACCAGTATGGCGTCACCCGCCGCCCGGATGGCGGACAGGGAGGTCAGCCGCTGGCCGTTGATGGAGACGGCCTCGGCTCCGGCGGCCCACAGCCCGTTGACGACGAGCTGGAGGTCCCGGTCCCGTACCCGGCCCGTGTCGGCGAACCCGGTCGTCTGCCGGGGGCCGCCCGGCTCCCCGCCGGTGTCCTCCGCGTCGTCGACGGACAGCTCGACGCCCGGTCCCTCCACGGGCGTGGCCCCCGCGAGGAGCTGCACCAGCTCCCCGGTGCTGCCGCCGTGGTCCCGCAGCGCCTCGCGCTGCATCCCGGCGACCGTCTCACGCAGCTCGTGGACGCGCTCCTGCAGGCCGTCGGCCTCGGCGGTACCGTCCTCGACACGGGCGATCAGCTCCTGGCGCTCCTTGGCGGCGGTCGGCGCCTCGTACCGGGCCTGCGCGGCGCCCAGGGTGACGACCAGCGCGGCGAGGACGAGGCCGGCGCCCAGCCACAGCTTGGCGCGCAGTGTCCGGGGCAGCCCCGCGCCGCCGCCGTCCGCCTTCCGGCGGGCGGCGGCCTCGGCGTAGCCCTCGTCAAGGCTGTGCTCCATGACGTTGGTCAGCAGCGACATCGACGCGTCGGGTCGCGCAGGCCGCGTCGCGGTACTCCGATCGGGGTGCTGCTGCGACATGCCGCACATCGTCGCACGTCGGCGGCCGTACCGCCGAATGGGCCCTCCGACGCGCCGGTCCGGCCGGAACCTCACCGGTTCCGGCCGGACCGGCGCGGGCCCGCCCGCGCGCAGGGGTCAGCGGCCCGCGCCGTCCACGACGGTGGCCCACTCGTCCAGCAGGGCCTGGGCGGAGGCGTCATCCGGCCCCTCGGCCCACAGGTGCGTGACCGCCTCGGCGGGGTCGGGCAGCACCATCACCCAGCGCCCGTCGGGTTCTACCACGCGCACGCCGTCGGTGGTGTCCACCGAGCGGTCCCCGGCCGCCTCCACGACGTTGCGCATGACCAGGCCCTTGACAGCCCACGGCGTCGCCAGGTCCCGCTTCACCACGTGGGCACGCGGAATGCGCGCGTCGATCTGGCTCAGCGTGAGCTGCGTGCGCGCGACGAGGCCGATGAGCCGCACGAAGGCGGCCGCGCCGTCGAAGACGGAGCTGAACTCCGGGACGATGAACCCGCCGCGCCCGTCACCGCCGAAGATCGTCCCCTCGTCACGGCCCACCCGGGTGAGGTCGTCCGGCGACGTCGTCGTCCACTCCACCTGCGTCCCGTGGTAGGCCGCCACCTGCTCGGCGATCCGGGTCGTGGTGACCGGGAGCGCGACGCGCCCGCTGCGCCGTTCCGCGGCGATGAGGTCGAGCATGACGAGCAGGGCCCGGTCGTCCTCGATGATCCGGCCGCGTTCGTCCACCAGGGACAGCCGCTCCCCCACCGGGTCGAAGCGCACGCCGAACGCCGCACGCGCCGAGGCGACGATCTCGCCGAGCCGCACCAGACCCGACCGGCGGCCGTCGGCGGTCTCGGTGGGGCGGGACTCGTCCAGCCCGGGGTTGATGGTGAGCGCGTCCACACCGAGCCGCCCGAGCAGGCTCGGCAGGACCAGACCGGCGCTGCCGTTGGACGCGTCCACGACGACCTTGAGTCCCGCGTCCGCGATCCCGCTGGTGTCCGCGGCACGCAGGAGCGCGCCGGTGTAGGAGTCGAAGACGCTCGCGGGGAAGGAGAGGTCGCCGATCTCACCGGGGAACGCGCGCCGGTACTCCTGCCGGGCGTAGACGCGGTCGAGCTTGCGCTGCCCGCCCGCCGAGAGGTCGGCCCCCCGTTCGTCGAAGAACATGATGTCGACGGAGTCCGGCACACCGGTCGTCGTGCGGATCATGATGCCGCCCGCGCTGCCCCTGGCCGTCTGCTGACGGGCCACGGGCAGCGGCACGTTCTCCAGGTCCCTGACGTCGATGGCGCTGGTCTGGAGGGCGGAGATCATGGCGCGCTTGAGGGCGCGGGCGCCTCGGGAGTGGTCACGGGCCGTGGTGACCGTCGAACCCTTCTTCAGCGTCGTCGCGTACGCCCCGGCCAGGCGGACCGCGACCTCCGGGGTGATCTCGACGTTCAGGATGCCGGAGACACCGCGCGCCCCGAACAGGTGCGCCTGCCCCCGGGACTCCCAGATGACGGAGGTGTTGACGAAGGCACCGGCCTCCACCGTCTTGAACGGGTAGACGCGGACGTTGCCCTGGACGATCGACTCCTCACCGACCAGGCACTCGTCACCGATGACGGCGCCGTCCTCGATCCGCGCCGCCCGCATCACGTCGGTGTTCTTGCCGATGACGCAGCCGCGCAGGTTCGTCTGCTGGCCGATGTAGACGTTGTCGTGCACGACCGCCTTGTGCAGGAAGGCCCCGCTCTTCACGACGACGTTGGAGCCGATGACGGTGTGCTCGCGGATCTCCGCTCCGCTCTCCACCTTGGCGTAGTCCCCGATGTACAGCGGGCCGCGCAGGACCGCGTCCGGGTGCACCTCCGCGCCCTCGGCGACCCACACCCCGGGCGAGATCTCGAAGCCGTCGAGGTCGACGTCGACCTTGCCCTCCAGCACGTCGGCCTGGGCCTTGACGTAGCTCTCGTGCGTGCCGACGTCCTCCCAGTAGCCCTCGGCGACGTAGCCGTAGATCGGCTTCCCCTCCTTCATGAGCTGGGGGAAGACGTCACCGGACCAGTCCACCGGAACGTCCGGGTCGACGTAGTCGAAGATCTCCGGCTCCATGACGTAGATGCCGGTGTTGACGGTGTCGGAGAACACCTGCCCCCAGGTCGGCTTCTCCAGGAAGCGTTCGACCTTGCCCTCGTCGTCGACGATCGTGATGCCGAATTCCAGCGGGTTCGGGACCCGCGTCAGGCACACGGTGACGAGGGCGCCGCGCTCGCGGTGGAAATTGATGAGATCGGTCAGGTCGAAGTCCGTGAGGGCGTCCCCGGAAATGACCAGGAAGGAATCGTCCTTGAGGGCTTCTTCGGCGTTCTTGACGCTGCCGGCGGTGCCAAGGGGCTTCTCCTCGTTGGCGTACGTCAGCTCCATGCCGAGTTCTTCGCCGTCACCGAAGTAATTCTTGACGAGCGAGGCCAGGAACTGAACGGTCACCACGGTCTCACTGAGACCGTGCCGCTTGAGCAGCCTGAGCACGTGCTCCATGATCGGCCGGTTGGCGACGGGCAGGAGCGGCTTGGGCATACTCGCGGTCATGGGACGAAGGCGTGTGCCCTCGCCACCGGCCATCACGACGGCCTTCATGTCGGAAGCGTCCTCCTTCAAAAGACGACGGGTGGACCGGACGGGCCGTGGACGAGTTCCCCACCGCAACGGAGGAAACCGTCTACGTGACGACGATGTCAGTGACCGGCCCGGCCGGTCGCAGCGTCCGCCGTGAGAATGCGGCGGACCTGGACCACGTAGAGGGTTCCTGCCCACCAGTAGAGAGCTGTACCCCATCCTGCGAACGCCCATCCGAAAATCGCAGCGAGTGACGAGACCCATCCGCTCCCGTCACTGAGAAGCAGGAGCGGAAACGCGTACATCAGGTTGAAGGTAGCCGCCTTGCCGAGGAAGTTCACCTGCGGCGGCGCGTAGCCGCGGCGGTCGAGGAGCCACACCATCACGAGCAGCACCAGCTCACGCGCGAGCAGCAGCCCGGTGAGCCATACGGGCAGGATGCCGCGCCAGGTGAGGCCGAGGAGCGTGGAGAGGATGTACAGGCGGTCGGCGGCGGGGTCCAGGATCCGGCCGAGGTTGCTGACCTGGTTCCAGCGGCGGGCCAGTTTCCCGTCCAGGTAGTCGCTGACGCCGCTCAGCGCCAGCACCGCGAGGGCCCAGCCGTCGCTGTTGGGGCCGCCGAACTCCGGCCACAGAACGAGCCACAGGAAGACGGGTACGCCCAGGAGCCTCGCCATGCTGAGCACGTTGGGGATGGTGAAAACGCGGTCCGTCTGGACTCGTGTCTCCTGTACCTCCACCCGGGGCCTCCCCTGGCACGTTCCTACACTGCTCCCCGACCCTACCGGCACGGACCTCCGCTGTCGGACGCGGGTGGGCCCAAGGGGGCCGC
>NZ_JAZDCW010000014.1:0-80413 GCF_036323765.1 Streptomyces solitudinis
TATCCGGCGGGGCTCTTCTGCGTTATAGGCGAGTGAGGAAACCCCGTTTCCGGCGTCGTGGTGACGTATGGCACCGGGACCGGCGTGCTCGTCGGACGTCAGGGCCTGGTGGGCGGACCCGGGGCGGGCTCGTGAACCGTCCGGCGGCGTGCGCCCGTTGCCTGCTTCAGGCGCTCGGTGTGGTGCGGCCGAGCTGGGTGGCCGTCAGACCGGGCCACCAGGTGCGTGCCTGCTCCGTCGAGCGCAGGTAGGCGTGTGTGTGCAGGCCCCACTCCTCGCCGCTGGCCAGCAGCGAGGGCAGTTCCGGGAGTGGGGCGAGCGTCGCGGGCCCGTCCAGGATGAGCGTCATTGGTGGGTCGAGCCGACCGGAGGATGACCGTTCGGCCATGCGCCGGCCGTGCTCGACCACGCTTGAGGTGAGCGCCGTCAGGAGAGGCAGCGTGCCCGCGTCGCGGCGCGGGTTCTCCATGGGGGCGCCCACGATGTACACCGTTCCCATTTCCGCCGCGAACGATTCCAGCGCGACCGAATCGTTGCGTGCGGCGGCGCAGGCGTTGCGGACGTGCAGCTGGCTCAGCGACGCGAGGGCGTGCCGGATCAGGGCGTGGGCCTGGTCGCGGCGCTCGGAGTGGGCCACCAGGGTGGCCTCCAGCTCCCCGGCGGCGCCGGAGGCGGCGTCACGGTGCTTGCGCAGTATGCGCACGGCTTCCGTGGCTGCGCCGCCCGCGGCCCAGCGGTGGGCGTCCCGGAAGGAGCGGCCGGAGACGGCGGCGGCGTGCAGACAGCACCGCAGGAGAGTCTCGGCGGCCTCGTGGACGGCCTGGTCCACCACGGCCGGGCTCCGTACGGGAGCGAGGAGGGCCGCCGCGCGGCTGCGGGCGGTACCGGGGTCGGCGCAGCCCCGCTCCGGGGCCCAGCGCAGCCGGACGGGCGCGTCCGTGACGTGGCCGGGGTCGTAGACGTGGGCCGGTCCGAGCTTGGCGCGGGCGCCCACGGTGCCGGCCCACAGAGCGGGATCGGCGGTGACGACGACGGCGGGGCCCGCAACGGCGGCGAGGGTGGCGGCCGGGTCGGCGGTGTGCCGCAGGTGCAGTCCGGAGACGTGCCCGGGAACGGGCAGCTCGGCCGGGGCGTGCGAAGCGGCGGGTACGGGGTGGCGGCCTGCGGCTACGGGGGCGGCGGCGGACGCGGCGGGAGGCGCGTCGTGGGCCGCCGGGCCGCCGGGCGGCTCCGCGGGCACCTGCTCCTGAGCCGGCCCCGCCGGTCGCGTTCGTCCCGCGGACTGGTCCGGCGGATCCGCCGGCGCCGGTGTTCGGGGTGCGGCTGCCCCCGCGGCGTGCGGGCCGTTCGCCGCGACGGCGAGGCGGCGTGCCGTGCGGCGGGCTCTGCGCCGGGTCAGGGACGTCATGGCGGCGAGCGCCAGCACGAACAGCACCATGACCTGGCCGATGAGGAGGCCCCAGAACAGCCCGGGGCCCGGGAGGGCACCCGGCTCGGCGTCCGGCCAGGCCGCCGCGAGGTCGGCCGGGGCCGTCACCAGGGACCGCAGGGCCGTCGGGGTCCGGGCGAGGGCGACGCCGTCGGGCCAGCGGCCGTGCGAGAGGAGCCCGGCGAGGCCCGCCGCCGTCCAGGCGAGGAGGGTCAGGCCCAGCAGCAGTCCGAGGAGGCCGAGGAGCAGCCCGTCCGGGACGCCGCCGCTCGCGCGGCGGGGCGGGACGGCGGGCGGGGGCGCGGTGTGACCGGCCACGTCAGGCCACCGTCCCGTCCGCGTGCGTCAGCTTGTCGAAGGAGACCGCGCGCGACTCCGTCTCGGACTCCAGCGCCCGGTCCAGCTCGTCCAGGGTGGAGGGGTCCGGATCGGCCGCGCGCACGGACGCCTCCGTCATGGCGCGGTCGGTGAAGACGAGTGGCCGTTCGGCCTCGGTGATCAGGTGCTTGACGACCTGGACGTTGCCGTTGACGTCCCACACGGCGATACCGGGCGTCAGTGTGGGGATGATCTCGACCGCCCAGCGGGGCAGGCCGAGCACCTGTCCGGTGGCCCGCGCCTCGTCCGCCTTCTGGGCGTAGACCGTGCGGGTGGAGGCCATCTTGAGGATCGCCGCCGCCTCCCTCGCCGCCGCGCCGTCCACGACGTCGGACAGGTGGTGCACGACGGCGACGAAGGAGAGGCCCAGACGGCGGCCGAACTTCAGCAGCCGCTGGAAGAGCTGGGCGACGAACGGGCTGTTGATGATGTGCCAGGCCTCCTCCACCAGGAAGATGCGCTTCTTGCGGTCGGGCCTGATCCAGGTGTGCTCCAGCCACACGCCGACGATCGCCATGAGGATGGGCATGGCGATGGAGTTGCGGTCGATGTGGGAGAGGTCGAAGACGGTGAGCGGGGCGTCAAGGTCGATGCCGACGGTGGTGGGGCCGTCGAACATGCCGCGCAGGTCACCGTCCACGAGGCGGTCCAGGACGAGGGCCACGTCCAGGCCCCAGGCGCGGACGTCGTCCAGCGCGACGTTCATGGCGAGCGCCGACTCGGGCTTGGGATGGCGCAGTTGCTCGACGATGTCGACGAGCACGGGCTGCCGGTCCACGATGGTGGAGTTGACGAAGGCGTGGGCCACCTTGAGGGCGAACCCGGCCCGTTCGTCGAGCCCGTGCCCCATGGCGACCTCGATGATCGTGCGGAGCAGGGCGAGCTGGCCCGTGGTGGTGATGGCCGGGTCCAGCGGGTTGAGCCGGATGCCCTGGTCGAGCGCGGCGGTGGGGTCGAGCCGGACGGGGGTTATGCCCAGCTCCTCGGCGATGAGGTTCCACTCGCCGACGCCGTCCTCGCCCTGGGCGTCGAGCACGACGACCTGCCGGTCGCGGAAGCGGAGCTGGCGCAGCACGTACGTCTTCTCCAGCGCGGACTTGCCGTTGCCGGACTCGCCCAGCACCAGCCAGTGCGGTGCGGGGAGCTGCTGGCCGTAGAGCTGGAACGGGTCGTAGATGTAGCCCTTGCCGCTGTAGACCTCGCGGCCGATGATGACGCCCGAGTCACCGAGCCCCGGGGCGGCCGTCGGCAGGTAGACGGCCTGGGCCTGGCCGGTCGAGGTGCGGACGGGCAGCCGGGTGGTCTCCGTCTTCCCGAACAGGAAGCTGGTGAAAGCCTCGGTGACGCCGGAGAGCAGATCGAAAGCGGCCATGGGGGCTGCGCCTCCTCATCCTCGGGGACTCGTGCGCCGTGTCGGACGGTGCGGTTCGTCGCGGGCGGTCAGCGGCGGATGCCGGTGGCGAAGGGCAGGGTGTTGACGAAGGCGCGGTGGTGTTCGCGGTCGCACCACTCCAGCTTCAGGTAGCTCTTGCCCGCGGCGGCGCGGATGGTCCGCTTGTCGCGGGCCAGGGCCTCCGGGGTGCGGGAGGAGACCGTCAGGTAGCCGACGAGGTTGACTCCGGCGGCGCCGCTGGCCAGGTCCTCGCCGCGCTGGTCGACGCGGCCGTGGGCGGCGATGTCGCGCGGGTCGACGGTGCGGTTCATCTTGGCCTGCCGGCTCGCCTCGGCGGCGTCGTTCGTCTTCTCCGTCAGCATGCGCTCGATGGCCAGTTCCGTCGGTTCGAGGTCCATGCAGACGGCGACGGTGCGGATCACGTCCGGGGTGTGCACCAGCAGCGGCGCCAGGAAGTTCACCCCGACGGGTGTCATCGGCCACTCCTTGACCCACGCCGTCGCGTGGCACCAGGGCTCGCGCGTCGCGGACTCGCGGGTCTTCGCCTGGAGGAAGCCCGCCTCGCGGGCGTCGAGTTCGGCGGGCCAGGCGTTGCGCCGGGTCATCGCCTGGATGTGGTCGATGGGGTGGTCCGGGTCGTACATGGAGTGGACGAGGGAGGCCAGCCGGGCCTGGCCCAGGGGCTGGCGCACCCGGATGTCGGCCTCGGCGAGGCGGGCGCAGATGTCGGTCAGCTCGCGGGTCATGACGATGGCCAGGCCCTCGTCGCGGGTGAGCTTGCGGGAGCCGGAGCGGTTCGCCTTGGCGATCGTGGCGGCCTCGGCGGCCAGCTCGCGGCCGTGCTGCATGCAGGCGACCAGGTAGGCGCGGTGCTGCTCGCTGGAGGTGGAGACCATGGACTGGAGCTGGTCGTAGGACTCCCGCAGCCAGCCCGGCGCGCCGTCGTCGCCGCGGTGGGCGACGTCGTTCGCGTGCGCGTCGGGGTCGGCGGGGAGCGTGCGGGCGAGCATCTGGAGGCGGCTGACGTAGCCGTCGCCGTTCGCCACGTGCTTGAGCAGCGTGCCGAAGCGGTCGACGAGCGCCTCCTGGTCCTCGCTGTCGCGCAGGCCCACGCCGGGGCCCTCGATCTCGATGGCGGCGGTGACGGTGCGGCGGTCGGCGTGCAGCAGCACGGCGATCTCGTCGGGGCCGAAGGGGGCCGAGAGCCAGGTGATGCGGCCGACGCCCGGCGGCGGGCCGATCTCCACCTCGCGCCCGTCCAGGCTGATGCCGGCCTCGGGCGCGGCCGAGCGGTAGACGGCGCCGCTGCCGCGTTGCAGCCTGCGGTAGGAACGGTCGATCTCGATCCAGCGGTAGAACGTCCGCCCCCGGTAGGGGACGTAGACGGCGGCCAGTGCCAGCATCGGGAACCCGGTGAGCAGGACGATCCGCAGCGACAGCACGGGGACGAGCAGGCCGCTCATCATGCCGAGGAACGCCCCGACGACGATGAGGGCGATCTCGCCGGTCTCGCGGTTCTTGCCGACGAGGGCGTTCGCGCGGGCGCGGCCGATGGTGTACGTGCGGCGCGGCGCGACGGCGTGGGGCGTCGTCACCTGCGGTCACCTCCGGTGCGGTCGTTCGCTGAGCTGGGGGGCGTGCGGGGGGACGTACGGGGGGCGGCGCGCTGCGGGGGCGGCGGGGCGGCGCTGCGGGTGCTGTGCGCGGCGACGCCGCCGGCGACGGAACTCGTCTGCGCGGCGCCCGCCTGGCCGCCCTGGGCCTGCCCGGACGACGGCGCGCTGCCGCGTGCGCTGTGGGTGTTGATGCCCTGCCGCAGCATCGCCGCCGGGCTGGAGACGGCGGCGACGGCCTTGCGGGAGGCCGGGTCGGCGGAGGCGTTGCGGTGGTTGACGATGTCGTCGCCGAAGCCGGGGACGAAGCGGTAGATCATCGCGGAGGCGAAGATGGCCAGCAGGATGATGGCGAGGCCGGAGACGATGGCGCCGAGCGCGTTGGGGCCCTCGTCGGAGGCGAGTGCTCCGGCGAGGCCGAGCACGATGACGATGACCGGCTTGACGAGGATGACGGCGATCATGATCCCGGCCCAGCGGCGCACGTGGGACCACATGTTCTTGTCGACGAGGCCGGAGTAGACGACGACGCCCAGCAGCGCCCCGACGTAGAGAAGCGCGGCGCGGATGACCAGCTCCAGCCAGAGCACGCCGGCGGCGACGACGGAGACGAGGGAGACGACGATCAGCATGATCGGCCCGCCGCCTATGTCGTCCCCGTTGCGCAGGGCTTCGGAGAAGGAGCCGAAGAAGACGTCCGTCTGTGAGCCGGTGCCGGAGGCGATGATGTCGGTGACGGCGTCCGTGGCGGAGACGAGCGTGTAGAGGACGAGCGGGGTGAACGCCGAGGCGAGCACGACGAGCCACAGGAAGCCGACGGCCTCGGAGATGGCCGTCACCAGGGGCACGCCCCGGACGGCCCGCTTGGCGACGGCCAGCAGCCACAGGACGAGGGTGAGGACGGTGGAGGCGGCGAAGACGACGGCGTACTGGCGGAGGAACGCGGCATTGGTGAAGTCGACGTCGGCGGTGGCCGAGACGGCTTCCGAGAGCTTCCCGACGATCCAGGCGGCGGCCTCGGCGCAGCCGTCGGCGAGCGAGGACAGCGGGTCGAGACCGCCGAGCGTCTCCGACCGCGTGTCCCCGCCCCCCGCCCCACCCGGGTCCTCACCCTCACAGATCTCCCGCGCGGTGCCGATCATGAACTCGCACTCCGGCTTCTCCGGGGGAGGCTGCGAGGGCTCGGCGGTGGCCGGGGAGGTGAGGACGGCGGTGACCGCGGGCACGAGCGCGCCGATGCCGGCGATCCGGAGGACTGGGGACGCAGGCGAACCGTTAGCGGGCATACGTGAAGCCTCCGAATCCTTCGACCGCTTCCGCGATCTCCTCCGCGCCGGACGCGCGGACGTCACCGTTGACGGGGGCGGGGCCGGACTCCTGGGCGAAGCTCTGGACCTTCCAGTCGCCGTCCGCCCAGCGCAGCGTCAGGTGCATGGTGAACCAGTCCGTCCTGACCGGAGTGCGGGACTCCGGCCCCGCCATGCCGTACACACCGGTGCACCAGACCGCCAGTTCGGCGGTGTCGGGAGCGAAGGAGACCAGCCTCGTGCCGACGGGCACAGTGCGGGAGACGTACGTGTAACCCTCGGGGGCGTCACCGTCCGCGTCGAGCCCGACCTTCTCCAGGAAGTCCGTCGTATAGGCGTCGTCCAGCTTCTGCCGCATGGCGTCCGCCTGTTCGGGGACGAAAACGGTTTCGATGATCCGGGGGCGTTCACCGGGCCTGATGATGTCGGCGGATACCAGCGCCACCGCGTAGTTCGCCGCGGCGCTCTGGGCGCCCTGTTCGGTGCGGGGGAAGCCGGAGGGGATGCCGTCGCCGGCCTCGACGGGGGCGACGCCGGTGGGGGCGGTGGGCCGGGCCTCGCGGCTTTCGGCGTCGTCTTCGGCGCCGCCCCCGCCGCGGGTGGCGAACGCGATCGCCGCGATGAGCAGCACCACGACGCCGACCACCGCCAGCAGGCTGCGGCCCGGACGGACGGCGGGCCCCCTGGCGGAGGCCGCGCTCTCGCCCTCGGGCAGGCGGATGCGCGTGCCCGTCCGGCCCGCCTCGGCGGTGTCGCGGTGCTCCCGCCCCTCGCCGTAGCCGTCGCCGATGCTCATGGTCCGCCTGCCCCTCGACGCGTCGCCGTCAAATCGTCAACTGCCTTCCGCCTATTGTCCCCTCACCCGAAGGTAGCGGCGACGCGCCGTCCACGGGCGGAGTGTGACGATGTGACAGCAAAGTGATACGTGCGACAGTCATCCGGACGGCTGTGGACGAGCCGCCGTTCATCCGCCCGCCGCAGGGGCCGGTACGGCGCGGCGCAGGGGCCGGTCCGGCGTGCTCCGCGCGGCACGCCCTAGGAGCCCCCGTCGCGCTTGCGCACGACGGTGAGGCCGTCGCGCAGCGGGAGCATGACGGACGTCACGCGCGCATCGGCCGCGATCAGGTCGTTGAGGGCGCGGATCGAGCGGACCGGGGCGCCCTGTTCGTCCTCGTCCACGACGCGGCCGCCCTGGAGGACGTTGTCCAGCGCCATCACGCCGCCGGGCCGCAGCCGGCGGACGAGTTCCTCGTAGTACGCCGGGTAGCCCGTCTTGTCGGCGTCGACGAACGCGAAGTCCACCGTCTCCTCGTCCGGCAGGGCCCGCAGGGTGTCCAGGGCGGGGGCGAGGCGCAGGTCGATGCGGTCGGCCACGCCCGCGCGCCCCCAGTGGCGCCGCGCCACGGCCGTCCACTCCTCGCTCAGGTCGCAGGCGATGAGCCTGCCGCCCTCGGCCAGGCCGCGGGCGATGCACAGCGAGGAGTAACCGGTGAACGTGCCGACCTCGACGGCCAGCCGGGCGCCGGTGAGCTGGGTGAGGAGCGTGAGGAAGACGCCCTCGTCGTGGCTGATCTGCATGGAGACCAGCTCGGGGAAGGACGCGCGGGTCTCCTCCGCCAGGTCACGCAGCACGTCGTCGGCGGCCGGACCGCAGTGGGCCAGCAGGTAGGGGTCCAGATCCGGGTGGACGATGTGCAACGGGCGCTCCGATCGCGCGGGGGCCCGCCGTGCGCGCGGCGGGCGACGCCGTGCGTACGTGCCGGGCCGTGGCTGCTAGACCGCCATACCGTAAACGATCGTGAACAGGGTGCCCAGCGATCCGATGATGAACACGCCGGTGAGCCCCGCGACGATCAGGCCCTTGCCCTGTTCGGCGCTGAACGTGTCGCGCAGGGCCGTCGCACCGATGCGCTGCTTGGCCGCGCCCCAGATGGCCAGGCCGAGGCAGATGAGGATGGCGATGGCCATCACCACCTCGATCATGACCCGGGCTTCTGTGCCCAGGGAGCCGAACGGCCCCCAGTCGGGCGCGATCCCGCCGATGATGGTGGTGATGTCGCCTTCTTCGGCTGCCAGGAACATGTGAACTCACCGCCCCACGTGGGTTGTCGGTCACGAAGTTGAGCAATCCTTCCTGGATTCTGCCATGAAATGCGATGGTTGGGGGGTGCGGAAGGCATGGATAGCGGCGGGGTTGGGCGTCGGCCTGGTGATGGGCTTCGTGGCGCTGCTGGTCATGGGCACCTACGTGGCCGCGGCGCGGCTCGGTGGCGGCGGTGGCGGCGGGACGGTGCGGCTGGCGGAGAACGCCGTGCCCGCGCAGTACGAGGGACTGGTGGCGCGGTGGGGCAACGAGTGCCCCGCGCTCAACCCGGCGCTGCTGGCGGCGCAGCTGAACCAGGAGAGCGGCTGGAACCCGCGCGCCCGCTCGCCCGCCGACGCGATGGGGATCGGCCAGTTCATCCCCGGAACCTGGGCGGCGCACGGTCTGGACGCCAACGGGGACGGCACGGCCGACGTGTGGGACCCGCAGGACGCGATCCCGTCCGCCGCGCGGTACGACTGCACGCTGGCGGAGCAGGTCAAGGACGTGCCGGGGGACCCGACGGCGAACATGCTCGCGGCCTACAACGCGGGCCCGTACGCGGTGATCAAGTACGGCGGCGTGCCGCCGTACCGCGAGACGCAGAACTACGTGGCCGTCATCCGCAAGGCGGAGCAGAGCTTCGCGGCGTCGGCCGGGCGGCTGTCCCCGTCCCGGCAGGCGGCCGGGGCGATCCACTACGCGCAGGAGAAGCTGGGCACGCCCTACCTGTGGGGCGGTGACGGAACGCCGGAGGACGGCGGCCGGTTCGACTGCTCGGGGCTGTCGAAGGCGGCCTACGAGGCGGTGGGCATCGAGCTGCCCCGGGTCGCCAACGACCAGTGGAACACCGGGCCGCACCCGGCGCGGGACGAGCTGCTGCCGGGGGACCTCGTCTTCTTCTCGCACGATCTCGAGGACTCCCGTGCGATCCACCACGTCGGGATCTACGTCGGCGGCGGCTACATGATCAACGCCCCGTACACGGGGGCGGTGATCCGTTTCGATCCGATCGACTCGGCGGACTACTTCGGGGCGACACGTCCCACCGCCTGACCCCGGACCGGCTGCGCGCGTGTGTGCGAACGCGTACCCTGCGTGAGGAGGGGAGCGCTGATCTGCGCGAAGCGGTCACCCTTCGATAACGTGAGGGTGATCGTTCGGTGGAGAGCGGAACGTCGGTGAGCGCCGGGGCGTTTCCTGGCAAGGACCGAGTTTCCGGCACGGGGGTCGGCAGCCACGCGTACGAGCGAGTGAAGCGAATGAAGGGGCCGCAGCGCCATGTCTGACTGGGACAGTCCCGACGTCGACCTGCTCTACCGCGTCAACGGCTGGGCCGGTGGCGTCCCCGACTGGGGGAACTCCGCGCTGGCCTTCCTCAGTGAGTACGGCGTCATCTTCGGCCTGATGGTCCTGGGTCTGTGGACCTGGTGGACGGCCCGCCGCCGGGCGGACGCCGTCGCCGCGGTCGCCGCGCTGCTGTGGGCCCCGCTGGCCGCCTCCGTCGCGTACCTGGTCAACTACCCCATCCGGGAGCTGGTCGCCCGCCCGAGACCCTTCGTGGACCACGAGGGGCTACAGGTCCTCGTGCCGGACAAGACCGGCTTCTCCTTCGTGAGCGACCACTCCGCGCTGGTCATGGCGCTGGCCGTGGGCATCTTCATGGTCAACCGGCGGCTGGGCGCGGTGGCCATCGCGCTGGCGCTGTTCCAGGGCTTCGGACGCGTCTACACGGCGGTGCACTACCCGACGGACGTCATCGGCGGGCTCGCCCTGGGGACGGCCGTGGTGCTGCTGCTGGCCCCGCTGGCGCTGGCCCTGCTGACGCCCCTCACCCGGGCCGTCGCCACCTCCCCCCGGGTGGCGTGGCTGGTGCGCACGCCGGAACCGGCCGACGGGGGCGGTGACGCCGGTGAGGGGGGCGGCCGGGCGCGGCCGGAGGCCACGCAGCCGCCCGCGCGGGACCTGGCCGCCTGACGCGGCCGGGCTATCCGCCGGCGGAGTCCGGGTGGTCCAGCGCGTCCGACTGGGCACGGGAGCGGGCGCGGCGAGCCGGTCCGCGCCAGCCGCAGGAACACCGGGCGCTGATGAACGCCCCGCTCTCGCGCATGCTGGTCCGGTGCTCGTCCGGTGCGCTCGCGGGCTGCTGCTGCTCGTCGTGCACGGCACCACGCTACCGGGGCGTAACGGCTTCCCGGCACCCTCGTTAAGCGCAGCAGGTCCGACACGAGGCTCTGTTGGGGGACTGGTTGCGATGGACAGGCGGACGACCACGGCCGTGGCGCTGGCATCGGCCGTGCTCGCGGTCCTGTCGGGCACGGGCTGTTCGGAACGGACGGTGGCGGCCGGGGAGGCGCTCCCCGAGGGCGCGGCGGAGGCGGTGCGGGGCGCGGCGGACGTGCTGGCCCGCGCGGGTACCTCCCGGGTGCGCACCGAGATGGAAGTGCTCAGCGGCGGCACCCGCGTGACGATCCGGGGCGTCGGCGGCTTCGACTACGCCCGGCGGACGGGGCGGCTTGAGGTCACGCTGCCCGACGAGGGGCGGCGTCCGGTGACGGAGATCATCGCCCCCGGGGCCCTCTACATGAAGCACCGGGGCGCCGGGGTGCCCGCGGACAAGTGGGTCGAGGTGGACCCGGCCGCCCTCACGGACGGGAACCTGGTCACCAACGGGGTCACCGATCCCCTCAGCGCGGCGGAGCTGCTGCGCGGCGCCGGTCCGGTGGCGTACGCCGGGACACGGCGGCTGGACGGCGAAACGGTTAGGTACTTCCGGGGCTCGGCCGACGTGGCGACGGCGGCGGCCGGGGCGGTGACGGCCGCGGCACGGGCCCAGCTCACCGCCGCCGCCCGCTGGCTCGCCGGGCGCCCGGTCCACTTCGACGTCTACCTCGACGACCGGGGACGGCTGCGCAAGGTGCGGCACACGTTCGTCTTCGGCGACGGCCGTACCGGCGACCGGGCGGGCGGCGACGGCCGCGCGGACGGCGGGCGGACCGACGGCGGGCGGGCGGGCGGCGACGGGGCGGGCGGCGGGCGCGACGTGGAGGTGGTGTCGACGACGGCGCTGCACGCGTTCGGGGCGCCGGTCACCGTGGAGCTGCCGCGCCGCGGGGACGTCTACACCGGTGAGATCGCCGAGCCGGTCCGTCCGGGACGGCCCGAGGGGGCGGCGCGTGCGGGGCGTGACCCGGCGTAGGGCCGCCCGCGCGCCCCGGTAGGTGTGCCGTAGTTCCGATGTGCCATGCGCGCGGGGCGGGGATCGTCCTACTCTGGCGGGGAAGGGTGAGCGCCGGCCGCCCGTGGACGCGCCGGCCGTTCGGGCCCACGCGCGAGGAGGTGCGGCATGCCCGGGGAGTCGGTGGTGCAGGACCGGGAAGCGCTCGCCGAGATCGAACTGTACGGCGAGCTGATCATCGCGGCTGCCGCCGCGCCCGACGAGCGGCTGAGCGACGACCGGATCGACGAGGTGCTCGGCACGGGCCGCCCGCCCGTGCCGCGTGCCGTCCCGGGCGGGGGTGGCGCGCAGGCGGACGGTGCGGGGGAGCCGTCCCGGACGGGGTGAGCGTGAGCGGCGGAGCGGGCCGGACGGCGCCGCGTCCACCGTCGCTTTTCAGCCAGGTACAGATTGGCGGCGGGAAGACCGCTATACGGGGTTGAGTCCGTTTCGTGCCGTTCAGGTGCGCAGCAGGCGGGCGATCGCCGCTGTGGCTTCGGCCACTTTGGCGTCCATCTCGGTGCCGCCCTCGTCGGCGGCCGCGGCGACGCAGTGCCGCAGGTGCTCCTCCAGCAGTCGCAGGGCGAAGGACTGGAGCGCCTTGGTCGAGGCGGAGACCTGGGTGAGGACGTCGATGCAGTACACGTCCTCCTCGACCATCCGCTGGAGGCCCCTCACCTGGCCCTCGATGCGGCGCAGCCGCTTGAGGTGGGCGTCCTTCTCCTTCGCGTACCCGTGCGGGCCCCGCGGGACCGAAGGGGCGTGCGGCTCCTGCGGGCCGCCGGACTCGGGCGGCGCGACGGGTGCGGGCTCGGCGGTCGTCATGCGGTTCTCCCCTGTTCGCTGGCGGCGTTCATACCCCTGCCGGGTATATTGTACCGATTTCCGCCGCCGTGCGGGCCGGGTCCGCCCGGCCCGGGAGACCGCCCCTCGGGCCCGGTGCCGCCCGCCGGGCCCGATGGGTGACACTGGGGAACGCCGGTTCGCCGTGGCCGGATGATGCACCTAGCATCAACAAGACTTCAACGAGACTTCCACCCGAGCACACCCGAGGACCCCCAGTGCGCTTTCGTCTGACCCCCAGGGAGACGAGCTTTTACGACATGTTCGCCGCGTCCGCGGACAACATCGTGACCGGTTCGAAGCTCCTCATGGAACTGCTCGGGGCGGAGTCCTCCGCTCGCAACGAGATCGCGGAGAGGATGCGGGCCGCCGAGCACGCCGGCGACGACGCCACGCACGCGATCTTCCACCAGCTCAACTCGTCCTTCATCACGCCGTTCGACCGCGAGGACATCTACCGTCTCGCGTCCTCGCTCGACGACATCATGGACTTCATGGAGGAGGCCGTCGACTTGGTCGTCCTGTACCAGGTCGAGGAACTGCCCCGGGGCGTCGAGCAGCAGATCGAGGTGCTGGCGCGGGCGGCCGAACTGACCGCCGAGGCCATGCCGCACCTGCGCACCATGGAGAACCTCACCGAGTACTGGATCGAGGTCAACCGCCTGGAGAACCAGGCCGACCAGATCCACCGCAAGCTCCTCGCGCACCTCTTCAACGGCAAGTACGACGCGATCGAGGTGCTGAAGCTGAAGCAGATCGTGGACGTCCTCGAAGAGGCGGCCGACGCGTTCGAGCACGTGGCCAACACGGTGGAGACCATCGCGGTCAAGGAGTCCTGAGCGGCCGTGGAAACGTTCTCACTCGTCGTCGTCGTCGGCGTCGCGCTGTTCTTCACCTACACCAACGGCTTCCACGACTCGGCGAACGCCATCGCGACGTCCATCTCCACCCGGGCGCTCACGCCGCGCGTCGCGCTGATCATGGCGGCGGTGATGAACCTGGCCGGTGCCTTCATGGGCAGCGGCATCGCCAAGACGGTCAGCGAGGGGCTGATCGAGACGCCCACCGGCGACCGCGGCATGATCATCCTGTTCGCCGCGCTGGTCGGGGCGATCACCTGGAACATGATCACCTGGTACTTCGGGCTGCCCTCGTCGTCCTCGCACGCCCTGTTCGGGGGCATGGTCGGCGCGGCGCTGGCCGGGGCCAGCACCGTCTACTGGGACGGCGTGCTCGGCAAGATCGTCCTGCCCATGTTCATCTCCCCGATCGTCGGCCTCCTCCTCGGCTACCTGGTGATGACGGCGATCCTGTGGATGTTCCGCCGCGCGAACCCGCACCGGGCGCAGCGCGGGTTCCGGGTGGCGCAGACGGTCTCGGCTGCGGGCATGGCGCTCGGCCACGGCCTCCAGGACGCCCAGAAGACGATGGGGATCGTGGTGATGGCGCTCGTCATCGCCGGGGTGGAGGACGAGGGCGACCCGATCCCGGTGTGGGTGAAGATCGCCTGCGCGCTGATGCTGTCGCTGGGCACCTACGCGGGCGGCTGGCGCATCATGCGCACCCTGGGCCGCCGCATCATCGAGCTGGACCCGCCGCAGGGCTTCGCCGCGGAGACGACGGCCGCCTCCGTCATGTACACCACGGCGTACATGTTCCAGGCGCCGATCTCCACGACGCACATCATCACGTCCGCGATCATGGGCGCCGGGGCGACGCGGCGGGTCAAGGCGGTGCGCTGGGGCGTCGCCAAGAACATCGTCGCCGGGTGGTTCATCACGATGCCCGCGGCGGCCACGGTCGCGGCCGTCAGCTTCTGGATCGTGAACCTGGCCTTCGGCTGACGCGCCCCGGCCGGTGCGCCGTCGCCGAACGCGCCGCTGCCGGACGCGCGTCCCGGCGCCCCCACGCAAGCGGGCCCGCCCCCTGGACACGGGGGCGGGCCCTTCGTCCTGCGGTGGCACCGCCATGCAGCACCGCAGACGCCGGTCAGCCGAAGCGGCCGGAGATGTAGTCCTCGGTGGCCTGCACCGAGGGGTTGGAGAAGATGCGCTCGGTGTCGTCGATCTCCACCAGCTTGCCGGGCTGCCCGATCGCGGCCAGGTTGAAGAACGCGGTGCGGTCGGAGACGCGCGCGGCCTGCTGCATGTTGTGGGTGACGATGACGATCGTGAACTGCTCCTTGAGCTGCCCGATCAGGTCCTCGATGGCGATCGTGGAGATCGGGTCGAGCGCCGAGCACGGCTCGTCCATCAGCAGGACCTGCGGCTCGACGGCGATGGCGCGGGCGATGCACAGGCGCTGCTGCTGGCCGCCGGAGAGCCCGGAGCCGGGCTTGTTCAGCCGGTCCTTGACCTCGTTCCACAGGTTGGCGCCGCGCAGGGACTTCTCCACGACGTCGTCCAGCTCGGACTTGCGGTACTTGCCGTTCAGCCGCAGCCCGGCCGCGACGTTGTCGTAGATCGACATCGTCGGGAACGGGTTCGGGCGCTGGAAGACCATGCCGATGGTGCGGCGCACCGCGACCGGGTCGACGCCGGGCCCGTACAGGGACTCGTCGTCCAGCAGGACCTTGCCCTCCACCCGGCCGCCGGGGGTGACCTCGTGCATGCGGTTCAGGGTGCGCAGGAAGGTGGACTTGCCGCAGCCGGACGGGCCGATGAAGGCCGTCACGGAACGGGGCTCTACGGTCATCGAGATGTCCTCGATGGCCTTGTGGCTGCCGTAGTAGGCGGTGAGGCCGCTGACGTCGATGCGCTTGGCCATGGGGATCACTTCTTTTCTGCGTACGGAGATCGCGTCTGCCTGGCCGTCAGTGGCCGGTCTTCGGGGCCTTCCAGCGGGCGATGCCGCGGGCCAACAGGTTGAGGATCATCACGAAGGCGATCAGGACCAGGGCGGCGGCCCAGGCGCGGTCGTAGGCGTACTGGTTGCCCGCCTTGAACTGCTGCCAGATGAAGTACGGCAGCGAGGACTGCGGGTCCTCGAACGGGTTGGTGTTGATCGACTGCGCGCCGAACACCAGCAGCATGACGGGTGCCGTCTCACCGGCGATGCGCGCCACGGCCAGCATGACACCGGTGGTGATACCGCCGATCGCGGTGGGCAGGACCACCTTCAGGATGGTCCGCCACTTGGGCACGCCGAGGGCGAGGGACGCCTCCCGCAGCTCGTTCGGGACGAGCTTGAGCATCTCCTCGGTCGACCGCACGACGATCGGCATCATCAGGATGGCGAGCGCCATGGCGCCGGCCCAGCCCGAGTAGCCGAAGTCCAGCATGATGATCCAGAAACTGAGGACGAACAGACCGGCCACGATGGAGGGGATGCCGGTCATGACGTCCACGAAGAACGTGACGGCCTTGGCGAGCGTCCCGCGCCCGTACTCCACGAGGTAGACGGCGGTGAGCAGGCCGATCGGCGCCGCGATCAGGGTGGCGAGGCCGACCTGCTGCACGGTGCCGACGAGGGCGTGGTAGACGCCGCCGCCGGGCTGGAGGTCCCGCAGGCCGCTCATGGAATGCGTCAGGAAGTAGAGGTCGAACATCTCCGCGCCGCGCGCGACCGTCTCCCACACCAGGGAGGCGAGCGGGACGATGGCGGCGATGAAGCAGACCCACACCAGGCTGGTGGCCAGCCGGTCCTTGGCCTGGCGGACGCCTTCGACGACGGTGGTGAGCGTGAAGGTCAGCGCGACGAACAGCACGGCCGCGATCAGGCCCCACTGGGCGCGGCTGCTGAGGTCGCCCAGCAGGCCGGCGCCGATGCCGAGCGCGGCGGAGAGCAGGGCGATGGCGGCCGGCGCCCAGCGCGGGAGCCGGGCCTGGCGGAGGGTGGAGGGGCGGCCGGAGGCGTCCACCGGGGGCTTGTCCAGGATGGCGTTGCTCATGCGTTGGCCCCCGAGTACTCCTTGCGGCGGGCGATGATCATGCGGGCGCCGCCGTTGACGACCAGCGTGATGAGGAACAGGACCAGGCCGGAGGCGATCAGCGCGTCCCGGCCGGTGTCACCCGCCTCGTTGAAGCCGGCGGCGATGTTCTGGGCGAAGGTGCCGCCGCCGGGGTCGAGCAGGCTCAGCTTGATGAGGAAGCTGGGGGAGAGCACGGTGGCGACGGCCATCGTCTCGCCCAGCGCGCGGCCGAGGCCCAGCATGGAGGCGCTGATGACGCCGGAGCGGCCGAAGGGCAGGACGGACATCCTGATGACCTCCCACCGCGTCGCGCCGAGGGCGAGCGCCGCCTCCTCCTGCATCTTCGGGGCCTGGAGGAAGACCTCGCGGGAGACGTTCGTGACGATCGGCAGGATCATGATCGCCAGCACGATGCCCACGGTGAACAGGGAACGGGCGGCGCCGCCGTCGTAGGAGAAGAGACCGGTCCAGCCGAAGTAGTCGTCCATCCAGGTGTAGAGCCCGGTCAGGTGCGGGACGAGGAAGAGTGCGCCCCACAGGCCGTAGACGATGGACGGCACCGCGGCGAGCAGGTCGATCACGTACGCCAGCGGCTGCGCCAGCTTGCGCGGCGCGTAGTGCGAGACGAACAGGGCGATGCCGACGGCGACGGGTACGGCGATCACCATGGCGATGATGGAGCTGACCACCGTGCCGAAGGCCAGGACGGCGATGCCGAAGACCGGCGGGTCGGCGTTGGCGTTCCAGTCGAAGGTGGTGAGGAAGTTGCCCTCGTTGACGGCGAGGGCGTTGACCGTGCGCCACGTCAGGAAGGCGGCGATGGCGGCCATGATGACGAGCAGGACTATGCCCGAGCCCTTGGAGAGGCCGAGGAATATCTTGTCGCCGCGGTGCGAGGCGGTCGACTTCGTCGCCCTGGGCGGTAGTTGCGCCTGGGGCGGTGGCGCGGTCGTTGAACTCATGTCCATGGGTTACTCCGGTCTGGTGCGGGACGGGCCGTCGTCGCGGTCCGTCCCTGGCGGCGGTGCACCGGAAGTCGGTTCGGCCGGGGTGCTCACGTCACCGTCGCCGGGCGGGCGCGGCGACGCCGGTGCGGCGGCCCCCGTGGCGGGGGCGCCGCACCGGCCTCGGGTCAGGAGAGGGTGTCCACCTTCTCGCGGACCTGCGTGATGACCTCGTCGGGGATCGGGGCGTAGCCGATCTCGGCCAGCTCGTTCTGGCCGGCCTCGCTGGCCGCGTAGCCCAGGAAGGACTTCATGGCCTCCAGCGTCTCGGGCGCGTTGCCCTTGTCGCAGGCGATCTCGTAGGTGACCAGGATGATCGGGTAGGCCCCGGCCTCGGTGGTCGTGTAGTCCAGCTCCATGGCCAGGTCGCCGTCGGTGCCGACGATCTTGCCCGCGGCGATGCCGTTGGAGGAGTTCTCGACGGTGGCCTCGACGGGCTCGCCAGCACCGGTGTCCAGCTTGACGGTGTCGATGTCGTTGCCGGTGGCGTAGGACAGCTCGAAGTAGCCGATGGCGCCGTCGGTCTGGTTGACGTTCGTGGCCACGCCCGCGGAGCCGTTGGCGGACTGGCCGCCCTGCGCGGCCCACGCCTTGGCCGGCTCGTACGTCCAGTCCTCGGGGGCGGCCTCGTTGAGGTAGGTGGTGAAGTTGTCGGTGGTGCCCGACTCGTCCGAGCGGTGGAACGCCTGGATCTTGGTGGCGGGCAGCTCGACGTCGGGGTTCAGCGCCTTGATGGCGTCGTCGTCCCAGGAGGTGATCTTCGAGTCGAAGATCTTCGCGAGGGTGGAGGCGTCCAGGACGAGGTCCTCCACGCCGGAGAGGTTGTAGCCGATCGCCACGGGGCCGCCGACCATCGGCAGGTTGATGGCCTTGCCGCCGTCCTTGCAGACCTTCTGGGAGTCGGCGACCTCGTCCTCCTTGAGGGCCGAGTCGGAGCCCGCGAAGGCCGTCTTGCCCTGGAGGAACTCCTGGATGCCCGCGCCGGAACCGGTCGGGTTGTAGTTGATCTGCGTGTCGGGGCACGCCTCCTGGTACGCCTGCACCCACGCGTCCACGGCGTTCTTCTGCGCGCTGGAGCCGGAGGCCAGGAGGTTGCCCTCGCCGTTGCACTCGATGTCGCCGCCCGCTGCGGACTGGCTCGGGGAGTCACCGCCCGTGGCGGTGTTGTCGTCCGAGCCGCAGGCGGTCAGGACCAGAGCGCTGGTGACTGCGATAGCGCCGACGGTCAGGGCGCGAAGCCGGTTCGTGCGCTGAAGCTTCACTTTGGTTCAGTTCCTTCCTGGGCCCGCCGGTGGGGGAGCGGCGCGCGCTGGGGTGTGTGGCGTTCTCGGTGTTCGACTACCGGTAAGCGGCCCTCACGAGGGTGAGGCGGCGCGCTCCGTACGGCTGAAATTAGGCAGGACAGGTGAAGCGCCCAACGGTCGAGAGTGAACGAACGGTGAACCTCGGTCGTCAGGGCGGTGTCCGTGTTCGTCCCGTATTCGGGCCGTTGCCGATGCGTGACCCTGTTACTTCGCGGTAGCACGTGACACCATCCTCCGTAGCCGGTTCGACGCGGGCGGGGTACCCGCTGGGGGAGGGATGACGCGGTGCTGCGTGAGGGAACCGTTGCCGTGTGTGCGGTCGGAGTGCTGGCGCTCCTGGCGGGGACGGCGCAGGCCGCGCCCGTCGATCCCGGGCCGCCCGGCTCCTCGTCCGGCTCCCCCGCCACTACGAGCCCCGACCTCACGCTCCCGCCCGGCGCGCGGGAGACCGCCCGGCTGGAAGAGGTCCGGCAGCGGATCGAGGCGCTGCACGACCAGGCGGGCTCCGCCACCGACGCCTACAACGCCGCCGCCGAGAAGGTGGAGCGGCAGGAGCGGCGGATGGCCGCCCTGACGGGCCGCCTCGCGAGCAACCGCTCCGAGCTGGACGACCTGAACGACCGCGCCGGGGCCATGGCCAGGGCCCAGTACCGCGGCGGCGGGCTGCCCACCGGGACCCGGCTCGTGCTGGACGACGACCCGGAGTCCTTCCTGTCCTCCCTCAGCCTTCTGCTCAAGGGCCAGCAGGCCACCGCCGGCATCCTCGGCCGCCTCAGCCGCACCCAGGAGGTCCTGGGCGCGGACGCGCGGCGGGCGCACGAGGAGTGGACGAAGCTGGAGGCCGGGCGCGAGAAGCAGGCGGCGGCCCGGGAGAAGGTCGAGGACCGGCTCGCCGCCGCCGAGACGCTGGAGTCGCAGCTGGCGGCCGACGAGCGCGAGCGGCTGCGGGAGCTGGAGGAGCGCGCCGCCCGCGCCCGGCAGACGCGGTGGCTGGGGACGGGCGTCCTGGACGGGGCCGGCGGGGCGGCCAGCGAGCGGGGGAAGAAGGCCATCGCCTACGCCACCGCCCAGATCGGCAAGGACTACGAGTGGGGCGCCACCGGGCCGGGCACCTTCGACTGCTCCGGGCTGACGCTGCGCGCCTGGGAGGCCGCCGGCACGCCGATCCCCCGCACCTCGCAGGAGCAGTGGAAGCAGCTCGACCGGGTCGAGGTCAACGACATGCGCCCCGGCGACCTCATCATCTACAAGGACGACGCCAGCCACGTCGGCATGTACCTGGGCGACGGCGAGATGGTGCACGCCCCCCGCACGGGCCGCCAGATCCGGATCGAGGGCGCGGGCGCGCTGCCGATCCTGGGCGTCGTCCGCCCCGACGCGTGACCCGGCCCCCGGCGTGCGCGCGGCGGGCGGACCGGCGGCGTCCCCGGCGCGGCGCGGCGGCGCAGGGCTGTGATCCCTGGCATATACCGCGGTGGGGAAGGACCCGTCCGTTCCGCCCGGGGTGATCGGCGGCTAAGGTCACCTGCGGCATCCCGGCCGGGTGCCGGGACGGCCCTCGGGGGGGAGGGAAGAGGACAGCGTGATGCCCGTATCCGTGGGCGAGGGGGCCGGCACCGAGCTGCCGGCGGGCGCCCTGCCGGCGCAGGCGCAGCCGCTCCGGCAGGTGGAGACCCTGCTCGTCATCGACGCCGACTCCGCGGGCTCGCCGCCGCTGCCCGAACTGACCGGCCCCGGCGGTGCCCGGGTCCGCGTCCGCACCGCGCGCAACCTCACCGAGGCCGAGCGGCTGTTCACCGACGACGTCCACTGCATCCTGCTCGACCTGGCGCAGGCCGACCTCGACCTGCTGCGGCAGGTGCTGCGGCTGGCCCCCGGGCACGCCGTGCTCGTCCTCACCGGCGAGGACGACGCCGAGCGGGCGGCCGAAGCCGTCCGCGTCGGGGCGCAGGACTACCTCTACCGCGACGAACTGGACGCGCGCCTGCTCGGCCGCGCCATCCGCTACGCCGTCGAGCGCAAGCGGGCCGACCTGGCGCAGCGGCAGCTCACCGAGTCCCGGCTGCGGGCCCAGGAGAACGCGCGCCTGGAGCGCGGCCTGCTGCCCACGCCCCTGCTGGCGGGAAGCCCGCTGCGGTTCGCCGCCCGCTACCGCCCCGGCCGCTCCCGCGCCCTGCTCGGCGGCGACTTCTACGACACCGTCCGCACCGCCGACGGCACCGTGCACGCGATGATCGGCGACGTGTGCGGGCACGGCCCCGACGAGGCCGCGCTCGGTGTGGAACTGCGCATCGCCTGGCGCGCGCTCATCTTCGCCGGGCTGTGCGGCGACGAGCTGCTGGCCACGCTCCAGAAGGTGCTGGAGAACGAGCGGTCGAGCGAGGAGATCTTCGCGACCTTGTGCATGGTCGACATCGCGCCCGACGGCCGTCGGGCCGGCGTCTGCCTCGCCGGGCACCCCGCGCCGCTGCTGGCCCGGCCGGGCGCCGCGCCCCGGCTCCTGCCCGAGGACCACGCGGGCCCGGCGCTCGGGCTGCTGCCGCGCGCCCGCTGGGCCCGCACCCGGGTGGAGCTGGGCGGCGCGTGGAGCCTGATGATGTACACGGACGGCCTGATCGAGGGCCGCAGTGGTGACGGCACCCGCGAACGGCTCGGCCAGGACGGCATGGTGCGCCTCGTCGCCGGGGGGCTCGCCTCCGGGCGGGCCGGGGAACAGCTGCTGGACGGCGTCCTCGCCGACGTCCACCGCCTCAACGGCGGCGAACTGGCCGACGACGTCGCCGTCCTCCTGCTGGACCGCGGCTGAACCGGGCCGCCCCGCCGGGTGCGGCGGCGCCCCGCGGGGTCAGCGCCCGCCGTTGTAGGGGCCGTACGGCCCGTCGCTGCTGCTGCCCCGGTACCGGCCGCCGCCGCTGCCCGTCACCCGGATCAGCGCCGGGCGGACGTCGACCATGTACACGATGTCGGCGATCACCGCGATGATCGTCAGCAGCAGGAACCCGCCGCCGACGAACAGGTTGATCGCCGCCCCGATGCCCAGGAGGATCAGCCAGAACTGCTTGGTGTTCTTGTCCGCGGCCCGGTACGCGTCCTCGCGGCGGAGGATCGCGTCGACGAAGCAGAAGACGGAGAAGACCAGCAGCCCCAGGAACAGGAAGTCCATGGCCTCGTTGAAACCGGTCAGAATCACGCTGGTCACCCTCCTGGGGTCGAGCCGTCCCGGCCGCCCACGCTACCCGCACGGGGGGCCGGGCCTGTAGCGCGCCCGGCCCCCCGTCGCCGTGACGGCCGTCCGCTCAGGACTCCTTGCCGGGGTCCGTCTTGCGGGCGGTCGTCGTCTTCTTGGCCGACGCCGTGCGGCTCGTCGCCCCGGTGCGGCGCGCGGCCGGCTTCTTCGGCCCGGCGGCGGCATCCGTCTCCGGCTCCTCGGCGGAGGCGGTCCCGGCAGCGGTCCCGGCGGAGGCGGTCCGCGGGGAGCCGGTCTCCTCGGTGGCGGTCTCCTCGGTGGCGGTCTGCTGCGAGAACCGCGTGGTGCCGTTCCGCGGCTCGGTGGCGGGGACCGGCTCGCGCTCGACCGTCGCCTCGTAGCCGGTGTCC
The DNA here is from genome assembly GCF_036323765.1 of Streptomyces solitudinis. Classification (NCBI taxonomy): domain Bacteria; kingdom Bacillati; phylum Actinomycetota; class Actinomycetes; order Kitasatosporales; family Streptomycetaceae; genus Streptomyces; species Streptomyces solitudinis. The sequence continues at coordinate 22,079 of NZ_JAZDCW010000014.1, forward strand.
TCGCCGTCCTTCCGGCCGCGCCAGCCCTCCACGGCGTGCCGTCCCTGCTCCGCGAGCGTCTCGTAGCCCTCCTTGGCCTTCACGGCGGCCTCGGCGGCGTAGCCGACACCCTGGAGCGCGAAGTGCTGGGCCTGCTCGCGCAGCTTCTTCACGTCGGAGTCCAGCGTGGCCAGGGCCTCCTGCACGCGGGCCTGCACGAGCTTGGTGTCGGTGGAGCGGAGCTTGGCGATCCGGTCCGGCGCCTCGGCGCGGACCTTCTCGATCACACCGGCCGCGAAGTACAGCGGCGTCGGGTCGGTGAGGGTCTTGCGGAAGTCGGTGTTGCTGGGCATGTGCGTCCCTCCCGGGCGTTTCAAAGGGGTGGTGCTCGGTGGTGCTCGGTGCTGCTCGGCGTGGTGCTCACAGCTGCCGTGCTCAGGGACCGGCGGCGGTGCCGGCGGAGCCGCCGCCGTCACCGCCCAAAGTCCCGTTCTGCGCGCGGAACGACGCGTAGACCTGGAGCAACGCCTGCTTCTGCGGCTCCGTGATCGACGGGTCGGCGAGGACGGCGGCCGGAACGTCGATCTCCTGCCCCACCCGTTCCTCCAGCATGCCCGCGCGTACGTACAGCGTTTCCGCGGAGATCCGCAGCGCCTTGGCGAGCTGCTGCAGGATCTCCGCGCTGGGCTTGCGCAGCCCGCGCTCGATCTGGCTCAGATACGGGTTCGACACCCCGGCGGCGTCGGCGAGCTGCCGCAGCGAGAGCTGCGCGTTGCTCCGCTGCTCCCGCAGGAAGTCGCCGATGCCGCCCGGATGCAGTGAACCCATGCGCTCCACCGTGCCTCACCGTGCTAGCAATTGCAAGCACCCCGCTTGCAGCCGTGTCTCCCCGGCGCGGTGCGTCGCGGTACCACCGCGGGGACGGCGGGGCGGCGTGGGCCCCGCGTCGCGCCCGGGCCTGGGCCCGGCGACGCGTCCCGGGGAAACGCCCGTGCCGGTTTCACCCTCACCGGGTGCGGAGACGGGGACGGGCCGCCGGGCGGCCGCCGTGCTCGGTGTTCCCATTCCGGCCCGGCGGTCGTTCCGCCGGCGTCTCCCGGGATAACGGGTGGTGGATTGCGCGGGAGCGCCGGGTGTTTCCGGCGGCATGACGGGTTCACGTTACGTTCGACATATTCGAACGTGTGCGCCGGACGGACCGCGCCGGGGCCCGCGCTCCGGTCGCCGCTGCGGTGAGCTGGGCTGACGCCGCGGAGGGCGGCCCCCGCCGCCGGGTGAGCGGTAAACGGTGACCTGTGTCTTTCACGGCAGGCGTCAGCGGATCGGCCGATTACCGTGGGCTGGGCACTCCAATCAGCGGAATGTGCATGATGATGACCATGCGGGAAATGAACGGCGACTGGCAGCTGGTCGGACGTGCGCCGGAACTCAGCCTGATCGAGTCCGCCGTTCAGCGGGGCAAGGGCGCCCTTATCACCGGCTCCTTCGGGATGGGCATGACCCAGCTGCTCACCGAGGCCATGCGCCGGGCATCGGCACAGGGGCACACCGTGTGGTCGGTCGGCAGCGTGGGCGGTCACGGCGCCGCCGCGGCCGAGCGGTTCGACACCGTCAGCGAGTGCGCGGCACGGCTGCGCCGGACCCGGCGCACCGAGGCCTCCCGGCCGCCCCTGCTCGCCGTGGACGACGCGCACACCCTCGACGCGGCGGCCGCCGCGCAGCTCCACGCCCTGGCGGCCACGGGCCGGGTCCGGGTGCTCGGCGCCGTCACCCGGGAGGTCCGGCCGCCCCTGGGCGTCGACCAGCTGTGGCTGGAGCACCTCGTGGAGCGCGTCCGCCTCGGCCCGTTCGACCGGGCGGCGTTCTCCCGCACCCTGGGCGCCGGGCTGGGCGGGGACTGCGCGGCGCTCACGCTGGAGAATTTGTGGGACCTCACCCAGGGGCATCCGCTGCTGCTGCGGGAGCTGGTCGAGCAGTCCCTCGGCGACGGCTCGCTCCGCCGGGTCGGCGGCGTCTGGCACTGGCCGGGCCTCACCGACGCCCCCGGCGGGCGGCTGGCCGAGGTGGTCCTGCTCCGACTGGGGGAGATGACGGCCGAGGAGTACGAGCTGGCCCGCATGCTGGCCGTCGTCCCGTCGCTGGAGTCGGAGCTGGTGGTGCGGTCCGGCCTGAGCACGGCTGCCGAGTCGCTGCTGCTGCGCCAGGTGGTCACGGAGGAACGCTTCGGGCAGCGCGTGCGGCTGCGGCTGGCCGAGCCGCTCAGCGGCCGGGTGCTCGCTTCCCGGATGTCCGCCTTCACCGGCCGCCGGCTGCGCACGCTCGTCGCCGAGGCGCTGGTGGAAACCGGTGCCCGAAGACGGGACGACCTGCTGCGGATCACCACCCTGCGGCTGGACGCGGGGCTGGTCCCGGACACGGGCCAGGTGCTGGACGCGGCCCGCGTCGCAGTCCGGCACGAGAACCACCGGGACGCCGAGCGCCTGTGCCGCGTCGCCCTCTTCCGGACGGAGCCCGGCACGGCCGGGGAGGCGGACGCGCGGCTGCTGCTGGCCCAGGCGCTGTCGGGCCTGACGCGGTACGAGGAGGCCGAGCGGGAGTTCGCCGCGGTCGCCGACCTCCCCGCCCCGCCGGGCGAGGGGCTCCTGGACCTGTGGAGGACCCGCGTGGACAACCTCGCCTGGGGGCTGGGGCGGGTGGCCGACGCGGTCGCGCTCGTGGACCAGGCCGGGCGGTGCGTCGGTGACGCGGGGGCCCGGCTGCTCGACGGCAGCCGCGCCGCCCTCGCCGTCCTGACCGACCGGCTTCCCGAGGCCACCGCCGTCGCCGAGCGGACCCTGTCGTCGGTGCCGCCCGGCTCCCCGGCGCTGTGGTTCCTGCTGCCCGTGGCGGCCTTCGCCCGGCTGGAGCAGGGCGACCCCGAGGGGGCGCTGCGCATGCTGCACGCGCACCGGGGCCGGCTGGCGGACTGGGGGGACGCCGAACGGGGCCAGCAGGAGGCGGTGGTCATCGAGTGCCTGTACCAGAGTGGCGACTGGGACGGCGCGATGGCGGTGCTGAAGGAGCTGGAACGCTCCTCCGATCCCGGTGACCGGGCGCGGCAGCTGCGGCTGTCCGTGCTCAGGGCGCGGCTCAGCCGCGAGCGTGGACAGCTCACCGAGGCGGTGACCCTGCTGCGGCAGAGCGCCGCGATCCGCAGCCGCCGCGACTGGCTGGACGCCCAGTCGTGGACCACCGCGTGGCTGGCGGGCGCACTGGCCGAGTCCGGCCACCGCAACGAGGCGCTCTGCGTGCTCCTGGAGGCCGAGCGGGCGCCGGAGGGCTCGGCGCGCTACCCGGTCGTCGAGGACGGCATCGCCCACGAGCGGGCGGTGGTGCTCGCCCACACCGGTGACTTCCCCGCGGCGGCCGCCGCGGCCCTGGAGGTGGCCGAGCGCGCGGCAGGCGCGGGCCGGGTGCTCGCCGCCGTCGCGGCCCTGCACGTGGCGGCCCGGGTGTCGGACCCCGCGCCGCTGGCCGAACGGACGCGCCGGCTCGCCGGCCAGAGCACCTCCGGGCTGGCCCGCCTCCAGGCCGACCACGTCACCGCGCTCGCCCAGTCCGACGGCGACGCGCTGGCCGCGGTGGCGCAGCGGTTCCGGGCCATGGGCGCCCGGCCGCTGGCCGCGGAGGCCCTGGCGCAGGCGGCCCGTGCCCACCAGGCGGCGGGCCGCTTCCGCAAGGGGCAGGCGGCGTGGGCGGCCTGCCAGGAGCTGCTGGCCGCCATCGACGCCCCGCTGCCGCCCTGGGCGGCCGGGGAGCACCCGGACGACAGCCTGCGGGCCACGCTGACCAGACGCGAGCGGGAGGTCGCGGCCCTCGTCGCCTCGGGGTTGTCGAACCGGGAGATCGCAGCCCGGCTGGTGCTCTCCGTCCGCACGGTGGAGAACCACCTGCACCGCGTCTACAACAAGCTCGGCATCTCGGCGCGCAAGGAGATCGCGGGCGCGCTGACGGAGCGGCACGGTCAGCGGATCGTCGCCTGAGTCCCTTCCCCGCGCCGTCCGCCCGCGTTCACCGGCCGCAGCCCCTTGGAGAAGGCGCCCGGCCGTGCCGTCAGCACGCGGGTGAGCAGCTTCTCGCTGGTGTCGTTCAGTTCGCCCTGGGCGGCGGGGACGGGCTCGTAGGGGGACGCGGGCGTGGGCGCCTGGGCGGCCACCAGCGCGGTGAGGTGTTCCAGCACCCGGCGCAGCTCCTGCTGTTCGGTGGTCAGCCGTTCGATCTCCCGCCGCATCCGGTGGAACTCGCCGGCCTCCACCAGGGTGGCCGTGCGGGGTGCGCGCTCGTCCGGACCGCCGGCCGGGGGGCGGGCCACGTCCCGGCTCACGGCCTCCCGCCGCACCACGGCGGACACCGTCGGCCGCGGGCCGGGGCCCGCTGCCGCCTCCGCGGGGTGTCCGGCCCGCTTCTCCGGACGGGGCCCGCCGGCGTGCTGCCGGGCCTGCGCCAGCTGCTGGCGCAGGCGCGGCCGGCCGGGATGTGACGCGGCCAGCTCCGCCAGCCGGGCGATCACCTGTCTGTGGCGCCCGAGCCGCAGCGAGGCGTCGAAGAGGTCCTCCAGGGCGCACAGACGCTCCTCCTCCAGCCGGGCCGTGGCCTCGGCGTACAGGGGGCCGAACGAGGCGTCGGACGGTACCGGGTTCCGCCACAGCCCCAGGGCCCGCTGGAGGAAGAGGCAGGCGGCGCCGGGGTCGGCGTCCGCGCACGCGCGGGCGCGGGCGACGAGGAGCCGGAACCGCACGCAGTCCAGCTCGTCCGGCCGCACCCGGAGCAGGTAGCCGGGTCCGCGGGCGATCAGCCGGGGGCCCTCGGCGCGGGCGGGTTCGTTCTCGATCAGCAACTGGCGCAGGCGCGACACGTGGGCCTGGAGGGCGTTGACCGCCTTCTCGGGCGGGCGCTCGCCCCACACTTCCCCGATCAGCGCTTCCGTGGGCACGGGCGTGGACGGACGTGTCAGCAGCGCGCCCAGCAACAGGCGCTGCTTGGGGCTCTTGAGCTGGACGGGCCGCTGCCGCGTCTCGTCGAAGACCTCAGGCGAGCCCAGTACCCGGAACTGCATGTCACCTTCTCCCGTTGGCGCGGTCCCCCGCCGCGCCCCTGTGACGGAGCAAAGCAGAAGGGCCCGGGGCGGGGCATGAGTGCGCGGCACTCAATCCGGCCCCGCCGCCGCGGCTCGGCCGGGCGCCGGTGAAACCGGTCCGGGCGGCTGCTACCGGCGGTCCGTGAGTGATGACCACTCAGAGACCCCCCGCAGACCGCCCGATTGCGCTGACAGACGAGGACAACCCTGACACCGCGTGCCGGGAGACGTCCCGGCGACTGAGATCAGTGCAGGTCAAAGCCGTCGCGCCGGGGAGACGTCCCGGCACGCCCCGTGTCAGTGGCCACACGGCGGACGCCAGAGCGTCCGTCCTCGTTGCCGCCGCCTGCCTAGGGTCCGTCCTCGCGGGGGCGCCCCCCGCATCCAACCGGCCCGTGTGCCACCACCGAGGGAAGGGATCGCGGGGAATGCGAAAGGTTACGGCCGAGGAGGCCCAGCAGTGGCTGATCGAGAAGATCGCGCACCGGCTGGGCATCGGGCCCGCCGACGTCCCACCGGAGCAGTACTTCGACGAGCTGGACCTGGACAGCACCGAGGCGCTGATCCTCGCCGGTGAGCTGGAGAACTGGCTGGGATTCGAGCTGGGAACGACGGCACTGTGGTACCACCCGACCATCAAGGACCTGGCGGCGCACATGGCCGAGGAGAGCGTGCAGCGTGCCGCAGCCGCGTAAGCCGGGCCGGCCGGCGGTGCCCCCGGTCGTGCTGCGGCACCGCCCGCCCGGTCCCGGCGGCCACACGGTCTACGCGCTGCACCCCGGCGCCCTGCCCGTGAGCGTGTGGGGCCACCTCGCCGACGCCCTGCCCGAGCGGACCGGCCTCACGGTTCTGGACCTGGCCGGCGTGCCCGAGTACTTCGAGGCGGCGCTCACCGGTCAGCACGGCGACCTCACCGTCGCCACCCTGGTGGACCGCTTCACCGACGCCTACCGCACGGAGCGGGCCCAGGCCCCGGACGGGCCGCGGCCGACCTTCGTCGGCTGGTCCTTCGGGGGCGTCATCGCCCAGGCGATGACCGAGGCGCTGCCGGAACGCGACCGGCCCGACCGGCTGGTGCTGCTCGACAGCATCGCCCCCACCGAGGCGTACCAGCAGCCCGACGAGTCCCTGGACGCGCCGCTGCTCCTGCGCTGGTTCGCCATGTACGTGGGCGCCAAGCGCGGCCGTGCCCTGTCCCTCGGACCCGCCGGGACCGACGGCCTGGACACCGAGACCGGGCTCGTCCGGCTGCTGGACGCCGCCACCGCCAGCGGCGCGCTGCCGGCGGACACCCCGGTCGCCGGGCTGCGGAAGCTCTACGACACCTACGTCGAGGGCCTGCTGCGCAACAACCGCCTCACCGCCGGGCACCGTCCCGCGCCCGCGTCCGTCCCGCTGGTCCTCGCCAAGGCCGAGGGCAGCCTGCTCCCGCAGGACGAGACGCTCGGCTGGCCGGAGCTCGCTCCCCGCGGCCTCGCGCTCCACACCGTTCCGGGTGACCACTACACCATGCTCACGCGCCCGGACGCCGCCGCGGCCATCGCCGGGCTGGTCGGCCGCCCCTGACCGGTCCGCTCCCCCTCCTCGTCCCAGACCAGAGAGACTCGCCGTGAACTCTTCGCAGGAAACCGACATCGACCGTCGGCTCGCCCGTGACCCCATCGCCATCGTCGGCCTCTCCGCGCTCTATCCCAAGTCCCGGGACCTCCGCGCGTTCTGGGGCAACGTCGTCTCGGCCGCCGACTGCATCGACGACGTGCCCGAGGGCCACTGGGATGCCGGCGAGCACTACGACCCGGACCCCGCCGCTCCCGACAAGACCTACTCGCGCAAAGGGGGGTTCATCCCCGACGTCGCCTTCAACCCGCTGGAGTTCGGGCTGCCCCCGAACACCCTGGAGGTCACCGACGTCCTCCAGCTGCTGAGCCTCGTCGTCGCCCGCGACCTGCTCAAGGACGCCGGCGCCGACCAGCCCTGGTACGACGCCTCGCGCACCGGTGTGATCCTCGGCATCACCGGCGCCAACCAGCTCACCCAGCCGCTGACCGCCCGGCTCCAGACGCCGGTCATCAAGGAGGTCGTGCGCAGCTGCGGGCTGTCGGAGCGGGACGCCGAGGAGGTCGCGGCCAAGTTCGTCAAGGCGTACGCGCCCTGGGAGGAGAACTCCTTCCCCGGCATGCTCGGCAACGTGGTCGCCGGCCGCATCGCCAACCGGCTGGACCTCGGCGGCATCAACATGACCGTCGACGCGGCCTGCGCCAGCTCCCTGGGCGCCGTGCGCGCCGCGGTGAGCGAGCTCCTGGAGGGCCGCTCCGACACGATGCTGGTCGGCGGATGCGACGCCGAGAACACCATCTTCATGTACCTGTGCTTCAGCAAGACCCCGGCCCTGTCGAAGTCCGGCCGCATCCGGCCCTTCGACAGGGACGCCGACGGCACGCTGATCGGCGAGGGCATCGGCATGCTGGCGCTGCGCCGCCTGTCCGACGCCGAGCGGGACGGCAACCGCGTCTACGCGGTGCTGCGGGGACTGGGCACCTCCAGCGACGGCCGGTTCAAGTCCATCTACGCCCCGCGCAAGGAAGGGCAGATGGTCGCCCTGCGCCGGGCCTACGAGGACGCCGACTGCTCGCCCGCGAGCGTCGAGCTGTTCGAGGCGCACGGCACCGGTACGGCCGTCGGCGACGCGACCGAGCTGAGCGCGCTGTCCGCCGTCGTCAGCGAGACCACCGACTCCGTCGCCCACGCCGCGATCGGCAGTGTCAAGTCGCAGATCGGCCACACCAAGGCGGCGGCCGGAGCCGCCGGCATGATCAAGCTCGCGCTGGCCCTGCACCACAAGGTGCTGCCGCCCACCATCAACGTCGACCAGCCGAGCCCGGCCATCGACTCCGTCTCCGGTCCCTTCTACGTCAACACCGAACTGCGCCCCTGGATCCGCGACCCGCGGCGCCCGGTGCGCCGGGCGGCCATCTCCTCCTTCGGCTTCGGCGGCACCAACTTCCACCTCGTGCTGGACGAGCACGGCGACGGCGACGACCTGCGCCTGATGTCCCCCGTCGCGTCGGTGCACCTGTGGCACGCCCCGGACACCGGTGCGCTGGAGCGGGCCCTCGCCGACGGGTCGCCCGCCACCGGCGGACCGGCTCCGGCCGGGCACGCGCGTCTGGCCCTGGTCGCCCGCACCGAGGAGGAGCTGACCGCGCTGCGCGAGACGGCCCTGCGCGAGCTGCGCGCCCGCCGGGACGCCGACGCCTGGTCCCACCCCAAGGGCATCCACTTCCGCCGCACCGCCGTGCAGGAGCCGGGCCGGGTCGCCGCGCTGTTCGCCGGGCAGGGCAGCCAGTACGTCAACCCGGGCATGAGCGCCGTCCTGGCGCTGCCGCCGCTGCGGTCCGCCTTCGACCGGGCCAACCAGCACTTCGAGGGCGCCACGCCGCTCTCCCGTGTGGCCTTCCCGCCGCCGACGTTCGACGCCGGGGGCCGCGAGGCCCAGGAGACGGCGCTGCGGGCCACCGAGTACGCCCAGCCCGCCATCGGAGCGCTCTCCGCCGGGCAGTTCCGCTACCTGACCGAACTCGGCTTCGCACCCGAGGGCTTCCTCGGCCACAGCTTCGGTGAGCTGACGGCCCTGTGGGCGGCGGGCTCCCTGGGCGACGAAACGTTCTTCGCGCTGGCCCGCGCCCGTGGCGCCGCCATGGCCCCGCCCGCCGGGCCCGGCTTCGACGCCGGTGCGATGGCGGCCGTCTCGGCGCCCGAAGAGCAGGTCACGCGCCTGCTCGCCGACCACCCCGGCCTCGTGGTGTGCAACCGCAACGCGCCGGACCAGATCGTGGTCGGCGGTGCCGAGGACGCGGTGGAGCGGCTGGTCGCCGCGGCCGGAGCGGCCGGGACCAAGGCGTCGCGGCTGCCGGTGGCCGCAGCCTTCCACACCCCCTTCGTCAGCCACGCGGTCGACGCGTTCCGCACCCACGTCGAGGCGGCCGAGGTCCGGGAGCCGCGCGGCCGCGTCTACGCCAACACGCGCGGCTCGGTCTACGGCGCGGACGTCGCGGCCAACCGCGCGGTGCTGGCGCAGCAGCTGATCCACCCGGTGGACTTCGCCGCCCGGGTCGAGGAGATGTACGCGGACGGCTTCCGGGTCTTCGTCGAGTTCGGCCCGAAGGGGGTCCTCTCCCAGCTGGTGCGGCGGACGCTCGGTGACCGCGAGCACGTCGCGATCGCGCTGGACGGCGGTCCGGGCAAGGACTCCGACGTCGCGCTCAAGCAGGCCGTAGCCCAGCTCGCCGTCCTCGGGCTGCCCCTCGGCACGACGGACCGCTACGTGGCGAAGGCGCCCGTGCCCGAGCCCGTGAAGGGCATGACCGTCCTGCTCAACGGCATCAACTACGTCTCACCGGAGCGCCGGGCCGCCTACCGCGACGCCCTCGACAACGGCTACCGCGTGGCCCTGCCGACGGCTCTCGCGCCCGCCCCGGCCGCCGAGACGGCGCCCGCCCCGGCCGCCGAGACGGCGCCCGCCGCTCCCGTTCCGGCCGCGCCCGCGCCCGTGGCGCCACCCGTCCCCGCACCCGTCCCCCTGGAGACAGCGCACGTGGATACCGACCGCCTCGCCGCCCTGATGGGCGACCACCTCGCCCTGCACGACGAGTACCTCAACGGCCAGCTGCGACACGTCGAACGCCTCACGGGACTGGTGGAGCGCGCCGACGAGCAGGGCCGGCTCAACGAGGTGCTTCCCGGCGTCAACGCCGTCAAGGAGCACGGCCTGGCCATCGGGCGCACGCACCTGCGGGCCAACGAGATCCTGCGCGACCTCGCGCACCTGGAGTCCGGCGCCGCGCCCGCACCGGCCCGCCGGTCCGTCGAACCGCCGCCCGTGACGCCGCCGGCCCCGGCCCCCGTGCCCCGGCCGCATCCGGTGGCGGCCGCCCCCGCCCCGGCGGCCCTGCCGGCGGCTCCCGCCCCGACGCCCGCCCCCGAGCCCGCCCCCGTGCCGGTCGGTGCGCCCGCCGGTGCGCCGGGAACCGCCCCGGCCGCCGCGCCGGCCGCGGAGGCGGCTGCCACTGCGGTGGCGGTGCTGGCGCCGGTGGTGGATGGTGCGGCGGTGGAGTCGGTGTTGTTGGAGGTGGTGGCGCAGAAGACGGGTTATCCGGCGGACATGCTGGAGTTGGGCATGGACGTGGAGGCTGATCTGGGGATCGACTCGATCAAGCGGGTCGAGATCATGGGGGTGTTGCAGGAGCGGTTCGGTGCTGATGCGGCCGCTGGTCCGGAGCAGTTGGGTGAGTTGCGGACGCTTCAGGACATCGTGACGTTCATGGCGGGCCGGGGAGGGCCGGTTCCGGCCGCGGAGGCGGTTTCCGCGGTGCCGGCTCCTGCGGTGGCGGTGCTGACGCCGGTGGTGGATGGTGCGGCGGTGGAGTCGGTGTTGTTGGAGGTGGTGGCGCAGAAGACGGGTTATCCGGCGGACATGCTGGAGTTGGGCATGGACGTGGAGGCTGATCTGGGGATCGACTCGATCAAGCGGGTCGAGATCATGGGGGTGTTGCAGGAGCGGTTCGGTGCTGATGCGGCCGCTGGTCCGGAGCAGTTGGGTGAGTTGCGGACGCTTCAGGACATCGTGACGTTCATGGCGGGCCAGGGAGAACCGGCCCCGGCCGCCGAGGCCGCTCCGGCCGTCCCGGCCGCCGAGTCGGCCCCGTCCGCTCCGGCCCCGTCCGCGCAGACCCCCGGCCGCATCGGCAGGGCGCAGGCCGCGCTGGTCCCCCTGCCCAGGCCGGACAAACTCGTCGGCGCCTACCCCGAGAAGGCCGGCGTCCTCGTCGTGGACGACGGCGGGGACCTCGCCCCGGTGGTCGCCGCCCGGCTCGCCGAAGCCCACTGGCGGGTGCACGTGCTGCGCCTGCCCGGCGTCGCCGAACGCGCCTCGGGCGTCACCGACCACGCGCTCTCCGGCTGGGGCGTGACCGAACTGGCCTCCCGGGTCGAGGAGATCACGGGGGACGGCGTCTCCCTGGTGCTCGATCTGAGCACCACCGGGGGCAGAGCCTGGGCCGACGGTGTGCGCCGCCTCGCACACTCCCTGCTGGTCGCCAAGCACGTCGTCGAACCGCTGGTCAAGGCCGCGACGGGGGGACGCGCCGCGTTCATCGCCGTGACGCGGCTGGACGGCGCCTTCGGTACCGGCGGCGTGGACGAGGAGCTGGCCCCGGCCGGTGGCGTGACGGGACTGGTGAAGACGCTGGCCGTCGAGGCGCCCGAGGTCTTCGCCCGGAGCGTCGACATCGACCCCGCGCTCGGTTCCTCCGCCGCAGCGGCCCTCCTGCTGGACGAGATCGCCGACGCGGCGACCGAACCGGCGCAGGTCGGTCTCGACGGCACCCGCCGGGTCGGACTCGGCCTCGCCGAGCACCCGCTGGGCCCCGTCGGTCAGGACGTCCCGCAACTGACCTCGAAGGACGTCCTCGTCGTCACCGGCGGCGCCCGGGGGATCACGGCCGCCTGCGTGGTGGAGCTGGCCCGGCGGCACAAGCCGGGGCTGCTGCTGCTCGGCCGGACCCCGGTCGAGGACGAGCCCGCGTGGGCGAGCGGGGTCGAGGAGAGCGGGCTGAAGGCCGCCGCGGCCGCCGAGCTGAAGGCGTCCGGCGAGAAGCCGACCCCGAAGCGGGTCGAGCAGCTCTACCGGTCGGTGACCGGCAGCCGGGAGATCCGCCGGACGCTGGAGCAGGTGCGCGCGGCGGGCAGCGAAGCCCGGTACCTCGCCGTGGACATCACCGACCCGGCGGCCACCGCCGCCGCGCTGGCCCCGCACCGGGACCGCGTCACCGGCCTCGTGCACGGCGCGGGGGTCCTGGCCGACCAGCTGATATCCCAGAAGAAGGCGTCCGAGGCCGAGCGGGTCTTCGCGCCCAAGCTCGCCGGGCTGCGCTCGGTGACCGCCGCCCTGCCCGAGGACGCGCTGCGCCACGTGCTGCTGTTCTCCTCGGTGGCCGGGTTCTTCGGGAACAGGGGCCAGTCGGACTACGCGATGGCCAACGAGGTGCTCAACGTCTGGGCCGCGTCCTTCAAGCGGCGTCACCCCCGTGCCCACGTCACCTCGCTCAACTGGGGCGCCTGGGACAGCGGCATGGTCTCCGCCGAGGTCAAGGCGGTGTTCGAGGAGCGCGGCATCACGCTGATCCCGGTGGACACCGGCGCCGGGATGTTCGCCGACCAGTTCGCCGCGGACCGCGCGGACGACGTGGTCACCGTCCTCGGCCCGACCACCCCGCTCTCCGAGCGGAAGGCGGCGCCGCTGAGCGGCGCGGTCACCGTGGAACAGGACCTGACCGGCCTGCCGGGTGAACCGATCGTCGCCGACCACGTGATCGGTGACGACCCGGTGCTCCCGGCCGCGGCCGCCCTCGGCTGGATGGCTGGCGCGGTGGAGCGGGTCACCGGTGTCCCGGTGCGCCGGCTCCGCGACTTCGCGGTGCACAAGGGCGTCGTCTTCGACGGCACGCACCCCGCGGTCGCCCGTCTGACGATCAGCCCGGCCGGGACCGACGCCGCGCAGGTGGCCTTCCGCTCGGTCGGCGCGGACGGCGCAGTGCGGCCGCACTACGCCGTCACCACCGGCGCCTCGGCGCCCGCCGCCGCGGTCGTCGAAGGACTGCCCGCGCCCGGTACGGGCCGGGACGCCGCCGCCCTCTACACCGACGGCACGCTGTTCCACGGCCCGTCCCTCCAGGGCGTGCGCCGGGTGCTGGCGGAGGACCGGGCACGGCTGGTCCTGGAGTGCTCGCTGCCCCAGTTCCGGCACGCCGACGCCGCGTTCAGCGGTTCGCTGCTCGCTCCGGGCAGCGCCGACCTGCTGCTCCAGGGTGCCCTGGTGTGGGTGCGCCTGTTCCACGGCACGGCCGGGCTGCCCCTGTCGGTGGCCGCGGCCGAGCTGCACCACCCGCTGCCGGACGGCGAGCCGTTCCTGGTGGTGGTGGAGCCGGGCACCGGCACCGGCGGGGCCGGTACCGGTGCCGAACTCACCGTGACCGCCTGCGCCCGCGACGGGCGGGTCCTCACCCGGCTCGACGGCGTCAGCGTGGTCTCCGCCCCCCAGCTGGAGGCGAAGTTCCGCCGGTAGCCGTGAGCGGGGCCGGCCCCGGGCCGGCCCCGCCCCGCACCTGACGGACGTCGAGCCGGCCGGCCCGGACGGCCTCCACGGCCCTGGCCGTCCGGGCCGCGCCACCCCCTTGAGAAGGGACCCCACCGCCCCCATGAGCACTTACGCCATCGTCGGTCTCTCCTGCCTGTTCCCAGGAGCACGGACGCCCGCCGAGTTCTGGCAGAACCTCCACTCCGGGACGGACAGCCGTCGCGACGGAGGGGAGGAGGTCTTCGGCACCGTTCCCGAGGACCGGGACCTCGACCCGCAGCACGACCTCTACTGCCGCCGCGGCGGCTTCGTCACGGGGTTCGAGTTCGATCCCTCCGGCTACCTGCTGGACCCCGGTCACCTCAACCGGCTCGACCGGCTCTTCCACTGGTCGCTGCACGTGGCCCGGGAGGCGCTGCGCGACAGCGGGCACGCCGACCGGCCCGAGGTGCTGGCCCGCACCGGTCTGGTGATGGGCAACTACTCCTTCCCCACGCCCACGTCGGCCCGGGTGAGCGTGCCGCTGGCCCAGGAGGCCGTGCTGGAGGGGCTGCGCCGGGCCGGGCTGCCCGAGCTGAGCGGGCTGCCGGCCGGTGCCCCGCTGGTCGGCCCGGAGCCGCTCACCCGGGAGAACCTGCGGGTCAGCGGCTCGCCCGCCGGGGTCACGGCCGCCGCGCTCGGCCTGGGCGGCCCCCGGTACGCGCTGGACGCGGCCTGCTCCTCCGCGCTGTACGCGCTCAAGCTGGCCTGCGACCACCTGGCCACCGGACAGGCCGACCTGGTGCTGGCCGGTGCCGTGTGCGCCCCCGACCCGACGTTGATCCACCTCTCCTTCTCCGACCTGGGCGCCTACCCGCGCGACGGCTTCAGCCAGCCCTTCGACGACCGTTCCGGGGGCATCCTCACCGGCCAGGGCGCGGGCATGGTCGCGGTCCGGCGGCTGGAGGACGCCCTGCGCGACGGCGACCGCGTCCACGCGGTCATCGAGGGCATCGGGCTGACCAACGACGGCAGCGGCCGCCACCTGCTCGTCCCGCAGGGGCACGGCCAGCTCGGCAGTTACGAACGCGCTTACGCCGAGGCCGGGTTCGGAGGTGAAAGCGTCGACTACGTCGAGTGCCACGCCACGGGCACCCCGATCGGGGACGCCACCGAGGCGGAGTCCGTCGCGGCGTACTTCGGCGGAGCCGGCAAGGTGCCGCTGATCGGCTCGGTCAAGGGCAACATCGGGCACCTGCTGACCGTCGCCGGGCTGAGCAGTCTGCTCAAGGTCATCCTGGCCATGGGCGAGGGGCACATCCCCCCGACCATCGGGGTCGGGCAGCCGGTCACCTCCGAGGACGGCACCGTGGGCGGACCGGTGCTGGTCCGCACCGGCCGCGACTGGCCCGATGCGGGGGACTCCCCGCGCCGGGCGGCCGTCTCGGCGTTCGGCTTCGGCGGCACGAACGCGCACGTCGTCCTGTCCGCGCCACGGTCCCGCGCGGCGGGGGCGGACGCGGCGGGCTCGGTCCCGGCGGACGCGGACGCGGGTGCCACACAGGCGCAGGCCCCGGTCGAGGTGCCCGCACTCGACATCGTGGGCCTCGGCGCCCACTTCGGCCCGCTCGACGGCGTCGAGGCGTTCGAACAGGCGGTGCACAGCGGCGCCGACGCCTTCGGCCCCCTGCCCGAGCGGCGCTGGCGCGGTCTGGAGCAGACGAGCGGCGGTTCGCTGGAGCGGGCGGGCGTCACGGCCGGGGCGGTGCCGCACGGCGCCTTCGTGGACGACGTGGCCATCGACCCGGTGGACCAGCGGATTCCCCCCGCCGACCTGCGCACGTACAACGTCCAGCACGCCCTGGCGACCAAGGTGGCCGACGAGGCGCTGCGGGACGCGGGCTTCAGCCGGGAGGTGCCCGAGGGGGCCAGGACGCCCGCACCCCGGCGGATCGCGGTCGTCGTGGCCATGGAGACCGAGCCCTACAGCCACGCCCGCCTCACCCGCTACGGCCTCGGCTCCTTCCTGCGCCGGGAGTACGAGCGGGCCGGTCTGAGCCTCACCGACGAGCAGCAGGCCGCCCTCGCGGCGGTGGCCCGGGACGCGGTCGTCGACCCGATCACGGCCAACGAGGTGCTGAGCTACATCGGCAACGTCATGGCCAGCCGGATCTCCTCGCTGTGGAACCTGACCGGTCCGTCCTTCACCGTCTCCTCCGACGGCTCGGGCACCGCGGAGGCACTGGAGACGGCCCGGCTCCTCCTGCTCGACCCGAGCATCGAGGCCGTGCTCGTCGGAGCCGTGGACATGACCGGTTCCGCCGAGCACGCCCTGCTGGGACCCGGGGCGCCGGACGGGTCCAGCCCGGCCGGAGGGTCCGGTGCGGCCAGGCCGGCGTTCGGCGAAGGCAGCCCCGGCCCCCGCGTCGGCGAGGGCGCGGGCGCGGTCGTCGTCACCCGGCCGGGCGGCACCGGCACCCGGGCCTACGCCCGGCTGGACGCGCTGACCCTGCGGCACGCCCCCGCGGTCGACGGTGCCGTGCCCCCGGCCGACGCCGACGTCCTCGCCGGCGCCGCCGCGGCGGCGCTGTCCGCCGCCGGGGTCCGTGCCGCCGACATCGGCTACGTGGAAGCCCACGCGGGCGGCCACGGCGACGTCGACCGGGCCGAACTCGCCGCGCTGGCCCGCGTCTACCCGGCCGCCGCCGACGGCACCGCCCCGACGGCGGTCGGCAGCGTGAAAGCGCAGATCGGCGACGCCGGGTGCGCGGCGGCCATGGCCGCCCTGATCCGCACCGTGCTGTGCCTGCACCACGGGTACCTGCCCGGCACCCGGGGCTGGACCCGCCCGGCCGAGGACCTGGCCGACGCCTTCGCGGCCTCCGCGTTCCACGTCCCCGCGGCCTCGCGCCCGTGGCTGCGCGAGACCCGCGGCGACCGGCGGCGCGCGGCCGTCAGCCTCATCGGCTCCGGCGGGGCGCACGGGCACCTGGTGCTCTCCGCCGACGCCTCCCCGGCGGGCCGCCGCCCCGTCGCCCCGACCGCCTGGCGGCGGGCGGGCGGGCCCGTCCTGCTGCCCCTGGCGGCCGACTCGCTCGACGGACTGCTGGCTTCGGCCGAACGGCACCGGGCGCTGCTGGAGGACGGCGCCGACCCGTACGTCCTCGCCCGCGAGGCCGCCCCGGCGCTGCCCGGCGCCGCACTGCGCGCGGTGTTCGTCGGCGGGGACGCGGCCGACGTGCGCACCCAGCTCCGTCTCGCCGCCAAGGGCATCGCCGAGGCGCACGCGGCGGGCGGCGAGTGGGCCACCCCGGCCGGTTCCTTCTTCACCGCACGGCCGATCGGACCCGAGGGCAAGGTGGCCCTGGTCTACCCCGGCGCGTTCAACTCCTACCCCGGACTCGGGCAGGACTTCTTCCGTGCCTTCCCCGGGCTGCTCAACCGGTTCGAGGAGCAGGCGGACGAGCCCGCCCGGCTGCTGCGTGCCCACCGCCTGTACCCCCGCACCCGGGTCACGCCGGGCCGCCGGGAGCTGATGGCGCTGGAGGAGTCGCTCGGTGAGGACATCCCGTTCATGCTCGCCACCGGGACCAGCTTCGCCATCCTCTACACCGAGCTCGTCCGCGACGTGCTCGGGATCACCGCGCACGGCGGCTTCGGCTACAGCCTCGGCGAGTCGAGCATGCTGTTCGCCACCGGCGGCTGGCTGCCCGAGGGCCGCCGCGACGACCTGATCAGCGGCACGCCGATCTTCCGGGACCGGCTGTGCGGGCCGCGCCGCACCGTGCGTGAGCTGTGGGACCTGCCGCCGGAGACGCCCGACCGCGAGGTGTGGGCCACCTTCGTGCTGCTGACCGGCGCGGACCGGGTGCGGGAGGCGCTGCCCCGGCACGAGCGGGTGTACCTCACGCACGTCAACACCCCCGGCGAACTGGTGATCGCCGGTGATCCGGCGCGGTGCCGCGCCCTCATCGACGAACTGGGGTGCCCGGCGGCCCGGTCACCGGTCAACGTGGTCATGCACTGCCCGGCGGTGGACGCCGAACTCGACGGCCTGGCCGGGCTGAACGACTACCCGACCGGTTCCGTCGGTGACCTGGAGCTGTTCAGCGCCTACGACTACCAGGCGCTGGCCGGCCTCGACCGCGAGCGGACGTCCCGGCGCATCGCCCACACCCTGCGTTCCACGATCGACTTCCCCCGCCTGGTCCGCACCGCCTACGACCGCGGCTTCCGCTACTTCATCGAGGCCGGGCCCAGCGCGACGTGCTCCCGCTGGGTCCGCGACACCCTCGGTGACGCGGCCCACGTCGCCGTGCCGGTGGACCGGCGCGGAGTGCCGGCGGCCAAGTCGGTCGCCCAGCTGCTGGCGCGGCTGGTCGCCCACGGGCTGGACGTGGACCTGTCGGCCGTCCTCGGGTCGCCCGAGTCCGCTTCGCACGGCCGTCGCCCCGCCCGGTTCCGGGTGGGCGGCGGCGACCCCATGCCGGAGCGGATCGCCCAGGGCGTCCGCGAACTCGCGCGGGGGGACGGCCCGTTCACCGCTCACCGCGCCGCCCCCGTACCCATACCGCCGGAGGAGCCCGCCGCCATGCCTGCCGACCCGACCCTCGCCGACGAGGCCATCGCCTTCGACGGCGAGCCGATGTCCTTCCTGCCGTGGGCGCCCCCTCAGCCGGGTGCCGCCGGGCCCGGCCGGGAGCCGTCCGCCCGGCCCGCCGGTGAGCCCGCCGGCCGGTCCGCCGCCCCCAGTCCGGCGTCCCCCGCGCCCACGCCCGTCCCCGCGCCCGCACCCGTCCCAGCCCCCGCGCCCGCCCGCGGCGGTTCGGCGGCCGCCCAGCTCGTGGACGAGACCCGGCGCCAGATGCTGGCGACGCACTCGGTGGTCATGGAGACCCAGCGCATCCTCCAGTCGGCCACACTCGACCGCGCCGAGGCCCTGCTCGACGGCGCCGCGCCCGCCCCAGCCCCCTTCCCGGCACCCGCCGCACCCCGCCCGGCCCTCACCGCCGAGCCCGTCCGGCCCGCCGTCGCACCGGCCCCGGCGCCCGCCACCGGACCGGCCCTCGAAGGCACCGTGCTCCAGGGCGGCGGTGCGAACGGCGGCGCGGAGGGCGGCGACGGGAAGCGCGTGGTCTGGGACGAGGCGGACCTGCTGGAGTTCGCGACGGGCAAGGTGGCCAACGTCTTCGGCCCCGACTTCGCCGTCATCGACGGCTACGCCAAGCGGGTCCGGCTGCCCGCTCCCCCGTACCACTTCGTCACGCGCGTCACCGCGGTCGAGGGCACGCCGGGGGAGTTCAAGCCCGCGAAGATCACCACCGAGTACGACATCCCCGAGGACGCCTGGTACGCCGTCGACGGGGGCGTGCCCCCCGCCGTGACGGTGGAGGCCGGCCAGTGCGACCTGCTGCTGGTCAGCTACCTGGGCATCGACTTCCGCAACAAGGGCGAGCGGGTCTACCGGCTGCTCGACAGCTCCCTCGTCTTCCACGGCCCGCTGCCGCGCACCGGGCAGACCCTGCGCTACGACATCTCCATCGACCGGTTCGTCCACCAGGGCGACACGACGATCTTCTTCTTCAGCTACCTCTGCTACGCCGACGGTGAGCTGATCCTCGAACTCAAGGACGCCTGCGCGGGCTTCTTCAGCCAGCGGGAGCTGGACACTCCGCTCGGCGTGGTCATCACCGAGAAGGAGAAGGCGGAGCGGGCGGCGCTGACCCGCAAGACGTTCAAGCCGCTCGCCCACACCGACAAGACCCACCTGTCCGCGTCCGACCTCGAACTGCTCGCCCAGGGCCGGCCGGGCGACGTCTTCGGCCCCCACCACGCCCAGGACCCGGGGATCAACCCGGCCCTGCGGCTGCCCGACGAGCGGCTGCGCATGGTGGACGAGGTCGTCATCGACCGCACCGGCGGTCCGCGCGGCCTCGGCACGCTCAGCGCCGTCAAGCGGCTCCAGCCGGACGCCTGGTACTTCGCGTGCCACTTCCCCGACGACCCGGTGCTCGCCGGATCGCTCGTGGCCGAGGGCGCCGTGCAACTGCTCCAGGTCTACCTGCTGCACCAGGGCATGCACCTGACGCTGCCCGACGCCCGCTTCCAGACCATGACCGACCTGCGGATCGACGTGCAGGTGCGCGGCCAGATCACGCCGAAGCACCAGGAGATCCGCTACGAGGTCGAGGTCACCGACCTGACGCTGCTGCCGCGCCCCTCGGTGGTCGCCGACATCCTCGTCTACCTCGGCGACAAGCCCGTCATCCGCATGCGCCAGCTCGGGCTCCAGGTGCTGGAGAAGGAAGGCACGCCCTACCGGCCCGAGACCGGCGGGGTGCCCGCCTTCCTCGGGCGGCGCAACCGCTCCGGGGAACCGGCGATGATCAACGAGCTGCACCTGGCGCACGCCGCCAAGGGCGAACTGGGCATGGCCATGGGCCCGGAGTTCGACATCTACGGCGAGCAGCGCCGGGCGCCCTACATCCCCAACGGCGACTTCAAGTTCGTCGACCGCGTCATGTCGCTGAAGGGAACCCGCGGCGATCTGGGCCCCGGCTCGGAGATGGTCACCGAGTACGACTCCGACCCGGACTCCTGGTACTACCGCGAGAACTCCCACCCGCACATGCCCAACTGCGTGTACATGGAGTCCTCCCTGCAGGCCGCCATCTTCCTCGGCTACTACCTCGGCGCCACCCTGAAGAAGCCCGAGGAGGAGTACGCGATCCGCAACCTCGACGGCCGGGCCACCCTCGTCAAGGACGTCGACCTGCGCGGCAAGACCATCCGCCACCACTCCAGGCTGCTGATGACCAGCGCGGTCTCCGGCGCGGTCCTCCAGAACTTCGCCTACGAGCTGTCCGCCGACGGCGAGGTCTTCTACACCGGCGAGTCGCTGTTCGGCTACTTCAGCGACGCGGCCCTCGCCAACCAGG
This sequence comes from Streptomyces solitudinis, assembly GCF_036323765.1. Taxonomy (NCBI): domain Bacteria; kingdom Bacillati; phylum Actinomycetota; class Actinomycetes; order Kitasatosporales; family Streptomycetaceae; genus Streptomyces; species Streptomyces solitudinis. Next base: position 42,225 of record NZ_JAZDCW010000014.1, read on the forward strand.
CCGGCCTCGACAACGGCGCCTACGTGGCGCCGTGGCTGGAGCGGGAGAAGCCGGACGCCGCCCGCGTCCGCACGGTGGTGCTCGACGAGGACGCCCCGGCCTTCACCGATCCGGCCGGTGGCCACCTGCGCCTGCCCGGCGGCCACTTCCGGCTGGTCGACCGGGTCGACCTCGTCGCCGACGGAGGCCGCCACGGCCGGGGCTACCTGCACGGCCAGCGCGTGATCCGGCCCGACGAGTGGTACTTCGACCGCCACTTCCACCGCGACCCGGTGATGCCCGGCTCGCTCGGTGTGGAGGCGGTCCTCCAGGCCCTGCGGCTGTTCGTCATCGAGGAGAAGCTCGCCGACGGCTACGAGCGGCCGCGCTTCGCGACGGCGACCGGCGTGGAGACGAGCTGGAAGTACCGCGGCCAGATCCTGCGGAACGACGGGGAGCTGGCGTTCGACGTGCACGTCAAGGAAATCCGCCGGGAGGACGACCGCCTGCTCGTGATCGCCGACGCGGACCTGTGGAAGCCGGGGCTGCGCATCTACGAACTGGTCGACGTCGCCATCGAGGTCCGACCCGATTCCGGCCGTGCCTGACGGCCCTCCGCGCCCAGCCCAAGGAGCAGCGCTCGCCATGCGACACCCCCAGACACCCCTCCGCTGGTCCGGAGAGCGGTACCCCAGCACCGACCCGGCCGGCATCTACGAGGTCCTGGCCGACCTGGACCACCCCTGCTACCTCGCCGTGACGCCCCGGGGCATCGGTGCCGTGTCCGGCGGCACCGTCACCGCGGGCGGTGACGGACTGCCCCTGCTGACCGCGGTCGAGCCGCTGCCCCCGCAGCGGCTCGGCTCGGCGGACTTCCTCGCCGCGCACGGCGTGCGCATGCCGTACATGGCCGGTGCCATGGCCGGCGGCATCGCCTCCGTGGACATGGTGGTCGCGCTGGCCCGGGAGGGGTTCCTCGGCTCGTACGGCGCCGCGGGCCTGCTGCCGGAGACGATCGAGAAGGCCCTGGCCCGCTTCGCCGCCGAGATCCCCGGCCTGCCCTACGCCGTCAACCTCATCCACAGCCCGAGCGAGGAGCGGCTGGAGCGGGAGGCGGTGGAGCTCTTCCTGCGCCACGGCGTGCGCTGCGTGGAGGCGTCCGCGTACATGAACCTCACCCCGCACGTGGTGCGTTACCGGCTGGCCGGGCTGCGCCGTGGCGCGGACGGCCACGTGGCCGCGGACAACCGGCTGATCGCCAAGGTCTCCCGGGCCGAGACCGCCGAGCGCTTCATGCGTCCGGCACCGGCCGTGCTCGTCGGCGCGCTGCGCGAGCAGGGGCTGATCACGGCCGAGCAGGCCGAGCTGGCCCACCTGCTGCCGCTGGCCGACGACATCACCGTGGAGGCGGACTCCGGCGGCCACACCGACCGGCGCCCGCTCCCGGCCCTGCTGCCGACCATCCTGCGGTTGCGTGACACCGTCCAGCGCGAACACCGGTACCCGCAGCCGGTCCGGGTGGGGGCCGCCGGGGGCCTGGGGACGCCGGTCGCGGTCGCCGCCGCGTTCGGGATGGGCGCCGCCTACGTGGTGACCGGGTCCGTCAACCAGTCCTGCCTGGAGTCCGGCGCCTCCCCGGCGTCCCGGGCGATGCTCGCCGAGGCGGGCATCGCGGACTGCGAGATGGCCCCGGCGGCCGACATGTTCGAGATGGGCGTGGAGCTCCAGGTGCTGAAGAAGGGCACGCTCTTCCCCATGCGCGCCCGCCGCCTGTTCCAGCTCTACCAGGCGTACGACGGTCTGGAGGCGCTGCCGCCGCAGGAGCGGCACAAGCTGGAGCAGCAGGTCTTCCGCCGGCCGCTGGACGAGGTCTGGCAGGACTGCGTGCGCTACTTCTCCCGCCGCGACCCCGGGCAGCTGGCCCGCGCGGAGGGCAGCGCCAAGCGGCGGATGGCGCTGGTGTTCCGCTGGTACCTGGGCATGTCCTCGCGCTGGGCGGTCACCGGCGACCCCGAGCGCGTCATGGACTACCAGGTCTGGTGCGGTCCGGCGATGGGCAGCTTCAACGACTGGGTGACCGGCAGCTACCTGCGCAACCCGGCCAACCGCCGGGTCGCGGACGTCGCGCGCCACCTGATGCGCGGCGCCGCCTTCCACACCCGCGTCGCCCGGCTGCGCGTCGCGGGGGCCCGCCTCCCGGCCTCCGCCGCCGACTACCGCCCGGCCCCGCTGGAGGCGTCCGTCCCGGGCCCGGCGGCGGGCGTCCGATGAGCGCGGCGCCCGCGGACGGGCCCGCGGCGGCCGGGCTCAGCGCCGAGGACGTCGAGAAGCTGCTGGGCGATCCGTACGACGCGGCGAACCCGCACGGGTTCGCCGCGGCCGTCGCGCGCGACGAACGCGACGCGTTCCCCGAGGAGCTGTGCCGGACGCTGTGCGAGGCCGGGTTCCACCTCAACTACCTCCCGCGGGAGTGGGGCGGCACCTTCGTCTCGTTCGACCACAGCCTGACGCTGGTGCGGGCGGCGGCACGGCGCGACGTCAACGTCATGCCGGGCACGATGTTCAGCATCATCGCGGCGACCTGCCTCCAGCTCCACGGCACGCCGGAGCAGCGCGCGAAGGTGGCCGCCATCCTGCGCGACGGCGGCGCGGTGGCCTTCGCGCTCACCGAGGCCGCCCACGGCAGCGAGCTGCTCGCCAACGAGGTGCGGTGGGCCGACGGCCTGCTGCACGGCGAGAAGTGGATCGTCGGCAACGGCATGCGGGCCGCGGCGCTGTACGCCGTCGTCCGCACCGGTGAGCGCGGCCCCGGCGCGATGTCCGCCGTGCTGCTCGATCTCGCGGACGCCCCGGCCGGGCGCCTGGTGCGCGTCCCCGGCCCCCGTACGGGCGGCATGCGCGGGATCGACCTGGCCCGGGTCCGCTTCGACGCCCTGCCGGTGCCGCCACAGGCCCGGGTCGGCGCGGAGGGCGAGGGGCTGGAGGTGGCGATCAAGGCCCAGCAGGCGGTCCGGCTGATGAGCATGGCCGGTTCGCTGGGCATCGCGGACAGCGCGGTCCGGCTGACGCTGGACTTCGTCGCCGCCCGCCGCTTCGGCCGCGCGGGCCTGGGCGCGGTGCCGCACGTGCGCCGTGAGACGGCCGTCGCCTCGGCGGCCCTGCTGGCCGCCGACGCCGTCGCCCTCGCGGCCGCCCGCGGCGTCCACGGACTGCCGGAGGCCTTCAGCGTCTGGGGGCCGGTGGCCAAGCACGTCGTGGCCGAGGCCACCGACGAGCTGGTCCGGCGCTGCGGCGGGGTCCTGGCGACCCGGGCCGTGCTGCGGGAGGACGCACCCGGCGGGGGCCTGTTCCAGAAGCTCCAGCGGGACTCGTCGGTGGTGCGGGTGATCGACGCCAGCCCGCTGGCGAACGTCCGTTCCTACGCAGGGCAGTTGCCCACCCTGCTGCACCGCACCGCGGCGGCCGGCGCCCGGGAGCAGGGCGGCGGTGAGATGGGCACCGGCGGGCTGGCGGGGCTGCTGCGGTTCGACGCGCCGCTGCCGCCCTACCGGCCCGGCCGGCTGGACCTCGTCGTGCGCGGGGCGGACCCCGTGCTGGGCGCACTGCCCGGGCTCCTGGCGGCGGCGCCGCCGTCCGCCGGCCGGACGGACCCGCTGAACCGGCTGGCCACCGCCGTGGCCGGCCTTCCGGACGAGGCCGAAGCGGCACGGCGGCCCGGAGCCGGTCCGAACGCGCTGGTGGACCTCGCCGAGCGCTTCGCGTGGCTGCACGGTGCCGCCGCCTGCGTCGGGCTGTGGGCCGCGAACCGGGACCGGGCGCTGTACGGCACCGAGCCCGGCTCGACCGGCTGGCTGGAGGCGGCGGTCGGCTACCTGCTGGCCCGCGCCGACGGAGTGGACCCCCGCCGGTGCGGGGACGCCGTCACACCCGCGCTCGACGTGGTCGCGCGCCTGCGCGACCAGGGACTGCTCTTCACCGCGCTGCCGGTCCGGCTGGCCGCGACCCGATAGGAGAACCCCCATGCCCAAGGCCGACCTGACCGACCTCGCGGCCCGGCTCGAAGCCCACCTCGGCGACCCGCACGACCCGGCGGGCCGGATGCCGTTCACCCGGATCCTCGACCACGACGAACGCGAGGAGTACCCGCACCCGTTCGTCAACCTGCTGCGCGGGTGGGGCGTACCCGAGTACGCGCTGCCGGGCGAGCAGGGCGGCCGGGCCGGTGACGTGGAGGCCGAGTTCAACCTCGTGCGGCTCGTCGCCCGCCGGGACCCGACCACCGCCACCGCCCTCGTCATCACCAACCTCGCCTTCATGCCGGTGTGGATCGCCGGGAGCGACGAGCAGAAGCGGACCGTCGTCGCGGCGGTCAAGCGCGGCACGCGCCTGTCCTGGGGGCTGTCGGAGCGCGCCTACGGCAGCGACCTGCTCGCCAACGCGATGTCCGCGCGCCGGGTGAACGGCGGTTACGTCCTGTCCGGCGAGAAGTGGCTCATCGGCAACGCCACCCGGTCCGACACGATGGTCGTCTTCGCCCGGACCGGTGAGCGCCCCGGACCGGCCGCCTTCTCGATCTTCCTGCTGGACAAGCGGCAGGCACCGGCCGGCTCGGTCGAGGAGCTGCCGCGCGAGCGGCTCCACGGACTGCGGGCCATGGACATCAGCGGCCTGCGCGTGGACGGCGTCTTCGTGCCGGACTCCGCGCGGGTCGGCGCCGAGGGCCAGGGCCTGGAGATCGCGCTGAAGGCCACCCAGACGGCCCGCGCGCAGATCAGCAGCATCGCGATGTCCGCCGTGGACACCGGGCTGCGGCTCACGCTCGACTTCACCGAGCAGCGTGTCATCCTCGGCAAGGCCGTCAGCGACATCCCCTACAGCCGCAGACAGCTGACCGAGGTCCTGGCCGACCTGCTGGTGGCCGACGCGGTCAGCCTGGGCGCCGTGCGGGGACTCCAGGCCGCGCCGGAGCAGGCCAGCGTGTCCTCCTCGGTGACGAAGTACTTCGTGCCGACGCTCCTGGAGCGGACCATGTCCCAGCTGAGCGTGGTGCTCGGCGCCCGGTTCTTCCTGCGCGGCCACCCGCACTACGGCATGTTCCAGAAGCTGCTGCGCGACCTGCTGGTGGCGAACTTCGCCGACGGCAACACCGTGGTCAACCTGCGCAACCTGGGCCACCAGCTGTCCTCGCTGCTCGCCACGGCCGCCGCCTCCGACCCGGCCGCCCGCGACGCGGCCGCCGAGCGCGCCGCCGTCCTGTACGGCATGGAGCGCGCGCTGCCGCCCTACGAGCCGTGGCGGCAGGAGCTGTCCAGCCGGGGCGGCCGGGACGACACCGTGCTCGCCGCCCCCGACGCCGTGCGCCGGCTGCGGGAACTCGCCGGCAAGGAGGAGGAGCAGGAGCGGGACCGGCTGCTGCGCGCCGCCGACGCGGCCGACGAGCTGCTCGGGCACGTCACCGTCCTGGGGGAGCGGTGCGGGGAACTGCGCCGGCGGCTGGGGCGGGAGTTCGGGCAGTCGGCCGAACTGCTGGACCTGGCCAAGGAGTACTGCGTCGTGCACGCGGCAGCCGCGTGCGTGCTGACCCACGTCCACTCGCACGGGGCGTTCGAGGACCCGCTGCCCAGCGGGGCGGTGCTGCTGCTCCAGCTCGAACGGCTGCGCCGGCACCTGCGGCCGCACGAGGCGGTCACCGACCAGGCGGTGGTCGACGAGGTGATGCGGGTGCTGCGCCACCTGTACCGGGACAACCGGTTGTTCTCGCACTGGCAGTTCCCGCTCGCGGACCGCGTCGCGGACCTCTCCGCCTCCCGCCACTGAGGCCCGGGCCCGGCCCGGTCCGGCCCCCGCGGCGCGTCATCCGTTCCCTGGTTCTTCCGATTCCCCGACGTCCGAGGAGGCGTGTGCGGTGTCCGGCCCCGGCCTGGTCCGTCTGTGGCTGCTTCCCGAGTGCTGTGCCGACGCGTTCGCGGCCGGACTCGGCGGCACGCGGCTGCTGACCGACGCCGAGCGGGCGCGGATGCTGCGCCTGCGCGGTGGCGGCGCCCGGCGCCGCTATCTCGCGGCCCGCCTGCTGTCGAGGTACGCCCTCAGCGCGTACACCGGCCGCCCGCTGGACCGGTGGCGGTTCCGGCCGGGCCCGTTCGGCCGGCCGGAGCCCGAACCCGCCGGTGACGGCGTCCGGTTCAACCTCTCGCACACCGCGGGCCTGGTCGTCTGCGTGGTCGCACCGGACGGCCGGGCGTGCGGCGTGGACGTGGAGCGCACCCCGTTCTCCCCGGACGCCGCGCGGCACCTGGTCCGGCACTTCGCCGCGGCCGAACGCGCCGAGCTGGAGGGCCTGGGCCCCGGCAGCCGGGCGGCCAGGACCGGCGAGCTGTGGGTGCTCAAGGAGGCGTACCTCAAGGCCCTGGGCACCGGGGTGACCCGGTCCCTGGACGGCTTCTCCTTCCGGACCGCCGCCGGCGGACGCGTCGTCGTCGAGGACCGGGAGCGGCCCGCGGACGAGGGGTCCCGCTGGTGGTTCGACCTGCTCCGCCCCGCCCCCGGGTACGTCCTCGCCGTCGCCGCCGAGGGCGGCTCCCCGGCCGACCTGCACCGCACCGACCTCTCCACCCACGATCCCGACATCCCGCACAGCGAAGGACGGCTTTCCCATGTCTGTTGAGAACACCCCCCGCGTCGCCGTGGTCGGTGCCGGTGTGGCCGGCATCTCCGCCGCCTACCACCTGCGCGACCACGCCCGCATCACGCTCTTCGAGCGCGAGGACCGCCTGGGCGGCCACGCCAACACGGTGGAGGTCGAGGAGAACGGGCGCACCCTCGGCATCGACACGGCGTTCGTCGTCTTCAACGAGCCCGCCTACCCCAACCTCTTCGGCTTCTTCAGGGAGCTGGACGTGGAGGCCGTCAAGCACCTCGGCGGCTTCAACTTCTTCGACCTCGACTCCGGCCTGGAGTACGGGACCGAGGAGCTGGCGCTGGAGGAGGCGGAGGTGGTGAGCCGCTACCCCGCGGAGTTCGTCGGCGTCTGGCGCGAGGCACGCCGCTTCCACACCGAGGGCCGCAGGGACTTCCTGCGCAAGAAGACCGACGTGCCGCTGGGCGAGTACCTCGACCGCGGCGGGTACAGCGCGGAGTTCCGCCACTCGTACGTGATCCTGCTCTGCTCGGCCGTCTGGTCGGTGCCCGCCGAGCTGATCTGGGAGATCCCCGCCTCCACCGTGATCGCCTTCTACATGGGGCACGACGAGGGCGGCCTCGGCGGACGGCGTGTCGACTGGCGGACCGTCGGCGGCGGTTCGGTCTCCTACGTGCGCAAGGCGGTCGCCGCCATCGGGGCGGACGTGCGGACCTCCGCCCCGGTCACCGGCATCCGCCAGGAGGAGGACGGCGTCACCGTCACGACGGCCGCGGGCGGCGAGCGGTTCGACCACGTGGTCCTCGCCACCCACGCGGACGAGGCGCTGGCCCTGCTGGACAACCCGACCGCACGGCAGCGCGCCGTCCTCACCCCCGTCCGCTACAACGGCTCGCGCGTCGTCCTGCACACCGACGCCTCGGTGATGCCCGCCGACCGGTCGCGCTGGGAGGCGTGGAACTACGGCAAGGTGGCCGTCGGCGGCGAGGTGCGCACGTACGTGGCGTACTACATGAACAAGCTGCACGGTTTCACCGCGGAGAAGGACTACTTCGTCACGCTCGACTACCCGGGCGAGGTGGACGCGGCGGCGGTGATCGCCGAGTTCGCGTACACCCACCCGGTCATCGACGTCCACGTGCGCGAGCTCCAGAAGGACATCTACGACGTCAACGAGGGGCCGCGCGTCAAGCTCTGCGGCTCGTACTTCCACTCCAAGCGGCTGCACTGGGACCAGATCGGTTCGCACGAGGCGGCGTTCTCCTCCGGTGCCGAGGCCGCGGCGCAGCTGCTGCGGGAGCTCCGCCGTGGCTGAACGGGCCGGAAGCGCGCCGTGCGGGCCACCGGCCGCCGTGGCCGGCGGCCCGCACGGCACGCGGGGTCACACGCCGTGGCGCCGGGCGGACTCGTCCTCCTGCGCGAGGCGGCGCAGCGCCATCAGGACGGGTTCGAGCAGCACGGTCAGGACGAGGGCCCGCTCGGCCTGCTCCAGAGGGTCGTCCGTGTGCCGGAGCTGGTCGAGGTCGAGGACGGCGGTCTCGTGGGCCAGGCGGGCGTAGGGGAGCAGGGTGTGCCAGTCCACCTCCACGCCCAGCGAGCGCAGGGTCGACAGGTTCTCGGCGATGACCCGTTTGGCGGGCGCGTCCTCGGTGACCTTCCAGCCGGCGGCCGCCAGCAGCTCGTCGACCTCGGCCCTCGCCTCGGGGGCGGGCTCGGCCTCGCCCTTGCCGGCCGGTACGGCGCCCAGGACCAGGCCGAGCATCTGGTGCATGTCGGTGGCGTGCTCGGAGACCCCGCTGAGGACCTCCTTCGCGGCGCTCACCGACAGCCCGCGCACGCCCACCAGGGCGCGGATCAGCCGCAGGCGGCGCAGATGGTGCTCCCCGTACTCGGCCTGGTTGGCGGCTGTCGTCTCGCCGGGAGGCAGCAGACGCTCGCGCAGGTAGTACTTGATCGTCGCGACCGGCGCCCCGCTCCTGCGGCTCAGTTCAGAGATTCGCACGATTCTCGCTCTCGACTGGATATCAGATAGCTCCACACTCTACTATGGATAGCGAAACTCTCTGCTATCCCCGTCGTGAGGTGGGACCACCCGTGCCGACACTTCCCTGGACGACTCCTCATCCGGCCACACCGCAGACGACGGCGTTCGTCATGGCCTCCCGCTTCGAGGTGGGGGCCATGAAGGACGTGCCGCGCTTCTTCCTCAAGTCCCTCGGCGCGTGGAAGCAGGTCAGGTCGGCGCCGGGGGCCCTGGGCGCCTCACTCATCGCCCAGCCCCTCGCGCGCACGTTCTGGACCCTCTCCGCGTGGGAGAGCCGGGACGCGCTCTACACCTACGCCCGCACCGAACCGCACCGGAGCATCATGACCGGCCTGCGGGACACCTGCCGGACGTCGACCTTCGACTTCTGGCAGGTCCCCGTCGAGGACCTCCCCCTCGGCTGGGACGACGCCAAGCGCCGCCTGCACGCCAAGCGCGTGGCCGACGACGCCGCCAGGCCGCAGAACTGACGCTCCGTCCCCGCGCGGCCCCCTCGCGCCCGCTCCGCGCCGGGCCTGCCCGAGCCGCCGCACCACCGGGGCCGGGCCCCGGCGCCGCGCCGGCCGTGCCCGCCCCCTTCCAGACTCCCGGTCCGGGGACTTCCCCCGTACCCGGGCCGGGTCTCCGTCTTCACCGTCCTCCCCGCCCCTCCACCGTCCGATTCGAGGAATCCGCATGACCACGCACTCGTCCGCGGGCGACGCGCCCCCCCGATCCGGGGGGCGCGCCGTCCCCCTGTGGCTGACCATCGTCGCGTGCAGCGTGCCGATGTTCATGGTGGCGCTCGACAACCTGGTCGTCTCCACCGCCCTGCGCACCCTCGCCGTCGAACTCGACGCGTCCACGTCCGACCTCCAGTGGTTCGTCAACGCCTACGTCCTGTCCTTCGCCTGCCTCCTGCTGACCGCCGCCGCCCTCGGTGACCGCTTCGGCCGGCGCCGGAGCTTCATCCTCGGCATCGTCGTCTTCACGGCCGCCTCCATCGGCTGCGGCCTCGCCGGCACCAGCGAGCAGCTCATCATCGGCCGGGCGCTCCAGGGCCTCGGCGCCGCCGCCGTCATGCCGCTGTCGCTCACCCTGCTGGCCGCCGCGGTGCCCGAGCGCAAGCGCAGCCTGGCCCTCGGCATCTGGTCCGGCATCAGCGGCCTGGCCGTGGCGTGCGGCCCGGTCGTGGGCGGTGCCGTGGTCGAGGGGCTGGCCTGGCAGTGGATCTTCTGGGTCAACATCCCCGTCGGCGTGGTGGCCGTGCCGCTGGCGCTGCGCGTGCTGAAGGAAAGCTCGGTGCCCGCCACCGGCCTCGACATCCCCGGCATGCTGCTCGCCACCGGCGGCCTCGTCGGTGTCGTCTGGGCCATCGTCCAGGGCCCGGAGGACGGCTGGACGTCCGGCCCCGTGCTCGCCGTCCTCGCCGCCGGGATCGTCCTGCTCGCCCTCTTCGTCCTGTGGGAGCGGCGCGCGCCGAGCCCCGTGCTGCCGCTGGGCTTCTACCGGGTCCGGGCCTTCGTCCTGAGCAACGCCGTCTCCGCGTCGATGTACTTCGGCGTCTTCGGCTCGATCTTCCTGCTCGCGCAGTACCTCCAGATCGCCCCGGAGCGCACCCCCCTGCACGCCGGTGCGCTGACCCTGGCCTGGACGCTGATGCCCATGGTCATCGCGCCCATCGCGGGCCTGCTGACCGACCGGGTCGGCGGCGGACGGCTGATGGCCCTCGGCCTCTTCCTCCAGGCGGCCGGCCTCGCCTGGATCAACCTCGTGGCCACGGACGACACCCCGTACTCCAGGCTCGTCGTGGCCATGATCCTCGCCGGCACCGGCATGGGGTTCGCCTTCGCCCCGACCGCGGCCGTCGTCCTCGGCTCCGTCGCCAAGGAACACCACGGCAAGGCGTCCGGCGCCAACATCACGGTGCGCGAGATCGGCGGTGCCCTGGGCATCGCCATCCTCAGCACCGTCTTCGCCCACAGCGGCAGCGACCGCACGCCCCAGTCCTTCGTCGAGGGCATGCACCCCGCCGTCTGGGTCGGAGTCGGCGTGGTGCTCCTCGGCGCCGTCTGCGCCCTGTTCATCCCCCGCGCCCCCCGCCCCGCCGCACAGCCCCCGGTCCCCGAGGAGCCCGTCACCAGGGAACCTGCGGCGGTCTGATCCGCGCCCCTTCGCGCCCCGCCCCGCGCCCGCGGTGCGCCGTCCTCCGGACAGCCCACCGCGGGTGCGCGTACCGCCCCCGGGGGCCGGGGCGTGCTCTGGACGGTGGCCCTCCGGCGGCGCCCGGGCGGGGCGTCCCCGCATCCGGGCCGGTCGGCGTTAACGTGCCGTGCGGATCACGGTGCGGATTGCCGTCGGGGCCAGAGCGCAGGGTTGGGGTCTAGGTGAGCGGACTGAGCAGGCGTGCGGTACTGGGTTCGGCCGGGGCGCTGGGCGCCGGAGCGGCCCTGACCGCCGGGGCCCCCGGCCCGGCCGGGGGCACCGGCGGCCCCCGGGGCGGCGGCGGGGGCGGCGGGGGCGGCGGCGCGGGCCGGTTCGACACCGGCCCGGCGCGGGACGCGATCGCCCGGCTGCTGCCCGGCCACACCGGCCAGTTCACGCTGACGGCGCTCACCGGCGCGGAGCGGTTCACCGTGGACGGGCGGGCCGGTCAGGTGGCCCTGGGCGGGACGAGCCCGGCCGCGCTGCTCACCGGACTGCACTGGTACCTCAAGTACACCTGCCGCGCCCACGTGAGCTGGGCGGGCACGCAGCTCGACCTGCCGGCAGAGCTGCCCGCGCCGGGAGCGGCGTACGAGCGGCGCGCCACCGTCCCGCACCGCTTCGCGCTGAACGACACCCACGACGGCTACACCGCCCCCTACGCCGACTGGGCGCGGTGGGAGCGGCTGATCGACGTGGCGGCGCTGCACGGCGTCAACGAGGTGCTGGTGACGCCGGGGACGGAAGCCGTCTACCACCGGCTGCTGACGGACTTCGGCTACACGGACGCCGAGGCCCGCGGCTGGATTCCCGCACCCACGCACCAGCCGTGGTGGCTGCTCCAGAACATGTCCTCCTACGGCGGCCCGGTCAGTGCCGAGCTGCTGGCGCGCCGCACCGAGCTGGGGCAGCGCATCACGCGGCGGCTGCGCGAGCTGGGCATGTCGCCGGTGCTGCCCGGGTACTTCGGCACCGTGCCGCGCGGCTTCGCCGGGCGCAACCCGGGCGCGCGGACCGTCCCGCAGGGCACCTGGGCCGGTCTGGAGCGGCCCGACTGGCTGGACCCGCGCACCACCGCGTTCCGCGAGGTCGCCGCCCGGTTCTACGCCCACCAGGACGCCCTGTTCGGCCGGACCGCGCACGTCAAGATGGACCTGCTGCACGAGGGCGGCGACCCCGGCGACGTGCCGGTGCCCGAGGCCGCCCGCGCGGTCGAGAACGCCCTCCAGACCGCCCGCCCCGGCGCGACGTGGGTGATCCTCGGCTGGCAGGCCAACCCGGGCCGCGAACTGCTCGGCGGGCTCGCGCACAAGGACCGCGTGCTCGTCGTGGACGGGCTCTCCGACCTGGAGCGGGTCACGGACCGGGAGGCCGACTTCGCGGGAGTCCCGTACGCCTTCGGCACCATCCCCAACTTCGGCGGCCGCACGACGCTCGGCGCCCGGACGCACCGGTGGACGCAGCGGTTCCCCGCCTGGCGCGACCGGCCGGGCAGCACCCTGGCCGGTACCGCCTTCATGCCCGAGGCCGCCGAACGGGACCCGGCCGCCTTCGAGCTGTTCAGCGAACTGGCCTGGCGGGAGGAGACCGTGGACCGCACGGCGTGGTTCGCCGAGTACGCCGCCTTCCGCTACGGCGCGCCGGACCCGGCGGCCGAGCGCGCGTTCGCGGCGCTGCGCGAGACGGCGTACCGGATCGACACGGCCGACGGCCGGCCGCACGACAGCGTCTTCGCCGCCCGCCCCAGCCTCGACGCCCGTTCGGGCACGCACTACGCCACCCACAGCCCCGCCTACGACCCGGCCGCGTTCGACACCGCCTTCGCCGCCCTGCTGGAGGTGGCCGCGCCGCTGCGGACCTCCGACGCCTACCGCTACGACGTCACCGACGCCGCCCGGCAGGCCGTCGCCAACCGCTCCTGGCTGCTCATCGGCCAGCTCCAGCGGGCGTACGAGGCGGAGGACGCCGCGGCCTTCGGCAAGCTGGCCACGCTGTGGCTGGAGCTGATGCGGCTGGCCGACGACGTCGCGGGCGGCCACCGGCTGTTCCTGCTCGGCCCGTGGCTCGCGGACGCCCGGCGGTCGGGGCGGGACGCGGCGCAGCGGGCGCACCTGGAGCGCACCGCCCGCGTGCTGATCACCACCTGGGCGGACCGGCCCACGGCGGACGGCGGCCGGCTGGCCGGATACGCCAACCGCGACTGGCACGGCCTGATCGCGGACGTCTACCTGCCGCGCTGGAAGCTGTACCTCGACGAGCTGCGGGACGCGCTCGCCGCCGGGCGCGCCCCGCAGCGGTTCGACTGGTACGCCCGCACGGAGCCGTGGACCCGGCAGACGTCCGAGTACCCGCAGCGCGCGGTGGGCGACCCGTACCGGACGGCCGCCCGCGCCCGCGACGTGCTGGCCCGGGCCCCGTACCAGGGCGGCGTCACCGTCACCGCCGAACCGCCGACGCTGCGGCCCGGCGGCTTTGTGCGGCTGGAAGCCGCCTTCCGCAACGAGAACGGGCTGCGCGCCACCAGTGCCGTGGACCTGACGCTCACCGGCCTGGCCGGAGCCGAGCCGACCGGGCCGGTCACCCTGCCCCCGGTGGCCCCCGGCGGGCGCGGTACGGCCGTCTGGCGGGTGACGGAACCGGGGGGCCCGCCGCGCGCGCCGCTGGAGCCCCGTCCCTACGAACTGGCCGCCGTGTTCGGCCCGGAGGGCGAACCGCGGGTGCGCACGGTGCGGCGCGGCACGCTGTTCGCCGCCGGACCGCTGGACGCGGCGCTGCGCACGCACAGCACCAACGGCGCCGTCTTCGGCCAGCTCGGCGACCGCTTCGCCATCGACGGCGGCGGGACGGACCTGTGGCGGGCCCGCGAGGAGTTCGGCACCGTCTACCGGCCCGGCGTCCTGCGCGACGGCGCGGTCGTCACCTGCACGGTCTCCGGGCAGCCGCGCACCGGCCCCTGGGCGCGGGCCGGTCTCGTCGCCCGCGCGGACCTGGCGCGGCCCGGCGCGCCCGGCTTCGTCAACCTCGCCGTCACCCCGGACCACGGCGTCGTGCTGTCCTACGACGCGGACGGCGACGGCGCCCTGGACGCCTACCGCCGGGTGACCGGCGTCAGCGCCCCCGTCCGGCTGCGGCTGGCCCGCTCGGGGACGGCGTTCACCGGCGCGCTGTCCACCGACGGCGGCGCGACGTGGCGGACGGTCGCCACGGTCCGCGTCCCCGGCGCCCGAGGGCCGCTCGACGCGGGCCTGTTCATGACGGCGGCGCACGGCGGCAGCGGCGCCCGCGCCACGGTGGAGTTCACCGGCTGGACCACGGGCTGAGGCATCACCGGCCCCCCCGCGGGGGGGCCGGTGATGCCTCAGCCCTCCTCCGCGAGCCGCCGGACACCCGCCAGGGTGGCGTCGATGCCGGTGCGCAGGGCCTCCATGCGCAGGGCGACGATCTCCTCCTCCCGCTCCGGCATCCGCTCGATCACCCGGCTGAGCCCGGAGGGCCCGGGGCCGACCCGTACCGAGTGCCGCAGCCGGGTGCCGCCGGAGCCGGGGGTGAGGTCGAACCGCCAGGTGGACATCGGCAGGCCGGGCTCCGCCGGACCGAACCGGCCCTCGGGGTCGATCACGGCCCACGCGTACGCCTCTTCGGAGACGACCTCCACCACCTCGGAGACGGTCTGCCAGGCACCGATGTGCTCGTTGCGGTTGAATCCCGCGAACCGGGCGCCCACCACGGGCCCGGTGGCGCCGTCCAGCCACTCCACGCGGTACAGCTCCGGGCTGAACCGGGCGGACAGCCCGACGTCCGTCACCAGCGACCACACCGTCTCCGGCTCCGCGCCGACGTGCGTCTCGCAGGCCGTGCCGGGCCCGTCCGCGTACCGCATGCCGTCTCCCCTCGGCTCACCGACTCCCGGCGCCCCCCGCGGGAGCGCCGGCGTGCGCCCATTGTGGCGTGCGCGCCCGGGACGCGGGAGCGCCGGGATCAGGCCGCGCTGCGGGGGTGCCCGGGGACGCCGGGCACGTGCCGCTCGGCCCACGCGCCGAGCGGTTCCAGCGCCTCGCCGAGCGCGATGCCCGCCTCCGTCAGCCGGTACTCCACGCGCGGCGGCACCTCGTCGTACACCTCGCGGTGGATGACGCCGTCGGCCTCCAGCTCGCGGAGCTGCTGGGCGAGCACCTTCTCGGAGACGTCGCCCACCATGCGGCGCAGCGCGCCGAAGCGGCAGTGCGGACGCTCGCTGAGCGCCCAGACGACCAGCACCTTCCACTTGCCGTCGACGATGTCCAGTGCGGCGTCCAGCCCGCACTGGTAGGGGCGCTTGCGCATGGCGGTCCCTCTCACTGAGGTCGGGGTAACCACCCACTTTAAAGTACGTACTTGATCACCTCCGGGGCGCGGGAGACGCTCGCGGCATGGTCACGAACCCCCACCGGGACACCGTTCCCGGCACCACGTCCGACACCGTTCCCGGCCCCGGCCCTGCTCCCGGGACCGCTCCCGTCACCGTGCTCGGCCTCGGCGCGATGGGCCAGGCCCTCGCGCGTGCCCTCCTGGACGCCGGGCACCCCACCACCGTCTGGAACCGCTCCCGCCCCAAGGCCCGGCTGCTCGCCGAGCGGGGCGCGACCGCCGCTTCCACCGCGGCCGGGGCGGTCGCCGCGAGCCGGCTCGTCATCGTCTGCCTGCTGGACGACGACGCCGTGCGGGAGGTCCTCGGCACCGCCGACCTCGCGGGCCGGACCGTCGTCAACCTCACCAACTCCACGCCCGGCCAGGCCCGGGAGACCGCGGAATGGGCCACCGGACGCGGCGCCGGGTACCTGGACGGCGGCATCATGGCCGTCCCCCCGATGATCGGCGGCGAGCACGCCGTCATCCTCTACAGCGGTCCCGCGGAGCTGTTCGAACAGCACCGCGCGGTGCTGGAGCGGCTGGGCGCGGCCGTCCACACCGGGGCCGACCCGGGCATGGCGGCGCTCCAGGACCTCGCGCTGCTGAGTGCCATGTACGGGCTCTTCGGCGGCTTCCTGCACGCTACGGCGCTGGTCGGCTCGGCGGGCGTACCGGCCGGGGCCTTCATGGAGCTGCTGGGACCGTGGCTGGCCGCGATGGGCGAGGCGCTGCCGGACTACGCGCGGCAGCTCGACAACGGAAGGGGCGGCGACGGCGAGTCGAACCTCACCATGCAGCTCGCGGGTATGGCGAACATCGTGCGGGCGGGTGAGGAGCAGGGCGTCGGCTCCGACCTCATCCTGCCGCTCAAGGCGCTCACCGAACGTCTCCTGGCCGAGGGCGGTCCGGACACCGACCTGCCCGGCATCGTGCCGCTCCTCAACGGCCGTCCGGCCGCGTAGGAGGCCCGGGGGAGACCCGGGAAAGGCCCGGGAGGCAGGCGGGTGAGGCCCGGGAGAGGTGCCCGGGTGTGGTCACCGTCCGTACGTGGAAAAGCAGTTGACCTCAAGCTTGGTTCAGCTTCTAGGTTTGCCGCATGACCACTCAAGAGACGGCCACCCCGGCCCCCGGTACGGGGGTGCGCGCCGGACGGCGCGAATGGATCGGGCTGGGCGTGCTGTCCCTGCCGACCTTGCTGATCGCCCTCGACATGACCGTGCTGCACCTGGCGGTCCCCAAGCTCAGTGCCGACCTGGCGCCCACCAGCACCCAGCTGCTGTGGATCGTCGACATCTACGGGTTCCTCATCGCCGGGTCACTCATCACCATGGGTTCGCTCGGCGACCGCATCGGGCGGCGGCGGCTCCTGCTGACGGGAGCCGCCGCCTTCGGTGCGGCCTCGGTGCTGGCGGCGCTGTCCGACAGTCCGGGCATGCTGATCGCCACCCGTGCCGTGCTCGGCCTGGCCGGGGCGACCCTCATGCCCTCGACCATGTCGCTGCTGCGGAACATGTTCCACGACCCGCGCCAGCGCACCGTGGCCATCAGCGTGTGGATGTCCAGCTTCATGCTCGGCGCGGGCGCCGGGCCGCTGGTCGGCGGCGCCCTGCTGGAGCACTTCTGGTGGGGCTCGGTGTTCCTCCTGGGCGTCCCCGTCATGGCGCTGCTGCTGGTGACCGGCCCGTTCCTGCTGCCGGAGTTCCGCGACCCCCACTCGGGCCGCATCGACCTCACCAGCGCGGTGATGTCCCTGGCCACCGTCCTCGCCGTCGTCTACGGGATCAAGGACGCGGCCGAGCACGGCCTGGGCCTGCTGCCCGTCGTCGCCGTCGCGGCCGGACTGGGCGTCGGGGTGCTGTTCGTCCGCAGGCAGCGTGTCCTGGCCGACCCGTTCCTTGACCTGCGGCTGTTCCGCCGCCGCAGCTTCACCGCCTCGCTGGGCACGGTCGCGCTGGCCGTCTTCGCCAGCGGCGGCGTGATGTTCTTCGTCAGCCAGTACCTCCAGATGGTGCTGGGCCTCTCGCCGCTCAAGGCCGGGCTCTACTCGCTGCCCGGCGTGGTGGCCGGGATGGCCGCCATCCTGCTCGCCCCCGCCCTGGTACGCCGCGTCCCGGCCGCCTACCTGATGGGCGTGGGCCTGCTGGTCTCCGCCGCCGGGGTGGCGATGTTCACGCGGATCACCCCGGATTCGGGCACGGGCCTGGCGGTCACGGCGCTCGTCGTCATCCACCTCGGCTTCGGGCCGACGATGGCTCTCGGCACGGACATGATCATCGCGGGGGCGCCCCCGGAGCGCGCCGGGGCCGCCTCGGCGATCTCCGAGACGGCCACCGAGATGGGCATGGCCCTCGGCATCGCGGTGCTCGGCAGCATCGGTACGGCCGTCTACCGTGCCCGGATTGGCGGGCTGCTGCCGGAGCAGACCCCGGACGCCGTCGCCGGGGCCGCCGGCGACACCATAGGCGGCGCCGCGGCGGCGGCCTCCGGGCTGCCCGGCGGGCTGGGGAACGCGGTCATGGACGCCGCGGGCCACGCCTTCGTCGACGGCATGCGGGTGGCGGCGCTGGCCAGCACGGTGCTGATCGTGCTCATCGCGGTGCTCGCCACGGCGGCGCTGCGCGGCGTCCGGCCCGGCGACGGCGGCCACGGGGAGTCCGCCCCGGCCGGAACCACCGGCGGCGGCGCGGCGGACACCGGGACGGCGGACGGCCGTACCGCGGACACCGGGACGGCGGACGACGCCGGGGACGTCGGCCGGAACGCCGTCCCGGCCGCCCTGAGCGAGCGCCCCGGCACCGTGGCCGGACCGCTGTGACGCGCGGACCGGAGTGACGCGCGGCTGTCCGGCGCCGTCCGCTCAGGCGGCGCCGAACAGCTTCAGCAGGTCCTCCTTGCCGAACATGCGCGCGGTCTCGATCGCGCTCGGGGTGCCGGCGGCCGGGTCGGCACCCCCGTCCAGGAGAGCACGGACGACGTCGTCCTCGCCCTTGAAGACCGCGCCCGCCAGCGGCGTCTGGCCGCGGTCGTTGGTCTGGTCCGGCTTGGCGCCGCGCTCCAGCAGCACCCGGACGGCGTCGGCGTGGCCGTGGTAGGCGGCCAGCATGACCAGGGTGTCACCCTTGTCGTTGGTGAGGTTCGGCGGCACGCCCATGTCGACGTAGGTCGCGATGGTGTCGGTGTCGCCGTGCCGGGCCAGCTCGAAGATCTTCCCGGCGAGCTGGAGCACCTCGGGGTCGTGGGCGGGCTCTTCGGTCATGGCGCCTCCTCGTGCGGACGGGCTGGTCCAGTTGCTCTGGTGGCTCACCCTAAGCAGTTCCCGGCACGACGGCCGGTACGCCCTCCCGCGCGTGGTGCCGCGCCCCCCGCCGGACCGCCGCGGGGTCAGAAGGCCGGACGGACCGCGCCCACCGGAACACCGCCGCCCAGCAGCGGCTGCTCGGCGATGCGGGCCAGCACCGGCGCCTCCAGGCCCATGCGTTCGAGGACGCGGGCCAGCACCGGCCCGAGCGCCCGCGGTGAGCCGTCCTCCAGCTTGAACGCGAGGGCCCGGCCGTCCGGCAGCGCCACGGCCTGCACCGCCTCGGCGCCCATCTTCGACAGCGTGCCCGGCACCTCGCGCATGAGCCAGGTGTCGTGGCGGCGCGTCCCGGCGACGTGGGCGGGGTGGGCGCGCATCGCGTCCGCCACCCGGCGCTCGGGGGAGCCGGGGTCGGCGAGGACGAGCGAGCGGAAGGCGCGGGCCAGGCCGGTGAGCGAGACGGCCAGCAGCGGTGCCCCGCACCCGTCGGTGCCGGTCGCGGCGGGCGGCTCGTCCGCCGCGGCCGCGAGGGACTCGGCCACCAGGCGCTGCAACGGGTGCCCGGGGTCGAGGTAGTCGCCGGTCGGCCAGCCCGCCGCGCGGCAGGCGGCCAGCATCGCGGCGTGCTTGCCCGAGCAGTTCATGGTGAGCCGGGCCCGCACGTGGCCCGCCGCCAGGTACGTCTCCGCCTCGGCCGGGTCCAGCGGCAGGTCGGCGGGGCACTGGAGGTCGTCCTCGGTGAAGCCGCGCTCGGCGAGCATCCGCCCGGCCAGTTCCACGTGAAACGGCTCCCCGGAGTGGCTGGCGGCGGCCATGGCCAGCCGCTCGTCCGCGAGCGGGACGCCCGCCCGCAGGCAGGCGACGGCCTGGAACGGCTTGTTCGCCGAGCGGGGGAAGACGGGGGCGGAGACGTCGCCCAGCGCCCAGTCGACGACGCCGTCCGCGGCCAGCACCACCAGGGAACCGCGGTGGCGCCCCTCGGTGAACCCGGAGCGCACCACCTCGGCCAGCACCGGCGGCGCGGACGGCCCGCCCGTGCGGCCGGTGGCGGGCGGTTCCGGCGCGGTCGCGGGTGCGGACGCGGTCGGGATCGGGTCGGACGGCATGGGGTGCCCCTCCGTGCTGGTCGGACGGCCGCCCCGGGCCCGCAGGGTTCTCCTCAGGCGAGCAGCTCGTCGATGTGTGCTTCGCCCACACGGTACCGGCGGGTGATCTCCGAGCTGCAATTGTCCGCCGTCCGCTGGAACGTGTGGCGGCGCCGTGACACCTCGCGCTCGTACGCGCCGAGCCGCGCTATCGCCTCCCGCAGCTCGCCGTCCGTACGGGCGCCGACGTCCGACAGCTCCACCTCGCCGAGCGTCGTTTCGGCCAGGTCGCGGTACTCGGCGCTGTGCGGGGTGCCCAGCGTCACGTGCCGGGACGAGCGCTGCGGCGTGGGGCCGTCCGCGAGGATCTGCGGCAGCCGGTCCAGCAACGGGGCGCCCGGCGCCGGCCGGCCCGCGCCGTGGGGCGGCGCCGTCCCGTCCCGCCCGGCCAGCTCCGCCCGCAGGATGTCGATGCGTCCCTGGAGGAGGCGCCGCACGTAGCTGAGGTCGGCCTCGTCGCGCAGCGCGGTGCGGCGCAGGGCGCGCAGCTCCGGCAGCCCGAGGCCGGACAGCCCCTCGGGGACGACGGCCGGTTCGGTGGCCGGCGCGGCGTCCCCGCGCCCCGGTGTTCCCCCGGCCTCCGGCGCGTTCGCTGCTGCTGGTGGTGCGGCTGCTGCGGTCGGTGCGGTGCTGGAGGCCCGTCCGGCGCCCGCTCCGGATGTGCTCATGGTCGTCCCCTCGTCCCCGGTTCCCGGCCCCTTCGCCCCCTGGCCGGTGCGTGCCCGCATCGTGCCACTTCGGGCGGGGGCGTGCAGGGACATGGCACCCATCCGGCGCATCATGGAGGCATGCGAGCAGTAGTTCAGAGGGTGAACGGCGCCAGTGTGGTGGTGGACGGGGAGACCGTCGGGGAGATCACGGGGGAGGGGCTGTGCGTGCTCGTCGGCGTCCGCCACGACGACACCGCCGAACAGGCGGCGCAGCTCGCCCGCAAGCTGTGGGGGCTGCGCGTCCTCACCGGGGAGAAGTCCTGCTCGGATGTGGACGCGCCGCTGCTCGTCATCAGCCAGTTCACGCTGTACGGGGACACCCGCAAGGGCCGCCGCCCGTCGTGGCTGGCGGCGGCCCCCGGCTCCGTCGCCGAGCCGCTGGTCGACGAGGTCTGCGCCCGGCTGCGGGAGCTCGGCGCCACGGTGGCGGAGGGGCGGTTCGGGGCCGACATGAAGGTGTCGCTCCTGAACGACGGGCCCTTCACCGTCCTGGTGGAGGTGTGACGCGTCCCGGCGGCGCGGTGCCGCGCCCCGCCGCCGGGACGCGGCACCCCGCGCGGGCGGGGCGTCAGCGGCGTCACTTCACCGAACCGGCCATCACCCCCTGCACGAAGTGCCGCTGGAAGGCGAAGAAGACGACCACCGGCACCACCAGGGACAGGAACGCGCCGGGCGCCAGCACGCCGATGTTCGTGCCGAACTGCCGCATCTCCGACTGGAGTGCGACGGTGAGCGGCTGCGCGGAGGTGTTGGCGAACAGCAGCGCCACCAGCATGTCGTTCCACACCCACAGGAACTGGAAGATGGCCAGGCTCGCGAGGGCCGGGCGGCCCAGTGGCAGGACGAGCCGGGCGAAGATCCGCCACTCGCCGCCCCCGTCGATGCGCGCCGCCTCCAGCATCTCCTTGGGGATCTCCGCGAAGTAGTTGCGCAGCAGGAAGACGGCGAACGGCAGCCCGTAGGCGACGTGGAACAGCACCACGCCGGGGATCGTGCCGAACAGCCCGAGCGTGCCGAACAGCTTGGCCACCGGCAGCAGCCCGATCTGCACGGGCACCACGAGGAGGGCGACGACCGTCAGGAAGACCGCGTCGCGGCCGGGGAACTCCAGCCAGGCGAAGGCGTACCCGGCGAGCGCCGCCACGGTGACGACGAGGAACGTCGTCGGCACCGAGATGAGCACGGTGTTCCAGAACGCCTGCGTGATGCCCGTGTCCGCGAGCAGCGCGCTGTAGTTCTCGAAGGAGAGCTGCGCGGGCTCGGTCAGCGCCGTCCACCAGCCGGTGGAGGCGTTGGCCTCCTCGGTGCGCAGCGAGGACAGCAGCAGCCCGGCCAGCGGCGTGATCCACACCAGCGCGACGACGATCAGCAGCGCCTGGACGACGCCGCGGCCGAGCCCGTCGCTGAGCCACCGCAGCGGTCCGCGCCGCCCGGGCGGCCGGCCCGCCTTCGCGGTGGCCAGTGCGGTGGCGGGCGGCCCGGCCTGGCCGCCGGCGAGGGTTCCGGGGGCGCTCATGACTGGCTCCTGCGGAAGCGTCGGACGTTGAAGACCATGGCGGGCACCACCAGGAGCAGCAGCAGCACGGCCAGCGCGCTGCCGAGACCCTGGTTGTTGCCGCCGCCGAAGGAGACCAGCCACATCTGTGTCGCCAGCACGTTGGCCTCCTCCTGCACCGGGCCCGGCGCGATGATGTAGACGAGGTCGAAGACCTTCATCACGTTGATCACCAGCGTCACGAACACCACGGTGAGCACCGGCGAGAGCAGCGGCACGGTGATGCTCCGGAAGATCTGCCACTCGTTCGCGCCGTCCATCCGGGCCGCCTCCAGCGCGTCCCGGGGGAGCGCGGCGAGCCCGGCGCCGATGAGGACCATGGCGAAGCCCGTCCAGATCCACAGGTAGGCGCCGATGATGGCGGGGGTCACGAGGGCGGGACCGAGCCAGGAGACGCCCTGGTACGGCTCGGCGAAGTTCCGCTCGGGCAGCCGCACGGTGTAGGAGCCGTCGGCCAGCTCCGGGAAGGCGAAGGTGCCGTCGGACGCGGTGGTGGTGGCCCCGGCGACCTGCCCGGACGCGTCGACGGCCTCCACGGCCATCCGGGGCAGCCCGCTCTCGCCGTCGTCGAGGCGGCCCTGTTCGCCGCCCCCGCCGGGCCGGAAGTCCAGGTAGACCACGCCGGACAGCGTGTCCCCGGCGGCCGGGGCGGCGGCGGGGGCCGCGCCGTCGGGCAGGTCCTTCGGGGCGACGCCGACGAAGCCCAGCGTGAGGGCGTCGCCGGGGCCCGCGGGCCGCGCCGTCACGTATCCGCCGCCGGGTGCGGGCTCCAGGCCCAGCCCTTCGCGGGCCCGCGCGGTCGGGTAGGGGGAGGCGTCCTCGAAGACGCCGTGGACGCCGGTGATCGCCGCGTTGAGCACGCCCCGGTCGGGGTCGTGTTCGTAGGCGAGCCGGAAGACGATGCCGGCCGCCAGGAAGGAGACGGCCATCGGCAGGAACAGCACCAGCTTGAAGGCGGTCGCCCAGCGGATCTTCTCGGTGAGGACGGCGAGGACGAGCCCGAGCCCGGTGAGCACGGTGGGTGCGGCGACGACCCAGATCGTGCTGTTCCGGATGGCCTTGAGCGTCGCCGGGTCGCGGAACATCTCGGTGTAGTTCTCCACGCCGACGAACTCGGTGCCGGAGGCGTCGAACAGGCTGCGGCCGACGGAGAACAGGACGGGGTAGACGACGAGCGCGCCGAGGAGCAGCAGGGCGGGCAGCACGAAGACCAGGGCGATCGCGCGCTTGCGCCGCTGGGCCCGGCGCCGCCGCTGGACGGCGGCGCCGGGGGCGGGTGCGGAAGGGGCGGACACGGCCGGGGTGCCTCTCAGCTCGTGAACGCCTTGGCGGCCGCCTCTTCGAGCGCGGCGGCGGTGGCCTTCGGGTCGGACGGGTCGCGCAGGAAGTCCTGGAGGAGCTTCCACTCGCCCTTGCCGACCGTGCCGCCGAACGCCGCCGGGGCCTGGTCGGACATGTCGAACCGCACCGAGTCACCGGCCTCGACCAGCGACTTCGCCGTCTGCCTGGTCAGGTCGTCGGCGTAGGACCCAAGGTCCACCGACGTGTTGGGAGAGAGGTAGCCGCCCGCCTCGGCCCACACCTCGGCGGCCTCGGGCGTGGCCAGGAACTCCAGCAGCGCCATCGCCGCCTCCTGGTTCTTCCCGTCCTTCAGGACGACGGCCGCGTCGCCGCCGCTGACGACCGGCGCCTGACCGCCGCCGACCGCCGGGAACGGGAAGAAGTCGGCGTCCTCGCCGAGCTTCTTGTTGAAGTCGTTCTGCACCAGGGCGCCGACGAAGTCGCCCTCGTAGACCATGCCCGCCTCCGGCTCGGGGCCGAACACCTTCTGCACGGAGCCGGGGAAGTCGGTGCGCAGCGCGCCGCCGGCCACCAGCTGGTCGTCGGCGAACAGCTCGCCGAGGGTGGTGAGGGCGTCCACGACGCTCTGGTCCGTCCACGGCATCGCGTGGTCGGCCAGCTTGTCGTAGTTCTCCGGGCCCGCCTGGGAGAGGTAGACGTTCTCGAACCAGTCCGTCAGCGTCCAGCCGTCCTGTCCGGCGACGGCGAAGGCGGGCAGCCCGGAGTCGGAGATCGTCCGGCCCGTCTCCAGCATCTCCTCGTAGGAGCCGGGCTCCTCGACGCCCGCCTGTGCGAACGCGTCGGTGCTGTACCAGACGAGCGACTTGTGGGCGGCCTTGAAGTACAGGCCGTAGTAGGTGCCGTCGACGGTGCCGTAGTCCTTCCAGACGCCCGCGAAGTTCTGCGACGCCGCCCGCTCCGTCTCCTCCGAGAGCGGGGTGAGCCAGCCGTTGCCGGCGAACTGGTTGAGCACGCCCACCTGCGGGACCATCACGACCTCGGGCGCGTCCCCGCCCTGGATCTTGCTGCCGATGACGGTGGAGACGTTGTCGCCGGTGGACAGGAACTCCGTCTCCGCGCCCGTCTCGGCGGTGAACGCGTCCAGCACCTTCTGGAAGTTCTGCTGCTCGGTGCCCGTCCACACACCGGCGACGGTGATGGTCTGGCCGCTGAACTCGCCCTCGGAGGCCGGTCCGGTGGTGTCGCCGCCACCGCAGGCGGCGGTCAGGCCGAGGGCGAGCGCCGCCCCGGTGGCGGCGGCGGTGCGGCGGGCGCGCCGCGCGGGGCCGGCGGATATGCGTCTGGTCATGGGGTGTCCCTTCTCGGGGATGTGCGGTGGGTGGTCCCGTCGGTGGGGAGGTCTGCGGAGCTGTCGCTCATCCACCAGGCGGCGGTGGAGCCGGGCAGGACGCCGTCCGGGCACGGCCCGCTGGCCAGCAGCGGAGTGCCGGGGACGGGCGCGGGGGCGGGCGCCGTACCGAAGTTGACCGCGCACACCAGGCCGTCGCCGCGCTCGAAGGAGAGCACGTCCGGCGGCGCGTCCAGCCAGCGCAGCGTGCCCTCGCCGAGCTGCGGCAGGCTGCGGCGGAGCTGGAGGCCGTCGCGGTACAGGTGCCAGAAGGAGCGGGTGTCGGCGACCGCCCGGTCGGTGGCGTGCTCGGCGAACCAGGCGGGCTGCGGCAGCCACGGCCGGGCCTCGGCCGTGCCGGAGGTGAAGCCGAACGGGGAGGCGTGGCCGCTCCACGGCAGGGGCACCCGGCAGCCGTCCCGGATGCGCCTGCGGCTGCCGGTGCGGTGGAAGATCGGGTCGGTGAGGACGTCGTCGGGCAGGTCCACGACCTCGGGGAGCCCCAGCTCCTCGCCCTGGTAGACGTAGGCGGCTCCGGGCAGCGCCAGCATGAGCAGCGCCGCCGCGCGGGCCCGCGCGGCGCCGAGGCCGCCGCCCCCGCCGGTGCCGCCGGTGCCGGTGCCGTCCTCCCCGGTGCGGGCGCCGTCGGCTTCCGCACCGCTTTCGGAGCCGCCCGCGTACCGGGTGACGGTGCGGACCTGGTCGTGGTTGTTGAGCACCCACGTCACCGTCGAGCCCGTCCCGGCGATGTCCCGCACGGCGTCCCCGATGGCGGTGCGGAAGGCGGCGGCGTCCCAGGGGGCGCTGAGCAGGTCGAAGAAGAACGCCTGGTGCAGCTCGTCCGGGCGCACGTACAGGGCGTGTTCGCGGGCGCTGGGCACCGACACCTCGCCCACCAGCAGCCGTTCCCGGCCATCGCGGGCGGCGTACTCCTCGCACACCGCCCGCCACTCCCGCCACACCTGGTGCACCTCGGGCTGGTTCCAGGCGTAGGGGTTCACCGAGTCACGGGTGCGCTCGTCGGCCTCCGGGTCGGGGGCGTCGGGCAGCTGCGGGTGCTTGTAGAGGCCGGCCGCGACGTCGACGCGGAAGCCGTCCACGCCGCGGTCCAGCCAGAACCGCAGGACGGCGTCGAAGGCCATGCCGACCTCCGGGTTGCGCCAGTTCCAGTCCGGCTGCTCGGGGGTGAACAGGTGCAGGTACCACTGGCCGTCCGCGACGCGCGTCCAGGCCGGGCCGCCGAACATGGCGCGCCAGTTGTTGGGCGGCTCCGCGCCGTCGGGGCCGCGCCCGTCCGCGAAGTGGAACCGGGCGCGGGCGGCGCTGCCGGGCCCCGCGGCCAGTGCCTGCGCGAACCAGGGGTGCTCGGTGGAGCAGTGGTTGGGGACGATGTCGAGCAGCACCCTGATGCCCAGGCGCCGCGCGTCCGCGATGAGCCGGTCGAACTCGGCGAGGTCGCCGTAGAGGGGGTCCACGTCGCAGTACTCGGCGACGTCGTAGCCGTGGTCGTGCTGCGGCGAGGGGTAGAAGGGGCTGAGCCAGACGCCGTCGACACCGAGCTTGCGCAGGTACGGCAGCCCCGCACGCACACCGGCCAGGTCACCGATGCCGTCACCGGTGCTGTCCAGGAAGCTGCGGACGTACACCTGGTAGATGACCGCGTCGCGCCACCAGGGCTGTTCGGTGGCGGGTCGCGCTGTGGGGACGTGTCCTGCTGGGGCTGTGAGCATCTCCCGTTGACCTTGATCTCGTGTGACCGGGCGGAGCCGCACGAGTGCGGCACCGCAGTTATGCATACATGTTAAGTAGCAGTGACGCAGGGGTGTCAACGGATTACTGGTCGGTATTGTCAAGATGTCCGGATTTGACGGTGATTTGGGGCTGGGCGAATACCTAACGCGTAACCGGCGCGTGACCCGCGTCTGACGGAAAGCGCCCGTCAGTCCCGGCCGGCGATCTCCGCCAGCTCCCGGGCGAGGCGCTCGACGGCCTCCCCGGGCGTGGTCCGCAGCGCGAGCGCGTCGTGCACGACCGCCTGCACCGCGAGGCTCACCTGGTCGTAGCGCGGGCTCTTCGGGCGCGGTTCGGCGGCCAGCACGCTCTCCCGCAGCGTCGGCAGGTACGGGTACGCGGCCACCAGCTCCGGATCGGTGTACAGGCCCGCCCGCACCGGCGGCAGCGAGCCCTCCGTCAGCACCCGGCGCTGCACCGGCTCGGAGGTGAGGTACGCGATCAGGTCCGCCGCCGTCCTCGGGTGGCGGGAGTGGGCGCTGATGGCGAGGTTCGAGCCGCCCAGCACGCTGGTGCCCGGACCGTCCGGCCCCGGCAGCGGCACGGTGCCGAACCTCCCGGCGACCTTCGAACCGGGCGCGTTCGCCGAGGCGTGCACGTACGGCCAGTTCCGCAGGAACAGCAGCCGTCCGCCGGTGAACGCCAGCCGGGACTCCTCCTCCTTGTAGGTGAGCGCCTCGCGCGGTATCCACCCGTCCCGGAACCCGTCCGCCAGGAACGCCAGCCCCCGCGCGGTGGCGGCCGAGTCCACCGTCACCCGCTCCCCCTCGTCGCCGAGGAAGGAACCGCCCGCCGAGCGCACCGCCTCGGTCGCGTTCGCCGCCAGCCCCTCGTACGGCAGGAACTGCCCGGCGTACCCGTCCAGCCCGTAGCGCGGGGCGATCGAGCGGGCCTGCCGCTCCAGCTCCGCCCAGGTGCGCGGCGGGCGCACGCCCTCCCGCTCCAGGACGTCCTTGCGGTAGTAGAGCAGCCCGGCGTTCGTCACGTAGGGGACGGCGTGCAGCCGGCCCCGGTACGTCGCCGTCTCCACCACCGGGGGCAGGAACGCGTCCAGCGGGTAGTCGCCGCGGTCCAGCGGCACGGTCCACCCCGCCGCGGCGAACTCCGCGGTCAGCGTGACGTCGAGGTTCAGCACGTCGAAGCGCCCGCCCCCCGCCCGCAGCTCGGCGATCATCTGGGCGCGGGTCTCGTCCGCCGAGTCCGGCAGCTCCACGAGGGTGGCCTCTTCGCCGGGGTGCGCCCGGTTCCAGTCGTCCAGCAGCGGGCCCAGGTAGCGCGTGAGGTCACTGGCCGTCGCCAGCGTCACCGGGCCGCGCGCCGCCGCGTCCCGGCCCGCCTCTACGGCCGGGGCGCCGAACCCGGCGTGGGCCGCCAGCAGGACCGCGACGGCCAGCAGCACCCGGCCCGGGACACGCGACCACCCCATCGGACCTCCCCCGCACCCGCCGGCTCCTCGCCCGGCCATGGCCTGCCATATATACCCGTTAGGGATGGGCGATACTAGGGCTCACGGTGGCCGGGACGTCCGGCGTCCGGCCGTACCGGCCCAGGCCCGGGGGAAGGAGAGCGCCGTTGCGACTGCCGCTCCTCGCCCTCCTGGCCCGCGGCCCCGCCCACGGCTACGAGCTCAAGCAGCACCTGGAGACGCTGCTCGGCGCCGCGTACCCCCAGCCCAACATCGGCCAGATCTACGTCACGCTCGGCCGGCTGGAGAAGTCCGGGCTGATCGCCGGAGAGGACGTCGAGCAGTCCCACCGCCCCAACAAACGCATCTACCGCCTCACCGACGCCGGGCGTGAGGCCGTGGCCGCCTGGTTCGACGAACCGACCGGCGAGCCCCGGGTACGGGACGAGTTCTTCATGAAGCTCGCCCTCGCCCCGCAGTCCGGCCTGGCCGACCAGATCGCCCTCATCAACAAGCAGCGGCGCCAGTACCTCAACACCATGCGGGATCTGTCCAAGCTCGCGGCGGCCGAGGAACGGGACAACCGCGTCGCGCAACTGCTCATCGAAGGGGCGATGCTGCACCTCCAGGCCGACCTCGACTGGCTGGAACGCTGTCAGGAGGAACTCGAATGAGCCGTACCGACACCCCCGGCCGGACCGGCCCCGGGGACGCCGCGGGCGGGGACGCGAAGGACGGGACGCCGCCCGCCGCGGCGCGGGCGAAGGCGGAGGCAGCCGCCGCGGCGCAGCCGATCGTGCGCGGCGAGGGCCTCACCAGGACCTACCGCGCCGAGGGCGCCCCCGTCCACGCCGTGCGCGGCGTGGACCTCACCGTGCGGCGCGGCGAGTTCGTCGCCGTGACCGGCCCCTCGGGCGCCGGGAAGTCCACGCTCCTGCACCTCGTCGGCGGCCTCCAGCGCCCCGACGCCGGCCGCCTGTGGATCGACGGCCAGCGCGTGGACGGCCACAGCGAGGCCCGCTGGGCGGTCCTGCGCCGCCGCAGCATCGGCGTCGTCTTCCAGTTCTTCAACCTCGTCTCCGACCTCACCGTCGCCGACAACGTCGAACTGCCCGCCCTGCTCGCCGGGTCCACGCCGCGCGCCGCCCGCACCGCCCGCGAGGAACTCCTCGCCGAGCTGAAGCTCACCGGCAAGGAGCGCGCCCTGCCCGGCGAGCTGTCCGGCGGCGAGCAGCAGCGCGTAGCCCTCGCCCGCGCCCTGGTCAACCACCCCGCGCTCCTCCTGGCCGACGAGCCCGCGGGCAGCCTGGACAGCAAGGGCACCCGCGAGGTGCTGCGGCTGCTCTCCCGCTTCCACGCGCGCGGTCAGACGATCGTGCTCGTCACCCACGACGCCCGCATGGCCGCCGCCGCCGACCGCGTGATCAGCTTCTTCGACGGCCGCATAACCGACGACGCCGCCCTCGGCACCGGACCGGGCCGCGCCCCGGCCCGCGGCGTGTCCGGCACGCTGGAACTGACGGACTAGGGGGCGCGCCGTGCGGAGCATCGTGCGCCGGGCCCTGGCCGACCTGCGGGCCCACCGCGGCGAGGCGCTGTTCATCGTGCTGGCCACCGCCGGGATCACCGCGGCGCTGCTGCTGGCCGGGGCCCTGTTCAGCTACGCCGCGAACCCCTGGCAGCGCGTCTTCACCCAGTCCACGGGCGCTCACGTCTGGCTGCACACCCGGGAGGACGCCCGCACCGGGGACCTCGCCGGGCTCGACGGCGTCCGCGCCACCGCGGGCCCCTACCGCACCACCCGCACCACCGCCCGCGGACCCGGCGCGGAGGCGGCCGTCGAACTGCGCGGCACGGGGCCCGGACTGCCCCGCGTAGCCCGGCCGCTGCCCAGCGCCGGACGCTGGCTCACCACCGACGACACCGGAACCGACGCGGCCCGCCGGGGCGGGGACGCGGGGCGGCCCGGCGTCGTCCTGGAGCAGTCGCTGGCGAAGGCGCTGTGGGCGCGGCCCGGCGACGCCGTCACCGTCCCCGGTGCCGGCGGCGAACGGCTCGCCCTCACCGTCGTCGGCGTCGCCGAGACCGCCGAGCCCGGCTACCGTGCGGGCGAGCGCCCCGGCACCGCGTGGGTGCTGCCCGCCGTGCTCGACCGCACCGCGCCCGGCGGCCGCCACGGACAGACCCTCGGGCTGCGCCTGTCCGACCCGGCCGACACCGACTTCACCGTCCAGCGCGCCGTCACCGCCCTCGGCGCCGACCAGGTCGTCCAGGTCACCAAGTGGCAGCAGGCCCGCGCCGAGGCTGAGGGCGGCGACCGGCTCCTCGGACTGCTCCTGGGCGTGTTCGGACTCGGCGCCCTGCTGGCCACCGGCCTCGCCGCCTTCGGCGCCATCGGCGCCCGCGTCCGCGGCCAGCTCCGCGACATCGCGGTGCTCAAGGCCATCGGCTTCACCCCGGGCCAGGTCGTCGGCACCTTCCTCGCCCAGCACCTGGCCTACGCCCTCCTCGGCGTCGCCGCGGGCACGGCGGCCACCGCCGCGCTGGGCTCCCGCATCCCCGGCCGCATCGGCGAGGCCGCCGCGGTGTGGGGCGAACTGCCCGGCCACACCGTGCTGCTGGCGGGCATCCCGGCCGCCGTCCTGCTGTTCATCACCGCCGCCACCTCACTGGCCGCCTGGCGTGCCGGACGGGTGCCCCCGGTGCCCGCCGCGCGCGCCGCCCTGCCCGCGGGCGGACCCCTGAGCGGCGCGGCCCGCCGCGTCCTGCGGCTGCGCGTGCCGCCCGCCCTCGTCCTCGGCTGGCGTGCCGCGTTCTCCGTCGGACGGGGCCGGCTGCGCGCCCTCACCACCGTCGCCCGGCTCGCGGTGCCGCTGCTGATGATCACCGTGGCGCTGAGCGCCTGGTCCACCCTGGAGCGGATGAGCTCCGAACCGGCCGACGTGGGACTGCCCGCCGCGCTCACCGCCCGCGTCACCGACCCCGGCGCCCTGGACGACGCCGCCACCCGGCGGCTCCTGAGCACCCACCCGGGCGTCGCCGCCGCCCACCCCGCCGCCGAGACGGCCGCCCTCGTCCCCGGCCAGACGGGCACGATCACCCTGCGCGGCCTGGGCACCGCCCGGCACCCCTACCCACTCGCCGTCGCCGAGGGACGCCCGCCCACCGGGCCGGACGAGGCCGTCGCCGGGCAGGGCCTGCTCGACCTGCTGGACGTCCGCGTCGGGGACTGGGTGCGGATGACGGTCGAGGGCCGCCCCCAGGTGCTGCACCTGGTCGGCCGCAGCCTGGAGACCGAACGCAGCGGCCGCGTCGTCTCCACCACCCTGGACACCCTGCGCGAACGGGACCCGGCGCTCCGCCCCGACGCCTACCACCTGGTCCTGCGCGACGGCGCCGGCCCGGGCGCCGTCCGCTCCGCGCTGGCCGAGGCGGCGGGCCCCGCCCTGGAGATCAGGCCCACCCCCGACCCCACCGCCGGGCTCGGCCCCGCCCGCGGCGTCATCACCGGCGTCATCGTCGTGCTCGCCCTCATCGGGCTGACCGAACTGCTCACCGCCATCGGCGCCACGATCCGCGACCGGGGCCGCGACCTGCTCGCCCTCAAGGCCGTCGGGCTCACCCCGCGCCAGACCGGCGCCGTCACCGTCGCCGCCACCGGCTACACCACCCTGGCCGCCGCCGTCCTCGGCATCGCCGCCGGGCTGCCCGCCGGACGCTGGCTGGTGGACGCGCAGGGCCGCTCCAGCGGCATCGGCGCGGGCATCGCCGCCCCGCCGTCCGTGACCGCGCTGGCCGCGCTCGCCGCGGTGTCGGTGCTCGGCGCCGTCGCCCTCGCCGCGCCGCCCGCCCTGCGCGCGGCGCGCCGCCGTCTCGCCGACTCCCTCAGCGAGACGCTGTAGGCCGCGCGCCCCGGGGTGCCCGGCCCGGCACGCCCTACGGCTCGACGACCACTTCCTGCGCGGCGGCGGTGCCCTCCCCGGCGAGCAGCTCCGCGTCGGCCGGTACGTTGCGCTTCACCAGCGCCAACGCGATCGGGCCCAGCTCGTGGTGGCGGGCCGACGTCGTCACGAACCCCACCGGGCGGCCGTCGGGCCCGTCCGACGCCAGGCGCACCGCGTCCCCGTGCCCGGGAACGTGCACCTCGCTGCCGTCCAGGTGCAGGAAGACCAGGCGGCGCGGCGGACGGCCCAGGTTGTGCACGCGCGCGACCGTCTCCTGGCCCCGGTAGCACCCCTTCTGGAGGTGCACGGCGGAACCGATCCAGCCCAGCTCGTGCGGGATCGTGCGGTGGTCCGTCTCCCGGCCGAGGCGGGGCCGGCGCCCCTCCACGCGCAGCGCCTCGTACGCCAGCACCCCGGCCGCCGGGCCGTTGGCCTGCGCGAACGAACTGAGCTGGTCGCGGGGCAGGAACACGTCACGCCCGTGCGGGGTCTCGCGCACCGCGGCGCCCTCCGGCACGGCGGCGATCGACCCGGCCGGGAGGTGCACCACGGCGTACTCCTCCGTCCGGTCGGCGACCTCCACCCGGTAGAAGAACTTCATCGACTCCAGGTAGGCGATCAGCGCGGCCTGCGCGCCCGGCTCGGTGTGCGCCCACACCGTCTCGCCGTCGTCCACCAGGTACAGCACGTGCTCGATGTGGCCGTGCGCGGACAGCACCAGCGCCTCGGTGGCCTGGTGCGGCGGCAGCTCACTGACGTGCTGGGTCAGCAGCAGGTGCAGCCAGCTCAGCCGGTCCGCGCCGCTGACGGTCACCACGCCCCGGTGCGAGAGGTCGGTGAAGCCGGCGCCGTCCGCGAGAGCGCGCTGCTCGCGGAAGAGGTCGCCGTAGTGGGCGGCCACGCCTTCGTCCGGCTCGTCGCAGGCCACGGCGCCGGGCAAGGACAGCAGGGGGCTCACGTAGGACATGCGGCAAGCCTACGGCGCGCCGCCGCCGCCTTCAGCCCCGCAGTCCGCGCAGCGGCCGAAGATGGCGAAGTGCTTCATGTCCGTGTCGAAGCCGAACGTGGCGCGCAGCTTCTCGGTGAACTCCGCCGCCTCGGAGACGTCGGCCTCGATCACCGCCGTGCAGTCCCGGCAGACCAGGTGCATGTGGTGGTGCCGGTCGGCCAGGTGGTACGTCGGGGCGCCGTGGCCCAGGTGCGCGTGGCTGACCAGGCCGAGCTCCTCCAGCAGCTCCAGCGTCCGGTACACCGTGGAGATGTTGACGCCGTGCGCCGTCCTGCGCACCTCGGCGAGGATGTCGTCCGGCGTGGCGTGCCCGAGGACGTCCACGGCCTCCAGCACGAGCTGCCGCTGCGGGGTCAACCGGTAACCCCGCTTGCGCAGATCCGTCTGCCAGTCGCTGCTCACCACCCTCCCAGTGTAGGAGCAGCGGCAGCCGCCGTCCCCGGGCGCGCGGCGGCTCACCCCAGGTCGCGCAGGTAGGCACCGAGCGTCTCGACGGCCGCCGGGTTGCGCGGACTCTCGACGAGGTCGGCGTAGTCCAGCACCACCACGCGGTCCTCACGGATCGCGGTCACGCCCCGCAGCGGCCCGAACGACATGAGGAACCGCTTCTTCTCCGCCGCCGAGACGTCGCCGTAGTCGTTGATCACGATGACCTCCGGGTCCCGCTCCACGACCGTCTCCCAGCCCACCGTGACCCAGGAGTCCGCCAGGTCCTTCATGACGTGGTCGCCGCCGGCCTTGGTGATGATGTCGTGCGGCCCGGCGAACCGCCCCGAGGTCAGCGGCTTGTCCCGGCCGTCGTCGTACAGGAACACCCGCGGCCGGTCCGCGCCCTTCGGCGCCCGCTCCTGGACGTCCTCGACCCGCTGCCGGAAGTCCGCCACCAGCGCCTCCGCCCGCTCCTCCACGTCGAAGACCCGCCCCAGGTTGCGCAGGTCCGTGTAGAGGGCGTCCAGCGGCGACATCACCCCGCGCGCCTTGCCCCGCCCGTTGCGGCACGACTCGCTCAGCAGGTAGGAGTCGATGCCCAGCTTCTCCAGCGTGGCCGGAGTGAGCCCGTCGGCCTCGTTGAAGCCGTAGTTCCAGCCCGCGAAGACGAGGTCCGCCTCGGCGTCGACGACGATCTCCTTGGTGATCCGCTCCCGGCCCAGCCACTCCGTCTGGCCGTAGCCGTCCTTCCACGGCACGTCCTGCGTCTCACCGTGGCGCTCGCGCATCACGTACCCGGCCATGTGGTCGGTCAGCCCGAGGGCGAACATGATCTCGGTGATGCCGACGTCGTTGGTCACCACCCGCTCGGGCGCCGCGTCGAACGTCCGCTCCTCCCCGCAGTTGGTCACGGTGACGGGGTAGTGGCCGCCGGACGGCGCGGCCTTCGCGTCCGGCTCGGCGACCTGCGCCCCGCAACCGGCCAGCAGGACCAGCGCGGCGGCGGCCGACACGCCGCCCGTCGCGGAACGGCGGGGGCGGCGGACCCGGCGGGGGCGGCGCGGAAGGGGGAAGGGCGTCATGGGGCACTCCAGGAGATGATGCGGGAAGAAGGGCGGGTCCCGGCCGGGGTCCGGAGGTCCGGGGGCCGGGGGAACGGCGGTGCGGTCAGGACGGCAGCCGGTCGAACAGCAGTTGCAGGGAGCCCGTGCGCGGATGCGTGACCCGGTGGGCCCGCACACCGAACACCCCGGCCAGCAGCTCGGGCGTCAGGACGTCACCGGGCGGACCGGACGCCACGACGGCCCCCCGCGCGATCACGTACAACTCGTCGCAGTGGCCCGCCGCCAGGTTCAGGTCGTGCAGCGCCGTCAGCACCGTCAGGGCACCCGGCACGTCCCCGGCCGCCCGCGACCGCACCAGCGCCAGCACCTCCAACTGCTGCGCGATGTCCAGGTGGTTCGTCGGCTCGTCCAGCACCAGCACCCGCGGCTCCTGCGCCAGCGCCCGCGCGATCAGCACCCGCTGCTTCTCACCGCCGGACAGCGTGAGGAACGCCCGCTCCGCCAGGTGCGCCGCCCCCACCCGCGCCAGCGCCGCCGCACAGTGCGCCCGGTCGTCCGCCGAGGTGCGCGCCGCCGCCCGCTGGTGCGGCAGCCGTCCCATCGCCACCACCTCGGCGACGGTGAAGCCGAACTCGGTCACCCCCTCCTGCGGCAGCGCCGCCAGCCGCCGCGCGCCCTCCCGGGGCGTCAGCGCGAGCACGTCCTCACCGTCCAGCCGCACCGCGCCGCCGCTCGGCCGCAGCGCCCGGTACACGCAGCGCAGCACCGTCGACTTCCCGCTCCCGTTCGGCCCGACGAGCCCGACCAGCCGCCCGCTGCCCGCCCGCAGCGTCACGTCCCGCACGATCCGCGCCCCCGCGATGTCCACGCGCAGGGCCTCCACGTCCAGTCGCATCAGGCCGCCCCGAGGGTGTGGCCGCGCCGCCGCATCAGCAGCAGGAAGCACGGCACGCCGATGACGGCCGTCAGCACGCCGACCGGCAGCTCCACCGGCGCCAGCAGCGTCCGCGACGCCACGTCCACCCACACCAGCAGCACCGCGCCCAGCAGCGGCGCCACCACCAGCAGCCCGCGGTGATCGGCGCCCACCAGCATCCGCGT
Source organism: Streptomyces solitudinis (assembly GCF_036323765.1). Taxonomy (NCBI): domain Bacteria; kingdom Bacillati; phylum Actinomycetota; class Actinomycetes; order Kitasatosporales; family Streptomycetaceae; genus Streptomyces; species Streptomyces solitudinis. The sequence goes on from NZ_JAZDCW010000014.1 coordinate 77,598, forward strand.
CGCGTGCGGCACCATCAGCCCGACGAAGCCGATCGTGCCGCTCACCGCGACCAGCGCGCCCGTCATCACGGCCGTCAGCACGAACAGCCCGCGGCGGAACCGCTCCGCGTCCACCCCCAGCGCCGCCGCCGTCTCGTCCCCCATGGCCAGCGCGTTCAGCCGCCGCGCCGACAGCCCCAGCACGGCCAGGCCCACCGCCACCACTCCCGCGGCCAGCGGCACCGCCGCCCACGTCGCGCCGCCGAGCGAGCCCATCAGCCACATCATCGCCGAGCGCGCCGCCTCGCCCCGCTCGGCGGTGAACACCATCAGCGTCGTCACCGAGGAGAACCCGTAGTACATCGCCGTGCCCGTCAGCACGAGCCGCAGCGGCGTCATGCCGTGCGCGCTGCGCGCCACCGCGTACACCAGCCCCATCGCGCCCAGCGCCGAGACGAACGCCGCCCCCGACAGCGCCCACACCCCCAGCGCGCCGAACGCCCCGAACAGCAGCACCGCGTTGGCGCCGACCGCGGCGCCCGAGGAGATGCCCAGGACGAACGGGTCGGCCAGCGCGTTGCGCACCATGGCCTGCAACGCCACGCCGACCGCCGCGAGCCCGGCGCCAACCACGGCGGCCAGCAGCACCCGGGGCAGCCGGATCTCCCACACGATCGTGTAGGCCGACACCTCGTGCGGCGCAATCACCTCGCCCGTCAGTCCCGCCCGCACGTACCCCAGCGCGGCGCCGAAGCCCAGGCCGGACGAGCCCAGCGCGGCCGCCGCCGGAACGGACACCGCCAGGGCGAGGAGGAGCACCGTCACCAGGCCGGGCAGGGACGTCCGGCGGCCGGGCTGCGGCGCTGGCGGTTCGGGGGGTGCGGCGGCAGGCGCGGCACCGGCTCTCACGGGTATGGCCACGGGCGGATCGCCTTCGCCTCGGGCCGTGCACGATTCGGCAGAGGCTGCCCGGCCCGTCCACGCGGTGTGTCCCGCGTGCGGCGCTGCCGCGCGGCTTCCCCTCGCAGTCCACGACGAGTTGACAGGAGCATGTGCACCGCCGCGGGCATTCGGGCTCACGGAACCGGACGGCTCCGCCTACCGTTGCGGGTCAGCGCCGGACTTCGACCGGCTTCCCCCGCGGGGCGCTCCGCAGCGTACCGCCTTCCACCCCGCGCCGGGCCGGCCCGGCGCCGGGCGGCGATAATCGCACCCATGGACGACGCACCACAGGCACCCGCAGCACCGCAGCGCGACGGCGCGCCCGAACCCGAGCCGATCCGGTTCTACGGCACCACCTGGCTCGACCACTCCGGCGGCTACGCAGCCCGCCGCGCCGCACTGGCCCTCGGTGCCTTCGCGTCGGCCGCCGCCGGGGTCCTCGTCCTGCGCTTCGCCTACGAGGGCCTGACCATCGCCGAGGTCGGCAGCCTGGTGAACCTGCTCATCGTGCTGGCCTTCGCCCTGTGCAGCTCCCTCGCCTTCACCCGCACCTGGTCCGGCTACCTCCGCCGCCCCGCGGCGCCCGGCGCCGAGGGACCGGGCGGCACCCAGGGCGTCCGCCTCATCGGCTTCCTCGGCATCCTCCTCGCCTACGGCGTCCGCAGCCTCGTCGAGGCGCCCGGCGAGAAGCTGCACCGCGCCGAGTACGAGACGGCCGTCGCGCGCCACGAACGCCGCCGTACCGCCCGCACCGGCAACCCGGCGGGCCGCCGCGCGGGCCGCGGCGGCAAGGGCCGCAAGCGCTGAGCCGTCCGGCGCCCGTCCGGCGCCCGTCCGGCGCCCTTCCGGCGCCCGCGCCCGGCTGCCCCGGGAGCCCTTCGCCGTCCCGCCGGGGCCGTACCAGCACGCGGACGGCTCCGGCACCGCTCGACCCGTCTTTGCCAGGATGGGGGGATGAGCCAGAAAGTCGCCGTGCTCGGCACGGGAAAGATCGGTGAAGCCCTGCTCAGCGGAATGATCCGCGGCGGCTGGTCCCCCGACGACCTCCTGGTCACCGCGCGCCGCCCGGACCGGGCCGCGGAACTGCGCGCCCGCCACGGCGTCGCGGCGGTCACCAACGCCGAGGCCGCCAAGGCCGCCGACACCCTCATCCTGACCGTCAAGCCGCAGGACATGGCCGCGCTCCTGGACGAGCTGGTCCCCCACGTTCCCGCCGGCCGGCTGGTCATCAGCGGTGCGGCGGGCATCCCGACGAGCTTCTTCGAGACCCGCCTCCCCGAGGGCACCCCGGTCGTGCGCGTCATGACGAACACCCCCGCCCTCGTGGACGAGGCCATGTCCGTCATCTCCGCGGGTACCCACGCCGCCGAGGAGCACCTCGTCCACGCGGAGGAGATCTTCAACGGAGTCGGCAAGACGCTGCGCGTCCCGGAGTCGCAGCAGGACGCCGCCACCGCGCTCTCCGGCTCGGGACCGGCCTACTTCTACTACCTGGTCGAGGCCATGACCGACGCGGGCATCCTGCTGGGCCTGCCCCGCGACAAGGCGCACGACCTCATCGTCCAGGCCGCCATCGGTGCGGCCGTGATGCTGCGCGACAGCGGTGAGCACCCGGTGAAGCTCCGGGAGAACGTCACCTCCCCCGCGGGCACCACCATCAGCGCCATCCGGGAGCTGGAGAACCACGGCGTGCGCGCGGCCCTCATCGCCGCGCTGGAGGCGGCCCGCGACCGCAGCCGCGCCCTGGCCGGCGGCCAGGGCTGACGTCGGGCCGGCGGGTCCGGCCGACGGGCCGGACCGGGGCGTTCGCGGCCCGACGGGGGTGTTTGGCGCTCGCCCGGGGGTCGTGTAGTGTTCTTCGAGTTGTCAGCGGGCCGACATGGTCCACGACAGCG
>NZ_JAZDCW010000015.1:0-53865 GCF_036323765.1 Streptomyces solitudinis
TGCCGACGGCGTCTGAGGCACACAGCCTTGCCGGATGCGCGGGCCGACGGCTGCCTCGGCCTTGCACGGTGTCGAGCGCCGCTGGCCGGGCGGCACTGTGGGAGTGCCGCCCGGCCAGTTCCGGAGGCCGTGCGGTTGGACGCCAGACGGACCCGCGGCTGTCGGTGCGGGCGGCGAAGTGCTCAACCGGCGCGTCTTGGTTCATGCCGTGATGATGGGCGGCGCGAGGTCGGCACGATCGGGTTGTGACACGGCGGTCTTGCCGTGATCGGCGGGCTCTCGTCGCGTTTTGGCCCTTCGGCGGCGTCTTTGAGCCAGGCGGGCGCATACCGTCCCCTGGCCCCTGCCCACCTGGCCAGACTACGCAGCGAATCCAATTGATCACTTAAATCGCACTGGAGGACGTATGGGTCGAAACGACCTCATGGCCGCCCTGCTGGAGACCCGGCGTGTGCTGGATGAGCGAGTCACGGCGCTGGGGAAACAGGTCGAGGAGACGCGGCGGGAGGTCACCGAGGGGGCCAGCGCCCGGGCGTCCGAGCTCCACGCGGACAACCGGGAGACGCGCTCCAGCGTCAACAGGCTCTCCTCGGAGGTCGACAAGACGCTCCCCCGGCTGCGGCAGGACGTCACCGATCTGGCCCGGGGCTTCGACGAACTGCGCAGCACGGTCGCCGACCTCATCGCCCAGCTGCCCGCAGCCACCCCCGCGGTCCCGGCGGCCGACGGCCCGCACACCGCGCAGGAACCGCAGCACACGGAGCCGGAGGCTTCCCCCCGCGACGGCGCCCCCGCCCTCGCCGCCCCGGCCAACACCGCCGCCCCGGCCAAGGGCGGCGCGGTCGTGACCGCCCCGGCCGAGGACCGAGGTGGCCAAGGGCCCGGTACGGCAGCCGGGGAAAGCGGCGGCCTCCCGGTGGACGAGGCCGGGCTGGAGGCGGCAAGCCGGCGGCAGGCGGCCAGCGACGCCGCCGCTGCCGGCGCCGGTGCCGAGAACGCGCACGGACCGGACCGTCCCGCGGCCACACCCGGACCGGCCCCTTCGGGCAGGCAGCGCGACGAGCTGGCTGAGCACGACCTCGTCCTGGCCAGCGCGGCCACCGTCGGCACGGTCGACCTGGTCTGCCACCGCGACCTCTGGGAGTTCGTCCTCGGGCACGCGCAGAAGGTCGAGCACTTCCGCAAGCCGGCCGCCCCCACAGAGGAGGGGCGCGACCGGCTGCGGATCACCTTGTCCGGACGCTCGGTCATCGCCGTCCTGATGGCGATGCGCGGCACCCGGATCGCCAGCGCGCCGTACGGGAAGAACGACGGCAGCTGGGTGCTGGCGGGGCAGGTGTACGAGCGGTTGGCCCACGATCTGACGACCACCAGCCGCAGCGGCACGCGGCCGCTGACCGTCGTCTTCGATGACGGCATCAGCGACGTCTCCAGCCCGAAGGACCCGGACACCCGCCAGCAGTAGAGAGCGCGGACCGCGTACGTCACCGCACGGCGAAGGCCGCCCGGAACGCTTCCGGGCGGCCTTCGCCGTGCGGCGGACTCCTGGGGGCCGGGCCCCTCTCGGGCCGGGCCCCTCTCGGGCCGGGGCCCGGCCTGTCGGCACGCGGGGTGCGTGGGGTGTGCTCCGTGCAGCGCAGTCTGCTCGCACACCCCGCGCAGGTGCACGCACCGCGGTGCCTGCGGGCAGAGCAGGCCGCCGGCGTACGGCACCTAGCCCGGGGGCATCACGCGGTCCGTTCGACTGGGGCCTGGCTGAGGGGCGTGCCCGCTCGCCGCGCAGGGAGGAAGGGAGTTCCTGCTCGTTCGGCGGCCGCTCGTGCCCGCGCCCGGGCTCGGGCGGTGGTGAAGGGGTCGTTCTGGGCTGCCCGCCGTGCTAGTTCCTGCTGAAGGGCGTGGACGGCGTCGGTGAAGGCTTCCTCGGGTTCGACGGTGCGGTGGCGGGCTTGCTGCTCAAGTGCGGCCTGGGCGGCGGGGCTGGGGGTGCGGGGGCGTTGGCTGGCGCGGACGGCGGTGAGGGCCTGGAGGTAGCTGGGGTGGGCGGGGACCGGGGTGTCGTCGCCAGGCGGGGTGGGGGAGGGCACGGCGGCGGTGGTAGCGGGGGCGCTGGTGGTGGCGCGGGGCGGCAGGACGCGTAGGGCGCGGACGGTTTCGGTGCCGAGGGCGGTGTTGATGCGTTTGATCATCTGGTGCTGGAGGAGGCGCAGCTGGGTGGCGTAGGCGGGGGTGGTGGGCTGGAGGTCGAGGCGGCCGGTGTCCGGGTTGAAGCTGGCGGGGGTGACCTTGCCGTCGAGTTCGGGGGCGATGGTGGGCCACTGGTCGGTGAGGCTGGCGGCGGCGGTGGGGGCGGCCCAGCCCCGGCTGTCCATCAGCCCGGTGAACGCGGCGGCCGCGGTGACCGGTTCACGTCCGTCGTGTCGCCGGGGCCGTGGCGGGCGGGGTGCGGTGCGTGCGGGCTGGGTCTGGGCGGCCAGGCGTGCCTGGTGGAAGGCGGCGCGGGCGAGGTCGACACCGGACGGCGCTGGGCCCGTGGCTGAGGGGGTGTCGGTCACAGGGTGCCTCCAGCGTGGATGCGCAGGTGGCCGGCGGCGGTCTGCCGCAGCGCCTGGTCGACGAGGGTGTGGGTGAACAAGCTCCTGGCGTAGGTCTCGCCGCATTCCGCGATGGTGAGAGTGATCATGTTCGGGTCGAACTTCGCGGCCGTGCGCAGCTGGGCGATCTCGTCCCAGGTGAGCTGGGTGAGGTCGGCGAGCCCGTCGGCGTCGCGGGTGAAGTCCTGCTGTGAGGTGTCCGCCGTCGTGGTGGTGGGCGTGGCGGTGACGTGGTGGTGGGCGTGGTTGAGGGCGTCCTGGACGCGGCGGGTGACGGCGGGGTCGGTGGGCAGCTGCCAGCCCTGTCCGGTCCAGGCGTGTTCGGCGTGCCGCTGTCGCTCGGCGGCGCGGCTGGAGCGCCAGGTGGCGACGGCCTGGGCGCGCTGTTCGGGGGTGCGCCAGCCGGGGGTGGCCGTGACGTGCCGCAGCCGGGAGGCGAGCAGGCCCGAGGGGCGGCGGGCGCCGTGCTGGGGCTCGGGGGTGGTCTCCAGCCAGGCCGTCACCTCGGTGGCGGTCCATCCGGCGTTGGCGACGTCGCGGACCACCCAGGCGATCCGCGGGACGGCGGCGCGGCGCAGCCACGGCACCTGGGTGATCAGCTCGGCGGCCAGCTGGAAGCGGCGCCCGACCCGGTTGAGCGTGCGCTGCCCACGGCGGCCGCCAGCCTTGAACCTCTTCGGGGTGGGGGACTGGCGCTTCCCGCTTGCGAGCTTGCTCTCAGGGGGGAGGGAAGTAGTACCCGCAGTGGAAAGAGCTGAGGTACCGACCTGCATTGGGGTGCAACGGGTCTCGTCCGAAACAACCGTCACAACCCCCTGCTCAGCACCCCTTACCGGGGCCTTCGCCGGGGCCTTCGGTTTCGAGCGCGGCTTGCGTACCTTCCGGGACGCCTTCTTCGCCAGCGTGGCCATCAGCTCCCGGCCAGCCTCCGAGATCCCGGACATCGCCCGCGTGTACGCCGGAGCGTCCTCATCACGCTGCACCGTGCGGATGCCCAGCGCGGCGTCGAACTCGGTCGGGATCATCCGCGCGAACTCCGACGCCTGCGCCGGGCCGCCGGGCACCCGGGTGCCCTTGACGATCCACGCGAGCAGCCCGGCCTCCCGCAGCATCCCCAGGTGGTACTCCACCGTCCGCTTCGCCAGGCCGGTGCGGCGCACCAGGTAGTCGATCCCCGGATGGCACGGGAGCAGTGCTGCCAACTCCTGGGCGACGCGCACGGTCGTCGGCCCGAAGCTGCGCGGCCCGTGCGACCGGTGACGGCGCGGTCGGTACAGACCGGACCCGGCGACCCAGTGGACCGCCTGCATCCACGAGTAGCCCTCACCCGCGATCCGGCCCGACGACGTCGACAGCCACTGCGATGCCTCCGGCACGAACAGCGCCGGCAGCACCGCGGCCGGGACGTCGTCGACGGCCGGGCGCGGGGCGGGCAACGTCACGGCGGTCGGCGCCGCCACGGCGCTCACCGCCCCGCTCGAACGTACGAGGCAGAGATCATCCCGGCAGCCTCGCGTGGACCGCCTGTGGACAGAGGTCGGGAACCGGCGAGGACCCCAATCCCTCCCGCCCGGCGGGCAGGAACCTCCGGTTTCATCCCGCCCCACGGGGCGGAGCCCCGGAGCACCGCGGCGGCCGGCACCGCCAGGAGGGCAGGGGTCCCCCTCTCGGTATAGGTGTGCCGGACCGGAGTCGGTGTGCCACCCCACCCCGAAGAATCTTCGTGACTAATGCCGCGAACAGGTTGAACAGGGACAGCGGATTCCGTCACACGGGAAGGTCGCCATGCTCGAACCGGGGTGAATCGGACAAGGTCAAGCTGACAAGGGGACACCACTTCGGGCACTATGAGAAACGACCTGCTCTCCATGTAGCTGGACCGACCCGAGTCCCTCCGGGCTGGACGGCCAGATGTGTGGATGTGTCGGGTAAGCCCCCTTCGTGAGAAGCGGGCGGACACCGACCGGGTGGGGGAGATTTCTCCTCTCTCCTGGTTTCTGCTGAACCGCGAAGCCCCTGTGGTGGGGGCCTGCGGGTGAAGCGGAGTCGGACGGCTGTGGCTGTGGTGGCTACGGATCGGTCTGGCTGGTGGTGGTGTGGTCCCGAGAGGGGCCTGGTGAAGATGAGCGGCCTGAGAAGCCGCAGCTCGGGGACCGGTTGCAGCCGGAACCTGAGCACCCGACACGGGTTATGAGCCCTGTCGGTAGACGGGCCGCGCGAAGCCAGCGGGTGGTAAGTCCGCTTCTTGGCGCGCGCGGCCGATGGCCACTAGGTCATCCCGCTCCCCCTTCGGAGGTCGGCGTCGTGCTGCCCTCGTCCAGCTCGGCGGCTTCGGGGAAACGCTCCGAGAGCCGCTTGAGCAGGTGGATGTACGCCTGGCGCTGCGGGCGCCGGGGGTTGCTCTTCCCCAGCTCCCACCGCACGACGGCAAGGCGCTTCACGCCGACCGCATCCGCGATCTCCTGCTGGGTGAGGTTCGCGGCGAGGCGCAGCTGGCTACGCACGCGCGGCGGCGGCAGGACGTCGTCCAGGCCCTCCAGCAGGGCGTCGACCCGCTTCAAGCGGTCCGGGTCGGACATAGCGCAGGCTCCCATGATCGATGGATCTCTGAAACATACACTATTTGATCTATGGGTGTGGGGTCGCAGCGCGACCGCCTGGCCGCCATTCATGCCGGGCACCGAACGGTGAACAGCTGATGGGACCTCTCACTTCGGATGGGCTGCCGCTGGACAGCTCGCCCCTTGGCGACCAACGACTCCAAGCACGCGAGCACCGAGGGAAGGGTGTACCCGAGCCGCTCGGCCGCGTCACCGGCAGAGAACCGTGAGTTGGCGAAGGCATCCCACGTCAGCCGCTGGAAATGCAGGTCCGCATCGAAGGGCGGCGGCTGCCTGAAGGACCTCTTCTCTGGGAGAACGGGAGACGGCACCACGACGGAGCCGCTCCCGAGGGCAGCCTGCACGGCCCGGACGGGATCCGATGTGAACGCGAACCATTCTCCGTGCGAGCGGATCCCCGCGAAGTGATCGTGCAGTGCCTGCTCAAGGGCGAGTCCTCCGGGCGTACTCCACAAGACCGCAAGTTTCACCGGCGACGAGTTCTGGATCTCGCGCAGCCTCCGGACAAGGTCGACCGACACACCGATCTTCACGGTCCAGTTGCCAGGCGATCCGATGACGTAGACCTGCCCTGTCATGCGAGGCCCCCCAGGTGCGAATTCACAGCCTTCGCGGCCGCTGCCAACTCGGGCAGCTCCACCACAACGACTCCAGCCTCCACCAGCTGCTCGTAGCCGACGCAGTCGTCGACGAACAGGCTCGGCTCGCGCCAAGCGATGACCACGCGGGGGATGCCGGCCTCGAGGATTCGCCGTGCGCAGGGCGTACGGGAGGCGCTGCGCTGGGAGCAGGGCTCCAGCGAGCTGTAGATCGTCGCACCCGCGAGGCGCGGGTCATCCTGGGGGAGTTGGGCGAGGGCGACTTCCTCCGCGTGCTCGCGGGGGCCGGTCGCGCGGGAGTAGCCGGACGCCAGCTCGGTGCCGTCCTCGCCGACGATGACCGCTCCGACCGAGTAGGCGCCGGGGGCCGGAGGGCACAGCGCGGCGAGGTCGATCGCACGCTGTATCCAGCGCAGGTCCTGGGCTCGGTCGGGGGCGTACATCAGGCGGTGCGCTCCTTCGGGGAGTAGCGGACGAAGACGACGTCGTCGATCGCCCGGATCTCCAGCACCTTCATCCGGGCCGTCGATCCGCCGGGGTAGTCGGCGGCGCCCAGGAAGCGTGCCGCCTCCGGCTGACCCACCAGCAGGGGCGCGATGGCGAGGTGCACTTCGTCGGCGAGGTCCGCGGCCATGAGCTGGGTGTGGATCGTGCCGCCGCCCTCCACCATGAGCCGGCCGACTCCACGGCGCCCCAGCTCATCGAGGACCAGGCCCCAGTCGAGCTCCGGCCCGACGCTGACGACGTCGGCCAAGCCGTCGAGCGTGGCGCGCACCTTCTCCACCGCGGCGTCGACGGTGACGACCAGCTTCTCGCCGCCGTGGTGCCAGAAGTTGAGATCGGCGGACAGGTCCCCGGTCCGGGTGACCGTGACCTTGAGCGGGTAGGCCGGCTTGCCCTCCGCGACGCGCTGATCCCTGCGTTCCTCGCTGTTGACCAAGAGGCGCGGGTTGTCCTTCCGCATGGTCGTCGCGCCAATCAGGATGGCGTCGGACTCCGCGCGGACCTGGTCGACGCGGTCGAAGTCGGCCGCGTTGGACAGGCGCAGCCGCTCGGGACTGGCGTCGTCCAGGTAGCCGTCGACCGACATGGCGGCCGAGAGGATGACGTACGGACGCGTGGTCATAGGTGATGTGATCCGTTCTGCTCAGGATTCGTGGGCGAGTGTGCCGTCGAAGTGCGCGCGGAACTCCGCGACCTCGGGCTGGCGCTGCCAGGGCGCCAGCGCCTTGTCGAGACGCGCGAGCTCCCGGACGATCCGGCCCGAGCCCGTGTCGTTGGCGATGGTCAGGGCCTGGAGGCCGACCGCGGCGGCCTGGTCGGGCGCAGCGGCACCGGCGTGGGCCACGGCGGCCCGAGCCATGTAGACGCCGCGGTCGCGGTGGTAACCGTCGGGCAGTGCCTTGATGGCGCTGGTGAAGACCTCTGCGGCCTCCGCGTGCTTGCCCAGCACCTCCAGGCCCTGCGCCCGGTGCACCTCCACGTACTGCTCGTTCAGCCACACGCCCCAGGGGGTCGTGTCGCCGGAGACGCGATCGAGAGCGTTGCGTACGTCGTCGATCGCGCGCTCGCTGTCGGTCGACTCACCGCGCAGCGCGTGCCCGTACGACTCGTAGGTCCGGGCGACAGCGGCCAGTCGGCTGCGGGGACGAGCCATGCGCTGCGCGGCTTCGGCGAGGTCGACGACGTCGACCAGGTCGAGCATCTCGCCGGCGAGCTGTGCCTTGCGGGCCATCACGTACGAGGTCAGGTCACCGTCCCCGACGGTGTGGCTCCACTGGAACGCCCGATCGAGCCAGAACTGCGCGCTGTCGAAGTCACCCAGGTCCTGGTAGAGCCAGGAGGCGAATTCCGCGTACTGCGTCTGGAGCTCCATGAGGGCGTGGCGATCAGCGCCCTTTGCGTCCTGACGCAGCTGCTTGATGTCCTCGATGTGCTGACGCGCGGCCGCGACGGCTCGGCCGGGGCCGAGGAGGTTGTCGCTGTCGATCAGCAGACGACGCGCACGCTGGAAGTGCTCCACCGGCGTACCGCTGTAGGCGGAAGCCGATCGGGTAGGCCGTGTCAGCCCCGGCAGAGAGCTGGCGGCCGCCGGCGTCCCCCCGCCCAGCGCAGCAGCTGCGCCGAGCCCCATCCCGCCACGCAGCATCGCGCGTCGATCCAGCGCCACGAAAATCACCGATCCATCCCGTAGACGAGCGGGGACAAAGATCCCCTCATCGTCCGACGTTGCCCGCTGGGATGCGGCCATGGCCAGGTCCACCGATGATTCGGACACATGGAGCCCTGAAACGGACACATGGCCCCGCGGGGAATCATCCGCGCCGATGCGCTCCCACAACTCGATCAGCAGGCCCTGGGCGTTGAGTACGCGGTCCAGCTCTTCGACCTCGGAGCGGTACTTCGGAGCGCGCTTCGCGTTTTCCCATTTCCACAGCTTGGAGTACGAGCAGAAGGTGGCTTCCGCAAGCCCTCGCAGGCTGAGGCCGCGCCGCTCGCGGAGGTCTCGAACCGTGTAGCCGAAGCGGTCCAGGGGCGATGCCTCCGGGGTCAGAACGTTCGGCTTCTGCCCCACGCTGATCCCCCTCCATGTCTCCTATCGGTGTGTCCAGGCGCTGGACACATGTCAGACCTAGAACCAGCTCCGTGGTCGGGCCTACAACTTTGCTAACGAAGTTGGACCGGCCAGGGAGGGACGAACATGCGCAACGGGACGCGAGGAAGGACGTCAGTCGCTTCGGCCCTTCTCGATCCTTTCGAGTCGTGCGGCGAGGTCGGCGACCTGCTCCTCAAGTGCTCGGAGAGCGCGGGCAGTCGAGTCCTCGCTGGACTCGGAGGCAGTCTCCGTGACGAAGGAGCCGCGCCCCTGGTGCGAGTAGATGAGCCCAGCCGTGCGCAGCTCGGTCAGGGCTCGCTGGACGGTGCCGGCCGCGACGCCGTACTCCTCTGCCAGCTCGCCGATGCTCGGCAGTTTCGTCCCGGCGGTCCAGCGGCCGGAGCGGATCTTGTCGCGGACATCCTGAACGATTCGCTGGTACGGCTGCACGGCCTCGTTGCTCATGAGCGACATCGTAGGTCGACCCCCTCGCCTTAGCCAGCTTCCATAGCTTCCTCAACCAAGTGCTTGACACGCCCCCGACTCTAGCAGCTAAGTTAGCTATGCCGACAAGGTGAGCGAGGTGGCAAAGGCCCCCACCTGCCACTTCCTGGGATCACGTAGAGCCCGAACTCGAAGGGAGCACCACCCCATGAACACCACCAGCCGCCCCACCGCCAGCCTCGCCACCGAGAACTTCGACGCTGAGACGCTCGCGCTCCTGGAGGCGGTGGAGGTGCCGCTCCCCGAGTTCGGCGGCCTGGACCTCGACGTCGCCTTCGGGATGCCGCTGGAGATGTTCGAGGCCGGCCCGCTTCCCCACGAGCGGCTGGACGGCCTGGACATCACCGCCGCCGTCGCCGCGATCGAGGCCCGCGAGAACCGCATGCTCGCCGCCCGCGACATCGTCGCCACCGACCCGACCGCCACCGAGCTGGTGCGCGAGCGCCTGGTCGACGTGCTCCTCCCCTACGCCGCGCAGCTGCGCATCACGCCACCGGCCGCCGCCGCGCCCCTGCCGCTCGCGGCCTGACCCCCCCCCGCACGAACTGCCGGGTCTTCGGACCCGGCTCCCCCACCCGGAACTGCCCCGCGGGCGGCGCCGGATGAGGGAGCCGGACACGGTCCCCGTCAGCACGAGACGCCCTGGGCGAAGCCCCCACCTCGGTGGGGGTGGGTCCTCGGAGTGGCTGTTCCTTCTCAACTGAATCAGCGAACATCCGGCGCTACGACTAGCTGGCACTCCCGAGCAAGAGATCTGCGGAGGGGTGCCACCAGGTGAGTCCTCTGGTTGAACCGGCCCAGTCCGCAGGGGATGCGGACCGCCTTCCCGCAGGCGAGATGCGGGACAGGCAACTGCGACAAGCCGGCCCTGCCGCGCAGACAGCACCCGAAGCACCTTTTCCCCTGGCGCCCTCACGGGCGACAGGCGATCCGAACGCGCGGTGACACAAGGGCGAAGATCGCGGAGCCCCGTAGGTGAGCAGAACGACCGGTTCGAGTCCGGTCCGGGGCACTGCGGCCCGCGCGCCGCTCGGAGTCGGGCATTCCGCCCGCATTCCGAAACGACGACAACCCCCACGGGATGAGGCCCCAGGGGGTTGTCCAGGACCTGTATGGAGGCCCTGATGCCCATCAGCATCGCACGCCCGCTCGGCACCACCGACTCCGACCCGGACATGGACGAGGCCCTCCGCCGCGTCCGCGAAGGACGGTGACCGCAATGGACTGGCGACACCGCGCGGCCTGCCGCGAGGAGGACCCCGAGCTGTTCTTCCCCCTCGGCAACACCGGACCGGCGCTCCTGCAGATCAAGGAAGCCAAGACCTTCTGCCGCCGCTGCCCCGTTCAAGAGCAGTGCCTCCAGTGGGCACTGGAGGACGGCCTCGAGGGCGTCTGGGGCGGCCTGTCCGAGGACGAACGCCGCGCGATGAAGCGCCATACCGCCCGCAACCGAGCCCGTTCCGCCGCCTGACCTCGCTGCGCTTCCTGAGTTGCCCAGTCGCCCGCCGCCCGGTCTACGGATCGGTCGGCGGGCGGTGGAGAGCGACGGAAGACTTCCCCGCTCGCCCCGGCCGTCCCCTTGTGGGGTGGCCGAGGCGCTGGCTGCCGTATCGGCAACCAGCACAAGCGCGAGGCCCCAGGGATTGCGCCCCTGGGGCCTCGCTTTACAGGCACCTGAACTGGAGGCCACCTGTGAACGCCATCCTGACATGCCCGGCTACGGCCGCTGAGCCCGAGCCTCAGCACGACCGCGTCCCCGACAACCCGCCGCAGCCGCCGCTGCCGCAGCGCGAGCCGGGCCGCACCCTCGCCACCAGCAGCCTCGTGGAGGACAAGGAGCGCGAGGACGGCGAGCGCGGCTTCGAGCCCGAGCCCGGACCAGACGCCCGCTACCGGGCCCTGGGGGCGTACCTGCTATGCCTGGTCCGCGACGGTGACCGCCGCGCCGCCGCCGCCGGACGCCGCGCACCCCGCACCGTCGCGGAGATGCGCGTCCGCCTCGCCGTCCCGACCGGCCGGACGGGCAGCGAGCGGTGCCCGTGCGGCTTCGACGCCGAGCATTGCCGCGGCGCTGTCTGCGGCCGCGTGCTCGGAGTCATGCGGTGACCCGCCGCCTGGCCAGCCGGGCCATCCGACGTCTGGGGACGCTGGGCTGGCAGTGCTGGATCTGCGGCAACCACGTCGACGACCACCTCACCGCCTGCCCGATCCAGCACTAACCGCCCCGGCGCCCGCGCGTTCGGCCCGGCGCCGCTCCGGCGGCCACCGGGCCGAACTTCTGCTCCGCTCCCCGGGCCCGGAAGGTCACCTACCCCGCCGCGCTGGCCGGGTGGGACGCGATCACCGGAGCCCCCTCCCCCGGACCTCACCCACGAAGGGAATCGAACACAGTGACTGCGACCGTGACTCCACTGGCTGTCCTGTCCGCCGCCCACCACCCCCACGAGCGCGCGCTGCACGCCTACCTCAACAACCTGCTCCCGGCCACGGAATGGCGGCGCACCGATCAGCTGGCCCGGCGGGTGTGGGAGTACGCCCTGGCCCGCGCTGACATGTCCGGTCCGGCCTGGGACGGAGCCGCAGGGCTGCCGGTGTGGCTGGCGGCCACCGCCCGCACCGTCGTCCGCCGCTACCTGACCGCCGGCGCAGCCACCGTCAACTGGACCGCACTGGAACAGCAGCTCGGCCGTCCCGACACCTGGCCGCCCCGCTGGCACCAGGCCCTGGCCACTGGCGGGCAGGGCGCGCTGCTCACCCAGGCCGCCGCTGACCTCGCCTTGTTCGAAGGGGCTGTGGGCGAGCCCGTACACGCGGCCGCCGCATGACCGCCGCCCCGGCCTGACTGACGGTTGCCTGAACCGCTTGGCCCCGGCCGTCGAATGAGACGGCCGGGGCCAAGCGGTGATGGGGAGCCGGACATCGGGGTGATGATCCCGGCCGCCGTCGCCTGGCTGCACCAGTACCTCGCGCAGGCCCGCAGCACGCTGCCCGACCGGCGCTGAACTGCCCTAGCACAACGGCCCTCCGAGTCCCCGGCAGCTCAAATGCCGGGGCCCCGGGGGCCTGATCGCAACTCTACCGACCGACGCCGATCCGTAAGAGAGGAATCCCGTGGCCCCCAAGACCGCCACCCGCCGCAGGCGCCAGGCTGCCCCCCGAGGCAGGCGTGCCAAGGCGTCGTCGGCTTCCGTCCCCGCTCAGACCACTGCCCCCGAGGAGATCGCGCCCGAGCCTGTTGTGCCGCTGGCCTACCCGCAGGCCGATCCGGTCCTGGCCGACGCCCGCGACCGCGCCGCTGACGTCCGGGACCAGGCCGCCGACGTCGCCGCCCGCGTCCTGATCGACTCCGACGACCGCGCTGCCAGCCTCCTGGACGGTGCCCGCACCGAGGCCGCCACGATCACGGAGGCCGCCACCGTCGGCCAGGCCCGCCTCCTGGCCGAGGCCGAGACGGCCGCCGCGCAGGTGCGTACCGCCGCGGAGGCGGAAGCGGAGCAACTGCTCACCGCTGCCCGCGCGGAGGCCGATGCACTCATCACGGCGGCGAGTGCCAAGGCCGACGAGACCCTGGCCGCTGCCGAGACGGCCGCCGGCCAGGTCCGGACGGACGCCGCGAGGTCTGCGGACGCCGACGCCGCGCAGGTTCGCGCGGACGCGGAGGCGGAGGCGGAGCAGCTGCTCGCCGCCGCGCGCCGCGAGGCCGACACCGTCACGACGACGGCGACCGGCGAGGCCGACCAGGTCCTCGCCGACGCCAAGGCGTCGGCCGAGCAGCTGCTTGCCGACGCCCGCCGCCAGGCGGAAGAGGTCACCACCACGGCGGCCGCACAGGCGGAACAGGTGACGGCCGAGGCCGCGCAGGCTGCCACGAAGGCCCTCGCCGATGCGGAGACCGCGCGCACCGAACTTCTCGCCGCCGCCGAGCGCACCGCGGCCGGGATCCGCACCCGCGCCACCACCGGCGCCGAACAGGTCCTGGAACGGGCGCGCGGTGAGGCCGATCGGCTGCGCGAGAGCGCGGACGACCAGGCCGCCCAGGTGCGGGCCGGAGCCGAGAAGGTAGCCGCCGGCCTTCGCCAGGACGCCGACCGCGCCGTGGCCGACGCCCGCACGTCCGCTGAAAAGCTGCGGGCCGCCGTCGACAAGGATGTCGCCCGGCTGCGCGAGCAGGCCGAAGCGGAGGCGAAGACGGCGCGGGCGGCGGCGGCGCAGGCCACGGCCGACCGGGTTGCCGCCGCCCAGGCCCGAGCCGAGGCGGACCGGATCCTGGAGGAGGCGACGCAGCGCACCGTGCAGCGCGCCCGCCGCCGGGAGATCCGGGCCGAGTCGCGCGCCAAGCAGCGCAAGGCACGCACCGACGCCCGGCCGGCTGGCGGGGTGCCGCCGCTGTCCGGGCAGGAGCTGGTCGGCGTGGTCGCGATCGTGCTGGCCGCCGCGACCGTCTCCACCCTCGGGCTGCTCTCCTCCTACACCGCGCTGGAGACCAAGGCGACCGCGTGGGGGTGGGACTGGCCGTGGCTGCTCCCCGTCGGCATCGACGTCGCGATCCCCGCGTTCACCGGAGCCAACCTCATCCTCATCCGGATGGGCATGGAACTGCGCTGGATCCGCTGGGTGCCCCGCGCGCTGACAGCGGTGACCGTCTACCTCAACTGGCAGGCCTCCAGCACCCCCGGCGGCCGTCTGGGGCACGCCGCCCTCACGCTGCTGTGGGTGATCTTCTCGGAGATCGCCTCCCACGTGTACGCCACGCGGATCGGCGCGGTCACCGGCAAGAAGCGGATGGAGACGGTGCGCCGTAGCCGCTGGATCCTCGCTCCAATCCCCACCGCCCGCCTGCGCCGCCGGATGATCCTGTGGGAGATCACCTCCTACGAGGAGGCGCTCACCCGCCTCCAGGAGCAGACCTACCTGCGAGCGCAACTCAAGGAGAAGTACGGCCTGCTGTGGCGCTGGAAGGCCCCGCTGAACCAGCGGATGGCGCTCAAGCTCGGTGAAGCGCCCGCCGCGCTCGCCGACACGCTCACCCCCGAGGACGCTCACACGCTCGAGCGCATGGAGGAAACCGAGCACGCTCACCCCGACACGAGCGCGCTCACCTCGGACGAGACGCGCGGCGAGCGTGAGCGCCCGGCGCTCACCTCCGGCGCTCACGAGGGTGAGCGCGCCACGGACGAGGCAGACGCTCAGCGAGCGGAGGACGCTCGTACGCGCAGCGAGACGGAGGCGCTTACCGAGCGCCGCCACGCACGCATCCGACTGCTCTACACCGAGCTCGGGCGCCGTCCCGAGTGGCGGGAGATCCGCGACGCGCTCACCGACGCGGGCCTGTCCGACAAGCCGGTCTCCCGCCCGACCGCGCAGCGTCTGCGCGCTCAGGTCGAAGAGGCCACCCCGGGCGCGTAGGTGAGCGCCCGGTGAGCGCAGAGGCGCTCACCCCCTGGCAGAACCCCTGCCGCTCATGGTCGCCACCGGCCCCCGCTCGTCGAGCGCGGACCGGTGACGGCCACGGCCGGCAGGCCGCTCGCCCGCGCCCTGCCCCGAGCGGGGCGCGGCCGACCAGCCCGTACCGAGCACGATCTGGGCCCCGCACGCACGCCTCGGGGACACGGACCACGAACCCCTATTGCCCTGCCACCCCCGAGACCTGGAGGTCTTTCGCATGACCGAGAACGCACGGTGGACCTCGGACCACCTGATGAAGCCCGGCGGCACCGCCCTGTACGGCGCCCAGCAGCGCGAGCGGCTGCGGCAGATGGCCGACGAGGTGAGGGCGCTGCTCAACGAGTACCGGTCCGATCTGGAGAACATCCAGATCGAGGGTGACAAGCCCTTCGAGTCCCGGGTCCGGGCCTTTCTCGCGTCGCGCCCGCTGGCACAGCTCGAAAAGGACCTGCGGGACGCGGTAAATCACGCCGGAAAGCTCGACGCGGAATTCCAGCGGCGCTTTGTCGAGCTGCCGAAGAAGCGTGAGGCGAAGGCGGAGAGGAGGGAACTGGAGAAGGCCAGGAAGAAGGGCCTGGACACTGCCCGCGCGGTCAGCGCCGCCGGGCAGCTCAACGGCATCTCGCACGCCCTGACCGAGCCGACCGCCGACGGCAAGGCGATCGTGAAGAAGACCAGTGCGGGTGACGGTGACCAGGCATTTTTGGACTACCTGGAAAAGAGGGCCTGATACGTGCCTGCTCATCTTTCCGAGGGCCAGACGGCGCGCTGGAACAAGCGCCTGGCGGAGACCACGACGAACAAGGCGCGGGCGGCCGCGCTGTGGGACCTGGCCCGCCTCCTGGCCGGCACCGACGACAAGGCGTGGGCCGACCTGGTCCTGCTGCTCCAGGGCTGGACGACGGAGCAGCAGGGCCGCCGGCCCGGGGCGTAACGCTCCGCGCTCATCACCGCTCATCATCACCGCCTCACTCCGTGAATCCGGGGTCGCCACACGCGCGCCTGGACGCGCGCGTGAGGACCCCCGGTTCGCAACGCCGAGTGACTGATCGAAGGAGACGGCCGATGGCCGACGACGACGCCGGGGGGACCGTCCTCGGCTTCCCCGGCGCGCTGACGATCCCGGGACCGGTGGGCAGCGGCCCGCCGCCGCCCGGGGCCGCCGCCCCCGCCCTGCCCGCACTGCCCGCCCTGGCGCCCCCGCCCTCCCTGCTGGTGGCGGGTGATTCCGACGTCGGCGGCGGAAGTACGACGACGACCGCGAACGCGGACCCTGGAATGCCGGACAGTCCAGAGGGGCCGAAAATGGCCGCCATGTCGGCGGTGATGATGGCCGGTATTACCGTCGCCGCCATGCGCGGTGCCTGGAATACCGCCGCTTATCTGAAAGCCCGCCACAAACATCACCGGGCACTCGCAGATCAGCAGCGGGCGGCGGCCGATAAAGCCGCGATCGGTTTGGAGACGGCCCGCCAGAAAGGCCGCTTGCAGTCCGGTCCGGAATTCGGGCGCAGCACCCGCACGGCGGGCGGAGGAAGCAGCCGGACAAACTCCGGAAAGGATTCTGCGCCCAGCGCGTTCCGCTCCTCCGGCTCCTCCAAGCCGCCCGAGGGCCCCGGAGGCAGGACGCCCGGCAAGGCGCCTGGCGGCGGCTCTGGCGGCCGTACAGGCACGCTGGGCACTGGCGGGCGCGGAGGCGGCGGCCAAGGCCGCAGGGGCGCCCTGGAGTCCTCCGGGACAAAGGGCGGCGGAAAGCCGGGAACCGGGAGCGGAAAGACCCCGGCAACCGGCACGAAGAACGGCTCCGGCGGCCTGTCCGGATCCGTGCGCGACCGCGCCGCGGACCGGGTCCGCAACGGCCCCAGGCCCAAGAGCCCGACGCCGACGAACACGCGCACGCCGGGAATCCGGGACGCCGCCCGCCACCGCGCCGCCGACCGCATCCGCAACGGCCCCAAGCCGAAGACCCCGACGTCCGGCACGGACGGCAAGGGCAAGAACAGCAAGCCCGACCGCGGCCCCCGCATCCGGGACGCCGCGCGGGCCCGGACCGCCGACCGCATCACCACCGGCTCCTGGACGCCGACCGGCCGCACCAAGGGCTCGAGATCGTCGGCGACACCGACGGCGATCCGCGGAGCGCTGCGGCACCGGGCCGTCGGCCGGCTCCTCAACGGCAAGAAGCGCAAGGACGATCCGGCGACGCCGACCGGCCCGAAGGCCGACCCCACGAAGAAGCCCAAGCCCGGCACCGGCTCGGGCGGCACGGCGAGCACCCCGAAGGTGAACCTGACCAAGAAGCCCGGCTCGGGCGGCGGGGCCGGCCCCGGTGGCACGGCTCCGAAGGTGAACCTCCGCAAGAAGGTCAGGCTGACGAAGCCGCGCAAGCCCGGGACGGGCCCGGCCGGTGGCACCGGCACGACCGGACCGAAGCCAACCGGGCCGGCCAGCACGGGCCCGAAGCCGAAGAGCGACAAGCGCCGATCCCGCCGCGGCCGGTGGGAGCGGGCGAGCGCCCGCCGCTCCGGACGCTCCACTCCCGGACCGTCCAGCTCCACCGGCCCCGGCCCCGGCCCCACGCCAGGCCCGGGGCCGGGGCCGGGCGGAGGTTTCGGCCCGCCCCCGGGCTGGGGCTACGCGGAGGGAACGACGATCACCGTCGAACAGGTCGGCGGCGAGGGCTGGACCGCCCGCCGCAAGGAGAACGGCCGCGCGGCCCGCGTTCCCGCCGGGGCCCTTCCCGCATCACGAAAAGGAGGATCACCCGTGACCGTGCCCGTCCCGACGAAGGCACCGAGCACCCAGTACGCCGACTCCGACCTGACGATCTACGACGTCATCGACTCCGACGCCGACATGGCCGAGGAGATCACCGCCGGGGCGGACGACGCCCGGCAGGCAGCTGAGGGCTGCGAGTCGCTCATCACCCGGCTGGAGGCCCTGCACGCCAAGGTGATCGAGCTCAAGGTCCCCGGCGTCCTGGAGGGCTGGGTGCTGCTCCTGCTGGAGAAGGCGATGAACGTCAAGGCCCGCGCGGAAGCCGTCGCGGACAAGATCCCCGCCGCCTCCGAGGCCATCGCCCAGGCCGGACACAACACCGCTGAACGGCACAAGCAGCCGGCCGACGTCACCCGCGACCACGGCCACGCCGCACCTGCCAAGCGCGACTACCACAACGAGTAGTCCTGATGAGCTCCCCGGCCGCGCTCACCACTCGGCCGACCTGACCGCCCCACACTCCAGCCCTCTCACACTCACCGGGAGAACCCCTCGTGTCCGACCTCGTCCCCCGCACCGCCGGCGTCCTGGCCAAGACCGGCCAGGTGATCGCCGATGGCGTGCGCTACGGCGTCGTCATCACCCAGCTCACGGCCGCCAGCGTCACCATGCGCGGCCTGTCCGAACAGGTCCGCGCCACCTACACGTACGTGGAGGATTGCGCGGCCTCCGTGGACCGCCTCGCCGACCAGGCCGCCTCCATGAACGTCGACAAGGACACCGTCGGCGAACACCGCGACGCGGCGACGGTGATGCGCTCGGTCCTGGAGGAAGCCGAAGCCATGGCGACCGAGTGTGAGGAGATGTCCACGCTCTTCCACGAGACGGCCGAGGCGCACATCGCCGACTACGGCGCCGTGGCCGACGCGGTGAACAACATGCCCGTCGAGATGGCCGACCGCGAGTTCTACAGCAACCGCTGACCCACCCCCTGCCCGCACCGCACGAAGGGCGGCGAACCCCCACGACGGGCTCGCCGCCCTTCCCCATGCCCCTCGAAGGAGAGCTCACCGATGATCCGCCTCGGACCCCTGCGCGGCCGCTTCGCCCTGGCCCGCAACGCCTTCGGCCGCGCCGCCACCGTGGCCGGCACCGGCGCGCTCGCCACCGGGACCTTCACCCACGACTTCTACGGCCCCTGCGTCCTGGCCGCCCTCGGCTGCTCCGCGTGGGGCGCCCTGTGGTCGGCGACACTGCCCCGCAACGCCGCGGGCACCACCGCCATGGGCCTGTACCTGGCCCCGTCGGTGTCCATGGCCGTGCTGCTCACCGCGCAGCGGATCGTGCCCGGCATCGACTGGTACTGGCAGCTGCTCGCGGACGCCGGCTGGAGCGCCGCGGTGCTGTACGTGCGCCCGGCCCGCATGGCGCGCGTCCTGGTCGGCCGCGAGAAGTCGCTGACCCCGCAGGCCATCGAGCAGACCCAGGAGCTCCTGGCCCAGGAGACCGCTCCTGCCGGGCCGCAGCACCCGATGGCCGCGTTCTGGGCGCAGCACGTCGCCTTCGAGGGCGGCGCCGCCCCGAACACCGTGCTGGAGCAGATCGAGCGGACCGGTGAGGAGTCGATGACCGCCGTCATCCGCTCCACCCTTCCCGGCAAGCCCGTCCCGAAGATCGACCTGCTGGAGCTGTCCGCGGCCATCAACTGGCCCGAGGACGACATCGCCATCACCCCCGTGCCCAAGCAGGGCGCCGGGGTGCGGCGCCTCACCGTCGGCCAGGCCCCCGAAGAGGCCCTGGACCCCTACACGGCCTGGGAGAAGCTCATCGCCCCCAAGGGCATGCCCGGCACGGTCATCACCGCGATCCGCACCGTCGACCTCCCCGTCGAGGAGACCAAGGAGCTCCCCGCATGAGCAAGATCTACGAGCTGACCGTGGAAGCGGTGGAGGCCGGCGACATCATCACCTACCACCCGATGAAGCTCGCCAACGCGCTGCGCATCAAGGACGTCAACCGGCTCGCGGTCGAGACCAGCGTCATGGGCGACAAGGCCCTGGTCACCATCTACCCGCACGACCCGCTCGCCCGCGTCATCCTCGCCGACCCGCAGATACTGGTCATGGACGAAAGCGGCCGGGTGTGGATCGGCCGCTACCACAACGGCCGGCCCTCCCTGCTGCGCCTGTACGACCCCAAGTCCGGTTCCGCGCAGCGCCTGCTGCTGTTCGGCACCACCGGCGCGGGCAAGTCCACCGCCGGGCAGATCATCCTCGCCGCGATGAAACGCTCGGGGATCGCCGTGCTGTACGCCGACCTCAAGGGCGGCCAGTCCGCACCCGAGGCGTACGGGCAGACCGGGCCCGGCGCGGACGGCAACGTCGCCTGGCGGGTCACCACGCAGGAGGGCACGATGGCGCAGCTGCGCACGACGTGGCTGACCATGATGGACCGCCAGGAGCGCTACGCCCGCCTGGGACGCTCCAAGTTCCTGCGCGACCGGCCCGACCCGCTGATCTACCAGATCGTGGACGAGGCCAACAGGCTGCTGGAGAAGGGCGCCCCGTACCGGGACGAAGCCACCTTCTACATCAAGGACATCGGCCGCACCGGCCGCTCCCTCGGGGTCGGCATCGGACTGTTCGCACAGGCCGGCCACCTCGAGGAGATGGGCGGCAGCGACACCCTGCGGGCGATGCTCAAGGAAGGCGAGGTCATCCTGCTGCGCTGGACCAGCTCGATGATGAAGCAGCTGGTGACCGACGGGCTGCTGCCCGCCGGGCAGGTCCTCGCCCCCATCCCGAAGTACGCGGGCGAAGTCGACCTTGTCTCGCAGTTCGACGAGGAACACACCGACGACGACCGGCCCGGCACCCAGGGCACCGCGTACAACGTCAACGGCCGCTACCCGACGTCCAAGATGCGGTTCTGGAACATCGGCTCCGAGATGCCCACCGAGGGCCTGGACCCGATGGTCCTGGACCTCTACGGCCCCGGCGCACCGGCGGAAATCGAGCAGCCCGCCTGGGACCTCATCGGGGACGCCTACTGCCAGCGCCTGGACGGCATGGACGCGTACCGGGCCGTCTTCCCCGAGCCCGAGGACGGCGGAGGCGACGGGGGCAGGAAGGCCACCTCCCCGGTCCCGGCCTCGCCGCCCAAGCCCCGCGCCCGCACGCTGCGCGACCGCATCCAGGCCGTCCTGGACGCGCACGACGACCCGCTGGACGCGCTCCAGATCCTGGAGCTGGTCAACGCCGACGGCGGCCGCGAGGTCAAGCTCGGCAGCGTCCGCAACACCCTGACCGCGATCAGGAACTGACCCACACCCCACACCCCTCGCCCTTCCGGCCGGGCCGGGCCTCATGCCCCGCCCGGCCGCCGGCCTGCGCGAAGGAGCTCACCGCTGTGGCGCTGACGGCCTCCACGAGCAGTCCGGCCCGCGGGCCGGACTCCGGCTCCGGCAGTACGCGACGCTCGCCGAACCCGAGGCCGCCGCCCACCGGCAGCAACCCGCCCCGCTCCCCCACCCTCCCGCCACCACGGCAGACAGGGCGCACTCGTACCCGAACGGAGAACAGCACGATGGACTTGAACCCCGCCACCGGCCGCCCGATGTCCGACTCCGAGGCCGCCGCCGAAGCCCGGCGGATCATCGAGACCGAACTCCGGCCCGAGCAGCCGGTCCGCCAGTTCCCGACATCGTTCCGCGACGACTCCACCGTGCCCGCCTACGGCGGCACCCCGCCCGTCCATCAGGACGACCGCCGGATCGTGCCCGCCTGGGCGGCCGGGATCGCGGTCGCCTCCGTCGGCGTCGGCGCCGGAGTCACCGGCATCGGCTGCGGCGCCTGGCTGGTCCTGCAGGGCCTCGCCTCGGTCAGCCTCGCCGGGGTCCTCATGGTCACCCTGCCGTTCGCCGGCCTCGCCATGGCCGCCACCGCGATCGGCGGCGCGATCAGCCGCGCCCGCTCCGCCACCACCAAGAACATCTACGAGGGCCCGGTCACCCACCACACCGAGATCCACAACAACAGCAGCACACACGGCATGTTCTTCGCCCGCACCCGCAACGACGTCCGCTGACCCGGGCACCCTGCGTCGTACTCGATCCGCGGTCCCTGGCCAGGAATACAGCACTCAGAGAACTCGGGGCTCGGCGCATTCGTCGACGAACGCGCAAAGCCGACGAATGAGACTCAAGAAGGAGGAAGTGGGGCCCAGGTGGGCCTGCATGTGAGGCGCATCCTGGAGCCACTGCTGCCACAGACCGCCCGGGCCCAGGAAACGGACGGCTTGATCACCTCGAAGATTGAGGTCGACGAACTGTAGAGCGCTCATGACGATGGCCTGGTCGTATCCGAGGTCAGGGCGACGGAGATAGCGATCAAGGTAGGCGGCGAACAGATCAGCGTCGCGCGCCGTTCCGAAGCTCGCCAGAGCCACGCAATAGGCCAGCCCCACGCAGCAGACTTCGCTGGCCAGCAGGAGTTCCCCGAGACGCTCACGGAACTCGGTCCGGCGGGAGACAGCTACGAGCCAAGCCGCAGTTCTCCGTTCGCGCCAGCCGCCATCAAGAAGCGTGGCGATTTCATCTGCGGTGATGAGTCCCGCGTCCTCACGGAGATCTCGCATGAATCGGTCGGACTCAGGACTTTGCATGCGCAGCAAGCCGCCACCGAGCTTCAGGTAGCGCCGCTCGGGCGTGACATAGCGGCGAACCAGGGCCAGTAGCTCGGCATCGTCCTCAGGATGGCGTATCACACGGCCGATCTTGCCTTGCCTGTGCGAAACGAGGCTAGGCCATTCCTTGTGCTCCTTGTCCGAGGAAGGTGGCGACCCACACGGCTCGCCAGATCCCGCGCTTTGAGGCTATGCGGCGACTCGGTACCGGAATACGACGCCTCCGGAACAAGTGCTCTGCGCCAGTACCGCTGCGCACCCAGGGCTGCTGCGACCCCTGCGCCAGGAACTACGAACCCAGCCCCGACACGTACTTCGCTTTCACCACCCCGGTATCCCACCGCCTGGCCGCCTGACGCCCAGCAGCTCAGGACAGGGCGCGCTCGCTTCGCCGTCCAGCCCTTCGACCGGCCCCGAACCCCGCCCCGGGGCGAGCCGCACGCGGCCCGCCCCGGGGCACGACAAGGAGCGCACCACATGACCTCCACGACCCCCGCTCCCAGCACCGACAAGAATTTGGACGCCGCCTGCGCCTCGGTCACCAGCGAGATCGCCCGCACGGACAGCAAGGCGTCCCTACTGCTCGCCTTCAACGGCGTCGTCCTCGCCGGTCTGGCCAACCTCGCCGGCAAGAACCTGCCCCTGGTCACGAAGTCCGCCGGTGGCCTGGCCGTCCTCGCCCTCGCCACCGCGGCCGTCCTGCTCCTCCTGGTCGTCCGCCCCTGCCTCACCGCGCCCGGCGGCCGCCCCGCGCCGGGCACCTTCCCGCACTGGGCGCACCTGGAGGAGACCGAACTCCAGGAGGCGATGGGCCAGGACCACCGCCTAACCCGGGTGAAGGCCCTGTCGATCCTCGCCGTCCGTAAGTTCCGGCGCCTGGCCCTCGCGGTCGACCTCACCCTGACCGCCCTGGCCCTGCTCGCCCTGGCCGCCGCCGGCACCGCGCTGTGACACCTCCAGCCCGCCGCACGAAGCCGCCGACCTGAACACCCCTCACGCCGGGCAACGCCTCCGGGCTGCCCGCGCCCTTCACCCGCAGGAGACCTGAGATGGCGAACACCAAAGCGTCGAGCCCGCCTAGGGGGCAGTGCCGGCAGTGCTGGTACCACGCCTACGCCAGCCGCGAGGCCCACGCCGGGCTCGGTCCGCGCGAGGACTGCCCGCAGTGCGTGGACCACATGAAACACGGCCACCCCGACCACATGATCGCCCGCTAACCATCCGCAGCTGACGGACCTCCGTGCCGCCCCGACCCCGAACCACCACCGGGGCCGGGGCGGTCGCGGTGTTCCTTCAACCGCCGCAATCACGAGGAGACGTCATGACCGAGAGCGAGTCAATCCGCTACACCGCCGACGTGGTGGCCCTGACGCCCGACGGCACCGTCCTGCTGATCGAGCGCGGCTCGCCGCCGCACCAGGGAGTCCGGGCCCTGCCCGGCGGCCACGTCGACCCCGGCGAGACCAGCCTCGCGGCCGCAGCCGCCTGACGCACCAGCCCAAGACACCACAGCGCCGCGCCCCGGCTTCCGGCCGGCGGGGCGCGGCGCTTCCTCGCTCTCCCCCCTTCACCAGCACTCCGAGGAGCCCCTGCGTGTCAGCCACCCTCATCACCGCCGGCCTCGCCGTCGTCGCCACCCTGCTGGGCGCGATCGTGTCCGGCCACTTCCAGGAACGCGCCGCAGAACGCTCGGTGCGCGTCAACCACGGCGAGACGATCCGCCGCGACCGCCTGGAAACCGTCACCGCGCTGGCCTGCGCCGCCAGCGACCACTGCACCGCGATGTGGAAGCGCGGCGAGGCCATCCTCCAGAACGCCAGCCCCGAGCGGATCGAGGCCCTGCGCAGCGAAAGCCACATGACCCGCAGCGCCGTCACCCGCCCCCTGGTCGCGCTGCGCGTCCTCATCGAGGACCAGGCCGTACGCACTGCCGCCGACCGCATGATCACGCTGACCTACGCGATCCGAGACGCCTACGCCACCACCGAGGAACTGACCGCCGCCCGCGAGGCCGCGAAGAACGCACACGACACCTTCGTCAACACCGCCGCCCGCTACCTGAGCCCGGCCTTCTCAACAGCACGGACCCAGCACACCCCCGACCAGGAGCCCACCCGATGAAGCGACCCATCTTCCGCCGCTGCTCCCCCACCCCCAGCACCCTCACCCCCGAGGACCAGGCCACCGTCGACGCATTCCGCGCCATGCTCGCCGCCGTCCGCGCCCCCCAGCCCTGGACACCCGGCTGCGGTCAGGACGTCGCCGTGCGGGTCGGCCCATTCATCGAGCGAGCCCATCCCCGGCCCGGCGACGACCACGGCACCGAGATGATCGCCATCTCCCTGGTCCACCCAGACACCGGCACCGCCGCGGCCTACGGTGAGGAAGTCTTCCAAACCCTCCAGGGACAACCGCTCGATGACCCGACCAGGGCTCTTGCAGGACCACTCCGACCTTGAAGGAGTCCTGGGGCTCTCGTTGGTGCTGTTGGCCATGAGGGGTCATGGCCCCAAGTGTCCGCTCTCAGACGCTGACAAGCACTGCCGCGCTGGAAAGTATGGAGTCACCGACAGGCAGTCGCGGCAGCCGGTCCGGCTGTCGGCGATGTCCCACCTGTGTCGTTCGCGTGAGTGGAGTGGCAACTCGTGATGAGCAGAATCTCTCTGACTTGTGCTGTGGCGCTGTTCGCGATGGCCGTACCGGTCGTCTCCGGCGTGGCGGCCGG
Organism: Streptomyces solitudinis; assembly: GCF_036323765.1. Classification (NCBI taxonomy): domain Bacteria; kingdom Bacillati; phylum Actinomycetota; class Actinomycetes; order Kitasatosporales; family Streptomycetaceae; genus Streptomyces; species Streptomyces solitudinis. Next base: position 24,483 of record NZ_JAZDCW010000015.1, read on the forward strand.
TGCCGTCGAAACGTCCGCGGTGTCGCGTCCTGCGGAGGCGCGGTCGGCGCAGCTCGCCGGTACGGACGCCGCGACGGACAAGGGGCACCAGGATTCGTCTGATGACCTCGGCTGGCAGTAGCGAGCCGGGGGGCGGCGGTGCCCGTCAGTCGCGCATCGGCAGCCAGCCGCGGCGGACCGCTTTGACGCCGGCATCGAAACGGCCCCGGGCTCCGAGGCGGTCCTGTAGCGAGGTGGTGATGCGGCGGGCGGTACGGGGGGAGACCCCCAGCCGCTTGGCGATGCTCTCCACGGTGTGGCCCTCGGCGAGGAGTTTCAGCGCCGCCGCGTCCTGCGGGGCGAGATCGGCGTCCTTCGCGCTCGGGGGAGCCCCGCCGACCACGCGGGCCCGTTCCCAGACCGATTCGAAGAGCGCGTGGAGCGCTTGAACCGTGGGGGACTCGGAGAAGACGACCGCTCCGCGTCCGCTGTCGTGGCCGTCGACGGGGAGCATGGCCAGACGGCGGTCGGTGATGATCATCCGGGTGGGCAGTAAAGGCGCTGTCCGCACCTCGGCACCCGACCGTATGAGAGATCGCACGTGGTCAAGGGTGGGCGCGTCGCTGCGGATGCTCTCCAAGTAGATCGTCCGCAGGCGGACGCCGCGCTGGAGCAACGCCAGGTTGAGGGGCCGGGACGCGTCCATGTTGTCCTGCGTCTGTGCCCCGTCCGGGGCGAAGGTCAGCACTTCGTCCTGAACCTCGGTGGCGAGCTGGGACAGCCATTCACGTATCCGGTCGATGCCGACGAGGAGTTCCACACCGAGCTGCTGGGGATCGGCCATCGCCTCGGACGCCTCGGCGATGAGCTGTGTCGCGGCGGCCCGTGACAGGGCGAGGCGGTGCTGATGTGCTTCGAGCTCGGCCTTCTGCCGTTCGAGAAGGATCTTCATCGCCACTTCGGGGTTCACCGGCCGCTGACGTCCGGAGAGCTCGTAGGACTGACGCACCAGAGCCAGTGAGCTGAGCTGATGCAGGGCGTTTCCCACGTCCTTCGTCGACAGCCCGAGACGGTGGGCCAAGGCGGCCACGCCCTCACCTGGATGGGTGAGCATCTCCCGATATACCAATTCGCACGTGGCGTCCACGCCCAGCGGTTCGAGCAGATTTCCCATCTGACAGATCATGCCAGTGCGTCCCCGGAAAGGTCTAGGCCAATGAGTACGGGTGCCCATGTCGACGCGCGCGCCGGCCGTGTATCCATGCGGCTGACCCACCTCACCCTCGCCCTGGAAGGGGAACGGGATCGCTTTCTCGGGTCCTTCGCCGATGCGATCCGGTCGGCCTCGCTTTCCCATGGGCTCATCGAGCATGTGACCGTGCACGACCGGGGTCCCGAGGCATTGCCCGTGATCGGCGTGTTCACCCTGCACTCCTCGGGCCGTGAGGCCGAGGAGGACCTCGCAGTGCTCTGCCGACTCCTGACCCGCCGGGACACGCGATTCGGGGCCGGTCAACTCGCCGATGTCCGATGCGTCCTGTGATTTCCGGGACGCCAAGCGCGCGAGCGCCGTCCATCGAGTGCAAATTTGGAGAAATCAGTGGATACGCCTAGCCATATTTATGACGTTTCGGACTGGCTGGACGGCGTGCTCCCCTCAGGAGAGGGGCACGGGGAGCACGCCGCCCGGACCGTCGTCCAGCAACTGGCCACGAGCAATGGGCTGATCGGTGTGGTCAAGACGCTGCTGGACAGTCCCGAGGCCTTGCGGTCCTCCGCCCGGCGCTCACACGCCCATGACAACGGCTTCGACAAGATCACGCTGGCGTCCTCCGCGTCGGGCTGGCGGCTGCGGCTCAACATCTGGTGGCCCGACCGGGGCGTGCACACCGAGAACATCCACAACCACCGGTGGGACTTCGCCTCGTTCATGCTCGCCGGATCCTGTCTGGCGGACTACTTCCAGCCGGCCTCCGACGGCACCCCGATGTACGGCTACGAGTACGCCAAGGGCGTCAACTCCTCGTATCACCACCGCTTCCTAGGCAGGCGTCAGGTCTCCCTGGCGGTGAGCGGGACGATTCGGCGCGGAGACAGCTATCTGCTGACGCGCTCGCTCATGCACCGCATCGTCACCGACCGCCGCGACCTTGTCGCGACCCTGATGCTCCACTCACCGCAGCGCAGCGAGACCGCGATCACTTTGACCGACTCGCCCCTCTTCGACGAGCAGCCATCCGCCGCGCCGAGCCTCTACACCGACGTGGCGCTGCAGCGCCGTCTGAGTACCTTCCTGGAATGCCACGCACCCTTCTGACCAGCTGCTATGCCGTACAGGCGATGGATACGGAGAGGTTTCCTCATGCTCATCATGGGAATCAACAGCTACTTCGAGCACCCTTCGGTGGCGCTGATCGAGGACGGTGAAGTCCTCTTCGCGGCCGAGGACGAACGCTTCACCGGCATCAAGCACGGCCGCCGCTACACCCCGTTTAGCAGCTACCTCCCGGTGAACGCCATGCACAAGGGGCTGGCCTACATCGGGCGCACCGCAGCCGACCTGGACGAGATCGCGTACTCCTACCATCGCTGGGACCACCTGAAGAGCCTGGCTGGCTGCCTGACCGGCAGCCGGCTGTCCTCGCTACGGGACGAACTCAGTGCCTTCGCGACCCTCGCCAACCTCCCCCACGCGCTGCGTAGCGGGTACGAGATACCGCACCGGCTGCGCGACCGCCTCCGCCCGGAGGACCTGCGCAGGGTTCCGGTCCGTGAGTGGCGCCACCACCTTAGCCACGCGGCCTCCGCGTACTACTGCTCGGGCTGGGACAACGCCCTGGTCGTCGTCGCCGACGGCGCGGGGGAGAAGGCGTGCACCACGGTGTACGAGGGCCGGGGCAAGGAGCTGCGGAAGATCACCGAGGAGGTGCTGCCGAACTCCCTCGGGCACTTCTACTCCTTCGTCACCGAACACCTCGGGTTCGAGCCCTTCGGGGACGAGTTCAAGGTCATGGGTCTCGCCGCCTACGGCGAGCCGCGCTACAAGGACGTCTTCGACTCTATCGTCCGGCTCGGCCCGCAGGGGCGCTACACCGCCGACCTGCGCGCGCTGCAGTCCCTAACCGCCGCCCTGGGCGAACGCCGGCTGCCGCACCAGAAGATCGAACAGATTCACATGGACATCGCCCGGTCGGCCCAGGCGCGCCTTGAGGAGACCCTGGTCCACCTGGTGTCGCACCACGCGCGGGCCACCGGGCTCCGGCGGCTCAGTCTCGCCGGGGGGACCTTCCTCAACTGCGTGGCCAACGGCCGACTGGCCGGGCTCGGGCTTTTCGACGAGATCTTCGTCCAGCCCGCCGCCAGCGACGCGGGAACCGCGCTCGGCGCGGCGGCCCTCAGCGCGATCCGGCGCGGCGGCGATGCCCAGCTGCGCTACGAGTCGTTCGCCCTCGGCACCCGCCACGACGAGCGGAGCATCGCCGAGGCGATCGACCAGTCCGGAGCGGAGTCCGAGGTCCTGGTGGAGAAGGACATGGTCGAGCGGCTGGCACGCCGGCTTGCCGACGGCGACATCTGCGCCGTGTTCCGCGGCAGGATGGAGTTCGGCCCCCGCGCCCTGGGGATGCGGAGCCTCCTGGCCAGCCCGCTCGACCCCACAATGCGCAAGCGGCTGAACGTGGTGAAGGGGCGCGAGCAGTTCCGCCCGGTCGCCCCGCTCGTCGCCGACGAGGCCTTCGACCGGTACTTCGACGGGCACCGCGACCCGTACATGCTGTTTACGACCAAGGTTAGGCCGGAGGCCCGGGACCTGATCCCGTCCGCGGTCCACGCGGACGACACCGCACGCGTCCAGAGCGTCCCCCAGGACCACGATCCCTTCCTGCACGCCGTCCTCACCGAGTTCGGGCGCATCACCGGACACCCCGTGCTCATCAACACCTCGTTCAACGTGCGGGGTAGGCCCATCATCGAGAGCCCGCAGGAAGCCCTCGGCTGCTTCTTCTCCTCCGGCATCGAAGCGATGGTCATGGAGAACCGGTTCATCGAGCGGAGGAACCGATGACCGGGACCGCGCCCGAGGAGCCTCTCGACGTCAACCGTCGGACCTGGGACCTGCTCACATCGGTCCATGTCGGCTCGGACTTCTACAGCACCGAAGCGGTCAAGGCCGGCCGCTGCTCGCTCAAACCGGTCGAGCTCACGCTCGCCGGCGACGTCCGGGGGCTGCGGCTGCTGCACCTCCAGTGCCATTTCGGGCTCGACACCCTCTCCTGGGCCCGTCGTGGTGCGGAGGTCACTGGGGTCGACTTCTCGCCGGCCGCCATCGCCGTCGCCCGCGCGGCGGCGGCCGAGACCGGCATCGGCGCACGCTTCGAGACCGCGGACGTCCAGGACCTGCCGCGGCCCGACGAACCCTACGACCTGGCCGTCACGACGTACGGGGTGTTGTGCTGGATCTCCGATCTGGTGGCCTGGTCCCAGGGCATAGCGCGTTCGCTGAAGGAGGGCGGCCGTCTGGTGGTGGTCGATTTCCACCCGATCCTGGAGTACGTCCACCCCGGGAAGATGACGGGGGCCGAGGGCTATTTCGGCGCGCCGGCCGCGAAGGGGGTGTGGAACCGGGGCACGTACGCCGATCAGAGCGCGGACATCGAGTACCGGGAGTTCCGCTGGCAGCACACGCTGGCCGATATCGCCACGGCCCTACTCGGAGCCGGACTCACCCTCACCACTCTGCGTGAACACCCCTACAGCTCCTACCAGTTGTTCGAAGAGCTGACCGAAGAGCGCGACGGGATGTGGCACACGGCCACCGGGTCTTCCCTCTACCCCTTCATGTTCTCCCTCGTGGCCGAGCGGACCGGCCGTTGAGCGCCGACCGGCTGGCCGGGCTGCTGCCCGGAGCTGCGATCCCCGTACCCGTACCGGGCGGACGGCTGCCCACACCGCTCGACGAGCGACGCGACCTGGGGGAGGAGCTGGGCGCTCCCGTATGGCTGAAGCGCGAGGACCTGTTCGACGATCTCGGCTCCGGCCACAAGGCGCGGAAACTCGCCTACGTGGCCGCGGACGCCGTCGGCCGCGGCGCCGACGTCCTCGTCACCGGGGGCAGTCTGCCTTCCGGGCAGTGCGTGGCCGTGGCCGCGGAAGCCCGTCGCCTGGGCATCGAATGCCATGTGGTCTACTGCGGCGACGAGCAGAACAAACCGGCTCGGCCCCAGGGCAGTTACCTGATCACGCTGCTCCTGGGGCCACGCGTCTCCTGGCACGAGCGGACCCCGTGGACACGGATCGAGAAGCTGCTGGGCGCCGCGGCCCACCAGGAGCGGCAGCGGGGACGCCAGCCCCAGGTGATCCCGCCTGGCCTCAACGCCTGGCCCGGCATCCTCGGCAGCATCGATCTGGGGGTCGAACTCGCCGGGCAGCTCGCCGCGACACCCGAGGGCGCGGACGACGTCCAGGTGGTCGCCGCGGCCGGCTCCGGCACCACATGTCTGGGCCTGAGCATCGCCGCCCGGCTGCTCGGCCTGCGCTGGACCGTGCACGGCATGTGCATCGGCGGATCCGCCGACACCGTGCGGCACGAGGTGGCGCGGCTGCGCGAGGAGGCGGCCGGACTGCTCGGCGACGCCACCGTGCGCGGCGCGGACGTCACCGTGCACGGCGCCTCGCTCGGCGCGGGATACGACCGGCCTACCGACGCCGAACTGGAAACCATGCGCGGCGCCCTGCGCCGACACCAGCTGCTGCTCGACCCCAACTACATGGTCAAGGCCTACGGCGGGATGCGCAACGCCCTGAGGACGGGCGCGCTCTCGCGCGAGGTACGGACCGTACTCGTCCACACCGGCGGCGGGCTGGGCATCCACGGCGACAGCCCGGTCCTTCAGGACTGGTACGCCAGGAGTTTCGCGGAGTTCCTGGCCCCGCGCCCTTCGCCGCACTCGTAACCCACGAAGGAGACCTCATATGTCCACGGAAACGCTGACGGAATTCCCCGCGGCGAAGGCGGTCAGTCTGTCGAAGCTGATGCTGTGGATGAACAGCGGATGCAACGCCCGGTGCCGCATGTGCGACATCTGGCGCGAGAAGCCCGGCACCACCCTGACGGTGGAGGAGATCCGCTCCTGGGCCCCCGAATGGCGGGAGGCCGGCATCACCACCGTCGTCATGTGCGGTGAATCGCTCATGCACCCGGACGTGTGGCCGGTCGTCGCCGCCATCAAGGAGGAGCGGATCCGCGTCGAACTGCTCAGCAACGGGCTGCTGCTGCACCGGCACGCGGAGAACGTCGGGAAGCACTGCGATGTCCTGCGGGTCTCGCTGGACGGACCCGAACCTGTGCACGAGCGGATGCGGAACGTCTCCAACGCGTACGAGCGGCTGCGCCGCGGGATAGCGGCCCTCCACGAGCGCTACCCGGACTACCCCGTCCACGCCCGGTGCGCCGTGCACAAGCAGAACTTCCGGCATCTGGCCGCGACGGTGGAGACGGCCAAGGAGCTGGGCGTCCACGGAATCACGTTCTCCGGCACGGACATGCACAACGAGGAGGCGTTCCGCCGCTTCGAGACGATCGACCAGAGGTACATCGAGAGCCTCATGATCGGCCCAGAGGAGCTTCCGGTCCTGGAGGAGGAGGTGGAGCAGCTGATCGTGACCCGTGCGGAGGACTTCGCCTCGGGTTTCATCGGCGACGCGCCGGACCGGCTCCGGGACATCCTCGTCACCTACTACCGGAGCCTCAACGGAATCGGCCGCCGCTCCATCCGCTGCAACGCCCCGTGGACCTCCGCGATCCTCGAGTACGACGGCACCTTGCGCCCCTGTTTCCCCATGCCGGCCTACGGAAACCGCAATGACCATGCCTCGCTGCTGGAGGCGGTCAACTCGCCCGGGGCGACGGAGTTCCGCCGCACCCTGGACGTCACCACGAACGAGGCGTGCCTGCGCTGTGTCGACCAGTCGGTCAACTGACCGCACCAACGCGGAGAACGGGGCGTCATGCTCGATACCAGGCTGCTGCTCGAGGAACCGGACCGGGTGGCCGGACTCCTCGCGACACGGGGCGTCGACTCGGCGGAGGTGCACGCCACCGCCGAAGCGCTCCGGCTCGCCCGTGAGACGGCGAAGCTGCTCGACACGGCGCGGGAACGCGCCAACCGGCAGGCCCGCGACCATGCGCGGGCCGCGCGCGGCACGGAGCCCTCCAAAGACGGGGCGCCCCCGCCCTCGCACTCCGACCTGCGCGCCGTGCGGGCCCGGGTCACCGAGCTGGAGGACCAGCACAGGTCCGCCCGGTGGGAGGCGCGGGCCCGAACCCTGGCGCTGCCCAATCTGCCGGAGGAGAAAGCCCCCCGGGGCACCCGCGACACCGACAGCACCCTCGTCGGCGAATCGTGTCCGCCCGACCGCGGCCACGCCCCGCCGGCGCACTGGGTCACCGCCGAGGCGGACGGCTGGTCGGACGTGGCCCGGTCGTTGAAGCTGAGCGGCCACGGCTTCTCCGTACTGCGGGGCGACGGCGCGCGGCTGCTGCGGGCCCTCGTCGCGTTCGGACTCGATCTCCACCGGGGCACCTACGAGGAGCTCGTCCTTCCGCAACTGGTCCGGGGCGAGGCGATGGTCGGCTCCGGGCACCTGCCGGAGTTCGCGGACGGGGTGTACCGCGTCGAGGACGAGGACCTCTACGCGGTGCCCACCGCCGAGGTCCCCGTGACCGCCCTGCACCGCGACGAGCTGCTGTCTCCGGAGGAGTTGCCGCTGCTCTACATGATGCACAGCACGTGCTTCCGGCGGGCCGCGGGTGCCTCGGGCAGAAGCTCCCGGGGGATGCAGCGGCTCCATGAGTACCACCAGGTGGAGCTGGCCCGGATCGTCTCCCCGGCCGACTCCCACGAGCACTTCCAAATGCTCCTCGCCGACGCGCAGCGCGCGCTCGTCGCGCTGGAGCTTCCCTACCGCGTCTTGGATGTCTGCACCGGCCGGCTTCCCTTCGCCGCCGCGCTCGCGCGACGACTGGACGTCTACTCAGCCGGCACCCGGCGCTGGCTCCCCGTCTCCACCGTCAGCCTCTTCACGGACTTTCAGGCACGCCGCAGCGGCATCAGGGTCGGCACACCGCGAGGCAAGACCTTCCCCCACACGCTCAACGCCTCTGCACTCGCGGCCTCCCGGCTCTGGGGCGTTCTGATCGAGAACGGCGTGCGCGACGACGGCCGGGTCGTCCTCCCCGGGGCGCTGTGGGCCGCCATGGACACCAATGTCCTGCGGCCGCGCCCCGGCTGCAGCTGATCCCCCCCCGCGACAGACCCCCCAGCAGAAAGGCCAGTTACCGTGCCGAACGGATCGATGTCGGCTCTGCTCCACCGCCTGGGCAGCCACGAGGCGCGTGCCCGGCGGTCGCTCAACTTCACCCCGAGCGAGAACATGCTGTCCCCGCTGGCGCGGGTGCCCCTCGTGACCGACTCCTACTCCCGCTACTTCTTCAACCACCAGGAGCTGTTCGGGGAGTGGATGTTTTTCGGTGGGCTGGAGGCCGGGCTGATCGAGCCGGAGATCCTGCGCCCCCTGCTCCAGGAGATGACCGGTGCCCGGTACGTCGACGTGCGCCCCATCTCGGGGCTCAACTGCATGACGATCGCCATGGCGGGTCTCTGCCCGAGCGGCGGCACCATGTTCACCGTCCCGGAGTCCGGCGGCGGACACATGAGCACCACGTACGTGGCCGCCCGTCTCGGCATCACGACCGTGCCGCTCCCCATGCGCGACACCCACGGTCTCGACCTCGAAGCGCTGGAGCGCGACCTCGCCCGCCACCGCCCCGACCTCATTTACCTCGACCAGTCCACCCAGCTCTTCCCGATCGACCCCCGCCCGGTCCGCGCGCTGATCGACGCCACCTCGCCAGAGACCGTCCTGCACGTCGATTCCAGCCACACCAACGGCCTCATCCTCACCGGGGCGATGACGAACCCGTTGACGGCCGGCGCGCACACCTTCGGCGGCTCCACCCACAAGACGCTGCCCGGCCCGCACAAGGGATTCCTCGCCACGAACGACGAGCGGCTGCGCGACCGCATCGACGCGATCGCGTACCACTACGTCAGCCACCATCACCTCGGCGCGGTGATCTCCCTTGCGATCACCCTGCTGGAACTGCGGGACTGCGGCGGGGAGGTGTACGGGGCGAGCATCTTGGAGAACGCCCGCCGGTTCGCCGAACACCTCAGCGCACAGGGGATTCCGGTCGCCGCACCGGATCAGGGGTTCACCCGGTGCCACCAGGTGTGGGCGCAGACGGTCGACGGCGTGGACGCGGGGAGTGTCGCCCAGCGGATGCACGACAGCGGCATCCTGGTGAACCGGCTCGGCGGACTGCCCGGACTGGAGGGTCCGGCGTTCCGGCTGTCCCTGGCGGAAATGACACGGTTGGGCGCCACGGGCGACGACATGAAGGAACTGGCCTCGCTCTTCGCGTCCTTCCTCTCCGGCGATCCCGTCCCCGACCACCACGACCGCGTCCAGGACCTGCGCAAGCGGCTGCTGGGCCCCGCCTACTGCTATGGCTACGAGGACCTGGTGGAGATGGGGGCGCCGCCCGGCCTGCTGGACCTGTTCTCCGCCGTCAGCCGGTCCGTCACCCACGAAGGCGAGCCGCTGCGATGAGCAAGCCGAAGGCCACCCTCTCAGTGACGATCATGAGCCACCCGGACCGTCGCGACGCCGCGCGTGCCCTGTCGCGGGCGCTGGGCGACGTGCCCGTGCTGGTCGACCAGGAGAAGCGCGGTCCGCTCCACAACGCGGTACGGGCCTGGCGATCGGCCGACCCCTCGGCCACCCACCACCTCGTGCTCCAGGACGACATCCGCCCCGTTCCAGGGCTCATCGAGGAGTTCGAGCGGGCCGCGGGCCGCCACCCCGGCACCGTCCTCGCCGGGTACGCGAACTGGAACGCGGAGAACGGCGCCGCGGTGCGGCTCGGCGCGGTCTCCGGAGCCTCCTGGGTGGAGCCCGTCCACGACTTCTACTTCCCGATGCTCGCCACCGCGATCCCGGTCGCCCACCTGGACGACTACGCCGCGTACGCGAGTCGCTACATCGGCATGATGCGCCACGACGACTTTCCGCTGGCGCGGTTCATCCGGGAGCGGGAGATCCCGGCGCTCATCTCCGCGCCCTCACTGGTCGAACACGGGGACGACCACAGCGTTGCCGGCAACACCTACTACATCCCGCTGCGTTCAGCCTGCTTTCTTGACGGCGACACCACTCCCGCCCTCGATCACGACGCGGTGGTACGGGACTTCGCGCTGTGCCCGTTCACCGGGGAGGGGCATACGGACTTCCTGGCGCGGGTGTCCGTCGGCGGGCGGGACCGGTGGATCAGGTCGCACTGGACGGACCACGCCGAACGGCTGGGGCTGGACGCGGACGAGGTCAGGGCCCGCTTCGGCAAGGCACTGCGGTCGAGCTCCGTGTTCACCACACTGTGCGAGGACACGCACGAGGAGTTCCTTTACAACGTGTGGCTGACCTCCTTCCTTCTGGGCCGCGTCGTGCGGGCGAACGGCGGCACCGGCGCCCCGGACCTGTCGCCCGTGGCCCTCGCCGCCCTGCGCACCGTTGCCATCGGCTCACTGCGCAACGTCTTCGTGCCCGTCGGAGTCGTTCAGGACCATGTCGACCCCCTGCACGCCCTGGCGATCGACGGCCATACCGAGGGGCTGCGGTGACCTCCCCCTGTCGTGAGACCCGTCGACCAGCGAAGTGAGAAGACCATGAACGCAACAAGCATGACGCACCAGGAGAACCGGACGGTCGCGGAGCTCGCCCTGCGGACGCTGCTGCCGGGATTCGCCGGACTCTCCGTCCCCCCGGAGGCCAAGGGCGCCCTGAACGAGGGGCTGCGCGGCTACGCGCTCTTCGGCAACAACATCAGGGACCGGGACCAGCTCGGCGAGCTGATCGCGGACCTCCGCGGCGCCCGTTCGAACGCCTTTATCGGGCTCGACGAGGAGGGCGGTGACATCACCAGACTCCACTACACGACCGGGGCGACCACGCCCGGGAACGCTGCCCTGGGCGCGGTGGACGACACTGAGCTGACGCGAGACGTCTACCGGGGGATCGGCGCCGAACTGCGTGACATCGGCGTCGACGTGGACTTCGCCCCGGTCGCCGACGTGAACACGCACAGCGCCAACTCCATCATCGGGACCCGGTCGTTCGGAAGCGATCCGGAACGCGTCGCCCGGCACGTGGCCGCTGCGGTGACCGGTCTCCAGGACATGGGCGTGGCCGCCTGCGTGAAGCACTTCCCCGGTCACGGCGCCACCACCCAGGACTCGCACCACACCCTGCCCACGGTGGACGAATCCCTGGACGTCCTGCGACAGCGCGAGTTCGGTCCCTTCCGCGCCGCCGTCGCGGCCGGGACCCGGATGGCCATGACCGGTCACATCCGTATGCCCGCACTCACCGGCGCCCAGCCCGCCACATTCTCCGACGCGGCCGTCACCGCGCTGTTGCGCCGGGAGATGGGTTTCGGCGGTGTTGTCGTCACCGACGCCGTGGACATGCGCGCCGTCGGCACGGCCGGACCGGGCGAGGCCGTGGTGCGCGCCCTGGCGGCCGGGTGCGACCTCGTCTGTCTCGGCGCCGGCCAGCCCGGACCCGGCGCCCTGCGCTCCCTGATCGACGACTGCACCGGCGCCGTGGTCGCCGCGGTCGCCGCCGGGACGCTGACCCGGGAGCGCCTGGAGGAGGCGAACCGCCACGGGGACGCGCTCCAGGACTGGCTGAGGACACCCTGGGGGATCGCGCCCCCGGTGCGGAGGGGAGCCGGCCGCGAGGCCGCGCGGCGGGCGCTGCGCACCGTCGGCCGGACCGGACCCCTCGACGCGCCGCTGGTCGTCCAGCTCGACTCCGAGGCCAATCTCGCGGCGGGACGGGTGCCGTGGGCCCTGGCCCCGTACCTGGCCGAGGTACTTCCTGCGTGCGAGATCCTGCACGTGAGCGACGCCAGTGCCGGGGACTTCCCCAGGGAACGGGCGGACGGACGGGACGTCGTCTTCGTCTCCCGGGACACCCACCGCTTCCCGGCCGTGCAGCGCCTGATCCAGGACCTGGCCGCCCGGACGGACGTCATGCTGGTCGAGATGGGCTGGTCCGGCGGTGAGGACATCCGAGGGCTCAGCGGTCGTATCCACACTTTCGGCGCCGCCCGCGTGACCGCACAGGCCGTGGCCCGGCTGCTCGCCGACGGAGTACGGGAGGACGCGCGATGACGCTCCCCGGGACGACGGCCCGGCAGACCCCGGTCGGCACCGCGGACGAGCCGCCGGTCATCGAGGTGCGGGACCTGGTGAAGGAGTTCCGCAGGCCGGTGGTGGACCAAGGCCGGTTCGGTGCCCTGCGCCAGCTCCTGGCGGGGCGGCACGAGCTCGTCCGCGCCGTGGACGGGATCACCTTCTCCGTTCCCCGGGGCCAGGTGATCGGCTATCTCGGGCCCAACGGGGCGGGGAAGAGCACCACCATCAAGATGCTCACCGGAGTCCTCGAACCCACCTCCGGCACCGTCCGGGTGAACGGGGTCGCCCCCAGCCGCAACCGCAAACAGAACGCCCTGCGGGTGGGCGCCGTCTTCGGACAGCGCAGTCAGCTCTGGTGGGACCTGCCCCTCGTCGAGTCGATGCGGCTTCTCGCGGCGCTCTACCGGATCGAACCTGGCCGGTACCGCGACAACCTGGCCCGCGTCGACCGGGTCTTGGGGCTGCGCGACTTCCTCGACACCCCGGTGCGCCAGCTCAGCCTCGGTCAGCGGATGCGCGGCGACCTGGCGGCCGCGGTGCTGCACGACCCGGCCGTCCTCTACCTCGACGAACCCACCATCGGTCTGGACGTCCACACGAAGGACCGGGTCTGCGACTTCATCGCTGACATCAGCTCCCGCCGGGGCACCACAATCGTGCTGACCACCCACGACCTCGCCGATGTCGAACGGCTCTGCCACCGGGTGGTGCTCATCGACCGCGGAACCGTCGTGTTTGACGGGACAGTGGACGCGCTCAAGGACAGCTACCTCCCGGAACGCACCCTCACGGTCCGGTACGAATCCGGCCCCCGCGCCCCCTTCGCCGCCGGCTGGCGCCTGGCCGGGGGAACCGTCGTCCGGTGTACGCCGAACGAGGCCGTGGTGCGGATGCCGCCTGAGGGCTCGGTCCCGGCCGTGCTTGCCGCGCTGGAGGAGCACTGCCGCGTGGTCGACCTCTCCATCGCCGGCATCAACCTGGAGACGGTGGTCAAGCAGCTCTACCCGGCGAGCGGGGCAGGCGGATGACTGTGCTCACCGCGACGTGCGGGGCCATCGTCACCAGACGGGTCAAGGAGTCGATGGTCTACCGTTCCAACTCCCTGATCCTGGCTGTCGGCGCCCTGGTGCATATCATGCTCATCAACGCCGTATGGACCGCCGCCTACGGTGCGGGCGGCGGGCCCGACATGCCCCTCGACAGGCTCCTGCTGTATGTGACGCTGGCGGGCGTCCACGCCTGGCTATTCACCGGGCCCATCCTCCAGTTTATGCAGCGCCGGGTCAGCCAGGGCCACCATCTGTTCGACCTTCTGCGGCCGGTGAGCTTTCTACCGCAGATGGCGGCCCATCAGATCGGTTTCGTCGCCGGTGTGCTGCTGTTCATGGTTCCGGCGCTTCCGGTGGCGTTCCTCGTCGGATCGCTCGCCCCGCCTGCCAGCATGGCGGCTGGGCTCGCTTACGTGGTGAGCCTGGCCCTGGGGCTCCTTGTCCACACGTTGCTCTCCCTCCTGGTGGGCATGAGCGTGTTTTGGATGATGCAGGTCGACAGCGCGAACCTGCTCTTCCGCGTCATCAGCCAGTTCTTCTCCGGAGCTTTCGCCCCGCTCTCGCTCCTTCCCGGCTGGCTGGCGGCGATCACGCAGTTCCTCCCCTTCCAGGCGACAACTTACGTACCGGTGGCCATCTACATCGGCGAGGTCACGGGCGCGGGCGTGCTCCGGCAGCTCACACTCCAGGCGGCCTGGGTGGCGGTGTTGGCGCTGGCGCTCCGGTTCACCTGGTCCCGCGCGGTACGAAAGGTGGTGGTGCAGGGTGGTTGAGGAGCTCGTTCGGTCGGCGCGAATCGCGTGGACGCTCGAACGCGCGGCGGTACGGGCGCAGGTGCAGTACCGCGCCAACTTCCTCTCGATGATCGTGCTCGGGATCGTCTACCAGGGCAGCGGCTTCGCGTTCGTCCTCGTCGTCATGCACAACGTGGACCTGATCGCCGGATGGCCCCTCGGGGACATCGCGTTCCTCTACGGATTGCGCATGCTCGCCCATGCCCTGTGGATCGTTCCGCTGAGCCATCTATGGATGCTGGACCAGATGGCGAGGGAGGCGGAGTTTGACCGGTACCTCCTGCGCCCCTTGAGTCCGTTCGTCCAGTTCGTCACCAGCAAGTTCCAGATGAACGCCCTCGGCGACGCCTGCGTGGCGGTCCTGATCTTGGGCTACTCCCTCACACTCGTCGACGCCGACTTCGACCTGTGGACGCTTCTCCTCCTCGGTGCGGCCGTCATCGGCGGGGCACTCATCGAAGGGTCCATCCAGGTGGCCGCCGCCGCGTTCGCCATACGCACCCTGAACACGATGTCGCTGCGCATGCTCGCCGACCTGGTGTTCAGCGTCGCCGGCAGCTACCCGATGATTATCTTCCCAAAGCTCATGCGGGTGACGCTGACCGTGCTGCCGGTGTCGTTCGTCGCCTACTTTCCCGCAGCCCTGGCGCTGGGCAGGCAGGACGAGCTCTTCGTGCCCCTCTGGGTCGCGCATCTCACGCTCCCCGTCGGGGTGGTGCTGTTCCTCGCGGCGGGCGCGGTCTGGCGGTCCCAGTTGCGGCACTACCAGAGCGCGGGGAACTGACGGGGGTGCCGTGCGGTGGGGCGCGGGCAGGCCGGCGCCCCACCGCACGGACGAGGGCTATTTCACGGGGCTCAGCACGTCCGTGCCGACCCACGGGCGCAGCGGCTCCGGGATGCGGACGGATCCGTCCGGCTGCTGGTTCTGCTCCAGGATGGCGGGCAGGAGGCGGCTGGTCGCGAGGCCCGAGGCGTTGAGGGTGTGGACGAACCGGGTCTTCTTGTCGCCGTCGGCGCGGTAGCGGATCGCCGCCCGGCGAGCCTGGTAGTCACCGGCCCAGGAGACCGACGAGACTTCCTTGTACGTCCCCAGGCTGGGGAGCCACACCTCGACGTCGTACGTCTTAGCCATGGTCGCGCTGACATCGCGCGAGGCGAGCTTGGACGTGCGGTAGTGCAGGCCCAGCTGCTCCACCAGCGACTGCGAACGGCCGAGCAGTTCGGTGAAGGCCGCCTCCGCGTCCTCGGGCGCGACGAACTGGAACATCTCCACTTTGTTGAACTGGTGGCCGCGAATCGTTCCGCGCTCCTCCGTCCGGTACCCGCCGGATTCCTTCCGGTAGCACGGCGTGTACGCGAAGAGCTTCTTGGGCAGTTCGACAACGGGGATGATCTCGTCCCGGTACGTGTTCAGGATCGCCGTCTCCGCCGTCGGCAGGAGGAAGGACGTCCGCTCCCCTTCCTCACCGGCCAGATGGAAGACGTCATCGTGGAATTTCGGGAACTGTCCGGCTGCGTATCCGCTCTCCTCCGTCAGCAGGTGCGGAGGAAGCATGAACTCGTATCCCGCCCGGTAGTGCTCACGGGCGAAGAAGTCGAGCAGCGCCCATTCGAGCGCGGCTCCATGGCCCCGGTAGAGCCAGTGACCGCTTCCTCCGAGTTTTACGCCGCGCTGAAAGTCGACCAGGCCTAGGTTGGTGCAGAGCTCGACATGATCCTGGGGCGAGCTGCCCAGATCGGGGGCCTCGCCCCAGACCCTTACGACCTCGTTCGCCTCCTTGCCGCCCGCCTTGACCTCGGGGTCGGGCAGGTTCGGCAGTTCCATCAGTAGAAGCCGCAGCTGGCTCTCGATCTCGCGCAGGTCTGCCTGCAACACGGCGATTCTGTCGCCTAGCTGGGCGGCGGCCTGCTGCTGTTCCGTGGCGTCCCCGCCGCTCCTCCTGAGCTCGCCGACCTCACGTGAGCGCTTTTTAAGCTCGCTCCGGGCCTGTTCGACCTCGGAGACCTTGGCCCTGCGTGACTCGTCCGCCTTCAGGATCGGGGAGAGGTCCACGGAGTCGATACGGGTGAGGAGCGCCGCCCGTACCGCCTCGGGGTCCGACCTGATGAGTTCGATGTCGAGCATGGTGCGGAGGCCTCTCGTTGGGTGAATCGGCGTGGAAAGAGCATAGGGCCTCACCGGTTGAGGTCCTTGCCGAAGGAGGGACTGTAAAACGATCGGTATAACTCCTGATCAAGGAAGATGCATCGATGACCAGCGACAACGTGACCGAGGCCGAGTCCGTCAAGGCCGCTGAGCCGCAGCCGGCGAAGAAGGCGAAGAAGGTGGACGACCAGCTCATCGACGAGTTGGTCGGCCGCGCTCAGGCCGAGGGCCTGCAGCTGACCGGCGAGGGCGGGCTGCTCCAGCAGCTGACCAAGCGGCTCCTGGAGTCCGCCCTGGAGGGCGAGATCACCGACCACCTCGGCTATGACAAGCACGACCCGGCGGGGAAGAACGGCGGCAACAGCCGCAACGGAACCCGTGGCAGTCGGCGGTGTACTTGTGGCAGCGGCGACACCGGTGGTTTGGCTACTGGACGGGCCTGGCCCTGGACAGGCCGTCGGCGCAGTGATCCAGGCAGCCGTGGGAGTAGCTGCCCTGGTGTGGGCGTGGTGGACCCGCTCTCACGACGCGCAGAGGCCAGCTGGTCATGCCCGTCACACCGGCCGTGCCCACGCGAGTGCGGGCGGGGTGGCCTCCAGTGGGGTGCTTCGCCCGCAGGGCGCCGACATCGGCCCGGCCTTGGCCGAGAACACGGGCGATGCGACTGCCTCGGGGGCTGGCAGCCGAGCCAATACAGGCATCGACCACGCACCCTGACCCACTCCGCAGGGAGGCAGGTGCGGATCGGGACGATGAGCTACCCGTCCGTTCCACCGTCGTCCCCCGTTTACGGTCACAGCAAAGTGCGCGCCGTTCGTTGTCAGCGACCACGAGGGCTACCCCGACCCGTACGAGGCTGACGTCGCCGCGCTCCTGACCGATGCCGTCGAGGGGGCGAGCGTGTGACGACTGCGGCCCTGTCGAGATCGAGGGTCGGCAGGGCGGCAAGACCCTGCCGACGGCACCTGCGCCCCCTTGCGGGTGCGGCACAGGGACACAGTGCAGGGCCCCGCCCGCGTCGTGATGACGTGGACGGGGCCCTTTCTGCTCTTCAGGGGGCACAGTCGGCGATCTTCAGGCAGGAGCCCCGCCGATCCGGTCCAGCAACAGCTCGGTCACAGCAACCAGGTCTTGGGGTGCCAGGTGGTTCTCCAGGGCGTCGACCACCTGCTGGGGCGAGGCACAAGGCACGACGAAGTGCTGCTCCACACTGGCTGCCGCGCCCTCGGCGTTAACGCCGTTAACAGTCTGAGCGGGCGAGCCGCCTGCGCCCGCCTCGGTCTGCGGAGCATTAACGGCGTTAACGCTCCCGGCGGAGGAGGCGTCTGAGCCAGCTTCCGGCGGAGGGGCGTTAACGCCGTTAACGGTCTCCGTCGGTCCGCCAGACAGCGTCCGGCGAGAACGCTGCTGGGGAGGCTTCGCAGCGTTGCTGACCTCGTCGGCAGCGGCGGCTTGCTGCTCCTTCGGCAGACGACCGATACGACGGGCAGGCTCGACCCTCAGGTCCCCCGACTCCACCTTCTCCTGCAGGTCAGGCGTGAGCTGCAGGAGAGCCAGCCGCTGCGAGACCCACGCAGGCGTCTTCCCCAACCGCTTGGCGACCTGGCTCTGAGAGCCATGGACGCTGACAAGCTCCTGGATCGCCTTGGCCTGGTCCAGCGGCGGTACATCCACGCGGTGGACGTTGGCGATCAGCGCGCTTTCCAGCAAGTCCGCCGCGCTTGCGGCCAGATCGTCGTTGACATCGATCCGGAGTTCTTCGAGCCCAGCGCTCGCTGCGGCGGCCAGCCGCCGGTTGCCGTCGATGACGACGTACTCCGCTTCGCCGAGGTCCTCATCCCGGCCGGGGTGCGCGGAGAGGAAGGCGGAACGGTGTACCACCGCGACAGGCTGGATCTGTCCGCGCTCCGCCAGGGACGCGGCGGTCTCCTCAATGTCGGTGAGCTCGTCACGGGGATTGAACGGGTTGGGCGCGAGGGCTTTGAGCGGGGCCCTGGTGGGCGCCGGGACACCGAGTGTCGGTGCGCCCGTGGCGGCTCCGATCGCGGCCCGTCGTGCGCTGACGGCTCGGGCCTGGCCGAAGGACGCGCTCGTCCTGAGCTTGTCCGCCTTGCTCATGAGATCTCCCGGGCGAGCGCGCGGATGCTGAGGGCCTGGTCGCAGCGTGGGGCGTAGTCCAGGAGCGGCTCTTTCAGCCGGACGGCTTCCTTCTGTTCCTTAAGGTCTCCGATAAGGCCGACGACCTTGGGATCTCTTATGTCCATCCAGGAGCGGAGGGAGGAGGTGGCGATGAAGCCGCGTCGGGCGTCGTAGTGGTTGACGACGATGCCCAGGTAGTCGAGTTCGAGAGCGAGGTCGGTGCGGAGGTCCTCGATCTGGGTGGTGAGCAGGTCGTAGGCGTCGGCTGAGCTGTCCTCGGCCTGGACCACGATGAGCACGCCGGACTGGCCGACGGCCTCGCCGTCGCGGCGGCGGCCGTAGTGCACGGCGGCGTCCATGCTGAGTCCCAGGCTTGGGGGGCAGTCGACGAGGACGACATCGAAGTCGCCTTCCACGGAGGCCAGTGCCCGCTCGAGGGCGGCTTCGCGGGCACGGACACCCGCGAGTTTCACGTCCAGGAGGAAGGCGTCGTTGCAGCTGGGGAGCAGGTAGAGCCGGTCGCCGAACCTTTCGGAGTCGATGGGAACTATCAAGTCGGCCAGCTTTCCGGCTGGCTCGCTGGCCATGTGCTTGGTGAGGCTGTCGCCTTCCATGGACAGGGGCATGTGGCCGAGTTGCTTGGTGAGGTGGCCTTGGGGGTCGAAGTCGACGAGCAGGACGCGCAGGCCGATGCCGGGCAGTTCCCGGACGGCAGGCTCGTCGTGCTCAAGAGCCGCGGCGAAGTGGCGGGAGATCCGTACGGGGTAGAGGTCGTCGGAGGACTCGGCGAGCGCTTCGCCTACGCCCGCGGTGACGGCCGTCTTGCCGACGCCGCCCTTCTGGTTACAGACGATCAGGCGCCGGGGAACGTCGGGTCGCTTCACCGCGGGCGCCGGGTTGGCTTCCAGCCAGACCTGCACCACCTGCGCCAAGCCCTGCGTCAGCGAGACCTGACGAGTGGCGGCCATGGCCTTGAAGGCGTCCCACTGGCCTGGCGGGAGCCAGGTGGAAAAGGAGTCGGCGCCGGCGGTGTCGACCGAGTTCGGGGACGAAGCCAACGCGGACCAGTGGGTGATGCCCTGTTCGACGGCTGCCTGGATCTCGATCCCCAGTTGGGCTGTCCGGATCTTGAGTTCCTGGCGCAGCCACCCGGGCAGCTTGGAGACGACCTTTTCGCGGTCGTGAGCGGGAGGAGAAGCCATAGCGGAACCTTACTAACGTTCACTCGCGCAGCAAGGACCCGCCACGTTACCTGCGTAAAAGTCATGCTCTGGGGCGAGAGACCGAGGACACGTACGGGCGGGAAGACACGGTCCGGTGACCCGCTTCCGCCTCAGCCGATCACCGCAGCCCCGCATACCCGCTCTGCGGCTCACCCGGCGCCCTCGGACACCCCGCCAGCTAGGACCCGAAGCTACGCAAATCCTGGGCTCGAAAACACGCGCTGAAGCCCGGCCCCGAGCTCGCGCCGCTTGCCCGGTGAGGCGGCGCCGGGCCGGGCAGTGAGGGCTCCGACCACCGCCTGGTTGGGGGTGAGGCTGGCGCTCACCTGCCCCAGGGCAGGGACCCGTGCGTACACGTCGGTGCCGTGCGCCGGAGGGCGTCGGCGACCGCGGCGGCCGCGCTCGCCGACGCCCTCCGCGCCCCAGCCGCCATCGTCCGAGGGGGGAAGCCGTTCGCCGCTCCGGGTTCTTCAGCCCGCGGCTTACCGACGTCCGTACGGCGGCAGGGCTCGGTGAGCGTGCTCGGCGAGGTCCGTCGGGCGCCGCTGTCCGGGGACCCGCCCCACCTCACGCAGCACTTCGGCCAGGCGGCTCGCGGGAACGATGCGAATTCCGTGGACTACCAGGTGAGAGGCGGGTCGCCCATCCGGGCCGGTCAGGCGGGCGCCGTCCATCGCGACGAGCGGCGTGACGGGAACACCGAGTACGGCCGCGACCGCCTCACCTCGCATCACCGAGGCCCCGCTCTACCTCGACGACACCGCCACCACCACCGTCACGCAGATCAAGGCCAAGTGCCGCCGCCTGCAGCAGCGTGAGGGCCTGGACCTGGTCATCATCGACTACATCCAGCTCCTCACCAGCGGCCGCAAAGCCGAGAACCGCCAGGTCGAGGTCGCCAGCATGTCCCGTGACCTGAAGCTGATGGCCAAGGAACTCAAGGTCCCCGTCGTCGTCCTGGCCCAGCTCAACCGCGGCCCGGAGCAGCGCACGGACAAGAAGCCCCAGATGTCCGACCTGCGCGAGAGCGGCTCCATCGAGCAGGACGCCGATCTCGTCATCCTGCTGCACCGCGAAGACGCCTACGACAAGGAGTCCCCCCGCGCCGGAGAGGTCGACATCATCCTCGCCAAGCACCGCGGCGGCCCGACGACGATCGTCACCGCCGCCTCGCCTTTGCACTACGCGATGTTCGTCGACATGGCCCACACCTGATGAGCGCGAAGGAGACCGTGATGAACAGCAACATCGCGCCCGGGACGCGCCTCAAGGTGGCCGGCTGCCCGTCGTGCGCAGGCAGCGACCGGTCGGGCTACAACACCGTGTGGGTCGAGGACGGCGGCCGGATGAAGCCGACCTGGCAGCGCTGCCCGGCCAAGTGCACGCCGGCCTCCCGTGCGGCGGCAATCGAGCGCAGTGAGCAGCTGCGCGCCAAACGCGACGCCGCCGCCCAGGCGGAGGCACTCGCCCGCGCTGTGGAGTCGAGCCGCCCTGCCGCCCCGGTAAGCGACCCGGCCCCGGCCCCGGCGACGTCGTCGGCGGCCGCACCCAGCCCGGCCGCCCAGGCCGACGCCGTCGATGTCGCTCAGGGCCAAGCGGTGCGGCGTGCAGCGTCGCCGCGTCCGGCTCCGGTCTACCGGGGCACGCCGCAGCGCGGCGCGGCCCGTTCGTCGGCGCCCCGCCGCACGGCCGCACGCCCCACCGGTCCGGCTCCGTCGGCGGCGGCCGCGGCGTCGCGGTGGCCGGCGGTCGCCCTCGATGCAGGCGAGGACGGCTGGCTGGTCGACGTCGGCCAGGTCCCGGTCCCGGCCGGGCCGAAGCTCACCGACTGGATGGCGTGGCTGGGCACGGGCCTGCCGCTGCGCGTGGACCGGGTCCATCCGGCTGGGAAGGGCGGCGACGGCGTGGTGTGCCTGTCGGCGGCCGCGCTCAAGGCCCTCGCCCTGCCCGCTGCGCTCCCCACGACCGAGAAGGCCCTGGCCGGCCTGAAGACGAAGCTCGTGAAGGCGGCGGCCGCCGTCGGGCTGGAGCTGTCCGAGCAGGTCGGCCCGGCCTTCCACGTCTACCGCCGCCGGGGTGCACCGGGTGGCCCGAAGACCTCGGTGCGCGTGGTCGTCACGCCGTGGCTGGGGCAGGGCAGCGACGCGCAGCAGGCCACCACCGCGCTGCTCGCTGAGCTCGCCGCCGACGCCGACGGCGAGCTCGACGCCGGAACGCTGGCCCGGCGGTTGCGGCGGTTCGTCGCCGACATCGGCGTCGCCCCGGGCGTGACGCCGGCGACGACGAGCAAGCTGCTCCTGGACGCCGTCCGGCCCCGGTCCGAGCCGGTGCAGGATGACGAGGGCAACTGGAGCTCGCAGCCGCGCGAGGGTGCGCTGCCGGGCGGCGACACCGCCGTCCCCCCGGCGGCCGGTGCCCGTCACCCGCTGACGCGCGAGCTCCTGGACGAGGGGCTGGCGGTGTGTGAGGAGGAGGACTTCAAGTGGTGGGCCCGCCCCCTCACCGAGACTGAGTCGGCGCTGGGCTGGGCGGTGGCGGTCGACGTCTGCGCCTCCTACCTCTCGGTCACCATGAGCCTCCCGCTCCCGGCCGGGCCGCTCGAGCGCACCACCACGCCGGTGTTCGACGGCAAGGCAGCTGGGCTGTGGTGGTGCGACTTCACCGGCGTCGCGGTCGACGAGCTGCTCCCGCACCCGGCCACCTTCCACGGCCAGCCACCCACGGACCCGGGCTGGTATGCAACGCCGACGGTGGCGTACATGGCCCAGGCATACGGCTTCGACCCGGCCACCATCAGCGAGGCATTCGTGGCGTCGTCGACGGTGCCGCTGCTGAAGGAGTGGACCACCCGGCTGCGGGAGGCCTACAAGCGCGCCTACGGCGTCCTGGGCCTGCCCGACGGGCAGGAGTCGCAGACCTTCCTCGAGGCGTACGCGACCCACAAGCATGTCGCCAACGGCGACATCGACCGCGGGGACGCCTTGGTCCTGGCCGGGCTGTACAAGGCCGTCTACAAGGGCGGGATCGGCAAGTGGTCCGACTCCGCCCGCCACCTGGACGACGACACCTGACACCAGAAGGTCGCCGGCGACTGGTCCTACCGGCCCGAGATCCGGTTCCACATCATCGCCGCGGCCCGGATCGCCGCGCACCGCCGGATGCGTAAGACCCTGCTGAAGACCGGCCGGGCGCCGTTCGCGGTGAACGTCGACTCCTACCTCTACGCCACGGGCAGCCCGTCGCCGTTGGAGCTGCTGACGCCGCCGGAGGGCGGGAAGGCGGTCGCCGGTGTGCTGCGGCTGGGCATCGCACCGGGCAGCTCGAAGCACGAGGCGTCGATCCCGCTGCAGGCGGCGCTGGAGTTGATGGAGGCCGGGGAGCACCCGGGCCGCCTCACTCACGACTACGCCACCGACGGCACCGCACTCGCCGACGACGTCGACGGCCAGGAGCACGACGGCCAGGAGG
This sequence comes from Streptomyces solitudinis, assembly GCF_036323765.1. Lineage (NCBI taxonomy): Bacteria > Bacillati > Actinomycetota > Actinomycetes > Kitasatosporales > Streptomycetaceae > Streptomyces > Streptomyces solitudinis. The sequence continues at coordinate 47,595 of NZ_JAZDCW010000015.1, forward strand.
AGGTGCCCGGCGGTGAGTGAGGCGATTCAGTGGTGGGGCGTCTGGGAGCACCCGGCGTGCGGCGCCATCGGTGAGGACCAGTGGGCCGATGACGTGTGGCCCTCCGGCTCCGGCCACGACTGCGGCCAGGGCGGGCCGGTGACCTGGCACGCCGACTGGTTGTGCGAGGCCTGCGGCGCGAGCGGGGACGACCTGTTCGAGGACGGCCTCACCGCCCACGCCGGCCACGACTGCGACGACTGCGACGAGGACGACGTCCAGGACGACGTCCTGGACCACGAGATCGAGGGAGCGACGGCATGAGCAACCTGTTCGTGCGGGCGAAGAACGCGCTCTTCCGCTCCCGCAAGGCGCCGGCCCGCGCCACCACCCAGGCCGTCCACGTCCGCGACCGCAAGTACGGCGGGTCGACGAAGGCGATGGCCGCCGCCTACGGCGTCTCCCCGCGCACCGTGGCCCGCTGGATCGACGGCAGCCGGGCCCCGGTCAAGCACGCCGACCGGCTGCGCGATGAGGCGGCCGCGGTGCAGGTCACCGGACGCGGCCGGGAGCGCAGGGCGAAGCAGCTGGCGAAGAAGGGCGCAGCCCGTCCGGCCTGAGCGCCACGGTCAGCCGGGCCCGCACCTTCGAGATCCGCGGCTCCAACGCGGTGCGGCAGCGCGACATCGACCTGAACCTGAGCGGGGACCAGGCCGCAGCCCTCGCCCGTGCCACGACCGACGAGGAGGCCGCTGCCGTCATCAAGGGGGCGATGGCCGACTACTTCAACGGCGGCGCGGTCTATGGGGGCTTCCAGCCCGACGACTTCGACTTCGATCCCGGCGACGTCACCTACCGAGGCGAGTAGCTACAGCCAGGACGGGGCTGCACGGCCTTCACACGGCCGTGCAGCCCCGTGTACGCCAGGGAAGGGCGCCGCAGGCCTGGACGGCCCGGAGAAAGCCACACAGCCGATCTTGAAGCTAGCCCCCTGCCGGAAGGACGGAACCCATGTTCCGTGCGGCCGTCGTTTACACGTTGCGTTGCTGTTGGTCTACTCTCTGCTTTGCCCTGCTCGACGGGAGCGGGTAAAATCCGGATTTGGAGCGTGAGTTGAGCGTGGCGCCGTCCGCCGAGAGCGGCAAGACGATCGTCCCTGCGGGCTTCGGTGTCGATGTCGGCGAGCGCGAGTTCCTCGTCACGATCGGGGCAGGGGCTGCCCTCTTGTGCGCGTTCGTGTTCCTGGGGTCCATGACGTACACGCTGGTCCACTACCGCTCGTGGTACGAGCTGGCGGCGTTCCTCGTGTCCCTCATCTTCGCGATCATCTCCCTGCTGTCCGTCGTTCCGCTGCTGATGGCGCGCCACGGCCTGTGCCACGTCCTGGTGGGACGCCTGAGCGTCTGGGGCACCTGTCTTGCGCTCGCCAGCCTGCAGCTGACCGCCTCGGTTCTGGGTGACGCGACCTTCTCCATGTCGGCCATCATCGGCATCACGACCGTGATCGCAGTCGCCGCCTTCGGGGAACTCGCCGGCCACGGCGCCGTCGACGACTAGCGCTGCCCGCCGGTGTCAACGGCGGGCGCGTGAGCCGATCGCGGCGGTCGCGTACGCGGCCGGGCTTTCCCGGTACCCGAAGCAGCAGCCCTGGACTCGCCGTCCTGGGGCGGCTGCTGGTGTCTGCTGCTACGGGCCACGCGCCAGGTCGCCCCGGTCACAGGTCTGGTGCTACTGGCCGTGCTGGCCGCGGTCGTGCTTGGCGGCCGCGGACTGGGCGCGGGAGTCGAAGCCGGACTGCGCGCTGCGGCTGTCGGGGTTCCTCGCCGCGGCGGACTGCACCCGCGCTGCAGCCCCGGCGTTCATCCGGCCGCCGCCCCTGCCGCCGCTCTTCCCGCCGCCCGATGAGCCCTTGCCGCTGCTGCTCTTGCTCATGGTCATCACCTCTCCTTCCAGGATCCGCCCGCCCGCCCGTCCGCGCCTGCTGGGCAGATGCCTTGGAACTGAAGCCGGTAACCCCTCGACCCGGCCGGTTGCCGCAGGGTGCTCAATGGGGTGCCGTTCGATGAAAGCCAGGCGCGAGACAGTGCCAGCATCGATGCTTACCCACCGTCACACTTCAGGTGTCACGTCACCTTGTCACGCCGAGTGTCACGCTCCGGCTGTCGCACGCTCTGACCTGTGCCGACGACCCGTTTACCCCGCCGCAGACGCGAACGTGACAGCGGCCCGGCAACGAACACGCACAGTAGCGGACGCCTTCGCCGGTTCCCTGTCCTGTGCCATCAGACCGTGACCGATTGCCATCGAAGATTGACCGACGGCGGTTCGTGCCACTGAAGAATGACCGTGCAGGTCAGCGCCCCGAGGGACAATCCGCCGCGGTGACGCCCACCGGCTGCGTCCTCCTCCGGAGTCGGCTGCCGCGCACGTTGGGGTCGGGTGCCGGTGCCGGAGGCGCGCTCCACACAGCAGCGCTCGACCGTCCTGACCTGGGCGGTCAATTTTCGATGACACAAACCGAGCAGTGGTCAAAGTTCGGTGGCACACGATCAACGTTCGGTGGCACGAGACATTCCCTGATCAACCGTCTGGCTTTCGTCGAAACCGCCCCCGTGCTGTACGCCATGCTGTACGTTCGGTGGTATGTCGAAGTCCGTGACGATCCGAGTGCCCGAGGAACTGCACGCGCAGCTGCAGGAGCGGGCCGAAGCCGAGGGCACCACAGTGACCGCCCTCATCACCGCGGCCGCCCACGATGCGGTACGCGATCCGCGGCTGGAGTCGGCGACCGAGGTCTTCCGTGCCTTCGTCGACCAGGCCGCCGACGCCTTCGACGCCGCGTTCCCCGACGACGCCCCAGCGAGACTGGACGCCGACCGGCGGGCCGCCTGACCGATGGAGCTGCACATCGACATCCGGTGGCTGCTGGAGCGCCAGGCCGACGTGCTGCCCAAGCAGCCGTCCGTGCACGACTTCTCCGCCCTCGTGGCCGCCGTCGCCCGGCACCGTGTCAACACCCCCCAGATCGGCGCCACCGTGGACGCCGCATGGCGCGCCGCCGCGCTACTCCACACGATCATCCGGCTGCGCCCGCTCCCGGCCCGCAACGCCCTGTACGGGGCCGCCGTCGCCGTCGCGTACATGGACGTCGCCGGCGAAGCCGTCGACGCGCCCTACGGTGCGCTCATCGACCTGGCCCGCGACCTCGACGCCGGCCACGCCGACATCTACGACGCCGCCGATCGGCTGCGCTCCTGGCGGCTGTAGCTCGGGCAGCGCCCCGGCCCGAGCGTTGGCCGAGCAGCGTTCGGGGTATGAGGACGAAGGCCGTGGCCTTGGGTCGGGCCGCGTTGTGTCGGTACGGAGGGTCGACGGCACCACCACGACCGCGCTGGGGAATGAGCGGCGAGAAGACCAAATCCGCGGCTAGCGCGACGCTGAAGCGTTCTGCGCCGACAGTTCTGAGCGGTGATGTCGGGACCGGTGCTCCGCCCGCGACGGGCAGGGCCGCGACCGGTGTTCGGGGAAGGTCGTCGAGGTGAACGTGCCCGGCGTCGGTCACTCTCCACCTTGGCCCAGGTGCCATGCCGTCACGCCCAGGACGAGCTTCCGTCTCGTGGTCCACGCTCACCGCAACGGGCGCTCTGCGTTGCCTCAACCGAGTCGCATGCCGGCTACAACAGCAAGGCGGCCCCATGCCGGTTGAGGCGAAGCGAGCGTTGACCGCTGCTGAACAGCATGCAGCGCCTGTCCGTTGCCCGGGGCAATTTAAGCCCCGCAGCTTTGCGATCAAGACAGTCTGTGTCATGAACGCGTTGAGAAGGACCGTGACTGGTTAGCGTCCCCGTGGCATGTGACACCACGACGTGGGAGGACCGTTGCGTCTCCGGAGACGTACCAGTGGCCTGTTGGCAGCTGCTGCGATAGCCACAGCACTACCGCTGACGACGCCGTCGCCAGCACAGGCCGCACCGCCGACGGAAAGCTGCAACATCGAGCATCAGGCCAGGATCGTGTTCTGGGCTGTGGCGTGCGCTCAGCCCGGCGAGCCGGTTATCGGCGCGTTCGCGACATGGCGGAACGAGCCCATCACCTTCACCCAGACCGACTCCTCAGGTACCACCGTGCAAGCTGGCAACTACCTGACGATGACGCCCAACCGCGAGGGAGGGCTCTTCTCCAACTACGTGCAGATCGGCCTGTACGCGGAGAAGACCGGCCCCGCCACCAGCACCTACGGACCCCGATGGACCGAACTGGGCGACAATGGTGGGAAGACGAAGGCCGTCAACCAAGGAGTCGGCGGGAACACACCCGACCGCACCAACCACACCTACATGCTGCTGCGCCAGGACAACGGCGACCAGTGGGATGTGCTGTACGACTTCAACCACGTCGGCACCACCACCGACCAACTGCCGGTCCCCAGGGGCAGCGCCAACCGCATCGACATCGGGCTGGAAGTCATGGGCCCGCAGCACGTGAACGTGCCCCCGATCGCCAGCCGCGTGCAGTACATGGCCGAGGACAAGACATGGCACCGAGCGGACAGCGAAGACGTCGCCCAGGTCTCGAGCCTGGGCACCTGCGGCCAGGGCAGCTACACAGCCCCGTACTGCTTCACCACAAGGCTCACCGGCGCCACCAAGTTCGAACAGTGGACGGCCAGCAAGCCAGGCCCCGGCAGCAGTTCACAAGCACCGCACCGAACTGCCCTCGCTGCCGCCCCGAGTCTCACCGGCGAGCAACCAGACGTTGTCAACGGTGTGAATCAGGAGCAGCTGGCACAGTGCATGGCCACCACGCCTGAGCGTTGCCTGGACACCGTGCCAGGGCTGGCCACCTGCGTCCGCACGGCCAAGGTCTGCAACACCGCAGCTCTCCAGGGCAAGCCAGCGGCCAACCAGACCCAGCCCCGCTCCGAAACGAGCGCGGCCGACGTCCGCAACCAGGCGGCAGCCGCGTTCGACGTGCCCGCTCACACCGTCAACATCACCGCCGCGGCCAACACCACCGCACGCTGGAAGGTCAGTTCGTCAGCTCCGACACCCGGGCTGGACCCACGCGGCCGCAACTTCGACGGCTTCGAAGCCGCCTACTCACCGACCGGCCACTTGCTGGACGCCTGCTGGGGACAGATGTGCCGCTAAACCCCCTCACACACTCCCCAGCTGCCCGCTGCCCATCACATCGCGAAGGACCGACCTGATGCTGCGCTCGCTGCCCAGAGCGATGCAGGCCCTGGCCGCCGCCTGCGCCCTGACCGCCGTGGCCACCATCCCCACAGCCTCCGCCACCGCCGTGCCTCACCAATCCGGCGACCCTCGCCCAGCGGAAGCCACCGAATTCGTTGACGCCTCCTCCCTTCCGGACGGGGAGTTGCAGAAGCTCAACGACCCCGTGCCCCTGGCCGACTACCTCCAATCCCGGCGAGACGAAGCCTCCGCCCCACCATCCAAGAGCGTCAAGGAGACGGGCATAGCCCAGGACGCCGACCTGCGCACCGAATGCGCTCAGCACGCCGAAGCCGCCAAGCGAGCCACAGGCTGGATCAAGAGCCGCTTCGAGACCTGCCAAAAGCGCCCCTACGACCTCGTCCTGCGCGACATCAACGGCACCAAGACCATCGGCCGCCTCTGGTTCGACGTCTGGGTGCTCGGCTTCGCCTACGACGGCTCACGCCGCGTGGACTACACCGTCAGCGTCGAGGACATCCAAGTCCAACCCGTCGGCAGCGAAGACGCCACGAAGTGGAAGATCGTCCAGGACTTCTCCCACAGCGTCAACGTCGGCACCAGCGACCCGAACCCCAAAGTCAACGGGCCCGCCAAGACCCTCCGCGACGAGACCCTGACCGGATGGCACACCAATCCCCTGTGGACGCTGACCTACACCTCCCCCGACACCGGAAAGCTGGAGACCAACAACCAGCAACGGGTCAACGCCCTGGTCCAGATGCACCTCGCAGTGAGCAGCCCGAACTCCAAGAAGCCCTACTCGCAGGTCGGCGCCTTCACCTCCTCCGTCCGATTCGACTACGCCGGCCGCGTCGCCGGAAAGTTCAAGGGCACCGTCTTCACCCAAGCCCGCGTCGAACTGCAGCTGAGCCTCAGCGACGCCGCGATCACCGAGAGCACCCGGCACATACGCGACGCGCAACAACACCCCGAACGCACCTTTCCCTCCTGGGTAGGCAAGACCGTCCCCGGAGCCACTGAACCCCTGCACCGCCTGATCGACGAGGACGAACAAGCAGCCAACCGCAGGGCAGCCATCGCCACCTGCGAAAATA
>NZ_JAZDCW010000016.1:0-39108 GCF_036323765.1 Streptomyces solitudinis
AGCTGTGGCCCGTACCCTTGTGGTACGGGCCACAGCTCTTTTTTGTTGTCCCCGATTATCGGTACGGTGGCCGTATGAGCGGCGGTGCGCGTGTGATGTGGGACGAGGCGGTGACCGGCTACGACTTCGGCGCCGGGCACCCGATGGACCCGGTCCGGCTGGCCCTGACGATGCGGCTGGTGGAGTCCTTCGGGCTGGACCGGCGAGCGGAGGTGGTCGCGGCGAAGGCCGCGGGGGCGTCCTCCCTCGGGCTCGTCCACCACGCCGACTACGTGGCGGCCGTCCGGAGGGTGTCGGCCGATCCGTCGAGCGCCGACGGTTCCTACGGGCTCGGCACCGAGGACGATCCGGCCTTCGCCGGGATGCACGAGGCGTCGGCCCTCATCGCCGGCCAGTCCATGGGGGCCGCCGAGGCGGTGTGGCGCGGTGACGCGCTGCACGCCGTGAACTTCGCGGGCGGCCTGCACCACGCGATGCCCGGCTCGGCGGCCGGGTTCTGCGTCTACAACGACGCCGCTCTCGCCATCGCCCGGTTCCTGGAGCTGGGTGCCGCACGCGTGGCCTACGTGGACGTGGACGTCCACCACGGCGACGGCGTGCAGGCGGTGTTCTGGAACGATCCCCGGGTGCTGACGATCTCCCTGCACGAGCACCCCCGGACCCTGTTCCCCGGCACCGGGTGGGCGGAGGAGACGGGCGGGCCGGACGCCGAGGGCGGCGCGGTGAACGTGGCGCTGCCGCCCGGAACCGGCGACGGCGGCTGGCTGCGGGCGCTGCACGCGTCCGTGCCGGAGCTGCTGGACGCCTTCCAGCCGGACGTCCTGGTCACCCAGCACGGCGCCGACACCCACATCGAGGACCCGCTCGCCCACCTCGCGGTGACGGTCGACGCGCAGCGCGCGGCAGCCTCGGCCCTGCACGACTGGGCGCACGCCTACGCGGACGGCCGCTGGCTGGCGCTCGGCGGTGGCGGCTACGCGGTGGTCGACGTCGTGCCCCGCAGCTGGACGCACCTCGTGGCGATCGCGGCCGGGGCGCCCATCGACCCCGCGTCGGAGGTGCCCGAGGAGTGGCGGCAGCAGGTGTACGCGCGGACGAGGCAGCCGGGACCGCGCCGGATGACGGACGGGCGGGAGCCGGTGTGGCGGGACTGGCAGGAGGGTTACGACCCGGCGGACGCGCTCGACCAGGCCGTGCTCGCCACGCGGCGGGCGGTGTTCCCGGCGCACGGCCTGCTGCCGTGACCGGCGCGGTGCCTCCGTAGGGGTGATGCGGGGGCCGTCCGGCCCCGGGGGGCCGGGCCGGGGCGGGACCATGCCCGGTGTGCTGACCACCAGCGTCCTGCGGACGCACCTCCTCGCGGCCGGGCTGGCGGGCGCGGTCGCCACGACGCGGGAGCGGAGCCTGCGGCGCCACCGGCTGTTCGCCGCCCGCGATCCGCGGGCCCTGCTCGGTCTCGAACCCGAACACCCGTGGTCCGTCCCGCAGTTGCTCGCCCTGATGGCCGGGGCGTGCGGGGCCTGCCCGGACCCGGGGCGGAGGGACGGCCGTGAGACGATCGATCCCGCGCTGACCGTCTCCGCGCTGGACGCGTTCGCGGACCGGCTGGCCCTGGCCGCCGCCCGCCGCGCCCCGGTGCTGTTCGGGACGGGCCACCCCCGGTCGCTGCTGCCCTTCTACGCCGGGCTGGCCGCGGCCCTCGCGGCTGCGGGCTGCCCCGTGCTGACGCCGGGGTACGGCCGGTGTATCGAGGTGACGACGCGTTTCGGCGTACGCCCGTACACCATGTCCTACGTACGGGGGGTCGCACTGGTCCGTGAGGCGGGCGCCGCGTGCGCCCCTGGTGCGCCGGGCGCACACACCCACTCGCCGCTGCCGGTTCGGGTTGCGCTCGCGGCGGCGGCGGGGGCGGGCGGGCCGCTCCCCGCGTTGGTGATCGGGGATCACGGGTGGCTCTGCGGCGCAGGTCAGCTGGGGTTCGACGCCATGGGCCCGGCCGACGCGGACGATCCGGCCGCGTTCGTCGGGCAGGCAGAGGGACGGGTGTCCCTCGCGGTTCCGCTCGATGACGCTCTGCGGCCCGGCGCCTACCGCATGCTCACGCGCTATGTACTCAATCGGGCGTGTCTGTCACAGTAGGAGGCCGATCGCTACTCCTCTTCCCCACTTGCATCACCCGCCCCGAATCTGGGGAGGAACGCGCATGCGAGCAGGAGTCACCGGAGGGGAAGCCGGTGCCCGACGTGTGCGAAAGGTTCAGGTGTGACATGGCTGCTGGCGAGAAGTCTCTGAGCGAGGTCAACTTTCTGACCGTGGCGGAAGTCGCCGCGGTGATGCGGGTCTCCAAGATGACCGTGTACCGCTTGGTGCACAGCGGTCATCTGCCGGCCATTCGCGTGGGCCGGTCCTTCCGCGTCCCCGAGAACGCCGTCCACGAATACCTCCAACAGTCGTATGTGGGGGTGGAAAGCGCCTGACGGACCGCCCTCGCGCACCCTCGGATTACGACCACCACCCGGCGGCGGGTAGGCTGGGCCAACGTAGGTCGTGTGGGCTCGGACGCCCCGCACCGAGTGATTCAAGTGAGCGAGGGTAGTCGTGGGCTCTGTTATCAAGAAGCGGCGCAAGCGGATGGCCAAGAAGAAGCACCGCAAGCTGCTCAAGCGCACGCGTGTGCAGCGTCGCAACAAGAAGTGAGCGAGCGCCGAGCACGCAGGTCCTAGGACCGAACCCTCCGTGGCCCTCCCACCGCATCGCCGGTGGGAGGGCCACGGCGTTCTCCGGCTCCGGCGGCGCGGGTCACGACACGGCAACGCTCACCCGATACGGTGGCGAGGGGTGCGTAGCCCGCGGCGAGGGAGGGCAATTGGGCAGGATCGTTCTCGTCACCGGGGCCGCGCGTCGGCTCGGCGGCCGTTTCGTGCGCCGGGTGCAGCGTGAACCCGACGTCGAGCGGGTCATCGCGGTGGACGCCGTGCCGCCCGCGCACCAGCTCGGCGCGGCGGAGTTCGTGCAGGCCGACATACGTCGCCCGGCCATCGGCAAGGTGATCATCGAGCGGGCGGTCGACACCGTCGTCCACCTGGACGTGAACGGCACGCCGCCCGTCCGCCGCGGCAGCCGCGCCGCGCTCAAGGAGACCAACGTCATCGGCACCATGCAGCTGCTCGGGGCCTGCCAGAAGGCGCAGTCCGTGCGGCGCCTGGTGGTGAGGTCCAGCACGCACGTGTACGGGGGCGCCCCGCGCGATCCGGCCGTCTTCACCGAGACGACCGTGCCGAAGTCGCTGCCCGGTGGCGGGTTCGCCAAGGACACCGTCGAGGTCGAGGGCTACGTGCGGGGGTTCGCCCGGCGGCGGCCGGACATCGCCGTCACCGTCCTGCGCTTCGCCGACGTGCTCGGGCCGCTCGCCGATTCGCCGGTCTCGGAGTACTTCCGGCTGCCCGTGCTGCCCACCGTCCTCGGCTACGACCCGCGGCTCCAGTTCCTGCACGAGGACGACGCGCTGGACGTGCTGGCGCTGGCCGCCGGGGAGCCGCGCCAGGGCGCGTTCACCGCGGGCACGTTCAACGTCGCGGGGGACGGGGTGCTGCTGCTGTCCCAGTGCGCGCGCCGCCTCGGCCGTCCCACACTGCCCCTGCTGCGCCCGGCGCTGCGCCGGGCCGGTGCCGCGCTGCGCGCCGTCGGGGTGACGGAGTTCTCACCGGAGCACGTGCGGCTGCTGACCCACGGCAGGGTGGTGCAGACGGCGCTGATGCGCGACATCCTGGGATTCGCACCCCGGTACACCACGGCCGGGGCCCTGGCCGACTTCGCCCGCGGCCGGGGGCCGGGGCTGCTGCCCCCGGAGACGCTCTCCCGTGCCGTCGACCGCCTCCAGGAGGCCGTACGCCATGGCTGACGCCAAGGTCATCCCTTTCGACGACGACCGCTCGCGCGGCGGCTCCGGCGGCCCGCGTGGCGCGGGCCGGGGCGCCGGGCGCGGCGCGGGCGGCCGGCGGCGTGAGCGCGGCCCGGCGGCGTCCGGGCTGGCGCCGGTGCGGGGGCCGCAGCGGCCCGGCGAGCGTCCTGGGGAGCAGGAGGCGGCCCCCGGAACCCAGGAGACGCCCTCCGCCGGGCCGGAGGGCGCGGACGGCGCGGAGGGCGGTGCCGGGCGGCGGGCGGAGCACCGGGACGGCACGGGCGGCTCGGACGGCAACTCCGGCGGCGGCACGGACGGTGAGGGCGGCCTGCTGGACCGGGTGCTGGGGCCGGGCTGGGACCGGCGCGCGGCCGAGGGGCTGTCCTTCCTCCGCCGCCGGCTGACCGGCGAGTACGCCGTGGACGACTTCGGGTACGACGCCGAGCTGACGGACCAGGTGCTCGCCTCGGTCGTGCGTCCGCTGTTCGAGAAGTACTTCCGCGTCGAGGTGCGGGGCATCGGCAACCTCCCGGACGAGGGTGGCGCGCTGATCGTCGCCAACCACTCGGGGACGCTGCCCTGGGACGGGGTCATGCTCCAGATGGCCGTGCACGACCACCACCCGGCGGACCGGCACCTGCGGCTGCTCGCCGCCGATCTGGTGTTCATGCTGCCGGTGCTCAACGGGCTGGCCCGCAAGGCGGGGCACACGCTGGCCTGCGCCGAGGACGCACAGCGGCTGCTGGAACGCGGCGAGCTGGTGGGGGTCATGCCGGAGGGGTTCAAGGGCATCGGGAAGCCCTTCGCGGACCGGTACAAGCTCCAGAGGTTCGGACGTGGCGGCTTCGTCTCGACGGCGCTGCGGGCGGGGGCGCCGATCGTGCCGTGCTCGATCGTGGGGGCGGAGGAGATCTACCCGATGCTGGGCAACGCGAAGACGCTCGCCCGGCTCCTCGGCTTCCCGTACTTCCCCCTCACTCCGACGTTCCCGTGGCTCGGGCCGCTGGGCGCGGTGCCGCTGCCGACCAAGTGGACGATCCAGTTCGGGGAGCCGATCCCGACGGACGGGTACGCGCCGGAGGCGGCGGACGATCCGATGCTGATGTTCAACCTGACCGATCAGGTGCGGGAGACGATCCAGCACACGCTGTACAAGCTGCTCGTCCAGCGTCGCTCGGTGTTCTTCTAGGCCCGGCGCGCCCGCGCCCCGCTGCTCCCGGGAGCAGCGGGGCCGTCGGCGCGTCACCGCGGGCCGTGCGGTGACGCGCTGTGCGGTGACGCGCCGTGGGGCTCAGCGGTCCCCGCCGACGTCCAGGCCGAGGCCCGGGAGGCCGCCGGGGAGCAGCGGCGGGATGGTGATGTCGGGAGCGCGCGGAGGGGCGGTGGTGCCGGGACTGTCGTCGTCCCGCGCGGGCGGTTTCAGCAGCCCCGGGTTGCCGATGAGGCCGCCCTCGGGCTCATCGCTGCGTCCCTGCCCGGACTCCGACGGGCTCGGTTCGCGTTCGGTCTCGGACGGTCCGGTGTTCTCGGCGGGCCGGTCACCGGAGGCGGAGGCGGGGGCGGAGGGGGCGCTGCCGGGCTTCTGCCCGGTGCCGCCGCTGCCGTCCCCGCCGGGGGAGCGGTGGTCCGGCGCGCCCTTGTCGTCCTCGTCCTCGGACACCAGCCGTGCCAGCGGCTCGACGTCCTGCTTTATGGCGTCGAAGACGGACGTCACCTCCTGCCCGACGTCCGCGAGCTGGACGGGCAGCCGGTTGCGTAGCTGCGACCAGGTGGTCCGATGGGAGTCGGCGAAGGCCGACAGGGAGCGGATGGGCGCGAGCTGCCCGTCCCGCTCGTAGACCAGGCTCAGCAGCCGGTGGCCCTCGGCGGCGTTGACGCGCATGGCGGTGAGCGCCTTGCGGACCTCGGTCAGCGATTCGTGGTCCAGCGCCCCGGCGCGGTCCCGTTCCATGAGGCGGCGGACCTCGTTGAGCCGGACCGAGGCGTGGTCGAGGTGGACCAGGCCGCGTTCCGACTCGTCGTCGGCCATGCCCAGCTTCAGGTCCTCCATGCCGCGCTTGAGGCCGTAGAGGGTGTCGCCCGGGAGCGCGTCCGTGCTCGCGGCGGCGACGCCGCTGAAGGCGCCGGCCGCGACACCGACCGTGAGGCCCCCGGCCGCCAGCCCCTTGCTCAGCCGGGAGCGCGGGCGGAGCCGCCCGAGCGGTGCGGCGCGGTGGGCCCCCTTGCGGGAGTGGCCGCGCTGCTCGGGGACCGGGGTGCCGCCGACCGCGAACTGGTTCTCCATGGCGGCGATGAGCTGCGCCCGCTGGACGGCTTTCACCTCCGGGTCCAGCTCGGGGGCGGGCAGCCCGCCCAGACCTTCGGCCAGCGCCAGCATGACCCCCTGCTCGGGGTCCTCCCCGGGCGGGGCGGTGCCGGTGGCGTCGTCCGCTCCGGGCGTGGCGCGCTCGTCGAGGGCCTGGGCGAAGGCGTTGGCCCGCCGGTTCGTCGATACGGAGCCGATCACGGGCGGCACCTCCTTACGTCAGCACGGTGGACTCCCGGGACCGTACGGACGGTTGCGCGGCCCGCTCCGCTACACCCGTTCGAGTGACCCGGGGGCGGCGGTGCGGAGCCGCGGGGAGCCTGCACACCTCCCAACGAGCGGCGGCGCACCCGGGTTACGCACGGGAGGTGATGTGACGCAGGACTCATCGCGGGGTCCGCTCAGCGGACGTCTTCGGGGAGCAGCCGGGCGAGGGTGCGCACGGCGCGGTACTGGAGCGTCTTGATCGCGCCCTCGTTCTTGCCCATGATCCGGGCCGTCTCCGCCACCGAGAGGCCCTGGAGGAAGCGCAGCGTCACGCACTCCTGCTGCTGCGGGTTGAGCCGCCGGACGGCGTCCAGGAGGGCGTCGTTGGACAGGGACTCCAGGACGGAGTCCTCCGGGCTGCGCTCGACCTCGTTCGCGTCGAGCATCTCCCCGGTGGTGACCTCCAGCCGGAAGCGGCTGGACTTGAAGTGGTCGGCCACCAGGTTGCGGGCGATCGTCACCAGCCAGGCGCCGAAGTCACGGCCCTGCCAGGTGAAGGTGCCGATGCGGCGCAGGGCGCGCAGGAAGGTCTCACTCGTGAGGTCCTCGGCCGTGGCGCGGCCGCCGACGCGGTAGTAGATGTAGCGGTAGACGGTGTCCGCGTACTGGTCGTAGAGCAGGCCGAAGGCGTCGGCCTCGCCGTCCTGCGCGCGTTCGACCAGGTCCATCATGCGGCGGCTGTCGGTGTCCGCCGCCGGGCGGCGGGCGGTGGAGGTGCCGGCGGCGCCCGTCCGGCTGCGTCTGCCCAGCGCCGTGGCGGGCGCGGCCCCGGTGGCACCGTCGGCCAGGGCGTAGGCGGGGCGGGCGGGGACGGCTCCGGCGAAGGCCGGGACGGCGTGGGCGGTGGCGGTGGGGACAGGGACGAGTGCGCGCAACTGGTCGGCGACCGTCGCGCGCAGCCTGGCCAGGCCCGAGGCGTCAACCCCGACGTGTGGGTACACGGGACTCCCAGAGGCAGAGCTTCCATCACGTGCAGTGCGGAACCGAGCGTCCGGTGGACGGACGTGCGGATCCCGGATTGCGTCTGAGGAGAATAACCCTTCGTGCTGACCGCGCTACGCCTAGTTGTCGAAAACATCGCTTTGGTTCAGTCTCTTGCTGATTTTCAGTCGATCACTTTTCGAACATTGATCGTCTGGTGACTGATTGGCCATAACGTGCGGTCAATTTCGGGCCGAGTTCGGCGGAGCGGGCACCGTGTGGACTACCCTCCGCCCGCCCCGGGTAGGAACGCCGGATGCGGCCTCGGCGGCGCGGCGGTATGTGCGGAACGCCGGTGGGAGCGTTTGCGGGCGGCCCCGCTGCGGCCCCGCTGCGCCCCCTCAGCAGCCCCGCTGTGGCCTCTCAGCGGCCTCCCGGTGACCCGTGCGGACCGGGGCCCCGGGCCTCAGCGGCGGCGGCGCTGGAGGGCGGCGGCCGCCGCCGCGCCCCCGGCCACGGCCCCCACCCCGGCGGCGGCCGGGATGCCCACCTTGGCGGCCTTGCGCCCGGTGCGGTAGTCGCGCAGCCGCCACCCGTGGGTCCTGGCGTGCTCGCGCAGCCGGCGGTCGGGGTTGATCGCGTACGGGTGGCCGACGAGCGAGAGCATCGGGATGTCGTTGGCCGAGTCGCTGTAAGCGGCGCACCGCTCCAGGTCCAGTTCCTCGGCGGTGGCCAGGGCGCGCACCGCCTCCGCCTTCGCCGGGCCGTGCAGCGGCTCCCCGACCAGCCGTCCGGTGTAGACGCCGCCGACCGACTCGGCGACGGTGCCGAGGGCGCCCGTCAGACCGAGGCGCTGCGCGATGATCGTGGCCGTCTCCACCGGCGCGGCGGTGACCAGCCACACCTTCTGGCCCGCGTCCAGGTGGGCCTGCGCGAGGGCGCGGGTGCCCGGCCAGATGCGCCCGGCCATGTACTCGTCGTAGATCTCCTCGCCGATGGCCATCAGCTCGTCCACCCGGTGCCCCTCGACGATGGACAGGGCGCTGCTGCGCACGTCGGCCATGTGCTCGGGGTTCTCGGCCCCGGCGACGCGGAAGTACGTCTGCTGCCAGGCGAAGCGGGCCAGTTCCCGGGTGTCGAAGAACCGCCGCTTGTAGAGGCCGCGCCCGAAGTGGAACAGGGCGGCGCCCTGCATCACGGTGTTGTCCAGGTCGAAGAAGGCCGCCGCCCGGGTGTCGCCGAGGACGGGGAACTCCGGTTCGGGCCGTTCGGTCTTGCGGGCCGCCTCCGCCGACGCCTCGCCGGCGAGCACGCTCTGTGGCGTCGCGGAGCGCTTCCGTGGGGTCAGCCATGCCAGTGCGCCCATGCCGCGAGCATAGCCAGCCCGGCGGATTCCTCCGGTTACACGGGGATGGCGGAGCCGCGTCGGGCGGGACAATGGTCCGTATGGAGACCCGGTGGGAGGACCAGCAGGAGCGGCACGTACCGACCGTGACGCTCATCGGCAAGCCCGGCTGCCACCTGTGCGACGACGCCCGTGCGGTCGTCGAGCAGGTGTGCGCCCAGGTGGGTGCGGTGTGGGAGGAGCGGGACATCACCCGCGACGCCGAGCTGCACCGCAGGTACTGGGAGCAGATCCCGGTCGTCCTGGTCGACGGCGCGCAGCACGACTTCTGGCGGGTCGATCCGGTGAGGTTGCGCACGGCACTGGGCGGGTGAGCGCGGCTGGTTTACGATCGGGGGCCGTTTCGCCGCCGGGGGGCGCGTATGCGTGAGGAGAGTGACCCGGTGTCCTCAGTGGTGCGTGTGGCGCCGGTCACTTCGCCCGGACAAAACGGACACCATCTTTGTGCACGCTTTCACAAAGGCATAGCCTGTGGGGGACGGAGCGGCACCGGGGCGCCCGGCCCAGTGGGCCGCTCACCGCTTCGCGCAACCGGCAGGAGCACCGTGGCAACTGGCCGAAACCACCGACCGGCGACCCGCAGCCGAGGGATTCCCGAGGCTACCGTCGCCCGACTTCCGCTGTACCTGCGGGCACTCACCGCGCTCTCCGAGCGCTCGGTGCCCACGGTCTCCTCGGAGGAACTGGCCACCGCGGCCGGGGTGAACTCGGCCAAGCTCCGCAAGGACTTCTCCTACCTGGGCTCCTACGGCACCCGCGGTGTGGGCTACGACGTGGAGTACCTCGTCTACCAGATCTCCCGCGAGCTGGGCCTGACCCAGGACTGGCCCGTGGTCATCGTCGGCATCGGCAACCTCGGCGCCGCGCTCGCCAACTACGGCGGGTTCGCCTCGCGCGGCTTCCGGGTGGCCTCGCTCATCGACGCGGACGCCGCGATGACCGGCAAGCTCGTCGCGGGCATCGAGGTGCAGCACAGCGACGAGCTGGAGCGCATCATCGACGACAACGGCGTCTCCATCGGCGTCATCGCCACCCCCGCGGGCGCCGCCCAGCAGGTGTGCGACCGGCTGGTGGCCGCCGGGGTGACGTCCATCCTCAACTTCGCCCCCACCGTGCTGTCCGTGCCCGACGGCGTGGACGTGCGGAAGGTCGACCTGTCGATAGAGCTCCAGATCCTCGCCTTCCACGAGCAGCGCAAGGCCGGGGAACTGGACGGCGCGGACGGGGTCGAACCCGGCCAGGACACCGCGCCCCCGGCCGCGCCGCCCGCCGTCTCGGTGACGCGGCGCGCCGCCACCGGCCGCGGTGACGCAGCCCCGGCCGCAGGCGCGGAGCCGGACGGCCGCGGCGGCGCCGCCCGGGGCGAGCGCCCCGCCGGTGCGGGCGGCTCCGAGACGGGAGGCGACGGCGACGTGCCCGCCGTGATGCCCGCATGAGCCTCCTCGTCGTCGGCCTGAGCCACCGCAGCGCCCCCGTCAGCGTCCTGGAGCGCGCCGCGCTCGCGCCCGCCGAGCGCGGGCCGCTGCTCACGGACGTCGTGGGCACCGAACCCGCCACCGAGGCGGCGGCGCTGTCCACCTGCAACCGCATCGAGCTGTACGCGGACGTGGACAAGTTCCACGCCGGCGTCGCCGAGCTGTCCATGCTCCTGGCCCACCACAGCGGGGTGGCGCTGGAGGAGCTGACGCCCTACCTGTACGTCCACTACGAGGACCGCGCCGTCCACCACCTGTTCTCGGTGGCCTGCGGCCTGGACTCGATGGTCGTGGGCGAGGGGCAGATCCTCGGCCAGATCAAGGACGCCCTCGCCGTCGCCCAGGAGCAGCACAGCGCCGGGCGGCTGCTGAACGACCTGTTCCAGCAGGCGCTGCGGGTCGGCAAGCGCGCGCACAGCGAGACGGGCATCGACCGGGCCGGGCAGTCGCTCGTCACCTTCGGTCTCGAACAGCTCGCCGCCGCCGAGGACGCGGGGCTGGACGTCGAGCGCTGGGCCAAGGACAAGCGGGCGCTGGTCATCGGCGCGGGCTCCATGTCCGCGCTGGCCGCCACCACGCTGGCGCGCGCCGGTGTCACCGAACTGGTGATCGCCAACAGGACCCTGGAGCGTGCGGGACGGCTCGCCGGGTCGCTGGGCGGCCGGGCGGTGCCCATGGCGGAGGTCCCCGCCCGGCTCGCCGAGGCGGACGTCGTCGTCTCCTGCACCGGCGCGACCGGCCTCGTGCTCTCCGGCGCCGTCGTCGCGGGCGCCGTCGCCGGCCGGGACCGCCCGCTGGCCCTGCTGGACCTGGCCATGCCGCGTGACGTGGACGCCGCCGTGCACCGCGTGGAGCGGGCGCACCTGGTGGACATCGAGTCGCTGGCCGAGGCCGCCGCCGACGCCCCCATGGCCGCCGACGTGGACGCCGTGCGCGGCATCGTCGCCGCCGAGGTGGCCGCGTTCGGCGCCGCCCAGCGGGCCGCGACGATCACCCCCACGGTGGTCGCCCTGCGGACCATGGCCTCCGACGTCGTCGCCGGGGAGATGGCCCGCCTGGAGGGGCGGCTCCCCCAGCTCGACGAGCGGGAACGCGCGGAGATCACCCAGACCGTGCGCCGCGTCGTCGACAAGCTGCTGCACGCGCCGACCGTGCGCGTCAAACAGCTCGCCGGTGAACCCGGCGGCGCGGGCTACGCGGACGCCCTGCGCGAACTCTTCGACCTCGACCCCCAGACGGTCGCCGCTGTCAGCAAGCCGAACAGGAGCGGCCATGAGCCACGCCCCCACTGACGACGCCCCCCGGAAGACCGGCCCCCCGCTGCGGCTGGGCACCCGCCGCAGCAAACTCGCCATGGCCCAGTCCGGGCTGGTGGCCCGGGAGGTCAGCCGGGTCACCGGACGGCCCGTCGAGCTGGTGGAGATCACCACGTTCGGCGACGTCTCCAAGGAGCACCTCGCGCAGATCGGCGGCACCGGCGTGTTCGTCTCCGCGCTGCGGGACGCCCTCCTCGCCGGGGAGGTCGACTTCGCGGTGCACTCCCTGAAGGACCTGCCCACCGCCCAGCCCGCCGAGCTGACGCTGGCGGCCGTGCCGCGCCGCGTGGACCCGCGCGACGCGCTCATCGCCCGCGACGGGCTCACCTTCGACCAGCTCACCGCCGGGGCGGACGCCGGGACGGGTAACGCCCCGGTGCGCATCGGCACCGGTTCGCCGCGCCGCATGGCGCAGCTCAACGCCTGGGCCCGGTCGCTGGGCCGCCGTGTCGAGACGGTGCCCATCCGGGGCAACGTCGACACCCGGATCGGTTTCGTCCGCTCCGGCGAGCTCGACGCCGTCGTGCTCGCCGCCGCCGGGCTGACCCGCGTCGGGCGCCTCGCCGAGGCCGGCGAGCTGCTGGACCCGGAAGCCGTCCTGCCCGCGCCCGGGCAGGGGGCGCTGGCCGTGGAGTGCGCGACTGCTAACGCGCACCTCGCCGAACAGCTCGCCGCGCTCGACGACCCGCACACGCGGGCCGCCGTGACCGCCGAGCGAACCCTGCTCGCCGCCTTGGAGGCCGGTTGCAGCGCACCCGTGGGGGCGCTCGCCGACCTGCTTGCCGACGGGCAGGGCGTCACCGAAATGCGCCTGCGCGGCGTCGTCGGCACGACCGACGGCTCCACGCTGGTGCAGCTGTCCGCCACCGGTCCCGTACCGGCATCCGCCGACGAGCTGCTGGAGCAGGCCGCGCGCCTGGGCCGGGAACTCGCGGACGCGATGCTCGCCAAGGGCGCGGCCGGTCTGATGGGGGAGCGAGCACATTGAGCCCCACCACCGCCCACACCGCACACAACGGTCAGACCCCCGCGCCGCAGGCCGTGCCGGGCCTGCCGGGCACGGCAGCCACGGCGGCCGTGCCCTCGGCGGCACGGCACCTGTACGGCGCTGACGGACACGTCACCTTCCTCGGTGCCGGGCCCGGAGACCCGGGACTGCTGACCCTCCGCGCCGTCGAGGCCCTG
The DNA here is from genome assembly GCF_036323765.1 of Streptomyces solitudinis. NCBI lineage: Bacteria > Bacillati > Actinomycetota > Actinomycetes > Kitasatosporales > Streptomycetaceae > Streptomyces > Streptomyces solitudinis. The sequence goes on from NZ_JAZDCW010000016.1 coordinate 12,776, forward strand.
GCGCAGGCCGACGTCCTCGTCGCCGACCCGCAGGTCCACGACGTCGTCCGGCCGCACGCCCGAGCAGGCGTGGACACTCCGTTGCAGGCCGTGGCCGACGAGACTTCGGCCACACCTGCCGGTGCAGCAGATCTTGTCATGGCGGCCGCGCGCTCCGGCAAGCGGGTGGTCCGTGCGGTGCACGGCGACCCGGGCCTGGACGCGGACGCCGCCGCCGAGATGCTCGGCTGCGCCACCGAGGGCATCACCTTCGAGGTCGTGCCCGGCGTCGCCACCGCCGTCGGCGTCCCCGCCTACGCGGGGGTGCCGCTGCGGGACGCCCACGGCGCGGACGTCCGCTTCATCGACGCCCGCACCGCCGGCGCCCGCTGCTGGACGGAGGCGGGCGCCTCCGACGCCACCGTCGTGCTCACCGCGACGCTGGAGACGGTGACGGCCACGGCCGCCGAGCTGGTCGCCGCCGGGCGCAAGCCCGACACCCCGCTCACCGTCACCATCGCGGGCACCACCACCCGGCAGCGCACCTGGAGCGCGACGCTCGGCACGCTCGCGCAGACGCTCAAGCAGGCCAAGGTGCTGCCCGCGGCGGACGGCGCGCAGACGGTGATAGCCGTCGTCGGGGAACGCAGCGCGCCGTCCCAGCGGGACCAGCTCGCCTGGTTCGAGTCGAAGCCGCTGTTCGGCTGGAACGTGCTCGTCCCGCGCACCAAGGAGCAAGCCGCCTCCCTGTCGGACCAGCTCCGCTCCTACGGCGCGGTGCCCGCCGAGGTGCCGACCATCGCCGTCGAGCCGCCGCGCACCCCGCAGCAGATGGAGCGCGCGGTCAAGGGCCTGGTGACCGGGCGGTACGAGTGGATCGCCTTCACCTCCGTCAACGCGGTCAAGGCGGTGCGGGAGAAGTTCGAGGAGTACGGGCTCGACGCCCGTGCCTTCGCGGGCATCAAGGTCGCGGCCGTGGGCGAGCAGACCGCGCGCTCGCTGATCGAGTTCGGCGTGAAGCCGGACCTCGTGCCCTCCGGGGAGCAGTCCGCCGCCGGGCTGCTGGAGGACTGGCCGCCCTACGACCCGGTGTTCGACCCGATCGACCGCGTCTTCCTGCCGCGCGCCGACATCGCCACCGAGACGCTGGTGGCGGGCCTCATCGAGCTGGGCTGGGAGGTGGACGACGTCACGGCCTACCGGACGGTGCGCGCGTCGCCGCCGCCCGCCGAGACCCGCGAGATGATCAAGGGCGGCGGCTTCGACGCGGTGCTCTTCACCTCCTCGAGCACGGTGCGCAACCTCGTGGGCATCGCGGGCAAGCCGCACAATGTGACGGTCATCGCCTGCATCGGCCCGGCCACCGCGAAGACGGCCGAGGAGCACGGGCTGCGCGTGGACGTGCTCTCGCCCGAGCCGTCCGTGCACCGGCTCGCCGAGGCCCTCGCGGAGTTCGGTGCCAAGCGGCGCCGCGCGGCCGTCGAGGCGGGCGAGCCCGTCAAGCGGCCGAGCGAGAAGCGGCCGACGAGGAGGAGAGCACGTTCGTGAGCAGCACCTACGGCGGTTTCCCGGCGGCGCGGCCCCGGCGGCTGCGCACCACCGCGGCGATGCGGCGGATGGTGGCCGAGCACCGGCCGCGCCCGTCCGGCCTGATCCTCCCGGCGTTCGTCCGGGAGGGCATCACCGAGCCGGTGCCGGTCTCGTCCATGCCCGGGGTCGTGCAGCACACCCGTGACACCCTGCGGAAGGCCGCCGCGGAGGCGGCCGAGGCGGGCGTCGGGGGGATCATGCTGTTCGGCGTGCCCGAGCACAAGGACGCCGTCGGCTCGCAGGGCACCGACCCGGAGGGCATCCTCCAGGTCGCCCTGCGGGACGTGCGCGCGGAGGTCGGCGACGAGCTGGTCGTCATGTCCGACCTGTGCCTGGACGAGTACACCGACCACGGCCACTGCGGCGTGCTGGACGCCCGGGGCCGGGTGGACAACGACGCCACGCTGGAGCGCTACGCCGAGATGGCCCGCGTGCAGGCGGACGCGGGGGCGCACGTGCTGGGGCCCAGCGGCATGATGGACGGCCAGGTCGGGCACGTGCGGCGGGCGCTGGACGAGGCCGGGCACCAGGACGTGTCGCTGTTCGCGTACACCGCGAAGTACGCCTCCGCGTTCTACGGCCCGTTCCGGGAGGCGGTCGGCTCCTCGCTGAAGGGCGACCGCAACACCTACCAGCAGGACCCGGCGAACTTCCGGGAGTCGCTGCGGGAGCTGGCGCTGGACCTGGCCGAGGGCGCGGACATGGTGATGGTCAAGCCCGGCCTGCCGTACCTGGACGTCCTGCGCGAGTTCACCCGGGAGGTGGACGTGCCGGTGGGCGTCTACCAGATCTCCGGGGAGTACGCGATGGTCGAGGCGGCGGCGGAGAAGGGCTGGATCGAGCGGGAGCGGGCGGTGCTGGAGACGCTCACCAGCTTCACGCGGGCCGGTGCGAGCCTGATCCTGACGTACTGGGCCACCCAGGCCGCGGGCTGGCTCCGCCGGGGGTGACGGCCGTCCCGGCGCGTCACCGGCGTCTCAGGCGCCGGACGGGCCCGGGGCCGTGGCGCCCGGCGCGCGGTGGACGGGCTGGGCGCGCAGGACCTGCACGGGGTGCAGGGTGACGCGCCGACGGGCCTCGTCGGGGTGCAGCGGGAGCTGCCGGGTGCCGTAGACCGGCCCGTAGGCCGCGCCGTCCGCCGCGCGCAGCAGTTCCTGCGCCGTTAAGCGGCGCAGGCAGGCCGCCGCCCCCTCGCCGTCGCACCCCAGGCGCCGGGCCAGTTCCTCGCCGTCCCGCAGGGCGGCGGCCCGGGTGCGGGGCTCCGCCCGGCCGCAGCCGTCGCCGGTGAGGAGGGCCCGGTCGAACAGGTAGTCCGCGTCCGGGGAGACGAGCTGCGCGCACACCGAAGCCGTCGCCGCGCCGCCGCCGACGAGGGTGATGTCGCCCGGATCGCCGCCGAACGCGGTCGCGTTGCGCTTGATCCAGCGCAGGGCGGCCTGCTGGTCCTGGAGTCCGTGGTTCCCGGAGTCCGCGAGCCGCGGGTGGGCGAGGAAGCCGAGGACGCCGGTGCGGTGGCTGACCGTGACGACGACGGCCTCCTCCGCGTCGCCGGCCCCCGGCGGGGCGCCCGGCAGGCGGACGACGACGGGCAGGCCCGCGCCCACCGAGACGTGCGGCGGCGTGGCGACCGTGACGTGCAGGCAGTCCTCGTCCGCTCCCCGCACGCCCGCCCCGGGGCAGGGCGGTCCCGGGCGGGTGGCGTCCCTGGTGCCGCGCCACTCCGCGGCGGGGCCCGGCGGCTCCCACCGCAGCGGGCCGGTGGGAGCCGCCGCGTAGGGGATGCCGCGGAAGACGCGGGCCTCGGCCGTCACCGTGCCGCGTACCGCGCCCTGGTCCGTGCGCACGACCGACGGGTCGGGGTCACCCGACGCGCTGCCCGCCGTGACGAGGGTGCCGCCGGCGAGGAGCACCGAGATCACTCCGAACGCCGCGTGCTGCCGTGTTCTGCCGTGCTTCGTCATCGTCAGCATGACTGTGACGGTACGGATTCGGCGGCCGGTCGAGGAGCCGTCCAGCCCCCGTGACGCGGGTGGTGCCAGCCCCACCAGCCCCTTTCCCTCCCCCCGGTGGGCCCGTGGTGAGCGGGCGGTGGGCGGGGGAGCGGGCGAGGGGCCGGCGGTGGCGGGACGGGGGTGCCCTCAGAGACGGGCCGGGGTGCGGATGCCGAGCAGCGCCATGCCCTCGTGCAGGGTGCGGGCCGTCAGCTCGCACAGGAAGAGGCGGTTCTCCGACACCGTGCGCTCCACGCCGTCCTTGACGACCGGGCAGTGCTCGTAGAACGCGGTGTAGTGCGTGGCGAGCCCGTAGAGGTACGCGGCGAGCTTGTGCGGCTCGTAGCTCTCCGCGACGGCCTCCAGCGTCTGCCCGAACTCGTCCAGGTGCAGCCCGAGCGCCCGCTCGGCCGGGGCGAGGGGCAGCTCCGGGTGGGCGGCCGGGGCGACCCCGACGGCCCGGCGCAGGATGGACTGGATGCGGGCGTACGCGTACTGGAGGTAGACGCTGGTGTCGCCGTTGAGCGAGACCATGCGGTCCAGGTCGAAGACGTAGTCGCGGGACATGGAGGTGGACAGGTCCGCGTACTTGACGGCGCCGATGCCCACCTGGGCGGCCCGCTCGGCGATCTCCTCGTCGGAGAGGTCCCTGGCCTTCTCCCGGACCACGCCCGCGGCCCGCTCGACGGCCTCGTCCAGCAGGTCCACCAGGCGCACCGTCTCGCCCTCGCGGGTCTTGAACGGCTTGCCGTCCTTGCCGAGCACCGTGCCGAAGGCGAGCTGCCGGGCCGCGCCCTCGGGCAGCCAGCCCGCGCGCCGCGCCGTCTCGAAGACCATGCGGAAGTGCAGCGCCTGCCGGGCGTCGACCACGTACAGCAGGGTGTCGGCGTGCAGCCTCCCGACGCGGTCGCGGATGGCGGCCAGGTCGGTGGCCGCGTAGCCGAAGCCTCCGTTGGACTTCTGCACGATCAGCGGCGTCGGGTTGCCGTCGGGGCCCTTGACGTCGTCGAAGAACACGCACAGCGCGCCCTCGGAGCGCACGGCGACACCGGAGGACTCCAGGTCCTTCACGACCTGCTGGAGGTCGTCGTTGTAGGCGCTCTCGCCGACGACGTCGGCGTCACGGACCTCGACGTCGAGCTGCTCGTAGACGGCCTGGAAGTAGACCTTCGACTCGTCCACGATCTTGTGCCACAGGGCGAGCGTCTCCTCGTCGCCCGCCTGGAGCAGCACCACGCGGTCGCGGGCGCGGGCCTTGAACTCCTCGTCGGAGTCGAAGCGGGTGCGGGACGCCTTGTAGAGCCGGTTCAGGCGGGACATCGCGGCCTCGCCGCCGCCGGTGCCGCCCGCGGTGTCCGAGGCGTGGTCCAGCTCGTGCGGGTGCTCGGTCAGGTACTGGATGAGCATGCCGAACTGGGTGCCCCAGTCACCGATGTGGTGCCGGCGGACGACGTGCTCGCCCCGGTGCTCCAGGATGCGCACGATCGCGTCGCCGATCACCGTCGAGCGCAGGTGGCCGACGTGCATCTCCTTGGCGACGTTCGGCTGCGAGTAGTCGATGACGGTGGTGCCGGGCGCCTCGGCGCGCGGCACGCCGAGCCGCTCGTCGGCGGCGCGGGCGGCCAGGGTGCGCACGATGGCCGCGTCCGAGACGGTGATGTTGAGGAAGCCGGGGCCGGAGACCTCGACGCCGCCGATGACGTCGTCGTCCTGCGGCAGCCGCGCCACGACCTGGCCGGCCAGGTCACGCGGGTTGCCCCCCAGCCGTTTGGCCAGCGCCAGCATGCCGTTGGCCTGGAAGTCCGCCCGGTCGCTTCGTCGCAGCAGCGGGTCGGCGGCGGCGGCCTCCGGCAGGGCAGCCGTGAGGGCGTCCGCGACACGCTGGTGGACCGAGGCGGCGAGTGAGGATACCGAAGCCATGGATGGTGAGCCGTTCCCGTCGGTGGTGTGGTGTGGGGGCAGTATCCCACGCGGGGCGGCCCGGCCCGTCTGGGACAATGAGCGGCACCGGACCGCACGCCGGGGACATGCAGGAAACGCGCCAGGAAGAAGGACGTGCCGAACGTGGCTCAGAGCACCGAGACCGACTGGGTCTCCCGATTCGCGGACGAGGTCATCGCCGAAGCGGAACGCCACGCGCCGGGCAAACCCATCGTCTGCGCCTCGGGCCTCAGCCCGTCGGGCCCGATCCACCTGGGCAACCTGCGCGAGGTCATGACCCCGCACCTGGTGGCCGACGAGATCCGCCGCCGCGGGCACGAGTGCGTGCACCTGGTCTCGTGGGACGACTACGACCGCTTCCGCAAGGTCCCGGCGGGCATCGACCCGTCCTGGTCCGAGCACATCGGCAAGCCGCTGACCTCCGTGCCCGCCCCGCCCGGCAGCGAGCACCCGAACTGGGCGGAGCACTTCAAGGCCGCGATGGTGCGGGCGCTGGCGGAGCTGGGCGTGGAGTTCCGCGGCGTCAGCCAGACCCAGCAGTACACCTCCGGCGCCTACCGGGAGCAGATCCTGCTGGCGATGCGGGAGCGCGCGAGGATCGACGCGGTGCTCGGCCGCTACCGCACGAAGGACAAGGGCGGCGCGGGCCAGAAGCCGAAGCAGAAGCAGCAGAAGCCGGTGGACGAGGCGGAGCTGGCGGCGGCGGAGGGTTCGGGCGCGGCCGGCGAGGACGACGGCAGCGGCAGTGGCGGGGCGTACTACCCGTACAAGCCGTACTGCGGTGCCTGCGGCAAGGACTTCACCACCGTCACGGCCTACGACGACGCCACCACGGAGCTGGCCTACACCTGCGCCTGCGGCCACGGCGAGACGGTGCTCCTGCGCGAGCACGACCGGGGCAAGCTGGTGTGGAAGGTCGACTGGCCGATGCGCTGGGCGTACGAGGGCGTCACCTTCGAGCCGTCCGGCGTGGACCACTCCTCGCCGGGTTCGTCCTTCGTCGTCGGCGGGCAGATCGTGCGCGAGGTCTTCGGCGGCCGTCAGCCCATCGGGCCGATGTACGCGTTCGTCGGCATCTCGGGCATGGCGAAGATGTCCAGCTCGCGCGGCGGGGTGCCCACCCCGGCGGACGCGCTGGAGATCATGGAGGCGCCGCTGCTGCGCTGGCTGTACGCGCGCCGCAAGCCCAACCAGTCCTTCAAGATCGCCTTCGACCAGGAGATCCAGCGCACCTACGACGAGTGGGACGCGCTGGAGCGCCGGATCGCCGACGAGAGCGTCCAGCCCGCCGACCTCGCGGCGTACAACCGCTCGGTCCGCACGGCCACCGGCGAGCTGCCGCGCACCCCGCGCCCGCTGCCGTACCGCACCCTGGCCTCGGTGGTGGACATCGCGCAGGGTTCCGAGGAGCAGACGCTGCGCATCCTCGGCGAGCTGGACCCCGAGCGTCCGGTGACCGCGCTGGACCAGACGCGTCCCCGCCTGGACCGGGCCGCGCACTGGGTCGCCACCCAGGTCCCGGCCGACCAGCGCACCCGGGTGCGCCAGGAGCCGGACACCGCGCTGCTGGAGGCGCTGGACGGCCGGGAGCGCGAGGCGCTGCGGCTGCTGCTGGAGGGCCTGGACGAGCACTGGTCGCCGGACGGTCTGACGACGCTGGTCTACGGCGTGCCGAAGGTGCAGGCCGGGCTCGCGCCCGAGGCGAAGCCGACGCCCGAGCTGAAGCTGGCCCAGCGGGCGTTCTTCGCGCTGCTGTACCGGCTGCTGGTGAGCCGGGACACCGGCCCCCGGCTCCCGACGCTGCTGCTGGCGGTCGGCGCCGACCGCGTGCGCAAGCTGCTGGGCGCGTAGGCGGCGCCCGGGCGGGACGGGGGCCCGCCGCCCCGCGCGGGCGGCGGGCCCCCGTCTCTCACAGACCGTCCATGAGCCGGGTCACCGAGCCGTTCTCGAAGACCTCGCGGACCGCGTGCGCGATCAGCGGGGCGACCGGCAGCACGGTGATCTTGTCCAGGCCCGTCTCCGCCGGGGTGGGCAGCGTGTCGGTGAAGACGAACTCGCTGACCCGGGAGTTCTTCATCCGGTCCACGGCCGGGCCGGACAGCACCCCGTGGGTCGCCGTGACGATGACGTCCCGCGCGCCGTGGGCGAACAGCGCGTCCGCCGCGGCGCAGATGGTGCCGCCGGTGTCCACCATGTCGTCCACCAGGACGCAGACCCGGTCGCGCACGTCCCCGACGACCTCGTGGACGGTCACCCGGTTGGCGACGTCCGGGTCGCGGCGCTTGTGCACGATGGCCAGCGGCGCGCCCAGCCGGTCGCACCAGCGGTCGGCGACGCGGACCCGTCCGGCGTCCGGCGAGACGATCGTCAGCCGGTCGTGCCGGACCCGGCCGCGCACGTGGTCGGCGAGGACGGGCAGGGCGAAGAGGTGGTCCACCGGGCCGTCGAAGAAGCCCACGATCTGGTCGGTGTGCAGGTCGACGGTGACGATCCGGTCCGCGCCCGCGCGCTGCGTCAGGTCGGCCATCAGCCGCGCCGAGATCGGCTCGCGTCCCCGGTGCTTCTTGTCCTGCCGCGCGTAGCCGTAGAAGGGCACGATCACGGTGATGCTGCGGGCCGAGGCCCGTTTCAGCGCGTCGATCATGATGAGCTGTTCCATGATCCACGTGTTGATCGGCGCGGTGTGGCTCTGCACGAGGAAGCAGTCGCCGCCGCGCACCGACTCCTCGAACCGCACGTAGATCTCGCCGTTGGCGAAGTCGACGGCCCGGGTCGGCACCAGGGTGGTGCCCAGGTGCCGGGCGACGTCGCGGGCCAGCTCCGGGTGCGAGCGTCCGGCGAACAGCAGCATCTTGCGCTGCGTCGCGGTGGTCGGGCCGCTCATGAGGCGGTGGGGTAGTCGGTGTAGCCCCGGTGGTCGCCGCCGTAGAAGGTGGACTCGTCCACGGCGTTGTACGGGCCGCCCGCCCGGATGCGCTCGGGCAGGTCCGGGTTGGCGAGGAAGAGGGCGCCCAGGCCCACCGCGTCGGCCAGGCCCTCCTCCAGCACCTCGGCGGCCGTCTCGGGCGTGACCGGGCCCGCGTCGGGGGTGCGGTGCGGGTTGAGGATCAGGGCGCCCTGCCAGCGTTCCCGCACGGCGCGGGTGCGCGGCCGGTCGCCCGCCTCCATCACGTGCAGGTACGCCAGCGGCGGGAGGGCCGCCAGGAGCGTGTCGTACAGCTCGGCGGTGTCGGACTCGGCCATGTCGTTGTACGGGTTGCCGGGGGAGATGCGCAGGCCGACGCGGTCGGCGCCGATCGCGTCGGACACCGCGTCGGCCACCTCGCGGGTGAACCGGACGCGGCGGTCGAGGGAGCCGCCGTAGGCGTCGGTGCGGTGGTTGGTGCGGTCCGACAGGAACTGGTGCAGCAGGAAGCCGTTGCCCGCGTGCACCTCGACGCCGTCGAAGCCCGCGTCGACGGCGTTGCGGGCGGCGGTGGCGAAGTCCCGTACGGTCGCGGCGATCTCGTCGGCCGTCAGCGCGTGCGGGACGGGGTAGTCGAGCGGCCCGTCGGGGCCGAAGCACTGTCCGGCGGCAGCGATCGCCGAGGGTGCCACCGACTGGTGCCCGCTGGGGTACAGCGACGGGTGGCCGATGCGCCCGGCGTGCATGAGCTGGGCCACGATGCGTCCGCCGGCGTGGTGGACGGCGTCCGCCACGGGCATCCACGAGGAGACCTGCGCCGCGCTGTGCAGCCCCGGGGTGTTCATGAACCCCTGGCCGACGGCGCTGGGCTGGACGCCCTCGGAGACGATCAGGCCCGCACCGGCGCGCTGCGCGTAGTACGTGGCCATCAGCTCGGTGGCCTCGCCGTCCGCGGTGGCCCGGTTGCGGGACATGGGCGCCATGACGAGGCGGTTGCTGAGGGTGATCTTGCCGAGTGTGACCGGTTCGAAGAGCGTGGACATGACGGGATACCTCTCGGTGGGCGCGGACGGGGTGCGGCCGGGCCGGTGCGGGACGGTCTCGGGTAAGGGTTCGGGACGGCGGCTGTGCGGGACGGTGGCGGTGCGGGCCGGGGCGGAGCGGTGGCGTGCGGTGCGTGCGGGGCGGGGGCCGTCAGGCGGCGGCCGGGTGTGCGCGGCGGTGCCGGGCGTGCGCGGCCGCCAGCGCGCCGCCGACCTCGGCGGTGCTGATGAGGACGGCCATGTTGGCCTCCGCCGTCCGCCCGCCGGTCGTCTGGTCGACGGCGCGCATCAGGTACTTCGTGATGGCGTTGCCCCGCACGCCGTCCCGCTCCGCGGCGAGCAGCGCCTCGCGGATCGCCCGCTCCGCCACGTCGCTGTCGATGGCGTCGGCCTCGCGGGGCGGTGTCGTGATGACCACGCCGCCGGGCTGGCCCGTCGCCCGGTGCGCCTCGACGATCCGCGCGACGACGTCCGGGTCGTCGATCCGGTGCGGGCTGCGGATGCCGCTGGAGGCGCAGTAGAAGGCGGGGAAGTCGTCGGAGCGGTAGGAGATGAGCGGCACGCAGTGCGTCTCCAGGTACTCCATGGTCAGCTTCAGGTCGAGGATGCTCTTGGCCCCGGCGCAGACCACCGCGACCTTCGAGCGGGTGAACTGGATGAGGTCGGAGGAGACGTCCATCGTCGTCTCGGCGCCCCGGTGCACCCCGCCGATGCCGGCCGAGGAGAAGAACGGGATGCCCGCCAGCTCGGCGGCCACCAGCGAGGAGGCGACGGTGGTGGCGCCCATGCCGCCCCGGGCCAGGACGACGGGCAGGTCCCTGCTGCTCACCTTGGGGATGCCGGGGGTGGAGGCGAACCGTTCGATGTCCGCGTCGTCCATGCCGATGACCAGCCGGCCGTCGTCCACGCCGATCGTCGCGGGGACGGCGCCGCCCGCCCGCACGGCGTCCTCCACCTTCTTGGCGGTGGCCGCGTTGTCCGGGTAGGGCAGGCCGTGGGTGATGACGTTGGACTCCAGCGCCACCACCGGGTCCCCGGCGTGCAGCGCGTGCTCGACCTCCTCGCTGTACACCAGCGGGATGCTGTGGCGCGTGTTCATGGTGGTTCCCTTCACGTGGCGGAGTGGCCGGGGTAGTCCGGCGTCTTGATGAGCAGGTGCGGGCGCCCCTTGATCTCGGGCGCGTCCACGGCCTGCGGCCAGTCGCGTTCGGCCACCGGCTCCAGGGCGATCGAGACGGCGCCCTCGGGGGCGGCGAAGTGCCGGGTGACGACGGCGGTGAGCGCCTCGGCCAGGCGCGCCTTCTGCTCGTCGGTGAAGTCGCGGGGGTAGTGCTTGATGCTCAGGTGGGGCACGGCGGCGCTCCTTCGGGTCTCGGCGGGGCCGGACGGCGTGCGGCATGGCGGGGCCGTGCGGCCGGCGGGGCGGGGTCGTGCGGGTGGCGGGGCGGCGCGGCGGCACCGGGGGTTGTACCGGCCGCGCCGCCCCGGTCCGGGGGCCGGGCCCGCGCCGGTCCCGCCGGGCGGCGGGCGGTGGCGCGGGCCCGGGCGTCAGGCGGCCGGGCGGTTGCGGATCGCGGCGACGAGTTCCGCGACGCCGGGCTCCCGCAGGACGCCGTAGTGGTCGCCCTCGAGCACCGCGACGGAGGGCGGTGTGGCGGAGAAGCCGGAGCTGCCCTCGATGAACGCGTAGTCGTCGCCGGTGGCCTTGAGGATGGTGACCGGTGCGTCGAGCCGCCGTTCGGCCAGTTCGCGGAAGCTGTACTCGAACTCGTACGTCTCGCCCACGATCCGGGTGATCCTGCGGATCACCGCCTCGCCCAGCGCCGGGTACAGGCCGTGGACGAAGGAGACGAAGCCGTCCTCGTCGCGCACCTGGCCCAGGCACCGTTCCAGGTCCGGTCCGCTGACGGCACCGGCGAAGACGGAGAACAGGATCGTCAGGTACGCCGGGTTGGCGTAGGACGCCTCCCGGCCGTGCCGGTCCGCGTCCGCGCCGCGCACCTTGGGGTTGCCGGGGCAGATCAGCAGCAGGTCCGCGACCTGCTGGCCGGACTGCTCCAGCTGCCAGGCGGTCTCGAAGGCCACCCGGGCGCCGAAGGAGTACCCCCACAGCGTGTAGGGCCCCTCCGGCTGGACGCGGCGGATCTCGGCCACGTCCGCCGCGGCCATGTCGCGGATCGTGGGGTGGGGCACCTCGCCGGCGTTGATGCCGTGCGCCTGCACGCCGTAGAACGGCCGTCCGGCACCGGCCTCGCGGCCCAGGGTGCGCAGGTTCATCGGGTAGCCGCCGAGCCCGGGCCAGCAGAACACCGGGGTGCCCTCGCGCTCGCCGTTCAGCAGCACCAGCCGCGAGGACGGCTGTGCGCCGCCGCTCTCGATCCGCGCGGCCAGGTCGCGCAGTCTCGGGCTCTCGAAGAGGACCTGGAGCGGCAGTTGCGTGCCGAACTCCCGGTTGACGCGGTTGACGAGCGCGACGGCCGTCAGGGAGTTGCCGCCCGAGGCGAAGAACTCGTCCTCCACCGAGACGTCCTCGTAGCGCAGCGCCTTCCCCCACGCCTGGGCCAGCCACTTCTCGACGGGGGTGCCGGGGGCGACGTACGGGCTCGTGGCGCCCGCCGAGCGGACGTCGTCGGAGGCGGCCAGCGTCGTGCAGTCCACCTTGCCGTTGGCGGTCAGCGGCAGCGCGTCGAGGATCAGCACCCGGTTCGGCAGCATGTAGTCGGGCAGGGTGCGGGCCAGTTCGTCGCGGATCATCTCCGCCGGGCCCTTCATGTGCACGGCGTCCTCGCGCATGCCCTCGCTGCGGACCTGCTCCTCGCTGACCCGGCCGCCGAGGAAGAAGTACGACGGTCCCGGCTCGATCCCGCAGGCGCCGAGGACGGCGTCCATGCGGCGGGCGGCGGGCAGCGGGCGCCCGGACTTGGAGCTGTAGCCCGACGACATGAAGCCCAGGCCCAGGCCGTTGCGTTGCAGGTGGTGCAGCTTCGTCCCCAGGCTGAGGTACTCCAGCCACGGTTCGGCGGCGCGGCTGACGGCGGTGATCCCGAAGGCGGCCCGCTCGTAGACCTGCTGGTTGATGGCGATGACGTCCCGCGCCTGGACCAGTTCGTCCGAGATGTGCTCCAGCTCGCCGTCCCGGTGGCGGTACTGCCCGGCGGGCAGGTCCGCGATCCGGCCCGGGTGGGCCTGCACGTAGATCTCGGTCGGGTCCTGCGGCGCCGTCCCGTCGTGCGGGCGGATCAGGAACGTCCCCAGGTAGTGGTCCTCGGGGTGGACGTCCAGGCGTCCGGGGACGGACGGGTCGAGGCCCAGCGGGGCGAGCATGTGCCCGTGCTCGGGAAGCACCTCCTGGAAGACGCCGGCCATGTGCCCGGCCTCGAACTCCAGCACCTCGCGGATGTTGGTCTTGTAGACCGGTTCGATCGCCCGCGTCCTGCCGAGGAAGTGCACCGACAGGCCCGGCCGCGGGTCCGGTGCTCCCGGGCCGACGCGGACGAGGGTGTGGTCGCCGGGGTGGTAGTAGTACACGCCCGCCGCCAGCCCGGCCGTGCTGCCGTCCGACTCCAGGTAGAGCTGGGTCGCGTACAGGGCGCCGGGGGAGGCGTAGGCGTACTTCGGCAGCAGCCGCTCCCCGCTGTGGAACTGGCCGAACCAGCGCAGCACCTCGCCGAGTGCGGCGTGCGTGAGGGGCCCGGCGCCGTCCGCGGGGGGGCGGGGGGCGCGGGGGGTGAGGAGGGTGCGCAGGTCGTCGCGGGTGACGTCGCCGCCTTCGAAGAAGCGGTAGGTCTTGCGGGCGAACACCTCGCGCCGCTGGTGCGCGGTGGCCTCCCGGCCGGGCAGTTCGACGACCGGCCTGCCGCGCAGCTCGTCCGCGTCCCGCAGGCCCGGGTTGGACAGCTGGGCGCGCACCTGGAGCTTGTTCGTCTTGGACTGGTGGTGGCGGCCGTGGCTGCCCTGGTCCATCAGGGCGGCTTCCTTGGGGTTCAGCTCGACGCAGGCCACCAGGTTCTGGAACCCGGTCCGCGTGTCGTCGGTGACCAGGGCCGCCGCCCGCCTCACCCAGGTGTGCTCCTCGACGGCGAGGGCGATCTCCTCGAGCTCGACGCGGTAGCCGCGCAGCTTGACCTGGTTGTCCGCCCGCCCGGCGAACTGGATCGTCCCGTCCGGGTTCCAGTACGCCAGGTCGCCCGTGCGGTAGAGGCGCTCGGTGGGGACGAAGGGGGAGCGCACGAAGCGCTCCCTCGTCTGCTCGGGGCGGCCCAGGTAGCCGCGGGCGAGCTGGACGCCGCCGATGTACAGCTCACCGGTCTCGCCGATGCCCACCGGGCTCATGTCCGTGTCGAGGATGTAGCACTGGGTGTTGTCGACGGGCACGCCGATCGACACCGATCCGGTGCCGTCACCGAGCGCCTGCGGGTCGACGAGGCAGGCGGTGGCGTTGATGGTGGTCTCGGTCGGTCCGTAGAGGTTGACCAGCGAGGCCCACGGGAGCTGTTCGGTGAAGGCGCGTGCGAGGTGCCGGGACAGCGCCTCGCCGCCGGAGAAGACCTGCCGCAGCGAGCCGCACAGGTGGAACTCGTCGGTGTCCAGCAGCGCCTGGAGCAGGGTGGGCACGCACTGGAGCGTGGTCACCTCGTGCTTGGCGATCGTCTCGATGAGCCGCTCCGGGTCGCGGTAGACGCCCGGGGCGCCCATGACGACGCGGGCGCCGACGGCCGGGGCCAGGATCTCCCACTGGGCCGCGTCGAAGCTCATCGGCGTCTTCTGGAGGACGGTGGCGTGCTCGCCGAGGTGGCCGCAGGCGTGCAGCCAGCGCATCTGCGACAGGACGCTGCGGTGCTCGATCATGACGCCCTTGGGCTTGCCGGTGCTGCCCGAGGTGTAGATGACGTAGGCGAGGCTGTCGGGCAGCGGTTCCGGGGCCCGTCCGGGGCCCGCTCCGGCCGCGTCACCGGGCGCCGCGTCCGCGTCGGCGCCGGTTGCGGGGCCGGTGCCGGCTCCAATGGGGGTGTCCGTCCTGGGTTCCGCGTCGGCGCCGGTCCCGGTTCCGGCCTCGGAGAGGGTGACCAGGCGCGTACCCGGGGGCGCCAGTTCGGCGAGCCGGGCGGCGAGGTGCTCCTGGGTGACGATGACGCGGGTGCCGCTGTCCTCGATCATGTACCGCAGCCGGTCCTCCGGGTACTCCGGGGAGAGCGGCAGGTAGGCGGCGCCCGCGGTGAGGACGCCCCACGCCCCGGCCATGAGTTCCAGGGACGGTTCGACGTACAGGCCGACGGTGTCGTCGACGCCGACGCCCCGCTGGTGCAGCCGGGTGGCGAGCCGGGAGCCTGCTCGCACGAGTTCCCGGAAGGTGAGGCCGCGGTCGCCGGAGGTGACAGCTAAGGCGTCGGGGCGGACGTCGGCCTGCCGGCGCAGCAGGTCGGGCAGGCAGGCCGCGGCCGGGCGAGCGGCGCGTATGTGACGGCTGGGCTGTTGGGTCTCCATGGCAATCCCCCGCTTGCAGGTACGCGATTACGACGCATGGGTGATGGTTTTCTGTGTGGGTTGGAGAGTGGGGGGTGGCGGTGCTGCGGTCCGCCGCGGCGCCCTGGGCTGGGCCAGGACGACGGCGGCCACCACGGCGAGCGCACCGGTCACCTGGAGGGGTGACAGCGCCTCACCGAGGAAGACGTAGCCGAGGACGGTGGCGGCGAGCGGGCTGGCGAAGGCGAGGAAGGACACCGCCAGCGCGGGCAGCCGCCCGATGCCCCGGAACCAGATGGCGTAGGCGAAGATCGCCCCGATGACGCTCAGGTACAGGAAGCCGGTGATGTTGGCTCCGGTGACGGTGCTGGGCAGTCCCTCGGCGAGCAGGGTGACCGGGGCCAGGACGAGGCCGCCCACGGCGAGCTGCCAGCCGGTGAACGTCAGGACCCCGACGCCCTCGGGGCGGCCCCAGCGTTTGGTGAGCACGATGCCGGCGGCCATGCTCACCGCTCCGGCGAGCCCGGCGAGCACGCCGACGGTGTCCAGCGCGGCGTCCGGCCGCAGGACCAGGAGCCCCACCCCGGCCGCGCCGAGGCCGCAGGCGCCGAGCTGCGCCGCCTTGATGCCGGTCTTCAGCAGCAGCGCGGCCAGCAGCAGCACCACGACGGGCTGCACCGACATGACCAGGGCGGCGACGCCGCCGGGCAGGTGGTAGGCGGCGACGAAGAGGAAGTAGAAGAAGGCGCCGATGTTGAGCACGCCGAGGACGAGCGCGCGCCACCACCAGACGCCGCGCGGCAGCACCCGGCCGACGGCCAGCAGAAGCAGTCCCGCGGGGAGGGCCCGGATGGTCGCGGCCAGCAGCGGCCGGTCGGGCGGCAGGAGTTCGGTGGTGACCAGGTAGGTGCTGCCCCAGATGGCCGGGGCGAGCGCGGTGAGGGCGGAGTCGGAGGCGAGGCCGGGGTTCCTCATGCGGCACCGGAATCCACGGTGCCGAAGTACCGGTCGCCGAAGTCCCCGATGCCGGGCACCATGTACGCGTTCTCGTTGAGCCGGTCCTCGATCGAGGACGTGATGATCTTCAGGTCCGGGTGGCGCTCCGAGACGGTGCGCAGCCCCTCGGGCGAGGCGAGGAAGTTGACGAGGACGATGTCGCGCTCCGCCACGCCCTGGTCCGTCAGGACGCCGACGGCCGCGAGCGCCGAGCCGCCGGTGGCGAGCATGGGTTCCAGCAGCAGCACGTGCCGCCGGGCGATGTCGTCCGGCAGGTGCGAGTAGTACAGGCGCGGGAGCTTGGTGGTCTTGTCCCGCTGGATGAGGATCTTGCCGATGCGGATGCCCGGGTGGACGTCCCGCAGTTCGGCCTCCATGCTCTCCCCGGCCCGGATGACGGGCACGGCGCACAGCTTGGAGGCGAACTTCAGCCCGTGGTAGGTCTCCCCGACCGGGGTGGTCACCTCGTGCTTGTCGAACGGCAGCAGGTCGAGGGCCGACTCCAGCAGGAGGCGGATGATCCTGCGCGAGTAGAAGACGAAGTCCTCGCGCGGCGCGTTCCGGTCGCGTATCAGGGTGTGCAGTGCCCGCAGCTGGTTGGTCTGCGGCAGCAGGTGCACGTTGCTGCCCGTCGTCATGGTGTACCTCTCCTGGCGGTCGGTGGGAGGGCCGCGGGCGGCCGGCCGGTACGGCCGGGCCGCCCGCGGGCGGGGTCAGTCCAGCGCGGCGAAGGCGCGGCGGGACTCGGCGACGAACCGGCGCACCAGGGCGCGGTCCTTGCGGCCGTCGGGGCCCTCCAGACCGGTGTGCGCGTCCACGGCGGCGGGCCGTACCCGGGCGATCGCGTCGGCGACGTTGTCGGCGTTCAGGCCGCCGGCCATCATCAGCGGCTTCGGGGAGCGGCGGACCAGTTCGGCGCTGACCGACCAGTCGTGGGTCAGGCCCGTGGCGCCCTTCGCGCCGGTGGCCGGGTTGTAGGTGTCGGTGATGAACATGTCCACCGCGTCGGCCACCTCGTCCACGAGGGCGAGCAGCTCGTCGGCGTTGTCCTCGCGCACCACCAGGCTCTTGAGGACGTACAGGTCGGGACGCGCGGCCTTGAGTGCTCTGAGCTGCGCGGCCTCCACGTCGCCGTGCAGCTGGACGGCGGTGACGCCCAGTTCGGCGCAGAAGGCGCTGATCTCGTCGGCCTGCGTCATGTAGCTGATCAGCACGCCCGCGTGGGGCGCGGGGAGGCCGGAGATGGCCTTGGCGGCGTCGGTCTCGGAAATGTCGTCCTTGCCGGACGGCAGCCGCAGCGGGAAGCCGAGCCAGTCGACGCCCTCCTCGCACAGCAGGGCCGCTTCGGCCTCGTCGATGATTCCGGCGACCTGGACCAAGTTCTTCACGGCGTACCTGCCTGTTCCTGCCGGGGGTTCCCGGCGCTGTCGATGGGAGTGCGCGGTTGCCCCGGCGCACGGGAGCCGAAGCCCGGTGCGCCGTACCGCTGCGGGAAGACGTTGCGCTCGCGCGGCCTGCGGCCGGGGTGCAGGCGCGTTTCGGCGGGCAGTCCGACCGGGAGCAGCAGGGCGATGGCCAGGTCGTCCCGGCCGTCGATGCCGATCACCTTCTTGACGGCGGACTCGTCCCAGCCGTTCATCGGGGAGGTCGCCAGGCCCATGCCGGACGCGGCGACCATGCAGAAGGAGGCCGCGATCATGGCGTCCTTCACCGCGTACTCGCGCAGGAGTCCGCGGGCCTCCAGGTCGCGCTGGAAGTCCTGTCCGGCCTCCGAGAAGACCTTGATGAACTCCTCGTTCCACGCGGTGTTGCGGCGGGCCTGCTCGTAGATGTCGCTCAGGTCCTCCCGCCACGCCTCGGTCTCGGCGACGAAGACGAGCACCACGGGTGCTTCCTGCGGGTGCGGCTGGCCGCCGGTGGCCTCGGTGAGGCCGCGGCGCCCCTCGGCGTCGGAGACGACCACGACCGACCTGGCCTGGTAGTTCCAGCTGGAGGGTGCCTCCAGCGTGAGGTCGAGCAGCTCCTCGAGCTGCTCGGGCGGGATGGGATCGGGCCGGTAGTGGCGGATGCTGCGGCGTGTCCTGATCGCTTCCGCGACCGGAGTGCGGTGTGGTGCGGTTGCGGTCATCATTCGCCCCCGAACATTTAGACGTCGAACTGTATGGCGGTGCAATCGTAAGCACGACTGCTAGGCTGTGTCAAACATTTCGACGTCGAACGATTGGGGATGGCGATGGCCGACACGGTGGACGAGTTCCTGGAGCAGTGGGCGAAACAACGCCCTGACCTCGACGTCTCCCCGATGGGCGTGATCGGGCGGCTCTCCCGCGCCTCCCGGTTCGCCGAGCGCAGCGTGCGCGCCTACTTCGCGGAGGAGGGCATGGAACCGTGGGAGTTCGACGTCCTGGCCACCCTGCGCCGGTCCGGACCGCCCTACACCCTGACCCCGAAGGAGCTGGTGTCCACGACCATGGTCGGCTCCGCCGCCATGACCCACCGCGTGGACCGGCTCATCGCGCGCGGACTCGTCAGCCGCGCGGTGGACCCCGACAACCGGCGCCGGCTCTTCGTCTCGCTCACCGACGAGGGGATCGCCCTCGTCGACCGGGTCGTCGAGGGGCACCTCGCCAACGAGCACCGGCTGCTCGAAGGGCTCGACGCCGGGGAGCGCGAGGAGCTGAACCGGCTGCTCCGCCGGTTCCTGGAGTCCCTGGGCGACCACCCCTGACGGCCCGCCCCCGCGCGGGGAACGGGCCGTGGGCGCGCGGTGCGCGCGAGGTGCGTGGTGCGGGCGGGTTGCGGTACACGGGCGAGGCGCGGGGCGCGCGTGAGCTGCGCGGTGCGCGCGACGCGGACCGCGCCGGCGTGCGGCGGGCGGCCCGCGCGAGGCCGCCCGGCGAGGCGCGCTACTTCACAGCGGCGACGGCCGCCTTGGCCGCCGTCTCCGCACCCTTCTGGACGGCACCCGCGCTCGGCGTCTCACCGTCCTCGAACCCGGTGCCCGAGTAGTCGACGGTGACCACGACGTTCGCCGTCCGGGCCACCACGCGGCGCGCCCGGTAGTCCCCCGCCGAGTCCCCCTCCTTCACCTCGGTGTCGTACCCGATGCTCGTCGCGGCGTCCCCCACGCCCTCCAGCGGGGCGTCCTTCACGTTCTTGTTCGCCTTGTCCGCGCCGACGTCCGCGATCTGCTCCCCCGCGTACTCGGCGGCGCGCTCGTCGCCCGAGCCGAGGGTCAGGTCGGAGTCGAAGCGGCGCAGCGACACCGACAGCGAGCGGTAGTCGTACTCGTCCAGGCCCGTCCACAGGCAACCGCTGTAGCTCGCCGTGTCCTTGGACTTCAGCGCCTTGCCGCCCGCGTCACGGGTCTTCGGCACGACCTCCTCGACCGTCTTCTCGGGCAGCGCCTCGCAGGCGTCCGGCAGCGTCGTGAACGTCACCGGCTCCGGCTCGGGCGAGGCGCTGCTCGCGCTCGGCGACGGCGACGCGCCGCTCTTGTCGTCCGAACCGCCGCCGGAGCAGCCCGCGACGAAGAGCACGGGCACGGCCGCCGCGGCGAGCGTGCGGCGCACGGTGGCGCGCCGGGAGGTGGGGCGGTGCTTACGGAGCATGGTGATTTCGCTTTCCCAGGACTCGGGTCAGCCGTCGAACCGTTCGGCGAGCCGCTGCGCGAGCTTCCGGGCCTGCTGTTGCAGCTCCTCGCTGTCGGGGAGACGGCGCTTGTCGGTGGACCACTGGTCGTACTCGACGGTGACGATGACGTTGGCGGTGCGGAAGACGAGCGTGATGTCGCGGTGGACACCCGCGTCGGCGGTGACGAGTTCGTCGTCGAGGTAGGCCGCCTCCCCGATGCCCTCCAGCGGGCGGGGGGCGAGCGCGGGATCGGGGGCGGGCGGGCCGGACGGCGACGAGGTGCCCGGCTCCTCCGGGGCGTCGGCGTCCCCGGCGTCACCGGTGCTTTCGGCGTCCCCGGCCCCCGGCGACGCGGAGCCGTCCGGGGAGGCGCCGTCCGGGGAGGCGTCCGGCGGGGGCCCGCCGTCGGCCGTCCCGTCCTGCGACGGCTCCTCCGACACCTCGGGCGCGGTGGCGGGGATGCCCGCCTTGGCCGCCCGCTCCTCGAACAGCCGCACCGCCCGGTCGCCGTCGCTGACGGCGGTGTCGTAGGACACGACCCGCTCGAAGTCCAGCGAGAGGTGTCTGCTGCCGAGCGCGGTGGCGTGCTGCCAGCTGCACCCGGCCCGGCGGTCGGTGTCGAAGGTGATCGCGGCCTCGCCCTCCAGCGCGGCGCTCACGCCCGCGGCGTCCTCGGCCGGTCCCTCCGGGAACAGCGCCTCGCGCAGCACCTGCGGCTCCAGTTCACCGCAGGGCTCGGGCAGCGTCTGGTAGCGCCCCGGCTCCGCCGTGGGGCTGGAGTCCGCGGAGGCGCCCTGCTTGCCGTCGCCCGTCCGCCCGCCGCCGCCGTCGCCGGAGGTGCAGCCCACGAGGAGCCCCGCCAGCGCGGCCAGTGCCGCCAGCCCGACGGGACCGCCCGGGTACGCCCTGCGCTGCACGATCGCCTCCTGCGGTCGTTGCTCGAACGGTCGAAAACGTGTTGCCGTCCGGAACGGACGACTGAGCACAATGTCTACCGCACCCGCCGCACGGACGTCCCGGACCGCAGGCTTTTTGCGGAGCTATGTCCGGATTTCGCGGGGCTTGAGAAACATCACGCACGGGGGAGCTGACCGAAGTATGTCGTACACCGAAGTGCCCGGCGCCCGGGTGCCCATCCGGATGTGGGCGGACCCGGCCGAGATCGAGGACGTGGCGATGCGCCAGCTCCGCAACGTCTCGACGCTGCCGTGGATCGAGGGCCTGGCCGTCATGCCGGACGTGCACTTCGGCAAGGGCGCGACGGTCGGGTCGGTCATCGCCCTGCGGGACGCCGTCTGCCCGGCGGCGGTGGGGGTGGACATCGGCTGCGGCATGTCCGCCGTCCGCACCTCGCTGACCGCCTCCGACCTGCCGGGCGACCTGTCCAGGCTGCGCTCGCGGATCGAGGCGGCGATCCCGGTGGGACGCGGCATGCACGACGAGCCCGTCGACCCGCGCCGCCTGCACGCCGTGCCGACGGCGGGCTGGGACGGCTTCTGGTCCCGCTTCGACGGCGTCGCCGGTGCCGTCCACTTCCGCAGGGAGCGGGCGGCACGGCAGATGGGCACGCTCGGCGGCGGCAACCACTTCGTGGAGCTCTGCGTCGACACGTCCGACGCGGTGTGGGTCATGCTGCACTCCGGCTCCCGCAACATCGGCAAGGAACTGGCCGAGCACCACATCGGGCAGGCGCAGAAGCTGCCCCACAACCAGGGCCTCGTCGACCGGGACCTGGCCGTCTTCGTCGCGGACACCCCGCAGATGACCGCGTACCGCAACGACCTGTTCTGGGCGCAGGAGTACGCCCGCCACAACCGGGACGTCATGATGGCGCTGTCCCTGGACGTGCTCCGCACGGAGTTCAAGAAGGCGAAGCCCGTCTTCGACCCGGTGATCTCCTGCCACCACAACTACGTGTCGGAGGAGCGCTACGACGGCGTGGACCTGCTCGTCACCCGCAAGGGCGCGATCCGCGCGGGCGACGGCGAGTACGGCATCATCCCCGGCTCGATGGGCACCCGGTCCTACATCGTCAAGGGCCTCGGCAACGCGGCGTCCTTCAACTCCGCCTCCCACGGCGCCGGGCGCCGGATGAGCCGCAACGCGGCGAAGCGCCGGTTCACCGTGCGGGACCTGGAGCGGCAGACGCAGGGCGTGGAGTGCCGCAAGGACGCCGGCGTGGTGGACGAGATCCCCGGCGCCTACAAGCCGATCGAGCAGGTCATCGACCGCCAGCGCGATCTGGTCGAGGTCGTCACCGAACTGCGCCAGGTCGTCTGCGTCAAGGGCTGACCCGCAGGGCCCGCCGCGTGCCTCACGGTTCGCGGTGGACCTTGCGGTTGGCCGCCTGGGCGCGGGGCCGGACGACGAGCAGGTCCACGTTGACGTGGGCGGGCCGGGTGACGGCCCAGGTGATGGTGTCCGCCACGTCCTCGGCCGTCAGCGGGTCGGGCACGCCCGCGTAGACGGCCGCCGCCCGCTCGGCGTCCCCCCGGAAGCGGGTGAGCGAGAACTCGTCGGTGCGCACCATGCCCGGCGCGATCTCGATCACCCGCACCGGCTCGCCGCACAGCTCCAGCCGCAGCGTCTCGGTGAGCGCGTGGACGCCGTGCTTGGCGGCCGTGTACCCGCCGCCGCCCTCGTAGACGCCGTGCCCGGCGGTGGAGGAGACGACGACGACCGTCCCGTCGCCGGAGGCCCGCAGCGCGGGGAGCAGGGCCTGCGTCACGTGCAGCACCCCGAGGACGTTGACCTCGTACATGGCCCGCCAGTCCGCCGGGTCGCCCTCGGCCACCGGGTCGGTGCCCAGGGCGCCGCCCGCGTTGTTGACGAGCACGTCCACGCCGTCCAGTGCGGCGGCGAAGGCGTCCACGGCGGCCCGGTCGGTGACGTCCAGCGGGCGGGCCTCGGCCGCGTGCCCGGCGCCGTTCAGTTCCTCGGCCAGCGCCTCGACGCGCTCGGCCCGGCGGGCGGTGAGCACCACCCGGTATCCGGCGGCGGCCAGCCGCCGGGCGGTGGCGGCGCCGATGCCGCTGCTGGCCCCGGTGACGACGGCGGTACGGGTGCTCATGCGGGTGCCTCCGGTTGACGCGTGTGCCGACGCCCGCAGGCTACCGGGCACCCGGCCGGAGCGGGACGCCGCGAGCCGGTCACGGGCGCCCCGCCGCGCCGGGGGTCAGGGGCCGGTCCGCCGCAGGTGGCGGAGCTTGTCCGGGTTGCGCACGAGCCGCACCTCGCCGACGCGGCCGTCCGCCACCTCCAGGACGGCGACGGCGTCCGGGTGCCCGTCCACGGTGATCAGGAGGCCGGGCTCGCCGTTCACGGCGACGGGCCGGGCGCCCAGGCCCTGCTGGGACCCGGCCACGGCGAGCAGGAAGCGGGCCACCTTGTCCGGACCGTGCAGCGGGCGCAGCGCGGCCCTGACCCGGCCGCCGCCGTCCGTCCACAGCGTGACGTCGGGGGCCAGGAGCTGCATCACGCGGTTGAGGTCGCCGCCCACGCAGGCGGTCAGGAACTCGTCCGTGACCCGGCGCCGCACCTCGCGGGGCGCGTCGTAGCGGGGGCGGCGGGCCCGCACCGCCGAGCGGGCCCGGTGCCCGACCTGCCGGACGGCCGCCTCGCCGCGGCCGAGCGACTCGCCGATCTCCCGGTAGGAGAAGCCGAAGACCTCCTTGAGGACGAACACCGCGCGCTCCAGCGGCGACAGGCTCTCCAGCACGACGAGCAGCGCCAGCGAGACGGACTCGGCCAGCTCCGCGTCCTCGGCCGCGTCGGGGGCCGTGACCAGCGGTTCGGGCAGCCAGGGGCCGACGTACGTCTCCCGCTGGACGGCGGCCGAGCTGAGGCGGTTCAGCGAGAGGTTCGTGACGGTGCGGGTGAGGTAGCCGCCGGGGTTTCGGACGGGGCCGGTGACCCGGCTCCAGCGCAGCCACGTCTCCTGCACCAGGTCCTCGGCGTCGGCGACGCTGCCGAGCATGCGGTAGGCGATGCCGAACAGCCGTCCCCGGTGCTCCTCGAAGACGTCGGTACGGCCGCTGCCGTCCGTCCGGCCGGTGGCGTGCACCGGCTCGGGTCCGGTCGCGGGGTCGGTGCCGCTCCTGGGGCCGGTGCCGTTCACGGGGCCGACCGTACCGGGGGCACGGGCCGGACCGCGCAGTCGTCCGAGAAGCCCTGGCTGGTGAGGCCGAGCGCGCTGTTGACGCGTGAGCGCATGTTCTCCAGGGCCACCATCGCGGTCAGCTCGACGAACGCGGGTTCGCCGAGCCGGGCGACCAGGGCGGCCGCCAGCTCGTCGGTCACCGAGGGCTCGGACTCGGTCATGGCCTCGGCGTACTCCATGACCTGGAGTTCCAGTGCGGTGAAGTCCTCGCGGTGCTCGCGCCACCCCGGCACCTTGGCGATCTTGTCGAGCGGCAGCCCGAGCCGGTCGCCCTCCCAGTGGCCGAAGTCCATGCACCACGAGCAGTTGATGCGGGCCGCCGCCACCATGAGCGCGAGGTGCTTCAGCGCGGGGTCCAGCGCCTTCCACCGGCCGACGGCCACTTCGAAGCGCGCCGTCGAGAACAGCACGCGCGGGTGGTGCCCCAGGGCCATGAGCGGGTCCATGACCTTGCCGTAGGTGCGCCGCGAGTACCACGCGGCCAGGCGGACGAGCAGGGTGCGGGGCGGTCGGAGTGAGATGCGGGCCATGGTCGTCGCCTCCTGGGTTCGATCCTTCACCAGGTACGACAGGGCGGCGCGCCGGAATGTGACGTGCCCCGCCGGACGCGTGCCGCGCACGGACCCGCACCCCGTGCCGCGCGGGCGGCCGGGGCGTACGGTCGGACGTGGAGGCGTACGAAGGCCGCGCAGCCGGTGAAGGCGGCGAATCCGAGGAACGAGGAGGTCCGGAACGATGGGTGCACCCGACGACGAGTTCTGCGTGAGCGTGCAGCTGACCGGCTGTGACCGGGAGACGGCCGGTGTGGTGTTCCGGTCGCTGGAGGACGCCTTTCCCGGCGGCACGGGCGACACCGGGTTCGACGGCCCGGCCGCGGACGCCGGGACGCAGCGGCACACCGTGTGGACGCTCACCGTGGACACCCGCTCGGCGGGAACGCGCCCGGCGCGGGCGGCGGCTCCCCTCGCGGAGCCCGTGGACGCCGGTCTCTACGGCGGCGCGGCCCCGGTGCGGAAGGTCAGGGACACCCTGACGGCGGCGTTCCAGGCGGAGGACCACGGCACGGTCCCCGGCGAACACGAACTCGAAACCCGCCTCCGCCTCACCCCGCAGACGTAGCGGTTTCCGTCGCGTCGCGCGTGGTACGTGACGCGACGACGCGGGAGCAGTCGCCGCGTACCTGAACTCCAGTGACGAACGGCAACAACCAGCAGACTCGCGTTCGTCTCGAGACGCCTACCTGCTGTGGACTGCGGGCCTCGGACGGTCTGATCACCGCGGGGCCCTTCTCGTTCTGCTGGCCCGCCGCCGCACCGTGGCCTGACCGGCCCTACGGCCCTTACACCCCGTTTCGCCTGCGAGTTTCTCGGAGGGGCGGGGTCGTATGCAGTGACCCTTCTGAGGCCTGGGCCCTGAAGGGTGGTGGAAGGTGCTCCATCCGGTGGTAATGAGCATGTTGCCGTCTCTTCTTCCCGAGCACGCGGCGAACTTAGTGCGCGACGTGTTGCTTGCGGTCACGGGACCGTTCGGCTGAGGGAAGGTAGTTCATGAGTGCGAGAGGTTCCGCTGCGTCTGAGGGTCCGGCGAAGAGGAAATGGCCGCTGATCGTTGTTCCGTGTTCGATGGCGCTGGTCGGGCTGTTCTATGGGGCGGGCTCGTCGCAGGCAGCCCACGGCGACGCGGGCACCGCGCCCGGAACGTACGTGGACGGTCCGGCAACTCTCGACCCCGTCAAGAAGACCGGCTCCGACACGGCCGACAAGGCTGACCCACTCTCCTACATCGTCGCCCCTCCGCCGGAAGCTGATGGCATTCCCGACAGCGCCGGAACCACAGGCGACAGCGCCGGAACCACAGGCGACTCCGACGGTGACGGGATCCCGGACTCTGTCGAGGCGGGCGGCGATCCGGCCAACCCGGTCGACACGGATGGTGACGGTACGCCGGACTTCCTGGATCTGGATTCTGATGGTGATGGGGTTCCGGACCGTGTGGAGGCGGGTCCGGGTCCGGCTGATCCGGTGGACTCGGATGGTGACGGTATCCCTGACTTCCGGGACACGGATTCTGATGGTGACGGGATTCCAGATGGTGTGGAGGCGGGCCCGGCCCTGGCCAGCCCGGTTGATTCTGATGGTGACGGTATCCCTGACTTCCTGGACGTGGATTCGGATGGTGATGGGATTCCGGACCGTGTGGAGGCGGGGTCGGGTCCGGCTGATCCGGTTGATTCGGATGGTGACGGTACGCCGGACTTCCAGGACGCGGATTCTGATGGTGACGGGATTCCGGACCGTGTGGAGGCGGGTGTTGATCCGGCGAATCCGGTTGATTCGGATGGTGATGGGGTTCCGGATTTCCTGGACACGGATTCTGATGGCGACGGGGTGCCGGATGTGAGGGAGGGTTCGGTGGACTCGGATGGTGATGGTACGCCGGACTTCCTGGATCTGGATTCTGATGGTGATGGGGTTCCGGACCGTGTGGAGGCGGGTCCGGGTCCGGCTGATCCGGTGGACTCGGATGGTGACGGTATCCCTGACTACCTGGACGCGGATTCTGATGGTGATGGGATTCCGGACCCAGTGGAGGCGGGTGTTGATCCGGCGAATCCGGTGGACTCGGATGGTGAT
>NZ_JAZDCW010000017.1:0-32750 GCF_036323765.1 Streptomyces solitudinis
AGCCGACGGCGCCTGAGGGCACAGCCTTGCCAGATGCGCGGGCCGACGGCTGCCTCGGCCCTGCGCGGTGTCGAGCACCGCTGGCCGGGCGGCACTGTGGGTTCGGCTCCTGCGGGTACACGGCCGCGGCTGGCCCGGTGCTCGTCGTCCCCTCCTCTGCAGGCACCTACGTTCACGAGCAGAGCGTCCCCAGCACGACACTGATGTGGAAGAGCCTGTCTCCAGGCACGGTGACAGCGGAGCGGGCCGGATACGGCACGACTCTGACGGGCCTGCCCGACAGCTGACACTGGCCCGGCCGCCGCTTGCTCCTGGGAGACGGGCGCCGCACTCGTGCTGTTCGGGCAGCAGCGCTGCGTGCCCCCAGCTCAGTGTGGAGCACGGGCACAGCGCGAGCCCAGAGCACCGTACTGGCTGCGAGCCGCCTTTCGCTGCTGCACTGACGCCCACCGCCCACGCTGCCGCTGGCCGTCTCCCTGCACACCAGCCGTCGGCTGCCCCGGCCCAAGCGGGCAACCAAGCTCCTTCTCGCAGTTGGCAGCCGCTGCCGAGCACTCGCCTGCGTCATCATCCCGGGCAGGCAGCTGATGCCCTCGCGCCAGGTCATGGCCCGCTTACGGAGGAACGGCTGCCCCGGACCGCTCCGGAGATGATCCTGGCCGACAGCGCGCTGGCGGACAGAACCGGTCGGCGCCAGGCGGTACCCAGTACCCGAGCCGGCCCCCGGCCCTGTCCGCGGGCGGGCGCTGACTTCACCGCCCTGCTCGCCCAAGCCGGACTTCCAGGCGTCTTCACGGCGATGCGCAGGCCGGGCACCGTGCCGAAGGCGTTGTCGGGGAGGTCGCCGAGCGTCAGATCGGCACCGTAGAGCGCGGCGACCTTGCGGGCGCGGTCGGCGCGGTGACCGCGGACGGCAGCGATGGCCGGGCTGATCGGCGAGCTTCCCTACAGGATGGGCGTCCTCTCGCTCCACGGCGTCCCAGTCGTACGGAGGCTGCTGCGGGTTCGTGGCGGGTTGTGAGCGGGCGTTCAGGCTGCGGCCTTGGTCAGCAGCTCGGGAACGCCCTCCGCGTCGCTGACGGTCTTGAAGCGCGGGAGGAGCCCGCGGACGAGCTCTACGCAACGGGGGGGCGCCGATCCGGTGGGCAAGCTCCAGGGACTGGGCCGCGACGGCGGCGGCGAGGTCGGGTTCGCCCAGGTCGAGGTGCGTCTTGGCGCGGAATGCGAGGAAGACGCCGCGAGTTTTGTCCCGGCTGGGCGGCAGCAGGGCCTGGCCTTCCTCGATGAGCTGGTGGGCCCGGCGAGTTTCGCCCAGATCGTTGAGGCTCTGCCCGGAGTCGACGGCAAGGTCCGCCTCGGAGAGCCAAGAGCACCACGCGGGAACGGGATCAAGGGCCGGCACGCTGAGAAGGTGCTCGGCGGCACTCAGGGCCCGCAGGGTTGCACGCCTCTCGCCCTGAGGTGCCAGGGCGCGGGCGAGACGGAGGTTGAGCAGGGACCGGGCGGCCGGGTGCCGGGTGCGGGTCAGGGCCCGTTCCAGGATGCGGGCAGCGGTGCGGGGGTCGTCGCGCCAGGAGGCCTGGTAGGCGAGGTCGCTCAGGAGAGCGGCGCCCATGTCGTGATCACCGCTGGCGTGCGCATTGTGGAGTCCGGCGATCCAGAAGCGGCCGGCTTCGCCGTGGCGTCCGTGGTCGAAACGGTGCCAGGCCACGGTCTGGGCGAGGCTGGCGGCCAGGGCGTGGAGCCGGATCCCCACGGCCGGGGAGTAGCGGCCCTGGGCGATCAGGTCTGTCACGGTCGCCAGGTGAGCGTCGATCAGCGGAGCGGTGTGCTGCCGCTCCTGAGTGGCCTGAGCCGTCAACCGCGCGCTGGTTTCCTCCAGCACGGCGACCAGCTCCTCGCCGATGGTCTTGCCCTGGACACGCTCGGCGACTTCCGGCCATACGTCAGTGGTGGCCCAGGCACCGGCCAAGGTGATCAGGGCTGTGGCGGAGATCGCGGACAGGACGGTACGGCGGGATCGATCCATCGATGCTCTCAATGCCTCTCGCAGGGCCGGCACGGTACTGGCGGGCCCCAGGGGAGCCACACCGACGTCAGGCAGCCAGTTTGGCCACGCCTGCACGTCTACGTCTTCAAGCGGGACTCCGAGCACTTCGGCGATGTACTCCTGGGATTCCCGGTCGGGTGTGACCCCGTCGACTTCCCACTTGTAGACGCGCTGTTTGGTGGTGCCGGAACGCAGGCCCCGGCGTTCAGCTGCCGCGCAGATCGCTCGGGCGAAGTCGACGCCGGTCATGCCCCGTGCGGCGCGCACCAGTGCCAGGGGGTGGGTGTTCTTGGCCACTCCGTCATCCAATCAGCAGGAGCCGCGGTGAGCGTAGTCGTCAACAGGCCGGGATGACCGGCGGGATGACCGACAACTCGTGCCGTTGCACGGGCAGTTGAGCGACACTCGATCACCCCAGCGACCTGACGTGCTGGCAGCGCTCTTGACGGCTCGATGCCGGGCTCTTCAAGCCTTTCGGCGGCTGCCCGATGGCTGCTGGAGCTCGGGTGCGCTGGCCAGCGCCTGTGTGGATTCTCCCGACGATCAGAACCGCCTTGCCCCCAGCCCACGAAGGAAGATCATGGATCTCCGTTCCGTTCAGCTGCCGTCCGGCACCTTCACCATTGGCAAGAGGTTCCATTTCGAGGCCGGGCACCGGCTTCCCGGGCTGCCGCCTGAACACAAGTGCGCCCAACAGCACGGACACAGCTACGAGATCGAGCTCGTCCTGACCGCTCCCACCCTGGAGAAGCCGGGCTTCGTCACGGACTTCGGCGCGCTCGCACCGTTCAAGGAGTTCCTGGACGCCGAGCTGGACCACCACAACCTGCACGAGATCCTCCCCTTCGAGCCGACCTCGGAGCGCCTGGCCCAGTTCCTCGCCGGCTGGTTCATCCAGAACGTCCAGCCGACCATCCCTGGCCGCCTGGTCGCCGTGCTCGTGCGAGAGACCGCCCGTAGCTGGGCCCGTTTCGATGTGGAGGGACAGTGACCTCGCTCGAGCCGACGACCGTGGGACGGGCGACGGATGATGCCCAGTTCTGGCTGATCGTCATGGAGTGCTTCGGGGTCGAAGTGCCGACCTTCCAAGGCGAGGGCCCGAGCTGCGGGCATCCTGCCCTGTTCATCCGCTTGTCCCGGTGCAACCTGACCTGCGCGAAGTGCGACACGAAGGAAAGCTGGGACACGTCCCGGTTCGACCTGCGCGAGTGGTCGACGAGGCGGACAGTGGCGGACCTGGTGGCCTGGGCCGCGTCCTCGCCCGTCGAACTGGTCGTGATCACCGGCGGGGAACCGCTGCTCCAGCAGACGCGCCTGGTGCCGCTCGTCCAGGCGCTGCTGGCCGCGGGCAAGCGCGTGGAGTTCGAGACGAACGGCACCATCACGCCGCTTCCCGAGCTGTTGATCGGCAAGGTCCGCTTCAACGTCTCGCCGAAGATCGCCAGCTTCGGTGTGGACGAGGCCAAGAGCTTGGTGCCCGCCGCGCTGAAGGCGTTCGTGGAATCCGGACGAGCGGCGTTCAAGTTCGTCGCGTCCTCGGTGGCCGACCTGGACCGTATCGCCGAGCTCACCGACACACACCGGCTCGCGCCGGTGTGGGTGATGCACGAGGGCACCACCGCGGAGGCGATCACCGAGACGGCCCGCGTCCTCGCGGACGCGGTCGCGGCCCGGCACTGGCACTTCACCACCCGGCTACACGTGCTCGCCTTCGCGAACGCGCGAGGGCGCTGATCTCCCTGCGCTGTCCCCGCCCATTGCCCAGCCCCGGAAGTGAGAGAAGCCCATGACGACCTATGTCGCCGGCCCCGAGCCGGACCTGAGTACCGTCCCCGTGCCCGGCTCCCTCGCCGCAGCCATCGACACCGGCCGGGTCGCCGACCTGATCAGTCAGCTCCTGGTCGCGCTGGGCGAGGACCCCACCCGCGAGGGCCTGGCCGACACCCTGACCGCGTCGCCGCCTGGTGGAGCACCTTCTTGTCTTCGGGCAACACCGCGGTGGCTACCTGCTTCGCCGAGTCCCAGCTGAGCGATCAGCTGGTCATCGTGGGCGGAATGAGCGTGTGGTCGCTCTGCGAACACCACATGCTGCCCATGAACCTGCAGGTCGCGGCCGGATACGTGCCCGACGGGGAGGTGGTGGGCCTGTCGAAGTTCGGGCGGATCGCGCAGCACATCGCTGGCCGCCTCCAGGTCCAGGAGCGCTTCACCCGGCAGCTCGCCGAGCACCTGGCCGACGTGATCGGACGCAAGGACGTCGCGGTCGCCGTACGCGGCGCACACCTGTGCATGAGCATGCGCGGCGTGCGGAGGGAGGACGCCCGCACCACCACGGTGCACACCGGAGGCCGGTTCGCCACCGACCCGGTACTCAATCATCAGTTCGTCACCCTGGCCGCCGCCCAGTGGAACGCGGCCTGATCCCCGACCGGCAAGCAGACCAGGAAGGAGGTGCAGCAGATGACCTCATCCCCGAGGCCGCCCGCGAGCCGCGCTGACCGGCCCGCTCCCCTGTACCTGACGTGGAACGACATCGGCGCCGCGACGCAGGCCCTCGCCAAGCAGGTGACGGTCGGCGGTGTGCCGCAGGCCGTGGTGGGCATCGTGCGCGGCGGCATGATCCCGGCCGTCTGGCTCGCCCACTGCCTCAAGATCCGCGACGTACGGACCGTCGAGGTCACCCATACTGCCGAAGACGGCATCAACGCCGCCAAGACCCCGTTGCCGACCGTCCGCAACCCCGCCTCGCTCGGCGACCTGACGGGCCTGGACGTGCTGCTCGTCGACGACATCGCCGGCAGCGGTGCGACCCTCGCTCATACTGCCGACCTGCTGCGCGATCTGGGCCCCGCCCGGCTGCGCACCGCGGTCATCGCCGTCAACCGGGCCAACTGGGCGCGCAAGGACGAGCCGGAGCGCGCCATCGACTACCTCGCGTCGCTGCACGACACCTGGCTCGTTTTCCCCTGGGAGGAGCAGCATGAGCACTGAAGTCAGCGAGCAGTACCGCCCCCGGCGGGATGACCGAGCCGCTGTTGGTGCGCCGGAGACCAGCGTGATCACCGCCATGGTTCCCGGGGCTCGCCGCGCCGGGGAGGTTCCCGGCCGGCCGCTGTGGGTGAGCGTGGAAGGCATCAATGGGGTCGGCAAGACCACTGCCGTCCGCACGGTGGCCGCCTCGCTCGGCTCGCGGTGCCTGCGACTGGAGGAGCTGACCGACCAGGCCGCCGACACCCTGCCCGGCCAGGTGATTGCCGCCCTCGCCGCGGGCGGGGACGTCTGCCTGCGCACCGGGCACCCGGTCGTCGAGACGCTCGCGCTGCTGGCGCTGAAGTTCCGCGAGCTCGAGCGTCTGACCCCCGAGCTGCTGGAGGGCGTGGAGGTGATCGTCGAAGACCGCGGCGTGGACAGCGTGGCCGTGTGCCAGGGGGCGATCCTGCACGACGAGCACCAGGCCACGCCCGCCCGGGCGGTGGCTGATCAGATCCTGGCCACTGCCCGCCGGTGGCGGTTGATGCCGGACGCCACCCTCCTGCTGACCGGCGACCGGGAGGAGTGCAAGGCCCGGTTCGGCGCACGGATCGGTCGCACGCTTCCGGCGAGCGCCCTGGCGGTGATCGAGCAGACCGACCAGCTGTACCGGGAGCTGGCCGCCGCCGAACCGGACCGGTTCACCGTGATCGACGTGACTGGCCACGGCCCGGAGGAGACCGGCAAGGCCGTCGAGGACACCGTGCGTGCCCTGGTGGCACAGCGGGAGGTCAGCCGTGCGTCGTGACATCACCGTGCTGTGGGCGCTGCGGTCGCCCTGCTCGTTCGGCTGCCCGCACTGCTACTTCGGGGAACTGGCCGACCACAAGGAGGCGCTCCCCGAGGGTCCGGGCGTGCTGTCCCACATCCCTGTTCGCGACCTGGACCGCACCGTCATGGAGGCGTTCGCTCGGTCCCTGGCCGGCTCGCCGGTCGAACGGGTCATCCTGGCCGGCGGCGAGCCGCTGGACTGGCTGCCTACCCTGAGTCTGATCAAGACGATCAAGGATGCCGGATGCGAGGTCGTCGTCGCGACCAACGGCGTGCCGCTCACCCGGCCCGGCATCGCCCGGCAGCTCGTCGAACTCGGCGTCGACGGGGTCTCGGTGTCCCTCGACAGCGCGGACGCAGGCATCAACGACCGGCTGCGGCCGTCCCGCTCCGGCCGGGTCGGCCACCGCGAGGTCCTTGCCGGCATTCGCACCCTACTGAGCGAGCGGGACTCTCGGCCGGGTCCGCGGGTCGGCATCTACACCGTGGTCATGCGCGACCGCCCCCAGGAGATCACCGACGTCGCCCGGCTCGCCTCCGACGTCGGCGTCGACTACTACGTCCCCCAGCCCATCTCCCTGCCTGGCGACCACAAGCTCTTCGCCGAGCGGTGCCACACCCCCGCCGACGTCCCCGCAGTCGAGGACCACTTACGTCGCCTCCAGGCGGACCCCCGCGGACTCGCGATCCCCGACCCCGCCTACATGCGGCAGTTCCTCGCCTCGATCTCCACCCAGGACAGCGGCCGCGTCGAGGAGTGCTTCGGCGGGGCGCAGCTGTTCTTCATCCAGCCCGACGGCTCGTTGTGGGACTGCCCGTCCGACCGGCGGATCGCCGCCACAGCCCCCTCGCAGCAGCGCACGATCGTCGGTGCCGACGCGCGGACCCTGTTCGACGGGCGACCGGCGTGCACGGACTGCTCCCACTTCTCCCGGGACTGCGTGAACATGGGCCCGCTCGTGCTCGGCATGCCCCGCCTCCTGGCGCGGGAGGCGACATGACCGGCCTGCCCCCGCTCCCGGCGGCCGACCTCGGCGGAGGCATGGCGGCCGCGCTGGCCGCCATGCCCGACCCCGCCTGCGCCGAGTTCACCGGCCGGTTCGAGCACGACCTCACCCGAGTGCTCGACCGGCGGCACGCGGTCGCGGTGTCCTCCGGCACGACCGCCCTGCACACCGCCTTATCCGCGATCGGCGTCGGGCCCGGCGACGAGGTCCTGCTGCCGGCGCTCACCGTCGTCATGACCGCCCAGCCGGTCGTCCAACTCGGCGCGACGCCAGTGTTCGTCGACAGCGACCCCAACACCCTCGACCTGGACTACACCGACGCCGCCTCCAAGGTCACGACCCGGACCAAGGCGATCGTCCCGGTGCACCTGTGGGGCAGGATGGGCGACCCAGCCCGCCTGCGCGCCTTCGCCGCACAGCGGGAGCTCACCATCGTCGAGGACGCCGCCCAGGCCGCAGGAACCTCGCGTGCCGGAGTTCCGGCTGGCGCAGCAGGCGCGGCCGGGCGCTTCAGCACGAAGGACGGCAAGATCCTCTGGAGCGGCGAGGGCGGCTTCGTACTGCTCGATGATCCTGCTCTCACCGCCCACGCCCGGGCCTTGCGCGGCCACTGGCTGACGCCCCCGCCCGGCCGCCGTCCCCAGGAACGGCTCGGGCTGCCGGGGCGGATGCCGGAGCTGATCGCGGCGCTCGCCCAGGCCAACCTGCGCCGGTTCCCCGCCCTGCTGGAGCGCCGCCGCGCGCAGACCGCCTACCTGCTGCGTGCCCTGGCCGGTGCCCGCGGTCTCACGCCGCTCCAGCCGGCGCCGGACGAGACGTGGAACCACTACTCCCCGCTCCTGCGTATCGGCCTGCCACGCCCCCGGGCGTTCGCCGAGCACCTCGCCCAGCTCGCCGTGCCCAGTTCCACCGGCAGCTTCCGGCTGGTCCCGTGCGACACCCGGCCCATGTTCACCGGCGGTGAGCGGGCCCCGTGCCGCGGTGCCGCCCAGATCCTGGACCGCACCCTCGCCCTCGTCCTGACCGAACGCGACGACGAAGCGGTCCTCGACCGCTACGCCGCCGTCATCATCCGGGAGGCCGCCGCATGGCACGCGTGACCGGCTTCCTCGAGCCCGCACCTGCCGGAGAACTGCGTCCGGCAACCCGCCGTCCCCGTCCTCGTGTCCGAACGGAGAGCGAAGCATGACGACCACACCGGTAGGCCCCCCGTGCAGCCGCGGCCCGCTGATCTCCGCCGAGGGCCTGAACGGAGTCGGCAAGACCTACCTCACCAACCGTGCTGTCGAAGTCCTCGCGGTCAAGCCGCTGATGCTGGACGAGTTCTCCCAGCGGGCAGGCGGGCGCCCCGGGCTCGGGGAGGCTCTGCTGACCTCGCTGCGCCAGGCCAGCGCCGGGGACCCGTTCCTGCGCGGCGGCACCCCGATGGCCGAGGCCCTGATCCTGATGGCCATCAAGCGGCACGACCTGGACACCGTCCTTTCCGACCTGGCTAGCGGGCGGACCGTCGTCGAAGGCCGCTGCGTGGACACCACCGCGGTGTGCCAGGCGCTGTTGCTGCACCCCGGTGACATGGATGCCGCCCTGAAGACGGCGATCGACCTGCTGGACCTCGCTTCCTCGTACCGGCCGCTGCCGGACCTCACGATCCTCGTCACCGACGACGCCTCGAAGGCCCTGGAGCGCGCCCAGCGGCGCGACCGGTGCGTCTTCACCGGCGAGCAGGCGGACTTCATGCGCGTGGCGGGCGAGCTGTTCGAACAGCTCGCCGCCACCGACCCGGCCCGCTACCGGGTCGTGGACCGGCGAAGCGTCGACGAGTACGAGGCGGCCGAGCAGATCCGGGCGTGGATCCAGGGCGCCGGCGGTGCCCTGTCCTGCCTGAAGGAGCCGTGGCAGGTGCCGGACGCGGCGTGCATGTGCTGCGGCCGGCTTCCTGCCGCAGCGGCGGCATGAGCCCGGCCGCCCAGCACCCGGCCTGCCCTGGCGGCCGGGCCCCGAGAAGCTGCGTACCCGCGATCGGCGAAGAGGTCCAGGCTCTGCTTCTCGACTTCGACGGCACCCTCGCCGACACCCGACGCGGGCACGAGGACGCGCTGCACGCGGCTCTCCAGCCATACGGCGTCGCTCTGGACCCCGACTGGTACGGCCAGCACATCGGCCTGTCCATCCACGACCTCCTGGCGGTGCTCCCCGGCGACCGGGCGCTGCCCCACGACGAGATCATCCAGCGGAGCCGCGCCCATCTGCTGGCCACCGTGCACACGATCACGCCCATCCCGTGCATCGTGGAGCTCCTGCAGCAGGCACGGCGTGCCGGGCTGCCCTGCGCCGTAGCGTCGGGCGCCAGTCGGCTGCTCGTCGACCCGGGGCTCGACGCCCTCGGCCTGAAGGACGCGTTCGCGGCCGTCGTCGCGCGCGAGGACGTCACCCACGGCAAGCCGGACCCGGAGCTGTTCCTCACCGCCGCCCACCGTCTGGGTGCCGCACCGGAGCGCTGCCTCGCGGTCGACGACGCGCCCGACGGCACGGCCTCCGCCCGGGCGGCGGGCATGCAGGTGCTCACGGTGGTCGACGGCCAGCTGGCCCCCGCCGGAGCGCGGATGGAGCCCGGCACAGCCGGTCCGGCCTCCGCCCGGCCCGCGGCGGCGCCCCGGTCCGCAGATCCCACCCGATGACGGCGCGAGGCCGTCGCACCCGAGGAGCACGATGCCCGTCCTGAACTCGACCAAGAACCTGCACGTCATCGAACCGCCAACCGCGAAACGGGAAGGCGTCGGCGTCTTCGAGTACACCGACCACTACACCGTCTTCCACTACGGCCGGATGCCGGATGCCATCCCCGGCAAGGGCGAGGCGATCTGCCGCATGGCCGCCTTCAACTTCCGTCTGCTGGAGGAGGCCGGCGTACGGACGCACTTCCGCCGCTTCATCGCCCCGAACCGGATCGAGTTCACCCTCGCGCGCCTCCCGGAGCAGGCCGCCCGCCCTCTGACCCCGGCGTCCGGCAACTACCTGCTCCCCCTCCAGGTCCTCTTCCGCAACGAGCTCCCGCCCGGCAGCTCCGTCCACCGGCGCCTGGCCACTGGCGACCTGGCCCCGGCCGACGTCGGGCTCGATGCGATCCCTCCGGTCGGCGAGAAGCTGAAGCAGCCGCTCATCGAGTACGCGACGACACGAGACGACGTCAACCGCTTCCTCACCCCTGCCCACGCCCAAGACCTCGCCGGCCTGGACGACGAGCAGTTCCAGGCCCTGCGCGAGATCACCTTCAGGGTCAACGCGGTGCTGACCGGGCACGCGGACAAGCTCGGGCTGAGCCACTGCGACGGCAAGGCTGAGTACCTGATGAGCAGCGATCAGCAGCTGGTGCTCGCCGACAGCCCCGGCACACCGGACGAGAGCCGCCTGATGCGGGACGGTGTGCACTGCGGCAAGCAGGTCCTGCGGGACTGGTACGTACGCTCCGGGAACGAGATCCCCACCGGCAAGCTGATCGCCGACGGCGTGCCTCGCAGCCAGTGGCCGCAGCCCGCCTCGCTCCCGCCGGAGTTCCTGCCGGTGATGACGGACCTGTACCGGTCCCTGAGCCAGACCTGGACGGGCGAGCAGCACCAGGACGCGCCAGATCTGCTCGCTGCGGCACGGGCCGTCGCCGACCTCACCAACCGGTGACGGCCCATCACGACCCCTTGCGCTCGGGCACGCTCGCCGCGGCCCGTGCCGCGGCGAGCGGGTGCGACGGAACCCACGAGATGGATGAGATGAACAGATGGGCGAGCTGACCCAAGACCCGGCCTTCCGGGAGACGACCTTCGTGGTCATCGACTTCGAGACGACGACCCCCACCGGCTACCCGGCCCAGCCCATCGAGGTCGCAGCCCTCGTCCTGCGCTGCCCGGACGGCCGCTGGAGCACGACCGGCCGCAGCGAGTCCCTGATCCGGCCGCCCGCGTTCGCCCCGGTGACCCCGGCGGACACCGCCCAGACCGGCCTGACCGCCGAGCAGCTCCAGACGGCCCCCACCCCGGCCGAGGCGCTGGGGGCACTGGACCGACGGCTCACGGCCGGCACCCCCTACCTGCTGGTGGCCCAGCACGCGGCCACCGAAGCCGGCGTCATCCACCACCAGGCCGAGCACTGCCCCACGCTGGCCCGAACCAACTTCCTCGACACGATCCCGCTGGCCAAGCGCCTGATCCCGGACCTGCCGAACTACAAGCTCGACACGCTACTGGCGCACTTCGGCATCCCGCAGCCCCCGGACCGGCACCGGGCCGCCGCCGACGTAGAGGTCACCGCGAAGGTCTTCCTCCAGCTCATCAGCGCCGCCGACCAAGACCCACGGCTCACCACCCTCGCGGCCCTGGTGAAGGTCGCCGGCCGCACCGCCAAGCACAACCTGCCCGTCCAGAGCGGGCTGTTCGACGTCTAGCCCAACCGCAGAACGACGCCATGCAGAACCCCTCGGAGATTGGACGGCATCCATCATGACGACCACGGAAGAGATCCGCGGCGACGAGGTCCGCGAGGTCCCCTTCTGGTTCGATCCGCTGTGCCCCTGGGCGTGGATCACCTCGCGCTGGCTGCTGGAGGTGGAGCAGGTCCGGCCGGTGCGCGTCGACTGGCGGATCATGTCGCTCGCCTACCTCAACCTCGAGCAGCGCGAAGGCAAGGGCCTCAGCGAGGACTACCGCAGGCTGATGGAAACGGCCTGGGGGTCGGTGCGGGTCTGCGCCGCCGCCGAGCACGCCGGCCGGCCCGTGCTGGGGCCGCTGTACACCGCCATCGGTACCCGGCTGCACAATCAGCGGCGCCGCGAGGACCCCAGGGTGATCACCGAAGCCCTGGCGGAGAACCGGACTGCCGGCCTCGCTGGCTTCGGCGGCCACCAGCACCCAGTTCGACCACCTCATCAAGGAATCGCACCACGAGGCGTTCGACGATGTCGGGCTCGACGTCGGAACCCCCCTCCTGCGGATCGCCGGTACGACCCTGTTCGGCCCTGTAGTCACCCCGGCCCCTCGCGGCGAAGCGGCCGGACGGCTCTGGGACGGTTTGCTCGCCGTGGCCGCAACGGACGGCTTCTTCGAGCTCAAGCGCACCCGGGACCGCAAGCCGTCCTTCGAATGAGTCGGCGCCCCGGCCCGGCGTGCGCGCCGTACGGCTGAAGCCACCGACGCCACAGCCGACCGATCTGCCCCCGGGCCAACACCGAAGCAGAGGAGACCGCATTGACGCAGGACGCCCTGACCGGCTGGGACGACGAGACCACCGCCGAGGCCTACGCCGCCTTCACCCGCGCCTTCCCCATGTACAGCGCCTCCAGCCGCGACCTCGCCGCCCGCGCCCGCCTCACCGACAGCCATGTGATCGTCGACCTGTGCGGCGGCACCGGAGCCACCGCCGAAGCCATCCTCGCCCTCGCGCCGCCCGACGCCCGGGTCATCTCCCTCGACAACGCTCCGGCCATGCAGCGCATCGGCCGCCGCACCTTGGACGATCCACGCCTTTCCTGGGTCACGGCCCGCGCCGAGGAGCTGGCCGAGCACACCCCGGCAGGCGGCGTCGACGCCGTCGTGTGCAACTCGGCCATCTGGAAGACGAACGTTCCTTCCGTGTTCGCCGCGGTGCGCCGCGTTCTGCGGCCCGGCGGCCGGTTTGTGTTCAACGTCGGCGGCGGATTCGCCGGAGTCACCCACCCAGCCGCACAGGCCCGGCCCGCCAGTGCCTCGCTCGGCTCGCTGATCGAGCAGATCGCCGTCCGCGACTACGGCGCACCTCCGGCGCCGCCCAGCGGTGTTCCCCAACTGCCGCTCACGGCTGTCGCCAGCTACCTGGCTGCCGCCGGGCTGACGCTGGCCGAAGCGGATGTCACAGCCCAGCACACCACCATGGCCGAGCGGAGGGCCTGGCTGTCCATCCCGGTCTTCGCCCGCCCCGAGGGCGGCTTCTCCTACGAACAGCAGATGTCGATCTTGCAGGAGGCATACGCCCAGACCCGTCCCGACCACGTCACGATCACCAGCTGGCTCGTCGTCGTCGCTCAACTCGACGGCCTGCAGGCTTGAACGGAGGAAGCTGGCCCGCGGCCCGCCAGATCCTGGACGGCGCACAGCACGATCCGGTGCAGCGGCAGCTGTGCGGGGTCAGCCTGCGTGGGCCGGCCTGCTGACGGCCCGGGCGATGCGGTGGCCGACCAGCCGTTCGGCATCCGCGAGCGGGTACCAGGCGGCACCGGTCACCTCCGCTTCCTGGATCTGGCCCACATCCGCACGGTCCGTCGTGAAGGCGAACCCGATGTCGAGGTGGAAGTGATCCGGCTCCCCCTTGGCCGGGCGCGCCGGAACGCGCCCGTACTCGACATACGCAGGCACCGAATCCGCCAGGGACACTGCCGCGGGGTCGAGGCCGGTCTCTTCGGCGAGCTCGCGCACCGCCGCGTCGCTCAGCGTGGTGTCCGTCGGCTCGAGATGGCCACCGGGCTGCAAAGTGATCCCGTAGGCCCGGTGCTCGATCAGCAGGATCTCGCAGCCGCCGCGCACCAGCAGCGCACCGACCGTCACGTGCATCGGAAAGCTGTGCCGAGAGGCGAAGTTCTCACCGCTGGCGAGCATCTGCACCGGCCGGGACAGCAACTCGGCCTCATCCGGATAGCGCTCCAGGTACGCAGCCAGGGCATTCGAGATGACGGCATCACTGATTGCCACAGAGCACCTCCGCTCCAGCCCGGGAGCGGAACTCCCAGTCACCGACGGCTCGGATACGGGCAGCAAGTCCATGCACAGTCAGCTCCAGCGAAGATCCGTGGCATACAGGCGTTCGCACTCTACAAGTCGAGTGTGAGTCAGAACGGACCAACGGGCCCATCCGGACCTACGAGCACCATCGTCGGCGTTTCGGCCAACCTGTGCCCGGCCGCGCGTCCTTGCGCGGCATGGGTCGGTGCACTGCGCACCTTCGAAGAACCGCGGAATCCTGGGGCGCGCAACCCGACCGAAAGACACGTGTTCGAAATTGCGGCGGCGTCGTTGGACATGCCGACGCCACCACTCCGCATCCGAGAGGAAGAACATTGACGCCAGTCGAACCAGACAGCGACGAAGCTGCGGGCCCGGCGAAGGTTCCGGCGACGGACAGCATCTCGGACGCCGAGCGGGAGCTGTACGGCGGCCGGCTGCGCTACGACCAGTCCTACGTCCGCCACGAAGGCCCACTGACCCGGCTGGGGTTCGGGCGCATGGCGGCCGCGCTGCCCCGCATGGTGGGCATGGTGCTGCGCACCGGCTGGGAGACGGACCCGCGGGCGCTCGCCGGGGTTGTGGCGGCGCAGCTCGGGCAGGGCGTGGCGGCGGGCTGGGGGCTGGTGGCGGTCAACAGCGTCCTCACGCAGCTGTTCGCCGACGGTCCGACCGCGGAGAAGCTGCGCGACGCGCTGCCGTCGCTGGCGGTGCTCGCGGTCGCGGCGGTGGCGACCGCGGTGCTGGCGGCGTGGTCGACGGCCATGTCGGGCCGGCTGGAGCCGCAGGTGGAGCGGGCGGTCTCCGCCCGGTACTACACGGCCGTCACCGGTGTTGAGGTGGAGGCGACCGAACGGCCGGAGGTCCAGCGGGTCCTGGAGGCGGGGAAGTTCGGCACGGATTCGGCCCGCAGCATGCTCCGGCTGTCGGTCGGCGTGGGCAATGTGGTGATCGGCATGGCGGCGGCCGCGGTCGTACTGGCGTCGCTGCACTGGGCGCTGCTGCCGATGCTGCTGGCCATCGCCCTGCCCAAGGGGTGGGGAGCGGTCCGCTCCGCGCGCCGTGAGTACCTCTCCCGTCTGAACTGGGTCGACCACCGCCGGGCGATCGCCTCCCTGCTGGCCTACCTGACCCGACCGCACGCCGCCGGGGAGATCCGGGTGCACGCCGCCGGCGCAAAACTGCTTTCCAGCTATGAGGAGATGTCGCGGCAGACGGAGGCGGAGCAGCGGCGTCTGGCCCGGGCGCAGGCTTCCACGGACCTGATCGCGGGCGCGTTCGCCGGTGTGGCGTCGCTGGCCTGCTACGGGGTGCTGTGGTGGCTCCTGGCGTCCGGTGGTCTGCCGCTCGCCGTCGGCGGTACGGCGGTGATCGCCATCCGCACCTCGACGGCTCGGCTCACGTCGCTGGTGCAGCAGGTCAACCGGCTGTACGAGGAGCTGCTGTTCCTCACCGACACCGAGGACGCCATCAAGGTGGCGGGC
This sequence comes from Streptomyces solitudinis, assembly GCF_036323765.1. Taxonomy (NCBI): domain Bacteria; kingdom Bacillati; phylum Actinomycetota; class Actinomycetes; order Kitasatosporales; family Streptomycetaceae; genus Streptomyces; species Streptomyces solitudinis. The sequence goes on from NZ_JAZDCW010000017.1 coordinate 15,083, forward strand.
GAGAACGCCATCCCTTCCTCCGGAGCGTCGCTGCCCGCGCCGGTGCTGGAGGTGCGGACGGAGGGGGCGTCGTTCACCTACCCGGGCGCCGACTTTCCTTCCCTGAAGGGCGTGAGCGTGCGGGTGCCCCGGGGGAAGGTGACCGCCCTGGTGGGTGCGAACGGTTCTGGGAAGACCACGCTCACGAAGGTGCTGGCCGGGCTGCTACTGCCTTCCGAAGGACACGTCTGGTGGGTGGGTGAGTCGGGCGAGCGGGTCGAGCTCTGCGAGGCCGACCGCGCCCAGGTCTTCCGTACCGTCGGGCTGCTGGCGCAGGACTTCCCGCGCTGGGAGATGACGGCCGCGGCGAACGTGGCCATCGGCGTCGGCGACCGTCCCCGGGACATGGACCGCGTCCGCACGGCCGCCAAGGAAGCCGGCGTGCTCGACCTGATCGAGGGCCTGCCACACGGCTGGGACTCGATCGTGTTCAAGGGCTACGAGCGGGGTGTCCAGCTCTCGGGCGGGCAGTGGCAGAGGCTGGGGTCCGCCCGGACGCGGTACCGGCAGTCACCGTTCCTGCTGGTCGACGAGCCCACCAGCGCCCTCGACCCCCATGCGGAGATCGACTCCTTCCGGGGGCTGTGGTCCCTGGCCGAGGAAGGGCACGCGGTCGTCCTCGTCACCCACCGGCTCGCCGCGACCATGCACGCCGACCACATCTACGTCCTCGACCAGGGACGCGTCGTCGAGGACGGCACCCACGACGAGCTCATGGCCCACACGGGCGGCCTGTACCAGGGCATGTTCACCGCCCAAGCCGCCCAGTACGGGCTCGCACCCGCGACCGACGCGCTTCCCGGCCCCCGCAGCAGCCAGCCCTCCGACCACGAGACGGCGAGCTGACCCCCAGCGCGGCCTCCACAGCCCCCACACGTCGAAGGTGAGACGACACCCGTGCCACCCAGCTCCTCCTCGATCCGCAAGGCCGTCGAGACGTACCTCGTCCGCCACCCAGGCGAGCGTGACGCCTTGGCCGGGCTGCTCGCTGCCTTGGACCGGCCCGTCGACGTGACAGCCCGCACGACGCTGCCCGGTCACGTCACGTGCAGCGCCGTCGTCATCGACCGCCAGTGCCGGCTCCTGCACATCCGGCACCGGACCACCGGCCTCCTGCTCCCCGGCGGCCACATCGAGCCCGAGGACCGCGCGCTGCTCGCTGCGGCGCTGCGCGAGGTCGCGGAGGAGGCCGGCATCTCGCCGGGCAACCTGTGCCTGACCCGGCAGATGCTCGGCTCCCCGATCGACATCGACGTCCACGACATCGACGCCAACCCCGCGAAGGGCGAACCGGCCCACCGCCACTACGACTTCCGCCACGTCTTCTACATCGCCGGCGACGAGCCGTCGGCGATCACCCTGCAGAACGAGGAGGTGTCCGGCGCCCGGTGGCTACCCATGGCGGAGGTCACCTCGCCGACGCTGCGCGAGAAGCTCCTCCAGGCCCGGCTGGACGGGCAGCCGGAGCCGGTGAACGCCTGCGCACTCATCCACGACGGGCGGGGTCGGTACCTGCTGCATCTGCGCGACCACAAGCCCGGCATCTGGCAGCCGGGGGCGTTCGCCCTGCTCGGCGGCGGCCGCACGCACGATGATCCGAGCCTTGAGGGCACGCTGCTGCGGGAGCTGTCCGAGGAGGTTCCCGACCTCCTTCCGGAGGACCTGGAACCGTACGCCGTGGAGACGGCCACCAGCGTCGACGGCCTCAGCGTCCCGATCCAGGTGTTCACCGGCATCTGGCGCGGCGACCCCGACCGGCTCCGGCTTCACGAGGGCGTGCTGCTGCGCTGGTTCACCCCCGACGTACTGGACCGGCTCCGCCTGAGTCCCGCGACGCGGGACCTCATCCGTCGGCACGCGGCCGAGAACCCTCCGGGCGGCGCGTCCGGCGCGGCCACTCCGTTGCAGGAGGGGGGTAGGCGGCCCGTGCTCAACGGCATCGGCGTCCACCTCCATCTGGAGGACGACGAAGGGCGGGTGCTCCTGGGCCTGCGCCACCCCGACGCGGGGTTCGCGGGGAACACGTGGCACTACCTGGCCGGCAAGTGTGAACAGGAGTCCGCGGTCGCGTGCCTGGTGCGGGAGGCGCGGGAGGAAGCCGGGCTGGTCATCGACCCCGCGGACGTGGATCTCGCGCATATCGTGCACGTCGTCGACGCCCCGGGTGGGCCGCCGTTGATGCAGCTCGTGTTCCGCGCCCGCCGCTGGAAGGGAGAGCCGAAGGTCCTGGAGACCGACAAGTGCCTGGGCTGGAAGTGGTGGCCGCCCCACGAGCTCCCGGACCGGCTCGTCTCCTACACCCGGACAGCTCTCGTCGGCATCGCCGAAGGCCGCGCCTACTCCGAGTTGGGCTGGTGACCGGCGTGCGCACCTCTACCGGGAGCGGGCGGGCCCGGTCCGTCCGCACGCCGGCGCCGCCGGGCGTGCCGGGGTGAGCGCCGAGTCCGACGAGTTCGGGTACCGCGCTGGCACCGGCTTCGACCGGCTGTTCCTGTCCGCCTCCTTCCGGAAGACGATCACCACGGCCGACGGGCCACCAGCTCGAACGGCGCCCTGCTTCGGCGACTTCCTCACGCTCCTGGAGATGCACGATGACCCGCCCCGACCAACCAGCCGCTGCGGCGGCTTCGGACGATGACCTGTTTGGGTCCGAGGCCGCCGACTACGCCCGCTACCGTCCCGGCCTGCCGGACGCGGCCGTCCGCCTCCTGGCCGCCACCCAGCACGGCGTACCCGACCCCGTCCTGCTGGACCTTGGCACCGGCACCGGGCAGGTGCTCCGCGCGCTGCCGCCCGTTCTGCGCCGGCTGGTTCACGTCGATCTGGTCGACGTGAACCAGCACATGCTCGAGACGGCCCTCACCATCCTCGATGTCCGCGGGTCCTGCACGGTGAACGCCTTCAGCGGCGAAGCGCGCACCTTCACCCCCACCGCGCCCGGCCGAGCACTCACCTTGATCACCTGCTGCCGGTCCTTCCACTGGATGTCCCGCGCGGAGGTCCTGGACATGGCGGACCGGGTGGCCGCGCCGAACGCCGTCGTGGCGATCATGGGAGACGGCAGTCTGTGGGCCCACGAAGCGGACTGGACCGCCGCCCTTCGGGGGCTGATCCAGACCTCCCTCGGCAACGACCGGCGCGCGGGCACCCGCGGCACGTACGCCGGGCGGGGCCGCTCCTACGACGAGGAACTCGCCGACTCGGCGTTCAGCGACGTGGCCGAGCACCGCTTCCCCGTCGCCCGTGCCTGGAGGCCCGAGGACGTCCTTGGATACCTGCGCACCACGAGCTTCGCCGGCCCCGCCCTCTTCGCCGACCGGCACCACGAGTTCGAGGCCGAGGCACTCCGCCTCCTCCAGGGCCTTGCGCGTGGCGGCGTTCTGAAGGAGGACGCAGCGTTCTCGGTGCTGCTCGCCCGTCGCCCCGGCGGTGACGCGTGACCGGCGCCCAGCGGCACACCGAGCTGCTCGACGTTCATCTCATCGCCTTGCGCGACGGCCCGGCCGGGCCGGAGGTGCTGCTGTCGCGGCGGGCCGGTGACGTGTACGCGGCTGGCTGCTGGCATCTCGTGTCCGGGCATTTGGACGGTCCGTGGGAGGACATGGTCGCCGCCCTGGTGCGTGAGGCCCGGGAGGAGGCCGGTGTCGTCATCGACCGGGCCGATGTCCGGGCGGCTGTCACCGTGCACCATCGGTCCCCGGCCGGCGGCGCCCGGATCGGGGCGTTCTTGGTGGTGGATCGGTGGGAGGGCACCCCTGAGGTCATGGAGCCCCAGGTGTGCGACTCCATGGACTGGTTCGCGCTCGACAGGCTTCCGGAGCCGATGGTCGCGTACTGCCGGGCGGGGCTGGATGCCTACCGGGCCGGTGCCCGGATGGCGGTCCACTTCCAGGAGCCGGGCGATCCGATCGCCTACGACCCGACCGTTGACCGGCTGATCCTGGTCCCCGAACCCGCCGTCCGCGGGGTGGTCCCGGATCAGGCGGTGCGCGCCTTCGCCGAGCAGGCGGTCGGCCGGATCACCGCATGGACGGACGTGTCCTGGGCCCGGGCGGAAAGCCGCGTCTGGAGAGCGGACGGCGCCGAGGGTGGCACCTGGTACGTCAAGACCCACCAGAACGACCGCTTCCACCGCCGTGAAGTGGACGCGCTGCGCGGCTGGGTCACTGGGCTCGGCGCGGCGGCGCCCCGGCTGGTGGCTGCCGACCCCACGCTGCGGGCCGTGGTGCTCACCGCAGTGGGAGGACGTTCCCTGCACGGCGCCGTCCACTCGCCGGAGCAGCAGCGCCTCATTTTCCACCACATCGGGCAGCTCGCCGCCGCCATCCACACCAGCGCCCCACCGCGTCCGGCCGCCGGCACCCTGCCCCTGGGGAAGCTCGAGCGGCACCTGGCCGGAGCCCGGCCCCACCTCGCGCCCAAGGACGAGGAGTTCATCCGCGCCACCGCGAAGAAGGCCGCCACCCTGCCCGCCCCGGACACAGTGCGCACCCACGGCGACTTCCAGCCCCGCAATCTGAGGTGGGACACGGCCGCCGGCTCCCTGTACGTGATCGACTTCGAGCGCGCCGAATGGGGCCCGGCCGTGCGGGACTTCGTGCGGCTCTCCGACGCCTGGCACGGCCGCCCCGACCTCCTGCAAGCCGTGATGGACGGCTACGGCCGCCCCTTCACCCTGGAGGAAGAAACCCAGCTCACGGTCCTGTCCGTCCTGGACCCCGTCTCCGGCATTTCCTACGGCGCAGCCCACGGCGACCCCGAGCTCGTCGAGCGCGGCCTGCGCACCCTGGCCCGCCTCCGCACCGCACAACGCCCCTGACCATCACCGCACTCACGTACGAGGAGCAGCACGTTGACGTACACTGCCCGTGACGAGTGGGAGCAGCACTTCAGCGACGGCCGGAACTTCCGGCAGGTCGGTGAGCGGGAGCGGGAGCTCCTCGCCGACCACACCCCCGCCCCGGACGGCGGCGGCCGGGCGCTTGATGTGGGATGTGGCACCGGTGAGCTGGCCGTCTACCTCAGCTCGCTCGGCTACACCGTGGACGCCATCGACTTCGCCGAGAGCGCGCTCGCACGGGCCCGGGAGGAGCGCGCCGGCGTCGAGGGCGTGCGCTGGCTGCACCTGGACATCGAGCGCGACGACCCCGCCCCGCTGCATGAAGAGGGGTATGACCTGATCACGCTCCGCCTGGTGTACCCGTTCGTGCAGGACAGGGGGCGAGTCCTGCACGGGCTGGGTGAGCGGCTGAGGGACGGCGGCGCTCTCGTCGTCATCACCCCGGTGGCGGCCACCACGCCCGAGGAACGGCGCGCCATCGCCTTGGACGAGGATGAGATCGCCGTGCTCGCCGCCGGATGGGAGACGGTGGAGCGGCTGGACGCGGACGGCCTGGCCGTCCTGGTCCTGCGCGGTCCCTGCCACACCGACACGAGGGCCGTCGAGAAGCGGCCGACCACCGCCCATGCCCTGACCGGCGCCCTCGCGGTCGTCACCGACGACGCCGGCCGGGTCCTGCTCGGCCTCTCCCGCCGCGGCATGCTCGAACTGCCCGGCGGCAAGACCCGCGGCCCGGAGGGCTTCGCGGCCGCGGCGGTGCGCGAGCTCGCCGAGGAGACGGGCCTGGTCGCCGACCCGGCGGATGCGTACGTGGTGACGATGCTGGTCGATGACAGCCACGGCATCCCGCGGCTCACGGCCGTCGTCCGCATCACCGCGTGGACGGGAACGCTGACCAACGCGGAGCCGGAGCTGTTCGACCGCTGGGAGTTCTTCGACCTGCACGCTCTCGCCTGTGCCGGGGACGTCTTCGTCCCGGCCGCACTCGCGATCGACAGCGTGTGGCCCGGCGTCATCCCGGACCTGCCGCCTGTGGTCTCCTACCCGCTCGCCGCCGATCGGCCGCCCGTGCCGGGTGAGCCAGCTGAGGCCGTCAGGCTGCGCCAGGCGATGGCCCAGACGGTGATCGACGGGGGCTGGGCCCCGTCCGAGCCCGTCCGCGACGCGCTGCGCACGGTGCCCCGCCATCGTTTCGCCCCGGAAGTGAACCTGGCGGACGCGTACGACGGCGGCGACCGGGCTGTCATCACCCGCCGCGACGAGACCGGGACGGCGATCAGCTCGGTGTCCGCGGCCTGGCTGCAGGCCGACATGCTCGAGAGCCTGCGCCTTCAGCCGGGTGCCATCGTGTTCGAGGCGGGGTCCGGTGGCTACAACGCCGAGCTGCTCGCCCACCTCGCCGGGCCCGGCGGGCGGGTGGTGAGCGTCGACATCGACCCGTGGGTCATCAGCCGCACCCGGGCCTTCCTCACGGAGGCTGGCAGCGGACGCGTCACCGCCATCGAGGCCGACGCCGCCCTTGGCGCGCCCGCCCACCTCGTGCCCCGCGGCGGCTTCAACGGCAGCATGATCACCTACAACTGCTGGGACATCCTGCCGGCTTGGCGCGAACAGCTGGCCGAAGGCGGGCGCCTGGTCCTGCCGCTGGAGATGGGCGGCTACACCAGGGCGATCGCGTTCGAGCGGCACGGCGAGGTGCTGCACGCCCGCCGCTTCACCTACTGCGGCTTCGTCCGCGACCAGGGGCAGCAGGCCCGCCCCGCCCCGGTTGCCCCCTTGCTCGACGGAGCTCTGGCACTGCGCTTCGACGACGGCCCCGCCGCCGATACTCAGGGCCTGGAGGAGGCGCTGCGCGGGCGGCGGCACGAGGTCGCGACCGGCGTGACCATGGGTGCGACGAACTCCTACTTCGGCTCCCTTCAGCTGTTCGCGGCCACCACCGTGCCGGGCTTCTGCCGGCTGGCCGCCCACCAGGAGTCCGCCGAGGCTGTGACCGGCATCGCAAAGGACCGCGACGCCCCCGCGATCCTCTGCGAGTCCTCGCTGGCCTACCTGATCCACGTCCAGACCAAGGACAGCGACCGCCGGGAAGACAAGGAGTGGGAGTGGTTCGCGTACGCCTTCGGCGAGCAGGGGCCCGAGCTCGCCGAGCGGCTGGTGGCCACGGTGCTGGCCTGGGACCGGCACATCCGCGCCGAGGCCAACGACCAGCACGCCGATCCCGTCCTGACGGTCCACCCGGCCAGCACGCCCGACGATGCGCTGCCCGCCGGCAACGTCCTGGACAAGGTGAACTGCCGGATGGTGTTCCGGTGGCCGGGGCGTGACGTGGTGCTGCCCGGTCCCGTTGAGCGTCCGATGGCCGACGCCGTGGCGGAGGGGGTGTGACGGTGGAACGGACCTTGCGACAGGCGGTTTTCGCCGCCCCGGCAGAGGGCGACGAGTCCGACCGGATGCGCCGCGCGCACGCGGCCGCCGCCAAGCAGTTCCGGGTGTCCGCGTCAGGGCCGGAGCCGTGACGCGAGCGCCCCTGATCCTGTTGGACTGGGAGAACCGGGGCCGGCTGCCCGTGGGCTACGACCTGAACCTGCTCCACGCGTACTCGCTGGCCGCGCCGGTGACCGCCGCCCGGATCCGGCGCGAGTTCGGCCACGTCCTGGACACCGACGCCGGCCGGACCGGGGAGCTCATCGCCCTCGGACAACTCCTCCAGGCGTGCTCCCGGGGCGTCCACCCCCATCTCGCCCCGCTCGTCGCCCGCCAGGCCGAGCACCTCACCGGCACCCCCGTCCCCACGCCCTGACCGGCCCCGATGGCCTGGAGGAACCCATGTCCCGCCCACGCGTCGACGTCGTAGTTCTGACCATGAACGACCGCCCTGTGGAGGAAGCAGCCGCGCAGGCGACGCTCCTTGCCCAGAGCGGCGTCGACGTGCGGGTGGTGGTCGTCGGCAACGGCTGCAAGCCCGAGGTCGTGCCACCTGGTGCGCTCACCGTGTGCCTGCCCGAGAACATCGGCATCCCCGGCGGTCGCAACGCCGGCGCCGACGCACTGCACGAGGCCGGCGATCCGGCCAACTGGCTGTACTTCCTGGACAACGACGCTCGCTTCCCCCGCCCCGACGTCCTCTCCCGGCTCGTCGCCGAGGCCGAGCAGCATCCGGAGGCCGCCTGGGTGCAACCCCGGCTGACGGGCCCGGACGATGTGACCGCCCCGCGCCGCTGGGTCCCCCGGCTGCGCGCAGCGAACCCGGGCCGGCCGGGGAGGGTCACCTCGATGACCGAGGGCGTCGTCCTGATCCGGCGCGCCGCCTTCGACGCGGTAGGCGGGTGGGAAAAGCAACTCTTCCTGTATCACGAGGGATTCGATCTGGCCTGGCGGCTGTACGCGGCGGGCTGGAGCGGCTGGTACGCCGCCGACATCCGTATGCACCACCCGCTCACCACACCCACCCGCCATGCGCTGTACCACCGGCTCGCCGCCCGCAACCGGATCTGGATCGCATACCGCAACCTCCCCGCCCCGTTCATCCCCCTCTACCTGGGCGCGTGGACCGTGATCACCCTGGCCCGGACCGTACGCGGCGGCGGACTGCGCCAAACGCTGCGCGGGATACGCGAGGGCTGGACAACCCGGCGTACGCAGCTGCGGCGCCCGATGAACCGGCGCACCGTCTACCGGCTCGCCGCCGCCGGCCGGCCGCCGGTCATCTGAACCTCCCGCCCGACCACCACTTCGAGGAGAACCCTTCGTCATGAACAGCCCGCCGCTGCCCTCGCTGCTGGGGGTGTTCGCGCACCCGGACGATGAGAGCCTCCTGGCCGGCGGCGTACTCGCACAGCACCACGCCGCCGGGGCGCGCACCGGTGTCGTCACCGCCACCTGGGCGCCGGACAGCAGGCGCGCGCCCGAACTCGCCGCGGCCCTCGCTGTCCTGGGCGCCGGTCCCCCGCGGCTGCTCGGTTACGGCGATGCCCGCAACCCCGAGTCCGCCTCCGGTGAGTCCCGCTTCGTCGACGCGCCCCTCGATGAGGCCATCGGCCGTCTCGTCACCCACATCCGGGCCTTCCGCCCCGAGATCGTCGTCACTCACGACGCTCTCGGCCAGCTGACCGGCCACCCCGACCACGTACGCACCCACCAGATCACCTTGCTCGCCGTCGCGGCCGCCGGTCTCGAGCCTCTCTACCCCGAGGCGGGCGCTCCCTGGCAGCCGTCGGCGCTGTACGCGGCGACGCACTCGGAGACTGGCGTGGGCCGGCTCGGAGCCCTGCTGGAGAGGGTCGGGAAGAGCGTGCTGACCGTCCCCGACGCGTATGTGACCACGACCGTCGACATCAGCCCGTGGGCCGGGGTGAAGTGGTCGGCCATCCTCGCCCACCAGGGGGAGGTCGCACGCAACCGGCCCCTGCCCGGCATCCTCGCCCGCCTGCCCGAAGCCGAACGCAACCAGATCATCAGCACCGAGTCCTTCACCAGGCTCACCCCCGGCCCCGTCGCGGGCGATCCGTCCCGGCTCCTCACCTGACAGGCACGCCCCGCACTCCCCGCGCGCACCGCACAACTGGAGGCCACGATGACCACCACACCTACCTCGGACGAAACTCCGAGCGCCTTCACCGACGAGCAGTACGGGGCTCAACGCGCCGAGGCGGCCGTGTGGGCCGGAGCGTCCGCAGTGATCACCGACCGGCGCGGCCGGGTCCTGACCGAGCGCGTCAGCTATCGAGACACCCGCCTCCTGCCGGGCGGCGCGGTCGACAAGGGCGAGTCACCCGCCCAGGCCGCCGCCCGCGAACTCTACGAAGAGCTCGGCGTCACGATGGCACTCAACCGCGGGCTCGCCGTGGACTGGGTCTCCATCACCGGCGCCAACGCGCGCCCCGCCATGCGGTTTCCCGGCGAGGTACTGCACGTCTTCGACGGCGGAACGTGGGACGACGAACAGATCGCCGCCATCCGACCCCGCGCAGGTGAGATCGAGGCGGTCGAGTTCGTCGAACCCGCCCGACTGCCCGAGCTGATGTCACCCGACAACGCCCGCCGTGCCCTGTCCGCGCTGCGCGCCCGTATCAACGCCGCCGGCCCCGCCCTGCTGGAGGACGGTCTCCCGATTGCCCCCACCGTCCTGGACCGGGCCGGTGTCCTGAGCACCGCCCGCCCCCGGCACCACTTCCCCTTCCATACCGGTCCGGCTCCGGAATTCCTCCCCGTACACCAGGTGTGGGGCTGGCTCTTTGCCCCAGACGGCCGCGTGCTCGTGCTACTGGAGCCGGACACAGGCGCGGCTTGCCTAACTGGAGTGCGCGCGGGTTCCTGAGCGGTCGGCGGCGGATCGTTGATGCATGTCGGCAGGTCAGGGGAGTGCGATGAGGCCGCACCCGCACGCCCTGGATTTCTGGCGAAACTGGCAGAATCTGAGAGTAATTCCTGTAACCTCGTGGATCGTGACGGATTTCGGGACTCGCGTGCTGTCCCTGGTCCCGCCGCTGACCGACGAGGTGCTGGATGAGTCTTCGGACGTGCGGGGCGGGGATCAGGGCCTGGTCGACCTGCTCTCCCTGCAGCGCCGGTATTCCGGTGGCGCCTCGCTTGAGCACGAGCAGGCGTTTTTCATGGACACGCTGGTGGAGTACCAGTGGGCGCGTGACGTGGCGGGGCTTGCCTCCTCGACGCTGGACGCGCTGACGAAGCCGGTCATCGAGGTCTGCGACCACTACCAGCTGGTGCCGTGGCGGCTGACCCCGCGGCATGTCGACGCGTACTTCGCGGGGCCGGGTAAGCGGCAGGCGCCGACGATCCGGTCCAAGCTCAACAAGATCGACCACTTCTTCGCGTTCCTGGAGCAGCGCTACGCTCACGAGATCTTCCGGCAGTTCGGGGCGATGGTCGAGTCCCCGATCGATCCGTTCAACCGGCAGGCACATCGCGGGGACTTCGGGCTGCGGGTCCCGCCGTCGGCACGGGCGACAAAGGAGTTCTTCGCCGCATGGCGGTCGGATCTGCCGAACGCCCGCAAGGAGTCGGTGGCCTGCCGCGATTACGTGATGTCGAAAATGATCTACATCTCGGGGACCGGCACGCCGCGCGAACCAACCTCTGTCCACCCGGGCGCAAGCCCGCCAAGGTGAGCGCGCAGACCCACCCGAGCGAGGTGTTCGCGCCCGATCCCGTGCCGCACGGCCAGCAAGAACTGTTCCCCGCTGAACGCGACTGGTCCGCTCTTCGCAGGGCCACCCTTCCCGAGCCGCGGCCAGAGGCCGCCCGGCTGCTGGCCACCTTCGACGCCCACGCCCGGGCACACGCCTGGACGGACCATGCCCGCAAGGCCGCCGCCCACGTCCTGCGCATCGCGGCCACCTGGCTCGGCACCCATGCTCCCTTCGCCGAATACGATCTCCGCGCGATCAGCGCCGCCGCCGGCCGCGGTAGCGCGTGCCGCCCCCGTGCACTGAACGCCTTCCTGGCCGAACGCGGCCTGCTTCTCCCGCAGTCCCGACCCGCCAGGAGCAGCGTCGAAGCCTTCGTGGAACAGGTCATCGCCGGCTATCCGCCCCGGATCGCCGATGAGCTCGCCTCCTGGGCACGCCGGTTGCGCAACCACTCCGACCGGCCGCCCACCGAGTGGCGCACCCTGCGCCGATACCTCTGCTATGTCCGGGCACCGCTTGCCGACTGGGCCCGCCGCTACCAGACCCTCCGGCAAGTCACCGCCGACGATGTCCACGCCGCCGTCACCGCAGTCAAGGGCGACCGCGCTCACGAACGCGCCGTCGCCCTGCGCTCGATCTTCCGCGCGCTGAAACAGGCAAAGATCATATTCACCGACCCCACCCGCGGCCTGACCGTCACCCGCAACGAACCCCCGCCCGCAACGCTGCCCCCTGACCGCCTCGCCGGAGTCCTCGACATCACCGACCGGCCCGCCATCCGCCTCGCCCTGGCCCTGGTCACCCTCCACGCCCTCAACGGCACCGACCTCAACCGCCTCACCCTGGACGACGTGATCTCGGCTCGCGCCCAGCTCCTCGTCCGCCGACCTCACAGCCGCCACACCGTCCACCTCGACGAGGTCACCCTCCGCCTCCTGCACACCTGGCTCCGCTACCGCCACCAGCGCTGGCCCCGCACCGCCAACCCCCACCTCTTCGTCACCCGCCAGACCGTCATCCACACCGACCCCGCCAGCACCAACTACTTCCCCGCGACCTTCCAGCGCCTCGGCCTCACCCTCAACGGCCTGCGCACCGACCGCATCCTTGACGAGGCCCACGACACCGCCGACCCCGTCCACCTCGTCCGCGTCTTCGGCATCTCCATCGCCACCGCCATGAAGTACATCCACGCCGCCCACCCTCACCGGGCTGGCGTCATCCCCCGGTGAACGGGCTGCGGACGGCGCCTTCCGGCACATCGGGTGAGGAATGCCATGGATGACAAGCGTGGGTGTCCGCCGGCCGCCGCGTGGGCCGAAGGTGTGGAGGATGGTTGTCGTGGCTGTTGTCCGCCGGTGGCTCGGGGCAGCCGGGTGGAACGCTGGGTCCGGCCAGCGGGCGGACAGTATCAGGGGAAGCGGGAGCTGTGGCCGAGTGGGATGTGATCGTGGTCGGTGCGGGGTTGCCGGAGACGTGCTGGCGGACCGGTTGAGCGCGTCGGGGAAGCGTTCGGTGCTACTACTGGAGGCGGGACCCGACGACGGCAGCGAGGCTGCCTAGTACTGCAACGGCGTTTGGCGTGACTGGTGGCCAGGGTGGTCGTTGGTCTGGTTATGGGTGGGGGACTTGGTGACGTGAGGGCGTGGGCGGCGGGTTTGGGTGAGGTGCACCAGCGGTTCGTGCATCGGTTTGCCCGGTCGGAGCCGCGTGAGTCAGCCTTGGCGTATATGCGGGGGCTGATAGCGCCGTTGGAGCGGAAGAACGGCTGGACACTCGCGGAGGAGGCAGGGCATGGCGGCCCGGACCGGATCCACCGACTGCTGAACCGGTGTGACTGGGACGCCGATGAGGTCCTGGACGACGTGCGTGACTATGTGGTCGAGCATCTGGGTGACCCCGGTGCGGTGCTGATCGTGGATGACACGGGCTTCCTGAAGAAGGGTGTCCGCTCGGCCGGGGTCCAGCGGCAGTACTCGGGAACGGCGGGGCGGACAGAGAATTGCCAGGTCGGTGTCTTCCTCGCCTATGCCGGTGAACGTGGCCGCACGTTGATCGACCGGCGTCTGTATCTGCCCACGTCATGGACCGATGATCGGGATCGCTGTCGGGCCGCAGGCATCGAGGACACGGTCGCCTTCGAGACGAAAGTGGCCATCGCCAAGGCCATGGTCCGACGGGTGATCAAGGAGAATATCCCGTTCCGGTGGGTAACCGCGGACGCCGCCTACGGCTTCTCCAAAGGCTGGCGGTCCGAGCTCGAGCAGGCCGATGTCTTCCATGTCATGGCCACCACTCGGCACGACACCGTCGTCACCCGCTGGGCAATCGACCACCCCGTTCACGACCTGTTTCCCGGACTGCCCCGGCAGAAGTGGAAACGCCGTTCCTGCGGCAACGGGGCTCACGGTCCGCGTGTCTATGACTGGGCGAGGGTCGAGGTCCGGCCCTGGCACCGAGAGGACCGCCGGCACTGGGTGATCGCCCGCCGCAGTGTCCGCCGGCCCCAGGAGATCTCGTACCACATCGCCTACTGCCCGGCCGAGACCACCCTGGACGAACTGATCCGGGTCGCGGGCAGCCGGTGGGCGGTCGAGGAATGCTTCCAGACCGCGAAGCAGGAATGCGGCCTGGACGACTACCAGGTCCGCCGCTACCCCGGCTGGCACCGCCACATCACCCTCGCCATGGCCGCCCACGCCTGCCTCACCGTCCTGCGGGCCCGCGCACTCGACGCCGACAAAGCAGAAACGGATCCTCCCAGCTCATACCCCTCACCCTCCCCGAACTACGACGCCTGATCCACCGCCTCACCCACCGCCAACCACCACCCGTCCAGCACGTCCTGCACTGGTCGCACTGGCGCCGACGACGACAACACGAGGCCCGCACCAGCCACTACAAACGACGCGGCTACACACCCCCCGAAGCCAACAAGCCATCACAGCAAAGACCGTTGCAGTAAGAGGAGTTGTCGTCAAATGTCACGCCCACATCAGCAGGGCTGCCAGGGTGACGGCGGCTTGGTAGGACTCGGCGGTCTTGTCGTAGCGGGTCGGTGCGCCACGAGGCGCCATGGAATCGAGTGAGGTGAGAGACCTTCACCACCGGATTGTCGTAGCAATCCGGTTGAAGCTGGGGGCAGTTCGGCTCGGGGGATGCCGAGCCGAGCGGTAAGCAGCCCCGACAACGCCGGGACGGGTTGGTACTGCCAGACGACTCGGGTCCGGCTAGCGAGACAGGAAGGTGTACGCGAGAAATCAGTGCCTGACGCCCCGTAATTACGACACCGGCTCGAACCTGGCGGATCTGGGCCGGACGCAGTGCACGACCACCAGCGCTCGTCGGTGGTCGACTCCGAAGCCGACTCTACTCATCGGTGGGGAGGCCACGCCGAAAGTCTGCGGCGTAAGCGTGGCGATGCTGCCGGGGTAGAGCTGGGCACCTCACCTGTCGATCGATTCCGTGGTGAACGTGGGAACTGCTCACGGTCGCCCTTATATCGGACATCCAGTCCGGTCGGGGGCAGGCCCATCGCCGGCTGATGGCCGTCGGGCAGGACGGAGGCTCCGTAGTACTCCGAGGCCGGGAAAGCCGGTCACATGGGGAAGGGGGCCAGCAAGTCAGCAGTAAGGAGACTGGAATGCCGGGAGGCTGTCGCCGGTGAATACCGACGAGCTGGAATGGGCCTTGATGAAGGCCGAACGCCGGGTACTGGAGATCCAGACCAAGCTGCACCGTTGGGCTGTCGATGATTCTCATCGCAGGTTCGACGACCTGTTCAACCTCGTGGCCGATCCCGCCTTCCTGTTGGTGGCGTGGGACCGTGTCCGGGGAAACAAGGGTGCCCGCACGGCCGGAGTGGACGGGAAGACCGCCCGCTCCATCGAAGCCGGGCAGGGAGTCGAAGCGTTTCTCGATAAGCTGCGGACCCAGCTCAGAGACCGCAGCTTCCATCCGGTTTCTGTCCGCGAGCGGATGATTCCCAAGGCGAATGGCAAGCTTCGTCGTCTCGGGATTCCGACTGTGGCGGACCGAGTGGTCCAGGCATCCTTGAAACTGGTGTTGGAACCGGTATTCGAAGCGGATTTCCTCCCGTGTTCCTACGGGTTCCGCCCGAACCGCCGAGCCCACGATGCGATCGCCGAGACTCGCTACCTCGCCAGCCACGGATACGAGTGGGTGGTGGAGGGCGACATCACGGCGTGCTTCGACGAGATCGCGCACCCGGCCCTCATGGAACGGGTGCGGAATCGAATCGGGGACAAGCGGGTGCTGTCCTTGGTGAAGGCGTTCTTGAAGTCCGGGATTCTGTCCCGTGACGGAGCCTTCACGGACACACGCACCGGGACCCCGCAGGGCGGGATCCTGTCGCCACTGCTGGCCAACATCGCACTCTCGGTCCTGGACGAGCACATCGCCCAGGGCCCCGGAGGATCAGATAGCACCTCCGAGGATCGGCGCAGGAGACGGCGCCGAGGGTTGCCCAACTACCGGCTGGTCCGGTATGCGGACGACTTCCTCGTACTCGTCTTCGGGCACCGTGAACATGCCGAGGAACTACGCGACGAGGTCGCGGAGGCATTGAAGCCAATGGGCCTACGCCTGTCGGTGGAGAAGACAAAGATCACGCACATTGACGAGGGCCTTGATTTTCTCGGATGGCGCATCCAGCGCCACCGGAAACTGGGCACTGACCGGCAGTACATCTATACCTACCCGGCACGGAAATCAGTACACTCCGCCACGGCCAAGGTGAAGGAACTGACCGGACGACAGAACGTCGGCTTGTCACTGGAGTCCCTGCTCCACCGACTGAACTCGGTGTTGCGAGGATGGTGCGCGTATTTCCGTCCCGGAGTTTCGAACGTCGCTTTCTGTTACCTCAGCCACTACACGTGGATGAGGGTGACACGATGGATCCGACGCAAGCACCCCGGGATCACTTGGAAGCAGCTCCGTCGACGTTACTACGGCGGCGGCTGGTGGCCCGTCACAGAGGAAGCGGAACTGTTCAACCCGGCAAAGGTAAGCACGACCAGATACCGATACCGGGGAAAACTCATTCCGTCTCCGTGGCCCACTACGGCATGAGGGACTGAACACCCCGAAACGGGATTTGTGGAGAGCCCGGTGCCCGGAGACGGGCACGCCGGGTTCGGGAGGCGGCTCGGGGAAACCCACTGGTGGAAACATCAGCAGGGCGCCCCGAGTCGACCTCACCGATGCCGCGCCATTGCTTGAGCCGGTTGAAGCACCGTTCCACCACGTTGCGTTGTTTGTAGAGCTGCTTGTCGAAGGCGGGCGGGCGCCCGCCCCGGCTGCTGCGTCTGAGCCGGTTGCGGACCTGGTCGGCACGCTCGGGGATGGTGTGGCCGATGCCCCGGCGGCGCAGCCAGGTCCGTATCGCGCGAGAGCTGTAGCCCTTGTCGCCCAGCACGTGGGCTGGCCGTGTGCGGGGCCGTCCCGCTCCGGGACGGGGCACCCTGATCGCGTCCATCACGGCTTCGAACTGGGTGCAGTCGTTGGTGTTCCCGCCGGTGAGGGTGAAGGCGAGCGGGCGGCCGGCCGCGTCGCAGGCGAGGTGGATCTTGCTGGTCAGGCCGCCTCGCGAGCGTCCGAGTGCCGGTGGGCGGAGCCCCCTTTTCGGGCTCCGGCCGCGTGCTGGTGGGCCCGCACGACGGTGGAGTCGACCGACACCAGCCAGTCGATGTCGCCGGTCGCGTCCGCCTGGGTCTGCGCGGCCCGCAGCATTCGCTCGAAGGTGCCGTCCTTCGCCCAGCGGCGGAAACGGGTGTGCAGTGTGGCCCACGGTCCGTACCGCTCGGGCACGTCCCGCCAGGCCGTGCCGGTACGGAACTTCCACACGATCCCGTTGAGGACCCTTCGGTCGTCCAGCCGCTTGCGGCCCCGCGAGGACAGGGGCAGCAACGGCCGGACGAACTCCCACTCGGCATCGGACAGTTCATGACGACGTATCACCCGACCATGATCCACTATTCAAGATCGTCATTTGACGACAGGGCCTAGATGTCCGAGGAAGCGGCTGCCGGCCCGCGGGAGATTCTCAGCTACGACTGAGCTTCGGTCAGCAAACCCGGTGTGCTGGGCCGGGAGATCCCCGTGGCCCGCGGCAAGCTGGTGGGCGACTCCTCGGCCGACAACATCGCCATCGCTCTGCGCGGGCACTCGCAGGACTACGACAGCTGGGCCACGCGGACCGACAGCGTGCGGTCCTTCGAGAACCTGCTGCCCCACTTTCGTGCCGTCGAGCACGACCTGGACTTCACCACGCCCTGGCACGGCACCCACGGCCCTGTGCCCGTGCGCCGCTACCGACCAGAGGAGCTCCACCCGCTGCAGCGGGTTCCAAGACGCCTGCCTGGCCCTGGGACATCCGGCGATGGAGGACCAAAACGCACCCGGCACCCACGGCATCGTGCCGGTGCCGGTCAACCGGAGTCCGGCAGATCACCACTCGCCGCCGACCGAGAGATCCATGGAAGCGACTGCATGACCGTCATCGTCGCTGCCGTCCTCACCTGGAGCCTCAACGCTGAAAATCGCGATGGACCGCTTCGCACCTGACCAGCGAAGACCCACAGGAGGTCAAGAAGGAGAACGGTCTCGCTGGTGC
>NZ_JAZDCW010000018.1:0-11057 GCF_036323765.1 Streptomyces solitudinis
ACTGCCGCCCGTCTCCCGCAGCGGCGACGCCGCCGACCGGCTCACCGACCGGCTCACCGAACTCGTCCCGGCCGACGGCAACCGGTCCTACGACATGCGCGAGGTGATCGAGGAACTCGTCGACGACGGGGACTCCATGGAGGTGCACGCGGACTGGGCCCGCAACCTCGTGTGCACGCTGGCCCGGCTGGACGGCCAGGTGGTGGGCATCGTCGCCAACCAGCCGTCCGCGATGGCGGGCGTCCTCGACATCGAGTCCAGCGAGAAGGGCGCGCGGTTCGTCCAGTTCTGCGACGCCTTCAACATCCCGCTGGTCACCCTCGTCGACGTGCCGGGCTTCCTGCCCGGAGTCGGCCAGGAGCACGACGGGATCATCCGCCGGGGCGCCAAGCTGCTGTACGCCTACTGCAACGCGACGGTGCCGCGGATCTCGGTCGTGCTGCGCAAGGCGTACGGCGGCGCGTACATCGTCATGGACTCCCGCTCCATCGGCGCCGACCTGTCACTGGCCTGGCCCACCAACGAGATCGCCGTCATGGGTGCGGAAGGGGCCGCGGGGGTCATCTTCCGCCGGGAGATCGCGGCGGCCGAGGACCCCGAGGCCGTCCGGGCGGCGAAGATCGCCGAGTACCGCAAGGAGCTGATGAACCCCTACTACGCCGCGGAGCGGGGACTGGTGGACGACATCATCCACCCGGCGGAGACGCGTTCGGCCCTCGTCCGGGCCCTCCAGATGCTCAGCTCCAAGCACAGCGAGCTGCCGACCCGCAAGCACGGCAACCCGCCGCAGTGACCGGTTCCTTCCCGCACGACGACACGGGCCCGCGCACCGGTGGTGCGCGGGCCCTCCGTTCCGCAATCCCAGGAGGTGGCCGGACATGGCCGAGCAGCAGTTCGCGCAGTGGCTGCGCGTGGAGAAGGGCAACCCCAGCGCCGAGGACCTGGCCGCGCTGACGGCCGTCCTGCTGGCGCGCACGGCGGCGGTCGGCGCGGAGCCGGACGACGTCTCCCGCCGGGAGCGGGCCAAGGCGCACTGGCGGCGCCCGGAGCGGGGCACGGACCGCACCGAGCCCCGGTCCTGGTGCTGCGCGCCCCTCAACGACCGCGACCGGGCCAGGCCCGAGGCGGCCTGAGCGGGGCCGGGCCGGTGCCGCGGCGACTTCCGCGGCACCTTCCGCGGCACCGTCCGCGGCAACGCAAGAAGGCGGGTACCAGCGTCACGCTGGTACCCGCCTTCCGGCGTTCCGGGGGGGTTACCGGGCCGCGGTGGCCGCGGCCGACCGGGCGAGCGCCGACCGCACGACGGCCGCGACCCCGGCCGCCGCCGCGTCGAGGTAGAAGTGCCCGCCGGGGAACGTCCGCACCTCGCCCCCGGCGGACGAGTGCTCCGTCCAGCCCGCCGCGTCCGCCACCGGCACCACGGGGTCCGCGTCCCCGACCAGCACCGTGAACGGCGCGGCCAGCGGCGGGCCCGGCTCCCAGCGGTAGCCGCGCAGCGCCGTGTAGTCCGCCCGCAGCACCGGCATGACCATCTCCAGCATCTCCGGGTCGTCCAGGACGCGGCCGACGGTGCCGCCCAGCCGCCGCACCTCCGCGACCAGTTCCGCGTCGGTGGACAGCTGGTCACTGGGGCGCGGCCGCGTGGACGGCGCGCCCCGGCCGGAGAGGAACAGGTGCGCCGGGCCGGGGCGGCCGGCGGCCGCCCGCAGCCGGGCCGTCTCGTACGCCACGGAGGCGCCCATGCTGTGCCCGAAGAACGCGAAGTGCCGGTCCGCGCCGCCCAGCCGGGCGTCGAGCGCGGCGTCCACCGCCTCGGCCAGGCCGGTCAGCCGGGACACCGGGGCCTCCAGCCGCCGGTCCTGGCGGCCCGGGTACTGCACGGCCAGCACCTCCACGTCCGGGTCCAGGGCCCGTGCGAGCGCCAGGTACGCGCTCGCCGCGCCCCCCGCGTGCGGGAAGCAGACCAGCAGCGGGGCCGTCGGCGGCACCTGCGTGAACCGCCGGAACCAGTCGTCGGCTGTCATGTCGTCCTCTCCTCTCGTCCTCACGGGGTGAGCAGTTCGGCCGGGCGGCCGTCACCGGCGCGGACGTCCGCCGGCCGGGGGAAGAACCCCGCCTCGACGAAGAAGTCCACGTAGGTGTCGAACAGCTCCCGGGACATCGGCGGGCACTCGACGCCGGTGCCGCTCAGCGCCGCCTCGGCGACGGAGGTGTCCACCGGCGGGTAGAAGGCCTCGTTGTCGGTGGCCATCATCTCGAACGCCTCCAGCAGGGGCAGCATGGCGTTGTCGGCGTCCGACCGCACCAGCGTGCTCCAGTCGTCCCAGGGCAGTTCGGCCAGCGGGTAGCCGCGCTCCCGCAGCCGCGCGGTGAACTCCGCGAAGCTGCCGTTGCTCTGGTTGAACAGGTGGAAGGTGCCGCCCGCCGCGGTGTCCTGGCGGGAGAGGGTGACGACGGCGGAGCTGACGTAGTCCACCGGCGTCAGGTGCACCCGGCCCACCAGGCCCGCGGGCACCGCCTGCGCCTGCACCAGACCGCGCAGGCTCAGCCAGACGAAGTCCCGCGTCTGGCAGGCGCCGTGGACCTGGTCGCCGGAGATGACGTCGATGCGGTAGACGGACACCGGCATGCCGCGCTCGCGGGCCGCCTCGACGAGCTGCTCGGCCGCCCACTTGCTCTGGAGGTAGCCGCTGGGCAGCGCCTCGACGGGCCCGGTGGTGTCGTCCACCCGCAGCGGGACCCCGTTCGCCAGTTCCCCGGCGAAGACGCCCGTCGTGGACAGGTAGTGCACCGGCACCGTCCGGTGCCGTGCGGCCAGCCGCAGCACCTCCTCCGTGCCGCGCACGTTGGCGTCCCGCAGCGAGGTGTACGGGCGCAGCCAGTGCACCGTCGCACCGGCGTGGTAGACGACGTCCATGGTGCGGGCCAGCTCGTCGAAGACGTCCTCCGCCAGGCCGAGCCCGGGCTGCGCCAGGTCGCCGGGGATCACCCGGAGCCGGGCGGCGTCCACCTCGTCCCACACCCGGTAGTTCTCCAGGTTCGCCCGCAGCCGCGCCATGCCCTCGGCCTCGTCGGCGGACCGCACCAGGCAGTGCACCGTTCCGGCGGTGTCCCGCATCAGGTCCCGCACGAGGAACGCGCCGAGGAACCCGGTGGCACCGGTCAGCAGGACGTGCGCCGGGTCGGCCACCACGCGGGTGAGGTCCCCGGCGGGCCGCACGTCCTCGGCCAGCCGGGTGTCGGCCGCGAAGTCGACGCCGTCGCGCGGGCCGCCGTCGCCGGGGGTCCGCGCGAGCAGGCCCACGAGGTAGCGGGTGAGCGCGACGGGCGTCGGGTGGTCGAACACCAGCGTCGACGGCAGCCGCGTCCCGCACACCTCGCCGAGCCGGTTCCGCAGCTCCACCGAGGTCAGCGAGTCGAAGCCGAGGCCGGTGAACGGCTGCTCGCTGTCCAGCGCGGCCGGGTCGCCGTGGCCCAGGACGGCGGCCATCTCGGCCAGCACCACGTCCATCACCAGGGCGGTCCGCTCCGCGTCGTCCAGCTCCCGCAGCCGTTCGCCCAGCGCGCCCGCGTCGCCGCCGGTGTTGCGCGCGGCGGGCCGCGCGGTCAGCCGGGCCAGGCCCGTCATGAGCAGCGGCACCTGGCTCGGCTGCTCCCGCAGCGCCGCCGTGTCCAGCGGGGTGGCGACGAGCGCGGCCGCGCCGGAGCCGGTGGCCAGGTCGAGCAGGACGGTGCCCTCCTCGTGCGTGACGGGCCGGAAGCCGGAACGGGCGATGCGCCTGCGGTCGTTGTCGTCCAGCGAGCTGGTGATGCCGGTGACCTGGTCCCACAGGCCCCAGGCGATCGACGTGGCGGGCAGCCCGAGCCCGGCCCGGTGCGCGGCGAGCCCGTCCAGGTAGGCGTTGGCCGCCGCGTAGTTGCCCTGCCCCGCGCCGCCGATCACCCCGGCGACGGAGGAGAAGAGCACGAAGGCGGTGAGGTCGAAGCCGCGGGTCAGGTCGTGCAGGTGCCGGGCGGCGTCCGCCTTCGCCCGCAGGACCCGGGTCAGCCGCTCCTCGGTCAGGTCCGTCACCAGGGCGTCGTCCGCGACACCCGCCGCGTGCACCACCCCGGTCAGCGGCAGGTCGGCTGGCAGCGCGGCCAGGACTCCGGCCAGCGCCTGCCGGTCGCCGGCGTCGCAGGCCGCGATGGTGACCCGGGCGCCCGCCTCCGTCAGTTCGCGCTCCAGCTCGGCCGCGCCCTCGGCGTCCCGGCCGCGCCGGCTGAGCAGCAGCAGGTGGCGCACGCCGTGCTCGGTGGCCAGGTGCCGGGCGACCAGGGCGCCCAGTGAGCCGGTGCCGCCGGTCACCAGGACGGTGCCGTCCGCCTTCCACGGCGCGCGCGCCGCGTCGCCGGCCGGCGGGGCCGTGCGGCGCACGCGCGGCACGGTGGTCCGCTCCCCGCGCACGGCGACCTGCGGTTCGCCTGCGGCCGCGACGGCGGCGAGCACCGCGCGCGTCCCCGGTCCGTCCTCGGCGCCCGCGCCGACGTCGGCCAGCACGAACCGTCCCGGTGCCTCCGACTGGGCCGACCGCACCAGGCCCCACACGGCCGCGCCCGCCAGGTCCGGCACCTCCTCGGCGGTCTCGGCCGCGACGGCGCCGCGGGTGGCGAAGACCACCGGAGTGGCGGAGTCCGCCTCGTCGGCCAGGTGCCGCTGGAGCACGGCGAGGGCGCTGACGGCGGCGGCCTGGGGGTCGCCGTCGGTCACCCACACGATCTCCGGTTCCGGCGCGTCCGCCCGCCGGGGCAGGTCCACGGGCAGCCAGTCGACCTGGAACAGGGCCTCGTGGTGCCGGGCGCGCGCGGCATGGAGGCGCGCGGTGTCCACCGTGCCCACCGAGACCGCGTCGGCGGTGAGCACGGGCTGTCCCGCACGGTCGGTCAGCAGCACCCCGGCGGTGCCGTCGGCGCCGGTGGTGCGGTGGACGCGCAGGGCGGTGGCCCCGGTCGCGTGCAGCCGCACCCCGTGCAGCGCGGCCGCCGCGACGGTGGACTCGCCCGGCTCGGCGGGCAGCGTGCGCAGCGCGGCGTCCAGCAGGGTCGGGTGCAGCGCGAAGTCCCGCACCTCGCCGTGCCGGTCCTCGGGCAGCTCCACCTCGGCGTGCGGCTCGCCGGACGCCGTCACCACGGCCCCGGCGGTGGCCGGTCCGGCGGCGCTCATCGTCCCGTGGGCGTGCCGCGTCCAGGCGCCGTCGGTGCCGTCCACCCGGCTGTGGACGGTGAACGCCCGCACCCCGTCGGCCGTCGGCGCCCCCGCGCCGACCTGCACCTGCACCGTCCCCGTCGCCGGGAGGGCGAGCGGCTCGTCCACGACGAGCCGGTCCACGCGGGTGCAGCCCAGCTCGTCACCGGCCCGCACCACGGCCTCCACCAGCGCGGACGCCGGGAGGACGGGCGCGCCGCCGGCGGTGTGCGCCGCCAGCCACGGGTGGGTGCGCACGGAGACGCGGGAGGTGAACAGCGCCTGCTCGCTGTCGGCCGGGGTGACCGCGGTGCCCAGCAGCGGGTGCCCGGTGCCCTCCGTGTCCTGCGCGGAGGTGGGGTTGAGCCAGAAACGCTGGTGCTGGAAGGCGTAGGTGGGCAGCTCGGCCCGCCCCGGACGGGCCGGGGCGAAGAACGCGCCCCAGTCGGGGGAGGCGCCCAGTGTGTGCAGCCGGGCCAGCGTGGCGACGATGTGCTGCCCCTCCTCCTCCCCCGCGCGGGACAGCGGCAGGGTCGTGAGGCCGTCCACGTGCGCGGCCAGCGGGGTGAGCGTGGCGTCCGGGCCGATCTCCAGCGCGGTGGTGACGCCCTCGGCCACCAGGGTCAGCAGCGCGTCGTGGAACCGGACCGGCTGCCGGATCTGGTGCGGCCAGTAGGCGGCGTCGCCCAGCAGGTCCGGCGCGGCCAGCGCGGCCGTCACCGTGGAGATGACGGGCAGCTTCGGCGGGTGGTACGTCAGCGTGTCCGCCACGGCGCGGTAGGCGTCGAGCATGTCCTCCATGCGCGGGGAGTGCGAGGCGATGCTGATGACCAGCCGCTTCGTCTTGCGGCCCATCGCCGCGAAGCGCGCCGCGATCTCCTCGGCGGGCTCCTCGTCGCCGGAGATGACCACCGAGTTGGGCGCGTTCAGCGCACCGATCGAGACCCGGTCGGTGAGGTGCGGCAGGATCTCCTCCTCGGTCGCCTGCACCGCGATCATGGCGCCCCCGGCGGGCAGCGCGCCCATGAGCGTGCCGCGCGCCGTCACCAGCTTTGCCGCGTCCTCCAGGGAGAGGACGCCCGCGACGTGGGCGGCGGCCAGCTCGCCCGCCGAGTGCCCGACCAGGAAGTCGGGACGCAGGCCCCAGCTCTCCAGCAGCCGGAACTGGGCGACCTGGAAGGCGAAGGTCGCGGGCTGGGTGTACTCGGTGCCGTCCAGGCCCTCACCGGTGGCGATCGCCTGGCGCAGGGCCGGGTCGAGGAGATCCAGCGCCGCCTCGTACGCCTGCGCGAACACCGGGAAGGCGTCGGCCAGCTGACGTCCCATGCCGGTGCGCTGGGCGCCCTGCCCGGTGAACAGGTAGGCCGTCTTGCCGGGCGCGGCGGCGCCCGAGACGACCCGCGGGTCGGTGGAGCCGGAGGCCAGCGCGCGCAGGCCCTCCAGCAGTTCGGCGCGGCCGGTGCCGGTGACAGCGGCCCGGTGGGCGAACGCGGCCCGCCCGGTGGCCAGCGCGTGGCCGACGTCCACGGGGGACGTCCCGGGGTCCGCCTCCACCGCGTCCAGCAGCCGCCGGGCCTGCGCGCGCACCGCGTCGGGCGTCTTCGCCGACAGCAGCCACGGCACCGCGGGAAGCGGCACGGGCGCGACCGCCTCCTCCGCCTCGGCCGGCTCCTCGGCGGGCGCCTGCTCCAGGATGACGTGCGCGTTGGTGCCGCTCACGCCGAACGAGGACACACCGGCCCGGCGCGCCCTGGCCACCTGCGGCCACGCGGTGGCCTCGGTCAGCAGCCGGACGTCGCCCGCCTCCCAGTCCACGTGCGGGGTCGGCTCGTCCACGTGCAGGGTCTTGGGCAGCACCCCGTGCCGGATGGCCTGGATCATCTTGATGACGCCGCCCACGCCCGCCGCCGCCACCGAGTGGCCGATGTTGGACTTGAGCGACCCCAGGTACAGCGGGCGCCCCTCGGGGCGCTCCTGCCCGTAGGTGGCCAGGAGTGCCTGCGCCTCGATGGGGTCGCCGAGCTTGGTGCCGGTGCCGTGCGCCTCGACGGCGTCCACGTCGGCCGGGGTGAGCCGCGCGTCGGCCAGCGCCTGCCGGATGACCCGCTCCTGGGACGGGCCGCTGGGCGCGGTCAGGCCGTTGGAGGCGCCGTCCTGGTTGACGGCGGAGCCGCGCACGACGGCCAGCACGCGGTGCCCGTTGCGGCGCGCGTCGGACAGCTTCTCCAGGAGCAGCAGGCCCACGCCCTCGGCCCAGCCCGTGCCCTCGGCCGCCGCGGCGAAGGACTTGCAGCGCCCGTCGGCGGCCAGGCCGCGCTGGCGGGAGAAGTCGACGAACCCGTTCGGCGAACCGTTGACCGTGACGCCGCCCGCCAGCGCGAGCGTGGACTCGCCCGAGCGCAGCGACTGCGCCGCCAGGTGCAGCGCCACCAGCGAGGAGGAGCAGGCGGTGTCCAGGGACACCGCCGGACCCTCGAAGCCGAACGTGTACGACACCCGGCCGGACGCCACACTGCTCAGCTTGCTCGTCATGAGGTAGCCCTCGAACTCCTCGGGGCCCTCGCGGTTGAGGTAGCTCTGCTCGACGACGCCCGTGAACACCCCGGTCCTGGTGCCGCGCAGGGCGGCCGGGTCGATGCCCGCGCTCTCCAGCGTCTCCCAGGCCGTCTCCAGCAGGACCCGCTGCTGCGGGTCCATGGCCAGCGCCTCGCGGGGCGAGATGCCGAAGAAGGCGGCGTCGAACTGCGTCGCGCCGTCGAGGAAGCCGCCCTCGCGGGTGTACGACTTCCCCGGCTTGCCCGGCTCGGGGTCGTAGAGGCCCTCGGTGTCCCAGCCCCGGTCCTCGGGCCAGGGGCTGATGGCGTCACGTCCCTCCTCGACCAGCCGCCACAGCCCCTCCGGCGAGGAGACGCCGCCCGGGTAGCGGCACGCCATGCCGACCACCGCGATCGGCTCGTCCTGGCCCGACTCCAGCTCGGCCAGCCGCTGCCTCGCCTTCTGGAGGTCGGCGGTGACCCACTTCAGATACTCGACCAGCTTCTCTTCGTTCGACATGCGGAATCAGTCTCTCCTCGGATGCACGATGGTCCGGCGCTCGCACAGACGCGGGCTTCAGGTCGCGGAACGGCCGAGCTGGTTGTCGATGAAGTCGAAGATCTCGGAGGCGGACGCCTCCGCGAGGGTGTCGGCGGCACCGGCCGACGCCGTGGCCGCCGCGGACTCCGAGAGGCGGGACAGCATCGTCTGGAGCCGGATGGAGACCGTCGAGACCGTCTCGGCGTCCCCGTCCAGCGCGGCCAGCTCCGCCTCCAGGTCCGACAGCCGGGCCAGTACGGTGCGCGGCCCGTCCGCCTCCTCGGGCGCCACCTGCCGCAGCAGGAAGGCGGCGAGCGCGTCCGGCGTGGGGTGGTCGAAGACGAGCGTCGCCGGGAGCCGGACGCCGGCGACGGCGCCCAGCCGGTTGCGCAGTTCCACGGCCGTCATCGAGTCGAAGCCCAGCTCCTGGAACGCCTGCTCGGCGCCCAGCGACCCCGGGTCCGTGTGGCCCAGCACCGCGGCCACCTCCGACCGCACCAGATCGAGGACCACCGGCAGGCGCTCCTGGCCGGGCAGCTCCGCCAGCCGGTCGGCCAGCGTCCGGGGCGCGGCCCCGCCCGCCTGGGCGGCGCGCCGTTCCGGCACCCGCACCAGGCCGCGCAGGACGTGCGGCACCCGGCCGTGCGCCCGCATGGCCGCCGCGTCCAGGGGCAGCGCCACCACGGCGGGGGCCGCCGAGGCCAGCGCCGCGTCCAGCAGCCGCAGGCCCTCCTGCGGCGGCACCGCGCGGAACCCCTCGCGGGCGTAGCGGGCCCGGTCGGCGGAGTCGAGCGCGGCGTTCACGCCCGTGCCCTCCGGCAGGTCCCACAGGCCCCAGGCGACCGACGTGGCGGGCAGCCCCAGGGCGGCCCGGTGTGCGGCGAGCCCGTCCAGGGCGGCGTTGGCCGCCGCGTAGTTGGCCTGCCCGGGGCCGCCGATCACGCCCACCGTGGAGGAGAACAGGACGAAGGCGGTGAGGTCCGCGCCGCGGGTCAGCTCGTGCAGGTGCCAGGCCGCGTCCGCCTTCGGGCGGAGCGCCGTGGCCAGCCGCTCCGGCGTCATCGCCGGGAACAGCCCGTTGTCGAGCACCCCGGCGGTGTGGACGACGCCGGTGAGCGGACGGTCCCCGGGTATCCGGTCCAGGACGGCGGCGAGCGCGTCGCGGTCGGCGGCGTCGCAGGCGGCGACGGTGACCGTCGCGCCCAGCTCCGCCAGCTCCTCCCGGAGCCCGGTGGCGGCGGGGGCGTCGGGCCCGCTCCGGCTGAGCAGCAGCAAGTGGCGGACGCCGTGGGCGGTGACCAGGTGCCGGGCGGCCAGGGCGCCCAGCGCCCCGGTGCCGCCGGTCACCAGCACCGTGCCCTCCGGCGACCACACCGGCGCCGCGCCGGCGGTGGCCCCGGTGGCGTCCGACCGCCGCAGGCGCGGCACCCGCACCGACCCGTCCCGCACCGCGGCCTGCGGCTCACCGGCCGCCAGCAGCGCGGGCAGGACGTCGCCGGGCTCCCCGCCGCCGTCCGGAGCCAGGTCCAGCAGGACGACGCGGTCGGGCGCCTCGGCCTGCACCGAGCGCAGCAGGCCCCACACGGCGGCGCCCGCCGGGGACACCGTCCCGCCCTCGTCGGCGGCCACGGCGCCCCGGGTCACGACGGCCAGGACGGTGTCCTCGCCGCGCTCCCCGGACTCGTCGGACAGCCACTCCCGCACCTGTTCCAGCGTCCGGCCGACCGCCGCGTGCACCTCGTCGGGCCCGGTCCCGTCGTGCGTGACCGGCAGCACCTCCCAGCTGCGCCCGTCCGCGGCGCCCGACGGCCCGGCGGGCAGGGACACCGGCTCCCACACGACGGTGTGCAGGGGCAGCGTCCGCCGCGCACCCGCGACGTCCTCGGGCGCGAACGTCCGGAACGTGACCGCCGCGACGGACACCACCGGCTCCCCGGCGGCGTCCCGCAGCAGCACCGGGCCACCGGTGCCGGACGCGGTCCGCACCTGCGCCTGTGTCGCTCCCGTGGCGTGCAGCCGGACGCCGTGCCACTCGGCGGGCAGCGCGTCCGGGTCGCCGTCCCCGGCGAGGTCCACGGCCAGGGCCAGCAGCGCCGGGTGGAGGGCGTAGCGCGCCGCGTCGGCGAGCAGCTCCTCGGGCAGCGCCGCCTCGTAGGCGTCACCGCCGTCCGGGCCGGCGGGCCCGGTGTCGTCCGGCCGTGCGCCGTCCACGGGGGCGCCGAGCGCGCCGTCCGCGTGCAGCGTCCAGACGGCCTCGTCACCGGCGGGCCTGCTGTGCACGGAGAACGTCCGCTTCCCGTCCTCGCCGGGTCCGGCGACGCTGAGCTGGACGTGGAGGTCGCCCTGCTCGGGCAGCGCGACCGGGCGGCGCAGGGTCAGCCGGTCGACGGACGCCGCGCCGAGCCGGTCGGCGGCGTGCACGGCGGCCTCCACCAGCGCGGCGGGCGGCACCACGGGGGCGCCGTGCAGCGGCCGCTCCGCGAACCACGGGTGCGTCCGCAGCGAGACGCGCCCGGTGAACAGCACCTGCTCGCCGCCCGCGACCGGGACGGCCTCCCCGATCAGCGGGTGGCCGTCCGCACCGGCCCCGGCCCCGCCCGGTGTGGGCTCCAGCCAGTAGCGCCGGTGCTGGAACGCGTAGCCGGGCAGCGTCACGTGGCGCGGCGCGGCCGGGGCGAAGTACGCGGACCAGTCGACCGGGGCGCCCAGGGTGTGCAGGTGGGCGAGGGCGGTGACCACGGTCGCGGTCTCGTGGTGT
>NZ_JAZDCW010000019.1:0-10946 GCF_036323765.1 Streptomyces solitudinis
TGACGAGGGTGGTGCCGCGGTAGATCCGGTAGCCGGTGACGGCGGTGTTGTCGCTCGAGGCGTTCCAGCGCAGGTCGATCGCCGAGGAGCCGGACGCGGACGCGGTCAGGCTGCCCGGAGCAGACGGCGCCTGAGTGTCGGTCGAACCGGAGGTGCCGGGCCAGGTGTAGGTGGCGACAGCGTTGGGCGGCACGCTGTGGGCGGCGTACTGGCCGTTGAAGGCGATGGTGAAGTTCTGGGTTCCGCCGCCGGTGTTGGTGACGACAAGGGCGTGGCTTCCGTCGGGGTTGCGGAAGGCGACGTTCTCGAGGCCACCGGTGTTGTTGGAGGCGATGCGGACGGCGCCAGGGCGTACGAAGCGGCTCATGTGGCCGATGGCGTAGTACTCGGCGTTACGGGTGACGGTGGTTCCGTCGATGGCCAGGACACCGGTGCACATGCCGGTGGGGTCGAGGCCGCAGCCTCCGTTGACGGGCTTGCCCTGGGAGTCGAGGGCGAGGTTCCAGTTGATTACGCCACGTGCCCAGTTGCGGCTGGCGCCGATGTGGACGTTGCGGGTGTGCCACTTGAGGGTGTCGGAGAAGTACTGGGCGAAGGTGTCGTTGACGCCGTGCCAGCCGGAGGCTTCGGTGAGCCAGATGTCCTTGTCGGGGAAGGCGTCGTGCAGGGCGTTCTGGGCGCTGACGTTGCCGGCGTAGTGGTGGTAGCCGGTGCCGTCGATCCACTTGGCGGCGCTGCCGCGCAGCGCGTCGTAGGGGTAGTTGGGCTCGGGGTCGAGGCCCATCTCCTGGGCGTCGGCGAGGTCGTCGGGGTGGAGCGACCAGTTGTGGTCGTAGGAGATGATCTTGACGTCGCCGAGGCCCGCGGTTTCGAGCATCGGGCCGAGCTCGTTGATGACGGCGTTCTGGTGGGCGACGGGCAGGTCCGTGCCGGGGTAGGAGTCGGGCGTGCGGTTCTGCGGTTCGTTCTGGACGCTCAGGGCGAAGACGGGAACCCCGGCGGCCTTGTAAGCCTGCACGAACTTGGTCAGGTACAGGGCGTAGGAGCGGAAGTAGGCGGGGTCGTTCTTGACCTTCCCGCCCTCGAGGCTGCCGTTCTCCTTCATCCAGGCCGGGACGCTCCAGGGGCTGGCCATGACCTTCAGGTTCGGGTTGAGCTGGCGTGCCTGGCGCAGCAGAGGCAGAATCTGCGCTTCGTCGTGGGCGATGCTGAACTCGGACTGATCGAGGTCGGTCTGTCCGGCGGGCAGGTCGTTGTAGGTGTAGTGCGGGCCGTCGACGTAGTCGGAGGCGCCGATGGGCTGGCGCAGCAGGCTCATGCCGATGCCCTCGCTGGGGCTGAACAGCGAGGTCATCACCTCATTGCGCTGGGCCTGGGGCAGGTCGTAGAGCAGGGAGGCGGAGGAGTCGGTCAAAGACGCGCCGAAGCCGTCCATGGTCTGGAAGGTCTGGGCGGGGTTGACGGTGATGGCCTGGCCGCCGGGATTGGTGTCCTGGAACTGGACCGCGGTGCCGGGCTTGAGCAACTGGGCGCGGTCGGGGGTGGTGATCCAGGAAGAGACTGTCGGTCCGACGGCAGCCTGTGCGGTGCCGGCGGACAGGGCGCCTGCGCTGAGCAGGCTCACCACGGTGGCGCCGGCGGCCAGCCACGCCGTCCGTCGGCGGGCCCTGAGGGGAGTTGGGGGCATGTGCGACTCCTGAAACGAGAGTGCGGCTCGTGCGGGGGGGGGAAAGGCAGGGGCGCCGTCGGGTGTGCGACAGGGCGGTAAAGCGGCCGTGTCGGCCGTGGCGCTCATGAGGTGCGGTGACGGCGCTCTTCGGTAAGGGAGAAGTAGACGTCGGCCTCATGTCCCCGTCAAGACATAAACTCAAGTGGATCGCACAACCGACCGTCCCGGTACACCTCGTGGACTCTTTGCGTTCCGTCAGTTCCCCAAGCTCGGCTGGTCGTTGGATGTGGCTTCTATGCAGGTCAGTCCTGCTCGTGGGGGCATGCCTGGCGAGGCCCCTCGGCGGCGCCGACACATCTGGCGGGGATAGATTTTTTCTCCCAACGCACGGGGTGCCGAGGCGTCATCGCTGCGCCTTCCTTCACTACATGTAGGCCCGGTAGGGCCCAGTGAAGACTGGCGGCTGACGCGTCATCCTCCGATCGAGTCACCCCATTGCGCTTACCAAGTGAGTGGTAAGTGTGCTTCCCTAGGCGGAACGGGGGGCTCTCCAGGGGCGGTCCGCAGGCCGGGCCGCCCCTGGATGATCGCATTTGCGCTGTTCGAAGCAGCCCCGCCCTTGCGGTCCAGTCGCACCGAGGTGGTCGGCAGGGCTTGCTGCCTGTCACCCCGTAAGGCGCGCCGGGTGGGCTGCCGCAGTCGCACACTCCTGCCCGCCCGGCCCGCCCGAACGGGCTGAAGCCGTTCGGATGGAGGGCGCAGACGCTCTCTGGGTTCAAGTAATGCAGAGAGCGCTCTCGGAACCCTGTCGGGGACCGCTGGAAGCGCCCGTCAACGGGGTATGCCGGGACCGAACTTCCGTGGGGCGAGGGCAGCCAGCAGGGAGGTGACGACCAGGTCGGTGGAAGCGGCCATGTCCACGGCCTCGGGGTCCAGTAGCCACTGCACCTGCAGGCCATCCATGACCGCGATGATGGCATTGGCCGCCGCGTCGGCCTCCTCTGTGCGGGTTTCGGGCAGATCGCAGGCTTGGCGCAGAGCGTCGGCAACGAAGCTGCGCAGGCCGGTGTAGCGGTCGCGGAAGTAGTCCTGGGCGGGGTGGCTGTCGGTGACGGACTCCGCCGACAGCACCGTGTAGAGCCGGACGATGCCCTCCCGTTCGGCGTTGCGCAGGGTGGTGTCCACGAGGTGGCGCAGGAAGTCGAGGCCCTCGGGGCGGGTGGGACCCTGCTGCTCGATGTCTCTTTGGTCGCGCAGTTCCAGGACGCTGGTGAGCAGTAGGGCTTTCGAGCGGAAGTAGTGCAGGACGCCGGCCTGGGTCAGCCCTGCCTGCTCGGCGATCTCGGCGAGCGAGGCGTTGTTGTAGCCGCGGGCGGCGAAGGTGTCGGAAGCGATGTGCAGGATCTCGCGCTGCCGCTGCTTGGCCTCGGGGCTGCGCGGCGTGCGGGGGCGTTGGGCACGGGGCGGTCTGCTCACGGGTGGATTGCTCACTCGGCACACCTTAAGCCGCCACCCTGCGGGGATCGTCGTTCCGCAGAAGTCAGGACAACTTTGTGATGTAGACCACTTACTAACCACTCAGTGAGTGTGCTTTCATTTCGCCGTCACCCCGACGCAACACCGCCGTCATGGCCGGAAGGACACTCATGGCCCCGCCCCCCTCCGCTGTCGCCCCCGCCGCACCAGGAGCCGCACCTGCGTCTTTTGGCACGGTCGAGGAGAGCAGGTGGGCCGCGATGATCTGCGGCTTGGACCTGGAGTCGAAAGTGCGGCTGCTGACCGGCGCCTCTCTCTGGGCTCTGCCCGAAGAGCCCCGCCTGGGCCTGCACTCGGTGGTCACCTCCGACGGACCTCAGGGTGTGCGGGGCACGGGCGAGACTCCGGGCGAGACGGGGCTGCTCGCCCCGGCCCCCAGCGCGATGGCCGCCACCTGGGACGCCGCGCTGGCCGAGCGGCTGGGGGGCCTCTTCGCACAGGAAGCCCGGCGCAAGCATGTCGACGTGGTACTGGCCCCGCTGGTGAACCTGCAGCGCACACCGGTCGCGGGCCGGCACTTCGAGTGCCTGTCCGAGGATCCGCTGCTGACCGGCGTTCTCGGCGCGGCCCTGGTACGGGGGCTGCAGGGCAACGGGGTTGCCGCGTGCCTGAAGCACTTCGTGGCCAACGACTCGGAGACCGACCGCACCCACTACCGCTCCAGGGTCGGTGCCCGCACGCTGCGCGAGGTGTACCTCGCGCCGTTCGAGCGCGTCCTGGCGGACGCCGGGCCGTGGAGCGTCATGGGCGCGTACTCCGGCGTCGACGACGGTGTGGAATCCGCGCCGATGCTGGAGCACCACCGCCTCATGACCGGTGTCCTCAAGGGGGAGTGGTCGTACGACGGGACGGTGATCAGCGACTGGGCCGCCACCCGTACCGCGGCCCCGTCGGCCAACGCCGGCCTCGACCTCGTCATGCCCGGCCCGGACGGGCCCTGGGGCGAGGCCCTGCTCGAAGCGGTCCGCCACGGCACCGTGGACGAGGCCGTCATCGACGACAAGGTCATGCGCCTGATGCGACTGGCCGCCCGGGTGGGCAAGCTCACCGCCCCGTGGACGCACGGCGGACAGCCGCCGCAGCTGCCCGATGCCGCCTCACCTGCCGCAGTGGGGGAGGCCGACTTCGCGATGCTGCGGGAGGTAGCGACACGCGGCACGGTGCTGCTGCGCAACGAGAGGGGGCTGCTGCCCCTCGACGTCGGCCGGCTCACCCGGGTTGCCCTGATCGGGCCGAACGCCGTCCAGCCCTACCTCCAGGGCGGAGGCAGCGCCTTCGTCCCCGCCGTCCGCACCGTCACCTTCGAGGACGGCCTGCGTGCAGCACTTCCCGAGCCCGGGGGACTGACCGTGCACCGAGGCGGATCGTCGCGTCGGCACGCACCGTTCATCGACCCCTCGCGCGCCTCGGCCCCGGACGGTATCGCCCAGGGCGTCCGGGCGGACTTCATCGACCGCGACGGCAACATCATCACCAGCGAGGTCCGCTGCACAGGCAACTGGGGCGGCTTCGGCCGGGTCCCCGACCTCGCCGAACGAGTCGTGCTCACCAGCCGGGTCACGCTGGTGGAGCCTGGCACGCATGTGCTCGAGTTCGGCTGCGCCGGCCGGTTCACCGTCGAACTGGACGGGCAGACGATCCACACCGGCGACGACGACCGAGGCGTCGAACTGGTGCTGGAGTCCAGCCACAGCCACCCCGCCACCCACCGTCACACCGTCCAAGTGTCCGGCACCCCGCTGAAACTGGACCTGCGGATCGACCTGCGGGTCGTCGACGGGGACGGCTACGGCCGATTCGTCACGGCCCATCTGCGTCACCAGCCGCCCGGACCCACCGTCGAGCAGGAGATCGCCGACGCAGTCGACGCCGCCCGTCACGCGGACGTCGCGGTCGTCGTGATCGGCACGAACGAAGAGGTGGAGTCGGAAGGCTGGGACCGCCCCGGCCTGGCACTGACCGACCAGCAGCACCGCCTGGTCCGCGCGGTCAACGCCGTCAACCCGCGCACCGTGGTCGTCGTCAATGCCGGAGCGCCGGTCCTGCTGCCCTGGGCCCAGCAGGTACCCGCCCTGCTGTGGGCGTGGCTGCCGGGACAGGAGGCCGGACACGCACTGGCCGACGTCCTGTTCGGCCACGCGGAGCCGGCCGGGCGCCTTCCCTGGACCCTGCCGGCCCGTGCCGAGGACGTGCCCGTGCCCGACGCCATTCCCGTGGGCGGCGTGGTCGAGTACACCGAAGGCATCCACATCGGCTACCGAGCCTACGACCAGGCCGGCATCGAACCCGCCTTTGCCTTCGGCCACGGTCTGGGCTGGACCACCTGGTCCTACGACAGTGCTCAGGCCCAGGAACTGTCCGTCCCCGCCAGCCTCCCAAGCCCCGCGGGCGGGGACGGCCTGCACATCTCGGTGAACCTCACCAACACCGGCACCCGACAAGGCCACGAAGTGGTCCAGGCATACCTCGAATCCCCCGGCGACGGCATCGACAGCGCCGTCCGGCCGCTCGCGGCCTTCACTACGCTCGCCGTTCCCGCCGGTGAAACCGCGTCAGCGACGCTGATGGTTCCGCTGCGCGCCTTCCAGACCTGGAACGACCAGCACCACCGCTGGATGAACCGCAGCGGGCGGCACCGCCTGCGCATCGGGCGCTCCAGCAGGGACCTGCGCCTCAGTCTCGACATCGATGTGGAGGAGGACGGCACCACAACCATCATCCGCCCCGGCCAGCTCCCCACCTGACCTCACACCCGTCGGCACCGCAGATCCAGGCCCCGGTACCGGTATACAGCCACCGACGAACAGCACCGCCCCGAACCACAGGAGTGATGAGCATGTCCCGTACCACCCGCACCGCCGCAAGAGCCACCTCCGTCGCGCTCGCCGCGATGCTGCTGGCCACCGCCTGCGGACGCTCCGGCGACTCCGGCCCGGACAAGGAGGCCGCCGCCCTGGGCGGGGGGCCGGCCAAGGGAAAGATCACCATGTGGTCGATGGGCGACGCGGACCCGACACTGGAAGGTCTGGCCAAGGAGTTCGAGAAGCAGAACCCCGACGCAGACGTGAAGATCACGCCCATTCCCTGGGATGCCGCTCACGACAAGCTGACCACCGCGATCGCCGGCGGCAACGGCCCCGATGTGTCCCTCATCGGTTCCACGTGGATGGCGGAGATGGCCGCCATGAACGGCTTCCAGGCCACTCCGGACGAGATCAAGCCCGAGGCGTTCTTCCCCGGGCAGTGGGACACCACCAAGTACCAGGACACCGCCTACGGCGTCCCGTTCATCGCCGACACCTCAGTCATCTACTACCGCACCGACATCGCGGCCAAGGCCGGCATCACCAAGCCCGCCAACGACTGGGACGGCTTCTACAAGAACCTCGAAGCCATTCAGAAGACCGCGGGCAAGCAGAACCCGAAGCTGCGCTATGCCTCCGGTCTGCAGACCGGCTTCAACGCGTGGCTGTTCTGGCTGCCGATGGTGTGGCAGAGCGGCGGCGACATCTACGACCCGCAGGGCAAGAAGTTCACCTTCGACACTCCCGAGGTCGCCCAGGCCCTGGAGTACTACGGCAAGATCTTCAAGAACAAGATGGCGCCGACCGACAAGACCGACGGCCAGCAGGGCTTCCACGACGGCCTGATCGCCACCCTCCAGCAGGGCGCCAGCGTCGGCGGCAACCTCCACAAGGACAGCCCCGAACTCGACTCGAAGTGGCAGACCATGGCCCTGCCGGCGAACAAGCAGGCCGTCGGCCTTGCGGGCGGAAGCGACCTGGCCGTCTTCAAGAGCAGCGACAACAAGGACGCGGCCTGGAAGTTCGTCCGCTTCCTCACCGAGGCGAAAAACCTCGCCAGCTACGGAGTCGGAACCGGGCAGCTTCCCGCCGCTCCCGGCGCGTGGAGCGACCCGCGCATGGCCCAAAACCCCAAGCTCGCTCCCTTCCGGGACCAACTGGAGGTCACCAAGGCCCCGCCGGCCATCACCACCTGGCAGCAGATCGGCTCCACGATCGACTCCGAACTGGAGAAGCTCGCCCTCGGCAAGGCCACCCCGGCCGACGTACAAAAGGCACTGCAGTCCAAGGCCACCTCCATCGGCACCGGCCGCTGAGCGGCACACGCACGGACGAAAGACACCGCCATGCCTTCCACCAAGCCCCCCGGGCGCGGTGAGACGGCGGCACGGACCTCGCGGGCACACTCGCCCGCGGGATCCAGCCGGCGTCGCACCACCTCCTCGACCACCGCCCGCCGGCAGGGCCGCGCCGCCTGGACACTCGCGGCGCCCTTCCTGCTCCTCTTCGCGGTGTTCATGCTCCTCCCGGTCGCCTGGTCGCTGCTGATGAGCGTCACCGACACCAAGAGCGCGGACCTGCAGACCCCCTTCGCGGTCGGATTCGTCGGCCTGGACAACTACACCAAGCTGTTCCAGGATCCGGTATTCTTCACCGCCCTGCGCAACACCGGTGTCTTCGTCCTGTTCGGCCTGCCGCTCACGCTCGCCGCCGGCCTCGCGGCCGCAGTCGTCCTCGACCGGGGCATCCGCCGCTTCCGGGCCGTCTTCCGCGTCGGCTTCTACCTCCCGGTCGTCACCAGCATCGTCGCCATCGCGGTGGTATGGAAGACACTCCTCGAACCCCGCTCCGGACTGGTCAACACCGCCCTCGCGTGGTTCGGTATCGACGGACCGGCCTGGCTCGCAGACACCCGCTTCGCCCTCCCCGTCATGATCGTCATGGCAGTGTGGCGCAATCTCGGCACCGTCATGATCATCATGCTCGCCGGCCTCCAGAGCGTCCCACCGTCCCTGATGGAGGCCGCCGAGATCGACGGAGCCAACGCCTGGCAGCGGTTCTGGCGCATCACCTTCCCCCTGCTGCGCCCGGCGCTGCTGCTCACCTCGGTCACCACCGGCATCGGCTACCTGCAGTTCTTCGACGAGCCGTTCGTCATGACCCAGGGCGGCCCGCTCGACTCCACCCTGTCAGCCACCATGTTCTCCTACCGCCAGTTCGGCTACGGCAACTACGACTACTCCTCCGCAGCCAGCTACATCATCTTCGTGCTCATCGCCGCGCTGACCGTGCTCCAGTTCCGCGTGCTGAGGGAGCAGGACTGACCATGGCCACCTCCGCCACCCTCACCCCCCCGCGCGACAAGCACCACCGGCAGCGCGCGGCCCGGCAGCGCTGGGGCAACCCCTGGCTCTACCTCCCCCTGACCGGCGCCCTCTTCCTGATGGTCGTACCGTTCCTGTGGATGCTCTCCGGCTCCTTCAAGCCCGAGGCCGACATCCGCAAGGTCCCCCCGGTCCTCATCCCCACCAAGCCCACCACCACGAACTACACCGAGCTCTTCGACAATCTCGACTTCGTCGGAATGTTCACCAACTCCCTCGTCGTCGCGCTCGTCGTCACCGCAGGCAACCTGCTGTTCTGCTCGATGCTCGGCTACGCGCTGGCGAAGCTGGAATTCCGCGGCCGCAAAGCCGTCTTCACCCTCGTCCTCGGCACCCTCATGGTCCCGGGCCTGGTCACCTTCGTCCCCCTGTACGTGCTGACCACCAACCTGGGACTGACCGACTCCCTGCTCGGACTGATCCTGCCGTTCCTCGCCGCCCCGTTCGGCGTGTTCCTGATGCGGCAGTTCATCGGCTCCCTGCCAGACGAACTCATCGACGCCGCCCGCATGGACGGGTGCGGCGAGACCGCGATCTTCTGGCGCATCATCCTTCCGATGACCAAACCGGCCCTGGCCACCCTCGGCATCATCAGCTTCCTCGGCTCGTGGAACAACTTCCTGTGGCCGCTCGTCGTCGCCCAGAACGAAGAGCAGTACACCCTGCCCGTCGGCCTCGCCCTCGTCAGCAGCGGCCAGGACTTCACCCGCTACGGAATCCTCCTCGCCGGCGCCGCCGTCGTGCTGGTCCCCGTGCTGGCCGTATTCCTCCTCTTCCAGCGCCACTTCATCGCCGGAATCGCCACCACCGGCCTCAAGTAGCCACCGAACAGAACAGAGTCGCTTCATCCGGCCGCACGGCCCGGCGAAGCGCCCCCTCCAGGGACCTTGCCTCCCGTCCCTTCGAAGCCCCGGCCCCACAGGGCGCCCCACTCGCACCCGGGCGGGCCGGTGTACCACCCCCCTGTTGTCAGGAACACACCGAAGGAGAGCCGCATCATGTCCTATCCCCGCCCCAGAGCACGCGCCGCAGGCGTCGCGCTCGCCCTGGCCGTCGCCGGCCTCGGCCTCACAGGAACCGGAACCGCCCAGGCCGCCGACCCTGTCGCCCAGGTCTGGGTCACCACCCCCGACGGCACCAAGAAGCTCGCCTCCGAAGGCACCATCCCCTTCACCGCGACCCCGCAGACCGTCGACATACGCATCGACGCGAACAGCAAGGCCCAGAAGTTCACCGGTGCCGGCGCCTCGGTCACCGAAGCCTCAGCCCACCTCATCCAGAGCCTGCCTGCCGACAAGCGGGCCGACCTGATGAAGTCGCTCTTCTCCCCCAGCGAGGGCATCGGCCTGAACTACCTGCGTCAGCCGCTGGGCAGCACCGACTTCAACTCCGGCGGCTTCTACACCTACGAGGACACTCCCGGCCAGTTCTCCATCAGCCGCGAACAGCAGGAAATCATCCCCGTCCTCAAGCAGGCGACCGCCCTCAACTCCTCCATCCGGTTCATGGGCTCCCCCTGGTCCCCGCCCGCCTGGATGAAGACCGGCAACTCGCTCAACGGCGGCGAGCTGAAGACCGACCAGTACCAGGCATACGCCGACTACCTGGTCAAGGCGATCAAGGCATACGGGCAGCAGGGCATCACCCTCACCGACCTCACGGTCCAGAACGAGCCCGAGTTCGCCACCAGCTACCCCTCCATGAGCATGACGTCCTCGCAGCAGGCCGAGTTCTTCAAGGTCCTCGACCGCACCCTCACGGCCCACAACCTGCCCACGAACCTGCTGGCCTACGACCACAACTGGGACCACCCGAACTACCCCATCGAGGTCTTCAACTCCACCCAGGGCATCAGCCGCATCATCGGCGCCGCCTTCCACTGCTACGGCGGCGTCCCCTCCGCACAGCAGCAGATCGTCAACGCCGGCAAGCGCGTCTTCTTCACCGAGTGCTCCGGCACCGACACCACCAGCACCTTCGCCGACACCCTGTCGTGGCACGCCGAGAACCTCGTCGTGCAGAACATGCGCAACGGCGGCGAGACCGTCATCAACTGGAACCTCGCCCTCGACCAGAACGGCGGCCCCCACCAGGGCCACTGCACCACCCGCTGCAACGGCGTCGTCGAAATTGCGAACGGCAACGTCACCCGCGGCGCCGAGTACTACGTGCTGGGCCACGTCGCCAAGTTCATCAAGCCCGGTGCCACCCGCATCGGCTCCACCAGCCAGGGCGCCGGAGGCGTCCAGAACGTCGCCTTCCAGAACCCCGACGGAAGCCGCGCCGCCTACGTCGTCAACACCGCCACCAGCGCCCAGCGCATTTCCATCACTGACAACAACCAGTCCGCCGCCTACACCCTCCCGGCTGGCGCCGTCGCGACGCTGACCTGGCAGAACGGATCGAACCCCGGTGACACGCAGGCGCCGTCTGTTCCCGGTGGCCTCGCCGCGACCGCGTCCGGCTCCTCGGCGATCGACCTGCGCTGGAACGCCTCGAGCGACAACACCGCCGTCACCGGCTACCGGATCTACCGCGGCACCACCCTCGCCG
>NZ_JAZDCW010000020.1:0-5508 GCF_036323765.1 Streptomyces solitudinis
ACCCTCGAAGATCCGCGAAGCACCCTGCGTCAGCGACGTCAGCCCCGAAGCCACCGCCGCCAGCTGATCGGCACGATCACGCGGGAACCCCTCGGACATCGCCAGCAGAAGACCGTCGGCGGAGACCACCACCGTGTGCGACACCCCGGGGGTGTTGTCCACGAAGTTGGTGATCAACCAGTTCAGATTCTGCGCCGCCTGGCTCATCGGACTCAACTAACGCTCCTGCCGGTACGTGGGGCCGGGGCCCCGGTTGGTGCTGCCGGAGGCTCCGCCGGCCTCGCGGCCCTGCTGGATGCCCCGGCGGAGGTTGGTCAGCCGGCCACGCACGGCGTCGGGCGCGCGCGAGACCTGCGGACCGGACCGCGTGTTCTCCTCCTGCTGCTCTGCGGTGCCCGCGACCAGGTTGGCACGCGGGACGCGACGGGGCAGACCGGATGTGGTGATTCCTCCGGCACTGGGCGCGCGGAGCTGCTCCGCGCGCCGCCAGCGCTCGTCGTTGGGCGACTGCTGCCACGAGGCGGCGCCGGACCCCGCGCCGCGTGCTTCCGGACGGCCCGGGGCCGGACGCTCCGGCGCCGCGGTGCGCGTCCTGGCCTCGGCGCCCTGGCCGGGCCCGCCACCCGGGGAGGTGGGTCCGGGCTGGTCCGTACGGCCGCGCGGGCCGCTGGTGAACCAACTCGTCTCCATCTCCTCGAAGATCGGCGTGCGGGTGCCGGCCGACGCCGCGGGCGCGACGGGCAGGTCCAGCTCGGAGGTGTCGTCCTGGCGCCCCGGGGCGCCGGGCACCGGGTAGGAGCCCGTGGACTCCGGGTCGTCGTGGCCGCGCGGCACCTCCGGCTCGTGACCGCGCTGGCCGGGGAAACCGGTGTCCTGCCGCTGACCCGGGAAACCGCCGTCCTGCCGCTGACCCGGGAAACCGGTGTCCTGCCGCTGACCGGGGAAGCCCTCCTGCGGACCGCCCTGACCGGGGAAGTCCCGGTCCGGACCGCCCTGACGGGGGAAGCCCTC
This sequence comes from Streptomyces solitudinis, assembly GCF_036323765.1. NCBI lineage: Bacteria > Bacillati > Actinomycetota > Actinomycetes > Kitasatosporales > Streptomycetaceae > Streptomyces > Streptomyces solitudinis. The sequence continues at coordinate 1,012 of NZ_JAZDCW010000020.1, forward strand.
CTCCTGGCCGCGCGCCCAGCTCGGCCGCTGCCCCTCCGGACCGGCCGGTTCGGTACGCGGCTGGCCGGAACCGGGGCCGCGGGCCGGGACTTCGGCCACCGGCTCACTCTGCCGGGCCGGCAGCTGGGGCGAGCGCTCCGGCCCCGGGACGGAGGGCGGCGGTGCGGACGACGGCGCCGGGGGCAGCGGCGCCGGAGCGCCTGCGCCCCGGCCGCCGCGGTCGGCGCCGCGTCCGGGGAGGGGAGCGTTGGCCGGTGTGCCGTGCGCGGGGGTGCCGCCGTGCACCGGGCCGCCCTGCGGCGGCCGGGGCGCGAAGCCGCCGGACGGCGCGGGGGCGCCGCCGCCGTGGGCGGGCAGGGCGGGACGCTGGCTCCCGGGGACCTGGTTGCGGGTGTGCATGGCCCCCAGCCGGCTTCCGCCCGGTGCGGGACCGCCGCTCTGCGGCTCCCGGCCCACCGTGGTGCTCGGTGCGCCGCCGGGGCCGCCCGGGCCGGGCCGGGACGCCTTGGCGCCCTGGCTGACCTCGACGGGGAGCATGACCAGCGCGGTCGTACCGCCGGAGTCGGACGGGCGGAGCTGGATGCGGATGCCGTGCCGCAGGGACAGCCGGCCGACCACGAACAGGCCCATGCGGCGGGAGACGGAGACGTCCACCGTCGGCGGGTTGGCCAGCCGGTCGTTGATCGCGGCCAGGTCCTCGGGCGAGAGGCCGATGCCGGTGTCGTGGATCTCGACCAGCACCCGGCCGTCGGGCAGCGCGTGGCCGGTGACCCTGACCTTCGTCTGCGGGGAGGAGAACGAGGTGGCGTTCTCCAGCAGCTCGGCGAGCAGGTGCACGAGGTCGTTGACGACGCGGCCCGCCACCTGGGTGGCCGGGACGGCGCTCAGCTCGATGCGCTCGTACTGCTCCACCTCGGAGGCCGCGGCGCGCAGGACGTCCACGAGCGGCACCGGGCGCGTCCAGCGGCGGCCGGGCTCCTCGCCCGCGAGGACGAGCAGGTTCTCACCGTTGCGCCGCATGCGGGTGGCGAGGTGGTCCAGCTTGAACAGGGACGAGAGCTGGTCCGGGTCGGCCTCGCGGGACTCCAGTTCGGAGATGAGCGAGAGCTGCCGCTGGATGAGGCCCTGGCTGCGCCGGGAGAGGTTGGTGAACATCGCGTTCACGTTGCCCCGCAGCATGGCCTGGTCACCGGCGAGCCGGACGGCCTCGCGGTGCACGTCGTCGAACGCGGCGGCCACCTGGCCGATCTCGTCCCGGCTGTGCACACCGACGGACTCGACGGTGGTGTCGACGTCCTGCGGGTCGGACTCGGAGAGCTGCTTGACCAGCTCGGGCAGCCGCCTGCTGGCGACCTCCTGCGCGGTGTCCTGGAGCCGCCGCAGGGAGCGGACCATGGAGCGGGCGACGACGAAGGCGCCGGCCAGCGAGATACCGAGGACCAGCAGGACGATGGCGCCGTTGATGATGGCGGCGTTCTGCGCCTCCGAGCGCAGCTCGCGGGCCTGCTGCTCCATCTGGTCGAGCAGCGTCTTCTCGATGCGGGCCATCGCGTCGATCTTCGTACGGTCCTGGTCGTACCAGTCCATGTACGAGCGGTCCTCGGCCTTGATGCCCTCGGGGCTCTTGAAGACGCGGGAGGCGTACTCGTCCGCCGACGTGATGTTGACGATGCCGCCGTCCAGCGGCTGCGTCAGGTCGGCGGCCTCCTCCGGGCCGTAGATGACGTTGAACCGGTTCAGCGCGGCGCGCTCGTTCTCGTTGGCCGTCTTGCCGTAGCGCCGGTCGTTCTCGGAGAGGGCGGGGCCGCTCTCGGGCGCCAGCCCGGCGCTGATGACCGCGCGCTGGATGGACGCGTACTCCTTGGCCGTGGAGAACGCGGCCAGGGCGCGGGTGCTCTGGATCATGTCCGGGTTGCTGGTGGCCTGGGCCATGTCCTGGGAGAGGGCCAGCAGGGACTCGATGAGGCTGTTGTACTCGCTGACCGTGTCCGCGATGGCCTTGGGGTCGTCGTAGGCCCGCTCGCGGATGTTCTTGATGGTGTTGAGCTGGCGGCCGATGTCGATGATCGTCGCCTGGACGCCGGTGAGGTGGTGGTCGCCGTCGGCGGTGAGTTCCTCGGTGGCCTCGTTGAACGCCTGCTTGGCCTGGTCGGTGCGCTCGCGCGGCCCGACCACGGTGTCGTCCTTGGCGTTGCCGTGGGCGGTCAGCGGCCCGGCGGAGCGGTCCCGCTCCTCCTGGAGCGCGGCGGCCAGCCTGGTGGCCTGCTCGGTCATCTCGGTGAGCAGCCGCATGTTCTCCAGCTGCTCGACCTCGCTGGTCGCGTCGACGATCCGGAAGCCGCCCAGCACCGTCGCCGCGGCCACCGGAAGGGCGATCAGGGAGACCAGACGGGTGCTGATCCGCCAGTTCCTCAGCGAGAGGCGCGTTCCCGGCCCGCTCGGTTCCCGCGGGCCGGCGGCCTGTGTACCGGCGTCCGGCTGCACGGACGGGGCAGCGGTGCCGTCGGCGTCGTGGACGGGCGCCGTCGAACCGCTGTCCTGCGTGCGCTGGGGGGAGGAGCCGCGGTCGGTCGCCCCGCGCAGCTCCGGGTCTCCCGCAGCGCTGCCATCCCTTTTGAAACGTCCCTGCACTAGCGTCGCAACCTCTGGACCAGGCGTCTCCCCGGGTGAACGGCGAGACGGTATTGAGTCGGGGAAGCCGTAGGGCCACCCCAACGGTCGTGATTGACCGGCGCGTGCCGTCCTGACCCGCCGCGCGGCGCTGGTGTGCGCCCCCTGCGCGCCGGCCGAAATCTGCGGCGGTCCGTGAGATTCCAGCACAGTGCCCGATCTCCCAACAAGGGCCGGGGGTAAGGCCGCGACATCTATAACCCTGTGCAAATCCGGGGTCACTACAGGTGAGGCGCGACGCCCGGAAATTCGCACCTTTCCGGGCGATACGGACACCCGGGTGACCCGCCCCGAGCGTGACCCTGCGCGGCGTAATCTCCGCACTTGACTGGCAATGCCGGTTTTCAGAGGTTCAACCATCGGGGCGTTATGCCCGGTATGTCGGTGACTGGGTGAGGAACCTCACAAGGTGTGAATTGCCTGTACTGACCAACTGACAGTCACATCGTTTTACTCTTGTGATTTGCATCGCTTCCACACGACCACAAGAGGCCCAGTCCAGTGAAGACGACTTGGATCATCCGCAACGTCGCCAACCCGCAGCGCACCACGCTCGCCCACCTGCGGGACACCGCCGAGCTGCTGCCGCGCGAACGCGAGCACACGGCGGAGCTGCCGCAGGCCACGGCGAACCCGCGCCGCACGACGCTGGTGGACCTCTCCCAGGACTGACGGCACGCCCCGTGCCGGTGCGCACGAGGGCCGCCCCCGCGTCAGGACGGCACGGGGGCGCCTTCGCGTACCCGGACGGCGGCCCGCCCGCAGGAGGGCCCCGCCGCCCGGGGCGGGCTGTCAGAGCTGCCAGCTGTGCGGCGCCCGGAACCCGGGCGTGCGCTCCAGCCTGCGCCAGCGCGCGGGCGTGCGGGAAGCGGGCCGCGCCGGTCCCGCGGGCCGCTGAGCCGGATGGCCGCCCGCCGCGCGGGCCAGCAGCAGCGCGGTGACGGCGGCCAGCTCCTCGTCGCTGGCCCGCCCCTTCTCGACCCGGACCAGGCGCGTGGCGTCGGTGGTGCTCACGGATGTCTTCCTCTCCTGCTTCACTGCGGGGGGTTGCCGTGCTTGCGGGACGGCAGGTCGGCGTGCTTGGTGCGGAGCATGGCCAGCGAGCGGATGAGCACCTCGCGGGTCTCCGCCGGGTCGATCACGTCGTCGACCAGGCCGCGCTCGGCCGCGTAGTAGGGGTGCATGAGCTCCGCCTTGTACTCCTTGACCATGCGGCTCCGGGCGGCCTCGGGGTCGTCCGCCGCGGCGATCTGCCGCCGGAAGATCACGCCGGCGGCCCCTTCGGCACCCATGACGGCGATCTCGTTGGTGGGCCAGGCGTAGGTCAGGTCGGCGCCGATGGACTGGCTGTCCATGACGATGTACGCGCCGCCGTACGCCTTGCGCAGTACGACCGAGATCCGCGGCACCGTCGCGTTGCAGTAGGCGTACAGCAGCTTCGCCCCGTGCCGGATGATCCCGCCGTGCTCCTGGTCCACCCCCGGCAGGAAGCCGGGCACGTCCAGCAGGGTGACGATCGGGATGTTGAAGGCGTCGCACATCTGCACGAAGCGGGCGGCCTTCTCCGAGGAGTGGATGTCCAGCACCCCGGCGAGCGTCTGCGGCTGGTTGGCGACGATGCCCACCACCTGGCCGTCCAGCCGGGCCAGCGTGCAGATGACGTTCTCCGCCCAGCGCTCGTGGACCTCCAGGAAGTCGCCGTCGTCGACGAGTTCCTCGATCACCTTGCGCATGTCGTACGGGCGGTTGCCGTCGGCGGGGACGAGGTCGAGCAGCGCGTCCCCGCGGCGGTCGGCGGGGTCCTCGGTGGCGACCGTCGGCGGGTTC
>NZ_JAZDCW010000021.1:0-5315 GCF_036323765.1 Streptomyces solitudinis
CCGGGTGGGGTGAGGTTTCTTTGAGATACACAACAGCGAGGACGCTGTGCACCGGCCGGGATTATTCCTCCCGGTGGTGCCGCTCTCACTGTGTGTGCTTGGTTCAAGCATTCACGGAGAGTTTGATCCTGGCTCAGGACGAACGCTGGCGGCGTGCTTAACACATGCAAGTCGAACGATGAAGCCGCTTCGGTGGTGGATTAGTGGCGAACGGGTGAGTAACACGTGGGCAATCTGCCCTGCACTCTGGGACAAGCCCTGGAAACGGGGTCTAATACCGGATACGACACATGGAGGCATCTCCGATGTGTGGAAAGCTCCGGCGGTGCAGGATGAGCCCGCGGCCTATCAGCTTGTTGGTGGGGTGATGGCCTACCAAGGCGACGACGGGTAGCCGGCCTGAGAGGGCGACCGGCCACACTGGGACTGAGACACGGCCCAGACTCCTACGGGAGGCAGCAGTGGGGAATATTGCACAATGGGCGGAAGCCTGATGCAGCGACGCCGCGTGAGGGATGACGGCCTTCGGGTTGTAAACCTCTTTCAGCAGGGAAGAAGCGCAAGTGACGGTACCTGCAGAAGAAGCACCGGCTAACTACGTGCCAGCAGCCGCGGTAATACGTAGGGTGCGAGCGTTGTCCGGAATTATTGGGCGTAAAGAGCTCGTAGGCGGCCTGTCACGTCGGATGTGAAAGCCCGGGGCTTAACTCCGGGTCTGCATTCGATACGGGCAGGCTAGAGTTCGGTAGGGGAGATCGGAATTCCTGGTGTAGCGGTGAAATGCGCAGATATCAGGAGGAACACCGGTGGCGAAGGCGGATCTCTGGGCCGATACTGACGCTGAGGAGCGAAAGCGTGGGGAGCGAACAGGATTAGATACCCTGGTAGTCCACGCCGTAAACGTTGGGAACTAGGTGTGGGCGACATTCCACGTCGTCCGTGCCGCAGCTAACGCATTAAGTTCCCCGCCTGGGGAGTACGGCCGCAAGGCTAAAACTCAAAGGAATTGACGGGGGCCCGCACAAGCGGCGGAGCATGTGGCTTAATTCGACGCAACGCGAAGAACCTTACCAAGGCTTGACATACACCGGAAAACCGTGGAGACACGGTCCCCCTTGTGGTCGGTGTACAGGTGGTGCATGGCTGTCGTCAGCTCGTGTCGTGAGATGTTGGGTTAAGTCCCGCAACGAGCGCAACCCTTGTTCTGTGTTGCCAGCATGCCTTTCGGGGTGATGGGGACTCACAGGAAACTGCCGGGGTCAACTCGGAGGAAGGTGGGGACGACGTCAAGTCATCATGCCCCTTATGTCTTGGGCTGCACACGTGCTACAATGGCCGGTACAATGAGTTGCGATGCCGTGAGGTGGAGCGAATCTCAAAAAGCCGGTCTCAGTTCGGATTGGGGTCTGCAACTCGACCCCATGAAGTCGGAGTCGCTAGTAATCGCAGATCAGCATTGCTGCGGTGAATACGTTCCCGGGCCTTGTACACACCGCCCGTCACGTCACGAAAGTCGGTAACACCCGAAGCCGGCGGCCTAACCCGTAAGGGAGGGAGTCGTCGAAGGTGGGACTGGCGATTGGGACGAAGTCGTAACAAGGTAGCCGTACCGGAAGGTGCGGCTGGATCACCTCCTTTCTAAGGAGCATATAGCCAGCTTCGGGCGAGTGTCCCGGAGTGGTTGCTCATGGGTGGAACGTTGACTATTCGACCGGTCTGGTCGGGTTGCTTGCTGTGAGTACGGCTCCTCGTTTTGCGGGGGGTGTGGAAAGCGGGGGTGGCCGGATGGGGCTGGTGGGGTGTGCTGTTGGGTGTCTGAGGGTGCGGCCGTGTGGCTGGTGTCCTTGGGTTGCCGGTCCCAGTGAACTCGCCTGTTGTGGTGGGGTGGTGGGTGGCTGGTTGTTGTTTGAGAACTGCACAGTGGACGCGAGCATCTGTGGCCAAGTTTTTAAGGGCGCACGGTGGATGCCTTGGCACCAGGAACCGATGAAGGACGTGGGAGGCCGCGATAGGCCCCGGGGAGCTGTCAACCGAGCTGTGATCCGGGGGTGTCCGAATGGGGAAACCCGGCAGTCGTCATGGGCTGTCACCCGCTGCTGAACGCATAGGCAGTGTGGAGGGAACGCGGGGAAGTGAAACATCTCAGTACCCGCAGGAAGAGAAAACAACAGTGATTCCGGGAGTAGTGGCGAGCGAAACCGGATGAGGCTAAACCGCAGGCGTGTGATACCCGGCAGGGGTTGCGTGTGCGGGGTTGTGGGAGTTCTCTTGACCGGTCTGCCGGCTGGTCGGCGAGTAAAAAATTGCTGGTGTAGGCGAAGGGCATGCGAAAGGCCCGGCGTAGAGGGTAAGACCCCCGTAGCTGAAACGTCAGCAACTCGTTTGAGGATCACCCAAGTAGCATGGGGCCCGAGAAATCCTGTGTGAATCTGGCGGGACCACCCGTTAAGCCTAAATATTCCCTGGTGACCGATAGTGGATAGTACCGTGAGGGAATGGTGAAAAGTACCGCGGGAGCGGAGTGAAATAGTACCTGAAACCGTGTGCCTACAAGCCGTGGGAGCGTCGCCGTGTGTGCTTGCATGCGCGGTCGTGACTGCGTGCCTTTTGAAGAATGAGCCTGCGAGTTTGCGGTATGTTGCGAGGTTAACCCGTGTGGGGGAGCCGTAGCGAAAGCGAGTCCGAAGAGGGCGTTGAGTAGCGTGCCCTAGACCCGAAGCGGAGTGATCTAGCCATGGGCAGGGTGAAGCGGCTGTAAGAGGTCGTGGAGGCCCGAACCCACCAGGGTTGAAAACCTGGGGGATGACCTGTGGTTAGGGGTGAAAGGCCAATCAAACTCCGTGATAGCTGGTTCTCCCCGAAATGCATTTAGGTGCAGCGTCGTGTGTTTCTTGCCGGAGGTAGAGCACTGGATAGGCGATGGGCCTTACCGGGTTACTGACCTTAGCCAAACTCCGAATGCCGGTAAGTGAGAGCGCGGCAGTGAGACTGTGGGGGATAAGCTCCATGGTCGAGAGGGAAACAGCCCAGAGCATCGACTAAGGCCCCTAAGCGTGTGCTAAGTGGGAAAGGATGTGGAGTCGCAGAGACAACCAGGAGGTTGGCTTAGAAGCAGCCATCCTTGAAAGAGTGCGTAATAGCTCACTGGTCAAGTGATTCCGCGCCGATAATGTAGCGGGGCTCAAGTACACCGCCGAAGTCGTGTCACTCACACAAGTAGCCTTAATGGGTGTGTGGGTGGGTAGGGGAGCGTCGTGTGCCGGGTGAAGCAGCACTGTAAGGTAGTTGTGGACGGTTCACGAGTGAGAATGCAGGCATGAGTAGCGATACAAGAGTGGGAAACTCTTGCGCCGATTGACTAAGGGTTCCTGGGTCAAGCTGATCTGCCCAGGGTAAGTCGGGTCCTAAGGCGAGGCCGACAGGCGTAGTCGATGGATAACCGGTTGATATTCCGGTACCCGCTGTGAAGCGTCCAACACTGAATCTTCTGATGCTAAGGCCGTGAAGCCCCCTGTGTTGTTCTTTGGACAGCATGGGTGTGGTGGAGCCGCTGACCCGAGGGGGTAGTAGGTGAGTGATGGGGTGACGCAGGAAGGTAGTCCATCCCGGGCGGTGGTTGTCCCGGGGTAAGGGTGTAGCCCGAGAGGTAGGTAAATCCGTCTCTCGTGTGGGGTGAGACCTGATGCCGAGCCGTTGTGGTGAAGTGGATGATCCTATGCTGTCGAGAAAAGCCTCTAGCGAGTTTCATGGTGGCCCGTACCCTAAACCGACTCAGGTGGTCTGGTAGAGAATACCGAGGCGTTCGGGTGAACTATGGTTAAGGAACTCGGCAAAATGCCCCCGTAACTTCGGGAGAAGGGGGGCCTCTTCTGGTGATGGGCTTTGCGCCTTGAGCTGGGGGTGGCCGCAGAGACCAGCGAGAAGCGACTGTTTACTAAAAACACAGGTCCGTGCGAAGCCGTAAGGCGATGTATACGGACTGACGCCTGCCCGGTGCTGGAACGTTAAGGGGACCGGTTAGCTCTGTTTCGACGGGGCGAGGCTGAGAACTTAAGCGCCAGTAAACGGCGGTGGTAACTATAACCATCCTAAGGTAGCGAAATTCCTTGTCGGGTAAGTTCCGACCTGCACGAATGGCGTAACGACTTCTTGACTGTCTCAACCATAGGCCCGGTGAAATTGCAGTACGAGTAAAGATGCTCGTTTCGCGCAGCAGGACGGAAAGACCCCGGGACCTTTACTATAGCTTGATATTGGTGTTCGGTTCGGCTTGTGTAGGATAGGTGGGAGACTGTGAGCCGGTCACGCTAGTGGTCGGGGAGTCGTTGTTGAAATACCACTCTGGTCGTGCTGGATGTCTAACCTGGGTCCGTGATCCGGATCAGGGACAGTGTCTGGTGGGTAGTTTAACTGGGGCGGTTGCCTCCTAAAGGGTAACGGAGGCGCCCAAAGGTTCCCTCAGCCTGGTTGGTAATCAGGTGGTGAGTGTAAGTGCACAAGGGAGCTTGACTGTGAGACTGACGGGTCGAGCAGGGACGAAAGTCGGGACTAGTGATCCGGCGGTGGCTTGTGGAAGCGCCGTCGCTCAACGGATAAAAGGTACCCCGGGGATAACAGGCTGATCTTCCCCAAGAGTCCATATCGACGGGATGGTTTGGCACCTCGATGTCGGCTCGTCGCATCCTGGGGCTGGAGTCGGTCCCAAGGGTTGGGCTGTTCGCCCATTAAAGCGGTACGCGAGCTGGGTTTAGAACGTCGTGAGACAGTTCGGTCCCTATCCGCTGTGCGCGTAGGAGTCTTGAGAAGGGCTGTCCCTAGTACGAGAGGACCGGGACGGACGGACCTCTGGTGTGCCAGTTGTTCTGCCAAGGGCATGGCTGGTTGGCTACGTTCGGAAAGGATAACCGCTGAAAGCATCTAAGCGGGAAGCCTGCTTCGAGATGAGGGCTCCCTCCCACTTGATGGGGTAAGGCTCCCGGTAGACGACCGGGTTGATAGGCCGGAGATGGAAGGTCAGTAATGGCTGGAGTTGACCGGTACTAATAGGCCGAGGGCTTGTCCGTAGTTGCTTGCGTCCACTGTGTAGCTCCCAGACAGCAAATGGTCTTCTGGTTGAGCTGGTCTATATGTGAATAGAGTGCTTGTTCGCTGACCTTGTCAGGTTTCCGCCCTCCTTGGTGGGGGTGGTGATGGGGTTTCGGTGGTTATAGCGTTAGGGGAACGCCCGGTTACATTTCGAACCCGGAAGCTAAGCCTTTCAGCGCCGATGGTACTGCATGCGGGAGTGTGTGGGAGAGTAGGACGCCGCCGAACAA
>NZ_JAZDCW010000022.1:0-3831 GCF_036323765.1 Streptomyces solitudinis
GCCCTCGAAGATCCGCGAAGCACCCTGCGTCAGCGACGTCAGCCCCGAAGCCACCGCCGCCAGCTGATCGGCACGATCACGCGGGAAGCCGTCGGACATCGCCAGCAGGAGGCCGTCCGCGGACACGACGACCGTGTGCGAGACGCCCGGGGTGTTCTGGACGAAGTTGGTGATCAACCAGTTCAGGTTCTGCGCCGCCTGGCTCATCGGGCTCACACTAACGCTCCTGCTCGTAGGTGCTGCCGGGGTTCTGGCCCGGTCGGTCGTTTCGCTGGTTTCCGGGTGCGGCCCCGCGGCCCCGGCGCACGCCGCGGTGCAGGTTGCTCAGCCTGCCGCGTACGTCCTCCGGTGCCCGGGAGATCTGGGGGCCCGGGTGCTCGGACTGCTCGGCCGTGCCCTCCACGAGGTTGGCCCTCGGCACCCTGCGGGGCAGGCCGGAGGACGTGATGCCGCCGGCCTGGGGGGCGCGCAGCCGCTCCGCGCGCTCCCAGCGGTCGTCGTTGGCCGAGCGCCAGCCGGAGCCGTCGGCCTGCGGGGCGTCCCCGGCGCCGGTGGCGGACACGCCGTCCTGCCCGTACCCGCCCTGCGGGGGCACGCCCGGCTGGGAGACGTCCCGGCGGGGCAGGTCCCGGCCCGGGAGGCCCTGCTGCTCGCGCCAGGACGCGTCCTGCGCCGTCGGCTGCTGCGGGACCTGCGGGAGCGCCTGGGTCTCCTGCGTCTCGGAGGACTGGTCGGACGGGCCCGTGTGCTTCTCCCGGCGCGGCAGCCCGGCGCCGGTGCCCGGGGGCTCCTGGCCGTGGCCCTGCTGGGGGAAGCCGTCGCCGCCGAACGCCCCGCCGGAACCGCCTTGGGCCGGTTCGCCCTGCGGCGCGGCGGGCCCGGCCGGACCGTAGCCGTCCTCCTGCCGGTAGCCGGTCTCCTCCTGGTAACCGGCGCCGTGCTGGTCGTACGTGTCGTACTGCGGGACACCCTCGTGCCGGGGGAGGCCGTCGTACCGCTCGGCGTCCTGGTGCCCCGGCTCGGCGTAGCCGCCGGGCTGCCCCGCGTCGTATCCGGTGCCGTACGGCTGTCCGCCGCCGGGGGCCGCGTACGGGTCGCCCTGGCCGTACTGGTCCTGGCCCGGCTGCTGGTCCTGGCCGTACTGCTCCTGGCCGTACTGCTGCGCCGCGTAGGGTTCGCTCCCGCCCGTCCCGGCCGGCTGCGGCCCGCCGCCCGGCCCGTCCTGGAGCGCGGAGAGGTCGTCGGGTATGTCCACCGAGCCGTAGCGGCGGTCGTCGAAGCCCAGCTCGGCGGCGGTGCGGCGGCTGTCGACGGCCGCCTGCGCCGCGGACCCGGCGGCCTCCGGCATGATCCGCGAGACGGTGAAGTCCTCTTCCACCAGCTCCTCGCCGCCGCCGCCGTGCGTGATGGCCTCCGGCAGCATGACCAGCGAGGTGGTGCCCGCCTGCTCGCCCGAGGGGCGGAGCTGGACGCGGATGCCGTGCCGGTCGGCGAGCCGCCCGACCACGTACAGGCCCATGCGCTGGGAGATGGCGGCGTCGACGGTCGGCGGGTTGGCGAGCTTGTGGTTGATGTCCGCGAAGTCCTCTGCGGTCAGCCCGATGCCCTTGTCGTGGATCTCGGTCATCACCCGCCCGTCGGGCAGCCGCGTGGCGGTGACCTTGACCTTCGTCTGCGGGGACGAGAAGGAGGTGGCGTTCTCCAGCAGCTCGGCCAGCAGGTGCACGAGGTCGGTGACGACGGAGCCGTGGATGTCGCTCTCCGGCACGCCGCTGATCTCGACGCGCTCGTACTGCTCCACCTCGGAGGCCGCGGCGCGCAGGACGTCCACGAGCGGCACCGGCTGGTTCCAGCGGCGGCCGGGCTCCTCGCCCGCGAGGACGAGCAGGTTCTCACCGTTGCGCCGCATGCGGGTGGCGAGGTGGTCCAGCTTGAACAGGCTCTCCAGCTGGTCCGGGTCGGCCTCGTTGTTCTCCAGGTCGGTGATCAGGCCGAGCTGGCGCTCGATGAGGCCCTGGTTGCGGCTGGAGAGGTTGGTGAAGATCGCGTTGACGTTGCCCCGCAGCATGGCCTGCTCGGCGGCGAGCCGGACGGCCTCGCGGTGCACCTGGTCGAAGGCGCGGGCGACCTCGCCGATCTCGTCCTGGCTGTCGATCGGGATCGGCTTGACCTCGGTGTCGACCCGGCCCGGGTCGGTGCGCGAGAGCTGGTCGACCAGCATCGGCAGCCGCTGCTCGGCCACGTCGAAGGCGGCGTTGCGCAGGCTGTGCATGCTCTTGCTCATCGTGCGGGCCATGAGCGCCGCGATGACGAAGGCGATGAGCAGGGCGGCGAGCACGATGACGGAGTTGACGATCGCCTCCTGCCCGGCGTCGGCCGCGATCTGCCCGGCCTCCTCCACGGCGCGGTCGACGAGGTCCTGCTCGATCGTGCGGTACACGTCGAACTTGGCGGTGGCCGCCTGGAACCAGCTCTCGGCGGTGACGCCCTGCCCGGCGAGCGTCTCGACGGAGGCGCCGGAGCTGATGCGCTGGACCATCTCCTCCAGCGGCGGCGGCGCGACGAAGGAGCGGCCCGCGGCCTCGGCCTGCGCCTGCGCCTCCTCGGCGGCCTGTGCCCCCTCCTCCTGCGCGGTGCGCAGCTCGGAGGTCAGGCGCTGCACGTCCTCCTCGGTACCGGCGTTGCGGTACTCGGTGAGGGCGATCTTCTCCAGGTAGTTGTACGACGAGAAGGCGAGGAGCTGCTGCTCCTTCGCCTCGTCCCCCGGGCCCGGCGCGACCAGCAGGTGGGTGCCGACGGCACGGGTGAGCGAGGCCGCCGCCTTGGACAGCGAGATCGCGTAGACGGTACGGCCGTAGGCGGTGATGTTGCCGCTGCCGAGGGTCAGTTCGTTGGCGAGGTTCATCAGCGGGTGCTGCACCTCGATGTAGGCCAGCTCCGTCTGCACGCCGTCCAGGGCCTCGGTGTAGGCGGCCTGGCGCAGCGGGCCGAGCTTCGACTCCACCTCGCGCACCGCGGTCATCCGGCGCTCCAGGGTGGCCGTCTTCGGGGCCTCCTCGGCCGCCTGGTCGAACGCGGCCTGGGCGGCGTCGGTGGCGCGGCGGGCCTCGGCCACCTCGGGCGCGTCCTGGTCGCCGCTGAGCAGCGGTTCGGCCGTGCGGTCGCGCTCGTCCAGCAGGGCGTGGCCGTAGGCGGTCGCCGCCTGCACCAGACGGGCCGTGGCCTCGGCGTCCTGGGCCTCGTTCAGGGTGTCGACCGAAGCGCTCACCCGGAATCCGCCGAAGAGCAGCGCGACGAGCACGGGGATGAGCAGGATGGCGTTCAGCCGCGTCGCCACCCGCCAGTTGCGGACGGCGAACCTGCTGCTGTTGCCGGACCCCGCGGGGTCAGCGGACGGTTCGGCGGTTCCCGTCGGGGCGGCCGCAGTGCGCGGCGGCGTGAAGTTGCCGCGCGACTGTGGCGGCGGGGATGCCGTCTTCCTACGCCTCACTCGACCAAACCTCTCGGCGTCGGCACCTTCAGGCTCGATGTGCCGCGACTACTGCTGAGTTCAGCGCATTGCAGCACGTCGGGAGGGTGCTTTCCAAACACTTGAACGGCAGACCAGTGATCGGCTCGCTCACCGGAAATTCGGGCATTGCGGCCACTTGGCGGCAAAAGACAGGTGCGACGTGCGCTGAGTGAAGCGGGCCGCTCGCCGCCCGTGGTCGGCACAGGTGCATTTGTCTGTCGAAACGTTATGAATCCTGACGATGCCGGGGGCGGTGCTGTGTGGTCAACCACACAGCACCGCCCCCGGGTCGCTCACGTCAGCGGAGCCTGGCCAGGAGC
>NZ_JAZDCW010000023.1:0-1725 GCF_036323765.1 Streptomyces solitudinis
GGTGGACTTCGTCTCGCGCCAGGTGCCGTCCGTCAGGGCGGTGTAGCCGCGGGTGACGCGTGGTTTGACGAGGGTCGCCCTGGTCGTCTTCCACGGCTTGGTCTGGGTGGCGGTGACGTGCTTCCAGGGCTCGGAGATCACCTTGGAGACGATCTCGTCGCCGTCGTAGGTGACCGTCTCCAGTTCGAAGCCGGTGTACTCCTTGTACCCGGTGTAGGCCTTGCCGGTGGAGTCGGTGACGGTCTCGGTGCGGGTGCCGCCGCCGGGCTTCTTGTCGCCGTGCAGGCCCTGGAGGTAGGTGTAGTCGACGCGGGTGGGCATGGTCTGGCCGTCGCCGCTGGTGACGGTGACCTTGCCGTAGCCCTGCCACTGGTCCCAGGTCAGCATCTCCTCGTCGGTGATGCCGTCCTTCTCCCCGTGCCGCCAGCCCGCCGGGCCCCGGTAGTCATAGCGGGTGACCAGGTCCTCACCGCCGCCGGTGCGGTCGGTCTGCACGATCTCGGCGACGACGTACTTGTGGAACCAGTCGGTGACCGGGTCGATACTGCCCGGCGGCGTCCACTTGACCGGGTAGCAGCGCCGGGTCTGCTCACCGGGCTCGGGCAGCGCGCCGGCGGTGCACTCGGCGGGCGCGTAGTTGACATCGAGCTGGGCACCGGTCTCCGTCAGCACGGAACTGAGACGGAAGCGGTGGAAGGGCGCGAGGTTGTCACCGTCCTCGTCCACCCGGTTGACCAGCTGTTCGCCCTGGAGGTCGAGGGAGGGCAGCTTGGCGGTGCCCCCGACACGGCCCTCGTGGTCGATCCTCGACAGCCACAGCGTCTTGGAGTCGTCACCGTTGTCGGTGAACAGGTGCGTGAACCGCCACGCGTCGACACCGGCGTAGGAACCGCCACCGGTGTGCATCTGGGTGGTGACGCCGGTGAGCCGCTTGCGGGTCCAGAAGGTGGCCGCCGACTGGCTGGCATCACACTTCGTGCCCGCCTTGCAGTACCGGTCCACGGGCGTGTCCGGCCAGTGCCGGGCATGGTCCTCGGAGAACTTCCCCGCCGCGCAGTCGAAGTCCTCCGTGGGCAGGCAACGTTCGGCGGTGTGGAAGACCACCCGCGCCGGGGCCTTCGCCTCGAAGACCTTCCCGTGGCGCTGGCCGTAGTCCACGCGCCTGAGGTAACCGCCGCGGGTGTAGGCCGTGCCGGCGACGTCGGTCCTGCCGTTCAGCGCGTAGTGGTTGGTCTCCTTGCCGTACAGGTAGGACATCACGTTGCCGTGCGTGTCCTTCACGTAGTCCAGGTTCCACCGCCACGCCTGCTGGCAGTGCGCCTGCGCGAAGGCGGCGTCGTAACACGGCTCCCCCGCATCGTCACCGAAGACCGGCGCCGTCCACACCGAGTGGGTCTGCTCCTCCCCCGAGGACCAGCCAGGACGCCGGTTCAATCCGAAGTAGTACTCGGTACCGTCGGCAGTGGTCACCCGCCAGTGCTCACCGTTGTCGTCACCGTTCACCGCACCGGTCAGCTTCTCGATCCGGGCACCGTTCTCACCAGTGAGGTGCCACTCGCCGGTGTCGTCATCCCTGATCAGCTCACCCGAAGCACCGTCAAGCATGATCGTGGCGTTGTCGAACGCCCAGCACTGCTCAGCCGAGTCCTCGTGCCCGTCATCCGCACACGGCCTGTAACGCCGCTCGATGAAACCCGGCTCGAAGGAGAAACCCTCACCGACCCA
>NZ_JAZDCW010000024.1:0-1332 GCF_036323765.1 Streptomyces solitudinis
GGCCACCGACCCGCAGCAGCGCCTCCTGCTGGAGACCGCCTGGGAGACGCTGGAGCACGCGGGCATCGTCCCGGCGGCCCTGCGCGGCAGCCGGACCGGGGTGTTCACCGGCGTCATGTACCACGACTACGGTTCGAAGACGTACCGCACGCCGGAGGATCTGGAGGGCTACCTCGCCAGCGGCACGGCGGGAAGTGTGGCCTCCGGCCGCCTCTCCTACACCATGGGCTTCGAGGGCCCGGCGGTGACGGTGGACACGGCCTGCTCCTCCTCGCTGGTCGCCTTGCACCTGGCCGCGAACGCCCTGCGCAGCGGCGAGTGCGACCTCGCCCTGGCGGGCGGCGTCACGGTGATGGCCACTCCGACCTCGTTCGTGGAGTTCTCGCGGCAGCGCGGGCTCGCGCCGGACGGGCGCTGCAAGGCGTTCTCCTCCACCGCCAACGGCACGGGCTGGTCGGAGGGTGTGGGCCTGCTGCTCGTGGAGCGGCTGTCGGACGCCCAGCGCAACGGCCACCACGTCCTGGCCGTCATCCGCGGCACGGCCGTCAACCAGGACGGCGCCTCCAACGGACTCACCGCGCCCAACGGGCCGTCCCAGGAGCGGGTCATCCGGCAGGCGCTGGCCAGCGCCGGACTCACTCCGGCCGACGTGGACGCCGTCGAGGCGCACGGCACCGGCACCAAGCTCGGCGACCCCATCGAGGCGCAGGCGCTGCTGGCCACCTACGGACAGGAGCGCCCCGACGACAGCCCGCTGTACCTGGGGTCGCTCAAGTCGAACATCGGGCACAGCCAGGCGGCGGCCGGAGTCGGCGGCATCATCAAGATGGTGCAGGCCATGCGGCACGGGACGCTTCCGCAGACCCTGCACGTGGACGAGCCCTCCCCGCACGTCGACTGGGAGGCCGGAGCCGTCCGCCTCCTGACGGAGCCCCGCGCCTGGCCCCAGCACGACCGCCCCCGCCGCGCCGGCGTCTCCTCCTTCGGCATCAGCGGTACGAACGCCCACGTCATCGTCGAGGCGCCGGACACGGCAGCCGCGCAGGAGGCGGAAGCCGCGCCGCAGACGCACGGGGTGGTGCCGCTGCTGCTGTCGGGCAAGAGCCCGGAGGCCGTCACCGCGCAGGGCAGGCGTCTGCTGGCCCTGCTGGAGGCGGAGCCCGGTCTCTCACTGACGGACGTGGGCCACACGCTGGCCACCGCGCGGACCAGCTTCGAGCACCGGGCCGCCGTCACGGGGACCAGCCGTCACACCGCCCTGGAGGGCCTGCGGGCGCTCGTGGACGGCGAGAGCGCACCCGGTCTCGTCTTCGGGAGCCCGAAGCCGGGGAA
>NZ_JAZDCW010000025.1:0-1329 GCF_036323765.1 Streptomyces solitudinis
CTGCCGTCCGTGGTCGCGCGGTGCCGGACGAGGCCGGGGGCGGACTCACCGGCGGCCAGGGCGCGGAGCTGGTCCACCAGGGCGGTGCCGTCCTCGGCCGTGAGCACGGCGCCCTCGGACAGCACGGAGCGGTTGGCCGCGAGGGCGGCCGCCACCTGCGCGACGTCCGGCGTGGCGTGCTCGACGTGGGCCAGCAGCCGGTCCGCCTGCTCCCGTAGCGCGGTCTCGCTCCTGGCCGACAGCACCCAGGGCGTCACGGGCGACGGCACCTCGGACGCCGTGTCGATGTCCTCCAGTACCGGAGCCTGCTCGATCACGACGTGGGCGTTCGTACCGCCGAACCCGAAGGAGGAGACGCCGGCGCGGCGGGGGCGGTCGTGCTGGGGCCAGGCGCGGGCCTCGGTGAGGAGCTGGACGGCTCCGGCCTCCCAGTCGACGTGCGGGGAGGGCTCGTCGACGTGCAGGGTCTGCGGGAGGGTGCCGTGCCGCATGGCCTGGATCATCTTGATGATGCCGCCGACTCCGGCCGCCGCCTGGCTGTGCCCGATGTTCGACTTGAGCGACCCCAGGTACAGCGGGTCGTCCTCCGGACGCTCCTGTCCGTAGGTGGCCAGGAGTGCCTGCGCCTCGATGGGGTCGCCGAGGGTGGTGCCGGTGCCGTGCGCCTCGACGGCGTCCACGTCGGCGGGGGTGAGTCCGGCGCTGGCCAGCGCCTGCCGGATGACGCGTTCCTGGGAGGGGCCGTTGGGCGCGGTGAGTCCGTTGGAGGCGCCGTCCTGGTTGACGGCGGTGCCGCGGATGACGGCCAGGACGTGGTGGCCGTTGCGCTGGGCGTCCGACAGCCGCTCGACGAGCAGCAGGCCCACGCCCTCCGACCAGCCCGTGCCGTCCGCACCGGCCGCGAAGGACTTGCAGCGCCCGTCGGCGGCCAGACCGCGCAGCCGGGAGAACTCGATGAAGGCCGTGGGCGTGGACATCACCGTCGCCCCGCCCGCGAGGGCGAGGTCGCACTCGCCCCGGCGGAGCGCGGTGGCGGCCAGGTGCAGGGCGACCAGCGAGGAGGAGCAGGCCGTGTCCACCGTCACCGCCGGGCCCTCCAGCCCGTAGGTGTACGCGAGCCGTCCGGAGGCGATGCTGCCCGCGCTGCCGCTGAAGAGGTACCCCTCGTTGCCGGCCGGGGGCAGGTTCGCCCGGGAGCCGTAGTCGTTGTACATGACGCCGGTGAACACCCCGGTCCGGCTGCCGCGCAGCGTGGCGGGCCCGACACCGGCCCGCTCGAACGTCTCCCAGGCGGTCTCCAGCAGGAGGCGCTGCTGCGGGTCGATGGCG
>NZ_JAZDCW010000026.1:0-1164 GCF_036323765.1 Streptomyces solitudinis
TGCGGCACCGTGCCGCCCGCGGCCAGGGCGTCCAGCCCGCCCTCGTCCAGCACACCCCACGCCGTGTCACCCACGGCGGCGTCCGCCAGCGGGGACCACTCCACCCGCAGCAGACCCTCCCGGCCCGCCTGCCGGACGGCGTCCGCGGACAGCGGGCGCAGCAGCAGCGACTCGACCTCGGCGACGGGGGCACCGGTGCCGTCGGCCACCGTCAGGGAGACCGTCTCGGGACCGGCCGCGGTGATCCGGACCCGCAGCGACGTGGCGCCCGCCGCCCGTACGCTCACACCCGACCAGGAGAACGGCACCAGCGCGGGCCGCTCCTCGTCCGTCACGCCCGGCAGCAGCGGGTGGAGGGCGGCGTCCAGCAGCGCGGGGTGCAGGACGAACCGGCCCGCCTCCGCCCGCAGCTCCTCCGGCAGCGCGACCTCGGCGCAGACGTCGCCCGAGGCCGGGTCCCGCCAGACCCGGCGCAGTCCCTGGAAGGCCGGTCCGTAGGCGTACCCCAGTCCGGCCAGCCGCTCGTACGTGCCGTCCAGCGCCACTTCCTCGAACCCGCTGGGCGGCCAGGCGGCCGGGGCCTGCGGGGGCGCGTCACCGCCTTCGGGCATGAGCAGCCCCTCGGCGTGCAGGGTCCACGGCTGCGCCTCGTCGGCCCGCGAGTAGACCTGCACCGTGCGCCGGTCGCCGTCGCCCGTGTCCGCAGCGACGACCACCTGCACCTGCGCGCTGCCCCGTTCGGGCAGCACCAGCGGCGCCGTCATCGTCAGCTCCGCGAGGTCGGGGTACCCGGCCTGCTCGCCCGCCCGGACCGCCAGCTCGACCTGCGCGGTCCCGGGGAGGATCACCGTGCCGTGCAGGGCGTGGTCGGCCAGCCAGGGGTGGCTGCGCAGCGACAGGCTGCTCGTGAACACCTGCCGCTCGTCGTGGGCGAGCTGGAGCGCGGCGCCGAGCAGCGGGTGGTCGGTGGCGTTGAGCCCCAGCTCGTCGGCGTTCGCCGCACCGCTGACCGGGTCGAGCCAGTAGCGCTGCCGCTGGAAGGGGTAGGTCGGCAGCTCGGCGGTCCGTGCGGCCGTCTCGCCCAGCAGCGCGGGCCAGGTCACCGGAACGCCCTGGAGGTGGGCGAGGGCGGCCGCGGTGACGGCCGTGGTGACCTCCGACTGC
>NZ_JAZDCW010000027.1:0-1064 GCF_036323765.1 Streptomyces solitudinis
GGCACGCCAAACACTTCCCGCTTCCGCTCCATCACATCTGATGAACGCCACAGCGCAGAAGGAGGACGTCTCCGGACTGCCCGCCATGATGACGTCGTCTCGCCCGCCCCTCCCGCAAGGAGTACGCCCATGTCCGAGACGACTGAGCCCAACGTCGGTACGTTCACCCTCGGCGGTCCGCTGACCACCGGACCCGCCGGACCGATCGAGGTACCGGAGCACGACGAGTGGTCCCTGCCGAACGGCTTCGCCTGGGTCTTCCCCGGCGAGGGCAACCACGGCGGTCTGGCGCGGCCCGTGCTCCTGGCCGACGGTTTCAACCTCGGCCGCAGCAAGCTCGACGTGCTCTACCACGGGCTGGAGAGCGGCTTCCAGCTCATCACCGGGCTGCGCCGACGCGGCAGGGACGTGATCCTGCTCGGCTTCGAGGAGCGTAGCGCCTCGATCCTGGACAACGCCCAGGCAGCGCAGGCCGCCATCATGCGCGCCATCGCCGAGCAGCGGGGCGAGGCGCCCCTGGCCGTCGGCGGCTTCAGCATGGGTGGCATGGTCACGCGCTACGCACTCGCCCACCTGGAGCGGCAGCGGACGGACCATCGGACCGCGCTGTACTTCTCCTGGGACAGCCCGCACCGCGGCGCTTCCATCCCCGTCGGCGTGCAGGCGTTCTCGCACTTCATCCCGTTCCCGAACGACTTCGCCCGGCAGATGGACAGCCCGGCCGCGCGCCAGATGCTGTGGCAGCACTACGACAAGGACACCGGCACGATCGGCGTCGCCCCGCAGCGCACGGAGTTCCTGGCCGCCCTCGACCGGCTCGGAGGCTGGCCGGTGATCCCGCGCAAGATCGCCGTGGCAAACGGCCGCGCCGACGGGGTCGGCCTGCCGGACGTGAAGCCCGGAGAGGTCGCCCTGCGCATCGACCGGATCTACCCGGACACCACCTTCCACACCCAGGCCCAGGGCGATGACGTGACGGCCGCCTACCTGAACCGGAGGTTCCCGAAAGCCGAGAAGACCATCACGACCAGCGGCTTCCCGGAACTGGACGGAGCGCCAGGCGG
>NZ_JAZDCW010000028.1:0-1011 GCF_036323765.1 Streptomyces solitudinis
CGACCTGCGCCGCCTGGGACGGCTGGGCCTGCGGCCCCTGCCCACCGACGACGCCCTCGCCCTCTTCGACACCGCCGTCGGCAGCGGCGCGCCGCTCCACGCCGTCACCCCGCTGGACACCTCGGCGCTGCGCCGCCAGGCCGACAACGGCGGGCTGCTGCCGCTGCTGCGGGAACTGGCCCCCGCCGCACGGCGCCGCACTGCGGTGGCCGGGTCCGGCACCTCGGAGGGACCGGGCCTCGCGGAGCGGCTCGCGCCGCTGTCCGCACCCGACCGGGAGCGGCTGCTCACCGATCTGGTGCGGGCGCAGGTGGCCGGAGTGCTCGGCCACTCCGACCCGGGCGCGGTGGAGCCGGGACGGCCCTTCTCCGAGCTGGGCTTCGACTCGCTCACCGCCGTCGAACTGCGCAACCAGCTCAAGTCCGCGACCGGGCTCAAGCTGCCCAGCACCCTCGTCTTCGACTACCCCAACCCCCGCGTGCTCGCCGGATACCTGCGCGAGCAGATCGTCGTGGAGGAGGTGTCGGCGGCCACCCCGGTGCTGACCGGTCTGGACCGCATCGAGAAGCAGATCCAGGCCGCGGTCCAGGCGGACAGCGACACCGCCGCCCAGCAGATCGCCGGACGGCTGCGCGAACTGGCCGGTCTCGCCGAGGAAGCCGCCCAGCGCGCCGCCGGCGACGGCGGCACGTCCGACGAGAAGGACCTCGACGCCGCCAGCGACGAGGAGCTGTTCGCCCTGATCGACCAACTCGACTGAGCCCGCCCACTTGACGGCCCAGCCCAAGCCGACCAACGACCACAGAGACACACTTTCGGGGAGCTGAACCCACGTGGCTGACGAGCAGGAACTCCGGGAATACCTCAAGCGGGCCATCGCCGACGCCCGTGACGCCCGCAAGCGGCTGCGTGAGGTCGAGAGCAAGGCCCAGGAGCCCATCGCGATCGTGGGGATGGCGTGCCGCTACCCCGGCGGGGTCACGTCACCCGACGGGCTGTGGCAGCTCGTGA
>NZ_JAZDCW010000029.1:0-966 GCF_036323765.1 Streptomyces solitudinis
GGCGGTGCTGCTGGCGCTGGAGCCGGACACCGCCGGGGCCGGGCCGCAGGCCGCGCGGGAGGCGACCGCCCGGGTCCTGGGCACGGTCCAGGAGTTCCTGGCCGACGAGCGGTTCACCGACACGACCCTGGTGGTCACCACCCGCGGCGCCGTCGCCGTCGGCGCCGAGGACGTCACCGACCTCACCCACGCCGGCGTCTGGGGCCTCCTGCGCACCGCGCAGACCGAGAACCCCGGCCGCATCGTGCTCGCCGACCTCGACACCACCACCAGCCACACCCGGCTGCCGCTGGACGGCGAACCGCAGATCGCCGTGCGGGAGGGGAAGCTGCTCGTGCCCCGGCTCGTCCGGGCCCAGCAGTCCGAGGAGACGGCACCGGTGCGGTGGGACGAGGGCACGGTGCTCGTCACCGGCGCCACCGGAACCCTCGGCGCCGTCCTGGCCCGCCACCTCGTCACCACCCACGGCGCCCGGCACCTGCTGCTCCTCAGCCGCCGCGGACCCGACGCCCCCGGCGCCACCGAACTGGCCGCCGAACTCGGCGCGCTGGGCGCCGATGCCACGCTGGCGGCCTGCGACGCCGCCGACCGCGACGCGCTCGCCACCGTCCTCGACCGGATACCCGAGGACCGTCCGCTGAGCGCCGTCGTCCACACCGCCGGGGTGCTCGACGACACCGTCCTGGCGGACCTGACCCCGGAGCGTCTGGACGCCGTCCTGCGGCCCAAGATCGACGCCGCCTGGAACCTCCACGACCTCACCCGCGAGGCGGACCTCAACGCCTTCGTGCTCTACAGCTCCATCGCCGGACTCATCGGCAACGCCGGACAGGCCAACTACGCCGCCGGAAACACCTGGCTCGACGCACTCGCCGCCCACCGCACCGCCCACAACCAGCCCGCCACCAGCCTCGCCTGGGGCCTGTGGCAGCAGGCCAGCACCATCAGCGGCGACCTCAGCGACAC
>NZ_JAZDCW010000030.1:0-890 GCF_036323765.1 Streptomyces solitudinis
TCACCGGTGTGGGTCAGGTCGTCGATTCCCGCAGAGGCCGATGTCATCACGGCTTCGGTGCGCAGTGGATTGATCTCCGAGACGGCGCCCACGAAGGTCGTCTTGCCCACCCCGAAACCACCGGCCACCACGATCTTCGCGGAGGTGGTGGAGCGGGCGGCACCGCTAGAGCTTGCGAAGTCCACTGAGCACCCTTTCAAGCAGTGTCACGTCTGGCTG
Organism: Streptomyces solitudinis; assembly: GCF_036323765.1. NCBI lineage: Bacteria > Bacillati > Actinomycetota > Actinomycetes > Kitasatosporales > Streptomycetaceae > Streptomyces > Streptomyces solitudinis. The sequence continues at coordinate 220 of NZ_JAZDCW010000030.1, forward strand.
TCCGCCGGCGGACTCGTCGCCGCCGGGCTGGTGGATGGCGACGAGCCCGGCCTCTGCGAGGTCGGCGACGAGAATCCGGGCGACGCCGAGGGGGATGGAGAGCAGTGCGGAGACCTCGGCGACCGACTTGATCTCATAGCACAGGCGGCAGATCCGCTGGTGTTCGGGGAGCTGGCCCTGGAGCCGCGCGGGCTCCGCCGTCGTGTGCACCAGGGCCTCGATGGCGAGCTGGTAGCGCGGCCGGGTGCGTCCGCCGGTCATCGCGTACGGGCGCACGAGGGGGTGCGGCTGCCCGCTCCCCGCGTCCCTGCCCTGGCCGTCGCTGTCCTGGGCCGGACGCTGCCGCGCCGGTTCCCGGGGTTCCGGCGGTCCGTAGGGCATCTGGGGGGCATGCGGCGGCCGGCCGCCCTGCTGCTGCCGGTGGCTGGGCGTCGAGGGGAAGTTGTAGCGCTGGTAGGGCAGGTCGCTCTGCGGCTGGTGTTCGTTGCCGTACGGACCGCCTTGGGGCGTTGTCACGTTTCCTCCTGTCGACTGCCGGCTTGCTGGGCCGCCGATGTTCCAGACGCGCCAGGCGCGCCGCGTCCCCGCACTTTAAGGGGCGGGCGACACGATGCGCACCGCTTGTCTGCTAGTTGAGAAGACTTCCCTGTAGTTCCGCCCGCAGGTCCGGG
>NZ_JAZDCW010000031.1:0-776 GCF_036323765.1 Streptomyces solitudinis
GGTGTTTTTTTAGGTTTTCTTGTGTGGGTTTGGGTGTTCGGTGCACGGCCGTGCTCCAGCAGCCGCTGAGGATTGCTGGAGCACGTGTGCGGGTGCCGGCCAGGTGGTGGCGGGCGGGTGGTGAGGTGCGGCTGGGCGGACTGCCGCGGGGGTGTGGCTGCGGACGTGGTGTCAGGACTGGGGGGCGAGGCGGTAGGTCTGAGCCGGGCCGTTGTGGCAGGTCCACTGCTGGACGCGGGCGCCGTTGGCGGTGGAGCGGTCGGTGATGTCGAGGCACTTGGCGCTGTGGCGTGCGGTGAGGGTGTAGGTGCTGTTGCCGAGGGCGGTGGGCTTGAACTGCTGGTTGGTGCCGTTGCCGTAGGTCCACAGGCTGGCCTTGGCGCCGTCGCCGGTCGCGGCGGGTCCGCCGTCGACGTCCCAGGCGAGGGTGGCGGAGTTGCGGCTGATCACCTTGTAGTTGCCGCTGGTGGTGGGCTGGAACTGCCACTGCTGGTTGGTGTTGCCGGCCTGGCAGGTCCACTGCTGGAGCTTGGTGCCGTTGGCGGTCGAGCCGCCGTCGGCGTCCAGGCACTTGCCGCTGCCGGTGTTGATGACCTGGTACCACTTGGTCGGGTCGATGCTGCCGCCGCCGGTGCCGGCTTGAGTGGTTGCGGTCGCGGTGTTGGAGGCGGCCGAGGCGTTGCCGGCTGCGTCGATGGCGCGGACGGTGTAGGAGTAGGCGGTGGAGGCGTTCAGGCCGGTGTCGGTGTACGACGTGGCGGTGCCGGAGGTGGTGG
>NZ_JAZDCW010000032.1:0-710 GCF_036323765.1 Streptomyces solitudinis
CCACCGGTGTGGGTCAGGTCGTCGATACCCGCCGACGCGGAGGTCATCACCGCTTCGGTACGCAGCGGATTGATCTCCGAGACGGCACCCACGAAGGTCGTCTTGCCCACCCCGAAACCACCGGCCACCACGATCTTCGCGGAGGTCGTGGAGCGGGCCGGGATCCCGCCCGGCGCCATGGGGGAGCTAGAGCTTGCGAAGTCCACTGAGCACCCTTTCGAGCAGTGTCACATCTGGCGCACCGCCGGGCTCGCTGTTCCCGCCGGGCTGGTGGATGGCCACCATCCCGGCCTCGGCGAGGTCGGCGACGAGAATGCGGGCCACACCCAGTGGGATGGCGAGGAGCGCGGAGACCTCCGCGACGGACTTCACCTCACGGCACAGGTGGCAGATGCGCTGGTGCTCGGGGAGCAGGCCGGGGAGCTGGGCCGGGTCGGCACTGCTGCTCACCAGGGCCTCGATGGCGAGCTGGTAGCGCGGCCGGGTGCGTCCGCCGGTCATGGCGTACGGACGCACCAACGGCTGGTCGCCGTCGTCGTCGTACGATGCGTGATGCCCCATCTCACCGTACGGGTCTGACGAGGCGGGCGGCGTGGTCATGGCTCCTCCGAGCGAGGCATGAGGTCGTCGAAACGGACTGTGGTGCTCATGTGGGGGGAGCGGCTTCTCAGTTCAGGATGCTGCCTTGCAGCTCGGAGCGGAGTTCGGGC
>NZ_JAZDCW010000033.1:0-650 GCF_036323765.1 Streptomyces solitudinis
TGACCTGCGCCGGGTCGCGCGGCTGGGCCTGCGGCCCCTGCCCACCGAGGACGCCCTCGCTCTCTTCGACACCGCCGTCGGCAGCGGGGAGCCGCTGCTCGCCGTCACCCCGCTGGACACCTCCGTCCTGCGCAACCAGGGCGAGCGGGCGCATCCGCTGCTGCGGGACCTCGTCCCGGCCGCCCGGCGCAGCCGCCGCACGGCCGCCGCGGGCGGAGGCGAGGACGCCTCGCCGGTGACGGCACGGCTGGGCGGACTGCCGCCGGCGGAACGCGTGGAAGGACTCACCGAGCTGGTGCGGGCGCAGGTGGCCGCGGTGCTCGGCCACTCCGACCCGGCCGCCGTCGAGGCCGACCGGGCGTTCCAGCAGATGGGCTTCGACTCGCTCACCGCCGTCGAACTGCGCAACCAGCTCAAGTCCGCGACCGGGCTCAAGCTGCCCACCACGCTGATCTTCGACTACCCCAACACGACGGCCCTCGCGCGCTACCTGGACACCGAGCTGTTCGGCGGTGCCATGGAGGCGGTGGCACCGGCCGTGACCGGCGGCACCGACGGAGCCGGGGGCAACGAGCCGCTGGCGATCGTGGGGATGGCGTGCCGCTACCCCGGCGGGGTCACCTCGCCGGACGAGCTGTGGCGGCTCGTCG
>NZ_JAZDCW010000034.1:0-601 GCF_036323765.1 Streptomyces solitudinis
TCGCGGTTGTTCTGCGGGAGGAGGGTGAGGAGGTAGCGGACCTCCTCCAGACAGGTCTCCTCGTCGTCGTAGGCGAAGTGCGCCACCCCCGACGTCCCCGCGTGCACGTCCGCACCGCCCAGACCGTTCTGGGTGATGTCCTCACCCGTCACCGTCTTGACCACGTCCGGACCCGTGATGAACATCTGCGAGGTCTCCCGCACCATGAACACGAAGTCCGTCAGCGCCGGAGAGTACGCCGCACCCCCCGCACACGGCCCCAGCATCACCGAGATCTGCGGAATCACCCCCGACGCCCGCGTGTTCCGCTGGAAGATCCCCCCATACCCCGCCAGCGCCGAGACACCCTCCTGGATCCGCGCCCCCGCACCGTCGTTCAGCGACACCAGCGGCGCACCCGCCGCGATCGCCATGTCCATGATCTTGTGGATCTTCGCCGCGTGCGCCTCACCCAGCGCACCACCGAAAATCCGGAAGTCATGCGCGTACACGAACACCGTCCGCCCGTGCACCGTCCCCCACCCCGTCACCACACCATCGGTGAACGGCCGCTTCGCCTCCAGACCGAACCCCGTCGCCCGGTGCCGCCGCAACGGCTCGA
>NZ_JAZDCW010000035.1:0-383 GCF_036323765.1 Streptomyces solitudinis
GACGGCGTTCCTGTTCACGGGTCAGGGGAGTCAGCGGATCGGGATGGGCCAGGAACTGGCCGAGGCATACCCCGTCTTCGCCGACGCCTACAACGCCGCCCTCGACCTCCTGGACCCCGGCGTCCGCCACGCCATCACCACCGGGGAAGGACTCGACCGCACCGAGAACACCCAGCCCGCCCTCTTCGCCGTCGAAACCGCCCTCTACCGCCTCCTCGAACACTGGGGACTGCGCCCCGACTACCTCGCCGGACACTCCATCGGCGAACTCGCCGCCGCCCACGCCGCAGGCATCCTCACCCTCCGCGACGCCGCCACCCTGGTCACCGCCCGCGCCCAGCTCATGCAAGCCCTCCCCCAGGGGGGCGCCATGATCGCCATCC
>NZ_JAZDCW010000036.1:0-372 GCF_036323765.1 Streptomyces solitudinis
CAAGACCACCACGACCGTGGCCATGGACTTCGGCCGCATCACGCTCGACCAGGACCTGATCCTGTACCTGTTCGGGACGCCGGGGCAGGACCGGTTCTGGTTCATGTGGGACGACCTGGTGCGGGGGGCGATCGGCGCGGTGGTGCTGGTGGACACCCGGCGGCTGGCGGACTGCTTCCCGGCGGTGGACTACTTCGAGAACAGCGGTCTGCCGTTCGTGATCGCGCTGAACGGGTTCGACGGGCACCAGCCCTACGGTCCGGAGGAGGTGCGTGAGGCGTTGCAGATCGGTCCGGACACCCCGATCATCACCACCGACGCCCGGCACCGCGGGGACGCCAAGAGCGCGCTCATCACCCTCGTCGAGCACGC
>NZ_JAZDCW010000037.1:0-352 GCF_036323765.1 Streptomyces solitudinis
CTTCTCGGTCTTGACGGCGACGGGCTTGTCCTTGCGGACGGTGTAGGAGTACTTGATGCTCGGGGTCTGGCTCCTGGCCCGGTCCGGCATCCACACCGAGACGAGGCGGCCGAGCGGGTCGTGGGCGAGGTCGGTGCGCTTGCCGTTGGGGTCGGTCTGCCCGGTGGACTGGCCCCAGGCGGGGGCGTAGTCGGTGGTGGTGACGTGCCCGAGCGCGTTGGTGACCTCGGTCTTCGAGATCAGGCCGTTCACGTCGGTGTACTCGGTCGTCGTGGTCGCGCCGACGGCGTCCGTCTGGGAGGTGGGGCGGCCGAAGGCGTCGTAGGTGGTGGTGCCGGTGACCTGGTAGGTG
>NZ_JAZDCW010000038.1:0-307 GCF_036323765.1 Streptomyces solitudinis
CGGGGGTTGGTGAGTTCTTCCGCGGCGGGGTTGCCGGTGACGGTGGAGATGATGGGGATGGTGGGTGGGTGGTAGGTGAGGTGGGTGGCTGCCTGGTGGAAGTCGTCGAGCATGCCGTCCATGTGGGGGGAGTGGAAGGCGTGGCTGACGGTGAGCTGTTTGGTTTTGCGGCCCAGGGTGGTGAAGTGGTCGGCGATGGTGTGGGCTTGGTCGCTGTCGCCGGAGATGACGAGGGAGTTGGCGGCGTTGAGGGCGGCGAGGGTGACGCGGTCGGTGAGGTGGGGGGTGATTTCTTCTTCGGTGGCCT
>NZ_JAZDCW010000039.1:0-307 GCF_036323765.1 Streptomyces solitudinis
TCCGGGTCGGTGAGTTCGGTGGTGGTGAGGGCTCCGGTGACGGTGGAGATGATGGGGATGGTGGGTGGGTGGTAGGTGAGGTGGGTGGCTGCCTGGTGGAAGGCGTCGAGCATGCCGTCCATGTGGGGGGAGTGGAAGGCGTGGCTGACGGTGAGTTGTTTGGTTTTGCGGCCCAGGGTGGTGAAGTGGTCGGCGATGGTGTGGGCTTGGTCGCTGTCGCCGGAGATGACGAGGGAGTTGGCGGCGTTGAGGGCGGCGAGGGTGACGTGGTCGGTGAGGTGGGGGGTGATTTCTTCTTCGGTGGCCT
>NZ_JAZDCW010000040.1:0-305 GCF_036323765.1 Streptomyces solitudinis
TCCGTCTACGACGCCTCCAACGGCACCGGCCGGGCCGTCCGCGTCGAGGACCTGGGCGACCTGTCCACCACCGCGGACGACAAGTGCACCCGGCTGTGGTACGCGGACAACACGGCCGAGAACATCCTCGACCTGCCCTCCCGCAGCGAGGCCGTCTCCGTCGACTGCTCCGCCGCCGCCAACCGCGCCACGGACGTCATCGCCGACGAGCGCACGTCCTACGACGGCGGCAGCTTCGGCGACGCCCCCACGCGCGGTGACGCGACGAGGACCGAGCGGCTCTCGGCGCACGACGGCACCAAGGG
>NZ_JAZDCW010000041.1:0-305 GCF_036323765.1 Streptomyces solitudinis
ACGGCCTTCGACACCTCGGTCCGCACCGGCCGCGCGACCGCGATGGAGGACCTGGGTGACCTGTCCACCACCGCGGACGACACCTGCACCCGCCTCTGGTACGCGGACAACCCCGCGAAGAACCTGTACGAGGTGCCCTCGCGCAGCGAGAAGGTGGCGGTCGGCTGCTCGGCCACCCCGGACCGGACGACGGACGTCCTCGCCGACGAGCGGACCGCCTACGACGGCGGGGACTTCGGTGACGCCCCCACCCGGGGCGACCCGACCACGACGGAGCGGATGACGTCCCACGACGGCAGCACCGC
>NZ_JAZDCW010000042.1:0-235 GCF_036323765.1 Streptomyces solitudinis
GGTACGCCGGACTTCCTGGATCTGGATTCGGATGGTGATGGGGTTCCGGACCGTGTGGAGGCGGGTGTTGATCCGGCGAATCCGGTTGATTCGGATGGTGATGGGGTTCCGGATTTCCTGGACACGGACTCTGATGGCGACGGGGTGCCGGATGTGAGGGAGGGTTCGGTGGACTCGGATGGTGATGGTACGCCGGACTATCTGGATCTGGATTCGGATGGTGATGGGGTTCCGG
>NZ_JAZDCW010000043.1:0-222 GCF_036323765.1 Streptomyces solitudinis
CCGGAACCCCATCACCATCCGAATCCAGATCCAGATAGTCCGGCGTACCATCACCATCCGAGTCGACCGAACCCTCCCTCACATCCGGCACCCCGTCGCCATCAGAGTCCGTGTCCAAGAAGTCCGGAACCCCATCACCATCCGAATCAACCGGATTCGCCGGATCAACACCCGCCTCCACACGGTCCGGAACCCCATCACCATCAGAATCCACGTCCAGGT
>NZ_JAZDCW010000044.1:0-217 GCF_036323765.1 Streptomyces solitudinis
CTTCTGCCACACCGGTGGCGTCCACTACTTCGCAGGTCTCCCGGTTCGGGGTTGTTTCGGCGTGCCGAAATGAATTCTGGGTCGTGCTCGATTTTGAGTGTCCGGGGGAGTTGTTCTAAAGTGGTGGTCACGTCGGAAGGCGGCCCCGCCGACAGGGGAATTCGGATGGGAATCCGGGCCGGAAACGGCCGGAGGAAAGTCTGGTAGAGTCGGAGAC